>NZ_JALKEV010000101.1 GCF_023017105.1 Halalkalibacter sp. APA_J-10(15) | reverse complement strand
ACTCAATTCTACAACGTATGCGTGAGCTTGCTACACAAGCAGCGAACGATACTAACGTTGATGTAGACCGTGGGGAAATTCAGAAGGAAATCGATGCATTAACTTCTGAAATCAACCGTATTTCGAATACTACTGAATTCAACACTCAAAAGCTATTAAGTGGTGGTTCTAATGGCGGTGGATCATTTACTGCTAACTTCCAAATCGGTGCAAACCATGGTCAAAGCATGGAAATTGAAATCTTCAACATGAGTG
>NZ_JALKEV010000100.1 GCF_023017105.1 Halalkalibacter sp. APA_J-10(15) | reverse complement strand
TCATGTCGAGTGACAATAGTTTATCACACACGAGGTGGAATTGTAAGTATCACATAGTATTCATACCTAAGTACAGAAGGAAAGTCATTTATGGAAAATTAAGAAAAGATATAGGTGCAATCCTAAGCAGGTTATGCGAAATGAAAGATGTCGAAATCATCGAAGCACATGCCATGAAGGACCACATTCATATGTTAGTAAAGATACCTCCTAAATTATCTGTGTCGCATTTTATGGGCTACTTAAAGGGAAAAA
>NZ_JALKEV010000099.1 GCF_023017105.1 Halalkalibacter sp. APA_J-10(15) | reverse complement strand
CCAATCCGAGTGTGTGTCAGAATGGTCCCGTGCTTTCTCAATGTACCAAAAACAAAGACCATAAGAAGCTGGTCTTGCGCCACATTTGGCAGGATGCGTTGGACGAAGCAGAGCACTTGAGACACACTGACATAAATAGAGAGATCTATGCAAGACGGAAAGAAACGATTGAACGAGTCTTTGCCGATCTTAAACAAAAGCATGGACTGCGTTGGACGAACCTGAAGGGGCTCGAAAAAAATTCAATGCAGGCGA
>NZ_JALKEV010000098.1 GCF_023017105.1 Halalkalibacter sp. APA_J-10(15) | reverse complement strand
ACTTAAAAGACCGCCTGCGCGCGCTTTACGCCCAATAATTCCGGACAACGCTTGCCACCTACGTATTACCGCGGCTGCTGGCACGTAGTTAGCCGTGGCTTTCTGGTTAGGTACCGTCAAGGTGCCATCCTATTTGAATAGCACTTGTTCTTCCCTAACAACAGAGCTTTACGAGCCGAAACCCTTCATCACTCACGCGGCGTTGCTCCGTCAGACTTTCGTCCATTGCGGAAGATTCCCTACTGCTGCCTCCCG
>NZ_JALKEV010000097.1 GCF_023017105.1 Halalkalibacter sp. APA_J-10(15) | reverse complement strand
GTCAAACAACCGAGGTTGTTCGTCGATTAGAGTTAGTTACTCCATAGAAAGGAGGTGATCCAGCCGCACCTTCCGATACGGCTACCTTGTTACGACTTCACCCCAATCATCTGTCCCACCTTAGGCGACTGGCTCCAAAAGGTTACCCCACCGACTTCGGGTGTTACAAACTCTCGTGGTGTGACGGGCGGTGTGTACAAGGCCCGGGAACGTATTCACCGCGGCATGCTGATCCGCGATTACTAGCAATTCCGG
>NZ_JALKEV010000096.1 GCF_023017105.1 Halalkalibacter sp. APA_J-10(15) | reverse complement strand
AAGAAACGGAGTAGGTGAAGCGATCTGGAAAGATCCGCGAGACAAGGTAACAGCCCTGTAGCCGAAACTTCGTTTCCTCCAGAGTGGATCCTGAGTACGGCGGGACACGTGAAACCCCGTCGGAATCTGGGAGGACCATCTCCCAAGGCTAAATACTCCCTAGTGACCGATAGTGAACCAGTACCGTGAGGGAAAGGTGAAAAGCACCCCGGGAGGGGAGTGAAAGAGATCCTGAAACCGTGTGCCTACAACTAG
>NZ_JALKEV010000095.1 GCF_023017105.1 Halalkalibacter sp. APA_J-10(15) | reverse complement strand
ATGCAGGCTACAAGACACCAAGTATTGCGAAGAAGCTTCAAGAAGAAGAAACAAGAGCGGTCATGCCTTACAAACGACCAATGACGCCTCCGGGCTACTTCCGAAAGCACGAGTTTGTGTATGATGAATACTACGATTGTTACATCTGTCCGCAAGACCAACTTCTTCATTACCGAACAACGAACAGAGAAGGATACCGTGAGTACAGCTCCAATCCGAGTGTGTGTCAGAATGGTCCCGTGCTTTCTCAATGTA
>NZ_JALKEV010000094.1 GCF_023017105.1 Halalkalibacter sp. APA_J-10(15) | reverse complement strand
ACTTAAAAGACCGCCTGCGCGCGCTTTACGCCCAATAATTCCGGACAACGCTTGCCACCTACGTATTACCGCGGCTGCTGGCACGTAGTTAGCCGTGGCTTTCTGGTTAGGTACCGTCAAGGTGCCACCCTATTTGAATAGCACTTGTTCTTCCCTAACAACAGAGCTTTACGAGCCGAAACCCTTCATCACTCACGCGGCGTTGCTCCGTCAGACTTTCGTCCATTGCGGAAGATTCCCTACTGCTGCCTCCCG
>NZ_JALKEV010000093.1 GCF_023017105.1 Halalkalibacter sp. APA_J-10(15) | reverse complement strand
AAGAAACGGAGTAGGTGAAGCGATCTGGAAAGATCCGCGAGACAAGGTAACAGCCCTGTAGCCGAAACTTCGTTTCCTCCAGAGTGGATCCTGAGTACGGCGGGACACGTGAAACCCCGTCGGAATCCGGGAGGACCATCTCCCAAGGCTAAATACTCCCTAGTGACCGATAGTGAACCAGTACCGTGAGGGAAAGGTGAAAAGCACCCCGGGAGGGGAGTGAAAGAGATCCTGAAACCGTGTGCCTACAACTAG
>NZ_JALKEV010000092.1 GCF_023017105.1 Halalkalibacter sp. APA_J-10(15) | reverse complement strand
GCTTAACGACCGTGTTCGGCATGGGAACGGGTGTGACCTCTTCGCTATCGCCACCGGACTTTGAACATCAGATAACCTTTGTTCACTATATGGTTGAAAGAAAGATTCCTTCAAAACTAGATCATGGTCATTGAAACACGTCAGAATTTCTTGGATAAGTCCTCGACCGATTAGTATCTGTCAGCTCCACGTGTCGCCACGCTTCCACACCAGACCTATCAACCTCATCATCTCTAAGGGGTCTTACTGGATTAACTC
>NZ_JALKEV010000023.1 GCF_023017105.1 Halalkalibacter sp. APA_J-10(15) | reverse complement strand
TCCAGCCGACAAACGTATAGCCCGTTCGACTCAGCGTATGAGAATCCGCTATCTCCACTTCACTTCCATACACAATCTCTTCCGGTTCTGGTGCACTTCCACTTTCCTCACCGTTCCCTTCATAACGTAACTCGTAATGATTAATCAACCACTGCGCATATAGTGTTACATCTTCTATCCCGAGGCTAAATGTATCGCCCTCTCGATACGATTCACCGCTTCCATCCGCTTCGGTATTCCAGTCGTCAAACGTATAGCCGCTCTTCGTCAAACCACCTGCCCCTTGTACGGTTACGTCTTTGTATTTAGGATACGGATATACTTGAGTATCTGTTGACCAGCCATCTTCTGCACCATTGGCAGCATACGTCAAATCTACCGTTGTAAGAAGATGCGGATACCCATTATTCCCTGTCGAATCGATCTTCCAAATCAAATCAAAATCCCACGGCTCATCAAGTCCTTCTACATCGACATCTGTATAAGTCACAACATCTTGCAATTCACTCGTTGATTTAAATGTGCCGTAACCGTTATCAACCTCTCCATCGGAATAAAAGCTGTTTTCAACCTTTACATTATTACGAAAATCAAAACCGATTACACCACCAACATTTTCGCTTCCCATCACATGACCGATTGAATACCCTTTGTTTATTTTTCCACTTGACATTTCTCCAACAATTCCACCAACACTTTTGCTTCCTTCAACATTACCGATCGTATATACATTTTCAATAATACTACTATTTATATCTCGCCCTACTAAACCACCGACTTCGCTTTCACCTTGAACGAAAGTATTAGTATGTGAATATTGAATAACCGCTCTACCACTAAAAGAATCATTTAAGCCTACCAGTCCACCTACACCAGTATTTGAGGATATCACTTCCCCTGAGGCTTGAGCAAATTGAATGGTACCGGCATTATTCCGGCCAACGATACCACCTATATGTCCACCATCATTCTGGAGTGAACCTTCATAAGTAACATGCTGTATCAATCCAGCATTCCTACCGACCACACCACCAACAATTCGATATCCGCTACTTATAACCCCCTCTTTTATCGTAACAAATTGCACAGTCCCACTATTGCCCCCTACAATACCGCCTATATAGAGTACATGAGTACTATTATCCGTCGCAGTATCTCTAGTCACTCGGAGACCATCCACGGTCACATGTTGAATAAGTCCATTGCTATGTCTAGCAATACTCCCCGTCGCTGTATATTCTGTCACAATGTCTACATCAGAAAGGACAAGATTTTCAACGACCCCTTCTTCCCCAATTTCTTCAAACAACCCAGCTCCATTACCGTTAATCTTTAGCCCACTTATTTCAAAACCAACACCATTGAACGTGCCAGTGAATGATCCTGATCCCCTACCAATTGGCAGCCATCCAGCTTCCTCCCATTGCTCATACCCCGTTCCACCAGGTGATAAATAAGTGCTTAAATCAATATTATCTCCCAAATCAAAATGTCCGTCCAAATGAAAGCGGACGTTATTAAGCTGTTCGGCTGTTTCGATTATATATGGATCATCCACCTCTCCGCTTCCTGAGGCAAATTCGAGTTCATTCGCTAAGCCATTGTACGCAATTATATAAAATGAAGTAAAAATAAATATAATAACCAAAATAAGTAAGCCTATCTTAACTCGATTCCCCAACACACAAATCTCCTCCCTATAAAAAAATGATTGATCCTTCCCTGCCTGTTGTTCAGTAATCGACACCTTCTTGTACATAGACTATCACTTCAAACTAAAGAGAAATTAAATGAAGTTTAAAATTCAATTAAAATAGTCGATTTATAATAGCCTGCTAGTTATGTAATAATATAAAATACAACGACAGTTTCTGAGCAACTCAGTGCTCGGTGGCTGTGCCATAGGGAGGTGAAAGAAGTGAAGAGAGATGATATCATCAACAGCTTAAAAGAGAAAAGTTCGATTAAGTACCAACAAAATGTAGTTAGAATGGGGATACCCGAGCACAATAGCATTGGGGTATCAACTGGGGAAGTGAGAAAGCTGGCAAAAAAAATAAACAAACTGGTGACTGCCCATGAGGCACATAAATTAGGACTTTCCTTGTGGCAGAGTGGGTATCATGAGGGAAAGCTTCTTGCCGTCTTATTGGTCGATCCCTTTGAGACGAATGAAGCAGACATCGAACGGTTCATGCAGGGAATCCACTCCTGGGATTTGTGCGACCATGTTTGTAAAAACCTAATCGTCCTTCAACCGAAGTTTCGAGAATATATCCACAAATGGTGTGACGGTACGAAAACGTATTACAAACGTGCTGCTTTTTGCCTCATGGCTGCTTCTTGTGTGCCCTCTAGCAAAATTCAGCTGACACGTGAAGATATCGATGACTACTTACACATCATTCGTAAACATGCAGACGATGAACGCACTCATGTTAAAAAAGCAGTTAGCTGGGCCTTGAGAGAAATAGGAAAGAAGCACGCCGACCTTTTGGAACGAGCTCTCACCCTTGCTTATGAGCTCCATAACAGCGCATCCAAACATGAACGATGGATCGGCCGGCATGCCTTAAAGGAACTAGAAAACCTTGTAACGGTCAATGAGCGTGAGAGGCTTATTTCATCACAGACTAAAATGGGTAAATCAGCGGGAAAACCATTATAGATGTATTTTACCCACTTACCTTATCGAGATGCTCAAAGTGGGGGCCTTTACTGTTGTCTTAAACTATAAACCTCTCTTGGTACTCAAGGTCCTTCGCATTCAAATTATTCGACTTCTAGCACAAAAGGAAACGCCATGACGCCTTCATCATTGTATTTAAATTCAGCCCATAGCTTATAAACTCCCTCGTGTGGAAAGTAAGCTTCAAATTCGGTTGAATCATCTGACTTAGGATGCACGTGGATAAAATGATCGACACGCTCATCAATGATAACTACATGGCCAAGTGCTCCTAAATATGGCTCAGGCGTTTCACCCTTTAAGTCAAATGCTAATTCAACGGATTCACCAGCATTGAGATCAGTTGTGACGAGCTCTACTTCTTTACCACTTTTACTTTTAACTAAGTCACTATCTGGCTGAAGGTTCATTTCTCCACTTTCGCCATGATGCTCGCCAATCATCACTTCTTGTGGCTCGACCACATAACTTTTACCTACTGGGTGAATATCTACAAACGCATAGTAGTGACCATCAGGGAGATCTGTTTCTTTCTCAAACGTGCCACTCTCTACTTCTTCTGGGTGAAAATGATGGAACTCCTCCAAATCACCACTCACTAGAATGAGGTGCATGAGCTTTTCATGTGTTTCAATTAGCTCGGGAACATCGCCCTCTTCATCTTCAAAATGGATGATCAGTTTTTGATTAGCCTGATGAATATGAATTTCTACTTGAGATTGAGATTCTCCGAAGTGACTGTGAGAATCATGTTGGTGTTCATGGTGATCCATACTTGCATTCTCATTGTGATCTTCAAACGTTTCATGTGACTCCTCGCTGTGATCACTATGCATATTACCACTTTCCAATGGATTTGCTCCAGTCACCAAACTGTAGCCTCCAATAACAAGAATCAAATAGATCACACCTGAAAGCAACCACCACTTTTTGTTACTCATTAGGCCGCCTCCTTCTTAACGAGCTTCACCTTCTGTAGTCGTAAGGCGTTTAATACAACTGATACGGAACTAAAAGCCATTGCAGCACCTGCAACCCATGGAGCGAGCAAACCAACTGCGGCAATTGGGATTGCAGAAGTATTGTAGATGAAGGCGAAGAAGAGGTTTTGCTTAATATTCCTCATCGTCTTACGGCTCATCATAATCGCATCAGCGACACTGTTTAAATCCCCGCGCATAAGGGTGATGTCTGCAGCTTCGATGGCAACATCCGTACCTGTTCCAATCGCCATTCCAATATCGGCCATCGCCAATGCTGGTGCATCATTGATTCCATCGCCAACCATGGCGACCTTCTTTCCTTCTTTCTGCAATTTTTCAATTTCATCACTTTTTTGCTCAGGTATGACTTCAGCAATAACGTGTTTAATTCCAACCTGCTTCGCGATCGCCTGTGCTGTCCGTTCATTATCACCTGTTAACATAATGACTTCCAAACCAAGGTCTGTCATTCGTTTTACAGCGTCTTTCGACGTTTCTTTGACGGTATCTGCCACGGCGATAACCCCAGAAAGACGGTGATCAACAGCAATTAACATTGCTGTTTTCCCTTGACCTTCTAAAGACTCCATTTGTGCAACAACGTTTTCTTCCAAAGCGATGTCGTTTTCTCTCATAAGATTCCGAGTTCCCACATAAATCGTCTTCTGATCCACTGTTGCTTTAATACCGAATCCTGGTATAGCCTCAAAGTCAGAGGGGTTTCCTAATCTGATTTTCTTTGCTTTTACTCCTTTTACGATCGCTTGTGCCAAAGGATGTTCTGAGTTACGTTCTGCTGATCCAACATAATAAAGCACGTCATCATTAGAAAAACCATTCGCAACCATTAAATCAGTTAGCTCCGGCTCACCTTTTGTTACCGTACCTGTTTTATCTAACACGACGGTTTGAATCAATTGTGTGTTTTCTAGATGTTCACCACCCTTAAACAAGAGCCCCATTTCTGCGGATCGACCTGACCCAGCCATAATCGATGTCGGAGTAGCGAGTCCTAGTGCACAAGGGCATGCAATAACTAAAATAGAGATCATCGGGATTAACGCAGAGCGTAAATCTCCAGGCGTAACGACGAAATACCAAATTAAGAACGTAGCAATCGCAACAACTACAACAATCGGGACAAAAATACCTGATACTTTATCAACCATACGCTGAATATCTGCCTTTGAGCTCTGTGCCTCTTGAACTACTTTGACAATTTGTGATAAAGCCGTATCTGTTCCGACCTTAGTTGCCCTTACTTTAATAGAGCCATTCTTATTGATTGTAGCTCCGATCACTTGATCTCCAATCGACTTGTCAATCGGAATACTTTCCCCTGTAATCATCGACTCATCTATAGCTGATCGACCTTCCATGATCTCACCATCGACAGGTACTTTCTCACCTGGTTTAATGATTAAAAGGTCGCCAGTCATCACTTCTTCTATTGGAACCTCGACTTCTTCCCCGTCTCGAATCAAACATGCTGTTTTAGCCTGTAAACCTAGCAGCTTCTGTATGGCCTGGCTCGTTTTCCCTTTTGCACGAACTTCAAATAGCTTACCAAGAACAATGAGGGTAATAATGACCGCGGCAGCCTCGAAATACAATTCAGGCATTCCTTGGCTTCCTGTACTCATCCACTCCCATCCTAAATAGATGCTGTAGAAGTAGGCAGCACTCGTCCCTAAAGCAACGAGCACATCCATATTAGCACTCTTATTCTTTAACGCATGATACGAACCACGATAAAATTGAGCTCCTACTACAAACTGAACCGGGGTAGCTAACGCCAGTTGAACCCATGGATTCATAAACATATCAGGCATATAAAGAAAAGACGTCATTTCAAAATGCGTCACCATTGTCCATAAAAGAGGAAAAGTGAGAACTACGGAAAGCAAAAACTTTCCATACTGTTTTTCAATTTCTTTTTCTTTATGATCAATCTTTTCCTCTTGTTCTTGTTTAGGAATCAAGCGGTAACCTAGTTTTTTGATGACATCTACCATCTCTGATGCTCTCACTTTTTCTGAATCATATTCCACAGAAATGGTTTCTAAAGCAAAATTGACATTCGCTTTAGAAACACCTTCCATTTTGTTGATTCGCTTTTCAATCCTTGTTGCGCATGCAGCACACGTCATACCAGAAATATCAAATTCGTCTTTTTCATGTAGAACGTGATAACCAAGCTTCTCAATTTTATTTTCAAAATCCTTTGGATTTGTATATTGGGGGTCATATATGACTTTGGTAGTCTCAATGGCGAAGTTGACATTCGCTTCTTGAACACCCTCCATTTTAGACAATCCTTTTTCTATCTTGTTAGCGCATGCGGCACATGTCATACCTGATACCTTCATTGAGACTTCTTTTTGCTCCATTTCCACCACTCCCGATTAATCATATACAGTACAGGGGTATACTCGACGTAATGTCAAGGATTCTTTTAGGAAGTCGCGTTTTCGATACCTTCTACATCGTATCCTTGTTCTTCAATGACTTCTTTAATGGTATCAAGCGTGACCTTATCTATGTCATATTGAACGTCTACTCTTGCACTTTGTAAATGTACGTTGACTTTGCTCACGCCTTCAAGTCCTCCAACGCTTTCTTCTATAGAACTTACACAATGTCCGCAAGACATCCCTTTAACCATTAATGTTTTTTGTTCCATGAATAATTCCTCCTTATTGTTATATTACGATCTAATACCATTATACAATACCCCGGTATAGTATTCAACCTTTCTGCTTATTTTTTAAAGCGCTATGAATGTGCTTCACCATTAGACTTTGTCTATCCTATCATGATGATGTTAAACCTTTTGTATACTAGCAAAAACAAAAAAGGGATAGAACTGTAAACTACAACGGAGAATAGATCCTGTCATATATACCCTCAGAAAAAAGATCACACTCCTGTGATCTTAAAATTATTTTATCATTTTTTTCATGACCGTCATAAGCTCGTCAATCGCTTCTTCACCTTTATTATTTTTAATTGCATTAGCAACACAATGATGAGTATGGTCTTCCATAAGTGCAAGCGACACTTTGTTCATTGCGGATTGGACGGCTGCAATTTGATTTAAAATATCTACACAATAGCGATCGTTCTCAACCATGTTGTGGATCCCCCTCACTTGCCCTTCCACTCTTTTCAAACGATTAAGTAGCTGTTGTTTGTTCGGTTGGATTGTACTTTTGGAACTATCCATTTTATCGACACTCCTTTTTCATATACCCTATATGAGTATATTATCACAAAATAAAAAATTAGACTTCATGTACCTAAATCATGATGGCACTGGAAAAGTGTGGATTTACATTTTTTTAGTGCCTTTTTAATCAGCCTTTCTTTTTCATCGCAAGGACATTCTTATTGTCACCAACCCCTTTTTCTTATTCGTGAGACGATTCATATCTTATTTTCACAATGGTTCCTTGATTAACTCGACTTGAGAGTTCAACTTCTGCCCCGTGGGCTTTAATAATGTCACGAGCAATCGCCATCCCAAGTCCTGATCCTTTACTATTTTCCGTATTTGTTCCACGGTAATAACGATCAAATATATGCTCTATATCACCTGATGCAAAGAAACGTCTGTATCTCGTAATAATTCTGCATAACCTTGGATCGATGCAAGATATCTTGGGAGCGAGGTATTTTTATCGGTGAGTGTATACAAACCATGTAATGCTTGCTGTTAATAATGCTGACGAAATCAAAGCTGTAAGAACACTATATGTTTGCCAAATAAGTATCGTTGACCAATCGAAAGTAAAGCACAGTATCCCCAGGGCAATCGTAGCGATCAGGAAAATAACTGTTACGATTATTCTCTTTTTTGTCATTGGCTGCCGCTCATTCGTTTTCCTTCTGCGTAATCCTAAAAGAAATAGCAGGACGGCCAATAGGCAAAGAATAATTGTGATAGACGACAAAATGATATCCAAAAGCTGTGTGCCGCTTATTTCATATGACTGAGTTAGATTGCCGTCTAATATATCTTTAACTTTTAGTACCAGGTTTGTATTGGTATTTGCGCCGTTGCTCAGCAAGCTGATGGCTGTTCGTTCATTTAGCAGTATGGCTACTTCGGTTCTGAAATTTGGATTGCCCCCAGTGTGTTCTATAATCGTTTGGTCGGCGTTTACCAACCAGCCTGCCGCATAATACATATCGTTGACAGCAGAAACAGACATATCACCCCTATGTGATTTTTCGATAACCGTGTGAAATATTTCGGGTATGTCATGCACCATACCCATCTGTATGCCCATCCAACGCGCCATATCTTTAGTATTAGAAATGATGTAGCCTGCGGGTTTATTCCCAGCATAATCCGGAGCATTAAATGGAGTTGTCATAAAAAAGGAAGAACGGTAGCCCTGTGCCAACTGTCCAGTGGCTTCGGCATCTTCTTTATAAACATACGTCTGGTGAAGACCTAACGGCTGAAATACCTGTTCCCTCATAAAGTCTTCATAGCTTTGTCGCGACACAATCTCAATAACTAAACCCAATACGTCATAATTAACGGTTCCATAGTTATACTGTTCACCGGGAGGGAACGCCAATTCAGCATCTACGAGCGTTTCCACAGTCTTTTGCAACATATCCGGCGTATTGCCTTGTGGAATATTTTGACTATGCCTAAAATTTGTTAGACCACTGGTATGGTGAAGAAAGTTATTTATTGTAAGGCTTTGCATATCAACAGGTTTCCCTTGATACTTTAACGTAAACCAAGGTAAATATTTTTGGACAGGGTCAGTCATTGAGAGCAACCCTTGCTCTTCCAACAGCATAATACCCATTCCGGTAAAAGCTTTACTGACCGAGGCTAACTCATAGAGTGTATTTTCACTTGCAGACAACCCCTTTTCACGGTCTGCATACCCTGAAGAAAAGTAGAACACTTCATCATCAGCAAGTATTGAGATTGACATTCCTGGCACACCCGATATACGACAGGCATCATCTAGCAACGCTTGTATTGCCGCAGATTTCGAATCTGATAACGCATAACTTTGTGTTGCGAATCCTGAGAATAATATAAATATCATTAATACAAAAACAATAATCTTTTTCATAAACTCTCCTTTTTGAAAAATTATAAGAGAATCATATAAATAATCTACTTTTACAACTACTAAACTAAATATTAATTTATCTTTCTATTCACCTATATAATATCAAATAAATGTAAAGAGTTACACTTAAACGAAAAGATGCGTTAGTTCAATAAGAAGTAAACAACTTTATTATTCATTTTTTAGTATTATATAAACAGATGGAAGTAATTTGAAACTACTTTAAAGTGCCTTGCTACGTAGAATGTAGTAAGGCTCTTAGCTTTTATTAATCAAAATTCAATAACTTTATTATCATTATACATATAGGCATAGAGGATAATCTTTAACATCATTTTGGGATGGTAAGGAGGACGACCGCCGCCATCGTAACATTGATAGAGAATAGTTTGATCCAGTTCTTCAACGGCTTGATTGATAATACGGCAAACGTGATGGATTGGGATTTCAACTTCAAGATCCATTGGTAAGTAAAACTGATCCATGTTATAATCTTGGAAAGAAATATGATCATGTTTCATAAAGAAATCGCCTCCTAGTATGGTTTTGGTGTGGTGCTTTAATTATACCAAAGGGGCGATTTCTTTATTATTCAATTTTATTAAAAAAGCTCGAAAGATTGGCAGGCGGCGACTCCAGCGGGAAAAGCAACAGCTGAAGACTCCACAGGGTGGTTTCCCCGAAGGAAGGCTGAAGCGTTGCCCGCGGAAAGCGTCCGCATAGAACGATTCGAGCGAACCCATTACGTTTACATCAATTAATTAGTATAAGAAAAGAGGGTGTCACCAAAAGCTAGGCTTTTGGGACACCCTCTTTTCATTACTTAATTATTTTTTATTGTGGATTACTTCTTTTCCATGACTGCAAAGTAATTTTCTTCATTATCAGAAAAGTTAAAAACCCGACCAGAAGGCATATTTACAATTTCACCGACTTTGATATTTTTGTTGGATAAATTAGTATATAATTCATCGAAGTTTTCTGAAAAGAACATTAGCGAAGGTGTACCGAGATTTAATTCTGGGCTCATTTTAGCAATGAGTTCCATATTATGCAGAACGATGCTTGTTTCTGCACCTTTTGTTGGAGCAATTTCAATCCATCTCATTTCACCGTTATTTTCTTCAGAAATGACACTAAACCCTACTTTTTCAGTCCAAAAACCCATTGCCTCATCTTGGTTATTTACATACAACATAATTTGACCAACTTTATTAATCATTGATTTTTCCACTCCCTTTTATTAAATTACCGAACTCACTGTTCCTAATCCTTACTATCGTACATGTATTCTTTGATGAACTTCTTAATATTTTCTTATTGCATCTGCTTAAGAGCCTCTTCCAGACGGTCCCACGTTTCGGTGATTCCTTGAAGCATGCCCATATCCATGACGGTCTTGAGGCTCTCCGCCGATGCATATTCAGCACGATTGATCAGCTTCGTCTTTTCGCCCAGGTCGATGAATTCCAATGTAATATCAGTCGATGGCATAGCATCATTCGAATTACCTTCAGCATCCGAGAAGAAATCGATGTAGACGATCTTCTCAGGTTCAATGATCTCCTTATAAATCGATTTACCCCAAGATTCCATTCCGTAATATTCACCTAGGTTTTGATCAACACACTTCATACAGTAGTGCCAAACGCCACCCGGACGGAAATCGACGTTGCAAATAGGAAGCTCCCAACCTCTGGGCTCCCACCAGCGTTTGAGATGCTTCGGATCTTTAAACATCTTGAAGACGAGGTCGCGCGGTGCGTCGAAAATACGCTCCAGCACGAGCACCCGATCGCTTTCAACCCTTGATACCATAGCATTTTTGGGCATTTCTAGTTCCCCCCAATAAATTATTGTTAACTTATTTTTGGATGTTTTCTATCATAGAAAACATAGGATCCAGCAATGTTATTTAAAAAGCTTTTCGATTTTCTACTTAAGTCAAAAGCTGGACTCCTATTTGTCGTCATGGTTCACACCCTTTCTTTGTAGATCCTGCAGGTAGTCGTCCAAGAGGTCGAATCTCTCTTCCCAAATGTGACGGTAGGACTCTAACCATGAATTAAGCTCTATAAACGGCTTGGCCTTCAGCTTGTAGATCCGTCGATTAGAAATAGCATTCACCTCGACGAGTTCTGCATTACTAAGTACTCGAAGATGTTTGGAAACTTGAGGCTGGTTTAGACTAAGTCGATCAGCAATTTCCCCTACTGTGAGAGGTCCGTCACGCAAGAGTTCCACAATCTGTAGTCGGTTAGGCTCAGCAAGAGCATTCAATGTTGTTTTCATGATTTAAATATACCTCGAAAGGAATATTCGAATGTTTTTTCTTTTACTACAGTTTTCTGATGTTTGATTTCCTTTGATAGAGGATACTAACACCAGATATTCCTTTCTCCCGTATCTCTCAAATCTTGATCACAATATCAGGTTGTGCTTTACTAGCATTAGTTAGCAATTGCCAACTAAATCTTGTATATACTTGTAAGAATCTCATATTAATGAATTAAGATAGTAAAGCTTTCAAAGGGTCTTGTTTCGGGGTTTCAATATGTTTCCCTCACACTCCGCACTGGCGATAATTTTAAATGTTTTTTAACACAAAAACAAAAAACACCCCTTTAGACAATCATTCTACAGAGGTGAAAACAGAGCCAATGTTATTATAATCGATTTGTTGAGGAATGTTTTTAGATCAACAGCTTTATTAAAAGTCTCTTAAATCTATTGACTACTCTTGTATTGAGAATAACGGTTTGCAATCTCGTAAAAAGCTTTTTTAGCTATCCAACCTCTTTCATTAGTTGTCTGAGGACAGGCCTTTACAATGCCTAGACTAGCCATATCCAGGTCATATAGAGCCTCATCTGAATAAGGATGATCTTCTTCAATAAATTGATTGATAAAGGCTCCATAAACATTTTCTGTTTCAAAAACTTCAATTAGCTGACCAATATAGTTTGCCTGAACTTGTTCATCTCTCATATATTCGCCGTCTAATTTACGTTCACTAAGGTTACTCCAGTCTTGAATCCAACCACCTTCTCCCCCTCTTAATTCAGCTCCCTTGTAAGCACAGCAACCGAATTCAGTAATGATAATGGGTTTATTAAATTGTTGGTAACGGCGTAACCCTTCGACATAATTTGTCGCAGTTGACGAATCTAAATAATAATTTACTCCTATAAAATCAAACAAGTCCCAATTAACTTCCTCCCATGACCCAGCTCCATAGATAATCCCCCCTCTATAATGATCCCGTGTCACTGCTACTGCTTGTTTTAGTAACGCATTAAGTCGGCTATTAAACAACGGTAAGAGAAGTCCGAACCCTTTTAAATTTTGTGCTCGCTGCCCAAAATCTTTGCCAGGGATACTTCCTGAAGTAAATACACTCAGCTCTAAACCAACTTTCAATCCAATTTTGTCTGGGTGTTTCTCCCTTATTTTTTCGGCTAAAATTGCACCGTTTTTAAGTTGTAAAAGCATTTCTTGAGGATTAGATCCAAAAGAAGTAGGATGCAGCCATACAAATAAATCGTGTTCTAAAGCGTAGTGAGTAGCTTCCTCCAAACGTTCAAGATTATCTCCCATTATGGTTATTGCATTGCAGTGAAGGGATTCGCGAATGATTTGTAGATCATCCTTCACAGCTTCACTTTTCCATATTTCCTTTGAAGACTGCCCAGGAGCATAGCTTGAACCAACATCATAAATAATTCCTCTTTGTGCTAAGTTTTTGCTATTTTCTGATCCTATGTTAGGATGTTCTTTTTTTAAGTTATTCAAAACTTCGTTAGGTTGTTGCCGTTTAACGTTTATCATAATTAAATAAGCTACTACTATTGTTAGAATTCCTAGTAAAAAGTTAAGTAAGCCCTCCATGTAAATGATCTCATAATTTATTGTATGAAGTAGTAAAGGCACCGTTGCTGCAGCTAGTCGTAACCCAACACCAAGCCAGATTGTATTTGTCATATGACACAACAACCCAAGAAACAAACCAAATCCCAAGAATGCAATGAAACCTTCTAATTGACCATTGGCGAGCAGTCCCCATACAGCAAATAATAGCGCCTGTATAAAAATACTTACCCACATCGACCTTCTTTTTACCAGTATTCGATAGATATAGCCCCTGAAAGCCCATTCCTCTGGTAAAATATAGGCCAAAAGCATAAGCGGGAGAATAGGGAGCGCTTGGAATAATATCTCTGTTATCGACACTTCCATCTCTATTGTTGCCCAACCTAATGCTATTGAGCCTCCAATGACAACTATTGTCGGTAAAAGCCAAGCGAAAAAACCAAGAGTTATTGAAGAAACCACTATAGTTAATCGCCCTCTGTAGAATAAACTCCATTCTTCAACCTTATTCGACTTCAATTTTAAAAATAGTAAAATCAATACGAGGGTAATACTCATTAACAAGGCTCGCACTTCCATTACCTCATACCGTCCACTAATAGACTCAATATGGGAAATGGTAAAGCCTCCTAGTGTTATCATGCAAAAAAATATGATCAATCGACTGTCAAATTTACTTCGTTTCATAGAATCACTAACACTCCTTTCGGCATGAGTTATATTGTGTACATTACATCGATGCACGAATATTTGTTAGTGATAATTGTCACTTTCTTTATAGAGAGGTTTCTTTCTAATGTTTTTCAAACAATCAGCATAACCTAGTCCCATATTGACAAAAAAATAGTATAAAGAAGCAGGTCAGATCGACCTGCTTCTTTATGTTTAATCCACTTTTATGATATTCCATTGTTGATTAAAATCGTTATTCAAATCCCATTGAACAATATTACCACCATTGAGTAAAGATCGATTGTACGCATCTAACGCTTTTCCGCTATAGCGGTTGACTAGCGTATAATAGCCATCGCTCGTTCGTTCAATTGTCCATTGTTGATTATGCCCACCTAAGTGAGTCCATTGCACAACATTCCCCCCATTTGATGACGACCAGTCAAAGACCTCCAATGCCTGATTGCTATTACGATTGATAATCTCATAATAACCCTCACTATTTTGAATGATTGTCCACCGTTGGCAAGGGTGAAAATTACGCTCCCATTGTTGAACATTATCACCAGGTTCCGTCCCGGCACTTTCAACCTCTAATAGCTTGCCACTATTTCGATTAACAAGCTCATAACTCGCCTGGGCATCAAATTGAATAGGGTTTGTTACTCTCACATTATTCGTATTTGTATTACCGCTTCCCCCTTCGATACTAACAGCCGTCCCAGACGTATCTACTTGATTACCACTAATCGTATTTTGATTCGATGAACCTGTTAATCGAATACCAGGATTACTAAAGCTTGAAAATGTCTCGATTTTATTATCTGAAATTTGGTTTTGGCTACCTGGAGCTAAACGAATAATCGATTCAATGTTTAAGCTTGGGTCTAATTGCTGAATCACATTATCACTTAGAATATTGTGATCCGATTGAATTAATACCCCGTGTATACGTGAATTTATAACGGTATTGCTCGCAATTGTATTATGATGAGCACCACTTAAAACAAAAATGCCTCTTGGATAATTTTCTATCACATTATGTTCTACTGTATTATAGGCACCATTATTTGGAATTCTTATACCTCCATAACTATCGCCTTGCTGTACATCATTGATCACTTGATTATAAGTAACCGTTGTATACGTAGCTCGTGATAAATTAATGCCACTACCACCAATGGAATTTGTAATCTTATTGCGTGTAATGAGATTACTATGAACATCGCCCACAGCGTGGCTTTCACTTCCAAAGGCTATCCCATGCCCACTTGATTGATCAATAATACTGTCACTAATTGTAGAATTTTTCAATCGTCTTAAGAGTAAGCCAATGGTCACGTCTCGAACTTCAACGTTCTCAATCGTTAAATGACTGACATCCGCATCAATATTCATCCCGCCAATTTGCCCTAGTCCTTGATTCGCTCGATTTCCGCGATCGCCATCGATCGTCAAATGAGATACGGTGACATTAAGGTGATTACCACTTCTCATGATCGGATTACCGACAACATAATTATTCCTAGTACCAGTCTTCTTTAAAACGGTTTCCCCAATACCATCACCAATCAAATTCACTCCTTGATGGAATCTAACCGCTTCATCTACAGCATACGTTCCAGCAGGAATATAAACCGTTCCTTCCACCCCTCTGTCATAAAAATAACGCATGGCCGCATGCAGTGCCTCGGTTTGCGATGTCTCAACTCCAGGCGTCATACCAAAATCCCTTGCATTCACCACCTCTTCTGCATAGCTGTCATCATGAGCTAAGATCATAAAGAAAAATACTAATAATGTAGAAAAGAACAACCTTCTAACTAGACGATCCTGTTTTGAAATCATTCCTATACCTCCTTTTGATAACGCTTACAAAAAGACTCTTCAATTTCGCTAGTGGAAATTCCTGCATTAATTTAATTTTTTATGAAAGTTTTTAACCTATACTTTTTCAAAAACTAATGATACAACTTATATGGCGCCGATTGTTTACGAGCAACACGATTTCGAAACTTCACGGCACACTAAAGAAATGGCATCCTTTTCACTTATTAAATAACGAAAGGATGACATTCCTTTAATTATTTGAGTAGCCAGCAACGATCGCACGGTAAGGCTAAACAGTTAGCTATTTGCAAGGTTTAATTGCCACGACACACCATACTTATCATCAATCCACCCAAATTTTTCACTAAAACCATAATTAGATAATGGCATGTGCACGAAACCATCCTGTGATAACTTTTCAAAGAGTCGATCAATTTCTTGTTCAGTTTTACATGCTACAAACAATGATACTCCGGGAGTAAATGTCCATTCATGCTTAACACTACTGTCTATACACATAAACTCTTGTCCATTTATTGAAAATGTAGCATGCTGCACGCTTCCCTCTTTGCCGACTTCATTCGCCCCGTATCGAACAATACTAGTGATTTCTGAATCGTCAAACAAAGAAACGTACAAATTCATTGCTTCTTCAGCACTTCCTTCAAAAGTTAAAAACGTCGTTATTTTTTGATTTGAATTTCCCATTATAAATCCACTCCCTCCATAAAGATAATTTTCCTCTTCAAATATATCATAGCCCTCTTTGTATCACTTCTTTTCGATTGCTGTTTCAGTAACTTTGATCATTCACTGCATAAATACACCCCTTCAGACAATTAACCAAAGGGGGAAAACGATCAAACGTTATTTCAATGTATCCTGTGAATATTAATGTGTGCTGGTTCTTGTCCCAATTCCTGCAGCAGGGTCAATTTTCCGTCCTCAGGAATTTCTGCTGTTCGTGTTGTGCTCCCCACTTGCACATCTCATTCAGAATTGTCTCTAGTGACTTCCCATATGAGGTCAGAGAGTACTCTACTTTCGGCGGGACCTCTTTATATACCTCACGATGAATGATCCCATCTTGTTCCAACTCTCGAAGCTGGTTGGTTAGCATCCCCTGTGTAATGCCAGCCAGTTGTTTTCTCAGCTCACCAAACCGCTTTGTTCCCTCATCCGAAAGGATAAATAAAATTAAAGGCTTCCATTTTCCACCGATGGTACCGAGTGTTACTTCAATCGGGTATTTTCGATTTTTGATCACCAGCAACTCCTTACTTTTTTCTTTCAGAATTACATAATAAGGTCTTTTTGTAAACTAGAAATATGATCAATATATTGACTTGCTTGGGCAACCAAGTAGTCGTCTGTACCTGCATCTGTGTTGTACGTAATAAACGCTGGTAAATACGTTCCTTTACAACGAAGAATGGTTGCTTGGATGGGACGTAAATATTCACTGATCGTAAACCAATCATCACCACCGGAACGGTAAGCATTCTCGGACCCGCCTGCTGTAATAGCCACAATAAACTCTTTACCTTTTAGCTGGTTGCCTTCAGTTCCAAATGCCCATCCGTAAGTGAGGACATCGTCAAACCATTTTTTCAATAAGGGTGGGCAGCTGTACCAATAGAACGGAAACTGAAAAACAATGCGGTCATACTGCACCAATAATTCATGCTCTTGTTCAATATCAATCTCCCAGTTCGGATAATTTTGATATAGATCTCTTACGGTAATAGTCTCATGCTGCCTCAGCTGATCCATAAAGGCACGGTTTCCTCTTGATTTCTCCAAATCTGGGTGGGCAACAATAACAAGTATTTTCATCTTCATCATCCTTTTGTATGTTTTATTAATACAGCGATTATTTCATGAATAATCATGATAAAAAAGTACTTATTTTTTTCGTACATAGTACTGTTCATCGTACGAATGCGAGTCAATGGTACTCATTCGTTAAAAAATGTTCATTTCGAGCTATTCAAATGTGATTGGTTTCAAACTTGTCGTTGTCGAGCGGTTTGGATAATTGATATAGGATATAAAGCTGGATATGATGGTGGAAGAGGGTCTCATACAAAACTAACTCTTAATTAATAAGTAAACGAAATAAGAAAGGAGTGGACTTAGGGATGTTTAAAATCGGTGCATTTTCTAAATTAAGTGGAGTTTCTATTAAAACATTACGTTATTACGATAAACGGGGGTTGTTGACACCAGCCACGATCGATAAATTTTCCGGCTATCGATATTATTCAGCGGAACAACTGTTGACCATACAACGTATCATTTCTTTAAAGAACCAAGGTTTTACTCTAGAAGAGATTAGGTTATTATTAGCTGAAAATTTAACGCCTGTCGATGTAGAAAAATCCTTTACCTTAAAACAACTAGAGCTCCAGCATTCCATTGAGGAAGCACAGCGCCAATTAAAGGAGATCCATTCAGGGTTAGAGAGTGTTAAAGATTTGGACAATCAATTATCGCCTTTTTCGATCGTACTACGAGATGTAAAGCCTCAGTTCGTTGCATCGATTCGTGATATCATCCCTCGAACACACTTATGTCTACTATTGGACGAAATCAAACAATATGTACGTTTGCATGGTGAGGACGAAAACCGCCCTTTAAACATTCAATGGCACAACAACGACCACGAAGAGAATTCGATCGATGTAGAGGTCGCTTTACCAATTGCAAAGAATATTCCAAGTAGTAACAGAGTGAACGTCCATATCTGGCCTGAGTTAAAAAATGTTGCTTCGCTTGTCCATCGGTGTGATCCATATCACTCTTCTTGTCCAGCTTTAGCTGAAGTAGCAGCATGGATATCATCCAATGGGTATCGGCCAAGTGAAATGGATCCGATCCGAGAAATCTACCTGACAGCGGATAAAGATCTGTACGGGAAGCTTCGAATGGCTGAATTGCTCGTACCGGTTGAACATGTTTAAACAGCTAAATCTTTCATCATTCCATACAAAAGGAAATGATGAAAGATTTTTTTATGCTTATGTGTTGACTCTCCCCTATGGTGGAGTGTGTAAAGTGATAGTAATCGATCAACAAGGAGTGAAAAGTATGAATCGTTTAGTAGGAAAAGTTGCTTTAGTGACAGGTGGAAGTCGAGGAATTGGCCGTGGAATTGCGTTACGGCTAGCAGAAGAAGGAGCGTTGGTTGCGGTCCATTACGGTAGTCGTTTTGCCGCAGCGGAGGAAGTCGTTAGTACCATCGAAGCGAATGGGGGTCAAGCATTTGCTGTAGGTGCAAGTCTTAACTCGGTTGCAGGTGTAGAAGAATTGATTCAATCGTTGGATGAACAACTCAATCAACGAACGGGTAGCAACCAATTTGATATTTTGATCAACAATGCTGGAATCGGCACTTCAGAAACCATTGAAGAAACAACAGAGGATTCCTTTGACGAAATATTTATCGTCAACGTCAAATCACCTTTTTTTCTAGTGCAAAAATCACTATCTCGTCTACGTGATGAAGGACGAATCATAAATATATCGTCTGGTGTGACACGGATTGCCTATCCACATATTATGGCTTATAACCTTACCAAAGGGGCAATCAATACATTCACACTTCACCTTGCAAAACTACTTGGACCACGAGGCATTACAGTGAATGCGGTTCTTCCTGGCATTGTCGATACAGACGCTAACGCTTCATGGCTGCATACTCCCGATGGACAAAAGTATGCGAGTGAAATGTCTGCACTAGGGAGAGTCGGGGAACCTTCAGATATTGCTGACATCGTTGCATTTCTCGCGTCTTTCGACGGACGATGGGTCACGGCACAAATGCTCGATGCTACGGGCGGATCTCATTTATGATCTCTATTTTTTCCCATTGCCATAAGTATTTTACCCTTTTATAAAGCGAATAATCCGATTCCTTCACTGCTTTTACGTGGAATTGGATTATTCGCTTTTTCAATATTGGCTCGGGGGAACCATGAAGGAAAATGGGCTTAGCGTTGAACATCCACATTTCCCTGACGTCGGACGGTATTCCCATAATGCACCTTTTAATTTTTATGCTCTTGAGTTAGTAGAACTTATATTACGGTAATCATACTACAACAAGACTTTCAGGGCTCGATATTTTATCCATAGTAAGTCAGCCATACTGTAAAAAGCTTAGTTTCTCGCTTACAACACTTCTATTAACATGCCCGAAGAGATATTAACGCCCTAGAGGCTCCCCGGTCTCCAACAGTGTTTTAAGGCCTGAGAGCACAGTTGGCCATCCGCTTTCTATGATGCGGTACGTATTTGGAGCCCCACCAAACTGATCATGAACCACAGACAACACGCACACGTCGGTTAAATTCGGATGTTCTTCAATTTCCCAAGTAATTCGGGAAGCTTTTTCCTGACTTGTCTCCTCAAAGACAAACCACTCCCATGTGACGACCAACCGATTTAACGGCACACATTCCAGCACGTAGCCCTGAGCCTGGACATCTCCTGTCTCATTCGTCAATGTATACGTTGAGCCTTCTTTCCAGTCCGAATAAATGTAGCAGTTATACCAAAACTGGCTCGTCATCTTCGGATCAGTCAGTGCGTTCCACAGTTGTTCTCGATTTGTTTTAATCAATATTTGATAAACATGCTTAGGCTTTTCTCCCACAGTAAAATCACGCTCCAGTGAATTTTTGAATGAAGCTAAACCAGACACCCACGGTTCAGCAAATTTACTGACCCATCTGTTATGAATTTGATGGATCGGTACTGGGTTTAAGTAGTGCAGCTTTTCTCTACCAACTTTTCTCGTTGTAATAACTCCTGCTTCTTCCAAAATTTTTAGGTGCTTCATGACTCCAATACGGGACATATCAAGATGCGTACATAAACTGTTTAATGTAAGGCCGTCCGTATCAAAAAGAATATCAAGCAGTAGACGCCTGTTCGGATCAGCGAGAGCTTTAAAAATCAAATTTTCAATATGTTCATATTTCATATTTCATTATCCTTTATCTCTAGCGTTTTCATGCTTCAGAAAGGCTTTTTCTCTCGGCGATAAATTGCAACCTATTCCGAGACTGATTGTGAAGCCGAGTTCTTTCAGATTACGTACCTGTCTTTTAAGGATTTCTTTATTCTCCCAGTTCATCGTCGCCTTAAGATTTGCTGCCTTTTCACCTGACACCTTCTCTAACATCTGCAATAATTTGATCGTCCAAGCCCCTTCCTGCTTCTTTTATCAAACGAGTAAAGTCGTTTCGCAATGTCTGCTAATTCCCGCTCGGAGAAAGGACTGATATTACCTTTTAAAATGTGCTGTTTAGTCAACATTCAATGTCACTCCCATTACACTAGAATGGCACTTTTTTAAAATGACTTGACATGTAACTATAAGGTTACATATAATCATTTAATGTAACCATACAGTTACATTATAGCACAGTGTACATTGAATGAACAGCCGGCCGGCTACTATATTCATTCAACTCATGGTGTGTACTACGAGGAGGAATTTGATGAAGAACTTAATTATTTATGCTCATCCAAGCAAAGATAGTTTTAATGGTGCAATCAAAAATAAGATAGAAAAAACCTTGAAAGGCAAAGGGCATGATATTAAAGTGCGAAATCTATATGACATGATGTTTAATTCTGTCTTGTCACAAGAAGATCTTCAGTTGTTTTTTCAAGGGGAATATCCTGCTGACATTCAAGAGGAGCATAACTACATTTCATGGGCTGATCACTTATATTTTGTGTATCCAACGTGGTGGTATTCCATGCCTGCTCTCTTAAAAGGGTATGTTGACCGGGTTTTTTCAACAGGCTTCGCGTTTCGTTACACTGAGAACGGTCCAGAGGGCTTACTAGGGGGAAGGAAGGCACTTGTATTTCAAACGGCCTCTGATCCGTTAGAGGCATTAGTTGCCAGAGATATGATATCAGCAATGAACATAACTATTGGTAACGGTATATTACAGTACTGCGACTTGGAAGTGTTGGAGCATAAAATTTTTCCCGCCGTACACCACGTAAGTACAGAAGCAAGGGAACAGTATTTGCAAGAGGTTGAGGAGATAGTACTCAATACATGCAAGCGGGCTTAAATTTCCCGTTGACAAATTGATTTTAAAACCAAAGATATGCCCTTTCAGTACTATTTGAAGGGGCATCATAATTAACAGGAATTAGCTTCTCCTTTAATTAGTATTGTTTAACAACCTTGATTACAAGTATCACTTATGTCTACTGAAGATTTCTTCAATTGCTTAATTGAAGGGGTTTATAGAGTATTGATCTAATAATTCAATTCTTCCCATTTAATCGTGAAATGGATAAATCTCAATTAAGCTAATTTGACTCTGATTAAGCAGTCGCAGTGGAGCGCCCGTAGTACCTAGACCACTATCAATATATAAATACCTATCATTACCTAATGGGAATGTCCCTTTGTCTAGTGTAGGAAGCAACCCATCATCAGGTGCAATTAACGCTCCTATTAATGGGAAGCGAACCTGTCCCCCATGAGTATGACCACTAAGGACCAAGTCAGCTGAAACGTTTGGGTATCTTTTTGTTACGACTGGGCTATGAGAAAGTAAAATCGTATAAAGATTCTCATCAATGCTCTCGAATGCCGTTACTAGATTTTCATGATTTGTCGAGGCATCATCAATTCCTACTAACTGAATATCAACTCCTCGAAAGGACAGTGTGACATGTTGATTGTGCAGGATGATCACGCCGCGCTTTGCCAAGTCATCCATGAAACGACTGAACAAAGCGTTCTCCCATTCATGGTTTCCTGTTACATAATAGACATGATCATGGATAGCTTTAATTTGATCGACGAGTGTTAAGGCATGACTCGTGTCTACGGTCTTTCGGTCAATCCAATCGCCCGTAATTACGATGAAATCTGCCTCAGCTTGTTCAATCGCTTCCAATAGCTTCTGATTTTGATCTGGAAATACTTTATTATGCAAGTCTGTCAGCTGTACAACATTGAGCTGAAATTCTTCAGGGAGCTTATTACTTTGTAATTGCACTTTATTTACCTTAATGGTATTCGTTTCGAAATAGACTCTTAACGATAAGGAAGCGATAAGAGTCAAGCTTAGGCCCACTCGAAACCAAGTCCTTTTGTAATACGGTTTGTTTTGTTTATCTATCATCTAATTACTTTCCTTCTTTTCTTATTTTATTAAAATAAGCCGGAAGTCCACAGCTACTTCTGTTGCTCCTGTTCTTTACGACGTAAATGACGCGTTACTTTTTTCCGATTTCCGCAAATTTTCATTGAACACCATTTACGTCTTCCACTCTTGTCGATAAATAATAGAGTACAATCCTTATTCGCACATCGATGAATATGACTTAGTTCATTAGTGACAAAAAGATTCATTGCATTTAAAGCTACCAATGCTATAAGGGCATCAGTCGACTTCCCACTCGGCACAGCTAGCAATGCTCCATTGACTAAACGATAAGTAAAAGGGGCTTTATCGATTAAAAGCTCAAGATGATTCATCCACTCACGAGGAAGCGATGTATCATCAGCCAATTGTTCATAACCTTGTCGAAGATGTACACGGAGTTTCTTTAAAAGAGGTAATGCTTCATCAGCCCATTCATACACTTCTCCCGAGAACTGTCTATCATGTAAAGCTTGTTGCTTTTGTAAAGCAACCACCCACGCAATAAGATCCTCTCCAGAAGCAAGCAAATCATGTTTCTTTCCGTATCGAATCATTTCCGTATTAACTAAATCTAGCGAAATTTCCCCTGTTATAAGCGGGAATTGGTTGTCATGACTCACGTTTGTCCCCCTTGCAAGTTAATAAAATTCACATTAACCCATTATATCATTATTGACAGGTTAATACTAAGTGTTATATATTATTAACCACTAAACATATAATTTAACGGTTAAATATACAAGTGCTGACGTGATATATGGAAACAAATTTCATTAACGGTAGGAGTGGAGTGTTACACAATATGGAAATATTTCATTCAGGAGAACGTAAAGTTCAATCTAAGATTGGCGTCATCAATAAAGCAAATTTAGTCGGACAAATGATTCAGCCATTTATTGACGAGTCTTATCAATTTTTTATCGAATCACAGTCCGTCATTATCATTGGCTCTACTGATGCAAAGGGAGGATTATGGAGTTCACTCATTTGTGGTGACCGTGGGTTCATTCGAGTGATTAATAATAGAACGATAAAGATTCATATGATGGAAAAAAGCAATGATGTATTGTTAACAAACCTAAAGTCTAATCTAAATGTTGGAATGATTGTCATTGAATTTTCAACAAGGATTCGTATTAGAATCAATGGTGTTGCGACTATTCTTGATGAAGAAACGATAGAAGTTAAAACAGAGCAGATATATGGTAACTGCCCTAAATACATTCAATCAAGACATATAAAATTAAATAATATAAATGAAACAAAAAAATTGGAAACCTTACACAGTATGAATTTAAATAAATACCAAAGATCATGGATAGAGCGGTCGGATACATTTTTTATCTCAAGTTCAAATTCGTTAGGAAAAACAGATGTTTCTCACAGAGGCGGCCAAGCAGGCTTTATTCGAGTCATAGATGAAACGACACTAATCTATCCTGATTACGTTGGTAATATGATGTTTAACACACTAGGTAATATGATTGAGAATGCCAAAACCGGGTTATTATTTACAAATTTTCAGGAAGGGCATACGTTACAACTAACTGGAAGCTCAAAAATCATCTGGAATCTAACGGAGGATGAAAAACTAAAATATCCTGGAGCAAAAAGGTTAATAGAGTACGTCATAACAGGTGTAATAGAGAAAAAGCATGCTCTAAAGTATCAATGGGATTTTTTAGAGTACTCTCCATATAATCCAAAATGAAAGAGGATGAAAAAATGAACATTCACTTTACAGAAGAAGCCATTCATAACTTATTAGAAAAATCATACTCGAATTATATATGTATCATCTATGAAGTTGGCGGATGTGGCAGCCCACTTGATGGTACTATTCACTTACAGTTGACTAAGACTATACCCTCTAGCTATGTAAACATATCAACGAATTGGATTCCTATTTATACAGAACGATCCACTTTAATGTTCCTAGAAGATAAACTAACCATTGATTTTCAACCAAGTGGATATTTAGTTAAAAGTAATAATCAAATATATGGTTATTCATTAAGTATCGAAAATGAACATGATAGCTGAAAAAGTGTGATTGTCAATTTTACGTCATACAAGGCTTTCAAGACATGAACAGGAAGACCATCTCCAAAATTCGAATTCGTTTGAGGTTGACCACAAATATCGTAGTTGCTCCTTGAATTTCCATTCCAAATAGACCCGAGGAATTGGATTTCCAAGTGCTCACTGGATTTAATCGATACCGAGTAGGTTTTGGATTTGGCTCCTTCTTTGTAACACCCTTCTTTAAAAGGACAGACTTTGCACTTTTCCACATCTTCCTAGGACCACCTATGAACACTTTATTTGTAAAGTTTCACTGCTCCCTCCAAAAAGTTTACATATTTCGCAACAAAACCTTTTGGCTTTATAATCTTAACTTTATTACCAAATCCGGCTAGAAATTGATAGGCATATTGATTCTCAGGCAATTCAATTGTGGCAAGGTAACTTCTAGCAGTTTCTTTTATAACGGCATTTTCCCCGTATCTTTCGATAAATTGATCCCTTACAGCAACATCTATCGATAGATGTACATTAACCAACTTTTTTTGTTCATTGTATTGTTTTTCATGTTGAAATTCCTGATTAGTCCTTGGAACAAAAAAACCGTCTTTTTGGATATTTAATATCCTCGTCAACTTAAATGTTCGATAGTCTTTCCGTTCTAAACTATAACCAAAAAGATACCAATGCATCTCCCTAAAATGTACCTTATAGGGTTCTACGAGTCTATACGTTTTGTTTCCTATTTGATCCACATATTCAAATTTTAATAACCAATTGTTCTCAATTGCTTGCCTGATAAATAAAATTTCTTCGCTGATTTGGCTTCTTCCCGGCCAATCATAGAAAGTTAAATCAAGTATTGGAGAAATATCTGCGCTGGTCATTCCCTTGATTTTTTGAATAGTCGTTTGAATCTCTTGATTGGTAATCAATCCCTCAAAGCCACCTAAAGCTATAAGTATATTTTCAATATCGTTGTGATTTAGTAATCGTTTATCGAATTTATACTCTTCCATTAGCGCATATCCCCCTTCAGCACCATATTCCGCATAAATAGGGATGTTTGCATAACTTAATGTTTCTATATCACGTTGAATCGTTCGCTTCGTCACATGAAAAAGTCGGCTGAATTCTGTTGCCGAAACTACTTCTTTTTGTAACAAAATCATCACTATCGAGATAAGTCGCTCAATTTTTTTCATATTTCCCTCCAATATACGACATACATATGTCGCCTATGCCCTATTATACTTCAAATATGAAAAGGAGGAATAAAATATGAAAGTAATAACTTATCTACAATTTGATGGAAGAGCAGAAGAAGCGTTGGCCTTTTATGAAAAGGCATTATCAGCAACTAGTGTGAAAATGGTGAGATTTGGTGATTTTGGCCAAGATCCAAATGCCCCATTAACAGAAGAGGAACAAAACATGATTATGGAATCTCGTATTGAGTTTTCAGGGAATATTTTAATGATCTCTGATGTTCCGTCTTTTATGCAAGCTACGACAGGTGAAATTACAAATGGGAATACCGTCCTAATCAGTATTATTGATGCTGATCCCGAAATGAATAAACAATGTTTTGAAGGGCTTTCAGAAGGTGGTACTGTGATCATGCCGATATCTTCTACGCCATGGTCAGCAAGTTTTGGAATGTTAGTCGATAAATTTGGAATAATATGGAAGTTTAATAGTGAAGCAAGTAAATTTCTAGATGGCTATGTAGAATAATCTTATATTACATTTTGACGTAACACCCGGACTAAAACAGAATAGACATATCAAACTCTGAGATTCCTATATCATTGGGGAATTTCAGAGCTTGTTTTATAAGTACGATTGAACCTTGTTCTTTTTAGACTTGAAACGTGATGCTTTGTTCTGTTTTTGGAAAAATCGATTGCTACGAAAAATCCACTTATATCAATCTTTTCAAAACAGGCAACGGTTTCACTCATTCCTCAAAGGGCACCAAAAAGTAAAAATCGAAATTTCCCAGTCCTCTTTCAAAAGACTGGCGGGAGACTCCCTTTATGATACTTAGATAACAAGGGAGTCTATTTAACCTACAAGCTCAGAGACGATCCAAATGAGTATCTTGAAACTTTGTCGGATACTTCAATCCATAACCAAACATTCTATCCATTCCAATATGAGCAACCCAAATCAAACTTATCATTAATAAAATATGACTATCCATCAGCACACTACAGATTATGATTAACATTGGTATACTATAGGTATGGAATAGGTTGTACCACACCGATCCAACCTTGTTATTTTTCAAATAACCAATCATTGATAAATCAGGTGCTAATAAGAAGATGACAAACACAATCCAACTAAATTGTAGAATGACAAAGTAAAAATAAACACTCAACACTAGAGCCATAATCCCCTCAATTCGTAAAATCATCGCACTTTTCATTTGATATCCTCCCTTTTATTGAACATCGGTCAATTAAATTTACTACAGCCCCTTCACCAAAAACCTGACATGTGAATCTGCTATTCCTTTCACATCATCATATGTTTGTTCAGGTTGTCCACAGTAATGTACAACAAAACCGTGTAAAGACAAGAACAATGACCAAATAATCATCGGGGTCACTTTACTTCGACACAGTGCCATATGTCAAGTTTGGTTCTTATCGAAGTTCGCTTTATCAGTCATCATCTTGTAACAGGAACATAATTTAATAATGGTTTGGGTGTTTGATATCAAATTCAATATAGCTTAACAAAATCCTCTTCAGTTTAATTTCAATTTCCATATTCACTTTTATAAATGTATCCAACGTTTTATTAAAGATTCCAAAATCTCCCTCAACTAAACTGTAAAACAATTCCGCTTATTCAACCGCTCCAATTTAATTGACCTTTGTTCAATTAAAAGTATAAGTCTACCACTCTCGATTATCAACACTTACTGACGAACCCCCTTAAGATCAATAAGTAATTAATTTTGTACTGTCATCTCCGTCTCCAGAAAAGTGTGACCGTAATAGAGCCTTTACACAATTTTGAAAACCTATTCATTTTCGGTTAAATTTTAAATATGTAAATAAACATAACTGATATAATGAAGTAGAATAATAGTAAGATTTCATATAACAATTGGGGTGTAATGATTAGTGATTAATTGGAACTTTGAGATGAATATGATTGGGGTAGCAAGTACCATTCTTGCGTGGGTGATCCTTGCCGTTCTAATAAGAGGCACCTACAATACACAAAATAGTGATGAACGACCAAAGCTATGGAAAATAATAATAGCTGTATTAATTGGGCTTTTTTCTTTTTCTATTAATCTTACTTTATTCTCCGAGCTATTCTCTATAGCGATCCTTCCTCTTGGGGTCTTGATTTTATATGGCGTGCTACAGGGAAAAAAGCGCTGGGAAGCTTATCGAAAGTATGCGTGGATCGGCTTTTTTGGGAACTATATCTTTTTGGGAACGGCTATACTCGCTATCTTATTAACAGGTGTGCTTTATCCGATAGATGACGTGAAAACATATCTTGCTGATCTATCGGAAGCCGAATTGTTATCTATACATCCATCAGGTCAAGAAGTGGGCATGAACGTTACACAGCTTGAAGAATCCTTATTTTCCTTCGAGCGTGAACATTTGGACGCCGTACAGTGGTATGAAGATATTAGGGAGCAAAAGCGGCCGTCCGAAGAGTACATCAATCCAGAGAGCGTACAAGAAAAGTTTCCGTATCTGTTAACGGGTGTGGGGGCACAAGCAGGAAAAGAAGTTCGAATTTATGTGGAATCGGATGGAAAAGGTTTACTTATTACCACAAAAGATCACCAATACTACTTTCGCTCTGACACGGCTTCCTTCCTAGAAGAAAGGGGGAATGAAGAATGAGTAAAAAGACGATCGTCCTTCTATTTATCACCTTTGGACTTATCACGGTAAGCACTTATGCTTTTTATCGATTCATGATCCCAAACGACTTTTATACAGAAGAAGAGCTCCTAGAAGAGATAACGCATGGAACACTAGACGAAGAAATTCTAGACATTGTCCAGCTAGATGAAAAAACCTACTTTGTCCCATTTTTATCAACGGAGAATTCGTATAGTTCAAGTATTTGGGTATGGAGATTCGGAAAATGGCAAAGTGTAGGGACGAGTACTGCCTCTGATCCTCAAATCGTGACCAATAATGGAAACTCCTATATCTATTGGAATGTCCACCCTCGTGATGAGATTCATGAATGGGACTTCTATTTGACATCTGAGCGAAGCTACACGGTAGCCAATGCCAATAGTGAGAACCCATTAGAGGTATATATGCCAAGAATACAAGTGAAACATACGATAGAGGTAGAGAATGAAAGCTTCGGATTTGTTGAACTACCAGAAAAGTGGGAGGGAATCATCCGTTCATTCGATCTAAACCCGTCTGATTCAGAGTTCTTGCCTACTAGCCATTACTATCAATTCGAATGGCAGGCTTACAATGGTATCCGAGAAGCGATAAACCTTGATTATACGTTTCGTAACGGTGGAGGCGGCTCTTATAGCGGAGAATATATTACACATATGCAGCAGTTGAACCATGATAAATTAGAATAGGAAACGATCATTCGTAAACTAAATACAATGATTCTCTGAATAGAAACACGGAACGCCCCTTTAGATAATCCTATCTAAAGGGGGAAACGGTGTGCAATGCTTTGTTTTCCATAGCGACCTCTGAAATCCCGAATCTTGCTGTACCCTTGAATTAATATAATGTTCGGAGTGCCTCTTTATTAAAAGGAATTAGCTCCTCCTTTTGATTTTCACGTATTTTTACTACCCATGCAGGATCAATTAAAAGCGATCGACCTATAGCTATTAGATCAAACTCTTCATTTTCAAACCTTTCAATCAATCTGTCTAAATTGGAAGTATTAGCATTTTCCATACCATTATTGCTGACGAATGCTCCATCGAGACCGACTGATCCGACAGTGATGGTAGGTTTACCTGTTATTCTCTTCGTCCAGCCAGCTAAATTGAGGGCAGACCCTTCAAATTCCGGTTCCCAAAAATGACGTGTTGAGCAATGAAAGACATCTACGCCTGCTTCTGCCAAAGGAATCAAAAAGCTTTCAAGCTGATCAGAAGTTTCCGCAAGTTTTGCTTTATAATTATTCATCTTCCATTGTGAAAAACGAAACACAATCGAAAAATCCACTCCTACCGCCTGTCGACATGCCTCAACGATTTCAACGGCAAAGCGAGTACGTCCAACGATATCTCCACCATAACGATCGGTTCTTTTATTCGTTTTCTTCCAAAAAAATTGATCAATCAAATAGCCATGAGCTCCATGAATTTCAATGCCATCAAAGCCGATACGCTTCGCATCTGCTGCTGCATTAGCATAAGCCTCAATTACATCATCAATTTCCTCTGTTGTCATAGGATCAGTGACCTTTTCACCATCCAAACTAAGACCTGATGGACCAATGGGTAATGCTTCAGAATTAGGCAAGTCTCCGATTTTTCGTGCCATTCCAACATGCCAAAGTTGTGCGATGATTTTCCCTCCGGCTTCATGAACCTCTTTAACGACTTGTGACCAGCCGTTTAATGCTGCTTTTCCATGGATGGTCGGTATACTTGCTCCAGATACCGCAGAAGGGTGATTAATCGCTGTCCCTTCCGTTATAATTAAACCTACTTGGTTTTCAGCACGACGCCGATAATAGGCAGCAACTTCGGAATTAGGTACTCCTTCAGGAGAAAACCCCCTTGTCATTGGTGCCATAACAGTACGATTACGAAGAGATAAGTTACGAATCTGTATTGGTTGAAACAACTGTTCCATGGAATGTTCATTGTTTTGCATTAAATGTTCCTCCTTTGCATGACCCGAGCAGTGGGCGGTGTTACAATCCGTTAGCCTATTCAACGGCTTGTAACCTCGCTTAATCCAAGATAGTTTATTTTGTGTTGGATTTTGATTCCATCAAATAATTTCTTACTATGTCCTATTTTTTGCACGTATTAGAGCCCCTAATGATCGGAACATCTATTTGCTACTACTAATTGGAATTGTTTAACAACCTTGATTACAAGCTATCCTTTCCTGAATTACAACAGGCATTTGAAGCTATAGAGTGTTCATATTCATCATGACGACGAAGCCATGTCTTGCCATTGCCGTCACTTCGTCCAGGTGGCTGTTCCCAGTCCTCCTGTCTTCCAAGAGCTGTTAAATCTAGGTAGTTGAAGGTGCCAATTATTAGGTCCGTTCCACGGGCGTATGTCGTATATGTGTGATAAACCTTTTGGCCATCACGAAGAAAAGCACTCACACCAGGCACTTCCATTGACTGTCCAGAATCAATGGGAACACCCTTCTGAATAAGCTCGTCCTTGGTCAAATAGTTATATTCGATCGGAGCAACCGATTCGTCCAACGTAACATGAAAGTCATAGTTAAAGTCACTTTCGAAGGACGAGTACCAAGGAATGTTCCAACCCATCCGTTCCTTGTAACGTTGAAGCTTTGGAAATGGAGCACGTGATATGAGTGCCAGTGACGTGTTTCGTGCATGCAGGTGGGCAAGATGGCCGATGTTATCCGCAGCTAATGAGCAAGCCGGACAACCTGCTTCCCAATCAGGATCAAACATAAAGTGATGCACGATAAGTTGAGGACGTCCTTCAAACAAATCAAGTAGACCGACCTTACCGTTCGGACCTTCTAAGACATAGTCCTTAGTAAGCTCAACCATTGACATTCTACGGCGCTCGGCATTCAACGCATCTCGTGCTCTAGTAAATTCCTTCTCTTTGTCCAGTAATTCCTTACGAGCCACAAGCCATTCGTCTCGTGATACGACATTTGGTAATTGAAGATGATTTTGCGTTTGTTTCATATCATCTTCTCCCTTCTTATATTTTCTTTAGCATATCACACACAAGAGCTAGCGACTTCTTCTCAATTGCTAAAAACATTTCCTTTCATTCTTAGACTTCACTTCTATTCAATTAGCTTGTTCGTTTGTTAGATTTCCTCCATCACCCGCCAAAGCCAGTAACGTTTTTACGATCCGTTTTAAAATACAGATTTATAAAGCATACAACGCACAGAGAAGTCAATACCTGTGCGTTGTTATTCGTATTCGATTATAACAATGACTTTATTGACCAAGCTCTTCATTCATCTGCAACGTGGTCGTTGGAACGTTTAAATATTTCATTAAATCTAAACCCATATTGTCATTATCAGGCACTGAAACCTTGAGCGGTTGCAGCTGCTTTGCCATTAAACGAATCGTTCCAATATCAACCTGTAAGGAAAACCCTTGCTCTTTCATCCATTCATCATTAAATAACGTTTGAATATATCGATCTCCACCATCCGAAATCATACAAACAACTCTGCCCTCCGCTGAAAGATTTTGAGCAACTTTCAGTGCAACAAGTGCACATGCCCCACTTGAAGGCCCCATTAGGATACCCTCATAACGTGCAAAGGCTCGAGCGGTGAGGAAAGCCTGTTCATCGGGGATTTTATAGGCACAATCTATATGTTGCAAATTTAGATTATGAGGTGTCCAGCCAAGGCCTACACCAGGAATCCGATATGAATGAGGCTCCCCTCCAAAAATAATGGACCCCATAGCATCGACTCCGATAATTTGTACTTCAGGTAAAAATGATTTGAGATACTTTGAGATTCCACCTAACTGGCCTCCCGTACTAACGGCTGTAATAAAAGTCGTCAACTTCCCTCCACACTGTTCAATCATTTCACGTGCCGTGTTTTGATAATGAGCCTCACGATTTAAAAGATTGAAACATTGATCTGGACGATAAGAATCTTTAATCTCCTTGGCGAGTTTGTTCGCAAGGAGAATTCTCGTTTTATGATAACTACCACAATCATCTTTTTCGTTAACAACAATGACTTCTGCTCCAAAACTTTTCAAAAGGGCTAAGTTCGAACTTGTTGTTTTAGGGTCGACTATGGCGATTACACGATAACCTTTCGCTGCACCAATCATGGCTAGAGAAATTCCAAAGTTTCCACTAGATGATTCAATGACGGTCCCACCTGGCTTTAATAAACCCCTTTTTTCCGCTTCTTCAATCATAAAAATAGCAGATCGATCTTTAATACTTCCTCCAGGATTAAACCGCTCATATTTAAACAGCACTTGTCCCTCATCCGGTTGATTAAGATTAGCGATTCTAATAATTGGCGTGTTACCGATTGTATCCAAAATAGTAGGAAACATTTCCCTTTCCTCCCCTATCATTTTAAACTTTCTTCCAAATCGTATGCACTGCTTAGCAATCGTTGCGTAGACGATTGCTCACTTTCAACTGCTAAACTATTTGCCGGACTTACTTTGGAAAATTGGCCATCTTGCAACACAGCAATAGTATGACAAAAATACCGTAGCACTTGAATGTCGTGTGAGATCATCAAAATGGAGAATCCAAACTGGCTATGCAAACGCTGTAATAGGGATAATATTTGAGATTGGACGGTCATATCCAATGCGGATACAGCCTCATCACATATGAGAATGTCTGGCTTGAGTATGAGAGCTCGTGCTATTGCGACTCGTTGGCACTGACCAGTACTGAGCTGTGGGGGTCTTCTATTTTGTGTTTCATCACTAATACCTACTTGGTTAAGGTAAAATGTTGCAAGATCCTCTCGTTCCTTTCTTTTCCAAATATGAAAGTACCGAAGAGGTTCCTGTACTAACTGTAAAGCTGTTCGACCTGGATTAAGGCTTGCTCTAGCATCTTGAAAGACAAGTTGAATATGTTTACACACTTCACGTTTTGCCTTCCCTTTCAGTCGACAAATGTCTGTTCCATTGTATAAAATTTGACCCTGATTCGTTTTTTCTAAACCTGTAATACATTTAGCTAACGTTGATTTCCCACAACCACTTTGACCTAAAATACCTAAAATTTCATGGCGATGTAAGGTAAGGTTTACATTGCTTAAAACAGGTGTCTTTTGATCAAACGACTTGTCTACTTCTTTGATTTCCAAAATAGGATCTCTCTTTTTCAAACGTTCGAATTTCCCATGATGATTAGCTATTAAAGAACGAGCTGAGAGTAATTGGCGCGTATAAAGTGATTGAGGATGATTCAACACCATCTTACTATCACCTTTTTCTACAATCACCCCTTTATTTAGAACGATGACTTGATGGCTGATGGCATTCGCCGCCGCAATATCGTGTGTAATGAATAAAACGGATAATCCCCACTCTTCTTGCATTTTTTTAAGTAAATGAAGGACTTCCTTTTGATTCACGGTATCGAGTGCCGATGTCGGTTCATCGGCGATCATAACCTTTGGCTTGAGACATAGAGTGAGGGCAATACAAATCCTCTGACACATTCCTCCACTAAGCTCATGAGGATACGAATTTAAAATGTCTGGTACATGAGTGAAATTAAGCTTGTTTAGTAAATTTGTACTGACAGTGATCACTTCATCAGGTGACGCCAATTGATGATAGAGGAGCAATTCTCGAAAGTGTTCTCTAATAGTTAACACAGGGTTAAGGGCTTGCTGTGCATCTTGAAAGATCATCCCGATTTCCTTACCTCTAATGTTGTTCCATCCCATGTCTGAACGACGAAGATCTATATTTAACGAAGAACCGATTTGCAACGTACCGTTATCGATATAAGCAGAAGGAGGAAGCAACCCAGTTAAAGCTTTTGCAAGCGTCGATTTACCAGAACCACTTTCGCCTAGCAACGTCACAATTTCACCCTCTTTTATGTCAAAAGTAAGGTTTTGAAGAACATAGAATGATTGACGTTTTTGCTGATATCTGACGTGTAATTGATTCACCTGTAAAATCGTTTTGGTGCTTTTTGTCACTATCTCCCCTCCTAAAATTTAGTTATTTCATAAGGATCAAGCCAATCTCTTAGTCCTTCACCAATTAAATTAAAAGCAAGAACAGTCAAGATAATAAAGAGAGCAGGGCCTAACAAAATATGTGGAGCTTGGAAAAAGTGATCTCGGCCATCTGCTAGCATACTCCCCCATTCAGGAGATGGTGGTTGAGAACCTAACCCTAAAAAAGAGAGGGCGGAAATGGAAAGAATCAGACTGCTGAGCTCAAAAGTGGCCAAAATAAGAACAGGGCTCAACGCCTTTGGTAGCAACTCTTGTACCATAATTACATGACTTTTTGCTCCTAGAACCGTTGCAGCAGCAAACGATGTATCACTTTTTGCTTTTAAAACGACACTTCTTGTTAAACGAGCAAAGGAAACCCACCAAACACAAACAACCGCCACAAGAAGATGAATAAAACTTGTACCAAAAAGAGCTGCAATAACAATGGCAAGCACCATGAAAGGAAAAGCTAATAGCACATCAATCACACGCATTAACAAAGTGTCGATCAGCGTACGATGAAACATTCCCGCCAACAAGCCCACAAATAGACCAATGACGACGGCGGAACCAAGAGCAAGTAGAGATAATAAAATCGTCGTTCTCCCACCATATAACGTTCTTGACAGAATGTCTCTCCCGAAGCGATCCGTCCCCAATGGATGTTCAAGGCTCGGTTTTACTAAACGTTCTAAAACTTGTTGTTCCAATGGATCATGGACAGTAAATAACGGTGCTCCTATGATCAGAAGTACGAGAATAGAGAGTAATACGATACCAAAAATTAGGCTTAACGGATATTTCATGTTACCCATTGCTGACAACCCCTGTCTCTCTACTTTTACGCATCCTTGGATCAAACAGGACATACAGCAAATCCACAAACAGATGCGTACCAATGACAATCGCAACCATGACAAAAGCATAGCCATGAATAACTGGATAGTCATGGAGCAACACACTATCTAGCGCATACTTCCCAACCCCCGGCCATGAGAATATACTTTCAATGACAACCGCGCCACTGACAAGTGTCGTAAATGACAGACCAATGATCGTTATCATTGGAAGCATCACATTCCTCATCGCATGAATGACTACTCGTCTTTTGGGCAAGCCTTTTGAAATGGCTGAAAGAATATAGATTTGCCCTAGTTCAGACAGCATATTCGCTCTCGTCACCCTAATGATTTGCGGAGCAGCAATCAGCCCCAAAATCAATGCAGGTAACCACACCCTCCTTAAGCTCGCATCACTACTTATTTCGTACACTTGTAACGTGACAGCAAATAGAAATATCAACACTAACCCTAAGACAAAAGCAGGTGTCGATGCTAAAAACACACATATAATTCGAATGATCATATCGTATGTCTTCCCAGCTTTAATAGCTGAATATGTACCGAGCAGCATCCCCAATACAAATTGAATAAACAGAGCACAGATCGATAGCAGTAACGTGGCTGGTAATCTTTCTGCTATTTCTGAGCTTACCGATCTTCCTGTATGGATGGAAGTACCTAGGTCAAAGCGGATTAAACGTTTGACCCACTCGACATATTGCACGGCAATATGTTGATCAAGTCCGAGCTGTGAACGGAGCTCATGCACTTTGTCATCATAGGCTGTTGTATCATTCATAGCCACCTCCCCTGGGTGACCCAAAAACAGTTTTACAGGGTCACCCGGTGCTAGATGGGTTAACGCAAATATAATCAATGTCGCACAAAATAAAGTAATGACTACTTGCACACATTTACGTACGATTTGCTTATACATGTAATCTCCTACTTTTATTCTCCATCTTTCAATGACAAGCCAGCATGGACAATATGTTCAAACTGCCTAAAGTGATCCTCAAACCCATGAACAGAATGATGAACAGCCGTAATTTGTGGACGTGGAAATAAGCTAATCACAGCTGCTTGTTCAGCCACTCTCTCATTTACCTTTAAAGCCAATTCATGGCTTTCTTCATCATCACTCGCTTCACTTAATTGTGTTAGTAAGTCATTCGTTTCTGGATCATCATAACCACCATAATTAGCACTTCCTTCAGGAGAAAACTGCCCTTCTAATAAGGAAAGAGGACTGCCAAACGTACTCCATGCTTCAATTGTCGCATCCCACTCACCTGATTCACGTGCCGTTTGAATTAAACTATAATCACCATGTTGCACCTCTACTTGAATCCCAACTTGCGTCCATTGATTTTGTAAGGCTTCTCCTAAGGCTTTGTCACCACCCCAAGTCCTTAAGTTTAAAGTCAAAAGCTGTTCATCCTTGTACCTCAATCCATCTGATTCTAATTCCCATCCAGCCTCATCAAGCAGTCGAGCCGCCTGATCTGCATCAAACTTGTCGTAAACAGCATTTTTTGCTTCTTCAAAGACTGGATTAGAGCCCAACCATGTTGTTACAGGTGTACTATGACCTTCTGCAGCAAGTATGACCAATTCCTCCCGATTTAAGGCCCAAGATAATGCTTGTCTTACCTTCACATCCTGTAATTGTGGTTGATCTAAGTTTAAATAAATCGTTTGAGTGTTTGCTGCCGGAGTAGCAGAAATTCCTACGTTTTCATTTTGTTCCAACTGATCGAGACTCGTCACAGGGATATTCAAACCTATATGACTAGAACCCTCTAATACAGACATTAAGCGCGTCTGCTCATCACTTATTTCTCTATGGATAACCGTCTTAATGGTTGGTTGCTCTCCCCAATAATTCTCGTTTATTTCCAAAACCATCTTTTGTTTTGGGATAAACTCGACGACTTTGTACATACCAGTTAGATCCATCGTATCAATTGAATCTTGTTCTGCTTCTACATTTTGTATAGCTGTCTGGTAATAAGATAAATTTAGCGGAACTGGCACTCGTTCTCGAAGCGTTTCTACTCGTATCGTCGTTTCATCCACTTCATGAAATGCTAGCTCTTCTAGAAATGGTAATGCCTGTAGGTCTTCTTCTTTTGAACGTTCCAAAGAAGCAATGACAGCATGAGCATCTATGACTTTACCACTCCAAAATTGGGCATCAGGTCTAAGTTCAATTTCCCAAGTTGTATCATCTATTTGTGTTATGCTTTTTGCAAGAGAAGGTTCAACCTCTCCATCGGCATTTACTTCAAATAGTGCTTCTGCTGCCCCTATACTTCTCAGATAACTTGCTGTTAACGGCTCCATTGTATTAAGGCTTACAGCAATCTCCTGACCTACAATAACAAGTTCCTCTTCTGCTTCTCCTACCTCTCCTGCTTCTTCCTCTTGTTCTTGTTCTGTGTCATTAGGCTCTACTGAAGTATCTTCATTCTGACAACCTATTAAAATTCCAAAAATACTTATTATGAACATAAATAATATCGACTTCTTCATATGTGACCCCTCAACTCTTTATTATATTTACAATTCGAAACGTACAATGGTCGTCATCGTAAAACAGATTTAAACCTTCCATCATCCGTATTTTCTGCTATATCGCTTGCGCTATAATTTGCATACGCCTTCCTTGTAAATCATCGCTAAAATCTAAAGATTTTTCTTTATCAAATTTACTAATATGTGGTTCTGGTTGATCAAACAGCTGTATAAGACGAAAACCACTAGACGTTACATAATGGACCATTTCTTGTGGGAAATACAAACGGTGCTGTAAACGCTCCACAACCGGCTCATAGCCTGGTACCGTCCAGCAATAATCACGCTCTAATAACTGACGGGCTAGGTTAATGCTAAATTTTGTCCTAAGCGTAACCACTTTGTCCTCGAAGCTAGTATGATCAACCAGCTCATCCGTTAACCAGTTCTGTCCTTCTTTCGTGAGGAAAAAGGACGCATTTCGCATGTCAAGATAGAGAATTCCTCCTTTACGCAGATGATTTCGGAAACATTTCAAGCTCGCACGTGCCTCTTCATTTGTAAGGTTATATAAAAACGTGCTCCCTACACAAACAATGGCATCAAAGGTTTGATCAAGTGAAAAGTTTGATTGCTCTCCATAAACAAAGGTCGAATCAGGATAATGCTCTGTTGCCCATGAAATCATTTCCCGCGAGTTATCTAACCCCGTTGCTTCATAACCTGCATGTTGAAGATATGCCACCTCTCGACCAAGACCAGAGCCAATATCCAATATCCGATTTCCAACCTTATACGTATCTAATAATTTATGAATGAATTGTCCCATCCGATGGTCTGAGTCTGAATGAAAGGCCATATATAAGTCAGGGTTTGTATGTAAGAAATTTTCAGTATTCACTTCGAGATGCATGTCCGTTTTCGACCTCCTTTCTAGTTGTATAGTGATACAAGCGTGATGTTAATGCGCTAAATTGGGAAAATGGAAAAGGTTCTGCTACAAGTTCAGACACACCTTCATTCATAAATTGAGCAACAACCGTACTCCCTGTTTGCGCGTAAACCGTCAACGGAATTCCTCTTTCCCTTACTCTCGTTAGCACACGGTCAAATGTTCCATTTCCTAACGTCATCGCTGTGCATATAACGCGGTCAGCGCGATCAAGTACTTTCTCCATATCTCTTTCAACCACTTGGCCCGCTTCTGTTGTTTCTAAGCTCAAGTCACAAGGTAAACAAATACCTCCGCGTTCCTTGATAGCCTCAACTAACGGGTTAACGACCCCTACGAGCGCTACCTTCTCATTAGGATGAATGTTCGTCACATCCGTTATAAACTCATCGCGCCTTTTGGCTTTTTCTAGTGGTTTCCCTTCAGGGAGATCGACGACCTTTGTACAAGATTGTTTATGAGGTTTGACTATACCGAGATAAGCATCCATTCCTGCAATTTGGACTGGTAATCTCTTATCTTGTAAAACAGTATCTAAAGAAATACCTGACAACTCAGCAGCAACACGCATATCGACCTGTTCATGTGTATGAGAGCACGCACCAAAGTAATCTTCTACTCTCAACAGTAAATAATAATTGTGATACTTGTTTTTAGATGAGGTGAATTGGGTAGTTTGGTAAATATGAGAGGCCCCCGTCACCGTTAAATCTTCTGGTTTAGGTCCTAGCTCCCCATTCAAAATCTTTTCTCTCAACTCATTAACATAACGTGATTCTGATGTTTTTGTTCGTTTCACATACACTCCCCCTACTGAGAAAAACGTAATTGAATACGGTTAAGAGCTTCCTCTGCATAGATTCTCGCCTTCAACCCTTCAGTATCTTCTGTCATAACATGACCTAAATAGCAAGCATTATCGATCGGAGCTGCAATCGTTTTTCCTAAACAGTCTTCAACCTTATATCTAACGACATGTTCGTCTGAAGCTAGCGTGTCCGTACCCTCAATCTCAGAAATGGTACCACCCTGCTGAGGAACGAGAAACATAATACCCGCACTAGTGACGCCGCTTTCCTTTCTTATTATGTTTGGCTTCAAACCTAGAGCTAGATCGACAAAGACATGAAGCAAATCAATATTTGTCACGCGTTCGATAAGTTCTACAATATAGTTTCCAGCTGTTCTTGGATTGATTTCAATGATGCGAGGGCCTTCATCTGTAATCATCACTTCTGTATGAGCAATACCATGATCAAAACCTACAGCATCCAATGCATCTTTTACAAATTGTGTCACCGTTTCCTGTAGCTCTTCACTTAGTTGAGCTGGAAACATATGACCATTTTCTATGAAATAAGGGGTTCCTGTAATTGATTTATCCGTAATCCCTAATATCGTCGTCTCACCGTTGAATGAAACGCTCTCGACACTTACCTCTGTACCATGCATATACGCTTCAAGCAAGTATGTACAATCTCTCTCCTGCTCTCTAAAATTGAGCGGAAATGATTCTAATGCATGAAAGGCATCCTGTAATGCTTGTTCGTTTTCAATTAGATTTACAAAAGCACTGGACGCAAGATCCACAGGTTTCAACACGAAAGGGTAACCAATTTCATTTGCTGCATTGACTACTTCATCCCATCGATGTGCCAACCGGTAAATCGGATTAGCTAAGTTCGCTTTATCTAAAGCCTGACGCATATGATTCTTATTCCGTACTGTTTTTACTTCCGCAGGAAACGGACAAGGAATGTTAAAGGCCTTTGCCACTTCTCTTACGGTTTCAATATAGTAATCACATACGGTAATAACGCCATCAAAACGACCAGAACGTAGTTCATGAATCAAACCAGGAATATCATTTGTTTCTGTTTTTATGACATTGTCAGCATACCGTAACACTGGATGCTTCTCCGTATTAAGTGAACTCTGATAATGTTCAGGCTTACGAGTCACAAACGTATACGTATGCCCTAAAGATTTCAATAACGGAGGAAGCAGATTCCCGCTTGCCCCTACCCAGCTTTCAATCATTAATAAATGTGCCATCATCATCCTCCATTTTCTTTGTTTCGCTATTTCACAAGGTCACTATGTCTCTTCTTTCATCTTGATTTCGATGAATCTCTCATTGTCATTTGCTTTGGTATGTTCGTTCCACTATTTCTTTCTATCTTTTGCTGTACATGATGTCGCAATTCAATCTAAGCTTCTGCTTGAATAAGCATTTTATAAATATATGATAATAGTAATCATTACGATATATAAACTATATCATTTCCTACAATGTTATACATACGACTACTATTGTATGACTATTTGAATTCATCACATTCTTCTTTTAATAGACCATAAAGGTAGACATCATGGTAAGTTCCATCTTTATACACTGATTTTCTCAAAGCACCTTCTTTTTTAAATTGATTTCTTTCAACTAGTCGAATCGATTGATCATTATAGCTTAATATTGAAACCTCTATCTTGCGTAAATTTAACTGCTGGAAACACATATTAATCATTGTTTTCAATACGTTTTGACCAATCCCGGCCCTTTGAAACCTTTCTAAAATTAATATCCCTAACACACACTTTCGATTAACTGGGCTCATTTGATATATTTGAGTTAAGCCAACTCTTTCTCCGTTGTAAACGATTTTAAAGTGTTGTTGCTGATCGTCACTGTTCCAACGTTCAATTCTAATACTAGCATACTCTAGACTATGAGGATTCCAACTCCCTAGCACTGCATTCTTAATGATATTTTCATCATTGTAAAGAGTACAAACCAAGTCTTTATCCTGACTATCTAAAGGAGCTAATTGAATATCCATGACGCCGCCTCCTCGTGAATACGATTTAAAAAACAGCCCTGACTTATAATTCTTATCTTCACATAACGATAATCGTAATCATTACTTTTACTAACATTATGCATGATCTACTTTTTTATGTAAAGATAATTTGTAATAGTATATATTTTCAGACAACAAAAAAGAGAATTCATGAGGCCACTGAAAAAGGGTAAAGCAATTTTTTAGACATCCTTGTCCATTCCCTCTATCCATTTTTTTTAATTATATTATAGACATAGCGGACCGGAGGGCCGACTCCTGCAGGAGAAAAGGGCAGGTTGAAATCCACCGGCGCAGACGGTTCGTTCAACGCCCGCCTGCGGAAAGCGTGCCCCCCATCCCGGTAGCGAGGTCGAAGAGCCGCACCCTGACTACGAATCAAAAAAACCTGTCGACTTGTCTCGCTTTTGCGAGACTTTGTCGACAGGCTGTATAATGGTTAATTAACCATTATCCCTTGTTTCCTCTCAACGTTCCTTTGGATTGTTATACATAACCGAATCAATACATGGATTGACTAAATATCTAAAATATTGCTCCATTTGGTATGGAGTATAGGACATGTTATTGTTAACCCACCACTTTAACAAGTTCATTAAGGTACTCGAAATATGGTTTGTTAAGATTTTTATAGGAACCTTAGGTTCTTCCCCTAAAGGCAGCTTCGATTGAAGGTATTCCTCTATTCCATCATTCCAGTAAGCCTCAACTTTTTCAAAAAACAAGTCAGCACCATCTGTTTTAAATAATCCTTTAATGGTCTTACTGTCTTCCTGTATATGCTCAAAAAGTTCTATGACAGATATCATTCTTGGTTTATCCCCATCCTGTTCAATATAGCTCTTTATATATTGATTAAGTATTTCGAGGAAATCCTCTACACTGCTAAACAGCAGTTCATCTTTGGTAGCGAAGTGTGAATAAAAGGTTGACCTCCCTACATTAGCCCGATCAATAATATCTTGAATCGTAATTTTACTGTATTTTTTTTCTTCCATCAGTGATATTAGAGCCTCATTGATAGCTTGACGGGTTTTCAATACCCTTCTGTCGAATTCATTATTTTTCATGCTACTCCCTCATTTCGAACAATTTCTATCGTTTGTTTCATAACGTACATTTCTTTAAGTTTGATGATTTACTCCCAAATTATAAATCATTTACAATAAAGATGAACAAAATGTTCATTTACGAACTAAGTGTACATTAATTATAAAAAGAAAGGAAGTTATGTATGTTTTCTTCACTTAAATTGTCATAACGTTAAGAAAACCATTTACTTTGAAATTTCTTTCGGAAGGGAGTTAATGCTTGATGGAGCTATTAAAATACATTAGTTTAGCAGCCACAACCTGGTTTGCGGGTTTTTTTCCACATTTTGAAATCTATCTTGCCGTTCCTCTAGGGTTATCAATAGGACTTAATTGGTTTGATGCATTTCTTTGGGCATCAATTGGAAATTGGATGGTGATCCCGTTAATTGACTTTTTTTATACTTGGTTAATGAAATTTAAGTTTATGCAGAAATTTAGTGAAAAATCTTTGAACGGAAAATGGCGAAAACGAATGGAGAAGTACGGTGTTTTCTTTATAATAATCCTTACTCCAGTAACTGGTGTTTGGGTTATAGGAATCATAGCGAAGGCTTTGAAATTTAACAGAGCACAATTATGGCTATACAGTGGCATCAGTGTAGGTGTAACTGGGTTTATTATAGCTATTTTAGCTAATATGGGGATTGAATTTTTTTCATAATTCGGATTGATATTATAAGATATTCTAAATCACATACCCATTCACTAAAATTTTCTGATTTCCTTACTTATCATTATTCGAATTGATGTTAAGGCTGTTGAAGCTCCTATGCTTCAGTTTCCTAAGCAATAATAAACGTTGCAGGAATCCTATTTTGAGGCTCCTGCTTCTTTTAAAACGATCTGTGATACACACATCATTACAAACCACTCACCGCTTAAAGGAAGGAGTCCGCTGAAAAAGGATCCTCGGAAAGAAAGCGGTCTTTTCCTTGTGCCAAGCGGAACCTCATTCCGTTAAATAGACGAATATTCTATTTTTGCATTCGAAGTGGAACGTCATTCCGTTAATATGCCAAAAGACGAGCAAAACGAAGCGCAAATGGCCAAATAGCGGAACGAGGATCCGTAATAACCGGAATAAAGTCTGTATAAAGGAAATAACGGAATGACGTTCCATCAAGTCGCAGCACAACTTAATGAAGAAGAGACGGTACCGCTATGCCATTGAAAAAGTCCGATCTTCTCAAAAAAATGTGGGAATTATAAAGCTACTGAAAAAGTATAAATCAACTTTTCAGTGGCTTCTAAAGGAAGCGGAGAGAATACTGAATTTACTTCTACTTTATCTGTTATTCATCTATACTTATATTCAAATATCCATTTGAATATAAGTAGTATTGAAGGGAGGATTTTAACGATGCTTGACTATGAAGTTGTCATTGTCGGTGGCGGGCAAGCAGGATTAGCTGTGGGCTATTATCTAAAAAAGGAAGGTATCCCCTTTGTTATCTTAGATAAAAATGACCGTGTAGGTGATTCTTGGAGAAACAGATATGATTCCCTAGTTTTATTTACACCACATACATATAGTTGTTTACCTGGATTGGAGATGGAAGGTTTATCGAAAGAATTTCCAACGAAGGATGATATTGCGAATTATTTGGATAGCTATGCAGAGCTTTTTGATCTTCCTATCATGTTTAATAGTAACGTTAGTAAATTAAATAAACAGTCCGGTGGATCATTTCTCGTAGAAACGAATCATGGGAAAATTAATGCTAAGCAAGTAGTAGTAGCAACTGGGGCATTTCAAAAACCTTTTATACCTAATGTCATTAAAAATGAGACGAGTATATTCCAACTTCACTCTTCTGAATATCATTCACCAAGTGAAGTAAAGGGCACTGATATATTAGTTATAGGTGGCGGTAATTCTGGGGCACAAATTGCTGTGGAATTAGCACAGGATCACAATGTCACAATAGCAGTTGGACACAAATTCAAATTTCTACCTTTAACCTTTCTTGGAAGAAGTATTTTTCATTGGTTGGAAATATTCGGCCTGTTGTATGCAGGCAAAGATACGCTGAAAGGGAAATGGTTCCAAAAACAGAAAGACCCCATTTTCGGAAATGAACTTAAGAATCTTATTAAACATAATAAAGTTGATGTAAAGCCTAAAGTTACCCAAGTCATTGATGATGAAGTTCAATTTAAAGATAACACTCGGAGGACATTCACTAGTATTATTTGGGCTACTGGCTTCGTTCCTTCTTACGATTGGATGACTATAGAAGGTGTTACTTCTGATGATGGAAAACCCATACACAACAGGGGTATAACGAATATTAAAGGTCTATATTTCATAGGGTTACCTTGGCAATATCAACGAGGATCCGCTTTGATATGTGGAGTGAGCTTGGATGCGAACTATCTTATCCCGATCATTATTTCAAATATCTCTAAAGCTTAATAATTTGAAACCTAGTGTATAAAAAGAAACCGTTTTGAACAAAGATTGTTTAAAACGGTTTCTTTTTATGGATATTCCTATTACTAATAAAAATAGCTTAATCACTTCACTACATGAATCGGTCTCCCTATCATGACCTCAGCAGCACCCATTGTCATTTCACCTAAAGTTGGATGAGCGTGAATGGTTAGTGCGATATCTTCTGCAGTCATCCCCGCTTCAATGGCAAGGGTCATTTCAGCGATCATATCTGATGCGCCAGCACCTACGATTTGCGCACCAATTAATCGGCCATCCTCTTTACGTGCAATAAGTTTCACAAATCCTTCTGTTGCATTTAAAGCTACTGCACGACCGTTTGCTGCGAATGGGAATTGCGTTGCTTTCACTTCGATACCTTCTGCTTTTGCTTGCTCTTCATTGTAGCCAACCGTTGCAAGCTCTGGATCTGTGAAACATACAGCTGGGATTGCTAAATAATCAACGATTGATTTTTCCCCTGCAATTGCTTCAGCAGCTACTTTACCTTCATAAGATGCTTTATGTGCAAGTTGCGGACCAGATACGATATCACCTATTGCATAAATGTTTGGTACTGACGTACGGCATTGTTTGTCTACTTTTAGTAACCCGTTCTCTTCGAATTCGATGCCTACTGCTTCAAGACCCATTTCATCTGTATTTGGACGACGACCTACCGTTACTAATACATAGTTAGCTTCAACTGTTTTTTCTTCCCCACCAGCTTCATACGATACAACTACACCTTCTTCATGTTCTTCTACTCCTTTAGCTAATGCGCCAACAACGACTTCTACGCCTTTTTTCTTTAAGCCTTTTTTCACAATATGTGTCATTTGCTCTTCGAAACCAGCTAATATGTCTTTACCACCTTCAATGATTGTTACTTGAGAACCTAAGTTAGCGTAAGCAGAACCTAGCTCCGTCCCGATGTAACCACCACCGATGACTACTAATTTTTCTGGTACTTCTGTTAAAGAAAGTGCACCATTTGAGTTAATTACGCGTTCAGTGAATGTGAATGTTGGAATTTCAACCGGACGAGAACCCGTTGCAAGGATGACATTTTTGTATGTGTAAGTTTGACTGTTAGCACCGTCAAGTACACGTACAGTGTTTGCATTTACGAAGTGTGCTTCACCGTTTACAATATCGATTTTATTGCCTATTAATAGACGTTCAACACCGTCTACTAATTTAGAAACAACGCCTTTTTTAAATTGTTGCACGTTTGTCCAGTTAAGTTGTACTTCTTGTGCAACAACACCCATATCACCTGAATGCTTTGCTTGCTCAAAGCGATGACCTACTGAAATCATCACTTTTGATGGAATACAACCGACATTTGAGCAAACTCCTCCTAAATACTCTCTCTCTACAATCGTTACGTTTTGCCCCATTTGAGTAGCGCGAATAGCCGCCACATATCCTCCCGGACCTGCACCAATCACTAGTGTATCAATATACTTCATCTACTATCTCCCCCCTCATTACTTGCTATAAAATGAAAAACATTCTCCCAAAAATATTGATCCTTCACACAATTGTGATGACCTTTTGTTTCAACTTTAATGACTTGTTTAAAGTTGCTATCATTTAATAGAACATCGACATTTGAAATCGGCACTCTTTGATCCTGAATAGAGTGTATGGCAAGAGCAGGCGACTGTTGGTTTTTCAATATTTTTTCTAGACACCATTCTCTTCTAGCTTTTAAAAAAACACCTCCTCGTAATAAAAACCAACTGATCAATAGCCAACCAAAGGGAATATAAGGTAGTGTTACTTTTCCAGCCATTGATTTGCTAATATTCTCTAATGATGTAGGCATTGAATCGGTAATGAGTGCTTGTATCCTTAAATCAGTAGCATTCACAATACTTGCAGCTACCCCACCCATTGAATGCCCTAAAACATAGATTGCATGACTATTCATATCTGACCTCTCCGACACATAGTCAATCATTGATGTGATACTTTGGACAAACGATTCAATACTCACTTGCTTTTGTAATGAATCACTTTGCCCATGACCAAGAACATCGACAATTATTACGTCATAACCGCTAGCTAATAGGGGATCGACATATCGTAACATGTCTGATTTATTAGAGCCCCATCCGTGTACAAGCAGAAAACATCCTCTTGCTCTCTCACTTTTAATAAGCCATCCTCGAATTTTCCCAATACCCCGCTCAATTTCAATGTTTTCATAAGTCGCATTCGGGTACTTTTTATCCTCTTTCTGTTTCGGTGTGAAAATATAACGAATGATATAGCTCCTCAAAAGTAAAACAACGACTACGAAAGAAATGAATAATACATATTTCATCATAACCCCTCCATAAAAGATACCAAACAGTCTCTTTTTGATTATAAAAAAGACGGCTTTAATGCCGCTCAGGTAGCAATCATTGAAATATATTGCTTCAAATTATTTATGATGATCTTCGTTATTTGCCCATCTTGCTTTAATCGGTCTAATACGAGCCCACCTTCAAGTGTTGATACAATATATATCGCAGTGTCATATGGCTGTATGGACTGCTTCAACTCTTGATGCCTAATACCCTCCTCTATGATTTTCACCAACCATGTTACCATCATATCCACTGCTTCATTAATCGATGGCAGCAACCCACTTCCTTCTAAATCATCCATTTCTATCGCTGCGTTAAAAATAGGACACCCACCTACTATCGGCTCTCCTTCACTTAATTGTAAAAAAGCCTCTACAAATGCGATTAATTTGTCCGGTGCATTGTCGTGTTGTGAAACACTCGTCATTAAATGATTTCGCATGATTTCGATAGAAAAATGAAAAGACTCAACCATTAGCTGCTCTTTATCCTTAAAATGTCGATAGATCCCCCCTTTTTGAATATTCGTTTCCTGAATAATGTCACTCATCGATGTTGTCATATAACCTTTTTGGTTAAAAACTAGAGCAGATTTCCGAATAATTTTACGCCTTGTTAATTCACCTTTTTTCATTTATACCCTCCCAAAAGATACCATTCAGTCTCTTTTAATATAAAGGAAGTCAGATACAAATTCAAGAGCTTATTGACAGAAATTAAATAAAAGGCTGTATTAGAGGATAATCAACTGGTATTAGTGATGGTTAAATTCCATTCAAATATCTTTCTTTTGACTAGTTTGTCGTCTCATTTCAATATTCCTAGAATCTGATTCATTTAGATGAAACGAGTATTTGATAAAAACGAGAGCAAGAATAACAAATAAACTACCGATCCAACTTAAATTTAAAATGTTAGTATATTGTATAATGATACCTCCTAAAGCCGAACCTAGCATCATCCCAATATTCATTAATGCTGTATTAAAACTTAGTACCGTTTCAGATGATTGTGGTTTTAGTGAAATTAAATAAAATTGCTTTGCAGGTGTTGTTGTCCAAGTCGCTGCTCCCCAAACTGCCAACGTTATAAATACACCTATTACCGAATACTGTGTAAATGTGAATACAAGTAAAGCAACTGCATGAACGAATAAACTAATGGATATCGTTCGATTTGGTCCCCACTTGTCTACAGTATATCCACCAAAACGTGAGCCAATAAAAGCAAAAGTACCTAAAACAAACAAGGCGATACTAGTCATTTCTATTGAAAAACCTGCAGAATTACTTAACAAGGGAGAAATATAAGCAAACACCATGGTGTAACCTAATATCCAGAAGATAGTAGTTGTTAATACAGTGATTACTCGTTTATCTTTGATTATTTGTATTTGTTGTTTAAATGGTACGGGATCATTTCCCTTTATTCTAGGTAATAATTTGTGAAGTAGAAGGAAAAGAATGATTGTAACGAAAGCAATGATCAGAAAAATGAAACGCCAATTCAAATGAGCAGCTAAAAATGTCCCGATAGGCACACCTAGAACTAATGAGACAGTAAAGCCAGTAATAACCGTTGCCATGGCACTACCCCGTTTTTCTGCAGTGGCAATTTGAGCAGCATAATTTGTTGCAACGACAATGTAAAGCCCACCACTCATTCCCATAATGACTCTTGACAACATAAGTAAGATGTAATTATAGCTGAAAACAGCTATGAGATTACCTAAAATAAAAGTAAAAATAGCATATAATAATACTTTTTTTCGCTCATACTTCGCTGTTAACAAAACCAGTACCAATGCCCCTATTGCATATGATAACGAATAAACGGCTACCAACTGCCCCGCTGATGAGATCGATACATTTAAATCAAAAGAAATGATTTCTAATATTCCAGAAACAACAAACTCTGCTGTCCCTGTAACAAAAGCTCCTAAAGCTAAGAGTATAATCATAAATGGATTGACCTTCTTTGCCAACTTGTACATCTCCTTTACTATTAGTTGATTTCATTTTAAACGGCGTGTTAACATAAGTAAAATTGATATTTTTAATCAAGGAGATGAGTAATCACTCATGAGTATCATTCGTTTCGAGATTTTATCTAGAGTAATAGAGTTAGGGAGTTTTACAAAAGCCGCTGAAAAATTAAGTATGACTCAATCAGCTGTTAGTCATGCTATTTCTAGTTTAGAAACAGAATGGGGAGTCCCATTATTAATTCGGGATCGTAGAAAGGGAATAACACTCACAGAAATAGGGCAAAAAACACTACCTCATATAAGAGAAGTGTTGAAAAGAATTGAAGCAATTAACCAAGAAATTGCGTTAGCGACGAACTTAGAAACAGGGATTATTCGTATTGGTACTTTTGCAAGCGCGTCTTCCTGCTTATTACCTAAATTACTTGCAAAATTTCAGAGAAAACATCCTAAAATAGAGTTTAAGTTTTATGAAGGGACATATGAGGAAATTACGGAATGGCTACAATCTGGAATTATAGACATTGGGTTTGTTGTAAAAGGCAAATCAAATCCTGGCTTTGATCTAGTACCTCTCATAAAAGACAAAATGGTTGTAGCTTTCCATCCCGAGCACAAATTTCTCCACAAAGAAACGATCGATATGCAGGATTTAGAAAAAGAGCATTTCATCATGCCAACTGGAATGTACCAATCACATGTAGAGGAGTTATTTGAAGAAGCACAAATCAAACCGACTATCCGTTTTGAAGTACACGATTGCACTACTATTGCTAACATGGTACAAGAGGGGCTTGGTGTCACCATAGGTCCAGAGTTATTTTTGAAAACACAACAAAACATCAAAATAGGAAAGCTACATTCAACAAATTATCGCGATGTTGCACTAGCTTGTTCTGCCATTTCTGAAGCATCTCCAGCTGTAAAAGAGTTTCTCATTGCTGCTAAAAATGTTTTTATTGAGTCCAATCATACTTTAGACTCTTAAGAAGTTTAGACATAAAAACATTCCATTCAGGACCTTTGTCAACAATGGAGAAAAGCTCATTTTGAAGAAAAATTGATCAAAATGAGCTTGTGTATATTCTAAAGAATTGGTTCGTTTTATAAAATCGATCGATTCCACTTTATGATTCTTTATTTTGTAATTGTTGATTGATACCTTTTATTGCACCAAAATGCATTCCTTCATGATATAGACAAAAGCTTAGACATTCAGCAACATTGCTTATTTGTAGTCCTGTAGAAGTATTATATATTTGTTTAATTGGTTCTCCTATTCTCTCTGATAATAATGATTCCACATTCACGATTTGTTCATTTAGTAAAATAATTAATTCTTCTTTCATTGGTGTGTCGATAGACGACCAATCTTTCGGAGATGTACATGGATTAAAAAGCTCGGGGAATTTATCAGGTACGGTAACTTTTTCACCTGTAAGTTGCAAAGCAAATTTTTCAGTTACCACGTATATATGACCTAAATTCCATTTGATATTATTATTCACTCCTGCAGGTACAACTTCCATTCTGCTTTCATTCACACCTTTCACGTAATCGATTGTAGCCTTACGTACAAATTTCAACTGTTGAAATAGATAATGACTCATTTTATAATTCACCCTTTCTATTTATTAACCCACCCCATAAATTAACCTCTAAAATATACTTTTAATAGTTAATAACATAGCTCATTTTCTTTAACCTGTCAAATATGTTACAAAAGGTTAATGATTAAAGGAGGGTAATTCACGTGACAAATGAAGTAACTTTCCCACTCCTATCAGGGATTATCTCAATCGATTTGATTAACACTGAAGTCGTCCGCCACGGCACTCGGCATGATTTGCTTACTCAACCAGAGCATGTTATAGCATGGTTTCATACTTTAACCAAAAAAAGCATCATCATTAATCAACAATTTAATAAGGATATCAACCATTGGGCGGAGGATGCATTACCACTTTTACGTAAAGTACGTTCACTTCTTCGTGAGAATTATGAAAAAATGGCAGACGAGAAAATCCTTTCATCTGATTGGAGCACTCATCTAGAATTATTCATTAAACAAGCCCCCTTTACTTATCAATTGCTAAACGATAAATTAATTCTTATTCCAATTGGAGAGCCCGAAAAAGCTTTAGTTTCCTTGATTGCATTAGATGCCTTAACCCTTTTTAAATCAGGTCAATTAAGCTATATACACCGCTGCGCTAATCCAGAATGTGTCTTGTTATTTATAGATACTCGTGGTAGACGAAAGTGGTGTTCAATGAAAATATGTGGAAATCGAGAAAAAGTGACTCGTTATCAACAACAAAAGAAACATACTAATCTTAGTATGTTTCAGCCTGTCGACTTTGTCGACAGGCTTTTTTGTTTAGTAGTCAGGGTTCGGCCCTCCGATCTCGCTACCGGGATGGGGGGCACGCTTTCCGCAGGCGGGCGTTGAACTAACCGGCTGCGCCGGTGG
>NZ_JALKEV010000091.1 GCF_023017105.1 Halalkalibacter sp. APA_J-10(15) | reverse complement strand
TTTGAGAGAACTCAAAACTCTCAGATTTAACTAAAAGCTTTTGCTCCTGTGTCTACGAGTAACGCTACGAAGTGAGCTTCCTCGGAGCAAGGCAGCATGAAGCGGAAACTGAATGTGTTACATGATGTAATACCAATCAGTTGCCAGGTTCTTTGAAAACTAGATCATGGAAGAAACAATGTTTGTTTCATCGGTGTTTTGCATTCGCAAAACGAATGATTCAAACGAACGTCAAGAATTCACATTTTTATGATGTTTTTTCGTTGTTCAT
>NZ_JALKEV010000090.1 GCF_023017105.1 Halalkalibacter sp. APA_J-10(15) | reverse complement strand
AAGCTCAATCACTGTTTGTTTAAATTCTTGGTTATAACGTTTTTGACTCATAATTCGGACACGACCTTTCGTTCATTCAATTTTAATGACTTAACCAAGTTGTGTCCATGTATCTATACTACATTCACGTTTAGATTTCTCTTACCTTTTAGGTTTATTTTTTATAACAACTATTTGGGTGTTTAAATTAACATACGGTAGCTTTATAAAGTACTTAACATTAAATATGGTAATCGATTATCTTCTCGCATTCCCTATCGTAAAATTTTTCACTAAAGTAG
>NZ_JALKEV010000089.1 GCF_023017105.1 Halalkalibacter sp. APA_J-10(15) | reverse complement strand
GGCAACGTCCTACTCTCACAGGGGGAAGCCCCCAACTACCATCGGCGCAGAAGAGCTTAACGACCGTGTTCGGCATGGGAACGGGTGTGACCTCTTCGCTATCGCCACCGGACTTTTGAACATCAGAGATCGGAAGCTCTTTGTTCACTATATGCTTGAAAGAAAGATTCCTTCAAAACTAGATCATGGAATGTGAAACACGTCAGAATTTCTTGGATAAGTCCTCGACCGATTAGTATCTGTCAGCTCCACGTGTCGCCACGCTTCCACACCAGACCTATC
>NZ_JALKEV010000088.1 GCF_023017105.1 Halalkalibacter sp. APA_J-10(15) | reverse complement strand
GCCGACGGAGAGGTCGATCCCGCCCGACAGGATCACGAACGTCATGCCGATGCTGATGACGCCGATGATCGACGCCTGGCGCAGGATCGTGAAGACGTTGTTGATGTCGGCGAACGTGTTGGGCGCGGTCACGATGCCGACGACGACGATGGCCGCGAGGCCGACGACGAGGCCGAGGTTGCGCCCGACCGATCCCGAGAAGATGCGGCGCAGCGCCGAGGGCGCCGTGGTGGTCGAGTCGGAGGTCTGCGTGGTCACGCGGCTGTTCCTTTCATGACGAGATC
>NZ_JALKEV010000087.1 GCF_023017105.1 Halalkalibacter sp. APA_J-10(15) | reverse complement strand
GCCGGTAGTTGCCTGATCCCCGGCTCTTCCGGGGCTGGCGCCCCGGCCGGCCCTATGCTTGGAGCTTATGAGTGCGCCCGGGAAAATCATCATGATCCGGCATGGCCAGTCCGCCGCCAACGCCGACACCTCGATCTACAACCGGGTGCCGGATTACCGGATCCCCCTGACTCCGCTCGGCGTCGAACAGGCCACGGCGGCCGGCGAGCAGGTCCGCCTGCAACTGGACGGGCGCCAGGTGTGCGTCTATGTCTCCCCGTACCTCCGGGCCTACCAGACCCTCG
>NZ_JALKEV010000086.1 GCF_023017105.1 Halalkalibacter sp. APA_J-10(15) | reverse complement strand
GAATGATGCTCTTGGCGAGCGCAAACTATACCCTAACCAGCAAATGATGTATGAATCTGGTAAGGGAGACATTCTTAGAAGTATGGGCGGTAAGTCTTTCCTATATATATCAGAGAACGTCAGTGGATATCTAGATGATATTAACTATGCCTATGACTCTATTAGGGACTTCTATGACGCTGATGCTAACGAAATTGAACCAACAATGACAAAGGCTCAATCGTGGTTGTTAGTTCATGAAGATAATGATAGTGATGAGGCCGCTGACGGTCATAGAACTAGAT
>NZ_JALKEV010000022.1 GCF_023017105.1 Halalkalibacter sp. APA_J-10(15) | reverse complement strand
GGAACATTGGTTAAATAGTATTGGAGTAGCCGGAATTGTTGCAGGTGGTAGTTTAGCAGGCACAACGCTGAGAAGTACAACAAACCAGTTGAATACGGGACCGAGAGTGAATTCGGGGGGGCAGGGTTCAAATAATGATGGGGTTCGAGTTAATGGTGATAAGGGTAAAGATATATCACATCCAGTACTTGATAATACACGTACAGGTAGTGCATTAAAGGAACCAGATGGTCAGCACGGATTTAATGATATTATAGATAATTACACTCCATATGCTAAAGAATTTAAAATTACTGGTGGAGACGGAGTGCAAAGGAATTTATCTCAAATTGAAGGCGGGATAAAGTATTACGATTATAAAGATGTATATAATAAAGACTTGCGAATTACAGAGAGAATAACAACTGTAAAAGACCAAAATGGGATATTTGAGTGGATAGTTGACCCCAATAATGGTGTTACACACAGAAGATTTATTCCAAATGGACAAATTACTGGATTTCCAAATCAAATTACAAAAAAATAAAGGTGATACTAATGAGTTTTTCTAAAGATACTTTCAAGGAAATGAATATAAGTTGTGGGTGGTATACACTTTACGTGGGATTAAATCTTGGTTTAATTAGTGAGAGTGATATTATGAATTATGCAATAGATTATCTATCTAAATATCCAAACTCTGAAAACCACAACATAATACAGCTCGCTTGGGGAGATGAAACTAATTATTGGGAAATACTTATTAACATAGTAAAAGAGTCAAGTAATAGTGATTTATCTACGGATTCTGATACTTGGCAATTAGAGAAAAGAAAATGGAGATTAGTAATTTTAGTTGACTTACAAAAAAAATATTTAGATAACTATGAGGAGTTACTTAATAAAGTTGCTAAAGTATATGCTGATATGGATTATCCAGTAGATATGGAGCACTTTATTAACTATCTAACACCTAAAGATGGTTATAATCCATCTCTATATTCTCCAGAAGAAAATAGAGCTAGATTAGTTAAATTATTTAATTCCTTTTTGGATAGAGAAAAACAATTATTAAATGAGACTACTTAAAATAATTAAACTTTGATTGGCTAACTACCTTTCAAGGTTTCTTTTTTTGTGTGGGCTACCCAGTGCCGAATAAACGTAAGCGTCAAATACTCCCCACTTATGACTAAGATGGGCAGTATAGTAAAATCTAGTTAGCAGTTTTTACATAACAGTGCTCTGGTAAGGCTCTGAATTTCCTCAGTTTAATAATGTAGGGGAGTACTACAATTATATAAATGATGTAGGAAGACGAAGTGATATAACAAAGGAACAAAAGTTTAAAAGAATTCACGAAGCTTATGCATCATTAAATAAAAAAGGCGATGTTACAGTAGTTTCTAATATGAGTTTTTTAAGACCAGAGGCGTTTAGTCCTAACGGTAGAATGTTAATAGATTTGCCCGATAAAATGGGCTTTGTTGAGGGTTCAATTCAACCTATAAACAGAAATAACTTACTACCAGAAAGATGGGACAGAGTAGGGGGGAAAGGTGGAGAGAACTTTACGGTTTTACCTGAGAATGGAATTGTTTATACTTACGATCAACGCTCCATACCATATCTAGAAAATCCGTCAGCTAGACATGTAGGTACTTTTAATAATAACACGTATTTTGATTCTATTGACGCAATCAAAAATGGAAATCTTGAAGAGTTAAATAGAATCGTGATTCGTAATGGTAAGAATGAATTATCCTTAAATGAATTTAAAGAGATAAGAGCCGATTATATTGATTTTCAATCAAATATTAATAAAACAATTGGAAATATTGATGCAACGTACGGTTTAGAAGGGAAGGCTGCACCATGGACAAATGGTACAAATGGTGAGCTATTAATGAAAGGTGGAGCAGAGCAAATTGTTACTCCGATTAACGCTGAAGCGTTAGAGATGATTGAATAATACCAAAATATTAGGGAGGCATACATGGGATGAAGAAAGAAGAGTTTTTAAAGAAAATAAAAAATGAAAAACTAGACATGGGTGAGTATATTTTAGTTCTTGATCGTATAACAGATGAACCACTTGTAATAGGGTGTGTCCTTGATCAGGGAAAGTGGAAAGTATTTAAAACAAGAGAACGTGGGGGACACTTTATTATTGAAGAATACGATAAAGAAAATGAAGCATTTGATTTATTATATGATTTATTATTAAGCAGACACAATAGAAAAAGTTACAAAAGTTAATTTTCATACAAAATCACTAGTGTTGCATTAATCTAATTTAACTATTAGAAATACTCAAATGTTCAATAATTTTATTTTATGCACAAAAAAAGTCCTTTATAATGGATAAGTCAGGTGGTAATCCCGTCCAAATCCAATAAAAAGGACCAATCTCATGGATAAGATTACACGAAAAACGTCATTTGGACAATGGTTTTCACCAATAAATCTTCAATTATTTGATGATCAAGTGAAAACATTGAAATTAGATTACTACACGAAAAAACTTACGACAGAATCATTTTTAAAATTATTACTTTACGCACAGCTCGAAGAAGTAGAAAGTCTTCATGCGCTAAGTGATTGTCTTTTCGATGACCAGCTTCAAAAAGGAACCAACCTTGATTCGATCAGTATTTCTCAGCTATCACGGCGATTAAATGGCATGAATCCAGATTTATTCCAAAGGCTTTTCCTGGATTTAGTCTCACAAATTCATGCCAAAACACACTACACCAAACTCGTCATGCCGTTAAAAATCATTGATTCCAGCACATTGCCTCTTAATTTGACCAATCATAAATGGGCAGAGTTTCGGAAAACAAAAGCAGGTGTAAAGCTGCATTTGCGCCTAGTATTCATGAAAAAAGGAATTTCCTATCCTGAAAAAGCTATCCTAACAAACGCAAAAGATCATAATCGTGGTCAACTAGAAATCATGGTAGACGACAAGGAATGCATGTATGTGTTTACCCGTGGCTATCTAGACTATGAACGTTTTGATCGCATGACAGATGATGGCTATTTCTTTCTATCCAGGCTACGTAAAAACGCAGTCATACGGGAAGTCTACGATTCGTATAAAGGATAAACACCATCATACGTGTTTATTAACCATAATTAAACAGGTCCACTATGACATATCTACCTTTGTCGATCTAGTATCTTTTTGCTGACGATTGTCTTCTAGCTCCTTTCCAATAGAACCATTATAAACTATCATTACTACTACTTTTAAAGATATCTCGGTTTTATTGGTCAAGCTCATATGCCATTTAATCTCTGCCCGTTCCCATTAAAAAAGCACCTAGTATAAACGTTTTTTCTCTACAATGATTGTCGAAGAGTCAAGAGAGAGGAGCCGTTTGGGTAGCAGATAGGTTACGACGTGCAACCAAACTAAAAAATCATAGGGATGGTTCTCCTACTTCCTTCGTTTAGCGAAACAAAAAAAGCAAGAGGATTGTTCTTTTTCACCTCTATTCGTGCTATCTTAGAGGAGTCTATTATTCTTTTTAAATTTTTTCTAATCAGATAAGAAAAGAGAGGAACGTCTATATGCAAAAGAACTGGGCAGGTAATCTACAATACAGTACAAATAACTGGCATGAACCTGAAACGATTGAAGATATTCAGCAAATAGTTTCAAAGGTAACAAAGCTACGTGTAGTCGGAACGCGTCACTCGTTCAATCGTATCGCAGATTCAGATGAGAATCTCGTACCCTTGCATAAGATGAACAAGGTCTTAAACATTGATAAGGAGAAAAAAACCGTAACGGTGGAGGCTGGAATCAAGTATGGGAACCTTTGTCAGGAGCTTCATCAACATGGCTATGCATTACAAAACCTTGCTTCCCTTCCCCACATTTCGGTTGCAGGCGCTTGTGCAACAGCTACACATGGTTCAGGGAATCATAATCAAAATTTAGCTGCAGCTGTTTCTGCAATGGAAGTCGTAACCGCTAATGGAAGCCTTGTCACGTTTTCGAGGGGAACGTCAGGAGAGGATTTCTATGGTTCAGTTGTGGGGTTAGGTGGATTAGGTGTTGTCACCAAATTAACACTAGATATTGTGCCGAGTTATCAAATGAGGCAGGATGTATACGAAAATCTCCCATTAGCACAACTAGCTCACGATATTGATACGATTTTTTCCAGTGCTTATAGTGTTAGTCTATTCATGGATTGGCAGGACGAAACGATTAATCAAGTGTGGCTGAAAAGCAAGGTGACGGATGGTCAACCTTTTCCGTTCGGTAAGGATTTTAATGGAGCCAAAGCAGCCACAGACAATCTCCATCCTGTACCTGGGGTCGGAGCGGAGAACTGTACAGCACAGCTAGGTGTGGAAGGGGATTGGCTGGATCGCGTGCCACACTTCCGAATGAATTTCACTCCAAGTAAGGGCCAAGAGCTGCAAAGTGAATATATCTTTGCTCGTGAACATGCCTATGAAGCTCTATGTGCACTTAGTGAAATCCGTGAATCCATCGCACCACATTTACTCATATCAGAAGTACGGACCATTGCCAAAGACGAGCTTTGGATGAGCCCATCTTATAAGCAGGATTCGGTTGCGATTCACTTCACGTGGCAAGATAAGTGGGCGGATGTTCAGCAAGTGCTACCACTCATCGAAGCTAAGCTCGAACCTTTTCAAGCGAAACCACATTGGGGAAAATTGTTTACGACCTCACCTGAAAAAATACAGTCTCTTTTCGAAAAGATGTCTTCATTTCAGTTATTGCTGAATAAGTACGACCCGAATGGGATGTTTCGTAATCGCTTTTTGAGTAGATATATTTTTAATGAGGGTGAGTGAATTCATTTTTACGAGATTCACGTCATACAATCGAACTTGATGCAGCATATTCAGTTTAAATAGCTGAGTTGCATTAGGTCTCGCATCGAGCAGTGCTGGGCTAGTCCAGCACTGCTTGAACCGTTTGGCGCGACGTGTGGGGACCGGGCACCTGTCATCTTCACATCTGTGAATTTAAAGCAATGAGTGGCTTGAAAAAATGGTTATTTCGTGATTACCTTAAGTTACCCTCGAGTAGCCTTATACTAGGCCTCATTAAAAAAATTTGCCTCGAAATATCAGTTCGATAGACCAGCTTACCCAAAGAACCGTTTATAATAACGACTATCAAAAAGCTAAAAAAGGAATACAAAGCAAATAAATTAGCTTAACCGTGATACCTCATATAAATGATCGTAATGTATTAAGAATAGTTTGCCCAAATGAAGTAACTGGTTAGTGGAAATGAAACAAGTGTACATTAGGCAGGATAATTAAAAACGTAGGGAGGAAACCCAGTGATTTTAGGTGACCCAATAGCGATCGGAAATACTGCAAAAATTTATCTTTCTGACAACAAAATAGTAAAAGTTTTTAACGACTTTTTACCGAATACGGAATCTATAAATGAAGCAAATAAACAACAATATGCGTATTCATGTGGACTTCCTGTACCTAAGGTATTAGATGTAACCAAGATAAATGGAGTTCAAGCCATCATAATGGAATATATAAAGGGAGAAACATTAGGAGATTTAATGTTCAAAGATGAGGAACAAACAGAATATTACTTGAATATTTCAGTTCATATGCAACTTGAAATTCATAGTATTATTCCAGATGGAATCGAACCAATGTCTGATAAATTATTCCGCCAAATTGAGAGTGTGAATGAGTTAGATAAAAAGAAAAAGAATTCTTTGATAAAGAAATTGGAGTCAATGACATATGAGAATAGGCTCTGCCATGGTGACTTTCATTTATTTAATTTGATTAAGACAGAAAATCAAGTGGTCGTTATAGATTGGGTTGATTCGAGTGCAGGGGATATTTGTGCTGATATATATCGGACCTATCTATTATACTCGCAATTTTCACCTGAATTAGCAGATATGTACTTACGACTATATTGTGAAAAAAGTGGAATTTTAAGGTCAGAAGTTTTTCAATGGGCTCCAATCATTGCTGGAGCAAGGTTATCTGAAAGTGTCTCATCGGAGAATTCAGAACGACTTATGGAGATTATTGATCACTACTGTCCATTGTAATGTGAGAGTACTATGTGCGTAACTTCATTAAAGAAAAGGCGAGCGATTGTTCAATAAGAACAGTTGCCTTTTCATTTAAAGGCAGTTGGGTAAAAAAAGCTGGGATAGTATAGTAAGATAAAATAAATTTTAAAAGGAGTTCTCAAAATATGAAATTAAACATTTTAGATTCAACTTTTTCCGTCGTGAAATTTCCTCCAACTGAAACAATACCCTTGTGGGCATTAGAATCCGATATGTTTTCTATTACTAGAACTAATGAGGAATTATCTATTGTATGTCCATCTAAATGTATATCTAAGAACGAAGTATTTAAAGATATTGAACATGATTGGAAATGTATAAAAGTAGAGGGGATTTTAGACTTTAGCCTAACTGGAATATTATCTGCATTGGCGAATACATTAGCCAAAAATAAAATCAGCATCTTTGCTATTTCAACCTATAATACTGATTACTTACTTATTAAAAGCGAGAGGTTGTGTCCCTTAATCCAAATTATTTATTTGAAAGTCCGAAACAATTAACTGAATTGTTATCCTAAAACTAGAACCGATCAATGGCCGTCTTTTATTGTTTTTTCTAAGTTTGCTGAAACGGGCATTCCCTCAACTGGGGATGCCTTTTCTTATGTTAATAAAAGGAAATTAGTGTTAAACTAATGAAGTAGGGGAGTGAAGTGTGGGAGGGTAATTTTGAAAAAACTATTACATAAGTTAGCCAATTTAATAAATAAGAGAGATGCAAAAATGATCATTGGTATATCAGGACATGGTGCTTCAGGTAAGACAACTTTTGCAAATAACCTTAGGGGATTTTTGGAAAATGATGTGAATTATATTAATACTGACCCATATATTATTACAGATGTAAGGAAGTACACGGCGATAGATTATGAATATCACAATGAAAATTATTCTTATAAAATGACAGCTTGTCACCCTGCGGCTCATAATTTGTTGGCTTTGGAAAGAGATATAATGATGATTAGGGATTCCGTAGATTTTTATACGATAGGTACGCATTACTTGAAGAGTACGTTAATTTCTTCACTAAATAAAATTAATATTGTTGAGGGCATGAGTGTAGCGTTTTTAGATCCAAATTTGTTTGATTTAACAGTTTATCTATATACTGAAGGAGAAACGGAGTTAATACGTAGAGGAGTTCGTGATGTTTCGGAAAGAGGAGCTAATTTTAACTATATAAAACAATCCCATGAGCAGTGTAGAATTCAATATAACTTATTTATGCATGCTTATCATAAGAATTTTGATATTGTTATAAAAAACTCAAATGAAGAAGTTATCTTGGAAAAATGCGAAATAGAGGTAACCTAATGATTTTAGGTAACCTATGACAGCTGTTGCAACTTTTTTCTTGTTCAACAACGGAGAGCTTGTCCGAAATAAATGGAGTTGGCGTTATATGCTAAAGGGACAGGATTGTAAAATTCAAAATGCTTTGAGGTGAGACTTATGGTTAAGAAAAGTTGGGAAAATGGAGATTATCTTATTACGATTGATAAAGCTGATTTAGAATTAGATGTTATTTATAACTTTTTGAGCAATGAATCCTACTGGTCAAAAGGAATTTCTAAAGAAGATGTGATTAAATCAATAAACCATTCTACTCTTTGTTTCGGCTTGTATTATATAGACCGTGTTGATAGAAAGAAGAGACAAATAGGGTTTGCACGGGTCATTTCTGATTTGGTTACCCATGCTTTTTTGCAAGATGTGTTTATTTTAACTCCGTATAGGAAGAAAGGATTAGGTAATTGGTTGCTTGATATCAACACTCATTATGAAGAATTAAATATTCGCAGAATTATGTTAAGTACTGATGATGGACATTCATTTTATGCGAAATTTGGTTTTGCTCCACTTGATAAGCCTGACTTATTTATGCAAATAAAGGGAAAGGGAGCAATTTAATAGTCAAGTTAAGGTCTGACGCCTCGTGTTTTGTATAACAAATAAATTTATTACACAAGAACGAATATGCTGTATGATCAAGGCAATATGACTGTGCTGAGGAGAGATGGAAATGCAAATAAAGATAACAAGGGGAAATGAGAGTGAATCCTTTATTATTAGATATACCATTACAATTTAAAACGGAAAGACTACTACTACGAGCTCCTAGACAATCAGTAGATAGTAGCATTGTCAATCTAGCAATAAGAGATTCTATCAATGAATTACAGCCTTGGTTGCCATTTGCCCAAACCATTCCAACTCTTGAAGAAACAGAAGTGAACCTTAGAGAAGCAAAGATAAATAGTTTAAGAAGAGAAAGTTTTCGTTACCTCATTTTTCACAAAGAATCTAATGGTTTTATAGGGGTTACTAGTTTTGAAGGGGTAAATTGGGATATTCCGAAATGTCAGATTGGTTATTGGATTAATACTAAATATGGCGGTAACGGATATATGTTAGAGGCTGTGAGAGGTTTGACGGAATTAGGTCTGAATCAAATTAAATTTAAAAGGATCGAAATAAGATGTGAATCCACTAATCTAAAAAGTCGTGCAATTCCTGAAAAGTTAGGGTTTGAACTTGAAGGTATATTAAAGAATGAGGATTTATCGGCAGATGGTCGTAAATTAACCGATACTTGTATTTATGCAAAAGTTTAGAAAGTTAACATAATGAGTGCAATATTTCAGAACAAGAGCTGTTGTTTAGGTGGCTTTTGTTGGAGTACAGTAGGTTAGTTCAATCAAAAGTGAGAACAGACAGAACATCAATATGAGATTATTGAAAGGTAAAAAATATGGATATATTCATTCGAAAAGCCAAGCAAAGCGATTACGAGTCATTGTTGCCTTTATTTAGGCAGGTTCATGAATTTCATGTTTTTGTTAGACCAGATTTATACAAAGTGAATTCAACTCCAGTAGCTCAAGAGTTTTTCGAAAGCCAGTTGATAAATGACAAACAGCATATTTTTGTAGCTACCGTAGGGAATCGTATAGTCGGTGTGATAGTGATGAAGGAAGAAGAAACAGCTGAGAATTCTTTTGTGAAAGCAAGGAAAGTATTGGTTATCAACAGCTTCTGTGTTGATGAAACGCATAGAAATAAGGGTATCGGAAAGAAATTAATTAAATATGCTTTTGAATTTGGAAGAAGCCTTCGAGTTGATAGTGTTGAATTGGGAGTATCTGAGGAAAATACATCTGCCGTTGAATTTTATCGGTCTATAGGGATGACGACAAAGAGTAGAAGAATGGAGATTATATTGAAGCCTAACGAGTAGCTCTAGCACAAGAATGGTAGCTGCTTTAGGTAATCTCATTAAATTAGTGGAAGCGATGGTCCATGAAGGATTATCGTTTTTTATATTGAATTAATTGTACTAACGAAGCAAATGAGGCAGGTCGGCATTAGTTTTTTTGCGAGGGGGATGTAGATTGACTTATTTAAAAGGGTTATTTTTGTGGATAGTACTTTTACTTATTTCAGTATGGTTATTAGAACAATCACAGAGATGGGGAAATACCCCGTTTTTCCCCACAACACCACTTTTACATATCTTATCCATTGTAACGCCAATAACTGTACTGATCGTATTTGGAATTCTACTTGGGAATAAGCACTTAATGAAAGAAGTTAAAGCAGAAGGACGGTGGAGAGTGAATTTCCCCAAATTAATTATTCTTGGTATATTTCCATTTTTAATCGTTAGTCTACCAAGTCTATTCTATGAACAACTCCATAGTAGCGTAGATTTATATATGTTGGAAGTATTAGCGTTAATTTTATGTGGCTATTATATTTCTCGTAGTATAAATAAAGTGAAAACTTAAATGAAAGCGCAATTATTAGGTGTATCATGAATGAATCCATTACTAGTCAAATCAAAGGTACTAAAAAAGTTGATTTGTCTGTTTTCAGTGGACTCATAAAAGGTGGGTAGAGGATGTACAACAAAAAAGTCAGATATGAATACATTACAATGGAAGAGTCACTCCCTTTATTCGTTGAAAGTGTAGGGTATAATACGCAAGAATTGAACTTTCGCAGACCGGGTGGATATCCATACTATCATTGGCTCCAAACGATTGATGGGGAAGGGAGGTTTTCCTTTGATGATCAGGAATACATCTTAACAAAAGGAAGGGGAATCTTACTAAAGCCTTTTACTCCACATACTTATTTAGCAACGAGTAAAGTGTGGTCTACCATCTATGTAACGTTTGGCGGGCAATCAGCAGAATCGATTTTAGAATCGTTAAACATGGATTCTTCTACGTTGTATACGAATTTAGGAGATATACAATCAGAAGAGATCATCAAAGAAATGCTATTGAAAATTGAATCAGATACAGAGTTTTCAAAGCTTGATTTATCTGGTCATTTATATAACTTTATAATGAAATTAAGGAAATATGGGAAAATGAATAACCAGCCATCTTTATCACATTTATATGACAAAGTGCGTCATATTGTGGATTGGCTTGAAATCTCCTATGGAGAGGACATTACGTTAGACGATATGGCATCGCATCTAAATGTTAGCTCGCAATATTTAAACCGGCTGTTCCAAAATACGTTCAAAGTTAGTCCATATACCTTTTTAATTCAGCTTAGAATCAGAAAGGCAAAAGAAATACTACTGGAAAGCCCGAAGCTTCCTTTAAAAAACGTTGCTATTCTTACAGGGTTTAATGATGTTAGTTACTTTGTAGCAACCTTCAAAAGGAAAGAGGGCATCACACCAAAAAAGTATCGAGATATATTCGCCCTGAAAAAAGGAAGAAATGCGAAATGAATAACAGCTATGAAAAAATATATTACTCTTACATAGTATTTTCATGATGATGTCGTGTTGTACCATATTCCCCCGTTTGGTTTCATATACTAATATTTTTGTGAATATATGGTAACGTTTACATTTTGAATAGTGTGTTTCTCTAATAATGTTTTAAGTTTTTTTGCCAGAGTGCAATACAGTGCTCTCTGATTAAGAAGCTTCAGTAAGTTGGTAGAGTTCTATAACCAAATATAGGATAGAAAGCCGGCTCTTTTATTATGGGGGACGGCTTTTTGGAATGTTTCAATTTTTATTGTTGGAATAGATGGATAGTCCTAGATATAGGTCTTTTTTACTGGTTGGAAGTTTCAGATATTTATATTTTGTGTAGAACATAGTTGTACATCCTAGTGAAAAAATTATATAAAATGAAAACAAGTTTCTTCGAGTAAGTATGGAGCAGTTCATCATGGGCTGTTGCTAAATTTATCTTTATATCTATTCTTCTAAGCTATATATACTCATCAACACGATCTACTTCAGTATACAAATCTCCCAACCTACAATAATTGCGGTATTAAAATGATTGATATTAATGTTAGAGGCCTTCTCTAGCTTTAATATATCTTTACTTGTGAGAGAACTCTATTAAGTGGCAATGTTGGAACATGTGATGATTGAAGGTGAACGTAGGAATTCAAAGCAAAGTTCCACATCATTTAACAGGGTCACTCTAAAAAAGGGTCAACATGTACCCTAATATAGAAGTAAAGGAGGTAGATTCATAGAGTTATTATTGTTGGCCGAGATTTAGACTTGGTAGTGATGCGATCCGTCTTAATTTATCCATTAAAAAACAGGAGGGAATGTGTATATGAAAAATCATTCATTTGCAATGAAAGTGACCGTTCTATTAATGGCTGTATTACTAGTAGGAGCATCTTTTTTTAGCATGCCAACAGCGGCGTATTATGGACATGCAGATATTTCTCCGGCCTACACGAATTTAACAACGAAAAGCTGGGTAACAGCTGATGCTGGGACAGGGGATGCTAGTTTAGCTGTTGACCAAAATTATTCAACCTACTGGGATGCTGATTCTGTTTCAGAGGATAGTTGGCTTGTGGTAGACCTTGGTGGGACTTATCCCGGAATGAAAAAGGTTGAGGTTGTTTTCCCGACGCTTAGCGGCGAATATAACTATAAGCTAGAAGCATCGAGTGATGGGGAAGAGTGGTTTACAATATCTGATCGATCGAATGAAGCTGTAAGCGGGGGAGAGGACGTTCTTATACAAGATATTCCAGATGTAAGATATCTGAAAGCAACGTTATTGGACGTTTCGGACGGTGCAGTGGCAGGAATTGCTGAAATTCGGGCAAATAACTACTTTCTTAAAGAAAACCTTACTATAGGTGCTGACTTATCTTGGGATACAGCGTTTTCAGACAGGACATATACGACACATGACAACACAGACGTGCCGTCCTCAGACGGACGCATGATTGGTACAATGCAAGAGACAGGGATGACATCTGCACGATTTAGGGTTTGGAATGAGCCACGTAGTGAGAATACAGGAAACCCTGTTACTCATGTTGACGGTAGTATGAATCCAGAAGATACATTAAATAAGTCTATATATGCGAATGATCTAGGGATGATGGTTGGAGTTGATTTCCATTATTCTGATAGCTGGGCAGACCCAAGCAAACAGATCAAACCAAAGTCTTGGAAGGACTTAAGTTTTGATGAACTTGTGGAAGCAGTGTATGACTTTACGTATGAAGTTACAGCAGATCATGTTGCTGCTGGAGTGACCCCTTATTATATTCAAGTAGGGAATGAAATTATTGATGGAACACTATGGGGGAATGAAAAGAATCCTACTGGAAATGAACCGAGATATGCAAGAGAGGACCCCTCCTATACAGCACAGCCAGGCGGTGAGTTGTTATGGGAGTACTGGGGATCAGAGGACCCAGAGGAACAGGAAGCGTATGATGCAGCATGGGATCGCTTCACGAGAATCATCGATGCAGGATTGCGTGCATCTCAAGATGCTTCGCCTGAATCAAAAACGAAAATTCACGTCATTGTCGGTTCAACCAGTCTAGCGAAAACACAAGAATTTTGGCGCCAACTGACGACAAGGCTTAAAGAAGATTACCATAATGGCTTTGATATCATGTCGATTTCTTATTACCCGGAGTGGCATGGACCGATGGAGAATTTAAGTAGGAATTTGCATGCATTTGCTACGGAGTTTCCTGAATATGAGCTAGCGGTATCGGAAACTTCTCATAGAGCGTCTGGAGGTCCGTCTGATTCTGGGTATCCTAATACGATTCAAGGGCAAGCAGACTTTTTGATTGATGTTATGCGTGCGGCAAATGATACGATTAATAATTCTGTATCTACTGTATTAGTTTGGGAGCCGGCAATTTGGCAATCTATGTTTACACACATAGGGAATGATTGGTACCAAGCGAACGACTCAACACGGATTTTCCATGCAGCGTTTAGTGATTATATCCCTAAGACGAATGAATATCTTGTAACAGACCTTTATACATCACCGGCTCTTGCTGAAACAATGGACGTATTAAATCTTGAGACAAATACGATAGACAGCATCACTGTAGATTGGGATACGGTGCCAGAGGAAGCATATTCTACGATAGGATCTTTTACAGTGAACGGCACTACGGAACATGGTGAGGTAACCGCTCATGTTGCTGTCGTTATGTCTGCTGACGCTTTGGAGCATGTGACGAATGAAAAGATAGATGCAGGCGAAGTATCTGGCCCACTAGTAGCGCAATTAACAAATTCGTTGAAACAAGTCAAACATCATTATGAGAGAGGTTCAACAGAACAGGCAGTGAAATTTTTAGAGAATTATTTGTTTCATCTTGAACGGAAGGCAAATGAAAGGAACATAACAGAGGAATCAAAAGCAGACCTTTCCTATCACGTTAACTTGTTACTAGATGCATGGAAGTAAGATAGGAAGTATAAGAAGAACCAGGGTGACTCCATATGACCCCCTGGTTCTTTGATCATGTAGAAAGAATTTTCAGCAGGAGAAGTTGAATATGGTATAACTTAGAGGTTTTACAGAATCAAAGACATTGAAATCATCGAAAGGTGTGCCTGATGAGGGGGATTTTACGAGACATTCTTTTCACTTGTTCAAATAGTAGTTTATTTTGATAATATTAATTAATCTTCTTTTTCATTAATATTAAGGGTGTTCAGAAGATGACGTACAATAGTTTGTGTAAATGATTTGAAACAAAAAAAGAGGTAGGGTACCCTCTAGTTAACCGCTAAACCAACTGAGAGGAGATGCCCTACCTATGAGTACTAGTATAGGACAAAACACACTTGAAAATCAATTAGATTCTATGGTTCGTGAGTTTGTGAAAGAAAAACTTGAGGCTATGATGAAAGAAGAAATGAATAGTTTTTTTGAACATGAACACCCAGAGTTAAAAAACCAGAAGAACGGCTTCTATCAAAGGCAACTAGATACCAAGTATGGAAGATTGGAAGATCTAGAAGTGCCTCGTGATCGTGAAAATGCCTTTCAAACAGAGATCTTTTCTCCTTATCAACGACGTGAACAGTGGCTTGGTGAAACCATTATCACCATGTATCAAAAAGGTGTAAGCACCCGTGAAATTGGTCAGTTTATTGAACGTATTTTAGGTCATTCTTACTCAGCTGCAACGATTAGTCAAATCACCGACGTCGTGGCAGAGGATATTGAGTCTTGGCAACAACGTCTACTGAAAAAGCGCTACTCTGTCCTTTATTTAGATGGTACTTATCTCAAGCTTCGTCGAGAGGATGTTGCGAATGAAGTCGTCTATCTCGTTGTCGGCGTCACCGAAGGTGGCTTCAGAGAAATTCTAGGTTTCTATGTTGGTGGCCAAGAAAGTGCCCTAGGTTGAAAGACGATTCTTAACGATCTTTATCACCGTGGTCTTAAAGAAATTCTTCTAGCTGTATTCGACGGGCTTCCAGGTCTTGAGGAAGCAATGAAAGCCGTTTATCCCAAAGCGGATGTCCAGCGCTGTGTTGTTCATAAGGTTCGGAATGCTCTCAATGCCGTCAGAAAGAAGGATCAAGCCGCTGTAGCTGAAGATCTTAAACCTATTTATAAAGCCAATACTCAAGAGGAAGCTAAGGAAAAGTTCCGTGCTTTCAAGGACACATGGCAAAAGAAATATCCAAAAGTCGTTAAAAGCTGGGAACAAGACCTGGATGTTCTGCTGACCTTTTTAACGTATCCCTCCTCCATTCAACCGATGATTTACACGACGAATATCATCGAGCGAACGATCAAGGAGATCAAGAAACGCACCAAAACCATGAACAGTCTCCCCACTGAAAAAGCGGCTGAAAAAATCGTTTACCTTCAATCGATGGACTATAATCAACGCTGGGCAGAAAGAAAGTTAAGAAGCTTTGGTCATGCCTACTCTACTTTGCAGGAGATGTTCAAACAGCGATACGGAACCGAACGCGAATAGGGATGTGGAAACGTCTTCTGGTATGGCCCCCGAGGGGGCCATACCAGAAACTCCCTCCCCTAAGACCTGAGGAAGTACCCTATTGATTTTTACACAAACTTATTGACACTACCTGTTTGTTGTTCGAGCCATTTATTTTGAATCATTAAATCTACAATATCTTTTGCATACTGTGCAATCTTAAGGGAAAGTCTTTCATAATTTAATATCAAATCACTTCTTTGACTGGTGGCAGTGGCGGTTGCATAATTGTCCGTCCCTGAAGCGGTTAACATCCCGTATCAGAAAATACTTCTGCGTTGAATTAGTTATTCACATTATCCATTTCTATACTTACGATTAAAAAATATTACTTAATCCTTCTTGTTATGACAACGATATAGGTGAATAGAGAAAACAAAATAGAGATTACTAGTGCATGGATAATTCCAATCGTCAAGTTTTGATTATAAGTAAAAACCATTCCTATTCCACTTAAAAGCTGTACAAATATTAGTGATACACTAACAAAACTGAGGATTACTAATAGACGTTGATGCTTATAAAGCTTTAATATCCATAAAACAAACACTATAACAAGAACGGTTAACAACATGCCTGCTAAACGATGAAACATCTGAGCAAAAACAATGGTTCCTTGGCTAAATAAGACGAACTCTCCATTACATAAAGGAAAACCAGTACAAGCTGTAGACGCTCCCATATGCTTTACAAATGCACCTGTATAGATAACGGTGTAAGCATAAATAGTAATAGCAATGACAAAACGCTTAAAATGTCTTCCAACTGGTACTATGGCTTTATTAAATGGATTTTCAAATGTAAAAAGAGTAATCGTAAAAACAGCCGCTAAAGAGATTGCTGAAAAACCAAAATGTAATGCCATAATTAATGGGGGTTGTCCAAATACAACTTGTCCAGCCCCCATTAAACCTTGAATAATAATGGCAGCAGAGGCAAGAATTGCAAAGAATTTTATTTCTTTAATAAAATTCAATTTTCGCCAAGACCAGTAGGATAATATTAAAACCAGTAGACCTGCAACGCTAGAGATTAATCTATGAGTGTACTCAATAATCGTTTCTAGCGTGGGGTTATATGGAATGACTTCACCAAAACAGAGCGGCCACGTCGTTCCACACCCTTGACCAGATCCTGTTTTGGTGACAATGGAACCTTGCAAAAGGACAAATAGCACAATAATAGTTGTTATAATTGAATAGACTTTTAATTTTTTCATGTTTCACCTTGACTAGTGACATGAACATCATTCAACCAAGTAACAATTGAATCTATGATCATTGCCTGCTGTTCACCAACTGTTATCTGAGCTTCATTATCACCAGATTGACTACCATATACACCAAAATAAGCGTGGTTACCACCTAGAATTTCAATGAAATTCGTTGTTTCTGGTAGGTTCGAGCTGTATTTTTTAATTTTTTCAGGTGTACTTAATCCATCCACTGCCCCGCTTATCGAGAGAACAGGTAAGTTGGATTCACTTAAAACATCATTGCTTGCTGCATATGCGCCAAGTAAGATAAGTCCGTTTACTTTGTCTAAATGTTGGTCTACATACATAGCCGCTGCAGCACCTCCCATTGAATGGCCAGCAATATACCAATCTAGGTGATTACCATTATTTATTACTTCATTGGCTTTAGAAACATCGAGAATTGGCAAATTTAATCTAACCGAGGGTATAGCCACTGTAATATTTTGCTTCGCTAACTCTTGCGCTAAATAGGCATACGCCTCAGGTTCAACTTTTGCACCAGGATAAAGAATCAAACCTTTATCCGCATGTTCAGCTGTATAGATATACCATCCGTCTTCTGCATCCTTGACTTCCTCTATTTCGAGCCGTTCAACATCTATCGCACTATATGTATTTTGAGTCCATATAAAAAATATTGATAGGCTCAAAATTAATACGATAACAATAGTGATAATCGAAATGAATAACGTTTTTTTATTGAGAAATTTCTTCATTATTAAAATCACCCTCCTTTATATGTCTTTTTAGACATATGAAATTATAGCTATAGTAAACAATGATAAACACTTTGGTCAAGTTAATATGCTATAATTTCTTTATATAGACAAATATTAAGGAATTGATGTTTTATGAGCTTACGTTATGCTTTGTTAGGGATTATTTCTAAAAAGTCAGTAACAGGTTATGATGTGGTAAGAATATTTAAGCAACAGATGATTTATTTTTGGAGTTCGACTCATAGCCAAATCTACACAGAATTGCGTAAAATGGAAAACGATAACTTAATAGAACACGAATTAGTTATTCAAGGAACCTTACCAAATAAAAAAGTATACTCTCTTACAGATGCAGGAAAGAAGGAATTAATACGCTGGGCAATTGAAGAACCTTTAACACTTGCAAAAATTAAAGATGAATTTTTAATTAAAGCGACTATTTTTCCTGTTTTATCAGTTAGAGAAATTAATAAATTGTTAGATGACGTTATAGAGAGAGAAGAAAGCATTTTAAGTAAGACAAAACATTGGAAAGAACACTTTAACAATCAAGAAGAACAAGACGTAGGCACTATGTTAACCGTTGAATATGGAATAAGATATTCTGAAATGTACTTGGAATGGTGTAAGTGGGCAAAGCAGTATATCAATGAAATAAAGTAACAAGTCATACGTTTTTTATATCCATTGCTTTTTCTTTATTTCACTACTTTGTAAATAAACCTTTGAATTTTAAGGAAAAAGACAATACTAAAGTAGGCGTAGCTCCATTATTTATTAAAAAGAGGAGAGCGCCTAATTCATCTATAAATGGGTGTGATATGTCGACTGGCTTAAGATACTTCAGGTTCTTGTAATGAACAGTATATCCTAAACTTTCAAGTCTTCGTAGGAATTTCTTTTTCAAGAACGTCAAAATAGGGAGTTTCGTTTGACAGATAGAAAACCTTACTTCTCTTTTAATATGTTGTGGCAAGGTTATGAAAGATAATCGGCTTAATTCCACTCTAACGGAAGATTATAGGGCTAAATTATCGAGTTATATGATGAAAGAAGTGTTGTTGTATAGCATTATTTTTACATATGTTCTTGCAGGGCTTGCTGCTGCAATGTCGGTTGGAGCAATTGCAGTAGATGATAAGAGAAGGGCTTAAAAATGGATTTATGCGACGCTAAAATGATCTAAGTGTGACGATTACATGATAAGTGATCGTCTTTTTTATTTGACTTTAAACGTTTTTAATTATCTGCATGGGTTTATTATTTACGAAAAGTGACAATCATCAAATGAAACAAATGATAAACAATTTGTTGATATGCACATCATTTCTAGGTGCTGTTTGCTACAGGGAAAGTGTGAAAGAAAAAAAGATGATCAACCATTTAAAAAAAAGTGCTCAAAAGATAAAATCAATCAGTTGTTCAATAATCGTTGATCTTCTGTTTGATATGATGATTGTCAAATAACCGATTGGCTTGTTATAGTTGAGCCAATTCAGTCAACAAATCTTTTTTTTACGAAGAAAAATGGCGTATTTAAGTAAAGGAGCAAAAAAAATAAGTAAAGGAGGAAAGCTGAGTGGAACGAGTGAACACGGAAATGAAAGGGCTTACAAAATATAAAGTAAATAAAGCAAGGTCGCTTATAACGAATATCAAAAAACATTGGATGCTTTATGTCATGATTTTACCTGGAGTGATATTTTACATTGTTTTGAAGTATATACCTCTGATGGGGACGATCATTGCCTTCCAGGATTATCAAATATTTAATGGGATATTAAACAGTCCTTGGGTTGGGTTTGATAACTTTATCCATTTATTTACTTATCAAGATTTTTATCAAGTTCTGCGCAATACGTTTTTAATTGCCTTTTACTTACTTGTCTTTGGATTTCCGGCGCCAATCATTCTCGCTTTACTTTTTAATGAAATAAGAATTCGTTTTTTAAAGAAGTCTGTGCAAAGCTTATTCTACCTTCCACATTTTCTCTCGTGGGTCATTGTAGGAGGAATTGTTTTCGAATTATTATCTTCACAAGGGGTAGTAAATGGAATTCGTGGATGGTTTGGAGCTGAAACCATTCTCTTTATGCAAGAAGAGAGTTACTTCAGAACCATCGTTGTTTTATCAAGTGTATGGAAAAATGTTGGATGGGGAACGATTGTCTATTTAGCGGCGATTACCTCCATTAATCCAAGTTTATATGAAGCCTCAGTCATGGACGGAGCTAACCGCTGGAAGCAAGCGAGGTATATCACACTTCCGTTAATGTTTCCTACTATACTGGTCTTGTTTTTACTCAATATTGGGAATTTCCTAGAACTAGGATTTGATCAAATTTATAATTTATTAACCCCGATGACCTATTCTGTTGGAGATATCATTGAAACCTATGTTTATCGTGCTGGTGTTTTACAAGGGCAATATAGTATGACAACGGCGATTGGGTTATTTCAGTCTCTTATTGGTTTTGTTTTAATATGGATATTTAATAGAATGGCTAGAAAAACAGAACAGGGGTTATGGTAATGAGAAAATCAATGAGTGAAAGAATATTTGATGTTTTTAATTATACGGTGCTTATTACCCTTGCTTTGACAATGATTCTTCCATTGCTACAATTGTTAGCCGTATCGTTTAGTTCTCCGATAGCAGCGGATTCGAAACAGGTTTTATTATGGCCAGTGGAATTTACCATAGACACATGGACTCATATTTTACAGAATAAAGTATTATGGAAATCCTTTGGTGTCACCGTGTATATCACGGTGTTGGGAACTTTTTTAAGTATGTTATTTACTGTATTAACGGCTTTCCCATTATCTAGAAAGGAATTTATGCTTCGTAAACCGATCATGTTTATGATAGTTATTACGATGATTTTTAATGCACCGATGATCCCATTTTTCTTAACTGTCCGTAGTCTTGGATTGATGGATACCTTATGGGCATTAATGATCCCGGGATTAATTAGTACATTTAATATGGTCATCGTACGAACATTTTTTATGGGGGTTCCTAGTGAATTAGATGATGCAGCTAAAATTGATGGTTGTAATCCTTTTCGATTGTTATTTCAAATCTATTTGCCACTTTCAAAACCTGTTCTAGCGACGATCAGTTTATTTTATGCTGTTGGATATTGGAATACATTTCAAACGGCTATTCTTTTTATCCGAAACCCTGACTTGTATCCACTTCAATTAAGGCTGCGAGAGTATTTTCAAGCGCCAGAGGAATTGGCTGCGGTGAATTTAATTATGAATGAATTAGCTTTTAATACAACGACATTAAAAGCAGCGACGATTATCTTCGCTACGGTTCCTATTGTGTTAGTTTATCCTTATTTACAAAAGTATTTTGTCAAAGGAGCTGTGTTAGGCTCATTAAAAGATTAGTTTCTTTTAAGTGATGAAATATTAAACCGCTTACAGTGGTTTGATATAAATGAAAACAAGGGAGGATTAACAATGAGTACAGGTCAAAGAATGATTCGTTTTGGGGTCATTATTTCATTATTATTGTTATTTGTAGTTGTCGGCTGTTCCAATTCCGATACGAGCAGTCAGCAGTCAACAAATGAAGAAAGAGAAGACAGTGAAAAGATAGAGAATGTTCGAGTGTTTAAAAGCCATTTATCGAAAGGAGTTCTGCCAGGGAGTGATGATCCACATGTCCAACAAGTATTGGAAGAAACAGGAGTTGAATATGAGCTGATGACACCACCTGCTGGCTCTGATGCTACCGAATATTTAAATATGTTATTTGCATCTGAGGATTACCCAGATATTTTCAGACCGATTGGTGGGATGGAAAGAACGTTAATTCAACAAGGAGCAGCACTTCCATTAGATGACCTCCTCCCAGAATATGCACCACATGTATGGAACAGTATACCTGAAGAAGCGTGGGATGTCGTGCGAGCAGCGACACCAGACGGGAAAATTTATTATGTGCCAAAGGTTTATACGATTCCAGAACGTGCTGCATTATTAAGACAGGATTGGTTAAATAATGTTGGTCTTGAAATGCCAGAAACACTAGAAGAGTATAGAGAAATGCTTATAGCTTTTCGTGATCAGGATCCTAATGGAAATGGTGAACAAGATGAGCTTCCAACGTCTGGAAGGGAATTTGGTACATGGATGGATCACTTGTTTGCCATGTTTGGTGTTGCAATGTGGGAAGGGCATCCTGAATGGGATATATATGACGGTGAAATCCAATATGCTGGTGTAACCGAAAATATGAAGGAAGCGATTATATTTATTCGTGAATTGTATGAAGAAGAATTATTAGATAAAGAAACATTCTTAAATAAAGGAGATGTGTGGACAGCCAAAATAAATAATAATTTAGTAGGTAGTTGGTATCACTTACCAGCAAACTTATTAGATAGATATGAAGCGATGCGCCAGGGAGCTGAAGACGCTTATGTTGTTGGAATGCCACTACCGAAAGTAGATGGATTTACGGGATTTATTACACAAAAAAGTATGGGAGAGCCTGAATGGATGATTCCAAAAGTGTCTGAAGATAAAGCGATTGCTTCATTAAAGCTCTTAGATTTTTTCTACGATCAGGAAAATGATGATTTTATCCGATATGGGATTGAAGGAGCGCAACATAAAGTAGAAGATGGAAAAAAAGTTCTGATAGCAGCTACTGATGAAACACCAATTGCATTAGGAATGAGAAACTTAATGACAAAAGAAGATATGGATATTCGAATCAATGAAACATTTCCTGAGGACCAGCAACAAATGGTGATGGATATTTTTGAAGTAAGTACAGCTGATGCTAGGAGAATTGCAGGAGATGGTTTACCTTCAACTGTTTATGATGGATATTCTGACATTCAATCTCATAAACTTTTCCAAGAATATTTAACGAAGATTGTGATTGGAGAGTGGCCAATTGATAGATTTGATGAATTTGTCGAAAGGTGGTATAGCTCAGGAGGAGATGAGGTTACAGAACGAGTTCAAGAATGGTACGAACGGTTAAATTGATAATGGTTGAAAGAGGCTGGAACATAACAAAAGTGTTTAGCTGAGAATCCGACCAATTTAAAAACGAAGCGGATGAAATATACGTAAACTCCTGCGGGATGAAAAGTAAAGGTGAGACCCCGCAGTGCGTAGCACGAGGAGGCTCACCAGCTTCCCGCGGAAAGCGAAGTGTATTTCAGGAGCGGTGAATGTGCTCCAATCTGTATTTGTGCGGTTTCTCATGTACAACCTCTTTCTATCAAACATAGAAAGGAATGGAGTTATTTGAGAAAGAAGTATGTGATTTGTGGAGTTAGCGGAAGGGCATTAGGTATGTTTGTTATGCCGATACTGACAGAATTTTCGTCTACCTGTGAACTAGTCGGTTTATTAGATTGTGATCCGTTACGTTTTACTACTTTTCGTACTAGATTTCCAGAACATTCGCATGTTAAAACCTACAATGAATCTGAATTTGATCAGATGATTGTAGAAACAAAGCCAGATGTTGTCATTGTTGCGGGTAGAGATGATACACATGCAAGGTATATTGTGCGTGCTTTAACGAATCATTTAGACGTTATTACTGAGAAGCCAATGGCCACGACTGGTTTAGATTGCAAAAGAATCATAGAGGCAGAAAAAGCAAGTCACGGTAAAGTGATCGTGACCTTTAATTATCGATATGCACCTATCCATACAAAAATAAAGGAATTAATTTTGGAGGGAAAGCTAGGGAGGATTACATCGATCGATTTGAATTGGTATCTTGATACACATCATGGTTCTAGTTATTTTAAACGATGGAATCGATATCGAGACATTTCAGGAGGGTTGTCCATTCATAAATGTACACATCATTTTGATTTAGTGAATTGGTGGATCAATCAAACACCTGTTGAAGCATTTGCTTATGGTGCTCTTCATTACTATGGTGCAAATGGAGAGTGGAACCCAGCGGAGGAAAAGGACGGGAGATATTGCGGTACATGTAGTTATACGGAAGAGTGCTCATATTATGCTAGGTGGAATAGAAGACAAAAGGCGGTAAACGTACCAGATGACCATCTTGGATCACTTGAAGACGAAAATCAAACATACCCATATACAAACTATCGTCCAGACAGATGTATTTTTGATGGAGATATTGATATTGAAGATACGTATAGTGCCACGATTAAATATAGCGAAGGTGCTTTACTTAGCTACTCAGTTAATTTTTCCCTTCCGTATGAAGGATACCGCTTAGCGATAAATGGAACAAAGGGAAGGATTGAGACAATGGAATATCATGCACCAAAACGTACGCCTTTTCCTACTCCAGTTCAAACGATTGATTACTTCCCTTTGTTTGGGTCTAAGGAAACGATTCATGTTGTTCATAGAGAAGGTGGACATGGTGGAGGAGATCCTCTTTTACTAGAAGATATTTTTTTGGGAGAAAGCAAACACAAGCCATTTCAATTATTATCAGGTGCTATAGACGGTGCTTACTCGGTTGCAACAGGTGAAGCGATTTGGAGATCGGTGAAAGAGCATCGGCCCATTTTAATTCATGAGATTTTAAATGGATTAAAACAACAAAGCAAAGCATAAATTTAGTCAATCAAAATATATAAAGATAATAAGTCGTATCGTTCAGTAGTGGTAAAAGGCTGGTATGGGTTATGAGATCGAGCAATTGATAAGCAATTGAATGTCAATCTAATATGACCTTCCAAGGAAATGGACCCAATTGGGATCGGAATGGTTATGCTTGCAGAAGAAGAAGTAGAGAATCAAAAAAATATGGAAGAATAAAAAGGAGTAAAGTGGGAGTGTGGTGTAATTTTAAAAAAAGGAGGGAAAATACATGCTCCACCGACTTTTTATTTGGCCGAAACAAATATGGAAAAATACACAAACAAGATTGGTGCTTCTTGTAAGTTTATCCATTTTTATCATTACTCTCATTGTCGGCTTCACTTCCTATTATTCTTCTAAATCTGTTTTGCAGGAGCAATTACATGAACCTCAACAGCAAATGCTTCATATAAGTATGGAGCTAATTGATTCATACATTTCAGAAACCAATAAGACGGCTATTAATCTTTCTCTTGAACCGAGTGTTCATGAATTTCTGAAAAGCGCAAATCAAAATTCGTATGATAATATTACGAGAATCTATCAATTATTCTCAACGGTTATTAAAAACTCTCCGTATATTAAAAGTATTTATATTTATGATATCAATAATGACAGCTTTGTATCGATGCCACAAGGGTATAGCTCCAATCGTATTAATTTTATCGATTCACACTGGATAGAAGATCTAAATGAATTTGAATTGGAAACAATGGTTGTGAAGAAAAGAGAAGTAATAAAATCGGAGAATTCAACAATTTCAGAAATCACATTATTTAGAAAAATAAAGATAAATAATTCCTTAATGGGGGTTATTGCCATAAACCTTGAGGAAGATGAGGTATTTTCCAAATTAAATCCCTCAGATAGCTCGGCAATTAATAGCATGTGGTTTATCGCTGACAAACAAAATGAAGTCTTATTTACGAAGCCTAATCATTCTTTCGGATTTGTACCGATTGATGAAATTTTGCAAGAGTTAGATGCAAACGAGATAAGTGAATTTTTATATGAGGATCAAAAATTATTGGGGACAATGATGACTTCTTCACTAACAGGATGGAATTATGTCTCTTTAGTATCTCAAGATAGCTTACTAGCGAAATCAAAAACAATTAGAAATGTTGTTTTTTTAGTGTCACTCATTGCCCTATGCCTAGGTTTAATGGTCATTATTTATATTCATAATCAATTGTTTAAACCGATAAGGCGAATTAAAAAGTTATTTAATGTGAAAGACAACAACATGGAAATGGGTGATTTAACTCATTTAGAAAACTTAGCAGTTGATTTAATAAGTGATCACACATATTTATCACGAATGGTACAAAAGGTCAAGATGGAAGCTACATCTAAATTTTTTAATGACATTTATTTAGGAAATATAAAAAATAAAGAAGATGTTTATGAGAAGTGGACGCTATATTATCAAGAGTGGACAAACAAGCCTTATGTTATCGTCATGATCTCAATTGATCACTATTATGAATGGGTAAAGAAGTTTCCGGAGCCAGACCACCCATTATTAAAATTCGCATTAACAAATATCGTATCTGAAGTACTGACTCCCCTCGGTCGTTGTGAATGCGCGGATTTAGGAAAAGATAAAATAGCTCTTTTATTATATGAAGAGAGCGAATTAACAAGCTTAAGCACTTGTTTATTGAAAGCGGTTACCTTAGTTGAAGAATTATTAGGTTTTAGTATCTCGATTGGGGTTAGTAGAGTAGGGTCTGATATAGGAGAGTTAGAGCGTTTCATGATTGAGGCTAGGGAAGTACTTACGATAAGAGCTTACAAAGGGTACGGTAGCTTCATTACTTATGATGAATTTAGAAGCTTTACTAAAAATAAATCGCAGTTAAACGAAGAAAAGATTGAGAATTTAATCGAGATCATTCAATCAGGAAACACATCAAGTGCAAGCAATATGATTACTTCATTAGTAAACGAGATAAATGAAAATAAATATAACCCTATTAAGGCTATTTCTTTTTTAGGAAAAATAGAAGAACGAATGCAGCGTCTTTCTATAAGTAGTACAGAAGAGATTGATCAACAAATAATCGAACGATTTCTAACTATGGATTTAGCGGATATAGAAAAACGCTTACAAAGTCAGGCTACTACTTTATCAGAAGGCTTTAAAGTTACTCAACAGCAAAAGGAATATATTGTATGTAACCAAATGATTGAGTTTATGAAATGTCATTTAAAGGAGCCTATTGGGATTCAGGAAATAGCTGATTCAGTCCAGATAAGTGTTAGTTTAGCCAGTCAAATATTTAAGGAGCAAATGAATGACACGATTTATGGGTATTTTACGAGGCTAAGAGTAGAGCATGCCAAAGAACTGCTGTTAAAAACAGATAAAAAAATATCAGATATAGCCATTGAAGTCGGGTATCAACATGAGAACAGTTTTATACGGGTCTTTAGAAAATATAAAAATATAACACCTGGAAAATATAGAGGACAACTTAAATACGGAACTGATAAATGAGTTGAGAATAACGATGTGAATTAGAATGAGGTGTGATATGAATAAAAAAGAAGTGATAGAAAGACATAATCCCCACATAACAAAAGTGGAATCAAATGCTCCACTATCGCTTGGAAATGGTGATTTTGGTTTTAGTGTTGACTTCACAGGGCTGCAATCCTTTCCAAAATCTTATGATGCTCCACTTAGTACACAATCAAATTGGGGCTGGCATTATACAAAGGGAAAAAACGTTTATACAAATGAAGATATTCGTTATCAATCTTTTGAGACCTATGGAAGAAATGTCGATTATCCGATGAAACCTGAGGATAAGGAAGATGCCTATCATTGGTTAAGGCAAAATCCACATAGATTGCAGCTTGGGCGGATTTCCTTTCGTTTTCTTTCAAAGTTGGGAAAGGAAGTTGAGATCAATCAAATGACACAAATCAATCAAACGTTGAAGCTGTGGACTGGAACATTGCATAGCGAATTTTTAGTAGAAGAAGTACCAGTGGAAGTGATAACCGTTTGTCATCCACATCGTGATGAAATAGGGGTGAAGGTTGTCTCTCCTTTAATGAAAGATAAACGTCTCGAGGTATTTACCTTATTTTCTAATCCAGATATGACACATACGAGTTGGTCAAAGTCTATTTTTCCAGATTATGATCATAAGGATAGACATGATTCAACAATGAAATGTGTAGATAAAAATACGGAACTTCTACAAAGAAGGATGGATGATGATGTCTACTTTGTTCAATGGAACTGGAGTGAGGGAGAACTAAAACAAACAGATACCCATGAATTTACGTTGTTACCTAGTAATCAGACAAATGAGCTAGAGTTCACATTACATTTTTCCTCAAAGCAGTCCAAAAGCTCGAACTCTGCTTTTAACGAGGTACTAAAAGCAAGTGAGAAGTACTGGGGGAATTTTTGGCTGCAAGGTGGTTGTGCTGATTTCTCACGTAGTACGGATCAGAGGGCGTTTGAATTGGAACGTCGAGTGATTTTATCACAGTATTTATGTGCTGTTCATTGTGGTGGTTCTCTTCCTCCACAAGAGACAGGATTTATGTATAATAGTTGGTTTGGAAAATTCCATTTAGAAATGCATTGGTGGCATGCCTCTCATTTCCCATTATGGAATCGTCCTGATTTACTAGAAAGAAGTATGGATTGGTATGAAACGATTCTAGATAAAGCAAGAGAATTAGCTCACTCACAAGGATATAAAGGAGCTAGATGGCCCAAAATGGTTGGCTATAATGGGATTCAAACTCCTTCTCCTGTAGCTCCTGGTCTCATTTGGCAGCAACCGCATCCAATTGCTTTATCTGAATGGCTCTACAGGGCAACCCAATCAAAGTCTGTTTTAGAGAAGTATCAATCAATCGTATTTGAGTCAGCAGATTTTATGGTCTCTTTCGCACATTGGGACGAAGAGAAAGAGGCTTATGTATTAGGACCACCGCTCATTCCTGCACAGGAATGCCATCAGATGAATGACAGCTTAAATCCACCGTACGAAGTAGAATATTGGAAGTATGGACTTGAGCTAGCAATTGAATGGGCAAAACGACTAAATATAGAAGGAAATCCAGATTGGACGAAAGTATCTCGTTTGATGACACCGCTCCCTCACAAAGATGGGGTTTACCTTGCTCACGAAAATTGTCCACAAACATTTACAGAGAAAAATCACGATCATCCTTCTATGCTTGGAGCATTTGGAATCCTGCCCGGCAAGCTAGTGGATGTAAATATCATGAGAAATACATTATTCAAGGTGCGAGAAGAATGGGATTGGGAATCCTCTTGGGGATGGGATTTTCCGATGTGTGCAATGACAGCTGCACGATTAGGAGAAAAGGAATTAGCGATAGATTTCTTACTAATGGATGCAACAAAAAATACGTATCTAGTAAATGGGCATAATTATCAGCGACCAGGTTTAACCGCTTATCTCCCGGGTAATGGGGGTTTATTAACAGCTGTTGCGATGATGATTTGTGGCTGGGAAGGCTCTCCTGAAAAGGAGTGTAGTGGTTTTCCTAACAATGGTGAGTGGACGGTGGAGTGGCAGGACATTCATTCGTATTTATAGGTATTTATATTACGTTAGAATCGAGGAAGCTGTGGGCGGAATCATAGACGTATGGGCAGATTCAAAGAAGAGTAACGGTTCCGCTCGTTACGCGTGTTTCTGAAAAAAACATTTTCAGAAAAATTTAAAACCATTGTAACGTCTCCGCACAACGTAATTAAGAAAAAAGGAGTTTTTTTATGAATTCAACTAGTTTGTCAGTAAAGATTGCAGACTCCATTCAATCTCAATTTGTAGATGGCTATCACCCTAAGATGGCGAATAAATGGGGTTATGTAGCAGGAATGGCTTTAAAAGCATTTGATTGGTTATCAGAGTGGGAAAAGGATGAGCGCTATCATGAGGTCGTCAGGCGACACCTCGATTTATTTATAAGAGAAGATGGAACGATTAAGGGATATTCTTTGGATGAATATAATTTAGATCATATTAATGAAGGGAAAAATGTCTTTAATCTTTGGCGAAAGACGAAAGATAGTAAATATAAAAAAGCTTTAGATTTATTGTATACACAATTAAAAGGACAGCCACGCACGAGTGAGGGAGGATTTTGGCATAAGAAGATTTATCCATTTCAGATGTGGTTAGATGGCGTATACATGTCGTCTCCTTTCCTCGCAGAATATTCAAAGGAATTTGAGATTCCCACTGGATTTGATGACGTCGCTAATCAAATCCTATCCATTGAAAAAAATACAAGAAATCCTCAGAATGGTCTTTTGCATCATGCTTGGGATGAAAGCTGTGAACAACGTTGGTGCGACCAGAAAACGGGTAGATCCCCTCATGTATGGGGCAGGGCAGTTGGATGGTATTCAATGGCTATTGTCGATTCGCTTGAGCATTTTCCGAAGGACCATCATAAACGTGGTCAAATATTAGGAATATTTGAACGGATGGTTCATGCGATTTTACATGTTCAGGATCAAGAAACAGGGTTATGGTACCAAGTGATGGATCAAAATGGAAGAGAACGCAATTATTTAGAAGCATCTGGTTCATGTATGATAACGTATGCGATTGCAAAAGGGATACGTTTAGGTTATTTATCTGGGATTGATGCAAAGGCCGTAGCAAAAGCATACAAAGGGATTTTGGATCATTTCGTAACCGAAGATGATAGAGGTATACATTTGCACCAAATTTGTAAAGGGGCTGGATTAGGTGGACACCCAAAATATCGTGATGGCTCCTACGATTATTATATGAATGAGCAAATCGTTAGTGATGATTTAATGGGGGTAGCTCCATTACTTCTTGTAAGCATCGAGTGGGAAAAGCTACAGACAAAAGACATGAACGAATGAAAAAGATAGGTTAAGAAGTTTATCGTAAAAATCATCTATTGGGGGGAGTAAGCTTGACTACTTTTAACAATAGCCGTTATAAACTTATTTTAAAATATCCTGCTTCTTGGTGGAGAAATCAGTGGAGAGAAGCACTACCTTCTGGAAATGGGAAAATCGGGGCTGCTGTGTATGGTGGTGTTAATCTAGAGACAATTGTCATCAATCATGAGGATTTGTGGCATATGGGGATAAAAGATAAGCTACCAGATGTAAGTGATACTCTTAAAGAAACGAGGACGTTAATCGAAAAGAAACAATTTAATGAGGCAAATGGGTCATTAACTAATGCCCTGAAAAAAAAGAACTATCATACGCGCCTCGCTTCTGTTATTCCTTTAGGTGATTTAAAAGTTAGAATGTCTAATAAAGAAGTATTTCAGCATTACCGTAGGGTTTTGAATATGGAAACAGGTGAGATTGAAGTAAGTTGGCAAGAAGGTAAGCAAAGAATGAGTAGACGATTGTTTGTTTCGAGAGCAGATGATGTCATTGTTTATGAACTGCAATCAGATGAAGAAATAGATTCTGTAGATTTTCAAGTTTCATTACATAAGAGTGATAGTCATAAAATGCATGATAAGGTGGAAGAGTTATCGAAGACGGTAAAGGTTAAAGCAGATGGGGACTTTCTCTTTTATTCGGTGACAAATGATGACTATACGGATTTTGGAGCTGTTATTAGAATTGTCCCAATGAATGGGCAGTGTGTAACAAATACTCAGTCAATCAATTGTAAACAAGTGAAAAAAATAATAGTATTTATTAAAGTTTTTGTTAAATCCGACCATCAGCTTGAGTGGTCAAAACTACAAAAAGAGCTATTATTATATAGACCGAATTATCAGGAACATTTAAATCTTCATGTTCCTTTACATCAACAATTATTTCATTCCGCTTCATTATCTTTAGAAGGGAATGACTATACACGTTCAAATGAAGAGCTATTACTAGAAGCGTATGAAGGCGACGTATCTATAGAGCTAATAGAAAAAATGTGGTCTTTTGGAAGGTATCTTTTTATATCGGGAACAAGAGATAGAGGGGAACCATTTAGTATGTATGGCCTTTGGGCAGGAGATTATAACTTAATGTGGAGCCACCGAATGGCTAATGAAAATATACAAATGATGTATTGGCACGCCAATGTAGGTGGGTTAACAGAATGTATCCCACCACTGTTCTACTATTATGAAAATATGCTTGATGATTTCCGAGAGAATGCTAGTAAGCTTTTCGGATGTCGTGGAATTTATATTCCGGCGGGTACGACACCTAGTATTGGTGTTCCGAACCAAATCGTTCCTGTCATAATGAATTGGACTGGTGCAGCTGGTTGGCTTGCACAGCATTTCTATGACTATTATTTATATACAGATGATGAAGAATTTCTAAAAGATCATCTTCTCCCTTTGATGAGAGAAATTGCATGTTTTTATGAAGATTTTTTAGTGAAGGAGGAGGATGGTTCTTACACCTTTATCCCTTCCGTATCCCCAGAGAATACACCTCAAAATTTCATGCCAAAAACAAGTGAACCCATCGCACATCCGATGCCAACTGCGATGAATGCAACAATGGATATTGCAATAGCAAAAGAATTATTTCAGCATTTCATTGAGGCTTGTATACGCACAAAGTTATACTTAGAAGAAATAGAAAAATGGGAGACAATATTGAAAGGCTTACCAAGTTATATGTTAGATCATGAGGGGGCATTGAAAGAGTGGTCAAACAAAGAATTTGAAGACCGATATGACCATCGACATTTGTCTCATATTTATCCGTTATTTCCCGGAAGAGAGCTCCAAGAAGAAAGTGAAACTATTTTATTTAATGCATGTAAGAAAGCAGTAGAAAAAAGAGTAATAGGTGCACAGACGGGATGGTCATTTGCTCATATGTCCTGTATTTATGCTCGATTACATGAAGGGAACAAAGCACTTCAACATTTAGAATATTTATCACGCTCCTGTTTGTTAAGCAATTTCTATACGTTGCATAATGATTGGAGGAATATGGGGCTAACTATGGAAATTGAAACAGCTCCGGTGCAAATGGACGCCAATTTAGGATGGGTTAATGCCGTACAAGAAATGCTCCTTTTTGTCTCAGAAAACCTAATAAAGGTATTACCAGCAAGACCTGATAAATGGAAGAGAGGGAGTGTGAAAGACTTTCGGTTTTATACAGGGCGAATTTCTTTTTCCTGGGACGTAGATGCAGGGAAGTTTGAGGCTGAAATAAAGTCAGTTAGAAGAACGGTTGTTACGATTAAATTACCTCATTTTGTTGCCGACTTTACTTATTTGGGGGAAGAAATACGAATATCGAAGTCGAAATTAGGGGCAGCTTATATTGACATAAAGATGCAAGCAAATCAAAGCTTGAAAATATTGAATAAATAGAGCGGTTGCGAAAAAGTATAGCAGTAAAAACTTTCATTTGATTGAATTAGCTATAAATAGATTACAAGTAAAAGGCAGGTTTAATTGAAGATCACTGAAACAGTACAACGGGTTAATCAAGAGTTGGAAATCTTTATTTATGGTAGATAAACCTTTATCATTATTAATGAGTCACTGTTTTAGCGCATGCTATTTAATCTGAATAACAGGAGGATTTAACTTATGGCTGAACTGAAATTCGAAATCACTGAACACGTTGCGGTATTGTCTGAATCACCAAAAGGCTGGACGAAAGAATTGAATCTCATTAGCTGGAACGGTCGTGAGCCGAAGTATGATATTCGTGACTGGGCTCCGAACCATGAGAAGATGGGGAAGGGTGTTACCATTTCAAAGGAAGAATTGGAGAAGCTGAAAGAGGCTTTACAAAAGCTGTAGGGAAAAAGGCATAATTATTTTATAACAGTAACTACATTAATAAGTAGCAGACCGTAGAAAAAACGCCTTTGAGAAAAAATTCTTAAAGGCGTTTTTTCGATATTTCCTCTATTTTCTGTGGGTGACACTGGAGGCTGGCGCGAATCCTTTGTTAGAAGGCTATAACGGATACACTATGCAATTAGCATCCAACGATTGCTTGATCGACTAGAGAAAGATGAATTTGATTTAGTAGCGATAGGGCGCCCTCTAATTTCAGATCCAGCATGGGTGGCTAAAATTCATAAAGGAAATTATGAAGAAATAGTTCCGTTTAGAAAAGAAGCATTAAGCACTTTATACTAGAAAAACCTTCGTGGTCAGCGAAGTACACACCACAATCTGTTCTCTTTAAAAAGAAAAAATTAGCTAGGTTTGCTCAAATTTTTTTTGAATACCCATTCACTAAACTTCGGCTAATAACTCAAATTTTTAATGAATAGATTCATTAAGGGAACAACCAAATACCATTTTCCCTTAATAAAGTCATACTTTTGGTTTCAACATCAAGCTAAAATGAATGTAAGTTAAATGAAATAGGTACCTTTCTTTCTATCGCAGTGGTGCTAAAAATCATTAGGATGACAACAATTTGATATAGACATTTTATAAGGGAAATCGCATTCGATAGATTTTCCCTTTTCTTTTATCAAATGATTTGATTAATGTTTGTTTCTGTTACATTTTGGTCAATGGGGCGCTTATCGAAAATCAAGAAACGCCTGTGGGATTGTTCCTTAACGAAAGGTATTCTTTCTGAGATGAGTTATGTGTTAAAGATAATTACTTGAAATGAAAAGGAGTTAAGTTGCATGCATATGTTAGATATTTCAAACTGGGTGTGTGTAAAGGATAGCTTCAATATAAAAGTAGAAAAAGATGGTTTCATATATCCGAATCATAAGATTTTCTACAGGTATGATCCTTATGCTGATTGGAGAGAGTATGATTGTATTTCCTTTGATATACAATTACCAGATGAAAGCCCCCTATTGTTAGAAGTGACTGCTTATCCAGTAAAAATTGGTCGTCCAGAGTATGTTGAACAAACTTCTGCTAATGTAATAGTTGCTGGTAAGGGTTGGAAAACGATTGAAATCAATTTTTCGCAATTCGACACGAACGAGGTAGCGAGCGCATTTTGGAGATTTATTGGTGAAGTGTCCTTAGAAGCGAGGTTTCTGTCAGGAGAACAAGAAGGCGAGATTTTCTTCAAAAATTGTAGACTCAAGCATAGTGGACCAATCGATTTACAAAGTGAACAAGATTCATTAGCAGGGAAAACGGGGAAAATAGTCTGCTATCATTTTACCGTAACGAACGAAAGTAACGTAACACAAGCCGTATCCCTATTCTTGGAGAAGTATGGATGGGAGTCAGTTGAAACTAAATTACATCCACATTACATCGTATTAGAACCAGGAGAAAGACAGCATGGAACGTTAGAAGTAGAGATCAATGAACAAATTGCGCCAGGAGGCTTTGAAGTTCAAACGTTAGTAGCTGTACCGAACGGAAATACTAGTTTCTTGAAAAAAATAGAGCTGATTACAGTGAAAGAACTGCCCCACCCGTATCTTCTCCATACGGAGGATGGTTGGAATGCGGTAAGAGCAAAGATTGCCAGCTACGATTGGGCAAGGAATAGTTTGGGTAGCTATGTGAATAATGCAGAAAAATGGGAAGTTCCTGAATGTCATACAAATAGTGAATTTGCTTTTTCTTTAGAAGAGCGATTTCCTTTCATGGCCACCGCGATTGCTTGGAAATTAACGGGTCGAAAGGATTTATTAAAGAAGGTCTCCTTGTTTTTAAAGCGATTTGCTAATCCGAAAACAGGTTATCCTACAACGAAAGCTTCTATTTTTCATAGTATTGATGAATTACTTCTCGATGGAGAATTTCCATTAGAGGCAAAGGTATCATCAGGGAAACTGATTCATGAGGGAGAGCTTATGATGGATATCGTTTCTGGATATGACCTTATTTATCATACAGAAGCTTTGACAGAGGAGGATCATGTTCATATAAAGCAAGCATTAGAACGATTTATTCAAAAGGTCGATTGGGTCATTACGGATGGAGATAGTAATAACATTCCAGCTGGTGGTATGGTTGCGGGTCTATTTTGCAGCTTGGTCATTCAGGATATGAAATGGATTCGGCGATTTATTAGTGGAAAGAATGGGTTTTGTGATTTAATCGCTGCTGGTGTGATGGATGATGACTGGTATTTTGAAAGTGCCTCTAATTATGTTGTTTTATTTGCAGATTTAGTCACAAAAGTTGCACAAGCGTGTCTACCATGGGGGATTAATGTAAGAGATTTATATATACCTCCGTATTATGGGAGAAATGCAATGATTTCTCCATGGACATACCCAAAAGAAAAACCATTTTTAGGAATGTCCTTTCAAAAGTACGGTACCAATAAGAAAAACTATCGAAGTATTCGCGGTATTTGGGATGCGATGCTTCCATTTATCGATTACCGTGGTATTTTGTTTGGCGCAAATGATTCTGCGGAAATGAATATGGCTGCTACGTATGAATTGGCCTATTATTTATACAGAAACCCGTCCTATGTACCTGTTATTAAACATGCAGAAAAGAGAGATTTGCTATACGGAGTTCCAGAACTCCCAGAAGAAGTAGAAACGGACTTACACACACGATCTACTTTTTCTGATAATGTTGGTTTTTGTGTGTTGCGCTCACAAACAGATGGAAGGGAGCAAAGTGAGCAAATACAAATGGTGATAAAGTATGGTACGCATGGTGGTTATCATGGTCACTTCGATCGGGCAAGTATGCTTCAACTAATGAGGTATGGGAAAAATGTGTATAATCCAGAAGCGACATGGTACGGTTATGGTTCTTATATGTTTAAAATGTGGGTACAAACTTCTATGTCACACAATATGGTTGTAGTAGATCAGAAGATGCAAGAACCATCGGAAACAAAACGGTTATTATTCCATACTGGAAAGCTCTTTCAAGTATGTGCTGTGGAAACAATAGCAAGATGGTGTGATCCGCCATATGGGGGACAAACTCCATATGCAGAACAATTCCCAGAGGAAAAGGCATGGAATGAAGGGAGATATATTCCATCGCCTCCTATTAAAAGGGAGCAGGGAGATATAGGGGATTATACGGAGCCGATCCTTCAACGTAGAATGATCATGGTGACAGATGACTATGTTGTTATTGTCGATTACGTAAAAGGCAAGGAACTTCATGATTATGATTGTTTGTTTCATTTTGAAGGATTAAAAGAGTTAAGCGCTACAAAGAAGAAATGGATTCATCATACAGGTCAATTTACTCAAGATCCTTATAGTGCAGGCCAGTTTATTACTGATTGTCACTGGTATAATGTTCAGGCTCCAGCACAAATACACTATGAATATGACTACGACCAAAAGAAAGACAATGAGTACGGAAAAAATAGCCGATTTAATGTAGACGGCCATATGAAAATAGATCTACATTCCATATGGCCGAAACAACAGCAAATCATGATTGGCAACTTTCCTGAGGCAGATGAAATTAATAAGCAACTTACTTATGAAATAATAGGTGATGGAAAACGATTAGATTCAGGAGCATTCGGAGCTTGGATCCTAGGAAAGGGTATTGTGGACGTATCTTTAAAAGGCATAAAGGAACTACAAATAAAGGTCAATGTAGATAAGTCCTCTAGAAAGACGATCTTTATTGGTGAACCGTATATTTTAACAACAGACGGAAAAACGATATCTATTACAGAGTTGCATTATGATTTAGACCATGTTGACTTAGGAAAAGGGATTGGAAAGGATTATTATGGTGGGCCAGTAAAAATAGCTGGAGTGGAATATGAAGCAGCAGTCCCCTTTGAACCAATTGATTGTACAAAACCAGCAGTCATGACGTTAAATATCGAAAAAATGAATGCTGATAGGCTGAAATTGGTCATAGGTGGCGATTATCCGCTTGGAGATGAAGGGAAACAAAGGAAAACGATTGCTATACGAACGAGTAATAATGAAGCAAGATATATAAATGTAGTCGAGCTTTATCCTGAGAAACCAGTCATTCGCGGAACGAACGTCATCGATGACAGCTGTTTTGAGGTGGAATTAGAAAATGGCTGTATACAAAGAATTGAATTTGACAATTTCTATAGTCATGAAAAAGGTGTTCGAGTAAAAATCATAGAAGAAAAGAGGGGAAAAGTGACGAGGGAAGAGTCCACAATTAAATAGAAAAAGGGGAGGGTTGGAGTCCTCCTCTTTCACCGAGTAGTGTCTTTCGAATTTACTAGTTCCCTTTTTCCAGCTCTAGTCTTTGCTCGTTTTTGCTAAAGGTAAAATTAGCAAATGACATGAGTATAAGTGAAAAAACACTTCCGCTAAAAAAGATAAGTAAGCTAGGGAAGGTAATCATGATAAAATAGACAATTAGACAGATAATGAGCATGGATATCGTGTAAATAGGAAAAAGAACCATTAAGAAGAATGAATTTTTAATGATTGGCAATATATTAATGTCATAATGAACATACACGGGGAAAATATAGAGTAGTGTAAGGAAAAAAATGATACAGACGATCATTAATGGCATATAGAGTAGCTGGATGTGGCCAGTCGCTTCGCGTAAAAAAAGTAGGTCAATATAAAAAATATAACCGATTACTAATAAAATGAGACCTAATACATTACTCTTAATAAACTCATTTTTATATATTGTCCAAAAGTTTTGGAAAATAGGTATGTCCTTTTTTGAGAGCAAATCTCTGATAACGGAAAACATTGCTACAGTAGCTGGAAAAAAACCTAAAACAACAACCCCTAGTATAGAAAACATCATCCATAAAATATTGATATATGCCATTTTCATGATCAGATCACAAGCTTTATAGAAACCATTTTGTAAATTTTTTTCCATTATCATATCTCCTAATATTCTAGTGTCAATTAAGTCGCTAAACACCTTTCATTTCTATTTTATCAAGTAATGTTTCAACAATGATATACCTAAAAACAAATGGTTAAAATGAGGAACTTTTCTCAAATTTAGATACTTAAAATAAATAAAAAGAGTAGAAGATTATGTATGAAAGGTATAGATGGTAAATAGTCAAAGGACACCTTTATTGAAAAAATCCTAAATTCAAAAGGCGCAATTAAGCAAATAGTATATAATAAAGTTTATTCATCAAAGTTACGACAACTTTTTTGATAGCGTTTTCAATTATATCAATATATATGGGAAGAGGTGAAATTATGTATAAATTAATCGTAGTAGATGATGAAGAAGTCATACGTGAAGGATTAAAACAATTTATTGATTGGAGATCGATGGGATATTTACTAGTTAGTTGTTTCGAGGATGGAAAGGATGCAATAGAGTATTTACAGAACAATCAAGTTGATGTCGTGCTGACAGATATTGACATGGTACATGTATCAGGACTGGAGCTTTCAAAATTTATACATGAGAACTTTCCACAAATCAAAACAGTTATCGTCAGTGGATTTAAAGATTTTGAGTTTGCAAAAAAAGCGATCGAATTTAACGTTGAGCATTATTTAACAAAACCTACAGATATAAAAGAAATAAATTCCGTCTTTCAGAAAATGAAGGGAGAATTAGATCAGAAAAAGCAGAGGGACGAGGAAGAGAAGTGCTACAGACAAAGGTATGATGAAATGATTCCACTTCTTAAAGAACAGTTTTTAATAAATGTTTTAAGTGGAGCCATCAAGAATGACATAGAACTAACGGCGAGATTGGAAACAATAAAGCTTACAAGCGATTTAGCTTCAGGTAACTGTTGTATCATTGAAGTAACTGTTAATACTGAAGAAAAGTCAAAAGGACTAGGCAATGATTATATTTGGACGACATTGCAAAAGTTCTTTCATTCGGAAAAGAATGGTACACAATATATTTCTACCTACTTAAATAGGAAAACACTTAAAATCCTTGCATTATCTCATAGAAATGAAAAAAAAGATTTTATTGCTTTAATTGACAGTGACATCATGAAAATAAAAAAGTCGATACAGAAAAATTTCGGTATATTCTTAACGTTTGTAAAGAATCCGATGTTTGATAGCTTAATTGAGCTCGCTCAAAATGTTAAATTAAACACTAGCAGCAGCTTTCAAACTGGAAACGATTCGAAATCAGCTCTAGAAGTGGGAGAGTATAGAGATTTAATTCAAGAATATCGACAATTTATTTCGTTTATTATCGATGGAAATGTAAAAGCAATAGAAGATTCACTATATCATATTTTTAGTAAACTAGAAGCCTTTCCTATTGAAGATGTCCAACGATTAATTATTGATTTGCTTTCAATGATTTCCCACACCTTTGCCGAAATGGGGGTAAATGTGTTTGAAATAAGTAAAGGCAAGATTGCGTATCAAGGAGTTCTAAATATAAATAACCTTGAAGATATTAAAGGTTGGTGTCAGGAATATTTACAGCAAATGATTAATTATTATTCAAAGATGAGAAAAAAATCGTCTTCGCACCAAATCATTGAACAAGCAAAAAAGTATATTCAACATATGTATAACAAAGATCTTTCTTTAGAAGATGTGGCGGATTATGTTTACTTAAACCATGTTTATTTTAGCCGTTTGTTTAAGCAGCAAACGGGGAAGAATTTTTCAGATTATTTGACTAGTATTCGTATTGAAAAAGCGATTGAGCTATTGAAAGAAAATAAATATAAGACGTATGAAATTAGTGAGAAAGTGGGGTATAAAAGCAGCAAGTACTTTTCGAGGGTTTTTAAACAATCAACAGGATGCTCTCCGAAGGAATATTGCCGTACATTTCTAAGTGAAAGTAGAATGTTCAATGAATAAACGCAGTTTATGGTACGTGATATCTAACTACAAATTTAAAAGTGTGTTTATTCGCAATTTATGCCTTATTTTACTTCTCATTATTATCCCGTTTATGGGACTAAGCTATGTTGTTTTTTTTCAAATGAATATGGTTGTGGAAGAGGAAGTTTCAACAAGTAATCAAAGCTCACTTTATCGAACAGCGGATATTATTAATACAGTTATAAGAGATTCTAATCGGTTAGCTGCTCAGTTATCCCTACAAGCAGATGTGCAAACCTTCATGTTAAGTAATGGTTCGCAAGGTGCTAGGGAGCTAAGGATTGAAAATATGATTAAGATGTATACAAATACGTTTGACTATATTGACTCCATATACATCTACTCAGAGTTTAATCATAATATGATCGCAAAACAATTTATTGGCTCGGCTGATTTTTTTCAAGAAAAAAGCTGGTATGAGTACTATGAACCAATTGATACAAATCATATGTTTTTACAACCGAGAAAATTTAATAATCGCTTTCCTTATTATTTATCCTTGTATTACCCTGTTTTTTTATCGAATCAACAAAAGCTAGGTGTTGTAGTTATTAATATAAATATACAAGGATTACGGGATTTTATTGGACAAACGAATGATGGCATTTTTAATGATTTGTACATTATAGATAATAACGACAACACGATTATTTATAATGAGGATATTTATCAGTTTCAAATGAATTTTTATGATTTATATCCAGATATAAATCTTCAAGAAAGCAATACTTCCGAAACACAATCGATTAATGGAGAACAATTCATTATTTCAAAGACGGATTTACAAGCAAATGACTGGTCTGTTGTCTCATTTCAGCCCTTAACGACATATAAACAAAAAATAAATGAAATATGGAAGTTCATTATTATCTTTTTTTCTATAAGTATTTTCGTGGCGGTTATTATTTCTTTCATTATTTCCATGCGAACATATAAGCCAATTCAAAGCATCATTACTGCACTCAATGAACCGGATAGGTGGAAAGAAAATGAAGGTAGATTACAAAAAAATGAATTATACTATATAAATAAAAATATAGTAGATAATATGGATAAAAAGGTGAAATTAGAGGAAGAGTTAGACAAAAACTTGACGCATCTGAATAAAGCACAGACATTAGCATTACAAGCTCAAGTTAGTCCACACTTTTTATCAAATACACTAGAATCAATGAAGTGGATGGCAATGGGGCTAACGGGTGGAGAGAATGATATTTCAAAAATGGCATTTTCTTTATCACGCTTATTAAGATTGACACTAGGCTCTGGAAGTCAAGTTATCCCAATATCACTAGAAATAGAATTAAATAAAAGTTACATTGAAATAATGGAGACGCGATTTAAGGATAAATTTCTTGTTGAATGGGACGTCAATGAAACATTATTAGAGTATCAAACTGTTCAATTAACTCTTCAGCCGTTAATTGAAAACGCCTTTTACCACGGTATCAGGCCGACAGAGAATCAAGGAATCATTACGATTAAAATTTCAGAAGAGGCTTCAAATATTATCTTCGAGGTAGCAGATAATGGTGTCGGAATAGAAAAAGAGAAATTAAAGGAAATTAACCACCAACTAGATCAGCTATTTAGTGTAGAAGGAAATAGTGTTGGATTGCGTAATGTAAATCAGCGTATAAAGCTTATTTTTGGTGAAAGTTACGGATTGCAGATTACAAGTAAAAAAAATGACGGTACTAGAATAACCGTTAAGATTCCAAAGTATAAAAAGGCTACATGAAAACTGGACGAGATGCTCGTTCAGTTTTTTTATAAGGAGTCAGTTTGGGAAGGACGGTGAAGATGTGGGTTTATTCGAGGAGGGCGTCGGCTCAGTTCGTTACGCGTTTTTATAGTATAAATTCTGTACAATACGCAAATTTAGATACTTTTTCGTATGGCATAAGTTGATTTATTGAACAGAAAGTTAAATTTATAGAATATAAAAAAAACTTGTAAGCAGTTACAATTACTTTAACAAACAACAAGTATCTCGGGGGTGAGTTCAATGGCCATACAACCTAAAGTGTCTGAAGGAGAAAAGATACATATCGTAAACAAAAGAAGTAGAGTGAAACTATTTGTTAGAAAAAACATGCCTTTGTTTGCACTTACACTACCTGCGCTACTCTATTTTCTTTTATTTCATTATGCCCCGATGTTTGGAGTCATAATGGCTTTTAAGGATTTTAGATATAATCTAGGGATTATGGGGAGTCCATGGGTAGGGTTTAAGAATTTCGAGTTCTTTTTTACTTCAAATGACGCATGGCGAATTTTAAGAAATACCGTTTCGTATAGCTTTTTATTTATTATTGTAGGGAATGTTATAGCATTAACAGTGGCTCTACTATTAAATGAAATAAAAAATAAGTTTATGTTAAAAGTTCATCAAACTGCCATGCTTTTACCGAACTTCTTATCATGGGTATTAGTTGGTTTTCTTACTTACATTTTCTTAAGTCCAACGCACGGAGTAGTCAATCAGTTATTGGGAGAATTTGGAGCGAATTCGGTCAATTGGTACTCTGAACCAGGTCATTGGCCTTATATTTTGACGATCACGAATCTATGGAAAACGGTAGGGTTACAAATTTTAATCTATTACGCAGCGTTACTAGCTGTTGATCCTCAATTATATGAAGCAGCTAGAATTGATGGGGCAAGTAAGCTAAAGCAGGCTTGGTATATTTCTATACCTGCTGTACTACCAGTATTAACGATTTTGGCAATATTAGCGATTGGAGATACGTTCCGTGGTGATTTCGGTTTATTTTATCAAATACCACGAGATGTAGGACTGCTTTATCCTACAACAGATATTATAGATACTTATATTTTCAGAGGACTAAGAACCGGAGATTTAAGTATAACAGCTGCAGTTGGTTTATTTCAGTCAGTTGTTGGGTTAGTATTGATCCTTATTGTCAACTGGATTATAAGGAAAATTAAACCGGAGAATGCTTTATTTTAAAAAGGAGGGTCGATATGAAATCGGGTGGTAATTATAAGTTCTTTGTACATCTCTTTTTTATCTGCTTTACAGCCTTATTTATTATTCCTTTTATCTATTCTATATCCATTTCTCTTTCTAGTGAGGAAGTATTAAGCTCATCAGGATATCCGTTATTTCCATCAGAATTAGATTTTACAGCTTATAAAATTGTTTTTCAAAATATGGATCAAATTGTAAGGTCGTATGGAGTAACCATATTTACAACGTTTTTTGGAACCTTTTTAAGTATATTAGTTATGTCACTTTGCGCGTATCCTTTATCTCGACCAGATGTGAAGTGGAGATATTTCATCACATTTATTATCTTCTTTACAATGATTTTTGGTGGTGGATTAATACCAACCTATATTTTGATTACTCAGTATTATGGATTAGGAAATTCAATATGGGTTTATATCCTACCAACATTAGCTAATGCGTTTCACATTATTATTTTCCGAACATTTTTTATGGGTTTACCCTTTAGTTTAATTGAATCTGCTAAATTAGATGGAGCTAGTGAATGGAAGATATTTTTTAAGATTATATTACCTTTATCAACGCCTGTCATTGCAACAATAGGATTATTTAACTTACTTGCTCGCTGGAATGAATGGATGACTGCGTTAATTTATATAAGGGACCCAGAGCTATATACCCTTCAATTTTTGTTGCAAAGAATACTGATGGAGGTTGAATTTTTAAATAATATTGCACGAGAATTACCAATTGATATTGGTATCACAACAGTACCTTCGGAAACAGTGCGATTTGCAATGGCGATTATATCTGCTGGCCCTATGTTATTTGTTTTTCCTTTCTTTCAAAAATATTTTGCAAAAGGATTAACAATTGGTGGAGTAAAAGGGTAGCTTTATAAAGTACTAGCTTATTTTCATTTAAAGATGATAGCGATTACAAGGGCGTTTAGAGTTTAAATTACAGGTTAGGTTGCCTGGATTTAAATATAAAAAATAATAGGGAGGCAGTTACGAATGTTAAAAAGAAATGGACTTTTGGTATTTATTATACTCGTTTTTAGTATTACGGTTGTTGTAGGATGTTCGGGAAATGAGGAAACAAGCAAAGATGATGGAAGTAACAATCAAGAACAAAGCAATCAGAATAAAGAGGAACCTGAAGAGGTTACGTTAAAATGGTTAGTACCATCTATTGATCAGCCAGACCAAGAAAGAGTTTGGGCTGAATTCAATGAACTGTTACAAGATCATTTACCAAATACATCTGTAGAGTTTGAAAATGTTACAATTCCAGAATATGCAGATAGATGGCAACTAGTTGCTGCTGCACAAGAACCAGTTGATATTGCTTGGAGCTTTTGGAATACCCCTCTAGTTCAAGAAGTAGAGAAAGGTGCATATTTGGATATAACTGATTTAATGGAGGAGTATGCTCCCGATTTAGTGAATGAATTGGATCCTTCTCTGTTAGATTTAGGAAAAGTAGATGGGAGACAATACGCTATACCAAATTGGCAGCCAATGACAGAAATGCGTGTAACGATGAGAACTCTTAAAGAGAACTTTGAAGAATTCTGGAGTGTAGAGGAAGCGGAAGCAGCTTTCTATGGTAGAGATGAACGTCCATTAGATGAAGAAGGGTTTGAAGCATTAACAAGCTATTTCCAAAGACTGCAAGATGCAGGAAAGGAGTTTGAAGTAGATCCTAATCAAATTAACCAATTGCAAAGAGGACAAATTATTAGTGATCCATTTGTTATTCGAATGCAGGATGAGAACTTTGAAGTCGTTAACAAAATGGAGTTACCAGAACTGAAACTGTTTTTTGATTATACAAGAGAGTGGTATGAAAAAGGGTTTATTCGTCAAGATATAGTGTCTAATCCAGATGGTCATAGTACAAGTGAAGATGATGATTATATAAATTTCCATGCATACTTTCCAGGGGATGAGTTAGGTCAACCAGATACACAGTTTGTTCCACTAGACGAAAACTACTATATTGCACAGTTAATACATTCATCAAATACAGTGATTCCTAATTCAGCGGAGAATCCTGAGCGAGCTATGCAACTAATAGAGTTAATGCATACAGAAAAAGGGGAAGAATTATTTAACTTCCTATTATGGGGAATTGAAGGTGAACACTATGAAGTAGTCGGAGAGAACCGTATTGAAACCATTGGTTATGCTGGTGAGTTCCCTGCAAATCCTGGATCAGAAGCTGATTATGGGCTAACACATTACTTTACTGGTAACACATTATTAGCTTGGGAGACACAAGCAAATCCAGAAAATCACTGGGCTAAATTGCAAGAGTTACATGAAAACGCATGGACTTCCTCATTAATTGGATTTAAACCAAATTTAGAAGAAGTCCGTACTGAATATGCGCAAATTCAAACGATTTATGAAGAGTATTTTCAAACACTTTTATATGGGGTTAGTGCTGATTATGAAGATTTACTTGAACGAATGATTGAGAGCATGAATCAATCAGGAGCCCAAACGATCATGGATGAACTTCAAAGACAAGTGGATGAGTATGTAGAAGAATATGTGAAATAATTAAGGGAGTTATAGTTACCCGCTATTTTGAATAGTGGGTAACTATCTTAAACTCAAGAGTTACTTGACATTAAAGGTCGATTAGTTTTCAGGGTGATCTAGTATATGGTTTATTTAGTGAGAAGTAAATAATATTCGTGCGATAACAAATTAAAAGCACTTACATTATTGATCGTAAGAATTAAATATCAACTCTTAAAATCTTATGTGAGATACATTAATGAATAATATTCAATTAGATGTATCTCTTTGTATTGAATGAGAACTGCTTCTAACATCTTTACTTCAAGAGCAAGATAGATTTGAAGGAGGTGATAGAACATGTATTAACCGGAACGGTGACGGCTCATTGTTTTCAGGAATATATTTAGGAATTCGATACCATCATTAAGGAAGTAGAGGGAGGGAATGTAATGAAAGTTGTCAACAAGCGATGCTTACAAACAATTCGAAATTATTATTTGCCTTTAGTTGTATCCCTTTGTTTGGTAGCAATGATCTTATCTCTGTCACCCAAAGTATTGAAAGCGGAAGGTCCAGGTGAAGCAATTATGACAGACTATCTGCCTACTATCACTGAAGTAACTAATTCAAATGGTTTCACACATCCAGGGGTTGGACTCACGAAAGATATTCTTGAAAATATGAGAACGCAGATACGGGAACAAAATGAGCCATGGAATACTTATTTTAATGATATGCTGATGTCACCATCTGCCTCAAGGACCGTTTCATCAAGCAATCAGAGCAGTGAAGATCCAACAAAACCTGCTTCTGATGCTTTCAATAGCCAAGGTTTCCAAAATCGGTTTATTGCAGATGGATTGAAAGCCTATACTCAGGCAATTTTGTATTATGTAACAGGTGATGAGGTCTACCGGGAAAATGCGATGCATATTATCCGCATCTGGTCGCAAATGGATCCTGAGAAATACGTATATTATAATGATGCTCATATTCATACAGGTATCCCGCTTAATAGGATGGTAACTGCTGCAGAAATATTAAGGTATACAAGTAGTTCATCAGAAGAATTAGAGTGGACAGAAAAGGATACAGAGGATTTTACGAATCATTTAATTATGCCAGTAATCGATACGTTTCAATATAGTCAGCATCATTTTATGAATCAGCATAATTATCCGCTACTTGGAGCAATAGCAGGTTATATTTTTACTGATAACGAAGAGAGATATAATGAGGCTGTAGAGTGGTTTACCGTTAATAAGACAGCTAATAATCAGGGATTCAACGGATCTATTGAGCGTCTGTTCCGTTTAGTTGATACGAACGCAGTGACTGGAGAACAAGTAGAGCCACCAATCGTTCAGCATGTGGAGATGGGCAGAGACCAAGCACATGGAGCTGGTGATATAACGAATGCGACGATCGCTTCAAGAATGCTGAATGCCCAGGAAACGAAAGTGGACCCAATGGATGGTACAGTATCTACTGCGGAAAATGCTGTAGGGCCTTATGAGTTCTTAGATGATCGAATCTTAGCTGCAGCTGACTACTTCTGGCAGTTCTCTCTCGGCTATGACACACCGTGGACGCCAGTAGCTTATTCGATTGATGAAAATGGAGTTGTAAGAGGAACCTATGATCGAATTTCAACCCAATACTGGGGAAGGTTTAATACGGCCAATTTCTGGGATATGTATTATTATTATACCTACGAAAAAATGGAGGACGTGAAGGAGAAGGCTCCTTACTTTTATGAAGCTTTTACTAAGAAGCTTCCATCAAATTATTATTATAATGAAAATTTAACAATAAATTGGGATAACGTGGACGGCGGTGGTGACTTTTGGCTTTATATTCCTGAAGAGGCTGAGTCAAATGCCGATAACTATATTCCTAAACCGCAAACAAGTCCTTATTTAATTGAGATTGAAGACCGTTATACTGCATTCGATAAGAATCTTACAAAAACGAAGCAAGAAGGAGATATCTCCTTTATTCGGTTTCATGCAATGGAAGAGGGAACTAGAATTGCATTGATGAACGCCTCAACAAGTGGGAATACGATTGGATTTAAGGTTCGAACGAATGGTCCGGCTCAATTGGAAATGTCTCCAGGAATTAATGATACATTGATACTGCCCGATACGAAGGGGCAATGGCGGTATGTGACCTATACAATGGGAGACTTTCAAAGATTAGGTGACATGCTTTTCTTGAATCTAATCGGGGAAGCTGGAACAACAGTTGATATTGACCATATGAATGTTCAAGCAGGAACGCAACTGACCCCTCCAGTCTTTCAATCGGGTCATTCGGAAACGAGCATTGTTTCTTATTTAGGAGCGCCAATGAGTATGGATTTATCGGCTGAGAATTCTTCAAACAGTGATTTGATTTATGATAGTTCGAATTTACCGAAAGATGCTGAATTAGATTCAGATACGGGTGAATTTTCGTGGCAGCCGAATCAATCTGGTACGTATTCATTTATCGTTTCAGCTTCAGACGGCACTACGGTAACTGCAAAACATGTCCATATTTTCGTAACAGACGACCGTGAATCGGCAGTCCAAAAAGCTATAGCATCTTATAATCCTGTTACCATTTATGTGGAGGAATCGCTTGATCATTTCAATGGTGTATATGAAAAAACATTGGATAAGATAGAAACTGCGCCTGACGATGCTTTCATACAGCAATTACTAATCTTAAGAAGTGCAGCCGCAAGTCTGCAATTAACGACACCACTATTATCCGATGGTACTATGGATTACACGAATATTGTTACTTCTACCTTTGGTCAATCCATATACCTTCTGGCAGATAATGATAATGATACTTTTACGGGTTTCAGACAACATTCTGATCTGTACCATATTTTTGATTTTGGTCCTGATTTTAAAATTTCTGCAGACGCTTTTGGTATACAAAGCAGGATGAACTTCATTGATCGTGGGGCTGGTACGATCGTTCTTGGATCTAATGACAAAGAAAATTGGACTAGGCTTACTCCGGATGAAACACCATTTCAGAGTGACTTAGCGATTATTGATGTCGATGACGCATATAAAAATAACCAGTACAGGTTTATCAAAATCGAAATGATTAATCCGCATCCTGATAGTCTCCGAGGTTCCGTTCAAAATATAATGGAATTGGGGGAATTTAGAATATTTGGTGAGCGTCACGAGATTGATAACAAGCTTGAGTCTGTCTCCATTTATTCAGAGCAAAGCTTTAACGGAAGGATCTCAATGGGAGATACTGTAATCGTAGAAATGAAAGCAAAAGAAGCTATCGATAACGTACAGGTTGTGATCCAAGGTCAGGATGCATCAGTCAGCACGACAGACAATATCAACTGGACAGCCATAGCTACTATGAACGAAGGTTCGGAAACGGGTCCGGTTAACTTCTCAATTGATTATGAGCGAAGTGATGGAACGGCTGGAGATACAATGTATACAACAACTGACGACTCCACCCTGTTCCTTGCTAATGAGTCAAACTTGATCAGCAACGTCATTGAAATCACTGACATTACTGATTCAAGTGGTAGAAACCCGATTGAAGCGAAGGAGATGGCGACTCTACTATTTGATGAAAATCCAGATACGTCAACGGATTACCGTGTCAATGGAAGTGGCCACGGAGGATGGGTTACTTTCGACTTTAGAGAAGGCGGTTATGCGCAGCTAACAGAGGTGGAGTTGCTTGCTAGACAGGATCAGTACTTTGGTCGTATAGGAGGGACGGTCATCCAAGGTTCCAATGACGGTACATCTTGGACAACGATTTCAAATAGCGCAACGTCAACGAGAGAATGGCAAAATTTAACGATCAACAGCGAAGAGAAATACCGTTTTATTCGTATATATAATGGAGGAAATTGGTTTGGGAACATGTCAGAGGTGAGATTTCACGGGGATGCGGAGAATCCTAGTAAAATTGAATCGGCTTCCATAAGTTCATCTAATAGTCTCAAAAACAGGATCGTTCCAGGAGACGAGGTCCAATTAACCTTTAAAGCAACGGAACAAATAAGTGATGTTAATGTTTCAATCCAAGACTATACAGCAACCGTCATTAAAGAAGATGACCTCAATTATACAGCTCTGGCAACCTTAAACGAAGGTGTTGCAACTGGTTCGGTGAATTTTACGATTAACTATAACAAGGAAGATGGAACGTCGGGTCTACCAATTACGTCAACAACTGATAGTTCTTTATTATTTCTTGTTGACGAGTCACATTTAATTGAAAATGTGATAAGCATTACGGATCTCATGGACTCTACTTCTGGAAGAACTTCAGAACAAACATTGGAACAGGTTACGAATCTATTTGATGGCAATCCAGATACAGTTTCCGATTTCCGGTTAGGTACGGAAAACAACTCTGGAAATGGAAGCTATATCATTTTTGATTTTAAAGAAAACAATCAAGTGAGACTTTCAAGTGTAGAGCTTCTTGCAAGACAGGATCAATATTATAATCGAATAGGCGGTGCGGTCATCCAAGGTTCCAATGACGGTGAATCTTGGACAACTGTTTCAAATAGCGCAACGTCAACGAGGGAATGGCAAAATTTAACGATCAACAGCGAAGGGAAATATCGTTTTATTCGTATATATAATGGAGGAAATTGGTTTGGGAACATGTCAGAGGTGAGATTTCACGGGGATGTACTTGCGAAAGAGGATGTACTGATAGAGAATGTTTCGATTGAATCAAATAATCCTGATCATTCTTCGATTGCTTTACCGGGAGATACAGTGACACTAACGTTTATAACGGAAAAAATGTTAAGAAATGCTCGAGTTGTTTTCGGTGATAAAACAGTGGATGCAACTTCTGAAGACAACAAAAATTGGTCAGCTCAATATACAGTCGATATAGATAATTATACAGTTGGTAAAATTGATTTTGCTATTAAATCTGACAACAGTTCCATTGTTGAAAATACAAACGATGGTTCAGAGGTAATGGTCATTGATCCACTTGATGTTGCGATAGAAAAAGGTGAAAATGTAAAAGCTGGAGACTATACGAGACTCAGTCATTTTCTCTTTCATAAACAATTGGAGCTCGTTAAGGAAGAAATGAGTACCCAACATTATTCCGAAACAGGACTCGCAAAAAAGTTATATGATGTCAAAGTTTCCCTTGTTAAATCTCCTAAGTCGAAAATACCGATTACTCCTGAGATGGTAACAGCTTCCACGGAATCATGGGATGGAACAGCGAGTAAGGAAGAGAATGGATGGCGAGCATTTGATGGTCATTCAAATACATCACCTGACACGACTACTGCTGAAGGTTGGGTTCTAGTTGATTTGGGTGAAGGAAATCTTCAAGAGGTTTCAAGCGTTACATTTCTACCTAGACAAGGTCATCATGACCGAATGAACGGAGGAATAATCCAAGTATCAAATGATGGTATTCATTTCGAAGACCTGTACATGATTACTAATATTGATGAGGTCAAGTGGTATACTGTATTGATTGACAATGATCGGTCCTATCGATATGTACGCTATTTTTCTAACGGATTTGCAAATGTTGCAGAATTGGAATTCTACGCAAAAGATATTGATATAACACTATTAGAATATTTACAAGCTGAAACATCAAACTTTGATTCTAGCTATTATTCAGAAGAACTCCAAGCTGCCATTACGGAAGCGGAGACCCTTCTTGAAAATGCAGAAGTAACACAGACGGAGGTGGATGCCGTATCAGAAAGTTTACTAAAAGCCATTGAAACCCTTACTATAACGGTATTTGTAGGGCCAGCAGAACCAGACGGAAAGAATGGATGGTATACGTCCCCTGTTTTAATAACGATGAGTCCAGAAGCAATAGCTGAGTACAGCTTGGATGATGGGGAGAACTGGGTTTCATATGATGGTGCTATCGAATTAAAGACCGATGGAATCCATGAAATTTTGTACCGCTCCCAAAATAACCTAGATATAGTGGAACAATTAGAAATCCGTTTGGACATGACCCTTCCTCAGATAGATCTTACAGGAATTTCTTCTTATAAAATTTATGAGGAAATCATTATTACATGCGAAGCAGTAGATGAATTATCTGGTGTTGTTGGAAATCCATGTGAGGACCCTTTGCTTCAAGTGATGGCGTATGAACTTGCACCGGGCATGCACACGGAAACGATAGAAGTGGAGGATCACGCTGGAAATACGCAAGTTGCAGAGTTTTCATTTGAAGTGGAAGCGACATTTGATAGTTTATCTGTCCTATCTGAATTGCTTGTTGAAGAAAAAGGGGCAAATGGATCTAACGGCATTATTATCTCATTGCAGAAAAAATTAAGTAATGCTGAAAAAGCTAATGATAGAGGGAATGGTGAGGCTGCAATAAATAGTTTGCAATCTTATTTAGACCACGTAGATGACCTTTCCGGGAACAAGCTGTCTAAAGAACATGCACTACTATTGACTGGATGGGGAGAATGGCTACGAGATGAGATTCAAGGTGATAACTGATTAAAGAAAAAAGGAACGGAGATTATTAAGAAGGTGGGGTTGGTTCCTACCTTCTCTTTTATATATTTTGAAAATGAATGGATAAAATGGACCAATGTTAATTTAAGATACTTTTATCATTTTAAAGGTTCAAAAATGAAGAGGAAGTAAATTAATAGTAGTTTAAATAAGAGCTTCATCATACTACAATTTTTTTATAGCTATGAAAATGATTCACTGCAGTCTAGATCAACTATAACGATTAAAAGGAAGAGATACTATGGGTTCAATAAACGTGTTTAATCCTGCTAAAGAAGCAGTTGGGAATGATGATTTTTCTGTCAAGGTTAGATCAAAATCAAGTGATTGGCAAAAATTGTTCGTTTATGAAGTGAAAGTTGATATGCACGAAGTCCGGAAGGCATCTATGGTTACATTTGACATGGACGAACCAGTAGAAATCGAAGTAACTTGTCATTATACAAAAGAAATAAAGAAAGTAGATATAAGACCATTAGCCAAAAATGTAGCTTCTGAAAAAAATGGAAGTGTCATTCGTTTTTTATTGGAGGAGCCTAGTAAAATATCTGTTGAAATAAACGGAGATCGTTTCCATAATCTCCACTTATTTGCGAATCCAATGGAAAATAATATACCGAATGTTGAAGATCCAAATGTATTTGTCGTTGAACCAGGAATTCACCGTCCTGAAGACTTGTTACGTGATGTCCAGAAGCCTAATTCACTTGGGGAGGCTCCTACTATTATTTTCTTTCGGAAAGGGATGCATTATATAGAGCAAGTCGTTTTTAATATACCGTCAGGAAAAACCCTTTATTTAGAAGGGGGCTCTATTGTTGTTGGTTCCTTTCTATGTGATTCCGTAGAGGATGTTACGATTTGTGGGAGAGGTATTTTGTACTTAGCAAACTTCGAACGTTTTTCATCCTTACGAGGTGTTCGGATTCTGTTTTCAACTAATATCACAATTGATGGAATCATGACCATTGATCCACCTCATTATAGCATTTATATAGGGGAATCCGAAAATATTAAAATATCCAATTTTAAAACATTCAGTACACGTGGCTGGTCTGATGGGATTGATATGATGTCTAGTTCAAATATTGAAATAAATGATGTGTTCTTAAGGACATCGGATGACAGCGTTGCTATCTATGGAAGTCGTTGGGCATACTATGGAGATTCGAGAAATATTACTGTACGAAACTCGATTCTTTGGGCGGATGTCGCCCATCCATTAATGATTGGTACACACGGTGATGCTGAACGAAATGGAGACATTATAGAAAATATTTTATATGAAAATATTGATATTCTGGAACACCATGAACCTCAGCCTAATTATTGGGGTGCCATGACGATAAATGCAGGCGATAAAAATATAGTTCGCAATGTTACTTATAAAAGTATAAGGGTAGAGCATTTTGAACTCGGACAATTGTTTGATTTGCGTGTCGTTTGGAATAAAAAATATAATCCAGCCCCTGGTACAAGTATATCCAATATTCATTTTGAGAATATTGATTATCGTGGAATAACGGAAAACCCATCAAGAATATATGGATATGATAAGGGTCGAGAAGTAGAGGGTGTTACATTCAAAAACGTATCGATAAATGGGAAAGTTGTAATGAATGAAGAAGAAGCTAATATTAGTTCTAATCATTTTACGAAAAATATTACCTTTGAAAAATGATAAAAGGAGTTACAGCTGGAGCAATAAAATCACGAATAGAATGTTTTTCTCAGTTTAAAAGGCGTGAACTCGATATTGTATCGGGCTCATGCCTTTTTTATATCAGGATGATCTAAACATACTTACTCAAAGATGCTTCAAAGAAAGGAAGCTCAAGTGTCTTTTCTTAGTGATTCAATTGTAATTTGACGATATTTTCTAGGAGTCATTCCCATTCTTTTTTTGAAAAATTTTGTGAAGTAGGAGGCATCATGAATTCCTACTTTTATTCCAACAATCTCAATTGGTAAATTAGTATTGGCAAGTAATAAGCATGCTTCTTTCAGTCGCTTTGCCATTAAATAATCAGTTAGTGCATAACTTGTGTATTCTTTAAATAAATGAGAAATATAATATTTTGAAAGATGGAGTTCATTTGCCAAGGACTGTAATTCAAAATCTTCTTGATAATGCTCGTCGATCCAGTTAATGATCTTTTCAATATGATGGGTGGACTTTGTGTTAAATGTGTTTTTCATAAAAAATTTATTAGAAACCACTTTTTTTAAGGTGAGTAAAAATTGGATCAGTAACAGAGAAATTTCCTCTTCATATTCATTGTTATCATTCTTTTTAGTAATGACCTGTTTCGAAGTTTCGATTAATCCAATTAATAGTTGGAAATGGGTGGAGTCAGTATAGCAATGCTCTACTAATTTATTTTTCCACAAGTTCGTAAGGAAATGATTTAAGTAAGGAAACGAGTGTAGCTTCTTTTCAAAATAGGAAGGTTCAAAATGAAAAATAGTTCTTACATATTGTTGTGGATTTGATATTGTGACTCGATGTAATTGAAAAGGTTGAAATATATATAACGAATTCGGCTCTATTTCATAGTCTTTCTGGTTCACATTAATCGAACCAGTTCCTTCATGTACAAATAATAGTTCAATTCCTTGATGATAATGAAAGAAACCAGTGTATCCTTCATCGGCTCGTTCCATTAAGGTTGTCAAAATAGGAGAAGTATGAAAGTCAAAGTGTTCAAACTTATTCATTATTCTCATCCTCCAAATACAGCAATATAGTACTATTTTAACTTAACACATTTATACTTCAAAATCATGCATTTTGATAACATTCTCTTAAAGGAGAGTGAAGGTAAATGGAAGGAATGAATGATGCTTGGATAAATCAAGCATGGGAAGATGTTGTGAACAAAATGAATAGAACGAGTGATAGAATAGGGGCTTCTTTTCCACACGCTTCTTTTAACGGAACGTATGATAGTCCGGAATTGGATTGGTGGACAAATGGATTTTGGCCAGGTTTATTATGGATTATTTACCGTGAAGAGAGAAATGAAAAATTGAAAAGGTATGCTATTGAATGTGAGGAAAAATTAGATGAGGCATTACATCAATTTGTTGGGCTTCATCATGATGTTGGATTTATGTGGCAGCCATCTGCAGTTATGAATTATAAGCTTCATGGACATGAAAGGTCTAAAACGCGAGGTCTTATTGCAGCAAATATGTTAGCAGGACGTTTTAATTCGGTTGGAAACTACATTCGATCTTGGGATTTAGAAGGCTCTGAAGGATGGTCGATCATCGATACGTTGATGAACTTAAACATACTATATTGGGCATCAAATGAAACCGGAGACCCTCGTTATAAGCAAATTGCAGAAAAACACGCTAATACTGCGTTAGAGCACTTTGTTCGTGATGACGGTTCGGCTTATCATATCGTCAATTTTGACCCGTATACAGGAAAGCGTAAAAATACTTTAGGTGGACAAGGCTATGCCCCTGAATCTTCATGGGCTCGTGGGTGTGCTTGGGCAGTGTATGGGATGGCATTAAGCTATATGCATACCGGAGATGAACGGTATTTGGATTCAGCCAAAAAGTCAGCACATTATTTTCTCTTTCATACAAATGAAGACTTTATTCCTAATTGGGATTTCCAAGCACCACTTGAAGAAGCCCAAGTATTAGATACAACCGCAGCTTCATGTACTGCATGTGGCTTATTAGAAATCGCTCGTTATGTAGACTCCATTGAGGCGAAGCGGTATAGAAACACCGCAGCCAATATTTTACGTTCCCTTTATGAAAATTACGGAGCGTGGGATGAAGAAGAAGAAGGTTTAATTAAAATGGGAACAGCAAATAAGCCAAAAGACTTTGGAGTAAACGTGCCAATCATTTATGGTGATTACTTTTTTGTCGAGGGATTACTTCGTTTAAAAGGGAGAACAGACTTTTGTTGGTAGTTAGGATGTAATAAATAATTTGAACAAAGGACAAGTGTTATTTTTTTAAGAAGTAAGTTAGGTATGAGTCAAAGGAGTGAGTCGATTCTGCTCATTACACGTTTTTCTGAAAAGTTGACGACTTTCAGAAATACTTACGACTAATCGGCTGTATGCTTTGAAAACGAAATGAAGGAGGAGAAATGATGGAGGTAGTTGCAAATGGTATATGGAAATATAGATATGGAATACCTGAAAAACATACACCTGTTTCACTTAGAACAACTGAAATAAAAAAGGATTCCTTACAGCATATAAAATCCATGGGAAAATCTCCTATTTTAAAGGAGGATATTTCTATTAAAAAAACATTAAGAGGTGTACTGATAGAATTACCTCTTAAAGCTGAGGAACAAATTTACGGCTTTGGCCTTCAGCTCCACAGCGTAAACCAAACTGGACGTAAAAAGGTGATACGTGTAAACAGTGATCCAGTTGCTGATACAGGTGACAGTCATGCCCCAGTTCCATTCTATGTTTCTAATGCAGGTTACGGTGTCTTTATTGATACATTGAGATATGCCACCTTTTACGTTGGCTCAAATTTACGTAAAGGAAAGTCAGAAACGAAGAAGTTTGATGAGAAAAAGATTGGAACATCTGAAATAGAATTATATGGTTATCAAATTGCAGAGGGAGATCGAAATGTCATTGTTGATGTTCCCTTTGTTGAAGGAATTGATATTTATTTATTTGAAGGACCTAATATGAGAGAAGCTGTTCAACGTTACAACTTGTTTTCAGGAGGAGGTGTCTTACCACCAGCATGGGGACTTGGAATGTGGTATCGCGCTTATAGTGCAGCCGAAAGAGAGGATATAGAGAGACTAGCAGAAACATTTAGAAATGATCATATACCTGTGGATGTATTCGGAATTGAGCCTGGCTGGCAAACGAAAGCATATTCTTGTTCGTTTATATGGGATAACAATCGTTTTCCAGAGCATGAACAGATGTTGAAAGGTTTATATGATAAACAGTATCGAGTTAATTTATGGGAACATCTATTTGTTCATCCAACCTCACCAATATACCCGCCGCTAAAACATTTATCTGGAGATTATGAGGTTTGGGAAGGGTTAGTGCCTGATTTAGCTATGAAAGAAGCAAAAGATATTTTTGCAAACTACCATTTGGAGCAGTTTGTTGAGAAAGGGATATCTGGTTTTAAGTTAGATGAATGTGATAACTCTGACTTTGTTCACTCGAGTTGGTCCTTTCCTGAAGTAAGTCAATTTCCATCTGGTTTAGATGGTGAGCAGATGCACAACTTGTTAGGTAACCTGTATCAAGAAACGATCAACCAACCGTTTAAACAAATAGGAAAACGTACGTTATCTCAAGTACGTTCATCAGGAGCATTGGCATCTTCTTACCCATTTGTTTTATATAGTGACTTATATGATCACAAGGTTTTTGTACGAGGAGTCGTGAATGCTGGCTTCTCAGGATTACTCTGGGTTCCAGAGGTGAGACAGGCATCTTCGTCGGAAGATTTAATCCGTCGAATTCAAACGGTTATTTTTTCACCACATGCACTATTAAACTGCTGGCGAATTCCGAATCCACCTTGGATGCAGGTTGATCGTGAGAAAAACATAAATGGAGAATTCCATGAAAACTTTGAGCATATAAGAGATATATGCAAGAGGCTATTTGAAATAAGAATGTCTCTCATTCCTTATTTATATGCAAGCTTTGCCAATTATTATTTTAAAGGAATTCCTCCGTTTCGGGCTTTAGTGATGGATTACCCAAACGACCCTAATACGTATGATATAGATGATCAATACATGATGGGTGAATCGATTGTTGTTGCGCCATTAATTACAGGTGAAACAAGTAGATGTGTCTATTTGCCAAAGGGGAATTGGAGAGACTTCTGGACACATGAACATTATGAAGGCGAGAAAACATACAGGATTACCCCTGACTTAGAAAGAGTCCCTGTGTTTGTCAAAGAAAATACCCTTCTTCCATTGGCAAAACCTGTTCAGTACATATCTGATGAGACAGTATTTGCATTGAACGTAAAAGTATTTGGAGATGCTCCAGAGGAAATGCATTTATTTGAAGATGATGGTATTTCTTATGACTTTGAAAAAGGAGTATACAACAAAGTAAGTTTGAGCTGGGATCCAAAGAGTAATGGGACTGTTCATCGTACAGGGAACTACTCAGGAAAAAGATATCAAATCATAAGCTGGGAAAAGGTATAAAAATAAGCTTCGCTAAAGGATGGTCATCATGATAAAAAATCCAATTTTAAAAGGCTTCAGACCAGATCCATCAATGATTCGCGTTGGAGACGAGTATTATATTGCAACCTCAACATTTGAATGGTTTCCAGGAGTGCAAATCCATCATTCAAAGGATTTAGTCAATTGGATGCTGCTTACTTATCCTTTAACACGAACATCTCAGTTAGATTTACGAGGTGTTCCTAGTTCAGGTGGGGTCTGGGCACCGAACTTAAGTTATGATAATGGTACGTTTTATTTACTATATACAAATGTTGTTAATCGAACGGGTGCTTATAAAGATGCCCACAACTATCTTGTTACAGCCAAAGATATTAATGGACCATGGTCAGAATCAATATATTTAAATAGTAGTGGATTCGATCCAGCATTGTTCCATGATGAAGATGGTCGTAAATGGCTATTGAATATGCAATGGAATTTCCGAAATAGTAATCGGCGTTTTGATGGAATTTTATTGCAAGAATATAGTGAAAAGGAACAGAGGCTTATCGGACCCGTTCATAAAATAATTGACGGTGTTGATCATTGGGTAAAAGAAGGATCAAATATGTATAAACGTGGTGAGTATTACTATATCATTATTGCAGAAGGGGGAACTGGATTTAACCATTCTGTAACGGTTGCTCGCTCAAAAACGATTACTGGACCATATGAGATGGATCCAAACGGACCAATACTTACGACAAGACATAATCCTGATCATTCTCTCCAAAAGGCAGGTCACGCTTCCATCGTAGAAACTCAAACTGGAGATTGGTATATTGCCTATCTTTGTGCCCGGACATTGCCAGGTAGGAAGCTTTGCCCATTAGGGAGAGATACAGCCATACAGAAATGTTACTGGACAGAGGATGAATGGATTAGACTACCTGAGGGTAGGACTGAACCGAAACTTTTAGAAGAACGCCCTAATTTACCATTACACCTTTTTGCAGAGGATCATGATAGGGACCATTTTGATGGAACGGAATTAAGTATTCATTTTCAAACGTTACGTGTTCCTGCAGAAGAGAGTTGGCTTAGCTTGCGGGAACGAGATAGTTTTTTACGAATCTATGGTAGGGAATCACTAACCTCTTTACAAAATCAAAGCATTGTCGCTCGTAGATTAGAAGACTTTGAGTGTGAAATTGAGACATGTGTTGAATTTTCTCCCGATCATTTTATGCAAATGGCTGGACTCATATTATATTATGATGAAAATGATCATTTTTATTTGCGTATTAGTCATGACGATAAAGTTGGAAAAAATATTAGTGTTATGTCAATGAATCAAGGACACTATTACGAATACGTTGAGGATATGGTTTCCATTGAGAAATGGGAGAGGTGTTATTTAAGAGTATCTATTCAAATGGACGATGTGCAGTTTCTATTTTCGAAGGACGGAGAAGTTTGGCAGATGATTGGGCCCAAGCTGGATTTTGGACAGCTTTCTGATGAGTATCAAGGGAAACTAGGTTTTACAGGTTCATTAGTCGGTATGTGTGTACAAGATATGAGTGGCAGTAAGAAATTTGCAGACTTTGATTATTTTCAGTTTAAATCTTTAGAAACGTAATTGAATAAAAAGTACTCATTTATCTAAACATTCGGATGAATGGGTGCTTTTTATTTTGGTAGATATATTAAACATAGCTTCGCTTATCATGCGAGATATTAGTGTCCGACCAGCCAAATTAAGTTTTAAGCAAGTAGGGGTTGAGAACAGTTTTAGCTGACGGGAGCCTCCTCCTACGGGCAGTATGCTCTATTCCGGCTACCATAATAATGGTCAACCAGAAATATCTGGCTGACCTTATAATACGAACGTGCAGGTTCGTGTAATAACACAAATATATTGTAAATGATATCCATTTATCATGAGTTTTTCGCGGTTTGTTGCTTCGGCACGAGCTTTGCCAACGTTCTCAAAAAGACCCTGCAAGTCTTCCTGCGAGAAATGGCGCGGGAGATCGGTAAGACTATTCCCGGGCATCACCGAAGCAGCTCGGATGCCACGATTACGATGCCGTTTATCGAATTCCACTGCAAAGAGAGAAGTGGCCGTTTTCGATCGGCCATAGGCGACAAATGAGTCGTATTCCTGTTGCTTGAAATTCGGATCGTCTAGGTCAACATCGGCAACGCGATGAGCTTGGGAAGACAGCACCACCAAGCGTCCGTTATCAACGAGTAGTGGCTCAATGAGATTGATTAAAGCAAAATGGCCAAGATAGTTTGTCGCGAACTGAGTTTCGAAGCCGTCGACCGTCCGAGCGAACGGGGTTGCCATGACGCCAGCGTTGGCGATGATGGCGTCGAACCGCTGACCTTTGGCCAACAGTTTATCCGCGCAGGTGCGAACGCTTTGCAAGGATGCGAGCTCGAGCTCGACCAACTCTAGGCTACCACCTCCTTGTGCCGCGGCGTCAAGGATCGCTGAAGTGGCTGTTTCGGCTTTGGCGAGATCTCTAACCGTGCCGACGACACTGGCGCCGTGTGAGACCAGTGAGCGGGCAGTTTCGAGGCCGATGCCCGATGATACACCTGTAATAAAAAATCGCTTTTCCTTAAGGACAACGCCAGAGAGCACCTGATCGGCAGTTGACTTTGCACTGAATCTTCTAGTCATATATAGTCTCCTTTACTTGCTTATTTATTATAAACGTTGCTCTTCATCGGCCAACCTTTGACGTACCGATGAAGAGCGCTTCACTACATCAGATCGGTAAGGTCAAGGATCACAATATAATCCTTGATTGGTTGACTGTGATCATAACTCGGGCACTCCACAATACTTGGTAGATGTTCATGTATGGACACTGTTCCAGATCGTTTTAGATTCCGATACCGCCGTCTATATTGATGGTCTCTCCGGTGGTGTAGCCCCCATGTGGTCCGGCAAGGAAGCAGACGACTTCTGCCACCTCTTCAAGGGTTGCAATGCGACGGATTGGAATCATGTCTAGAAAGGTTTCAAGAGGTGGAAGATGATCGGCCACACCCTTATTCATGTCTGTGGGCATGACGCTCGGTTGCACGACATTCACAGTGATATTACGGGGACCAAGGTCGCGCGCGATTCCCCTCGCATATCCGACGAGTGCCGCCTTCGTTCCGGCGTAGTCGGCGACCCCTCTAAAGGGCACGTAATCGCCGAGTCGGGAGCCGATAAAAATAATGCGACCTCCTTCCGCTAGTTGGGGTGCCGCCGCGCGGGTATTGGCGATCGATCCCATGACATTGACTTGCCACTGCTGATTGTATTTCTCTTCGTCCAAACTGGAATCATCTACCATTTGGCCCTGCTCTGTGATGCCAGCATTATTCACAAGGATGTCGAGCTTGCCGAATTCAGCAATCACCGAGTTAATTAGGGGCTTGGCGGAAGAAAGATCCGCTTGGTCACTTTTGATGGCCAATGCACGTACTCCCTTGACCTTCAAATTCTCCACGACAGCCGCCGCCTTTTCGTCCGAAGCCGCGTAGCTGATCGCGACATCCGCTCCGTGATCGGCAAACGCTTCAGCCGTAGCGGCGCCAAGCCCACGTGAGCCGCCCGTAATGAGGACGACTTTGCCCTTCAATGGTTTCTGCATAAAAAGAACCTCCTTTCAATGATTTCTGCATGAAAAAATCCACTCTGTAACTCTCTAGGTGCACCGCCCCGGGATTGGCGAAATTTCATAACGATCGTTATGATAAGTTTTTCTATACAATTATGTGCACAGTGTCAAACAATCAACTTCAGGGGGATTAAGTGACGTCACGTCCGATGATGCGTCGCGCTTAGGCAAGACTGACCAGCAGCTTGGGAACACTTTGCCCGCCAATGATTTCTGCATGAGAAAGAATTACTCTGTAACTCTCTGAGTGTAGATTTGAAATAAAGACACGACGTTTATAAAAAAATTGATTAAAAACCCTGTATTGCAGGATTTTTTCTTGTTCCACAAACGGCCCTAAGTAAGTGTATTTTTTGTTAATATCTACTAATGATATAATTAATTATTAAATTAGAATTATTTGGAGGAACTATGCTTACATTTGAACAAAAACTTGCAATTATCGAGTCTTTCCCAGAATTAGAACGCCACGATGTATCGCTCAATCGTGTTAATTTTCATTATTTGGGAGGCGCCAGTGATAAAAAAAATGTCGTATACCATCTGCATCCAAATGGCAATGGGTTTGTTTATGCTGCAACACTTAAAGTACCGAAAAAAGACCCTAAAGGGATGGTTAATATCCGTAATTTTTCTGAAGAAGAATTACGTTCGATCATTGAACGCTCAATTGACTCTCTACAATCAAACGCAGTTAGAGAAATAGAGGAAACTCTTCAAAATATTGATGAAATCTGGATGGACAAAGAAGGGCATAAGCTTACTATTATTCTTGAAGATGACATGTGGAACGTCTATGCAGGTGAACAACTAGATGGAACGTTTCCATCGTATAATGAAGCGAAGCAATATTTACTTGAAGAAGGATTTAAGCCGAAGCGAAAGTTTGATAAACAAACGAATTAATATTATTAACGAGGAAGAGATGGCCAGAAATGTGACCAACTCTTCCGTCCTTACTCATTCTATCGTGGAACAGCTTCTTGGGATGATCAAATCGATCAATTTCCCCAATCTCGGATATAATCGTTGCCGCGATTTTTTCTCCGATACCAGGAATTGATTTGATAATTTCATATTCTTCAACTTCTTGCGCAAGGGCATTTATCTCTTGGCAGTATGGTGATTTATGGCATTGGACAGAGCTTCAATACAGTGAGGATAAGCATGGTAAGTTAAGAAAGCAAATAACAAAGAAATTAGTTGAAATAATGAAAGAGAAATATGGTGAATAGACCTTATCTTCTTTGACTAAAGCAGCTAATAGTTTATCAAAATGAATGATTAGATCTTCAGCTATTGGGAGCATTCCTACAAAAAGGGGTGCTTTTATCTTTGTCAATAAAAGGAAAATTAATGTTAAACTATAGGAGCAGTTTGCTTTAAGAGAGAGAGCATTTGGGTTTAATTAAATAAAATATAATGAGGGGGATTTCAATGAAATTCGTATATAAAACTTTCGATAGTTCTTTTTATGAAACCGTTTGTGATTTCTTAATCGAATTATCAAAAGATGACAGCAAACATATTAATTGGAATTGGGCAAGGTGGGAATGGATGGTATTTCATCCTGAGTTTGATAATAGTTTTGCTGATAAAATAGGTTTATGGTTCTATAATAATGAATTGGTAGGTATGACAACTTATGACCATTACTTTGGAGAAGCCTTTTATGCAGTTAAGAAAGGCTATGAAGTGCTGGAAAAAGAAATATTAGAATATGCTATTACAAACTTTAGTAACGAAAATGGATTAGGTATTGCAGTAAATATCACTGATAGTCATACAAAAAATTTATTGCTTAGTTATGAGTTTGTTAAAGATAAAAACACTGAAAACATACTTGAGAATATATTTGAAGAAAGAAGTTTTGATTACACTCTTCCTAAAGGGATAGAAGTAAGAAACCTTGACATCCAAAATGATTTGTATAAGCATCATAAAGTATTATGGTATGGATTTGAAAACGATGGCGATTTGCCCATTGATGAACAAACTATTGATAAACAAAAAAGAATGTTATCTGCTTCCCATTTAAACTCATATCTGCATGTAGTCGCAGTAAATGAAGATGGCGAATATGTTGCTTACTGTGGATGTTGGTACAATTCCAAAACTGATTATGCTTATGTAGAACCTGTATGCACAGTTCCTCATTACCGCAAAATGGGGATTGGAAAAGCATTAGTTTTGGAAGCGTTAAAAAGGTGCTATTCCGAAGGTGCTAAGAAAGCATATGTGATTTCCGATGCCCCTTTTTATAAATCTTTGGGATTTGTTCAACATTCTCACTACAATTTTTACTGGAAAAACTAAATAAGCATTCTATTATGAAAGCCATTTGTGACCAAATTCACTTAAACTAAAGAGAGCGATATTTTAACAAGGCATCACTTGCCTTGTTCAGCTAACGGGACAGTTTACTGAAAGAAGGAAATATTTAACTCAGTACAGAATGTAAGTTAGAAAAGGGGAAAGGTGGAAAGTTTATATGAACAAGCATTACAGGGATTAACCAAGAGTTGCGTATACATAACAAAAATACAAGGAGTGTGTTCAATGAAAAGAGTAGATGTGGTATATTCACTTATTTATGATGCAATACAAGAAAAAGTTTTAATGGTTAAAAACACTAAATATGATAACTGGTCTTTACCAGGTGGCTCTGTTGAACCAGGTGAAACTCTATCACAAGCTGCTATACGCGAAGCTAGAGAAGAAACTGGTTTAACTATTGAGATCGACCACATACTTACTGTAAATGAAGCTTTTATGATGAATGATAACAATCATGCAATTTTTATAACATTCAAAGCAAGAATATTAAGCGGTGAAATTTCAATACAAGATACTGAAACAATATCAGAAGTAAGATGGGTGAGTTTAAAAACAGCTGATGAAATGATGCCATATCATAAAAATGGGATTAAATATTTGTTGGATAAATCAGTTCCATATGTATTTCAAGGAGTGGTGAGCTAATAAAAACCTTATTAAAAGACCTTACTTTTAAAATAGGTTATAGGCTTTTTTTTAACTCTTGGAAGTAAGTCTGGTGACATTGTGAATAAAAATACTTAAGCTAACGGGAGCGATAGTGTAACAATTGCTATCGCTTATTGTCTAACGGGCAGTTTAGCACAAGAGAACGAGTTAGAAAGAATTTATAATAGTATGGGGGAATAAAAGATGGATTGTGTTTTTTGTAAGATTG
>NZ_JALKEV010000085.1 GCF_023017105.1 Halalkalibacter sp. APA_J-10(15) | reverse complement strand
GGCGTCTAATATACATATTTGCGCGAAGTCGAGAACATGGCCGACCGAAAAAATGTGGTATCGTTAGCAGAAAAACTGCGACCGACGTCCGTGAGGACTGGCGAGGTTGTGCACCAATGCGCTGTCAGTCGCGGATCACATTTGCAAACGGGTGAGCCGTGTTGTCAAGCTCTTCTGCCGCCTGCTCGCTAATCGTTGAGTCGAGTATCTCTGAACGCGTGGGCCCCCTTTCTGAACAGGCAGTGACTTCGCCTACGGTGACCGGCTAGCCAGACCGGTGCGGC
>NZ_JALKEV010000084.1 GCF_023017105.1 Halalkalibacter sp. APA_J-10(15) | reverse complement strand
ACGAGTAATAGACGATTTGAGGCAAGAAATTAAGTCTCATAGCAAAATAAAAATCGCAGCTGCATCTTTTTCAATCTATGCGTATGAGGCACTTAAAACCGAATTAGAAAAAACGGATGCTGTTCAATTTTTGTTTACGAGTGATTTATTTACGAAAGAGAAAGTGCCTAAAGAAAAAAGAGAGTTCTTTATTCCACGGTTAAATCGTGAGAGTCAGTTATACCGCGATGGCTTTGAACTAAAAATGCGAAATGAGCTATCTCAAAAAGCCATTGCTAAAGAGG
>NZ_JALKEV010000083.1 GCF_023017105.1 Halalkalibacter sp. APA_J-10(15) | reverse complement strand
GAGCGCCTGCTCCTTCTCTGCGGTGACAAGCACGCGCTTCCCCTGCGCGACGAGATGCGAGACGAGGTTGACGATGGTGTGAGACTTCCCGGTCCCGGGTGGGCCCTGCACCGTCACGCCACGCGATGTCGCGAGCTGCCGAGCGATGCGCTCCTGCTCGGCGTTTGTGGGCAGCGGCATCATCAGTCGGTCGGCTGTGCCGTCGTCGGTGGAAACGTCCTGACCAGACTCGCGCACGGCTTCATCCACTTGGTCTCGATCGGCGACGACCGATGCCAGCGCCTCCG
>NZ_JALKEV010000021.1 GCF_023017105.1 Halalkalibacter sp. APA_J-10(15) | reverse complement strand
TCAAACTCTCCATAAAAGTTGAGTTGAATTAGCTCATATATTTCATAAAACATTGACGAGATTCCTTGTTGCTCACGCAACAATTGTCTCTTTTTCGCTTGGCTTTTGTTCAGTTTTCAAAGAGCTTTTTAATGTCGCTTTCTATTTAACAGCGACTTTAAAATCATAACAAAATGAGACCGGATTGTCAAATCTTTTTTGGCTCATTTATTCTCTGTCTTAGCGACAAGAAATAATATAACATCATTTAACCATGTAGCGCAAGTACTTTTTAAAAAATTATTTACGTATCCAGTCCCTTTGAAGGTTTAGAACAATGATTCTTTTACTAGTGGTGTCCTAAAAGTCAAATACAAACCTTCAGACACCACTAATAGTCTACTCTTTATTCTGGTTGATCTCTATGACGCATTTGCGGAAACAATAATACATCGCGAATAGATGGCGAATTCGTTAGCAACATCACTAAACGGTCAATCCCTATTCCAAGCCCACCAGTCGGTGGCATTCCATACTCCAACGCCTCAACAAAATCTTCATCCATCATGTGAGCCTCTTCATCACCTTGTTCACGCTCAACAAGCTGTTGCTCAAAACGCTGACGCTGATCAATCGGATCATTAAGCTCAGTAAAAGCATTAGCATGCTCACGACCAACAATAAATAATTCAAAACGATCGGTAAAGCGCCCATCGTCCTCATTTTTCTTTGCTAAGGGTGAAATAGCAACTGGGTGGCCATATATAAACGTAGGTTGTATCAACTCTTCTTCAACAAAATGCTCAAAGAATTCATTGACAACATGCCCAAACGTCATCGTCTCTTTAACAGGAACACGATGCTCTTTCGCTAGTTGACGCGCCTCTTCGTCACTCAATTGCTGCCAAAAATCAACACCCGTCTTCTCCTTGATCGCATCCACCATGTGAACCCTCTTCCATCTAGGGGTCAAATCAACCTTATGGTCTCCATACGTAACAATCGTTGTCCCTAGAACTTCTTTAGCGATATGAGCCACAAGATTTTCGGTCAATTCCATAATGTCATGATAATCAGCATACGCCTCATACAACTCGATCATCGTAAATTCAGGATTATGTCTCGTCGACACCCCTTCATTACGAAATACTCGTCCAATTTCGTACACCTTCTCTAAGCCACCGACAATGAGACGCTTTAAATGAAGTTCAATAGCAATTCTCATATATAATGTCATATCTAACGCATTATGGTGTGTCACAAACGGACGAGCCGAGGCACCACCAGCAATCGAATGCATCGTCGGTGTCTCTACCTCTAAGTAACCATTAGAATCTAAATAACGACGCATTGATTGTAAAATACGACTACGCAAAACAAATGTATCACGAACTTCCGGATTCACAATTAGATCGACATAACGTTGACGGTAGCGTTGCTCAATATCTTTTAAACCATGAAACTTATCTGGTAGTGGGCGCAATGATTTCGAGAGTAGAGTAAAGGTTTGTACCTTGATAGATAATTCGCCAACCTTCGTCTTAAAAGCCAACCCTTTAACACCCACAATATCACCAATATCAATCGAATTAAAAAGCTCATACGCCTCATCGCCGACAGCATCTTTGCGGACATAGATTTGAATTTGACCCGTTAAATCCTGGATATGGGCAAAGCCCGCTTTCCCTTTTCCGCGCTTTGTCATAATTCGCCCAGCAAGAATCACTTCCTTTTCCTGCTCACCTAATGTTTCTTTATCCAGTTCACCAAATTGTTCATTCATTTCTCTAGCAGAATGGCTTCTCTCAAATTTCTCCCCAAAGGGATCAATCCCCTTTTCTTGCAATTGCTTTAACTTGTCCCGTCTCACCGTTAACAATTCATTTAACTCTATTTCCTGCGACATCTATTTCACTCTCCTTACTTTGTTATCAAACGCTTATGTCCGATTCTATGTAGAAAAAACTGCCAGTGACAACACTGGCAGTATACTTATCACAAACGAATTATAGTGAAGAGTACGCTAAAAGTCAAACAGCGCTTGACGTCTCTGCCTGCTGTTCTTCTAGCTGCTCAATATAACCGTACAATGTGTTAGCCACATCATCTCTTGTAGCAAATTGATTGATTTGATCACGGATGCGCCCACTCCCACGCATTCCTTTTAAATACCACGCTGCATGCTTACGCATTTCACGAACAGCAACATTTTCACCCTTTAAATCAATTAGTCGATCGAGATGCAACATACAAACATCGATCTTTTCACGAGGGGGCGGTTCAACAGGTGTCACCCCATGCTCTAAGTAATTGATCGTTTGATACAACATCCATGGATTTCCTAATGCCGCTCTCCCAATCATGACACCATCAACACCCGTTTCGTCTAGCATACGTTTCGCGTCTTCAGGTGTTTTCACATCACCGTTACCCATGACAGGAATAGATACAGATTCCTTTACTTGCTTGATGATATCCCAGTTCGCAACACCTTCGTACATTTGAACACGTGTACGTCCATGTAACGCAATCGCACTACCACCAGCACGCTCTACCGCTTGTGCATTTTCTACCGCAAAAATATGCTCCTCATCCCAGCCCATTCTCATTTTCACTGTAACAGGCTTCTGAACAGCATCAACTGTCGCTGACACCATTTCATATATCTTATTTGGATCTAACAGCCATTTTGCTCCTGCATCACATTTCGTAATTTTCGGAACTGGACACCCCATATTGATGTCAATAATATCCGCATTCGTATTTTGATCAACGAACTTCGCTGCCTCTACAAGCGTCTCCTTTGCACCACCGAATATTTGTAAGCTCAAAGGCTTCTCGCGCTCGTCAACGTATAGCATACTTAATGACTTCTCATTTTTGTGTAAAATGGCCTTGTCACTTACCATCTCAGCACAAACTAAGCCTGCACCAAACTCTTTCGCTATTAATCGAAAGGCAGGATTACAAACACCAGCCATCGGTGCAAGAACGACTTGGTTTTTCATCTTAATGGAACCTATTTGTAACATGTTCTTTCACCTCCGATTTAAGTTCCCTTCACTTCATCTATAAGAACATTTAGCGTAGCAGCAATTCGTTCTAGCTGTTCTTCTGTCGGTTGTCGGCTCTCCCTTTCAATCTCACCGAGTACAGACAGTGAGAGACCCACCTCTTTTGCAAAGCGTTGTTGAGTATAGCCTTTTAATTTTCGAAACGCTCGGATGCGTCGTCCAAAGTACTCCATACCTTTACCCCTTCTTTATCTGGTAATGTATTATAAAGCTCTTCAACAGTCTGTCCCTTATCTGCAACATACAACGTCGGTGCAATTTCTTTTAGTGGCACTAACACAAAAGCACGTTCCCACATCCTCGGATGAGGAATGATTAAATGCTCCATCTCCATATTTTCTTGGTCGTAGAGCAGAATGTCAAGATCTATTGTACGCGGCCCCCATTTTATTTCTCTTGTTCGGCCGCAATCTCGCTCGATCTTTTGTGTTATTTCCAATAATTGTTCACTTGTTAAACTTGTTCGAATGGATATGACCATGTTTAAAAAGCTTTGTTGATCTTCATATCCAACTGGATCTGTTTCATAAATTGAGGAGAGTGCGCATACGTCAATCATAGCTTCTCGACTAAGTAAATCAATCGCTTTCTCCAAATGTGCTTGGCGTTTTCCAATATTAGAGCCTAAAGCAATATAAGCAATATGCTTCATAACCTTCCCCTCGTTATTTCAACAGCAACTGCCTTATATTGTCCAGCAATCGGTGGATTGGGCTTCGTCACTTTCACTGTACACTCCTGTAATAGTGTGTATGTTTGTAATAATTCTGCTGCAATTTTCTCCGCTACAACCTCTATTAACTTATAAGGCTCGCCCTCGACAATAGATTGAATACGTTCATACGCATCACCGTAATCAATTGTATAATTTAGTTCATCTGTCCGTCCAGCTTCGATCAAATTTAGCTTCATGACAACATCCACGATATAACGTTGACCGAGCTTCTTCTCTTCCTCGAAGACACCGTGATAACCGTAGAACTGTAATTCATTTAAATAGATTCGATCCATACTTCTACTCACCCTTTCTCATTAGCACATCCATCATTTGTGTCATTCGTGACATTTCCTTCACATCATGGACACGCATAATAGAACACCCCTTCATAGCACCGTAACAAACCGTTGCACCTGTCCCTTCCACTCGTTCGTCAACTGGAAGATCTAATGTTTTGGCAATAATCGATTTTCGTGATGTACCAAGCAGGACAGGGTAACGAAGATTTACTATACGATCTAAATGACGCATGACTTCCATATTTTCCTCATATGTTTTCGCGAAGCCTATCCCAGGGTCTAAAATGATATTACCTTCCTTTACACCCGCTTGCTTACATAACGCAATACTTTCTTGTAAATCATTTATAACCTCTGACATTAAATCAGCGTAAACATGATTCTCGCGATTATGAGTCAAGATAATTGGGACATCATTACGAGCTGCGACTTCCGCCATCCTTTTATCCCATTTCGCCCCCCATACGTCGTTAATGATAGAGGCTCCAGCTTGAATCGCTTCATTCGCTACTTCTGCCTTGTACGTATCGATTGAAATTGGCTCGTCCAATTCCTGACGCAGGGCACGAATAACCGGCAGCACCCGATCTAATTCGTCCTCCACTTCAACAAAAGTAGCACCCGGTCTCGTTGATTCACCACCTACATCAATCATATCAGCACCATCAGCAATCATTCGCTTTGCCTGCATAACCGCTAACTCTACATCGTTATAACGGCCACCATCAGAGAATGAATCCGGTGTCGCATTGAGAATGCCCATTATCAATGTTTTCCTTTTCATTTTCTCTTGCCATCTTCCCAATTGATTCACCTACCTATTTCAATTCATCACTACTCCACAAACGTCGGCGGTTCTTTTCAAACGAGCCTTGAAGCTGAGTCGTTATGAATCGATCTCCTTTTCTTTGCCCATCAAAATAAAGTGGCACGATCTCTTGAATCGAATTTGTCATGAAGACTTCATCTGCTTCCTTCACATCGGATGGTAGAAAGAAACCTTCTTCATAACGTACCCCCCAATGATTTAGCTGTTTTAATACAAACTGTCTTGTTATACCACTTAATATCCCTGTTGCTAAATCTGGAGTATACACGATGCGATCACGTACCCAGAATACATTTGAGACAATTCCTTCCGCTACAAAGCCTTCCTCCGTCAAAAAGATCCCTTCTTTGTCTCCACTTGATCCTAACTCCCTCTTCGCTAAAAGATTGTTTAAATAATGGTGTGATTTTAACCGCTCAGAGCCCTCAGGTGTATTTCTCCTGAGCTGAAGAAACTCCGCTTTCTTCTCAAGCGGTCTATTTGGTAACGGTTTAACGAACACAATAACCGAAGGCTGGCTATACTTTCCGGTGTACAGTCCAATATCCTCAATTCCAGCTGAAATATTCCATCGGACGTAAGCGTTTGTCAATCCATTCTTCTTCAACAGACTTTGTAAAATGGTCAGCACCGCTTCTCTAGAATAGGTCCATTGAATATCCAGCACAGCCAGACCTCTTTGCAAACGTTGAAAATGGTCATCCAACAAAAATGGATGACCATCTACAACCGCAAATGTTTCAAACAAACCGAGGCCATATAAATAACCATGATCATAAGGTGATATGCGTGCCTCTTCTCTATGAATGATGTCTCCATTTACGTAGATGAACACGTTAACGTCTCCTTACCATATGTTTCAATGAAGTTTCGAAGCATCTTCTTGCCATCATCCGTCATGATTGACTCTGGGTGAAATTGAACTCCTTCAATAGGTAATTCCTTATGGCGAATAGCCATAATTTCCCCTTCTGCCGTTTCAGCTGTAATCTCAAAGCATTCAGGTAATGTTTCTCTTTTTACGATAAGAGAATGATACCTTGTTGCTGTTAACGGGTTTTCTAATCCTTTAAAAACCGTTTGCGCATTATGTTCAATCTTAGACGTCTTTCCATGCATTAAACGGTCAGCACGTACGACGTCCCCACCAAATACTTGCGCAATTGATTGATGCCCGAGACAAACACCAAAAATTGGGATTTTTCCCGCGAATGCGGAGATAGCCTCAAGACTAATACCGGCTTCATTAGGACTACAAGGGCCTGGTGAAATCATTAAAAACTCGGGATTTAGCTGTTCAATTTCAGCAATCGTCATTTGATCATTACGCTTAACGACGAGCTCATGGCCCATTTCCCCTAAATATTGTACAAGGTTATACGTAAACGAATCATAATTATCAATCATTAAAATCATCTTATTACCTCCTCAACTCAACTGAACTGGATTTTTTCTCAACTCTTCTTCACTAAGCTCTAATGCTTTCCATAGGGCTCTCGCCTTTTTTAATGATTCTTTATATTCATTCTCCGGTACGGAATCAATCACAATCCCCGCACCTGCTTGTACATGGGCATAGCCATCTTTACAAACCATTGTCCTTATCGCAATATTCAGCTCCATATTCTTATCAAAACCAATCCATCCGATTGATCCAGTATAGACCGAGCGGCGAACAGGCTCAAGCTCCTCAATGATTTCCATTGTGCGTACTTTGGGAGCACCTGTTATCGTCCCTCCTGGAAACGTAGCACGTATAACATCATATAACGTATGCCCTTCTGCTAACATACCCTTCACATTTGAAACAATATGCATGACATGCGAATATTTTTCGATAACCATTAATTCATCTACTTCCACTGTCCCATACGAAGAAACTCTCCCTAGATCGTTTCTCTCTAAGTCAACAAGCATCACATGCTCAGCTCGCTCCTTCTCATTATTGATTAACGTTCCTGCAAGCTCTTGATCTTCCTTTTCGTTTTTACCACGTGACCTCGTTCCTGCTATCGGTCTAGTTGAAAGCTCTTCGCCTTGCTTTTTCACTAACAACTCAGGGGAAGCACTAACTAATTGAAAATCAGGTGTTTGCAAATAGCTCATATAAGGAGAAGGATTCAGTTGCCTTAACCTTTTATACACCTCTAAAGATGGGACATTTAATGGCTTCTGCTGTCTGACAGAAAGGTTAACTTGAAAGACGTCTCCAGCAGAGATATAATCCTGAATTCGCGTTACCGCCTTGCAAAATGCTTCTTCTGTTAGAGAAGACTTCACTTCACCTTGACTGTCACTTAACGCTATCATCTGTTGTTCATCTTCACCATGTTTAGTCCACTGCTCGAAGTAGTCTGTTAGCCGTTTATCTAATCGTTCTCCTTCACTCTTGTCACCATATACAATGATCCATAGCCGATTCTCCATATGATCATATATGAACACATCATCAAATATCATAAAGTAAAGGTCAGGTAATGCCAAGTCGTCCTTCGCTTGGTTCGGTAAATCCTCGATTTCACGAACAATATCATAGCTGAGATAACCCATTGCTCCACCTTGGAATGGAGGGAGCTCTGCACTCGTAGGATGATGATAAGGTACAAGGACGTCCTCTAATAACTCTAATAGGGCGCCTTGCCTTTTTTCGACGCCATTTCGATCCTCAATCGTTAACGTTGTACCTTTACCTGTTACGACTGCAATAGGCTCTAATCCCATGATACTATAGCGCCCACCACGTCCACTTTCTAATAAAATATGATGAGGATGATCAGCGATAAGCTGTGTATAACGTTTAAACCACTTACTTTCATGAAGAGGAAAAGACTTAGCTTTTTTGAGTCTTTTCATTTGTTTGGACACCGTCCTCACCTCTGTCTCTTTTCCTTTCGTATATTCTACATGAGAATAGCTATAAAGAAAAGATCGGTTCCTTTTTTCTTTCACACAACGAGAACTTCCATTCATACGTTTTTTTATCCTAAAAAAAGATATCGGAAAAGCAACGAATGCTTCCCAATATCTTTTCTGAACTATTTATTAAGAATGGTCGCTTAATCTTCAAATTGATATAAAGGAGTACTTAAATAACGTTCTCCATTTGAAGGAATAATGGCCACTACCTTTTTACCTGCCCCAAGCTTTTCAGCTAGTTGAAGCGCAGCATAAATCGCAGCACCTGAAGAAATACCACCAAGAATCCCTTCTTCACTTGCAGCACGACGAGCATATTCAAATGCCTGTTCAGTCGATACTTGGATGACTTCATCGTATATATCAGTATCTAAAATCTTAGGAACAAATCCAGCTCCAATACCTTGAATCTTATGCGGACCTGGGTTACCGCCTGAAAGGATAGGAGAATCAGACGGTTCAACAGCAGCAATTTGTAGGTTTGGATAGTGCTCCTTTAACAACCCACCTGCACCTGTGATCGTACCACCTGTACCAATACCTGATACAAATCCGTCAATTTGACCTTCAACTTGCTCAAGTAATTCCTTACCAGTCGTATTACGGTGAATCTCAGGGTTCGCCTCATTTTCAAATTGCTGAGGCATAAAGTGTCCCTCTTCTTGTGCAAGCTCAGTTGCTTTGCGGATCGCTCCGCCCATGCCTTCTGGTCCTGGCGTTAACACAAGCTCCGCGCCATAAGCACGCAGTAAGTTACGACGTTCCATACTCATTGTCTCAGGCATCACTAGCTTTGTTTTATAGCCTTTAGCAGCAGCAACCATCGCCAGGCCAATTCCCGTATTCCCACTAGTCGGCTCTACAATGACCGTATCTTTTGTTAATTTGCCTGCTTTTTCAGCCGCTTCGATCATCGCAAGTGCGATACGATCTTTAACGGAGCTTCCAGGATTCATATATTCGAGCTTTAAATAAATATCAGCATGCTTATCAGAAACAAGACGATTCAGTTTTACTAACGGCGTTTGACCAATTAAATCTGTAATAGATTGAACAACCTTCATAAATAGTTCCTCCTTTTAATCCCTAGTAAATTTATTGGTTTTGTTAAAATAATAGTATCAAACCGCTACCAAGGTGTCAATTGAAACGTTTCAAAATTTTATTTTTATTTAACTTGTTCTAGCAATTGTTTTAAATCGTCTTCTGAAAAATAATATTCTTCGTTACAAAAATGGCAACGCGTCTCAGCACCGTGATCTTCTTCAATCATGCTTTGAATTTCCTCAGCCCCAAGACTGATAATCGCATTCTCAATTCTTTCCTTAGAACAGTGACAATTGAATATAATTGGTGCTTTCTCCAATACCTTAACATTTTCCTCCCCGAGTAAAGATTGCAAAATTTCTTCAGGTGGCATACCAAGTTCAATCAATTTTGAAATAGGGGGAATGGCAGACAGTCTTTTTTCAATTTCTTCTACAATCGCATCTTCTGCTCCAGGCATTAACTGAATAATAAATCCACCCGCTGCCAAAACAGAATTATCAGGATTAACAAGCACTCCGACACCCACTGAAGAAGGTGTTTGCTCAGAGGAAGCGAAGTAATACGTAAAGTCCTCACCTAATTCACCAGAAACGATCGGAACACTTCCGGTAAAGTGCTCTTTTAACCCAAGGTCTTTAATAACAGACAAGAAGCCCTCTTTCCCTACTGCTCGGGCAACATCTAGCTTTCCGTGCTCATTTAAATCAAAATGAACGTGCGGATTGGTCACATATCCTCTCGTTTCACCTTTGGCATTTGCGTCGACCACGATCGATCCAATTGGACCACCTCCCTCAACTTTAACAGTCATTTTTTCATTTCCTTTTAGCATCATTGCCATCATCGTGCTTGCCATCATTGCACGCCCTAACGCAGCTGATGCAGTAGGCCATGTTCCTTGTCTTCGAACGGCTTCATTGACCATTTCTGTCGCTACTAACGAATATGCTCGTACTTTACCGCCAAATGCGGTTGCTTTAATTAAATAATCAGTCATTCTTTTCGCCTACCTTTTTGTTCTTATCATAAATCATTTTCAACCCTTTTAACGTCAAAAAGGGATCGACGTAATCAATCGTTTCTGCCTCTTCAGAGAGTAATTCCGCAAGACCTCCTGTCGCAACGACAACAGGGTCACTTTTTGCTGAGGCTTTGAATCGGTTTACCATACCATCCACTTGACAAATATAACCGTAAAACACGCCTGATTGCATCGCGTGAACCGTATTTTTCCCAATTACTTGATTAGGCTTGGAAAGTTGAATTCTTGGCAATTGCGACGCTCTTGTATACAGAGCCTCGGCTGAAATCGATAACCCTGGTACAATCGCTCCCCCCATATATTGCTTCTGTTCATTCAAGTAACAAAAGGTAGTCGCTGTACCAAAATCGACAATAATAAGAGGGGCTCCATATAATTGTATGCCAGCTACCGCATTGACAATTCGATCTGCTCCAACTTCCTTTGGATTATCATATTTAATATTAAGACCCGTTTTTATGCCCGGTCCAATGACCAAGGGCTTCTGGTTAAAATACTTTTTACACATTAATTCGAGCGTATACATGATAGGGGGTACGACCGATGAAATAATGACACCTTCCACCATCGAAAAATGTAGTTGCTCTTGTTCAAATAATGCTCTCATTAGCATGGCATACTCGTCTTCTGTCTTCTCCCTGCTCGTCGCCATACGCCAATGATACTTTAACGATCTTCCTTCATAGCCACCGAAAACAATATTCGTATTGCCTACATCAATGACAACAATCAACCACACTCACCACCACATTTAGTATAGAGCCTAAGAAAAACGCGAAAGCGTCTTTTAAAGAATTTTATACTTTCTTACCTTTTAAAAAAGAGTGCCCCATAAGGTTTGACCTTATGAGACACCCTATACATCACGATGAATTATTCATCCTTTTTGTTTGGTGAATCCTCTTGCTCTTCTTCTTGATTCACTGGTTCAGCATCTGACTTCTGATCATCCTGCTTCGATTGAATGTTTACTTTCACATCACTCGTTTTTTCATCACCATTTTCTTTGTGACGATTCGTATGATGATCTTCTGGCAATTTACCCTCGTTTATTAACGATTTAATTTGCTCTGCATCAAGAGTCTCTAATTCAAGTAACGTTTCAGCGACAAGATCAAGACTTGCTTTATTCTCAACCAAAATTTGTCGACAGCGCTCATAGCACTCCTTAATGAAACGTTGTGCTTCTAAATCAATTTCATGAGCGAACGCTTCACTATAATTTTGTTCATTTTGAATATCACGACCGAGGAATACTTGGCCTCCAGAATTAGAGCCAAACTGCATAGGACCTAGCTTTTCACTCATACCATATTCAGTAACCATTTTCCTAGCGATAGAAGTTGCACGTTGAAAGTCATTATGTGCACCTGTACTCACTTCACCAAATTGAATTTCCTCAGCCACACGTCCACCAAGTAAACCGATAATTTTGTCAAGCAGCTCCGGCTTCGTCATAAAATAACGATCTTCTTTTGGTAGCATGACCGCATACCCGCCTGCCATTCCACGAGGAACAATCGTTACCTTGTGTACCATATCTGCGTTTTCAAGCTTCACACCTACTACCGTGTGACCAGCTTCATGCCAAGCAACAATATTTTTTTCCTTTTTCGAAATGACACGGCTCTTCTTAGCAGGGCCGGCAATCACACGGTCAATGGCTTCTTCAATATGAATCATACTTATCTTCGTTTGATCATGACGAGCAGCAACGAGAGCTGCTTCATTTAGTAAGTTCTCAAGGTCTGCCCCAGAAAAACCTGGCGTTCTCGCTGCAATTGATTCTAAATTGACATCATCATTAAGAGGCTTATTTCGTGCATGTACTTTTAGAACCTCTGCACGTCCTTTGACATCAGGTCGATTCACTTGGATTTGACGATCAAACCGGCCAGGACGTAACAAGGCTGGATCGAGAATATCAGCGCGGTTTGTTGCAGCAATAATGATAATCCCCTCATTAGCACTAAATCCATCCATTTCAACAAGCAATTGGTTTAACGTTTGCTCACGTTCATCGTGACCTCCACCTAAACCAGCTCCACGCTGACGCCCTACAGCATCAATCTCATCAATGAAAATAATACAAGGTGCATTTTTCTTCGCATTCTCAAATAGATCGCGGACACGCGATGCCCCAACACCAACAAACATCTCAACGAAATCTGAACCACTAATCGAGAAAAATGGCACACCCGCTTCTCCTGCAACCGCACGTGCAAGTAATGTTTTCCCTGTACCAGGTGGTCCTACTAGAAGAACCCCTTTTGGAATACGCGCACCGATTGCTGAGAATTTACGAGGGTCCTTTAGAAACTCAACCACTTCCACGAGCTCCTGCTTCTCTTCATCAGCACCAGCAACATCTTTAAATTTCGCTTTTTTCTTTTCATCACTAACCATTTTGGCCTTACTCTTACCGAAGTTCATTACACGACTACCGCCGCCCTGAGCTTGGCTTAATAAGAAGAAGAACAAAATGAAGATAATAATGAAAGGAATGATCGATGTAAAGAAAGTCACCCAACCACTTGTCTCATCAGCGCCTTCAATTTCAACAACAAGCGGACTACCGTCTGGACCAACAGCTTCTGTTAAGAATTGAGCCGTTTCTTCACTCACTAATAAATTCGATTCGAAATATTCATCTTCAGGCTGATCGGTAAATTGACCACGAACTAAATATACTTGACGAGCTGGCTTGACGGTCATCTCACTTACTTCTCGTTGCTCAACTCGTTCTCTTAGTTCAGTATATGTTACAGGCTTTGTTTCAGTTTGATCGGAACTGAATGCATTCACAATTCCTATAATAACAAGAAAGATAAGTAAATAAAAAATGGTATTACGAAAAATCCGATTCATTCTTGACCTCCTCCCACGACAATAAGACTTCAATTATCGTATCATAACTGTTCATTTGATCACAAATGTTAACTCTCATAAATCTCAGGCTTTAATACCCCAATATAAGGAAGGTTGCGGTATTTCTCTGCATAATCTAATCCATATCCAACAACGAAGGCATCTGGTACTGTGAAGCCAGTTATGTCTGGAATAAGATCAACCTTTCTTCCGTCTGGTTTATCAAGCAATGTCACAACCTTAACCGACTTTGCTTTACGATAATGAAAGAGCTCGACTAAATAACTAAGGGTCAAACCACTATCAATAATATCTTCTACAATTAGTACGTCCCTTCCCTCTACAGAAGCATCTAAATCTTTAATGATTTTCACTTCTCCAGAAGACACTGTGCCTTTGCCATAGCTTGATACATCCATAAAATCCATTTCAAGGTGAGTATCAATTCGCTTGGTTAAATCAGCCATGAAAGGAAGAGCTCCTTTTAACACACCAATAACAAGCGGGAACCGACCTTCGTACTCTTCGGTTATTTGTCGCCCTAACTCAAGGCATTTACTTTGAATCTGTTCTTCAGATATCAATACCTCTCTAATCTCGTCCTTCATCAAGTTCCATAAACCTCCTAATTGTCTATCAAATCTAAACAACGCCGACTTTTCCTAGCAAGTTAATTCTCATAGTTACATGATAAAATAAGACGCTTTTTCGTCTTAGAATGGACATTAGCAACCATTGATCGATGTAGAAGAGGGACCCACAAAATTCGGCCAGCTCCATCAATGACAATCGGCCACTTGTCTCTTTCTTGCTTAGGAATTTTTCGGTCAATAAACAAACGCCCTATTTTCTTTGTCCCATTCATCCCACGACAATGCATTCGATCATTCGGAAGGCGGTGACGAACCGACAACGGAAATGTAACTTCATCATAATCCACTACCATTTCATCTACAGATTCTTGATTATGCATATTCGTTATTCGTGCATGTAAGGACCAATCGGCTATCTGTACATAACCTGGTACAGATAGAATATATGATTGATTAAGCTGTTTATTCATTGGCTCCTTCATAAAATGGCAATTGTTATAGTCGCGTTGAAATAAAAAAGAATGGGGTAAATAATGCTCTCCGCCAGGTTGTTCACGTTGTATCATGTGAATCACTTGCTCAATATGTATAGAGGTAACCGTTGGAGAATATTTCCCATAGAGATAATTTAATATTAGATGAATCATTCTCCTTTGTAAAGGCATGTTCTCAACAACAAAAGAACTACGAGAAATTGTAACGATTTGTTCATTCTTTTGAACAATGATAGAAGACAGCTTATCTTCAGCTAACTGCATTAAAAACTCATCATCTTCATAAGCCCATTCGCTTTGACGTTGCATATGAATATGAACCTTTTGATTTTCCCGTTTCATATGTGGCAAGAGATCCTCTCTAAACCGATTCCTCGTATACGCTCTTGATTTGTTACTAGAATCCCTTCTCGGTTCAATACAAGCTTCATTACAATAATGCTCAATTTCATCCTTTGTTATTCCAAGAAACGGTCGAATCACTTTTATTTTCTCAATGGTTCGTTTCGGTAAAATCCCGTAAGGCTTCAAGGCATAGCTACCACCCACGATTTTCATCATCATCGTTTCCATCTGATCGTCTCCGTGATGCCCTGTCGCTACGACGCTATTCTCCATTTCATTCGCTAGCTCACTAAACCATTGATAGCGTAATTGCCGCGCTGCCACCTGGGTACTCACTTGATGATAGGTTGCATAGCTCTTTACATCTACTTTTTTTTCAAAAAGTCGTATAGATTTTTCTTTGCAAAATTGCTGAATATAAACCTCATCATCATCAGCTTCTTTTCCTCGAAGCTGGTGATGGACATGACAGGCACAAACGACAATGTTTAAAGCTGTGCGATTTGACCACAGCAAATGGAGAAGTGCCATTGAGTCCGGACCACCTGAAACAGCAACTAAAACCGTTTGCTTCGGCTTTAATAATTTGTGCTTAGAAATAAACGACAAAACCGCTGCTTCCATCCCCAGCTTCACCTCCTCCAATACGCCGTGTAAAATTCATTACATCATTTGTCCAAATAAGTATAGGATATATAGTAATAGAAAAAAAGAGGAAAGCAAAAAGATTTCCACAAAATACCCCTGCTTTTTTTCTGGACGACGATTTTTGCTTTCCTTAGCATAAGTCGAGCTCTTCTTTCTAGATCTCTTCACTTGCTGTGATGAAGTTGAAGACTTGGGTGGCGCCTTAACTTCTAGTCCTTTCGACAATGCCTTTAACATATCGTTTTTCATTAGCTGTGCGCTATCATATTTCCCTTGTAACGCTTTTAACAAAACGTGCTTAAAAGGAGATAAAATCGATTTCCGTTCAATTTGACGTTTTAAAAACACGAGTGGCTTTTCACCTTGCTTTTCGAAGCGTTTCGGGTAAACACAATTAATCATAATCATAGCAACTGCAAACAAATCATAGCTAGATTCTGCCTTTCTCGTTCCTAAGCCCCAGTAACCACGATCGTAAAATTCCGTGAATTCTTTGATTGAACGACCTATTAACGTTGTTCCACCAACGTCCAACAAACGAATTCTAGCCGGGGGACCAACTACAATCATATTTTCCGGCTTCAAATCACCAAACACCCAGCCTGACCGATGCAGCCTTTCTAAATCACCTAACAACTGCACCATTAAAAGACCGAGCCATTCAACTCCTCTAGAATTCATAAAATCTAGCAAACAAGGTCCCTTTAAATATTCCATCACATAAAACGGAAATGTTTTATTTTCATAAGTAAGATCATCAACATCAAACAAAGAAGGTCCAAGCATTTGGCTTTGAACCTTCGAAAAATGTTTTAATACATTCACTTCTGATGTTATCGACATTTGGTCCAACCCAACCTTTAGTGCCACTTGTCCTTGCTTTGAATCGGCTAAATAAACCGTCCCATTTGCACCTTCACCCAGCTTCCGAATCACTCGATACGGATTTTTGTGCCATTTCCCGAGAAATTTTTCCCCTGAAGCAAGTCTACATCCCTGATTCTTTGAATAGCTGCTCTTCATCTTCACCAGCGATCAAACCCCTTCTTGATTCTGCCTTTGAGAATTTATGCAGTGCTTCCTTTAATGCCGGCCCTGTAGGAGTAATCCCTCCTGAAGACAGCTTTTGAAAAAGGCTTGTTAATGATTGAAGTTTCGGTGACCAGTCTAATAGTTTATCGATATTTTTTCGCTTCCCAGGAAAAGAGTATAAAGAGAAGCGATTAGCTCCTATTCTTGACGTTAAACTAATTGATAGATCTGTCAACGCTTCTTGTACCATTGGAAGTTTGTTTTTCATACTAGCACTCGTATCAACTAGTAGAAGAACTTCAAGACTCATTGTTTCACCAAGCTCATCAACTACTTCCATTACCTCCCCACGTTTATTCGGCGGCAAATCTTCCATTTCCGTACTATCTCCCAATATTTGTGAAAGCTCCTTATTAACCACTCCATGAATCGTTTGCGTCATCGCTTTTCGCGTAACCATTTGAACCGTTTGAGGTAATTGTTTAGCATAAACAATTTGACTGACTCCATTACCAGCCATCGCTATCGCTTCAATTTCCTCTATTCCTTTTTCACTTAAATGATTATCATCAACAATTCCAACGACATTTACTGTAATACCTTGCTCTTTAGCTAGCGCTGCTATCGCAATTGGATCTTCACCATGATTTGAATGTCCATCTGTCAACAATAGAACTTGCCTTAACGTTCCCTTATTCACTTAAATCCCCTCCAAGCATTGAATGGTAACAGCATTCACTAGCTTAAAAGGTTTTATACGTTAAAACAGATAATGTCCTAAGAAAAACTGAGTAGCAGTCTTTCTTAATTACGTCGTGCTAAGCCGTTACAAGGGTTTGAGCTTTTCTAAATGTGAGCTTCTTTCAGAAAAGCATGTACCGAGCGAAGCCGACGCCTCCCGCGAAGCCACTTACACCTCTCTAATTCATTTTTTAAGAGAATGCGGCCTTCTGTGTTTGTTTTCTAAATAGATGCGGTGATTTATACAGTGGAATCGCGGACCATTTCGGAGTATTTTGCTCTACCTTTGCCACAATGACCGTCATATCATCCTCAATATCTCCTTGTCCTTGTCTAATAATACGCTCCAATATTAAATCAGCAATATCTTGAGGTTTATCTGTATTCATTTCCGTAATCATACGCTTCATCCACATGTCCTTATTTTCAATTTGCTTTGGAGCATCATAAATACCATCACTCATCATAATAAGGAGATCTCCTGGCTTAAGCTGCTCATTGACAACATCAACATCAAACTCCTGGAACACACCCATTGGTAAATTACTTGCCTCTATTTTTATAATTTGATCCCCTCGTTTAATAAAGCTTGGAATCGAACCAATTTTCAAAAACCTCGTTTCTGCATTCTGCAAATCAATCATTGCCAAATCTAATGTGGAAAAGACTTCATCTGTTGATCGTAGCGACAAAACCGAATTAACCGATTTAATGGCTACCGTTTCCTCTATTCCTGATTGTAATACTTTCTGTAATAATTGTAGTGTTTCATTACTTTCCAAATGTGCACGTTCACCATTCCCCATCCCATCACTGATCGCAATGGCATATTTTCCGGTATCGAGCTCAATGGTCGAATAACTATCACCCGACACCCACGCACCACCTTTAGCAACATGAGAAACACCTGTATTGACGACAAACTGTTTAGCCGATGCAAATGAAACATGACTGTAGCCATTAGGATAGAAACCACTCTCCTCTTTCTTCACAATAATCGTTTCCTTTAACAAATCAGAAATCATTGGAGCAATAATTTTCTCACAATGTCCCTCTCCTTGATAAGCAACACTCATTTCAATTTCTGTATGGCCTTTTTCCAAACTAAATATATCAATATGACCTACCTCCATACCGACTGTTCGTAACGCATCAACCATTTGCTCCTCTTGATAAGAGTACGCTTCCTTTTCCCGCTGAATTTCTTTAGCGAAATCGCCCATCACTCGTGATACGCCTAACAATTGATCGGCAACGAGCTTTCTACTTTCCATCACTTGCTTCTTCAACTTTTGATTTGCTTGAAATTGCTGTTGTTCTTGGTCAATCGCATGAATCACCTTGTCTGGCTTAATACAATGTCTCTTCCATTCAGCCATTAACACTTGATCTTTTATCTCTCCTTGATGCTCCATCTCAACCATCATTCGTTGCATAGAATCATATGTTTTTGAAAAATCCTTAACCCAACACCTCTCTTTTTTGAAGCATGTTTGGCACGTTTTCTCTGTTACATTACTTAATAAGTAATCCATTTCTCTTTCTTCATCCTCTTCAGTTGAAACGCGCTCAGACGCTTGAAAGCTATTCGATAATGTTTGGAATAACGTTGAAAACTGCTCAACACGCCCTGCTGTAATATCTCTTATTTTCCTTAAATACTGCTGCTGCTCCTTTGAATATTCTGCAGTTCCGGGAATATATCGCGCAAGGTAGTAAATAAATCCTTTAGGTGTTAAAAAGAAAATCAATATGGCAAACAACGATTCTAGTAGTGTTACAGACAACGCCGATCCACCGTCACCATAAAGGCCAATTAATAATGTTCCTACAAGTAAACCGAGTCCGACACCTACACGCTTCCCTTCTTTTAACAGACCACCTAACAAACCTGCAAAAGCAAGTAAACTCATCTGATACAAGCTAGCTACACTCGCTAAGCTTAAAATCAACCCAGTTACAACTCCAACAGTCGAACCAATTGCCGCTCCGCCAACAAAGGCAAAAACTAACACAAGGTACCTCGCCAGCACATGCTCAACTGTCACATCATAAAAAGCCCAGCCCACCGTCCCTGTCATAATAGATGCTAATAGTATAATTAAGCATACAATCTCTTCATTTCTTAATGGTTGCTGAAATCGCCTCTGTGTAATTAACGGCACACTTTGCATAAAGATCATCGTCAAAATAAAACTTAAACCCGCCTCGACTGTGGACATCATCCATACATATTGACTGACAGTCCCTTCGACTAAAAAGACCATTCCTACTCTCGTTAATATACTTGCACCAAATACCATATAAGGTAAAGACCTAGCCGAGTCAGTCGCAAAGCGAGTGGTGAGCTTATAAATAATCACATAGGAGAATATAGCAATAGCAATAAAGAGAGCTTGTCCATGATAACTTGATAATGCCCCTAATACGAGAGAAATAGCCGCTATTGCTACACGTTCCTTCTTTAAAAAGTAAATAGCTGCCAAGTAAGGAAGTGCAAACGGGGCCAATTCTGCTAAGATCATCGCTCTCCCAAGCAAAAAACCTACTACCGCAATAAGCAATCCATACTGAAAAAATAAAGACCGCATCCACACTTTTAATTGTTTAAAAGCATTTCCGCCATGAATCCAGGCTTGTTCCATCACCACTTCTTTTCTCATTCTTACTTCCACCACCTCTTTTAAAATCGTGGTTTTATTATAGCGATTGTGACGCACAGTTTTTGTCAAAATGGAGACTCAATACATAAAAAGTGTTCGACTCTTTTCGGCTAAAATAGGTACACATACCAAAACTACTGCTTTCATCAGCAAAGAAATCCTCTTAATATAGGAGATAATTGAACATGATGGGGAAAGAAAAACAGGTGAGATTAAAAATAAGAGGTATATTTCTTTACATGCGTCGCATAAGGCTGAGTCAAAGTATTTTAACAAAAGAGAAACCGAACAAATACAAAACAGAGCAAATAAACTCTCCTGAGATAACGTAAAAACGCCTTTGAGAATCATTTCTCAAAGACGTTTTGTCTACGTTTTAAGCTACCTTATAGCATGAGATAGCTTTTCCTTTAGTAGCGGCGGAGGGGATCGAACCCCCGACCTCACGGGTATGAACCGTACGCTCTAGCCAGCTGAGCTACACCGCCATATTTCATATAGCTTAATCACGACAAGTAATAATATACTATATCCATTTCTCTAAGTCAACATGAATTGTGACAAATGACTTTCTAAGAAAAACAAAAAACACCGAGGGGCAAATGCCTCGGTGTTTAATTATCATGAGCTATAGCAGCAAGTTATCCTCTTCGTGCGCCTCGACCTCCACGCTTAGATTCCGTTTGACGTTTTAAGGTAGAAATGCGCTCTTCACTATCCTTCAAGAAACGGCTCATTTTATCTTCGAAAGACAATGTAGACGGTCGTGATTGGTTTTGTCGTTGACCTCCGCCACGGCCACCACCTTGTGGGCGATTCGACCTTTGCTGATAAGGACGATTCGGACGTTCTGAGTTGGCTGGACGCTCAGGACGTTCTGGTCGCTCTGATCGTTCTGGACGATCCTGCGCTTTACGAATTGATAAACCAATCTTCCCATCCTTCTCAACGTTCACAACTTTAACTGTTACTTCATCTCCAACCTTTAAAAACTCATTAATGTCCTTAACATAATTATCAGCGACTTCGCTAATATGAACAAGACCCGTTGAACCACCTGGAAGCTCTACAAAAGCTCCAAAATGTGTAATCCCCGTAACCTTGCCTTGTAACTTGCTGCCTGCTTCGATTGACATGAAAAAATAGATCCTCCTTAAGAAATCTTAAAAATATTCGTTTGTTTACATTATACTCGAATCGAAAAAAATGTGTCAATCTATTGGTATGTTAGGTATTTTAAACAACGTTTCACCTGGCATTGTCAAATAGTAATCACGTCTAGCAATTTCAGCTATGTAATACACATCTTGATAATTTTCCACATCTACATGCAACCGATCTTCTTCTTGCTTAAGCTCAACTAGAAAAGCTTCTAGCTCTGCTTTCTCCTGCCTTTTTTCATCTACTACGGCAAGCTGAGAGGATATGGTCACACCACCAAAGCCTAGTAATACGACCGTTACAATTCCGATAACCGTTAAGCGTCGAATGAGACCACGGCGTTTCTTTGTGGATAGTTCCAATTCACGCTCTTTTTGCTGAATATACTGATTGTCTAATTCTCTTACTCTTGACATTCGGTTAGTGACCATGATGATTCCCTCCCTTTTATTAATCATTTTTCTTCTTAAACAACAAAAATCCTTTTATTCTTTTCAAAAAAGGCTGCCATTTCTCGAAAAGAGATAGAAGACCTGTCCATTTAAATAGCGGAATACTTAATAAATAGCCTATTTTCCAAATACATTTCCACAGTCCGTGGAAAACCGTCAAGACTATCGATACTATCATCATACACAATGAATATGCTACTTTCAATAGATACTTAGTAGGGTTTATAAGAAGAACAACAAATAATCGAACGACCATTCGATATATGGCTAGTATTTTATTAATCAAATACTCTAAACAACTTTGATACGCTCGTTGAAAAAGAGCTTGATACGCTGCGTAACCACAAAGAAGCGCAACAAACATCACAAAACGCACTTCACCATTATTCACAAACAATAGAACATAAAATACGATACATGCCTGAATGAACCAAAATAAAACATCATTTAAAGCAAAAAACCAATAATATGTCGTCCTATTCTTTAGAAGGCGATGGTACGTATCAATAGCTGCTCCAATATAAAGACCCATACCAATCATTGATAGGATTGTATAAAATTGAATGGTGACATTCACTTGAATAACTTCCCAAATAATCCTTTAGATTTCTCTTGCTGACTTTGATCTAAATAAACGAGATCATATACCTTTCCCTCAATAGACACAATCCCTTGATCGACATTTAGGTTTTTCATGTGTAAATTTTGCCCACGAACAGATAGAAATCCCATAACCGTTTCAAGCAGAAATTCCTCATTATCGAAGCTCTCAACCTGTTTCACTCCGGTAATATCTAACTGCTTCCTACTAATTAAACGAATATCGTGATCGTTTGTTTCCCTTTTTCTCCCCATTGGAGTACCGTATTCATATTGATTATCCATGCTCATTCCTCCTCCATTCACTTCTTTAATGAAATGTATGAACAAAGAATTTTATTTAGAACAAGCTCTCTCAGATAAACAAATTCATACTCCTATATAACTTTTACTTTTTTTAGTGGCCTCAACCTTACGATACAGGCTCCTCTTTTACAATCGTATACAGCATACCTGCTTGCTCCTTACGAACAACATCTTTCACATCATTAACTTCAACCGTTACGAGCTTTTGTCCAAAACGAATCACAAGTATATCTCCAGGCTTCACATTCGAACCGGCCTTTGCCACTTGGTCATTAATTGTAATCCGTCCTTGCTCACAAACCTCTTTCGCTAATGTTCTTCTTTTAATAATTCGAGATACTTTAAGAAATTTATCAAGTCTCATGTTAAATCCCCTTCTTTCTCTAATTGTTTTGCTTCTTCCCAAATATCATCTAATTGCTCCAGAGTCAGATTCGACATGGCCAATCCTCGTTCTCGCGTAACCATTTCAATATGATTAAAGCGCCTTCTAAATTTCTGATTAGCTCCTAATAACGCTTCTTCAGCATCTATTCCATAAAAACGAGCCAAGTTCGTTACGACAAACAACATATCACCGAGCTCTTTCGTCATTTCATTCATACGCTCGTCCTTCACTTCTTGTAGGAATTCTCCAATCTCTTCTTGTAGCTTGACGAGAATCGGAGCTGCCTCTGACCAATCAAAGCCAACCTTTGCCGCTTGCTTTTGAAGCTTCTTCGCCTCTATTAACGCGGCAATTCCCTTTGGAACTCCATCTAACAGCAGCTGCTCAGGCTGTTGCCCCTTTTCTTGCTGTTTGATCACATCCCAGTTTAGGACAACATCGTCAATGTCCTTTACCTTCACATCACCGAACACATGAGGGTGACGTCGTATCATCTTTTCTGTTAGCGAACGGACAACATCGTCAATTGAAAAATAGCCTTCATCTTCACCAATTTGTGCATGCAGCATGACCTGCAAGAGGACATCGCCTAATTCCTCGATTAAATGCTCATCATCCTCTTGATCAATCGCTTCTAATACTTCATACGCTTCTTCTAATAAATATTTCTTTAATGAAGCATGCGTCTGCTTCTGATCCCACGGACAACCACCAGGCCCACGAAGCTTGGCAATAACTTGACGCAACGCATCGAATTCCCCATATAATAACTGATCATTCTTAACTGGAGGGACGTAGACAGCCGTTAAATTAGAAAGAGCTAGATCACGATCAAGCTCATACAATGGTACGGTTTTAATGATTTGATCACGAGAGCCAGCCGCCGTCACAATCGTCACCTCATAATCATCGGGTAGGCGATCCATCAATGTTAACTTCACTTCTGAGGCAATATACGAATCATACACTTGTACAATAATCATATGATGAGTCAGCTCAAGCTCATCTCTATTCATGCTTGTCCCGTCAATGATCTGACAGCCTTCAATTGGATCAACTTGTAACGCTGTGTACATGTCATCTAAAAAGCTTTGTCCACCTAATACGTGTAGCGTCACGTCTTGATCATCCTTTAATAATTGAACCGTTCTTTCTGCGACAAATGGATGACCTGGTACGGCATATATCAATTCTGTATCATTCTTTTCTTTTAATTGTTCGACAATCGCTTCATAAACCCTTTCAAAATCATCATATTCTTCATACAAATGATCAAACGACTCAATGACAACCCCTTCTGCTTCCAGCTCCTTGATCGCTGGATGCTCCATTGTCCGAACAAGGAGTTTTTTGTGCTTTGTTATATAACGATATATACCTAATGACATTTGCTCAAGACCACCAGCACCTAAGCCAATGACTGTTATTTTTTTCATCTTATTCACCTTCTTTTCATGACGATTGTTCTCATTTTATTCAACACAGGTACCATCTCCCATTCGCTTTTGCTAAATACAGGAAGAAGGCTAATTGTAACCATAACTACCACCATACCAACGAACGAGGTAGATACTGCTATAAGAGTGTCATATAAACGGTTCGATTCCTGTATAAACAGAATAAGCCATTGCTTAAATGCAAAGCTAACAACCGCCAATCCTATTAATACAACAAGAATCGTACTATATGAACGAATACGGCCAAACGAAAGAATCCGTCTTTTATACCCATTATACATTAAATAGACTAGCATACAGACAAACCCAATAACGGTTGACCATGCTGCTCCCATTACACCTAGGTGAGTGACAAAAAGAAACTGACCAGCTATCTTGATTGCAAGTCCTACGAGCACGGCAATAAAGGGTAAATGAAGAAAGGAGTATCCTTGATAAATGGCGGACATTGTGATAAATAGAGATTGCAACAAAATCACAAGTACTAATACCCTAAGAACATCTGAACCCTTTCCATCTGTAAATAACATATGATTCGTCTCGTTCATAATGATGAACAATCCGATCGTTGCCGCTCCTGCTATTAAGAATGTTAATCGAAAAGCAGTCTGTTGATGGCGTTTTGCTTCTTTCGGTTGTCCTGCTGTAACAGCCTTTGTAATCATTGGAACCAATGCTAACGTAAATGTAGTCGTTAACACTGCCCCTACTTGAATAAGAGGCTGTCCACGATCATAGACCGCTTTTTCAATATATGCTGTTAATGAATCCATACCCGAAGATTCCAGTAAACGAACGATTGTAAATGCATCAACAAGCTGAAACAATATGAGCACAAGAACACTCATGCAAATATAGAAGCTATGCTTTACTAGCGAAAGGCAGATAGGTAGCAACTGCTTAAACGAAGTAGAGTTTGTCTGGACAATCCATACTTGTTTGAACCAATTACCTCTTGTCATGATTAACAGCAAGAAGACGCCACACCCCGCCCCTATCCAAGAACCATAAGCTGCTCCTGCTCCGATTTGGTAAGCATCGAACCCATAGTATACAAAATAAACTGTAAGGCCGATGATGACTGACACACGAATAATTTGTTCACCAATATGTGAAACAGCCGTCGATATAAGCTCCCCTTCACTTTGTGCATAGCCACGCCCGACACTTAAAAAAGGAATAACAAATAAAATATAGCTCATTGCTTGAAGAGGTTCTTTTAACTGAGCATCTCCCATTATCGTTGCAATCGTTCCTGCTTGGAAATATATGATTAACCATATGAGCACAACCATTAGCAATAAACTATAAAAAAATAAAGCCGTTAATTGTCTCGCTTCCTTCTTTTTACCTAATTCAAGAAGCTCCACTCTTTTTCTTGATAGTGCGACAGGTAAGCCATACATGGATAACACCATAACGATCCCATATAATGGATAGATTTGTTGATAAACATAAAAACCTACATCTCCTGCTAGATTTTGAAAAGGCACACGATAAATCGCACTTAACACTTTTGCTATTAATGCGGCTATTGATACAACGGCTAGCCCTTTCATCATTTGCTGTTGTTCCTGCACTAGCTATTCTCCTCACTTTTTTTCCGTTACGTATTATCATACTGAAAGTTGGGCCAAACGGCAAAGAAAATATAGGGTTATAACAGCTAAAAGGTCGCTACAACTAAAAAACATTGTAACGACCTTCGTATAGAGAAAATATAAAATTGAAATAATTAAGGCTTTAACAGGCTGTTGTTCAAGAAAATATTCTCTCTTCCTTATCCTTTCTTACTGCTCCATTTGCCGAGCAAGGAAACCAGCGGCAGTTTCAGCCAGCTTCTGCTCCATCGCACCTGTCAACTCTTCATCGCGACTAAAGATCACAACCGCACCAATCGGATCACCATTGGCGATAATTGGCGTTGCCACATACCCTTTCAAATCATCCTGATGATCGCTAACGATGTTATAATCACCTTGGGATGTCACAAGTTCAGTTTTTCGACCATCGATTACTTTTTCAATAACCTGACCAACTGCTTTATTTAAGAACTCTTTTTTCGGTGCACCTGCTACAGCAATAAAAGTATCTCGATCAGCAATTAAAACAAAATGATTCAAACTATCATAGAGAGCTTCTGCATACTCCTTCGCAAAATCGCCAAGCTCTGATATTGGTGAATATTTCTTTAAAATAACTTCCCCGTCACGGTCAACAAAAATCTCCAAAGGGTCACCTTCACGAATACGAAGAGTCCGTCTAATTTCTTTCGGAATGACAACCCGTCCTAAATCATCAATACGACGAACGATACCTGTAGCTTTCATACGTTATTGCCTCACTTTCTAATGATGTATTCACTTGATGGTAAGTGATAAGAAAAATATCCATTTCTTTTCTTAGCTATAGTATCTTTCGTAAAAAAAGAACTATTCACCAATTACTCATTTTATCCACTTAGCTAAATTTCCCAATTCAACAATTAGAGCGTACTGAACCAAACAAACCGAGGGCACCGAAAAAGTTAAAACCCAAATTTTTTCGGTGCCCTTAAGCACATAAGTCTTTCAGTACATTAGCAATTATGAAGTGAGGCTTTTTTGAGTTCGTGGAATAGAATCCATTACTTTTTCCATTCGATCAAGTATTTGCTCGTCCGTTAATGATTTCGTCTTAATTGTACATTTGATTTGACGATTATTTGTGCCAATATTAACCTCCCTTCCAATAGGAAGAATGAGTTCCATTAATTTGGCACCGTCGATTGTTTGCGTCGTTTCCTCAGATATCAAAATCTCGATTTGATCCTTCTGCTCGGAAATCTTTTCAATTCGAATTTTATTTGCAATCAGCTTGATATTCGTTAACCGTAGCAGGAAATCAACCTGCTTTGGATATTCTCCAAAGCGATCGAAGATTTCATCGCGTAAATCACCAATATCTTCAACCGTGCTAGCCCCTTTAAATCGTTTATAAATTTCGATCTTCTGTTGAGCATCTTGAATAAAGCTTTCAGGAATGTAAGCATCAACCTTCACATCTAATTCAACTGCAAATGGTTTCTCTGTAGGCTTATCACCTTTTCGCTCATCAATAGCTTCTTTTAGCATTTGTGAATACAAATCGAATCCAACTGATTCAATAAACCCATGCTGCTGCGCTCCTAATAAATTCCCCGCACCACGAATAGACAAATCACGCATCGCAATTTTAAATCCAGAGCCTAACTCAGTAAATTCTTTAATAGCCTGCAAACGTTTTTCTGCTACTTCTGTTAAAACTTTGTCGCGTTGATACGTAAAGTATGCATAGGCAACCCGATTCGAACGACCCACACGCCCTCGAATTTGGTACAGCTGTGATAGACCCATTTTATCTGCATTGTAGATGATAAGCGTATTAACATTTGGTATATCGACACCTGTTTCAATAATCGTCGTCGTCACAAGCACATCACTATTACCTTCAAGGAAGTCCAGCATAATCGTTTCTAATTCTCTTTCATTCATTTGTCCATGCGCATAGCTAACACGCGCATCTGGAACAAGCATAGAAATTTGCTCAGTCATCCGCTCAATATCATCCACCCGATTGTATAAGAAATAAACTTGACCACCACGCGACAACTCACGTTCAATAGCTTCACGTATTAGTGCTCCATTGTATTCAACGACATACGTCTGAACAGGAAATCGATTCTCTGGAGGTGTCTCTATGACAGATAGATCACGGACACCTAACATTGACATATGTAACGTACGAGGAATAGGTGTCGCAGTTAACGTCAGTACGTCGATATTTGCCTTAAGTTTTTTTATCTTTTCTTTGTGTGTAACACCAAACCGTTGCTCCTCATCAACAATTAGCAAACCGAGATCCTTATATTCCACATCTTTTGATAACAAACGGTGAGTACCTACAATTAAATCAATCGAACCAGCCTTTAATCCTTTTAATGTTTCATTTTGCTCCTTTCGAGAGCGGAAACGACTTAATACACCAATGTTAATAGGATGATCGGCAAAACGCTCTTTAATCGTTTCATAGTGCTGTTGCGCTAGAATCGTCGTTGGAACTAAGATGGCTACTTGCTTCTCATCCATAATCGCTTTAAATGCTGCCCGAATAGCTACCTCAGTCTTCCCGTAACCTACATCTCCACATAATAGACGATCCATTGGACGCCCTTTTTCCATATCCTCTTTAATTTCATCGCTTGCTCGAATTTGATCTTCCGTTTCTTGATAAGGAAACGATGACTCAAACGTTCTTTGCTCCTCAGTATCCTTTGCAAAAGCGAAGCCTTTACTCGCCTCACGCTCAGCATACAATTTAATCAAATCATCCGCTATATCTTCTACAGATGATTGTACTTTTTTCTTTACTTTCTTCCAATCATTTCCACCCAATGCGTAGATTTTCGGGTCTTTTTCTTCTGAGCCAACATATTTTTGCACTTGGTCGATTTGTTCAACTGGCACATACAGCTTGTCATTTCCAGCATAACGCAAATGTAAGTAATCTTTATGAAGACCATTTATCTCTAACGTTTCTACACCTAAATATTTCCCAATCCCATGATTCGTGTGAACAATTAAATCTCCCACTTTTAATTCAGAATAACTTTTTATTCGCTCAGCATTTGACAATTTGTTCTTACGCTGTGGCCGTTTGACCGCTTTTTTCGCAAAAATCTCTTCCTCTGTAATGACAACGAGTTTGCTCTTTGGCAGCTCAAAGCCTTTATGAAGCGCACCTACCATCATATGAACTTTTCCAGGGATTAATTCCGTCTGGTCCTCAACAAGCTGACTATCAATCCCCTCTTCTTCAAGCTGTAAAACTAAGCGCTTTGCTCGATCAGTTGAACTCGCTAAAAAGACAAGCGCTTGATCTTGTTTCAGCCAACGCTCCACCTCAGACTTTAATAAAGGTAATTGCCCATGAAACTCCTGCATCGACTTACATGTAATAGACATGATGTTTTCTGGATTTGTCGACGGAACATGCTTTAAAAATAAAGATAAATAGATTGATGAAAAACGCTTTTGTTTAATTTCTTCAAATACAGGGAGAGACATCCTAACGTCATGAACCATCTCTCCTTGCTCTAATAACGCCATACTCCATTGCGCTTCCTCTTGATCTAAATGATCGGCCATTTCTTTAATTCGTGACATTTCATCAAACAAAATACACGTATCTTCTCGTAAATAGGATACAAGCGAGTACTCTTCCTCATAGTAAAGAGACATGTATTTATACATTCCTTGAAACGATGTTTGCTGTTTTAGCTGCCCTACTTCAAAAGATATATGCTGTGTTAGTTTTTCTTTTATTTCCTTAGATTTAATTTTTGTGACCGTACTAGAAAGCTTACTTCTTAAGCGTTCCTCCGCTCGCTTATAATCGTCATGGCGTAATAGCACTTCCTGTACTGGAGAAATGAGTACACTTTGCATTTCCTCCTCCGAACGTTGCGTTTCAACTTGAAAACTACGAATTGAATCAATCTCTGTATCAAATAATTCAATTCGAATCGGATTCGTGACTGTAAGCGGATACAGATCAATAATACCTCCACGTACGCTCACTTCACCTGGCGAGGCGACCATATCTACTCTTTGGAAACCCATAGTAATAAGCTGATCAAGTAGCTTCGTCGTATCACCTATATCCAATCCGACTTTCAATTCAAGCTGATGAAGCTCCCAGACATGTTTTGGAGGAAGCTGTCTTCTCATTCCAGCTATAGGAACAATCACTACACCATTAAATGATTGTACAAGCTTATTTAACACCTCAATGCGTTGCGCTTTCATTTCCGGACTAGCAACGGCTATTTCGGCTGAAATAAGCTCATTTACAGGATATAATAGAACTTGATCCTCGTTTAAGAATTCAATAAAGTCCTCATAGAGCTTCTGTGCTTGATATAAATTATGTGTGACGATCAGCATCGGCTGTGACGTTTCTAGAAACAATGACGAAGCAAACAACGCTCTAGCTGAACCTGTTAGTCCCGTTATTAGCTGCTCCTTCATTCCAGATTTGACTGTTGTAGCAATCGTTTGTATATCTTCACTTGTACGAAAATACTGTTGCAATCCTTTCATACTTCTCCCCCTGTTATGTCTTAACCTCACGTTCAACATGATAATATATGTATGAATGCTATTTCTTTTGTATTCGTGCTCTGTAACTAAAGTTCCTGCCATAGAAAAGGAAGGCATCTCAAAAGGGCACGTTATCCTTTGAGATACCTTCGAAGCCTTGTAATAATCCTCTCATTTTAAAATAGAGTCTCCCTCTATTGTACGACAATATCGACTTCATGCAAGTCAGGATTTCGAATAAGTGCTTCATGACAATCATCACAAATGACCTTTACGTGTATATCACCATTTTCCAAATACGATACCATCTCGGTTCGCTCTGTACTCGTGAGCATATCAAAGCCTAATACGTTTGCATGTATGGAATGTTCAATCGTCCCAACCTTTGCATGACAATGCCTACATTGATAATGAATAGCCAATACTAGCGCTCCTTTCACCCGTATACTTGTCATTAGTATGAGCGAATTGAACATGACCTATACACTAATTAAAACGATTCATCACTTGAAGGAAAGGCATCTCTGTCCAGGCCTCTACTGCTTCTGTAGCTTGTTTCACGGCATTTGATACAAATTCTTTTTCCTCAGGCTTATAGCTACCGAGGACATAATCTACAACCGATTGACCTGGATCAGGTCGATTAATCCCAATTCGAATTCGATTAAACTCATTCGTGCCTAACTGTTGAATAGTGGACTTAATCCCATTATGACCACCCGCACTCCCTTTTTGCCGTAAGCGAATCTTTCCGGGTGGCAAGTCCATATCGTCATAAATGACAACAAGATCCTCAACGGACAATTTGTAATAATCCCTAATCATACGTATCGCTTCACCAGATAAATTCATATACGTTAGTGGCTTCAACAAAATCACTTTTTCGCCATTAACAAGTCCCTTACCGTACAAGCTTTTAAACTTCAATTGATTAAGTTCAATTCCTAGCTCTTTCGCACAATAGTCAATACAGTCAAAGCCTACATTGTGGCGTGTTCCTCGATATTTTTCACCTGGATTTCCTAGTCCAACAATTAATTTCAAGGCTATTCTCTCCCTTACAATCCACACGTGGCAGCTCATATCTACCCCACATTTGGTAAGGCCCTCACAATTCACTGTAAAAGAGCCCATAATGAGTATATCTCATTACAGGCTATTTTCATAATATAGATTTCTTTATTCCTCGTTATCAGGCTTTTCGTTAATGACTTCTGGCTCCTCAGCTTCCGTTCCTTCTGGCTCAACTTCAGCTGCAGGAGCTTGAACGGTTACAATCGTTTCCTCATCTTCATTAACGACATCGACCTTAACAGAAGATCGAATATCGGCTACCTGTATGGAATCACCAATCGCTAAATTTGATACATCTACAACAATTTCTTCAGGTATATCAGCTGGTAAACATTTCACTGATAAATCATATAATAAGTGAGAGACAACACCGCCCTCTTTTTCACCAGGCGCATCACCATCAAGTTGAACAGCTACCTCTGCCACAATTTCAGATTGCATATCCACTTCAAAGAAATCAATATGCAAATATTCATTTTTAAGCGGGTCTACTTGAATGTCGTGTACCATCACTTGGTGTTTTGACTTTCCTTCTATATCCAAGGAAAATAATCCGTTCTTACCTACATCCCGAATCGTTTTTAATAGGTCTACTCCTTCAACTGCCACAGGCTTACTCTCTGTCTTACTTCCATATATAACAGCAGGTACATATCCTTTTTTGCGTATTTTTCTCGTTGCAGAACCTCTTAAGTCTTCTCTCGGATTTGCTTGTAAAACGGTTGCCATGATTTATACCACCTCTAATTTGATTTTTAGATGTCTCTATTTCATGTTTTCCCCGAATACGACCTTTTCAAACCACTTTTTCAAATCAATCAAATAACTTACTGACGGAAGCGTGCTCATGGACACGGATAATCGCTTCCCCAAGTAAGGCTGCGACCGATAGTTCTGTAACCTTTTCACTTCTTTTCTCGTCCGTTAGTGGAATAGAATTGGTGACAACAAGCTCTTTAATCTTTGAATTATTAATACGTTCCATGGCCGGACCTGATAGAACAGGGTGTGTACAGCATGCATATACTTCCTTGGCACCTGATTCAACTAACGCATTTGCCGCTAATGTAATCGTGCCAGCCGTATCAATAATATCATCAATAATAATCGCTGTTTTCCCTTCAATATGACCAACGATATTCATAACTTCAGATACGTTAGGCTTCGGTCTGCGCTTATCAATAATCGCAATTGGTGCTTTTAAGCGATCAGCCATTTTACGTGCCCGAACTACTCCTCCATGATCAGGAGAAACAATGACAATATCTTCTAGCTTCTTATCTTGAAAATAATCAGCCAAAATTGGTACCCCTACTAACTGATCAACTGGAATGTCGAAGAAGCCTTGTATTTGTGTCGCATGTAAATCTAGCGTTAATACTCTTGTTGCCCCAGCTGTTTGCATTAAATTAGCGACAAGCTTTGACGTAATCGGCTCTCTTGCCCGCGCCTTGCGATCTTGACGAGCGTAACCATAGTATGGGAGAACCAAATTAATTGTACGTGCAGATGCTCGTTTCAATGCATCAATCATAATGAGAAGTTCCATAATATGTTCATTTGCTGGTGCAGATGTCGATTGAATCAAGTAAACATCACAGCCACGAATACTTTCTTCAATATTTATTTGGACTTCCCCATCACTAAATCGTGTAACCGAACAATCTCCCATTGGAACACCAATATGCTCTGTAATTTGGTGTGCTAAATCAGGGTTTGAATTAAGTGTAAAAATCTTTAACCGTGGATCGCCGTATTTGGGCATCTTTTTTTCCCTCCGAAATCACTTATTTATCTAATTTTTCTTGTTGATGTAATCATGTTTATTCGTTTGCCTAGAGCGTGCGATGGAGAGAGACGACTCTGGTACATCATCCGTTATCGTGGAACCAGCAGCAACTAACGCTTGCTTACCAACCGTTACAGGCGCAATCAGGTTCGCATTACATCCAATAAAGGCACCATCTTCAATGACCGTCTTAAATTTATTCTTTCCATCGTAGTTTACAGTTACAGCGCCACAGCTAAAATTCACATTTGATCCAACCGTTGCATCCCCTATGTAACTTAAATGCGAAGCTTTACTTCCATGACCTAAGCTTGATTTCTTAATTTCAACAAAGTTGCCAATTCGCGCTTCATCCCCGATGTTTGACTGTGGACGAATATGAGCAAACGGACCAACCGAAACCACTTTACCAATCTCACTATCATGGACAACAGATTGTCTAATAGCTGTCTCATCACCAATTAAGCTGTCTTTGATTTCAGTATTTGGACCAATGATACAGTTACGACCGACTGACACATTTCCTTGTAAGTGTGTGCCAGGATGGATGATTGTATCCTGCCCAATCATTGCTTGTGCAGAAATATACGTATTTCCAGGGTCAATTAACGTAACCCCTTGTCTCATCCAATACTCATTAATGCGCTTTCTCATCAATTGTTCAGCTTGAGATAATGCTACCCGGTCATTTACTCCCAAGGTCTCTTCGAACATCGGTGTTTGATAGGCAGCTACGGCTTCACCTTGCTTCTTCAATATTTCAATAACATCTGGTAAATAATATTCACCCTGCGCATTATCATTACCAACTTGCTTCAACGCTTTAAAGAGTAAAGCATTATCAAAACAATACGTACCGGTATTGATCTCTTGCACCTCAAGCTCTTCTTTTGAAGCATCTTTCTGTTCAACAATTCGTTCAACAAGTCCATGCTCATTTCGTATAACCCGTCCATAACCACTAGGATCTTCGGCCTTTGCTGTTAATACAGTCACCTTCGCATCTTCACGTTCATGACATTCTAACAACTCATTCAACGTATCTGCTGTCAGAAGGGGTGTATCTCCACATAAAACGAGCGTAATGCCTTCTTTTTGCTCAAGTAAATCAGCAGCTTGCATAACCGCATGCCCTGTGCCTAGCTGCTTCTCCTGTACAACATACGAAACCTGTTCACCTAACTGCTCTTGTACAACTTCAGCGCCATAACCGACAACAGCAACCTGTTCTTCCACTTCTAAAGCTGCGACTTGATCAACGACATGTTGAACCATTGCCTTCCCGCATACAGGATGTAACACTTTATATAACGTTGATTTCATCCGTGTTCCTTGTCCCGCTGCTAAAATAACCGCATAACGATTGCTCATGGTTTCCCTCCAGATCTTCCATTTTCCATTACGAATATACTCTAAAACTAAGGCTATTTCAAGGATTTATCGATAACCTTCACAAATATGCTATTAATATCCGACAAAAATCGATCCATGCTATTCTTCTCACTTTGAAAAAAATCAGACGCAAAAAACCACTATGTATTTCGATCATAGTGGTTTTGCTTATCCATAAAACGAGACTACGAAGCACCTGCTTCTTCATACTCCACTTCTTCTACTTCGCCAGCCTTTTCATATTCCGTTAAAACAGCTGTTTGGATCTTTTCTCTTGTTTGCGAAGAAATTGGGTGGGCAATATCTCGAAATTCGCCATCTGGAGTTCTTTTGCTTGGCATTGCTACAAACAAACCATTATTACCATCAATAACACGAATATCATGGACAACAAACTCGTGATCAATTGTAATAGAAGCAATGGCACGCATTCGTCCATCCGTATTTACACGACGTAATCTCACATCTGTCACCTGCATTTAAGTCACCACCTATAAGAATGTTTATTCATACATAGACATTTCTCTAAAAATATGGGATTTCCTTCTTTTTTTCGAAACTTTTTTTATTTTTTTGAATTTATAAGAAAAACTGCTTATTCGTTTCTTACCATAGACAAAGCGTCTTTGAGAAATGACAACTTCATGATATTCACTAATTTATATTTTCTAACCATATAAAAAAGAAGGCGACAACTTCGCCTTCTTTCCTACATCCATCTATTCGAACTACTCTTTCACTAACGCAATCACTTCAATTTCAACAAGCACATCTTTCGGTAGCCTTGCTACTTCTACACAAGAACGAGCGGGCTTATGCTTATCGAAATATTCACCATACACATCGTTAATAAGCGGGAAATCATTCATATCTTTAATAAATACTGTCGCCTTAACAACTGTTTCTAAAGAAGCTCCTGCTTCCTTCAGTACAGCCTGTAAGTTTTTGAATACTTGATGAGTTTGCTCTTCCACTGTACCTTGAATCAGTTCACCTGTTGCCGTTAATGGAATTTGACCTGAGCTGTAGAACATATTATTAACGACTACCCCTTGCGAATATGGTCCAATTGCACCCGGTGCATCTGATGTATAAATAGTTCTCATTTTTTTACTCCCCCTCTGCTTCCTTTAGTAATCCTAATACATTTCCACGTTCAACTTTAATTGATTTATCGCGGACATTCACTTCTGATAAACGAGTAATCGACATATACTCATCAACTAAACGTTCTTCCACTCCTACAGTCTCCACTAACACACCAATGCCTACTAATTCCGCGTGGAACTCCTCTAGCAAATCCATCATCCCACGAATCGTTCCTCCTGCTTTCATGAAATCATCAACAATGAAAACACGAGAGCCAGGCGCTAAACTTCTACGCGCAAGCGTCATCGTTTGAATTCGTTTCGACGAACCTGACACGTAATTAATACTAACCATTGAGCCCTCTGTCACTAAGTGATCTCGGCGTACAATACTTACAGGAACATTTAGTTGTTGCCCAACTGCGTAGGCCAATGGAATTCCCTTAGTTGCAACCGTTAAAACAGCATCAATCTTTTCAGAAGCCAAAATCGAAGCAAATACTCGACCAACACGCTGCATAAAGGTTGGATTCCCTAATAGATCCATCATGTATAAATAACCGCCAGGTAATATTCGTTCCGGTACAGCCAACGAATCAATCACTTCATCTACTAGTAGCTCCGCTTGCTTACTTTCAATACGGGGAATAAATTTCACTCCGCCACTTGCACCTGATATTGTTAATAATGAGCCGTATCCTTCTTCCTCGAATATATCTTTGACAATGACTAAGTCTTCACTAATCGAAGACTTTGCAGATTGATAACGCTCTGAAAAGTGTGTGAGAGATATGACCTCATGTGGGTGTTGCAGTAAAAAATAAGTCATATCAACTAAACGACCACTGCGCTTTATTTTTTTCATGCTACCTCCACCAAAACCGAATATTTTTTATAAACATAACACTTTTATCCGGCTTTTAGCAAGAGCTCGTTGAACGAATTAACCGAACAGCATAAACATCGTGACAAAAACCGCGTAAACCGTTGTAAATTCTATGCATACGGGACTCATGCTCAACAAGTCCAAAAACAGTTGGTCCACTTCCGCTCATCAGTACTCCATCCGCACCAAAGCGTGCCATTTGCTCCTTAATTCTTCTCACTTCAGGATACAAATCTAATGTAACAGATTCTAATACATTGTGGAGGTTATGACATATCGCTTTAAAATCTTGCTGTTCAATGGCTTTTATCATCTCCGCTGTAGGCGCATGCTCTACATTACGTAAATCTAATCTCTTGTATACATCAGCTGTCGATACACCGATCGGCGGTTTCGCTAAAATGACCCAACAGGAGGGAGGAGATGGTATCGATTGAATAACTTCTCCTCTTCCTGTCGCCAATGCCGTGCCCCCATAAACACAAAACGAAACATCCGAGCCAATTTCCGCTCCTAATTCTGCCAACTCATCTAAACTTAACCCTAACTTCCACAGTCTATTAAGACCTTTTAACGTTGCAGCCGCATCACTACTACCACCAGCTAAACCTGCCGCAACGGGAATACATTTTGTTATGTATATATCAACACCTAGACGAACCTCAAAACGTTCCTTTAACAATTCAGCCGCTTTATAAGCTAAATTACGATGATCATTTGGAACAAAGCCTTCCGATACTTCCACCTTGATATCGCCACTCTGTGTCAGGGTTAGATCAATGCGGTCGGCTAAATCAACCATTGTCATAATCATCTCTACTTCGTGATATCCATCTTCACGTTTTTTTACCGCATCAAGCGATAAATTAATTTTCGCAGGAGCTTTCACCGAACATTTCAATCTAGTCACCTTCTATATTCCTTTTGCTTACGCTATTTTATCATTAGTCTAAACATCATACCATAGCCTAATCATTTTTATAAGAAAAACCGCGGTAGCGTTCTTTTCTTATTATGATACTTTAAAAAAATCCGGATTAGCACAAACGTGCATAAATCCGGATAACAACGTTACTTTTCACTAACGACTTCATGAGTAGACTGAATCGGCTTAGACTTATAAATCGCCTTTGAAAGTAGAGTTTGAGCAATTAAAAACAGTCCCCCTACCGTCCAATAGAGCGGAAGTGCCGCTGGTACCGTAAATGAAAACACTCCCATTAAAACAGGACCTATATATCCTATAACAGCAAACTGCTTTGACTGTTGCGTTTCCATTCCCATTTGTGAAGCCTTAAATTGAATAAAATAAACGAGAGCAGCAAGAAACGGTAAAATAAAATCAGTTTCGCCTAGATGGAACCACAGAAAAGAGTGCTCAGCTATTTCCGGTGTCCTCATAATGGCATAATAAAATCCAATTAATATCGGGAACTGGATCAACATTGGCAAACATCCAATCGACGCAATTGGATTAAATTGATGCTTCGTATAAAGCTCCATCATTTCCTTTTGAAACTGCTTCTGATTTTCCGAATCCTTTTTATCCTTGAACTTTTCTTGCAACTCCTTCATCTCTGGCTGAATGACATTCATTTTCTCACGCATCGTCAATTGATTTTTGTATTGCTTTAGCATAAGTGGCATAAGGGCGATACGAACCAATAACGTTACTAACACAAGCGACAAGCCGTAATTTCCATTAAAAAGAATCGCAATTGATTTTATTAAATAAGAAAAAGGGTACACAACGTAATGATTAAAGACCCCAGTCGTTTCCGCATTAATTGGCTCTGTCGTCGCCTGACAACCACTTAAAATAATGAATAAGCCAATCATGACTAGTATGAAATAAATTCTTTTAAACGATGATGTGAATATAGATGATCGTTCCATATAAATCCTCCTCGTATGATTTCATTCGTTAACGAAGAGTTTCCATAGTCACCATCATCTTCAGGAGATTCCTTTCGTTTTGTCAAACAGGTTAGCCACGTTTGACGACGTTGCATAGGACCGATTGGATCTATTTTACTTGGTATAAACACATCAAACGAATATAAACTACTTTTCGTCAACATGCGTTGCTTAATCATTAAAGACCGTTCCATATACTGAAGTACTTTATAGCTTGCAACAGTCAAAAAGATACTCATGGAGAGTAACAGCGGGATGATATCCTGAAACGATTCAAATAACATCTATATTCACCTCCTTCTTAGCATACAAGATACACTTATCATCTTATAATTCCTTAATGAAGTCAAATAGCTATCAGTTCAATTTTCCTTGCCCTAATATAAACAAAAAGAAGGCACCTCTAGAAAGAAACGAAGATGCTTCTAGAGGTGCCTTTCCTGTTATTTCTTCTGAGCTAGTTGTTGTTCAGCTATTTCAATCGCACGCTTCACCATATTACCTGCATCTCGGGCTCTTATGCCACCCCAGCCTTCCCTTTGGACTGTATCATAAAAACCTAACTCCTTGGCAAGCTCTTCCTTAAATTGATCTGACATGACACCACGCCGTCTACTCATGCCTTAACAACTCCTTATCCAGAAGATAGATAGTGCACCTATGAAATAGGAGCACCCTTATTATGTGCCATGATACACAAGAAGATGCCCACCTAATCTATCCAGTAGGTAAGCATCCTCTTGTCACTATCATAAACACCTTATGCTTTCAAAGCTGTTAATTCAGAACCCTCTTCACACAATAATAATTCTACTGATTCGGTCAAAATATCAGCATAGCTATAAGACACGCGTTCAAAAGCATTTTGCTGTTCATCTAACTTGACGATAAAAACAGAAGGATACGTCTCCTCAAGCAAACCTGAACGTTCTGATGTCTTCTTACGACCACCATTCGCCTTAATTGTAATGCGTTTTCCAACATTAGCATCTAATGTGCGTTTAATATCAACCAACGTTTTTGGCATTCGAACACCCACCTCACTGTATAGTTATCATACCACACCCAACACAACAAGTCAAGCAAACGTAAAATTATAACAAGGGTTCAACTCCTCTGTCAATGCTTTTACTCGTATTTTCTTCACACATTTTTCATAACTCCCAAATAGTATGTGAAAAATGTTGAAAAAATATGTATAAAATAGTCGACTGCATGAACGATACAGGTCGACTATTTTTCACACTATGTGTACAAAGAGAATGGGAGAAAGAAGAAAGGACACTGAAGAAGTTTAGTTTTAACTTTTTGGTGCCCTCACTGAAGGCCCTTCTGTTTAGCCATCATGACTGTTCAATATATATGCGATTGTACCCTTCTTTCAAAGGCATCCCACGTCTCATGATACCTTTTGTTTCAATGCCTCCCAGCCCTCTTTCACCGGTTATCGTATTTCGCAAAATCTCTGTTAAGTGAATCCGATCCATAAAGGACGTTAAGCTAATACGAGAAGCGATATACACAGGATCTAGTGCGTGAATATTTACTCGTTCTGGTGAGCTAGCAAAATTTGCTCCTGCTTTAATAAGTGTTTCAAAATGCGATTGACATGCTCCCGCAAAAATCACAAGGTCATCCCGATGCCACGTATATCGTCTGGCGATCCGAACACATTCTGCAAAATATTTCGTATGACGATATGACCGAATATCACCCTCATTACCCCTGGACTTTAAATACGCATCATGTCCAGTAACAACAATGATATCGGGCTGGACAATCTCGATCAATGACCCTATTTGTTCCGGCATCTCCTTCTCATGTAGGTGGACACCATAAACAGGTACACCTAGCTTTTCATACAAAGCTGTGCATTTTTTTAAATACAGACTATCACCATCAATATGAAGCACACGTCCACGCAATTCAAAAAAATCAATATCGCTTGCATATCCAGACGTAACTTCATATTCACCACGTTGCTTTAATAGCTTTGCATCTTGTCGAAAAAGGTGATAAGAACTTTCTTCAACCTCTTTCGACTTTTGAAGCATTTTCGTTCGTTCTTCTTCTGAAACAAGCACAAGGTCTTCTATTGGCGCATCCGCTAATAAACGCATATCCTCACCAACAAGTTCAACAACCGTCGAACGAATCTCAGATATTCGAAATAATAGATCTCGATTATAAGACAGACGAGTGACGAGATCCCCTTTATTAAGCTTCATAACCACGCCCCCTCTCCACTTACCCTATGTTGTGAATAGGGAGAAGGTGCTAGTCCATGACCCTTTTGTAAAGGGCATTACTTAATGAGGCAAACTCTTCTAATGACAATGTTTCTCCACGTCTGCGTGGGTCGATTTGGATATCAGACAACACATCCTCAATCATTGTTTTCTCCGCTTTCGTTAATAAATTATGCGTTAAATTGTTAAGTAGTGTTTTGCGCCTATTGGCAAAGGACGCATGAAACACGCGAAAGAAAAAGGCCTCATCAATGAGCTCTACAGGCGGCTCCTCTCTCACTGTTAAGCGAAGTACAGCAGAATCAACACGGGGTTGCGGGATAAAGACAGACCCTGGAACAGTCATAACCTTCTCCGCCTCAGCAAAATATTGTGCGGCTATCGATAGGGCTCCATAATCCTTCGTTCCTGGCTTCGCCGCTATACGATCAGCAACCTCCGCTTGGATCATAACGACAATCCCTCGAATAGGCAGCTTCTCTTCTAATAATTTCATTAAAATCGGTGTTGTCACATAGTATGGCAGGTTTGCAACGACCATCACATCATTTACTTCTTGAAAGTGTTCAGCGATGTATCGATGAAGATCGACCTTTAGTACATCTGAATGAACAATATCGATATTCTGATAAGAAGAAAGGGTATCTTCTAGAACAGGTAAAAGGCGTTGATCAATTTCAAATGAAACGACCTTTTTAGCTTGTTTTGCCAATTGCTCCGTTAAAGCGCCAATTCCCGGTCCTACTTCAATAACACCCGTTTCATTCGTAACAGTTGCAGCTTTCACAATATTATGTAGTATATTTAAATCGATTAAAAAATTTTGACCTAAGCTTTTTTTAAACTCAAACCCATACTTCTCTAAAATGGCCTTTGTTCGTAACGGGGTAGCAATATCCTTATTCAACACTGATCCTCCTCAAATACTGTCTTCATCGCCAATGAAAACTCCGTTTGTGAAATACGAAACATCTGCAAACGCTTTTGTAATTGTTTCCCATTCGCATAACCAATGTGTAGAAGCTCTCCTAAGCGCTCTCGCCTCCGTTTCGCTGACGCCCCAGCAATAAGTCCTGCATCAAGGAGATCCTTTAGCGGTATACTAGCTTCAACATATTCCTTTTCTATATGAACATGACGCAGTGCTTCCCGAATCGCTGACGGAGATGCATGCTCCACACCAACGCTACCCTTTCGTTTCGCTATAGCTTCTGCTTTAGGTAAGAACGCATGCTTGCATTCAGGAATACGCTGACTAATAATAGTACGAATCCGCTCTCCTGGGTAATCAGGATCGGTCAAAATAATGACTCCCCTTCGCTTTTGCGCCAATTCGACTTGAGCCAACACATGCTCTCCAATGGCCGAGCCATTCGTTTCAATCGTATCAGCATCAACTGCTCGTTTAATAGCGACTGTATCATCCTTACCTTCCACTACGATGATTTCCTTTATTTTCATTTCCTTCTCCTTAATCACTCAATAACTCATACAGAACACAAACTGAGTCTTTTCATTATCTAAAACTGAAAAATGGAGTCAGCGAGGCTCAATCAGGCTCTTACTGCCCTTTTATCCTAAACTAGCCATCCATTTACACTTTCTTATCTTATAACAAAAGACACAGAGTCACAACGCAACTCTGTGTCCAACAATTTATTAATCTAGAATCTTAATTTCAACTGTTCTAGTTCCCCAACTATGCGCATCTGCTTTCGTTGGCATATGCACATCAATCTTATTACCAACAATAGCGCCACCTGTATCACCAGCAATAGCCGTTCCATACCCTTCTACATACACTTTTGAACCGAGTGGAATGACATTCGGATCAACAGCAATCACCTTCATGTTCCGGTTATTATTTAAATTAATTCCGGTTGCCGTTACCCCACTACATCCACTGCAATTTGCCGTATATGCGGTAGATTCCACTGTCAGCGTTGTACCACTAGATGTTGATGCACTATCGCCACTACTCGTTGTAGATTGACTTCTTGACGGTGTCGGTGCAGGTTCCTTCGTTCCAACAGCAACAATTCGATCTGAGCTTTCCTTAACCGTTTCCTCTTTCACAAGTTCACGAGATACTTCTTCACCATCTTCAAGGATAACCTCATAATGCTTTTCAACTTTACCATCCTCACCCGATTGTACGACTTCCTCACTTCCTGAAAGTAAGTCATCATCCTTACGAGTAACGGTTGCAAAATCAATCGCTTCTTCCACCACATCGGTGACTTTTTCTACACGTACGACTTGAATCGATGTTTCTTCTTCTAATCGTTCATCTAATTCTGGCTCTACTCGATCCAGTTCATCTAACGTTACTTCTTCTCTCTCTAAAAAGTCAGCGACAGTCGTCGAAGTTGTCCAAAACTCATGTTGCTCACCATCACTAATTAGCTCCACTTGAAAAGCAGATTCATAGGTTAACTCCATTTGCTCTTCAATCGCTGCACTTAACTCTGGCTCTACTACATCGTGTTCTTTGTATTCAATTTCTAACTCGTCTATTAGTTCTTGGACCGTCTTTGACGTCGTCCATACTGCATCCTCTTGACCATCAATCATCGTGAAAACTTGCTTCGCTTGCTCCCAGGTGATTGTCATTTCATTCTCTATCTCTGTATCGACACTAGGTTCAATATGATCATATGATTGGACTTCCCACTCATACTCTTCCAACAGATCTGCAACTGTATTAGCGTGTGTCTCAACAACGGTTTCTTCACCATCAATCATAACGGTTACCGTTGCTTTTGTCGTTTCGTATACAGCGTATGTGATCAAACTAACGAAGAGTACCAGACTAATCGAGGATACAATCGTCTTCTTCCCGAATAGCTTCTTGGGAAGAAACTTTATCCTGTTTAAATCCATGATATGCCCTCCTCTTTGGTATCGACCGAATTATAAACACTGTACCTCCTCTTTGTCAACTGATTGTTTTTGATTGACACATCTCCCTTATTATCTATGAAGGTGTCCTAAAAGAAAACAAAAACTTATCGACAAGTCCAATTTATGCAATGCCACCAAGGTGTAGAACCATTTCGAAATGATTGATCATTTGACACATTATTACAATATCCCCCAATAACTGTTAGGGTTTTATGTTGAAAATTTCTTTTGCGTTAGCTGTTGTCCGTTCTATAATTTCTTCCAAATCTACCTCTTTTAATTCAGCAATTTGCTCAGCAACAAGACGAACATAAGCAGGTTCATTACGCTTCCCACGATTTGGATGAGGAGCTAAATATGGACAATCAGTCTCAATTAATAACCTCTCTAATGGAATCGCTTTCGCAACCTGTTTCGGTCGTTTTGCATTCTTAAATGTCACAGGTCCTCCTAATGAAATATAGAAGTTCATATTCATACACTGTTCCGCAATTTCTACACTACCACCAAAGCAATGCATAATACCACCGACCTCAGTGGCGTTTTCCTCTTTCAATATATCAACAATATCTTGATCTGCATCACGATTATGAATAATAATAGGTAATTTGACCTTTTTAGCTAATGCGATCTGCTTGCGAAATACGTCCTTTTGTACCTCTTTCGGTGACTTATCCCAATGATAGTCAAGACCCATTTCACCGAGAGCGACGACTTTCGGATGAGAAGAAAGCTCCTCAAGCCATTTTAAATGTGCATCAGTCATATCGATCGCATCAACAGGATGCCAACCAACTGCAGCGTACATCCATTCATACGTATTGACCAGTTCTAGCGCTCTTTTGATCGTCTTTTCATCAAAACCGACCACAACCATATTTTTAACGCCAGCAGTCTCTGCTCTTTTTATAACTTCGTCTAGATCTTCTTCAAATTGATCAGCATTTAAATGTACATGAGTATCAAATAACATTTCCATTCTCCTTGTACGTAATAGTATTCAGTTAATCATAAAGCTTGATGAAGAGCAACATACAAGGGCACTGAAAGTTTGATTTTTAACTTTTTTGGTGCCCTTTAAACAATGAGCGAAACCGTTGCCTATGTTGAAAAGAGGCTGGGACAAAAGTGGTTTAACTAAAAGAAAAGCCGAACAATGATAGATGGTGGACGTAAACCGCTCCTGAAATATACTTCGCTTTCCGCGGGAAGCCGGTGAGCCTCCTCGTGCTTCACTGCGGGGTCTCACCCTTGGCTTTTCATGAGGCCACTGAAAAAGTTTGGTTTTAACTTTTTCAGTGACCTTGCTTTTCATCCCGCAGGAGTCTACGTATATTTCATCCGCTACGTTCATCTTTTGTTCGGGTTTCCAGATAGACACTTTAGTTATGTCTCAGCCCCGAGCAACGAGTAAATCCATTGCTAGTCTAAACAATGGCACTGATAAAGTCGATTTGTACTTTTCAGTGGCTTCCAACATACACCTCATTAGGCGCGTAGCAAGACTATTTCCAAAACTTTATTTTACTTTTGCTCCATTTGGTAATGAACCATCTATTGTCGCTAGTTGGAGCTTCTTTCCTTTAGTTCCTGCTAAAATCATCCCTTGGGATAGTTCTCCACGTAATTTAACAGGTTTTAAATTCGTGACACAAACCACTTTCTTACCAACTAATTCCTCAGGTGTGTAAAACTTAGCAATCCCTGACACAACTTGTCGCTTCTCACTTCCAACATCGAGCTGAATTTTCAATAGCCGGTCAGCACCATCCACTTTCTCTGCTTTTATAATTTCTGCTACCTTTAACTCTACTTTCGAAAAGTCATCAATCGTTATTTCATTTTCGTCCTCAATTTCTTCTATTTGGTTATCCGATTTCATCGTTCCACCCATCTGACCAACAATATAGCCAACCTCTTCCTCAACATCTAGTCGTGGGAAAATCGGATTTCCTTTTTCAACTTTTACTCCACTTGTAAGCTTGCCAAATGAATGTATCGTTGACCAATCGGTTTCATTCTCAACAACGCCTAATTGCTGCCAAATCTTCTTCGGCGCTTCTGTCATGAATGGTTGTAACATAATAGAAGTAATCCGTAACGATTCAGCTAAATGATACATGACAGAACCGAGCTCTTCCCGTTTCTCCTCTTCCTTAGCAAGCATCCACGGCTGTGTCTCATCAATGTATTTATTCGTACGGCTAATCAGCTGCCAAATAGCCGTTAATGCTACAGAAAATTCCATATCCTCTAGTGCATTTTCCACCTTTGCAATAGTCGCCTCAACTGATTCCACTAGCTCGCGATCAAATGGAGTAGCATCCTTCACAAACGCTGGTACGACACCGTCAAAATACTTATTAATCATCGCAACCGTTCGGTTTAGAAGATTTCCTAAATCATTTGCTAAATCATAATTAACTCGCTCAACGAAGCCTTCTGGTGTAAATACGCCATCAGATCCAAACGGTACTTCACGTAATAGATAATAACGAAGAGCATCTAATCCGTAACGATCAATTAATGGTACGGGATCAACGACATTTCCTTTTGACTTCGACATCTTGCCATCCTTCATTAATAACCATCCGTGACCGAACACCTTCTTAGGGAGGGGCAAATCAAGAGCCATTAACATAATCGGCCAATAGATCGTATGGAAGCGAACAATTTCCTTACCGACAATATGAACATTTGCTGGCCAATACTTTTCGTATAAGCTTTGATCGTCGTGACCATAGCCTAGAGCCGTAATATAATTCGATAGCGCATCGATCCAAACGTACACAACGTGCTTTGGATCACGTGGTACCTTCACGCCCCAAGTAAAGGATGTTCTCGATACAGCAAGATCTTCGAGTCCTGGTTTGATAAAGTTATTAATCATCTCATTTTTTCGCGATTCGGGTTGAATGAAATCTGGATGATCCTCATAAAACGTCAACAAACGATCGGCATACTTGCTCATTTTAAAGAAATACGATTGTTCGCGGACTTTTTCAACAGGGTGACCACTATCTGGACTTTTCCCACCAACAATCTTCCCATTCTCATCCTTCACTGGATCAACTAGCTGTAACTCCGTGTAGAACGTTTCATCAGGGATTGAATACCAGCCTTCATATTCATCTAAGTAAATATCTCCTTGATCAATTAACCGTTCAAAGATTTGTTCAACGACCTTCTTATGGCGCTCCTCTGTCGTACGAATGAAATCATCATACGAAATATCGAGCTTCTTCCACAGTGCTTGGATCCCACTCACAATTTCATCCGTAAATTGCTGTGGTGTGAGCCCTTTCTCCTTTGCCTTCGTTTCAATTTTCTGTCCATGTTCATCTGTACCTGTTAAATAGCGAACATCATATCCTCTTAAACGCTTATACCTCGCCATCGCATCACCTGCTACCGTTGTATACGCGTGACCAATATGTAGCTTATCACTCGGATAATAAATCGGTGTTGTTAAATAAAAGGTTTTGTTTGTCGACATAACCCATGCCCTCCTTATTTTTTATACATTTTGTGCATACAAAAAGCCCTCATCCACAACGGGACGAGAGCATCGCTCACGTGGTACCACCCAAATTCCCTTTTTTCCTCACAGAAAAAAGGCTTACGAAGTTATGAACTTCTCTGTTAACGCCAGCAACGTCATATGCTTATGCTTATGCTTATGCACTCACATATCACTCCTCATTGGACCATCTTCCACCTATCATCTATACTGGTTTTCAGCTCCCCCAGCTCTCTGCATAGCATATGCTACCTATAGACAAATGAGATGTACTCATCCCTTCATCGGACTTTTCCTATCAAATTCTTTTCTACGTGCTATTCAAAAAGGAAAACCGTCCTTTCTTGAATAGCACCTTATAGTATAACCAAAATATACCGAATTTACGCTGTGTCGTCAAGATCGTGTATACATGGTCGCAAAAGGTGTTTTCTCTTTTTTAATATAACCATCAGCGCTAAGTCGCTCAAGCTCCTTTTTCCACGCTTGTACATCCCAGCTTTTTTTCGCTTTACTGTTTAATTGTGGTAATAATTTCATTAGATCCATCTCAGCAAATGGGAGGTGCTCATCCAATGCAGAGATAAGCTCATCTACTCCTTTTGCATTCATTGCCTCAAGTTCATCAAACGGATTTAACGTATGAGGACTCGTTGAATGAGCCATTCTGATTCGAATCGCCATCGACCGTCCCATAATCGCCGATGATACAAACGCATCACCAGATCGTAAATAAGGGAGACGCTTCCCTTCCTCTACTGTTAAATCGGTTTCCTCTTTAATCGTTTGGATGTCCGTTCCACGTACCGTCCGAAAGACAAACTTCGTATTCAACTGTGCCGTAATCGTCTCATCAAGCAATGTCGGCCTTTGTGTAGCAAATATAAGGAAGACCCCATATTTACGTCCTTCCTGAGCAATTTCCTTCAAAACCGATTTAGCTGGTGCATCAAACCCTTTAGGTGCAAAGTTATGTGCTTCATCTGTCACGACTAAAAAAGGTGGGAAGAACTCTCCTTGCATATGCTGGAGCTTTGCGTCACGGTACGCTCGCCTTTTTCCATAAAGGGCTCCAATCACATAGCTCGAGAACACTTGCAATAACCAAACTGCGCCTTGCACGACGACAAGCTTGCCCGCATACATTCCTTCTTCAATTGCCCGAATGTTTTGCTGGAACAAACCGGCTTGGTGGAGACGGTGAACTCTCCATTGAATTCCCTTAATCGATGCAAGTGGTAAACTACCATATTGATCAAGTAGTCGCTTAAATAATTGATAACGCTCAATCTCTTCTCTTGTCATGCCACCATCATGTAAGGAGCCGTCCACCTTTTGTTTCCCCATTTCAAGAGCCTCTGCTAAATGCGCGATCCGATCACTAAATGACTGGTAGCTATCCTTGCGTTTATGAATCGACTGGATGACGTTAATCATCGACTCTGTTAATGAACCTGCCGCTGCTAACAATCGCTCTACATCTCGAGTCGTAAGCGCTGAAAAATCTACACCGACATCCTGTCCAATTTGCACAACCGTATAATTCTGCTCATAGCTTCTTCCTTCTACCCCTTCTGTCTGTGCAGCGAAATTCATTTCAAAATGAGGATCAAAAACAAGGCTTGGTATATGTAGCTTCATTAACTCCTCAAGCATGACACGTAACCCAAAGGACTTCCCTGATCCAGACCCTCCAAATACGCCGATATGAGGATATTGCTGCATGGAACGAATATCAAAGATAAAAGGCACACCATTTTGTCCGCGCAAGCCATTATGATCATGAATCGATAACAAGCCTGTTAATGTTGAAGGTAACGTCTCTGAAATAAAATCAGTTGATTTCACTTCTCCGAGAATTAACCCATCGTCCGGCTGAGCCTTCACTAGTAAATGTTCAATTTCCTTAAATTGAGGGTGTCTCACTTGTGCTCCTGTTTGAATAGGTTGAATCGCTTCTTCAAATAGACGGGCTTTTGCTAAGTGGATATCATCAGAGCCAATATCATAACCTATTTGCTCTAACGTCTTTAAAACTTGGTCATCAGCAATGCCTTTATCAAAGCCCATCGGTATATAGCGATTATAAGAGAATGTCTCAACTACCTCTCCTTTCGGCTGATAGAGAGAGTCATCCTCGATAACGAGCATTTCATTCATACGAAATTTATGTGTCTTTGAAGCAACATACACTTCATGCTGTGTCGTTACACCTACTATTTGCATTCGATTCCCTCCTTAATAAGGTCTACTCGTACGTTTCTTCGTAAAGAAGCGTTGCTTTAATTGTGGGTGAATATATTGCTCTACCATCGCTTCAACTAATGAATCTGTCACACGGACTTCACGATCAATCATATCTAACCAGAGCGGAATACCACGTCCGTCCTTCGGTGTTAATGTTTGCAAAACTTCTGCAATTCTATCACGATACTCGGCTTGCTCCATCAAAATATCAAATCCTGTTATCGCAGGATCTGTACTCAACCTTACCCAAACCGACTGCAAGCCAGCCTTATGCTGGATCTCCTCAATATACAATAGTTCTCCTTGCTTGAGCACACCAAATAATAGATCACGATCATATGTGTGGGGATAACGTTCATATGAAGAGAATTCACTTAACTTCACCAAATTCTCTGTCGTAATTTCCTCAGATACACCGACGAGCAAGACGTCTTCCTTCAATGCCTTTTGTCGAAGCTGTTCCCATTCATTTGGTGCATCAATACGATAATGGTAAAGCGCTCCATCCATTAATAGTAACCGTACTCTCCTTTCATCTATAAGCTTGTAAGCAACTTCAAGTTCATGCTTAGCTAACATATGAGAACGTATCTGAGCTGTTGTTTGTTCATTGTTTTCTCTTTCCATTAATGGGGTATAGATTTCTGAAGACATGCATTGGTGGCCAGTTGTCGTTTTCGCTAGCGCTTGAAAGAAATAAAGAACGTGCGGGTACTCCCCTTTCGTTTGATTCACTGATCCATCTACTGCAGCTACTTCTTGACCATCAAGCCATTCCGTCAGCTCTTCAACCGATAATAGATTGATTTGTCTATGATCAGTATGAATTTTCGCTAACTTTTGTCGAATCATATCTTTTTCTCTCGTTAAAAAAGCATACGTTTCTTCCAAATGATGATTAATATCTCTTATTTTTTCTAGTAAATCTGGATTAAATTGGATCATACTTTTGCACCTCCTTTTACGAGATTGACTTACTTTTAAGGTTTTTCACTGACAATTAGCAATAAAATATTTAAATAATGTAAAAAAGTATTTGACTTGTTTTGGAAACACTGGTACTCTAAGAAAAGAAAGAATTATGTCGAATAATGACTAAATGAAACTAATAAAAAAAACTGAGTTTGAGAGGAGACATATACTATGAAATCTACTGGTATTGTACGTAAAGTTGACGAGCTAGGTCGTGTCGTAATCCCAATTGAATTGCGCCGTACACTTGATATCGCTGAGAAAGATGCATTAGAAATTTATGTTGATCATGATCGTATCATCTTAAAGAAATACAAGCCAAACATGACTTGTCAAATTACTGGCGAGGTATCTGATGATAATCTTTCTATTGCAAACGGAAAGATCATCCTTAGCCCTCAAGGTGCAGAAGAGATTCTAAAAGATTTACAGTCATATTTAGCATCTAACAAAGGGTAATAACCATAAGGAATTATGATTAGAATGTACCAAAGGGGCAAACATCCCCCTTTGATGCATTCTTTTTTTAATTTAGGTGATAACTAGCATAAATCTCACGTTTAGGTTGTTTACGTTCCAAAGCCACCTTTTTAATCGCTTCCTTTGATGTCAAACCAGCCGCAATATAATGATCAACATGTTCATTTATTTTAAAGGCCCCCCACCAATCGTCCGCTTCAACCTCACCACGGAAGCCTTCAACCACAATACAAAATTCCCCTTTCACTTGACCCGTTACAGTCCACTCTAGCACTTCATCTAACGTCCCCCTTATGTACTCTTCAAACTTCTTCGTTAATTCCCGACATAAACTAATAGGACGATTTCCAAGCACATCTCTCATCGTCGTTAATGTTGCCTTTAAACGATGTGGCGACTCATAAAATAACAGTGTCGCTTCTTGATAGATTAGCTTCTCAAGCTCTTCCTTTCTCCGTTTTTCGTGACGAGGTAAGAACCCAACAAATTGAAAAGAATTCGTTGATAAGCCTGAACCAACTAAGCTCATTAGGGCAGCATTCGCGCCAGGTAATGGAATCACGGAAATATGCTCCGTAATTGATTCTCGTACGAGCTCTTGTCCAGGATCAGATATAGCTGGCATTCCCGCATCACTCACTAACGCGACTTTTTTTCCACTTTTCATTTCATTTATGAGCTTCGTTCCAGCTTCCTTCCGATTATGTTCGTGATAGCTCACCAATGGAGTCGTTATCTCAAAATAATGACAGATCTTCTTCGTTTGTCTCGTATCTTCAGCCGCAATCAAGTCCGCTTCCTCCAATATCCGAACCGCTCGATAGGTCATATCCTCTAGATTTCCAATTGGTGTTGGAACTAAATAGAGCACACCTAATTCCTCGCCATGTACAAAGCTCTTCTGTTGTCTCATCTATATCCCTACCTTCGTACGAAATTCACCTTCATATATTTGTAAAAAAGCTTCATTATACCTACCCTCTTCATTGTAAACAAAAATAGGTGGCAAACAAGTGACGCCAGGCTGCCCCTCCTTACGCCCTTCTACGAGAACGATATTCGCTTCTGTACTCGGTTTCGCATGAACAAATTGAATTCGTTTCGGCTCTATTTTGCATACTCGCATTTCATTCAGTAAGTCCGTTAACCGTTCTGGACGATGAACGAAGGCCACACGCCCTCCATGCTTCACATAACGACTTGCAACACGAATAACATCACTTAACGTACAATGAATTTCATGTCGAGCGATTGCAACGTATTCATTCATATTTTGATCTCGTTTCGTGTTAGTCGGAAAATAGGGAGGATTACACGTAACAACATCAAATGAACCTTCTAATTGGATATTAACGACATTTTCATGCACAAACGAAAGACGATGTTCCAATTGATTCACCAACACCGAGCGACGCGCCATATCAACGAGACGCTTTTGAATTTCTATACCGACAATCTGAGCTTGTGTACGAGTCGTCAAGGCGATTGGAATCACTCCATTCCCTGAGCACAAATCAAGAATTCTTCCTTTACGAATCGGCACTTGAACGAAACGCGAAAGTAAAATCGCGTCTATTGAAAATGAAAAAACATCACGACTTTGAATAATTTCGAGCTCTGTACCAGCGACCCGATCTAGACGCTCACCTTCTAATAATTCTATTTTCATCATCTAATATCCTAACTTTTAAATTTAAGAAACCGCACAGGGTCGACACTACCCGTGCACCACCTTCATTCTCCTTAGTGAAACCTCATTCCGTTATTTCCTTTATCAAACTGTTTCAGACTACCTTTTCGGAACCTCATTCCGCTATTTGACCATTTGTGCTTCACTGTTCTCTTTTTTTTGCTCATTAGCGGAATGACGTTCCACTCCATACGCCTAAACGACGTATTTCTCCCTTTTAACGGAATGAGGTTCCGTTCTATTTGGCTTAAGAAATCGCGTTAGCAGCTTTTCTTAATTGCGTTGTGCGGAGCCGAACGGGTTTCATTTGTTCTGAAGTGGAACGTAAACGAGCAGCCAACACTCTTTATTGAATGATCCCGCTAACTTCTTCAGTTCTTCTCACATTTCTTCCTCGATTTTTATACTTTCTTTCTTAGCTTTTTAAAAAAAAGCCCTTAAAAGGTAAATCCCTAACCTTTTAAGGGCACTTCATGATGTTGAAACCATTATTTCTGATGGAGGAATGAGAGACAGAACAAACAATCCTCACCTTCAGCGCGAATGCTACCATAATGGGTATTACATACGTGGAATCCTTCTTGATAGAGCCTTGCTAAATTATCGTAACCTTCACCAACAAATGGCTTTTTCTTCTTATCCTCTCCAGGTGACTCCTCGGAATCATGCTCCTGGACGTCAACATCAAGACGTTCGCGAAGCTTTTCATTTTCCATTTGCAAATAATGATTTTCTTCAATTAAATAGGCTAATTGTTCCTTCAACCCTCTTAACTCATGATGCAATTCACCAAGACGCTCTTCTAATTGACTCACCTGCGTAAATACAGCCTTCTTATCCACGATGTACTCCACCCCACTATTCCGTGGCTTCAACCGGTTTATTCGTTAATTCTTCTAATGTAAATTCAACTATCCCCTCACCATCAGCTAACTCGACCTGAACGAGGTGCTCTAGTAAATTTAAACCTGTCACTTTCCCTTTTCCATGCGGCGTACGAATAATTTTCCCAACATCCGGAAGCATCTTCTTCGCTTCCTCATAAATATCATTTTCATACTTCAGACAGCACATGAGTCGGCCACACAATCCAGAAATCTTAGCCGGATTTAGTGAAAGGTTTTGATCCTTTGCCATTTTAATCGAAACAGGCTCAAAATCACCGAGAAAGGAAGAACAACATAACACTCTTCCACATGGCCCTATCCCGCCGAGCATCTTCGCCTCATCTCGAACACCAATCTGACGTAATTCAATTCTTGTTCGAAAGACAGATGCTAAGTCTTTCACTAACTCCCGAAAGTCAATTCGACCATCAGCAGTAAAATAAAATAGCACTTTATTTCGATCAAATGTATACTCAACATCAACAAGCTTCATGTCAAGCTGATGCTCATTAATTTTCTCTGAACAGACGAGAAACGCCTTTCTCGCTGCTTCTTGATTCTCTTCTACCACAAGCTTATCCTTAGCTGTTGCTATTCGAATCACTTGCTTTAGCGGTAGAACGACGTCATTCTCACCGACTGTTTTCGTTTCAATTACGACTCGTCCAAACTCCACTCCACGTGAGGTTTCAACGATGACATCTTCATCCTTCTCTAACTGAAACGTACCTGGAGAGAAATAATAGATTTTGCCTGCTTTTTTAAAGCGTATACCTACAACTTGATGCAATCTTCTATCCCTCCTGTATCGAAAGCATTAACTTCTCCATTACCAATTGTGGATTCACATTCGCATGCAATTGCTTCTTCGCATCGAGCACAGCAGCCATGTGACTGCTAAGCCGTTCCTGGGAGCTTTGAAGCGCTTGCTTCTCTAATGAATCGACTTGATCAACAAAGGAAGCCGTATTTAAATTGCCCACCTTGGCAAACAAAAGATCTCTAAACCATAATAGGAGCATATCTAGTCCTATTTCTTGCTGAGCTTTGTCTTTAAACGTTCCCAACCACTTTTCTTGAATCGTAAAAAGCAACTGTGAAGGTCGACCGTAAAGCTCTTCCATCAATTGTATCACTACGCTTCGTGCTTGTGCAATCCAATCCTCTTGAACGAGCTCCTTCACTTGGTCAAAACTTGTTGTTAAGCTAGCCAATAAATGAGCATTCGTTCTAGAAATACCCTCATTTATTAGAAATTGGATAAATGGCTCTCTTGCCAGCGGGGCAAAGCTTAGCAGCTGACTTCTCGACTGAATAGTCGGCAAAATATTTTTTCCTTGCTCAGTCATAAGAACGGCTAACGTTGTTCCATTTGGCTCCTCAAGAAATTTCAAAATGCTATTAGCCGCACTTGCCGTCATCTTATCAGCATCTCCTACGATATAGACCTTTTTTATAGATTCGACACCACGGTACGCAAACTCCTTTTGTAAATGCTCAATTTGTTGTTTTTTTATCGATTGACCATCTGGTTCGATTATATGTACATCTGGATGATTGCCATGTTCAATTCGACGACATGACAAACACTGCTGGCACGGCTCAGTTTCTTCAAGACTCTCGCAAAAGAAGCTCTTCGCTAGTTGAAGAGCTACGTCTTTTTTTCCTGCCCCTTTACTACCCTCAAAGAGATAAGCATGAGCTAACCTGTTCTTTTTTAACGTTTTCATGAGGATGCCACTAACTCTTGGCTGTATTTCTGCTAACTGCTGCCATGTTTTCATATCATAACTCCTTAAAACTGTTCAAACTGTTCAACCGGTAACACAAACACCGTAGCACCACCAACTTGTACTTCGACAGGGTATGGAACGTATGAATCAGCATTCCCACCCATCGGTGAAATAGGGGCAACGAGCTGGTCACGGCTTTCACAGTTCTCTTTTATTATTCGCATAACGTCCTGTATGTTCTCGTCTTCTGTTCCAATGAGAAAAGTTGTATTTCCGGCCTTTAAGAATCCACCTGTACTCGCAAGCTTCGTCGCTCGATAATCAGCTTTCACTAGCGCATCAGATAATTTCACACTATCCTTATCTTGCACAACCGCCATAATTAGCTTCATAACTTTCAGCTCCCTTCATTTGAATGATCGATTCGTGACTTTTCGTGAAAGCGGCTTTCAGTTAACCCCAAAAGCACCCCCACCATTTACTTACTCTTTTAATAAAGTCTCTACCTCTGCCAAAGCCATACGATACACCGTTTCAACATCTTCATTAGCATTTATTTTCTTTATACGATCAGGGTATTGCTCTAACAATAGCTCGTAGCCCCGACGAACACGATCGTGAAAGCTTTTCTTTTCCTGATCAAGGCGGTTGTTTTCTCGCTCCTGATTAGCCGCAATCCGTTGTAATCCTATATTCGGATCAACATCAAAGAAAAGCGTCAATTGAGGCATACACCCATCAATCGCAAAGTCATTGATTGACTGGATCGCATCCACCCCAATACCTCGCGCATACCCTTGATAGGCCAAGCTGCTATCGATAAATCGGTCACACAGTACGACTTGCCCCGCCTCAATAGCTGGTAAGACCTTCTCCACTAAATGTTGCCTTCTCGCTGCAGCATAGAGGAGTGCCTCTGTTCGACCATCCATTTCTGTATGGGCTGTATTCAGTAGCACCTCGCGAATCTGTTCGGCAATTCGAATACCTCCTGGCTCACGCGTCCGTAGTACGTCATAACCTCTTCCGACAAGCTCTTCCTCAAGGCGATCAAGCGTCGTCGTCTTGCCCGCACCTTCTCCACCTTCTACTGTTATAAACAAACCTTTACTCATTCTATTTCCTCCGAATCTACTACTAAAACCTCATCCACTCGTTTCTTCCCTTGAAAACGAGCACCTGCATCGGCTAATTGTTGAATATAATCAACCGTTCCTTGCTGAATCACCTCTCCTCGCAGTAATACGGGAATACCAGGAGGGTATGGAATAATCGACTCTAATGACATTCGTCCAGACGCTTCGGTGAGTGGAATTGTTGTTTGCTGAAGTTGATGAACTCGACCTAGTTTCATTTCAGTAAAGCGCACATCTGACGCCCATGAGGAGAGAGAAATGGAATCTTTCTCGTTCACGACAGAATAGGTAGAAAGCTTTTCTCTTAGCTTATCTAGCACACCTGTGTCCAAACGTAAGGGAGCCAGGCCAAACACGAGCAGAACATCTCGCTCTGTCGCTAATTCAACGTACATGCCACACTCCATTATCACATCCTGCAGCTGATAGCCTGTTAATGCAGTTCTTGATCTAATTGTAACTTTTAACGGATCATAATGATAGCTTTGATTATTCGACTCTATCACTTTAATCTGTTTTATAGTACTTAATTCTCGCTTACTCGCTTCAATCCCTGCTAAGACCTCTGTAATATCCCCTTCTGTTAATCTTTCAGCAAACTCGCGAGCACCATCCAATGAGGTCATTAATAAATAAGATGGACTACTTGACTGAAACATCGTTAGTGCTTCTTTTATTCTATGAGCAGCCTCCATAGGAAGGTGCTTACTTATATGTAAAAAAGAACTCATCGTTAACGCTGGTAGCATCTTATGTGCAGATTGAACAACGACATCTGCTCCTAATTCACACGCTGATGGGGGAAATTGCTGACTAATGGCATAATGAGCCCCATGAGCCTCATCGACTAGTACAGCTAATCCCCGCCTCTTCGCCTCCTCAATCACCTCTTGAATGTCCATGCTCACACCGAAATAATTGGGATACGTCAATATGACACCTTTGATCTGTGGAAATTGCTCTAGTGCTTGTCTGACAATAGCTGCTGTTATTCCAACACCTTGCCCTAAATGCTCATCATACTCCGGTGTCACTAGGATCGGTGTCACTCCAGCAATCTCACATGCATGAAAAAGCGACTTATGACTATTGCGTTGCAAAAGGACCGTATCTCCTCGCTCAAATAAACCATACACCATCGCGAGATTCCCCGCTGTTGACCCTCCAACAAGAAAATGGGTTTCACCCATTTGATAAAAATCAGCTGCCTTCTGTTGCGCAAGAGCTATCGGGCCAGTTGGATCATGGAGATCATCAAGCCCTATTAGCTCCGTTACATCATACGGTAGCACAGATTGAAAATCATCTTGCAACGCGTGTGAGAAAACGTGACCATTTTTATGTCCTGGTACATGTAACGAGAGAGGCTGCTGCTCAATATGCTGTTGAATAGCCGTAATTAATGGCATTGATTGCTTCATTTCCTTCACCTTATTTCTTTCTTTTTACACTTGCTCAAAAGGATCGGTATTAAACCTTTTTAAAACAACTGTACACGTTTTATAACCCAACTATAATGTATCATAGTTGGGTTACGCATTTTCCATATTATTTTTTCATCGTTTCACTAAATGTATGAACGATCTGATCATAAGCCCCTTCACCTATCTCCGTTTGAACAACAATCTTTTCGCACTCATCACAAAGGGAAACAGACCAAAACATGATCGTTTCAACACACCATTTCTTACACACACTACATTGGATACGAACCACCTTTATCACCTCTTACTCCATTGTCGGCAAACAAGGAAAGTCTCATACTATACGTTATTCGCAGGAGTATGCTTTGTGCCTATCCATCCCCGAAACCTTCCTTCTAATCCCTTCGTATACTTAGTATAGGAAAGGACTCTGAAAAAGTTTGGTTTTTACCTTTTATAGTGCCTTTATCATTAAGGAGGTTGGACGTATGTTAACCCTTGCCGAAAAACTGTTATTAATTGCTTTAGATGATCAAACAGGGAAAATGAACATGAATGCATCACAATCCATTCACTATGGCTTAGCTGGTGCGATTTTAATGGAATTAACGACGCAACGTTGCTTAGATTATAATGAAAAAGACAAAACCATCCACATTCCACAGAATGCTAATTGTAGAGATGAGCTTTTAAACGACTCTTTGCTTTATTTAAAAGACAAATACCACGGAAAAACACCTAAGCTGCAACGTGTTGTACAAACACTCGGATTTCACATAAACTGGCATAAGAAACATATCCCCTTCATTGAACGCCTAATTGAAAAAGAAATTCTTACAAAGAATAAACAAAAGGTGTTATTTCTTTTCACTAGAAACGTGTATCCTTCCACTCAGTCTGGCAGAGAGGATAGCATTCGTGAAAAAATTAGAAAAGCCGTCCTATCCAATGAAGATCAGGAGGTGGAAGAGCAAATCTTTAGCTTAATTGGTTTGTTAAAAGCATGCCAAATCGACAAGCAGCTCTTCTCAAAAGACGAATACAAGCAAGCAAAAGAAAAGATTAATATGTTGATGAAAAAGAGCCCACACGGCAAAGCCGTTTCTGATACGATGCAAGCCATGCAAGCGGCCGTTATGGCTGCGACAACTGCAGCAGTAGTCACTGCTTCAAGCTCGGCTTCATCCTAAAACCAACATCCTGCTCGTCATGCTAAAATATACAAATAAGGATCTGGCGTATGCCAAGATCCTTATAGCCTGTCGACAAAGCCTCGTAAAAGCGCGACAGTCGACAGGCTTTAGTTGCCACGATACGGCGTCTCGACCTCGCTCCCGGGATGAAGGGCGCGCTTTCCGCAGGAGCCTTATTTAGTATTAACCAATTAATGCATCAACAACCTCTTCTAATTTCATACCACGGGAGCCTTTCACTAAGACGATATCTCCCCCTTCAACGATCCCCTTCAATGTTTGAATCAATGCTTGTTTCTCATTAAATGCATGGACCCTTTCTTCTGAAAAATTCTCTTTCGCCCCGTCCGAAATCTTTCTGCCGAGTGCACCAAATGTGAAAACATAATCGATTTTCTCTTTGTCGATTCCTTTTCCCACATCATAATGGAACGATTCTTCATTCTCACCGAGCTCCAGCATATCACCGAGCACGACTACTTTTTTCTTATAGCCCTGTAAATCCTGCAGTAACTCAATCCCGGCTCGCATAGAAGTTGGACTCGCATTGTACGCGTCATTAATGATCCTCACTCCAGCTTTTCCTTCGAGCAATTCCGTTCTCATCCCTGTTATCTTCATCATTTCTAGCCCTTTTTTAATATTAGCGTTCGATACCCCCAGCGACTTCGCAAGCGCGATCGCTGAAAGAGCATTATGAATATTATGCTTACCGAGAACAGGAATGAAGAACTCCCCCTCACCATCTATCGTAAAATAAGTACCTTCGCTCTTCTGCTTTATTTGCATTGGGTAATAGTCACTTTCCTTAGAACGACTAACCGTCGTCACCTGATACGGGCTATTTACGACTTTTTCTGTTAATAATGGTTCATCACCATCGATGATAAGCATTCCACTTTCCCGCAAGCCTGCTGTAATTTCAAACTTCGCTTCGGAAATCGCTTCACGCGAGCCTAAATCCTGTAAGTGAGACTCTCCGATATTTGTAATAATCGCAGCGTCTGGCTTAGCAATGGACGAAAGAAGTTCAATTTCTCCACGCCCACTCATGCCCATTTCCAACACGGCAATTTCCGTATCTTCCTCTAATCGCAAAATCGTTAACGGTAATCCTATATGGTTATTGTAATTTCCTTCTGTCTTCTGAACTTTATACGTCGTCGAGAGTACAGACGTGACCATATCCTTCGTCGTTGTTTTCCCATTGCTACCCGTAATTCCAACGACCTTTGTAGAAAGGCTTGCCATATAGTTTTTAGCTAAGTCTTGCAACGCCAATAGCGTATCCTCTACATAAATAAGCGGTATATGAGCAGGGGGATTCGGCTGATTTCGTTGCCAAAGTGCTCCAGCTGCCCCATGATCGATAGCAGTACTAACAAAGTCATGACCATTGAAGTTCTCACCAACGATAGGGATATATAGGTTCCCCCTTTGAATCGTTCTTGTATCTGTCGAAACGCCTACTGCTTCTACAGAGCTAATATCTCCTTCAATCACATCACCGTTCACCCATTCAGCAATATCCTTAAACATCCTCTTTATCATTACAATCGCTCCTTATTGAAAACATAATATGTTATGTAAAAGGAGGCTGACTCACCGTCGAGTCAACCTCATTACTATATATGTGTCTTAAAAGGTATATTTAATCTTCTGTTTCTCCTCATAACGCTCTACTCCTAGCTGAACGAGCTTCTCAATGAGCTCGGAGTATGGCAAGCCTGATTCTTGCCACAGCATCGGGAACATACTGAATGGTGTAAAGCCTGGCATCGTGTTCACTTCATTCATGAGCACGTCACCGTCCTTCGTCAAAAAGAAATCGGCACGAACGAGCCCAGAGCAGTCGAGCGCTTTGAACGATTGTATCGCTACACGCTTGATTTCTTTATATTCCGCTTCAGTAATGTCAGCAGGGATAATAAGCCCCGTGTCTCCATCTTCATATTTCGCCTTATAGTCATAGAAATCGGTTTTTGGGACGATTTCACCAACAACTGAACATTGTGGGTCATCGTTTCCTAAAACGGCAATTTCCACTTCGCGTCCGTCGATTCCTTCCTCAATTATAATTTTACGATCATATTCAAAGGCTTCCTTAAAAGCATTTTCTAAGCTCTCTCGATCGTTACATTTACTAATCCCAACACTTGAGCCTAAATTCGCTGGCTTCACAAAGCACGGGTATCCAAGTGTTTGTTCGACGTTTTGATACGCTACTTGCGTGTCCTTTTCCCAATCAGGTCGAATGTAGGATACGTAATTCGCTTGCTTAATTCCTGCCTGCTCATAAATATTTTTCATCATTACTTTATCCATACCAGCAGCAGATGCTAGTACGCCATTGCCAACATAAGGGAGATTTAACAGCTCTAATAAGCCTTGCACGGTCCCATCCTCCCCATTCGGACCGTGAAGCAATGGAAAGACAACATCAATCTTATCAGCCTTCTTTTCATGGTTGACTGAAACCGGGAAGATTTCTGAGTTTAGTGCAACTGGAGAAACGACTTCTCCTTCTTTTAATTGGAGCTCCTTCACACCCTCGACTGGACGTTGTAGCTGCTCTCCTCTGATCCACTCACCTGTTTCAGAAATATATATAGGATGAATTTCATATTTGGTTAAGTCTAATGCTTGAATAACTGCCTTTGCTGTTTGTAATGATACTTTATGTTCAGCCGATTTCCCACCGTATAATAACCCAAGTTTTATTTTCATATTCAACCTCCACATCCATTTTCCCTTTATATTGTAACACTACCGCTCCCAAATGAAAGACTCATTTTTCATTCATTTATACGCTCACACTAGTTCATTAGCCTATTATTCACTAATGTATGTCAAAACATTTTCTTTTGGGATGAATTTGGGGTAGTTTTTTTGTGGGGAAGTAACAATAATAAATTAGAAGGTTTCGCTCCTTGTATAAAGGATACAGAAAAAAGTTAAAAACAAGAGACCACTGAAAAAGTACGATATTCATTTTTCAATGGTCTCTTCTAACTTCTTTAATATACTATTACACTTAAACTGATCATCATGGTGTTAGCCCCTGTCTCCCTTACAGTATGACATTTTTAGCTTTAAGGGCTCAATCTGAGAAACATCTCTATTCATCACAAGTTATTGAGAAACTTGAGAAGTGTAGATACTAAAATTTCTAAGAGCTATTATTTTTTATAGCCAAAATCCGGAATGTTTTTCCAACGCTTTCTTAATTCAAATGCAGCTGATTTTGGTTTACGGTCTCGTGTAAAAATCCCTTTTTTATTTCCCTGAACTCTTATAACTCCTTGACTTGTTTGGAAATCCGCAAAATTCCATACTTGTTCACCAATAAAATGTTGAAACTTATCCACTACTTCATGATTTGCTTGATAATACTCAATTTGATATTCCTCTGTAAACATGACCGCATCAATATCATGAAAACCAGCAACCGTATCTGCACCATATTCAGTAAACATAATCGGTTTTCCTGGACAACGTTCTGTCCACCCTTCTAGCTCTTTATGAAGCTTCACTTTTGCCTGTTCTAAATCTCCACCATTAATATACCAACCATAATACCGATTTAAAGCTAATACATCAATTAACTCTGCAATTTTACAATCCTGTGGAGTGGACTGAACATAGGTTACTAATGTAACTGGACGTTTCTGGGGGTCTCCATCCCTCATAAGTTCTATTAAAGGTTTAAAATACTCATATGCACCCTCTTCTTCTGATGCTGGCTCATTAGCCACCGACCACATGACAACAGAAGGATGATTTTTATCACGAGCTACTAATTCTTTTATCACTTCTTTATGATGTTCAAAGGTTTGAATTTCTTTAAACGTATCCCGTTTTGCCTGCTCATTCATAATTGTTGCCATAAAATTCAAATGAACTCCTACTGCCGGTGTTTCATCTATCACAACAATCCCTTCTCGATCAGCAAGTCTCATTATTTCTTCTGAATACGGATAATGAGCTGTTCGGAAAGAATTCGCTCCAATCCACTTTAACAAATTAAAGTCTAATATATTTGCAGCTTCGTCAAAACCACGACCATGTATGGGCGTGTCTTCATGTTTACCAAACCCTTTAAAATAAAAAGGTTTGCTATTAATAAGGAACCTTCCATCTTTCACTTCCACTGTTCGTACACCAAACGGCTGTTCATATATATCTGTTCCATTATCTAGATCAATACGTAAAGTATATAAATATGCATTTAACGGCTCCCAAAGTGTAACATTGGGAACGATTAAAGAACCATCCGAACCACTTCCATTAACAACTTCCTGTCCAAATTCATCTAGTATCGATACTTTTACCGTCGAAGCTTGTCCTAATACTTTGACTTGGTAGTCTACAACACCGTTATTTCCATCTATGTTTGTTACTATATTCACATCGTTAATATACTTTTTAGCTGTCGTATATATTTTTACTGGCCGATGTAATCCTGCATAATTAAAAAAGTCAAAATTAGGTGAATTACGAATCACCTTGCCTATCCCTTCTACTTCCTCCTCTATATAATTTCCGACTGGAAGTGTAGATTCATCAACAATATTATTTACAGCTACTGTTAAGCGGTTTTTACTTAATCGAACATAGTCATTGATTTCCACTTCAAACGGGGTAAATCCGCCTTTATGCTCTGTTATCTGTACGCCATTAAGATACACTTTCGCATAATGTGTTGCTGAACCAAATCGAAGAACAATTCTTTGATCAAGCATGTATTTCGGTAAAATAAAATCACGTTCATACCATACCCAACCAACATGGTTACGCAACTCACGAGTGACTGCTAAATCATTAAAGGAAGCAGGTACAGCCATAGACATCGTTTTACGTAATGGTCTCTCGAACCACTTTTCGTCAATTCCGTTTCCATTATCAACTTTAAACTTCCAAATACCATTTAAGTCTATTTGTCCTCTTGTTTCAGTTGTTATTGGATATAACATTAAAAATTCAACCCCCCTCGATATACTACTCTTTCTTGCTATTCCTTAGTTTGATTGACTTCATCAAGTAACTTTTTTAACCTGCTTAACAACTCAACCATATATTCTTCATCCATTGACTCCCTTAAAATGTAGTCAACAGTATCTTATTTTGATTATAGGTTCCACATATTCTTTAAACAATGTAGAAACTTTACTTAATAAGTAATATTTTTACCTCTTTGAATAAAGACCTGATAGAAGATCGCATAAAATTAAAACAATCTCCTCCTATCATTCAAAAAGGCTTCTCACAAGTTTGCTCAACTCATGAAAAGCCTCTACTAAAGTTACTCTTTCGTCTACCGAACATGATATTTTACATTATGCCGCTTATATACCTATTACTCCCAAACACCTCAACCGTAACAGGCCCGATCAACCCGGAAGGCAAAGCCAACCGGTCCATTTCATTAGCCTTACTGTTCGTCACAGCTAGCTCGATCACATTCTCTCCTTCACATAACAAACCTGTTACTTCAAACGAATAAGGTGCCCACATCTTCACACCTATTTCTTCTCCATTTACCGTCAGCTTGACGATTTCTTCGACTTCACCACAATCGATGACGGCCTTCGCAATCATTTCCTGCAAGTGAAGAGTCGTCCTATAGGTGAGCGTTCCTGAGTAATAGGTCATTTGCGGCCACTCTGTCCATGATTGTAACGCGGTCGTTTGTTTTTCGAATGCTTCTCCTGTTACCGTCCATTCTTGATTGAGTTCGATCATTTTAATCGGTTCCTTTATTGGCTCAGGATCTCTGATGATTGACTCTCGATTATTCGGATCGACCATTAGGATGATACTCTCACGTCGATGTAAGGTGAGAGAAACCTCCTTCACTTGACCAAGCTCCTCTATCGTTCCCGTCCATGCATCCCACAACTCAACTGTTCCTGTTTCACGTAATGTGACCGTACCGTTGAATGACTCTTCGCCTTCATGAACAAGCAAGTAGAAGAAGCGATCTCCCTTTTCAACATGACTGATCCGAATGTCCGGGCATCGTGGATTTAATCGAACCGTTTGCTGTTCGGACTCGATTAACCGATTCGCTCCTTCTTCAGGTGTTGCAACGATGATCGCTCCTTCCACGATTCGTTCTTCGCCAACGGTGATCACCGTACCCTCTTGCTTTATCCAGTCTCGTAATTGTTGCTTTGTCTTTTCCTCAAGCAAATAACGCCCGTCTATGACAACAGTCGAGTACGATTGTGCCTCAATTTGAATCAAGCCAGCTGCCATTTCAGCCTTAGACAACAGGAGAGCTTCCTCGACATAATTAAATTCGATTTGCTGTTCATAAAATGGCTTCACCATTTCCCACGGCAAGTGATTCTCTCGACAAAGAACCGCGACCTTCGTCGTGTTCACACTATCGGTCATAAGCCAGCTTACACGCTTAATATAATTACTAAAAAACCGATAATAAGGCCACCAGCTACTATGCATCCCAACATCTGGCGGACGCTCATGGCTACGTCTCTTCCCATCAATGGAATAGTAAAAGGCGTGAGGGATAATCAGGTTTACACCTCTGACAAACAGCCAATCGAAATACCATTTCATATCACCAGGGGAAAGATCCCATCCACCCTTTTTGCTACAAACACCAAGCACTTCATCGGCATTTCTTCTTCTCCCACGATGCCGTGCTGCATCGGCTGAGCATTTTCCAGCGGTCGAGTGGCGTCCTGTTATCCCTTTGCCTTCTTCCGGTGCGACCCAGCGCCAAACGACATCCTGTCCAGGTATTTGAAAATGATCCAGTAAGCCAATGTCATCACTTTCCGCTGGGTGTCCCGTTAAAGCAATCCCATGCTCCTCACACCAGCGGCTTAATGGCTCATAATACACAGTTGAAAGTCGTTGATAGACCGCTTGCTCATAACGCTTACGTATGGAGGCCGTTTCTATTCCCACGTCATACCATAATGCTGGTAGGTCACTCTTCTTGCCCCCATATTGCTCATACCAGGTAAATGAACCACCTGTCCACGGCTTGATGCCTTCCTTGGCATTGCGCCCTACAATATCAGGCTCATCGGTAAACATCGCGATCACCGTTTGGCCGAACTCGTCTTGAAGCACGTCATAATAACGCTCATGCGTGAGTTCGATATACGCCTTAACCGCTTCGGGATTTAGTAAATCAGCTGATGGCGGAGCATGCTCCTCTCCATCGTCCTCACCGAAATGGATACCGCGTATATTTCCTCCCGAATTCGTTTCGATAAAAGCCAGAATAACCCATCGTCCATCATCTTGAGGCGCATCAAATCGAACAGTTTGCTCATGAGGCTCAAGCTCTTGTATCGAATCTGGCTCCAGTTCGTTTTCAGCTATTTTCTTCGCAGCAAAGACGGCAATCAGTCGATCCTCTTCAGTTAGATCGATCGTATGCTCCTTTTCTACCTCACAAGGTAGCTCAACAGCCTGTAACCCTCGACTAGCGAACGAAGAATGACGTTTGACGACCATCCCTTTCGCCGACCCAGAGGGATACATCGCCTCATCATATAAAATCACTGACATCCCTAGCTGCTTCGCTTCCTGAACAGCGACTTTCACATAACCCATAAAGGCATCAGTCAAATAGCCGATATCCTTAGGTATGCCGATACGAGGATGTAGCACAAAGCCATTGACCCCTTTATCGTCCATCTCGTGAATTTGCCTTTTAATCTCTTCATTCGTTAATTGATCATTCCAAAACCAAAACGGAATCGGTGAAAATTCATGACCCGGGTTTTGAAAGGCTTCATGTAAGTCTAATTTCATAGGTCACCTCGGTTCCACTTTATCGTTCAACCAATACTTCATTACGTTCATGTAATGACTTTTTTAACTTTAATAGCTCAATTCCAGCTAACAGAACAATCCCAATTCCGTGCGTATCATTTAAAATCCACGTTAAATCATCACGATAATAGCTGATCGTAAACGCATAGCCAGAGCCTTGACAGACACCATACACATTGCCATATTGATCAATCGCTCTTCTAGTCATCCCTTCCCAGCCTTGAATGGATGCCTCTATATACGGTTTGGGATCGACTAACCAGCCATGACGCACACCCCGTGCAAACCCATATATGAACATCGATGTACAAGATGTTTCTTCGTATGAAGTTGAATCAGTCAATACTTGATGCCATAAGCCATGTTCCCCTTGTAAGGCAAGGAAGCCTTCACATAGCTCACGAAAGAAGCTGATTAATGCAGGGCGCTTTGAGTGATCTTCTGGTAACACTTCTAGCAATTCTGAAAGTGAGAATAATACCCAACCATTTCCGCGTCCCCACGGTACATTCGTTGCCGTATCAAACTTGAAATCATACACGTGCGACATGATCTTCTCTTCCGGCATATACATTAATTGTTTATAATGGAGAAACTGATTGGCAGCATCTTCTAAGTAGGAGAGCTCACCAGTTTTTTTATAATAGCGACATAAGAATGGCGTACTCATATAAAGATCGTCACACCAAATCGTATCCTTCATGAACGAAACACTACCAAAGCGCCGATAAAGCGTCCCATCAGATAGTCGATCTTGGACATTCGTTATATAATGAGCAATATCATCGGCAATCCTATTCGCATCCCGAATGTCTCTAATTTCGGTTGCCAAAAGCATCGTTGAACCGAAAGAACCACAATCATCAAGACTGTCGATCGCCGACAGCTGATTATTCACGCCGGCTGCACCGTATTGCTCCTTATCCCACAAGGAATATTGATACAATGACGTGCTCGTTTCAATATGCTGCAGCGTATAATTGATAATATCCTTTCGTTCTAACTCTTTCCCTGTTTGGATGAGGCCGTATAGCGTCACCCCTAACGGATAATCCCATTTTCCAAATAGACGGTTTTCTAAATATGGTCTCACCCACGTATTCGGTTGATCTAAGCGCCAAAACGTTGGACCATTCGTACTTGCAACGACTGTATCCAATCGTTTCGCTTCTTTTAAATCCACGTGCTCCTTCGTCGCGAAGCTTCCTAGATAGAGCCAGCTTTCTCTTGCCCCTTTTACAGGGTACGGAAGTGTAAAGGTAACACTCTCTTGAACAGGCTCAAGCTCAAAGCCCCATTGTTCACTTACACACGTACATATTACCGTTACATCGTGTTCCCCATAAGACAACGGTAAAGTAACAACGATTTCTTGATCTTCCTTTGTTTCGAAAACGGTTTGATCATTAATCAATAGTGTCATCGCACCATAGGCATACCCTTTTAACGTAACCTGTTGTTGACTCGTATAAGGCACCACTAGCTTCGTCCATGCAGCAGCGACTTGACCGACCTCACTTCCAAACAATCTCGTCAATTGCCTTCTTTGATCCTGCCCCCAATCCATTGCAGGAAGCCATTCTACATCAGATGCCGTTCCCTCTTCAGGCAAGCATTCTAACGGTTGAGCGAGCGGCTCTGTGAATATCCACCCCTCCTGCCCCTCTCTTTCATGTGTTGGAGAAAGAACATGCATCGGATGTCGTTTGAATGAACCGGTTCCAAATATTCCACCGATTCCGGACGTCGTTTTCTCAAAGCGCAGCACAAAATGATTCCAGCCTTTTTTCAATGTGAAACGAAAGCCGACTCTTTTCTTTGGATCTAACTCTTCCACAATCGTCGAGCGATACACGAATTCACCATTCAAATAGATATGCACCGGGCCATAGCAATTGAGCGCAAACATGAACTCAGCCTCTTCATCCTGCCAGAGCTTTCCCCACGCATAGATAAACTGTCCATTTTGACAATAAGGGAATCGTTCACCAAAATTAAATTCATATCGATAATCCTTTAATCGCATCAATCCATCGTTACTAAACGCTCGATAAACCATTGGATGCGCTGGATTTTGCCCGATATACCGATTCGTAATGATCGCCAATGCTTCCTCTACGCGCTGATTGACTTTCGCATAAATACTTTCATTTAAATGAATATAGCTCTCCATAAATATCACTCCTACAACTATCATTGGAAATAGAGATAAGGACGGGATTCAACGTTCTCCAGTAAAAGTACGAATTTAATTGTTAAGACGGCTTTCTTTATCCTTTCACCGATCCTAACAACATCCCTTTAGCAAAGTGCTTTTGTAAAAATGGGTAAACAAACATAATTGGAATCGTTGCGACAACAATAACAGCAAGCTTCAACGATTCATCTGGTGTATCAATAAGCGCATCCACTTCACCAAAACGCATATCAGCCATCGTCATAATGTTTTGCAATAACAGCATGACCGGATATTTCGTTGAATCGGAAATATATAGAAGGGCATTGAAATAGTCGCCCCAATATTGCACCGCATAAAATAATGTAAATGTCGCAATAATTGGCTTTGATAATGGCAGGGCAATCTTCCAAAAAACTCCGATATCGGTACAACCATCAATCCGCGCTGATTCCTCCAGCTCACGTGGGAGTGTACGGAAGAAGGAAATGACGATAATGAGCCACATCGGATTCATCGCAATTGGCATAATAAGCGCCCATAAAGAATTTAATAAACCTAGATCACGTACTAAAATATACGTTGGAATCATTCCACCTTGGAAAATAATCGTGAAAATGACAAGGTAAATAAAAAATTGATGTCCAATAATCCGTGCTTTCGATAGTGCATACCCCATCGTTAACGTTAATGCTAAACTAACTACCGTTCCAGCTACTGTTACAAAGATGGATACACCAATACTTCGCACAAATGTCGCTGTTGAGAAGATATATTGATAAGCGCTCATTGTAAAGGTTTCTGGAAAAATAAAGAACGGTCTCCTTGCTAGCTCTGCTTCAGTCGCAAACGAGCCTGCAATAACATACATAAACGGAACAATCATCGCAAGTGCAATTAAGGCTAGAATGATATGGTTAAACACATCAAAAACTCTTCCTAGTGGTGTGTTATGTGATTTCATAACCACTATCCCTCCATTTCTAAGCTAGACAATTTAAAATAATGTCTCCTGCTTTAACTTCTTGGCAATATATCTCGTCGTCAAAATTAAAACAATCCCAACAACGCCTTTAAATAAACCAACAGCTGTACTATGACTAAACGCTCCTTGCGTGATACCTGAGAAATAAATGTACACATCAAACACATCGGCTACGGAGCGATTTAATGAGTTCGTCATTAAATAAATTTGTTGGAACCCTTGATCAAGGAAATTCCCCATATTCAGGATGAGCAAAATGACAATGACGTGTCTGATCGCTGGTAATGTGACGTGCCACATTCGTCTAAATCGACCAGCACCATCAACAATCGCTGCCTCATATTGCTCTTTACTCACATTGGCTAATGCGGCTAAGAAAATAATCGTTCCAAAACCGGCATTTTTCCAAATTTGTTGTCCAACGATCATCGTACGGAACCATTCTGGATCCCCTAAAAAGAAAATCGTGTTCCCGGTGATATTCTCAACAATAACATTGACAATTCCACCACTTGTTGTAAAGAATACGTATGTTAAGCTGGCTACGATAACCCAAGACAAGAAATTTGGTAAATAGACTAACGTTTGAATCGTTCGTTTATATGGATTAAAACGAATTTCATTTAACAAAAGCGCTAAAATAATCGGTGCAGGAAAAACAAAAATCGTTTCATACAAAGCTAAGATTAAAGTATTTCGTAAAATCCGGTAAAAATCAGGATTTTGAAATAACCGTTCAAAATGAGTAAATCCTACCCATTCACTCCCCCAAAAGCCTAAAAAGGGCGAATAATTTTGAAAAGCAATCAACGTTCCCCACATCGGAACATACTTAAAAACAATAAACCAAATAAGACCAGGTAGTAATAGAAAATAAATCCATTTATCTCTTTTAAGCATTTGCCATTTTGTTATTTTATTCACTTGCATAGGTTCCATTTGTGTCGATGGATTTACATTTACTTTCGGCATTTTCCTTCTCCTTTCTATAAGAAAAACCGCACAGCGATATTTTCTTAATTCCGTCGTGCTGAGCCGTTACAAGAGTTTGAGCATTTCTGAACGTAGAGCGAGCGTAGCCGACGACTCCCGCGCACCCACTTAAAGCTTACCTATCTTGATTAAATGATTAAAAATGTTATAAACCTTTATCTTTTAAGAAAAGCAGGAGGTGTTACCTCCTGCTCTTTTTTAATCTACTTATTGTGCATCTTGCGCAATTTGGTAAGCTTCATTAATTTCTTCAATATACTCAGTACCGCCAGAACGTAACCATAATTCAATTTCCTCTTGTAAGCCAGCCTCGTCGATTTGACCAACGATATACATAATTCGAGCATCCTCAATAATATTATCTAATTGTGTTCCTCTTTCTGTATAAGTCGGTGAAACTAATGGTTCAGCAGGGTTTGGAACGACAATGTCTAAGTTTTCTTCCATCACTTGATCAGCCTTCTCTTGTAGTGCTGTTTGAGGACCAACTAGGAATCTGTCTTCAGGAATACCCATTTGGAATTGATTCAAATCACGAACCTCTTTATCAAATAATTCTCCACCATCTTGCTGAGACGTAATTACTAATTCTCCATCGACAACCTCATGATGAACACCTTCGATACCGTTGTAGGATAAATTTTGTGGTTCTTCATCATTTAAGTCATTTAAGAACTGCAAAACACGACGTAACTCATCTTCTGTTTGGACAGACGTTGTTGAAATCGCTAACATTCCATGATATCCAGGTGTCGGCTTACTTCGGAATCCATTAGGGCCTTCAACCGCACCAAATACATCTAATATGATTTCATCGTCTGTATAATTTTCCGTTATTTGATTTTGTAAGCGGTTTGCTTGGTCAGCAACGTCCACTACGACACCTGCTGTACCATTAACAAGCGGATCAAACCATTGTCCTGAATCCATTACTGCAAAGTCTTCGTTTACTAATCCTTCATCATAGACCTTTTTAAAGAAATTTAACGCATCCATATATTCATCAAACATAAAGTCTGGTTGCAATTCACCATTTTCATCAAAGCCCCACACATTTGGAACGTCAAACCATAATTGCATCACATCCCAAGGACCATGCCATTCAGATACGACCATTCCATACGTATCATCTTCACCCGATTGGTTCGGATCATCATACGTAAACGCTCTCAACACTTCATAGAACTCATCAATCGTTTGAGGAATATCTAATCCTAAATTATCTAACCATTCTTTATTAATCGTTACTGCATTTCTTCCTAATGGTCTTGCACGATACACACCATAAATTCGCCCATCTACTGAAATATTATTTAGAACAATATCATTTGCTTGACTTAGATTATCATAGTCGTCTAAATAATCCGTTATATCCCAAAATGCGCCGTCTCTAGCTGCATTAATAAAGCTTGCTGATTTTGAAGCCATCATAATATGAGGAAGATCACCTGATGCCAACGTTACATTAAAACGGTCATCGTAATTGGCATTCGCGACCAATTGGAGATTAATATCCATATTTGTATAATCTTCAATGGCTTGTAAAGCAGGACTATCACTATCTACAGGATCTGGAGCAAAAGCCGTCGACATAATGGTTACTTCCATTCTTTCTTCAGAAATATCCTCTGTACCTTCGGCAGTATCTTCAGTTGAATCACCCGAATCATCACTTGCATCTTGACTTGCATCATTACTACATCCAATAAGTGCTACTAATAGTATGAAAGCGAAAAACGGTACTAATAAACGTAGTGATTTTTTCATTTGTTCCTCCTTATGATTACATTAGATTTTTTGAACCATAATGATGAGCAAAAATGATTTATCGACTAGTGTCCCCCTCTTATTGGTTACTAGCTACACATCCAACAGCTCTTGGTTCACACCAAATATAAAACGCTTACATTTTTCCGGCAATATTCATTTCTTGGTTACTTTTTTAAAAGTAGTAAAACCCGCACTAAATCAGCTTTGTAAGCCCTTTCTTATCATATTTTTGTTTTTTACTACATTTTTGCACTGCTATTACAGCAACATTTTATCGTTGATTAACAAAGGTTATCGTACATTTTTGATAGCATCATTCATTTAAATAAGCATGATCCAATTGGGCATTTCCCCCAACTAAATCATGCAAGTTCACTTACGCTTCTTGATTCTCTAATTCTGCCTGTATTTCCTTTTGCCTTCTTTCCACATGACGGAACGTATAGTAGGTCGTCCACATGACAACGAAGGCAAACAAGCTTACCCCAAAGAATGGAATAAAGACTGGGAAGATCGCAAGTATTTGGACAACTAATAAACATAATCCAACGGTCACAACTGTTCGAATCGGCTGGTAAATTGTTAAAAACAATGAATTTTTTATATGATTATATAACGTCGTTTCATAATGGACGAGTAAGGGAAATACATACAGTAGCATAATGGCCGTAATAATCATAATCGCGATTATCATATAACGTACAGCAACGAACAACCAAGCTGTCTCTACTGCAAAATATTGAATATTTACAGCCAGAATATAAGCTACTACTAGAGCGATAAACCCTAAACCATTTGTTCTTAAAAATTCTTGACGATACACCTTCCAAAATTCCGAAAAAATCGGTTCATTTTTCTCCATAATTCTTTTTCGTAGCACTGCAAACATAGCTGTTGTACTCGGTGCCCATCCAAAAATAATACCACCAAGAAGAGTAAAGCAAATCCACAACAAATTGACATATAAAAGAACCATAAAATAATCACCAAACCGGTAAAAATACGTAATAAATCCACTCATCGACCCTTGGTTCATTTGCATTCCCCTCCTTTATTTTCGTTCGGTGCCATCTTGGATAGAGTCATTTACCCTCTGCTTTCGATATTGACTAGGTGGGATGCCTATATGCTTTTTAAAAATACGATTAAAATAACTATGTCGATATCCTACTTGTTCTGCTATATCATTCATTTTCATATTCGTATTTAAAAGTAATTCCTTCGCTTTCTCGATCCTTAATTTTGTTACATAATCAATGAAATTAACACCCATTATTTTTTTAAACGCTTTACTTAAAGTATACGGGTTTGTATGAACTTCCTCTGCACAGCTTTCTAAAGAAATATCCTCCATATATTGCTCTTTAATATACGTGCACACCTTTTCGACAAGCTGCTTCATCTCAATGTTTACTTTGCCTTCTAACGCTTTAACAAATGGAGTAATGACTTCAACTGTTAACCAATTAATCATTTGTTCAGGATCTCCAATATGCGAAATTTCTTCATACATATTTTTCCCTTGGAAAAGATCATACGGGTGAATACTAGAGTGCAAAATCTCATGCTGGACACTTCCAAACAACTGCGTAATGCAAGGTTGGATATTAATCTCTTTAACACCCTTACCCTTCAGCTCTTGAATAAACTCTCGAATAAGCTGCTCTGATTCATTAATCTGTCCCATCCGAATCGCTTGTAGAATTTCCTTCTCGATTTCAAAAGGATAGTGCAGTTGACTTATATCATTGGCTGTTTCAAATGTTTCAAGATCAATAACTTGATTTTCTTTTTCAAAATTTCTGTAGCGTTTTCCTTTCCGAACATCTTCAAACAAATAAGGAATGCGCTTAATGCTTTCTGTTGGCTGACTAATCGTAATCGTAATTTGTCTTTTTAAAACGCGGTTAAGAACATCCATAACTTGATTCGAGAATTCATGTAAGCTCTTTCTTACCTCACTATGAATGGGATATACGATAAGAAGAACTGCAGACAAATCATAGAAATTGATAACATTACATTGCTCAAAATAATCTAGAGACACTTCCTCAGTAATATTCGTTAAAGCAAAAGCAACTAGGCTCTCATCTTGCTTCATAATCGTCGTTTTTGACTCATTTAACCCTAACACTTGAATATCCATGACAACAAATTGATGAGCATCTAACTCCCAACCGTAATTTTGCATTCGTTCTTTTAGTTCTTCTTCTTTGTAATGATACAAGTAGCCTTGAATTAATTGTAATAGAAAGCTATTTTTTAATTGTGGCAATTGAGTCGTTAAACGGTTTTCTAATGATTGACTTTCCATCGACATTTCTTTAAATTGATTTTCGATTACTTTAAATTCATCTTTATGATTATGATCAGTCCATTTGGAATCTTTATCTAACACTTTAACTAGCTTAGCAATAGGACTATAAATCGTTTTAGATGCAACCCATGATAGGATAAGAGCAAATAATAATCCGATTAAGCTAACTGAGATAATCATCGTCGAAACAATTACAATTGGAGAAGTTATAGAAGACATCGGCGCTGCTGAAACATAGGTCCATTCCGAATCCATCCTTCTCATCGTTCCATACGAAACAGAGTATGTCTCATCTTGATCACTAAATACAAAAGAACCCTCCTGATCTAACTCTGCCTTCTCTAACACACTATCCCTCAAACTACTTACGAATGAAGCCTCCTCTGTACTATTCTCAGATACTAGCACTCGATCCGCATCATTTAATAGGAAAGTAGCCCCTTCATTGTAAGGTGTTAACGTTTTAATAAGATCAGCCACTTTCTGACGGTCTAACGTTACAATAATCGAACCAAAAGGAGCGTTACTATTTCCAGGGATGCTATGAATCAGCACAAGTGGTTGTGGATCCTCAATATTTGATTCCTCTGGTATGCTATAAAGACGGTTCCAACTCATATTTTTATGCTGTTCTAATATCGACTGATAGAACTCGTATTCATCGGCCTCTAACACATTATAATGGGGACTAAATAGCACAGGAACAGCCGAGTCCACAAATAACTCTACATGATCAATGAGTGGATGTGATCCTTGCAGGACATGTAAGGTTTGAACAATATCACGTGTCTCCTGAAATTCAACCACATAATTTAAATTTAGTAATGAAGAATTAAACCGTGGATCGTATGCCCAATGAGAAAGGGACTTTTCCAAATAGTCAAATTGATCACCTATATTTTGCGCCCTTTCAAATATTTGATTTTCATGCATTTCTTTTAATGAATCTTCTACTTCATTCACTCCAAACCAATAAATCCCTAATCCAATCATCAGTCCCGGAATAAATGTAATGAAGAGAATGAGTATGAAATTCTTTCTGAAATATTGACTCTTCCATCCAAACTTATTTCTCTGAGAATGTTTGAGATTTTTGATCAACTCAATTCCCCCGATTTTATACGAAATCTGCTTTTTGTAAGCCCTTTCTTTTCTACTATAGTACACTAGAAAAGTTGTATTGTAAAAGCCTGTTTCATTAACAATCCTGTTAATGTCAGAGGTTTCGATTTCGACCAGGGTCTTCTTTTTCTTTGTCACCTCTCCTTTTTTAATATATCTCTTTCAATCATATAATGAACGTTTTTTTCCGGCAATAGCACTTTTTTGCTTATGCTCACTACGTTTGTTTATTTGGATTTTCAATCAGTAGCTCTGTCTATTCTTCCTAACTTATAAGCAAATACAAAATAGATGAGCGAGCAAACTAACAATAAACTTAAAATGAGAAGCGAAGATATAAGCCTCATTTATTATTATTGGTTATTAAAAAGCTTGCCCTTTAAGAGCAAGCTTTTCATCCCTCTATTGTTTTCCGATTACATCCTCTAGCTCCTAAACACTTTCAGATCAAGTTGTTCGATACGTGCAGGAGAGGAGACCAAGTCAATTTTAGTAATCTTTCCATTTGAAATGATAAATGTAAGTACATAAAGCAGCATTCCTCTAGGTGCTACAATGACACCAACTGACCCATTTACAATGGCTATTTGAGCAGACTGTGCACGTCCTAACACTTGCTTTGCCAATGCCTTTGCACCACGGGTTACTTTGATTGCTCCTTTTCGATCATCATAGAGCACAACATCCGGATCAAGTGCCGCTATCAACGTTTCAAAATCACCTGAATAGGCCGCCGTAAGAAAAGCATTGATAAGTTCACCTTGCCTATCTTGTTCAACAGTCGTTTCTTTCACCCCTTTAACCCTTCGACGTGCGCGGCTCGCCAGTTTCCTAGTTGCTGTCTCAGATTTCCCTACAATAGAAGCAATATCAATGAAAGGGATACCAAATATATCATGTAGAACAAACGCAATTCTTTCTGACGGATTCAGAGAGTCAAGCACGACTAATAGTGCTTGACCGACAGATTCAGCTAGCACGGTTTCAAATTCAGGATCAATTCTAGCCTGATGGTTAGTGATCATATCAGGCAATTGCGTTTCAATTGATTCCTCTTTTCTTGATTTTCGAGATCGTAGCATATCGAGACATACCCGTGAAACAACTGTGGTCAGCCATCCTCTCAAGTTATCAATACTGTTCATATTAGAACGACTGAGTCGAAACCATGTTTCCTGTACCGCATCCTCCGCGTCATTCAATGACCCAAGCATTCGGTAAGCAACCTCCTTCATATGGTTCCTATGTACTTCGAATTGCTCCGCTATCCATTCATGTTCGCTCATTGTATCAATTCCTTTAATAAATTTAGCCTTTATAAATTATGACGGATTAAACTTTACTGATGTGACAAAATATTTAATTTTTATTTACGAGCTTTTGAAGATTTGTCACATTCCTGATATTTGATACGTCATTGTAGTAAAGGGGCAGGTTGTAGCTCCAATAAAAAACAAAGGAGTTTTTTATATGCAATCAAGAATGAATAATCCCGTAACGATCATACCCGATGTAAATCAAGTCTTACAATCCTTAGGTAAAGCCTTGTTTTCATCCGCAGAGAAGACCGGTATTCCGAGTAAGACTCTCTTCCTTTCCTACCTTCGGGTAAGTCAAATCAATAGGGACAGCGTATGCGTTGACCTCCATTCACGTAATGCGCTTGCAGCAGGCGAAACAACAAACCGCCTCCTCACTGTTGCAGCATGGCGTGAAACACGACACTTTAACGATGCTGAACGAGCTGCTCTAGCTCTTAGCGAAGCAGTTACCCAACTTAGCGATCAAACAGACCCTGTGCCTGATGAAGTCTATAACGAAGCTACAAAATACTATGATGAACAGGCGTTAGCTACTCTTATTGTTGGGTTAGCTACAGCCAACCTATGGAATCGTCTTAACGTACCTACAAAACAGATAGTTGAGCATTCAGCCAATTAAATACAATTAATGACTACGCTTATCAAACACGTCAGTTGGGGCGAACAATAATGATAAAGTTACGCCCCCTTCAACAATCACCGTAACACAAATCAGAACTTTTTAAAGCTCCCTCCATTAAAAAACAGAATAGCAGGCAGAGTTCTTCGAGTTATTTTAGGTTCGAAAATGTACAATTTTAAGTTTTATTCAGCTTGAGAGCTTAATATCCCAGAGCTCTTCTGCGCCTCGTGCTTAACCATTTGTACACATAAAAAAGCACAATCCTACTGGATTGTACTTGTTCGCCCGGCAACGTCCTACTCTCACAGGGGGAAGCCCCCAACTACCATCGGCGCAGAAGAGCTTAACGACCGTGTTCGGCATGGGAACGGGTGTGACCTCTTCGCTATCGCCAC
>NZ_JALKEV010000082.1 GCF_023017105.1 Halalkalibacter sp. APA_J-10(15) | reverse complement strand
CGGGCGCTTGCGCTTTTGTTCTTCATTCATCGATCACATGTTTCTTGATAGGGATCAATTATTTTTATGTACGCAAGATTTACAATAAAAGTATAACAAGAAACAAGTACGAGGGTTCAAAGAAGTTTTTAAAGAAAATCCCCAAACTTGATGACGGTCAATTAATTAAGTTAGAAAGGATTCTATAATAAGCGTATAAAGAAAAGATGTTGATGAGGAGGTAAACATGGATGAAGGCAGTTTTACAAATTGCATCACTCGAATGTGCTGGCTGCGCTAAAAAGAAGGAA
>NZ_JALKEV010000081.1 GCF_023017105.1 Halalkalibacter sp. APA_J-10(15) | reverse complement strand
TTAATGATATTCTACGGCAAAAGGGTCACCCATTTATCGTCTTAGACCAAAAGCGCGCCGAAGGGTTCAGTGATTCTGTGTTGACTGATGACTATGATGGGGGGCGGCAAGCTGCTCAACACTTAAAAGATTTGGGACACCGGCAAGTCGCCGTTCTTATTCCAGCAAAACCGTCAGCCAATGTCCAAAAGCGGCTTAGTGGTTTTTATAGTGTGTATCCGCGGACAGCGGTACATGTCATCGCGACGCCGCTTTCTAAAGTGGGTGGTCGCCAAGTTGTTCCGGACATTT
>NZ_JALKEV010000020.1 GCF_023017105.1 Halalkalibacter sp. APA_J-10(15) | reverse complement strand
CCTGAAAAAACTGGCGACATGGCACTGGAGGAACACCAAACCGACAGTGCCATCGCCGGAAAACCATACGAAAAATACAAAAACGGCTTTGAGAGTCATATCTCAAAGCCGTTTTGTCTACGGTCTGCAACTAAGAAGCTTAAGAGCTTCTTAGTTGTTCTTTTTTGATGATTACGTTTCCCATGTGGTACTAGTAGAAAGAGATATTTCCTTTCTTATCTAACTAGTATTCATTCTTATAGTCGGTCAATTTGCACATCGAACGTTACTGTTGACCGGTGCACATTTGAAGTGACACCAATCCCACGGTTTTTCCATGACTCGAATTGCTGCGCTAAAAAACCTGATTCAAGCTGATAGCAACGTTGATCTTCTTTGCCCATCCATTCTCCAGATAAAAGGTATATGTAATGATTTCTTTTTTCTTTTTCTAATGTGAGGTTTCCCCAATTAGCTTTCAAAAAGAATTCAGGAAGTTCTTCTAAGCTCGATAACGGATACTTTCGTGCTAATGATTTGCCGACCCAATATAAAATGTGATCGTGTTCCCTTCCTAACACATCCTTTAGCACGTCGTTGCGAATCAAACTGTATCCGAATTCATTTATATTATTCATCTAATAAGCACCTCTCTCCTTTTTTATTATATGTTGTAATGAAATTTTTCTCTAGCATTTCTAGCACGCTTTTTTCTAAAGTGGTATACTTATTCGCGTATATTGACGGAGGGAAAAACTATGAAGTCAGGTTTAAATCAATTCTTGTCACCGTTTCGTGTCATTCTTATATCCTATGTGGCTGCAATGATTTTATTTAGTATTTTATTGTATTTGCCTATTTCCCATTTACCTGGAGTAGAGCTTTCGTATTCAGAGGCTTTGTTCACTTCTGTCAGTGCTGTTAGTGTAACTGGGTTAACGGTTATTAATGTATCTGAAACGTTTAATTATGTTGGTATTATTTTTCTCGCATTAGCCATTCAACTTGGTGGAATTGGAATTATGACCATGGGGACCTTTGTTTGGATGCTTTTCGGACGAAAGATTAACTTCTCCCAACGAATGCTGATCATGGTTGATCAAAATCAAAATCGCTTCTCTGGATTGGTTAGCTTAATGCGAGGGATTTTAGTCGTTGCTTTACTCATTGAATTAGTCGGAGCGCTCATACTTGGGACTTATTTTCTGCGGTATTTCGATACGACAGCTGAAGCTTATTATCAAGGTGCGTTCGCCAGTTTAAGTGCATTTACGAATGCTGGTTTTGACGTTACAGGTCAATCACTAATCCCATTCGCTAATGATTATTACGTACAGCTAGTTGTCATACTGCTCATATTTGCTGGTGCAATTGGCTTTCCAGTCTTAATGGAATTACGTGAATACTTATCAAATAAAAACCCTAATTTTAAATTTAGTTTATTTACTAAAATAACGACGGCCACTTATTTTGCTGTTTTTGTAATTGGTGTAATAGGGATTTGGGCATTAGAAAGTGGTCATTACTATGTCGGACTCCAATGGCATGAACAGCTATTTAATGCGGTATTTAATTCAGCTACAGCACGGAGTGGTGGTTTAGCAACAATGGACGTGTCTGAATTGCATATGGCGACTCTTCTATTTATTTCATTTTTAATGATTATTGGAGCTAGTCCCTCTAGTGTAGGTGGAGGAATTCGGACCACAACAATTGCGGTTATGTTTTTGACGATCCGAAGCTTTGCGCAAGGGAAAGGCGATGTGAAAGTATTTGGACGACAAATTCACCCTGAGGACAAACAAAAGGCTTTTATCGTGCTATCTGTGTTTCTTGTGATGCTGTTTGCTGCAGTCACGTTAATCGTCGCGTTTGAAGGGACAGAGAAATTGTCTTTAATGGCAATTATATTTGAGACGGCATCTGCGTTTGGAACGTGTGGCTTATCTATGGGGATTACAGCAGATTTATCCTTTGCAAGCCAAGGAGTGCTAATGGTGCTCATGTTTATTGGTCGTGTAGGTTTAATTGCCTTTCTATTCTCTATTCGAAGAAAAGAACAAAAGAGCTATTATAAATACCCTACTGAAAGAATTATCATTGGATAAGAAAGAATCCGTCTTAAACTCATCGCTAATGAATAAGGTCACCGAAAAAGTTAAAAACCAAACTTTTTCGGTGACCTTTCTTTGTTTTTATCGTTTACGAATGTCGCTATTCGCACGAACTGAAATTGTCGAAAAGTTGTATCCGTTTTCTTGACCAATGACGGGGATAAGAGTACAATTAACCTGTCAGTTTTCTCGGATTAGATTCATAATATGTATGATTTATAGGAGAGTAAATCAGAGAAAACAAAACATAATACGACATGGATAGGAATCTTTGGGGGGATCAAGTATGTCAGGTAATCGAGAGTATTTTAATCGTAAGCTTCATTCGTTGCTTGGAGTTATTCCGATCGGTATCTTTTTAATTCAGCACTTTGTTGTTAATCATTTTGCAACTCGAGGTGCTAGTGCGTTTAACCAAGCCGCACATTTTATGGAGAATTTGCCTTTTCGCTATTTTCTTGAAATCTTTGTTATTTTCGTACCATTACTTTATCATGCTATTTACGGTGTTTATATTGCATTTCAAGCGAAGAATAACACCTCACATTATGGCTTTTTCCGAAATTGGATGTTCCGAATTCAACGATGGTCTGGTGTGTTTTTACTTATTTGGATTACATGGCATGTTTGGGAAACAAGAATTCAAGCAGCACTTGGAGCAGAAGTTAATTTTGATATGATGGCAAACATTTTTAGCAATCCGTTTATGATTGCGTTTTATATAGTGGGGGTACTTGCTGCGACCTTCCATTTTGCAAACGGACTTTGGTCTTTTGCTGTATCATGGGGGATCACAGTTACTCCACGTTCACAGAAAATTGCCACTTATGTAACGATGGGGATTTTCTTCGCATTAACATTTGTTGGTATTCGCGCAATTCTTGCGTTCGTTAATCCAGATTTAGCAAACATTTAAGAGATAAGGAGTGGGTCAATCATGAGTCAAGGGAGAATCATCGTTGTTGGTGGTGGACTAGCAGGTTTAATGGCCACAATCAAAGCGGCAGAAAAGGGAGTGCCAGTTGATCTTTTTTCGCTCGTACCCGTAAAACGTTCACACTCGGTCTGTGCACAGGGTGGAATTAATGGAGCCGTTAATACAAAAGGTGAAGGGGATTCACCATATGAACATTTTGATGATACAGTTTATGGAGGGGACTTCTTAGCGAACCAGCCTCCTGTTAAAGCGATGACAGAAGCAGCACCAGGAATTATTCATCTAATGGATCGAATGGGTGTTATGTTTAATCGTACACCAGAAGGGCTATTAGATTTTAGACGTTTTGGTGGGACGCAGCACCATCGTACGGCATTTGCAGGTGCAACAACAGGTCAACAGCTATTATATGCTTTGGATGAGCAGGTACGAAGATTTGAAGTAAGTGGACTTGTAACGAAGTATGAAGGTTGGGAGTTTCTTTCGGCGGTAATTGATGATGACCAAGTTTGCCGTGGGGTTACGGCACAAGACTTGCGAACTTCTGAAATTCGTAGTTTTGTAGCAGATGCGGTCATTATGGCAACAGGTGGACCGGGAATTATTTTCGGTAAATCAACGAATTCGGTTATTAACACGGGTTATGCTGCTGCTAAGCTATATGAGCAAGGGGTTTATTACGCGAATGGAGAATTTATTCAAATTCACCCAACGGCGATCCCTGGTGATGATAAACTTCGACTAATGAGTGAGTCTGCTCGTGGTGAAGGTGGACGAGTTTGGACGTATAAGGATGGTAAGCCATGGTATTTCTTAGAAGAGAAGTACCCTGCTTATGGAAACCTCGTGCCACGTGATATTGCAACTCGTGAAATTTTCGATGTTTGTGTCAATCAGAAGTTAGGTATTAATGGTGAGAACATGGTATATCTAGACCTTTCTCATAAAGATCCGAAAGAGTTAGATATTAAATTGGGTGGAATTATTGAAATCTATGAAAAATTCATGGGTGATGACCCACGTAAAGTGCCGATGAAAATTTTCCCTGCTGTTCACTATTCTATGGGCGGCATGTGGATTGACTATGATCAAATGACAAATATTCCTGGACTATTTGCTGCTGGTGAGTGTGATTACTCTCAACATGGTGCTAACCGATTAGGGGCGAATTCGTTATTGTCTGCTATTTACGGAGGAATGGTTGCTGGACCGAAAGCTGTTGAATATATGAACGGCTTAGAAAAATCCGCAGATTCTATGCCATCATCGCTATTTGAAGATGAGGTGAAGAAAGAGCAACAAACCTTCGATGACATTATGAGTATGGATGGAACAGAAAATGCCTACATGCTTCATAAAGAATTAGGTGAATGGATGACAGATAATGTAACAGTTGTTCGTTACAACGATAAACTGCTACAAACCGATGAGAAAATTCAAGAGTTATTAGAGCGATATCAGAATATAAATATTAATGATACAGCGAAATGGAGTAACCAAGGTGCATCCTTTACTCGTCAATTACAAGGAATGCTTAATCTTGGACGGGTGATTACATTAGGAGCTTATAATCGTAATGAAAGTCGTGGTGCTCATTACAAGCCTGACTTCCCAGAGCGTAATGATGAAGAATTTTTAAAGACGACGAAGGCTAAATTTAATCCTAAGACGAAAAATCCTGAATTCACATATGAAGAAGTGGACACATCATTAATCGAACCACGTAAACGTGACTACTCTCAAAAGAAGCAAGGAGCTGTTAAATCATGAGTGAAAAAACAATCCATTTTAAAGTAACGAGACAAGATGACCCAAACAGCACTCCTTATGTAGAGGAATTTGAAGTGCCTTATCGTCCGAATATGAATGTTATTTCGGCGCTTATGGAGTTCCGTCGTAATCCTGTTAATACGAAGGGTGAACAGACTACACCGATTACTTGGGATATGAACTGCTTAGAGGAAGTTTGTGGAGCATGTTCAATGGTTATTAACGGAAAACCGCGCCAATCCTGTACAGCGCTTGTTGATCAATTAACACAGCCAATCCATTTAGAGCCAATGAAAACTTTCCCGGTTGTTCGAGATTTAATGGTCGACCGTAGTAGAATGTTTGATTCTTTGAAAAAAGTAAAGGCATGGATTCCAATTGACGGTACGTATGACCTTGGACCAGGACCACGTATGGCTGAGTCTAAACGCCAGTGGGCTTATGAGCTTTCAAAATGTATGACATGTGGTGTCTGTTTAGAAGCTTGTCCTAATGTCAATAGTAAGTCTGATTTCATCGGACCAGCTCCGCTATCCCAAGTTCGACTGTTTAATGCTCATCCAACAGGTGAGATGAATAAAGAGGAACGACTAGAAACAATTATGGGGGACGGTGGACTAGCAAACTGCGGTAACTCACAAAACTGTGTTCAATCATGCCCAAAAGGAATTCCTTTAACAACATCGATTGCTGCATTAAACCGTTCAACGACGCTCCAATCATTTAAGAATTTCTTTGGAGCATAAATTGCTATAAGGGCGTCTCAATAGGCTATAAAATAGCCTTTTGGGACACCCTTTTTTGATTTGATATGAAGAAAAAACAGACACCCCTCATATTAGAGAGAGTATCTGTTAAGACTAAAACAGAATGAGAAAGGTGAATCGTGCTTATATTTCAAGTTCCCCTAGTCGAATGAGTTCAATAACAGCTTGAGAGCGCCCCTTGACTCCTAGCTTCTGCATTGTATTTGATATGTGGTTTCTTACTGTTTTCTCACTTATAAAGAGTTGCTGTGCGATTTCCCTTGTTGTCTTGTCTTGGACAAGCAGCTCGAATACTTCGCGTTCTCTTTTTGTAAGCAAGGGTTTAGGTCCGAATTCTGCTCCTTTCAATGAGTTCACTCCTTCTTGCTCGGGCTGAGAGCATGTGGGTGTAGTCCCACGGTATGAAGGGTTTTAGTCTCGATAGTATATGTCATCATTAAATATGACGTGTGCGTAAATGTGTATTTGTAGCCTAATTTCAACTGATTTTAAGCGAAACAGTTGAAATTTATTTTTTTATTATGCTATACTACTTTTAACATTCGCTTTTAATAGTAGTGCAAAAAGGTTATATACCTACATAGATGGTTACACTTTATTTACGTGTTACTGATGAGATCAGGCATGAGTAAGAGACAGTGTATGAGCAAATAACGGGATAAGTGTATCCCTCTTTATGCATCATATTCTTACTTGTGCCTATTTTTTAGGATCAAAACTAAAGTGGGCCTTTCATCATGAAATGAGAGAGAACTTTAAACAATTTGCACATACTGTTAAGGAAAATGACAAAAATGAAAAAGAGAGGTTGATTAACGATGGCAGAAAAGTCTTTTAAAATCACAGCAGAAACAGGAATTCACGCAAGACCAGCAACACAATTAGTAAATAAGGCAGGTCAATTCTCATCTGATCTTACATTAGAATATAAAGGGAAATCTGTAAATTTAAAATCCATTATGGGTGTAATGTCTCTTGGAGTTGGTCAAGGAGCAGAGGTAACCATTAAAGCTGAAGGTTCAGATGAAGCTGAAGCACTACAAGCGATTGAAGAAGTGATCAAGGAAGGGTTAGGAGAATAACAAATGCATGCAAAACTAACTGGCATCGCAGCATCTTCGGGTGTTGCGATTGCTAAGGCATTTATACACCAAGAACCAGATTTATCAGTTGAGCTGCGTCAAATTGAGAACGTAGAAGAGGAATTACAACGTTTTGATGATGCGTTGAAACAAGCTATTGCTGAATTAACGGTTATAAAGGATAAGACAGAGAGAGATCTTGGTCCTGATAAAGCTGAGATCTTTGCTGCACATATTCTTGTATTGAGTGACCCAGAGCTTGTTGACGCGGTGAAAGAGAAGATTCAGACAGACAAGCAAAATGCTGAATATGCGATGGATGAAGTATCATCGATGTTCGTTACAATGTTTGAAGGTATGGATAATGAATATATGAAAGAACGTGCTGCTGATATCCGTGATGTATCAAAGCGCGTATTAGGAATTTTATTAAACGTTCAAGTTCAATCACTTGCAACGATTGCTGAAGAAACCATTATTATTGCAGAAGATTTAACTCCTTCAGACACAGCGCAGCTTAACCCTGAATTTGTTAAAGGGTTTGCGACGAATATCGGTGGTCGTACATCTCATTCAGCCATTATGTCGCGTTCATTAGAGATTCCAGCAGTTGTAGGAGCGAAGTCTATTACGGAACAAGCGACACAAGGGGACGTTGTCATTGTTGATGGGCTTGATGGTCATATTATTGTGAATCCAACCGGTGATGAACTTCGTCAATATGAAAAGAAGCGAGAAGACTTCTTAAAACAAAAAGAGCAATGGGCTAAATTAGTAAATGAGAAAACAACAACGAAGGACGGTCAGCATGTCGAGTTAGCTGCTAATATCGGAACGCCTAAAGATGTTGAAGGCGTATTACGTAATGGTGGTGAAGGTGTTGGCCTATATCGTACGGAATTTTTGTATATGGATCGAACGGAGCTTCCAACAGAAGAAGAACAATTCGAAGCATATAAAGAAGTGGTTGAAAAGATGGAAGGTAAGCCTGTTGTCATTCGAACGTTAGATATTGGTGGTGACAAAGAGCTTTCTTATTTAGATTTGCCAAAGGAAATGAACCCTTTCCTTGGTTTCCGTGCTATTCGACTCTGTTTGGAAGAAAAAGACATATTCCGTACTCAGCTTCGTGCCCTATTGCGGGCAAGTGTATTTGGGAATTTGAAGATTATGTTCCCAATGATTGCTACACTTGAAGAATTACGCGCAGCTAAAGCGATGCTCGCTGAAGAAAAAGACAAGCTTATTGCTGAGAATATACAAGTTTCAGAAGAGATTGAAGTGGGTATGATGGTGGAAATTCCGTCAACAGCTGTCGCTGCTGAGCTATTTGCGAAAGAGGTCGACTTCTTTAGCATTGGTACGAATGATCTTATTCAATATACGATGGCAGCTGACCGCATGAACGAACGTGTTTCCTATTTGTATCAACCATACCACCCTGCTATTCTTCGTTTAGTAAAAATGGTCATTGACGCAGCTCACAAACATGGAAAATGGGCTGGAATGTGTGGCGAAATGGCTGGTGATGAAGTGGCGATTCCATTATTATTAGGCTTAGGGCTAGATGAATTTAGTATGAGCGCAACGTCTATTTTACCAGCAAGAAGTCAACTCCGAACGTTGTCAAAAGCAGACTTGCAATCATTTGCTAATGATATGCTCTATTTAGATACAGCAGATGAGGTTGAACAAAAGGTAAATGAATTATTAGAAACTGCTAAATAACAAGTTATTAAGAAAGGGACAAAAGTGAAAAGCTTTTGTCCCTTTCTTTAGAAAAAAGATAAGAATGTATAAAATTCTTAGTGTAGAATTAAAGAGCTTTAATAGAATAGAATTCGTGGGGAGAAGATAGTCCTAGTCTCATATTCATCTAATGTTTCAATATGTTCAAAAATGATTCAAACTATAGTTGAAAAATCTATTGAAAATAAGATGAAAAAAGGCGAAAATGAAAGGTAGGCTGTAAAAAGTATGTAATCCTTTGTTATCCATGTCTAATGGAGGCTTCGTCATTTATTAAGGAGGTGCGTAAGGTGGACGATCATCAAATTGAGGACATTGAACGCTCATTACGTAGAGTTTCTGAAATTGTTAAACAAAAAGGTCGCGAAATCTTAACGCAATTTCCTATTACCCCACCGCAATTCATCGCACTGCAATGGTTAAATGAATATGGCGATATGACGATAGGTGAGTTATCGCAAAAAATCTATTTAGCTTGTAGTACGACAACTGATTTGATTGACCGAATGGAAAAAAACCAACTTGTTGAACGAGTAAAAGACACACAGGATCGGCGAGTTGTTCGAATACACCTTTTAGAACGAGGTCGCGTTATTATTAAGGAAGTAATCAAAAAAAGGCAAGATTATTTAGAGGCTGTACTGTCTCAATTTACACAAGATGAAGTCGATTTCTTAGAGAAAAGCTTAGATGTCCTACACGAAAAAATGAAAGAATCACGATAATATAGAAATTGAGGGAAGATCGTTGGAAAGACCGATTGGAGTTATAGATTCTGGATTAGGTGGCTTAACTGTTGCGAAAGAACTCATGCGACAATTGCCAAAGGAAGAGATTGTCTACATAGGTGATTCAGCGAGGTGTCCGTACGGACCGCGAACGACAGATGAAGTTCGAGCATTCACATGGGAGATGATCAACCGGCTTGAAGCTGAAAAAATGAAAATGCTTGTTATTGCTTGTAATACAGCAGCTGCCGTTGTACTAGAAGAAGTGAAGCAAAAGCTGTCGATTCCAGTAATTGGTGTTGTTCATCCTGGAGCGATTAGTGCGTTAAAGGTAACGAAAAATGATCACGTAGCTGTTTTGGGTACAGAAGGCACGATAAAGAGTAGGGCTTATGAAATGGCGCTCCATTCCATTAAAAGTACGATTACGATCGATAGCCTAGCATGTCCGAGGTTTGTCCCTTTAGTGGAAAGAGGGGTATTTTCTGGCGAAGAAGCACAACGAACGGTAGATGAGACATTACGAGAATTAAAAGGCCGCGACTTTGATACGTTAATTTTAGGGTGTACTCATTATCCTTTATTACGGGAAGTGATTAGTCAATCAATTGGTGAACGTGTGCACATTATTTCATCTGGGGATGAAACAGCGCGGGAGGTTAGTAGTTTACTTTATCATAAAAATTTGCTCTATACGTCTGAACGCCTTCCTGTCCATCATTTTTTTACTACAGGGAATGCTGAACGTTTTAAAGTATTAGCAGATCAATGGTTAGAGGTGAGTATAGAACGTGTGGAGTCGATTACTCTTGGCTCAAAATAATATGTAAAAAAAGCCGCTGTAGAAGGATCATTTTATCCTTCATGCAGTGGCTTTTTTTCATCAAGGAGAGTGTAAATAGATTCGCGAGTAATGTCGTTTTTGTACGTTACATGGTGACCTGGAAGAAGAATGTTAACAACTGTTATCGTCGTGTTTTTTAGAAGATTTTATTGTGGGATTTTAAAATAGTTGATATAATTCACTTGATGAATAGTCCATAAATAGATTATAAAAAGGAGACGATCAATCGTGAGAGTATTACCTGATTTAGAAAATACGGTGTTTATCCAGCATGCTATTTGTGTTCCTGTTAACATTGATCAAGTATTTGAATTTTTCATTAGTAATCATTTATCAACGTATTATCGGGAGATTTCAAAGGATCATGAATACCTTACATTAAGGGAAGGAAATCGGTTAGAGGTAGGTTCGATTTTGGATTGTTTGGAATCGGTGAGTAACCAAACCGCAGTTCATGAATATGTTGTCTCAGAAATTATTCACAATGAGAGAATTCGTTACCATTCAACACCATCTCATATTAAAATTAAACTACCTTGGAAGGAGATTGATAGTAAAAGCAATACGCATTGCTTCTTTGATTTTGATAAAGTAGCTTCGAATAAAACGAAAATTCGATTAACGATCGGTGTGCAGTTTTATAGTAAATTCGAGAAATTATTTTCCACATTGTCAGGTGGTCTTTCTCCATGGAAAAAACACTGTATGGAGGAGCAGGAAGGCTTGAAGAAGCTCATTGCTAAGAAATTGATTACGTACTAGTATTGATTCGTGAGTAATGATCGTCTTCAAGACGTGGCGAAAAAGGAAGGATGAGATGAACGGATGTCTTTAAAGTTCGCGATGCTAGGTTTTATTGATATGAAGCCTATGACAGGTTATGATTTGAAAAAAATGTTTGAGACAAGTGTGAATTTTTATTGGAGTGCAACGCATAGTCAAATTTATCGAACGCTTGATGAAATGAAAAAAGACGAATGGATTATGGAAGAGTTTATTTATCAGAAAGACCTTCCTAATAAAAAGGTCTTTCATGCAACTGAAAGGGGGAAAGAGGCACTTTATAACTGGATTATGGAGCCGAGTGAAATTCCTCCGATTAGACATAAACTCTTAGTGCAGCTTTCATGGGCGGATCGGTTACCGACGGAAGAAATTATTAAACAGCTCAATCAGTATGGTGAAAAGCTTGAAGAGAGATTGGCTTTATATGATAGTGATGAGCAACAAAAAATGCCTAATTGGAGTAGGACGGCAAAAGAAAAATTTTTGTGGGAGTCCATATTAAAGAATGGAATATCCACGTACCAAGCAGAACTGAACTGGATACGTTCGACGATTAAAGGCTTAAAAAATTTTGTGAATAAGGATATCCCTATAGATAAAAAGTGAAATAGAGTCATATATGCTCCCTTCTTGTCACATGTATCGACGCATACGACGGTTATAAGATTTTTCTTATAAATTTGGTCTAAAGTACGAACTAGCTCGTATACATGTAGTACAAACTATCTTAGGAGGGAAAACAATGCGAAAAGGATTCTTTTTAGGGATATGTAGCATCTTACTTATATTAATAATGACGGCGTGCTCATTTGGAGCAGACGATGTTGTCGATGAAATGGATACACCACCGACTGAATATAGTGACCTTGATCAGGAGGGAAAAGAAGAATTGGATCCTGATATGGGAGAAGGAGATGAAGAATCAGGAGATGAGAACGCAAATGAAAACGAAGCGACTGAACAAGTTCAGCGAAAGCTCTATTTAATTGACACAAATGGGATGGTTGTACCTCAAACGATGGATTTACCGAAGACAGAAAGTGTCTTAAGGCAGTCGTTGGAATATTTAGTTGATGGTGGTCCCATCACTGAAATGTTGCCAAATGGCTTTAGTGCGGTCATTCCAGCGGGAACAGAGGTTGATGTACATTTAACAGAAGGAGTAGCCGTTGCTGACTTCTCAAATGAATTTAAAGAGTATAATCCTGATATGGAGCAGCAAATACTTCAAGCTATTACGTGGACGTTAACAGAATTTGATAATGTCGATAAAGTGCAAATTAAGGTGAATGGCTACTTACAAGAGACAATGCCTGTCAGCAGTACACCGATTGGTGATGGCGTTAGTCGGGATAATGGAATTAATATGGAGTCAGGTGGTCTAGCAGACATGGTGAATAGTAAAGGGGTAACCCTTTACTTCCTCGCTCAAAATGGGGACAACACCTATTATGTACCAGTGACAAGAAGGGTGAATGTGGAGGAGGACTCAATTGAAGCAGCTGTTTCACAATTGATAAAAGGCCCTTCCATTGAAACATCTTTACTTACTGATTTTCGTCAAGGTGTTAAACTAATAGAGGAACCTCAATATCAAAACGGTGTGGTCACATTAAATTTTAATGAAGGAATCTTAAGTCAGCTACAATCAACGGCTATATCAGCTACGGTTCTCGATATGCTTGCTCTTACGTTAACAGAGCAAGAAGGTATTGAGAAAGTCGCAATTGAGGTAGAGGGAGATGCTGAGGTTCTAAATGAATCCGGTCAATGGATTGAAGAGGTTGTAAGACCTGAGGAATATAATATTGGGGCTTATTAATTAGTTGAGATATTGGACGAGGTATGAAAACTGCTTTATAATAAAAAAAGGAAATAATGGATACAGTGAAGGTGATTCGATTGAATCACCTCTTTGCCATTATGTCATACTAGGTGAGAGTTTGAATTTATAGGAGGTTCGGCTGTGAGAAATGATGGTAGACAAATAAATGAGCTGAGAAAGGTTGTCATTGAGACAAATTACATCAAGCATCCAGAGGGATCGGTATTAATTTCAATGGGCGATACGAAGGTTATTTGTTCAGCAAGCATTGAAGACCGTGTTCCACCCTTTTTACGTGGACAAGGGAAGGGCTGGGTGACAGCTGAATATTCCATGCTACCGAGAGCAACAGAACAGCGAACGATTCGTGAATCTTCAAAGGGTAAGGTATCTGGAAGAACGATGGAAATTCAACGGTTAATTGGAAGGGCGTTACGATCCGTTATCGACTTAAGCAAATTAGGGGAACGAACGGTTTGGATTGATTGTGATGTTATACAAGCTGATGGTGGAACGAGAACGGCATCGATTACAGGCGCATTCGTTGCACTGTCACTGGCAATGGAAAAGGCATTTACAGTAAAAAAAATAAAGGAATGGCCGATTACTGATTTTTTAGCTGCGATATCAGTTGGGATTGATGAAAAGCATGGGGAAATCCTCGACCTGAATTATAAGGAGGACTCAACGGCAAAAGTCGATATGAACGTTGTTATGACCGGCTCTAATGAATTTGTTGAATTGCAAGGAACGGGTGAAGAAGCAACGTATTCAAAGGATCAATTACATAAAATGCTTGAGCTTTCAGAAGATGGAATCACTGAATTAGTGCTACTTCAAGAGGAAGCATTAGGGACGATAGCAGAACGTTTTAAATAAAGGAGATTCTAGATGAAACAAGAAGTGATCATTGCGACATTAAATGAGGGAAAAGTATATGAGTTTAAACAGCTTTTTTCAGTAGATAAATGGATTGTGCGCTCATTAAAGGACTTTCCGAAAATGACAGATATTAAGGAGGATGGTCAAACATTTGCGGAAAATGCTACAATTAAAGCTGAAACGTTAAGCAAGGAATTAGGTAGAATGGTGATTGCTGATGATTCTGGGCTCATCATTGATGCTCTCGACGGCCGTCCCGGAATTTATTCTGCTCGTTATGCAGGAGAGGAAAAAGATGATGAGGCGAACATGAGAAAGGTTCTTCAGGAATTAAAGGATGTTCCAAGCGAAGATCGTGCTGCTCGCTTCTTTTGCTCGATAGCCGTGGCGAGACCTAATGAGCAGACATTAGTATATGAAGGAGCTTGTGAAGGCTATATTGCACGGGAAAAGTCGGGAACGAATGGGTTTGGATATGACCCTATTTTTTATGTGCCTAATTTACAACGGACAATGGCCGAGTTGACACCACAAGAAAAGAACGAACGAAGTCATCGAGCAAAAGCTATCGCTCAATTATTTGCTCATGAAAATGAATGGAATAAAGAGTAGGTGTAAAGATGAAAGCATTGATTTTAAGTGATAGCCACGGATGGACAAATGAAGTCAAAGAGATTCTTGATCGACATCGCACAGAGGTTGATATCATTTTCCATTGTGGTGACTCAGAGCTAGAGTTAGAGCACCCTGCACTTGCAGGAGCTAAAGTGGTGAAAGGAAACTGTGACTTTGGAGCAGACTTTCCAGATGACATACAAGAAGAGGTGGAGGGTATCTTCTTTTATGTGACACACGGTCATTTGTACAATGTTAAAATGACCACCGACCCTCTTTCTTATCGTGCAGAAGAGGTAGGGGCCAATGTAGCCTGTTTTGGTCACACTCATATCGCTACGTCGTTTGAACAAAATGGGGTCATTTATATTAACCCAGGTAGTATTAAGCTACCGCTTGGGAGACGAACGAGAACATATGCGATTTTCGAATCTGCTAATGATGAAAGCAAAGTCACCTTCCATCATCAGGATAATGGTGAGGTCGTAGAAGAGTTAACAGCTGTTTATAAATGAGGCCACAGAAAAGTACAGATCAACTTTAAATAAATAAGAGTGGAGAGAGCTATAAGAGAAGGTCTTCTCTATATAGCTTCTCTATCATAATAAACACGAAAAATCATACAAATATGGTTGACTTTTTAGCGATCTGTCTGTATATTTATAGATGTCGCTGAAAAAATGAAGTGATATGCGGATGTAGTTTAGTGGTAAAACCTCAGCCGCGAGCAATTCATCATTGGCAAAGCGACGAGTTGTCTCGACACAGCTACCTTCGTAGCGTTACGAGCAAAGGAAGAGACATGAAAAAACATCGAAAAACTAAAAATGAATGTGCGGGTGTAGTTTAGTGGTAAAACCTCAGCCTTCCAAGCTGATGTCGTGGGTTCGATTCCCATCACCCGCTTTTTGTCCCAGTAGCTCAGCAGGATAGAGCAACGGCCTTCTAAGCCGTCGGTCGGGAGTTCGAATCTCTCCTGGGACGCCATTAACTTAAAATAAGTCAGAATAGACTTTTTAGGAACACTGTTAAAACGTTGATATATATGCGTTTAGCGGTGTTTTTTGTTTTTTGAGGTTTGAATGGATTGGATGCTGACTCAAGATGGCCAACATGTTTCCGAAAAACATTCAAAAGGTCTGTGAGAAACAAAATAGCCCTCACGCTTGTGGGGGCTTTACTTTATCTTTGTGTTGATCATAAAATTCAACTAGTTTTAATGCCGTATCTAATGTAAGCCTTCCAATTTTAATGTTCCCTTTTCTTAACCTAGAAATGGTACTTTGCTGAATACCGGTCTCTTTACTTATAATGTAGGATTTAATATCAGAATCCATTAACTTCCTTATTTTTTCTTTCATGTTAAGACCTTCTTTTCCTTTAAATTTATTATGTTATCTTCGCAGAAAATTTTTCCTTGAAAGGATGTGTTACTTACTATATCGGCAAAATTTTATATAAATTAAGAGCATTTTATTTTCAGAATATCTATTTATGTTCATTATTCTATTAAGTGTATTTTTGTCCCTATCTAACTCTACAATTTATGGAAGGGTGTCTCAAAGATCAATTTCTGATCTTTTGAGACACCCTCTTTTATTTTTGCAGCTAAAGATGCGTGATTTATTAGTGTTGCTTGATACAATAAAAACGTTATTGATTATATCCTTTTTATGTAATTATTTTAAAATAATGGTTCGATATTGAAAGATTTTTTAGAACACGCATAATTTAACTAAACTATAGCAAAATACGACTGGATTCTTTATATAGATTAAAAATGATTGATTATGTTATGAGGGGTTTTTAAATATGTTTAGAAGAAAGAGGCAGTGGAAAACCGTCAACTATTCATCAATTAATGGCAAAGGAGATAAACCTAAAAGACCCGTCCACCCTACCTTATCGAAAAACATCAAAGACATTCAGTCTGTGATAGGGGACGATCATGATTATAACGAGCGTGAGATTAGGATAGTAGGTAATCGGAAGGTCGTTGTTCTTTATTTTGGAAGCTTAGTTAATAAGGATAGCATTAATGAAACTATTTTAAAGCCAATGATTTATATTCGTTCACAATCAATGGATGTTGAATTGAAAGATAAGGAATTAAAGAGATTTTTATTTGAAGAAGTGATCTATCATACAGAAGGACAAATCGTTACTCATATTGACGACATATTACACGGTGTATTAAGAGGGAAGTGCGCGGTAATTGTTGATGGACTTAGCGAAGCGATCTTATTTGAGACGAAGGAAGTTGATAAAAGGGGGATTGAACAACCTCAAGGTGAACAGGTCATTCGCGGTCCGAGGGATGGCTTCATCGAACACCTACAAACAAATATTTCTTTGTTGAGGAATCGTCTTCCAATTGAAGAATTTCGAGTGAAGCCTCTAGAAATTGGCGAGGTGACTAAATCAACTGTTGTTCTTTGTTATATTGATCACATTGCTAACGAGAAGTTAGTGGAGGAAGTTGAGAAACGACTTCAACATATTCATATTGATCGGGTATTGGATACTGGCTATATTGAGCAATTGATTGAAGATAATCCAAGATCCCCTTTCCCTCAAATTCAATACACCGAACGGCCTGACAAAGCTGTCGGGAATTTAGTGGAAGGTCGAGTCGTCATCATGATTGAAGGGACTCCTCTTACGCTTATATGTCCAGCTACGTTCAATCAATTCTTTCAAACATCGGAAGATTATAATGAACGTGCGTTGATGTCGAGCCTTGTGAGAATGATTCGCTTGCTAGCTTTAGGATCTTCCCTTTTGTTCCCTTCGTTATATGTTGCTGTTTTATCCTTTCATCCAGAATTAATTCCCGCTGAATTTGCAGTCGCTGTAACGAGTGGTAGGGGTGGCGTTCCTTTCCCTGTCGTAGTTGAAGTATTAATAATGGAAGTAGCGATGGAAATCCTTCGTGAAGCGACAGTAAGAATGCCTCAACAAGTTGGGGGAGCCATATCGATTGTCGGTGTGCTCGTTATCGGACAAGCAGCTGTTGAAGCAGGCTTTGTTTCACCTGTAACGGTCGTAATCATTGCATTATCCACAATTGGTTCCTTTGCTACGCCAGCCTATAATGTCGCGATTGCTTTTCGGATGCTTAGGTTTCCTATTTTATTTCTTTCAGGAATGTTTGGTTTATTTGGATTAGTGGTTGCCCTGCTGCTAATTTTCAATCATATGCTTAGTTTACGTTCATTCGGAGTTCCTTACTTAAGTCCTTTTTCTCCTGTCGATTGGCAGAGCTTACGTGACTCCTTCATTCGCTTTCCATTAAGATGGCTAAGTAAAAGGCCAGAAGAATTACATTCTTATAACACAATAAGGGTTGATCCTAAGGTGAAACGAAAACCAAAAGAACCTCTGTTACCGAAGGAGGATGATCGTAATGGAAAATCGTGAACTAACGGTTTTACAGTTAATTGTTATTTTAGTTAGTACGAATATCGGAGTGGGAATGTTAGCTTTCCCTCGTTTTGTAGCACTTAAAGCTGAAACAGCTTCGATTTCAGCAACAGTATTTGGCTCTATGATCGCTCTCATTGGAATTATGTCGATTGCTTATTTAGGGGAAGTTTACGATAACAAAACCTTTGTAGGCTATAGTAGAGAAATTCTTGGTGAAAAGCTAGGTGCTTTCTTCGTTATAATAATAATTTTGTTTTTTATTATTATAACTGGATTGGAATTACGTCAGTTTGGTGAGGTGATCATTGGATCATTACTTGCTAAAACACCGATCTATGTTCCGATGATGATGATTGCTTTCATCTGTATGCTAGCTAGCTTGCATTCAGTGAATGTATTTGCTTATATTCATTTATTTTATATTGCTTTTACAGTTGCACCGATTATCTTTATTTTGCTTGTAGCAACAACAGAGATTGATTGGATATACATCCAACCGCTTCTGGGGAATGAAACGACATGGGATGGGTTTATGACAGGAGGATTCGTAGTCACGAAGGTATTGCTAAATTTCTTTGTGATCTCAATGGTTATTCCGTTCATGAGGCAACCGAATAAGGCGGTATTGGCCAGTTTTGTTGGTTGGATCATTGTAACCATTCTTTATACATTGGCGATGTTCTTCACATTAGCTGTGTTTGGTAGTACAGAATTGGAGAATTTGATGTGGCCGATTCTAGTATTAGGAAGGCTTGTTCGAATCCCAGCAGAAGTTTTTCAACGATTAGATGCTTTGTTACTCGTCGCATGGATGTTTGCTGTTTTTACAACTTTATATTCAACATTTTATTTTTCGGTACGCGCTTCTACAGAGCTTTTTCTTGGCTTTAGACAACGAATCGTCGCAGCACTCCTTTTTGGGATTATATTAGCCATTTCCTTACTGCCAAAAGATGTCTATGAAATGTATGAGGTTATTAAGGTTGTTTCAAGTATTGGTTTGTTTTTAATTATTGGTTATCCTTTGTTTCTTCTATTCATTCGAAAGGTGAAGGGAAGTGATCCTATTAATGAAAGCTCTTAAAGTGATTTTGATTTTAATGTGCTTATTATTGTTATTATCAGGCTGTTGGGATCGTTTTGAAATAGAAGATCGAGCAAATATATTAGGGATTGCGATTGATTTGGTTGAAGATTTAGAAAAAGAAGAGTTTGAAGGCTTATTAAACCCCAAAGCGACACATTTGGAGGAGTTTCCATCAGATAAGGATATGATACGAGTGACGACGCAAATTGCGCTACCTGGTGGAATTCCATTAGGTCCTATTGCTAATGGTCAACTGAATTCGGAGGATACGGTTTGGGTCGTAGAGGTACTAGGTAAGACAATAGCTGATGCGATGCATAATTTGCAGCAAAAGTTATCACAGAAACTGTATTTAGGTCATTTGCAATTAGTCATCATGTCAGAAGAAATCGCACGAAAAGGGTTAGGGGAAATTAATGACTATCTTCATCGCAATCATGAGGTGAGAAGAACAGCTTGGCTACTAGTGAATGGAGAGGATGCAGGAGCAACGCTGAAGGCGGCACCTCCAGTATCTCAGATCCCATCATTATTTCTATCACAAACATTGGATAATGCTGTTCGATTAGGAAAGCTTCCGAAGCAATATATTGGGCATTTTTGGATTGCGAGCTCAAGAAAAGGGAGAGAGGGTTTCTTACCATATATTAAAGTTGTCGAAGGTGAGAACATTTTACTTGAAGGTGTTGCATATTTTAAAGGCGATAGAATGGTCGGTAGAACGCTACCAATTGAAATTGGTATTTTCATGGCGATGAGAGGAGAGAATCCCTCAGGGTATAGTTTTGCGATCCCATTACCAGAACAATATAATGAAACGGGAATCGTTCGAGTCGAAAAAAGAAAATCTAATATAACAGTTGTAAATTCTGGTGGAAAATTAAAAGCACAATTAGACGTAAATATTTTTGGAGTACTTGAAGAGAAAACAGATACGGATCGGCAGATGAATGCTAGCGATATACGCAAGCTCGAAGAAGAGTTTTCAAAAGAAGGAAAATTGGTGATGACCAAATTGCTAGAAAAATTACAGGAAGATGGATCAGACATTATAGGTGTCGGTGAAGTTGTCAGAGGTCATCATTCGAAATACTGGGATAATTGTATTAAAACGAAAGAAAATTGGCAACAGATGTTTTCGGAGATGGATATTGATGTGTCGTTGTCGACTCGGATCGAGAGGGCAGGAAAACGAGCTATTTAGATCGTAATAAAGCTACATGTATCTTCAATATAAAGAGATCCATGTAGCTTTTACGTGATAGGAGAAGTCTAAGTTACAAGCTTCGTGGTGTTTGCTCCTCTGTTAGTGCAACGATGCGATTCACATATTTATGTTCTTCTTGTAAGATTTGATGAGGTTGGTAGAAAATGACCGACCATCCTTTTCGATTGAAAGATTTGATGATCTTTTTCTCATTAAGCCCTTTTTTTTGTTCGATAAGTGCAATGCGATATGGAATAAGAGCGATATTGACAACAAACCGATTAATACGGTAATGAGGAGTAGGGTAATACATCATTATTCGTAGTTTTTGGTATAGCGCTCTTTCGGCTTCTGTTTGACACGTATGTTCAAGCTCTTCGACAATCACAAATGAAGGTTGTGGAGATCTGTTTATTTTAAGGAATGGAAAAGATTTCTGTTTTCTCATATATTTTCTTATGAATTTTAACATGCTTCATCACCCATTTATTATCATGTCCTAGAAATGAAAACCATATGCTTCAAATAGGAATTTGTGGAAGTTAGATAACTTGAATGACGAGTTGATAGTATGGTAAGCGTTTTCAATAGTGAAGATTAATCAAAATAGTCAAATTATTTTTGAAAAAGTGGTTGACCATAACCATGAATGAGCGTATGATAAACCTCAAACAACAACTATTAGAGATAAATTTCTACATCCTCTTTTAAGTGTTTCGGATGCTTACAATAGTTAGAGAAATAGAAAGAAGCAAACGAATAGGGAGCGAGTAAAAAATGAGAAGTGATATGATAAAAAAGGGGATCGACCGTGCCCCACACCGTAGTTTACTACGTGCAGCAGGAGTACAAGAACATGAGATGGATAAACCATTTATTGGTGTCTGTAATTCATATATAGATATCATTCCTGGTCATATGCATTTAAATAAGTTTGCTGAAGTAGCTAAGGAAGCTATTCGTGAAGCGGGTGGTATTCCATTTGAGTTTAATACAATAGGTGTAGATGATGGAATTGCAATGGGGCATATTGGTATGCGTTATTCACTTCCAAGTCGTGAAATCATTTGTGATGCAGCAGAAACTGTTATTAATGCACACTGGTTTGATGGCGTGTTTTTTATCCCAAACTGTGATAAAATTACACCTGGGATGCTGATGGCATCTGTTCGCACGAATGTCCCATCTGTGTTTGTGTCAGGTGGACCGATGGAGGCTGGTCGTACAAAGGATGGACAAAGCTTATCTCTAGCTTCAGTGTTTGAAGGCGTCGGTGCCTTTTCATCTGGGAAAATGACAAGAGAAGAGTTACTTGAAATTGAGCAGTCTGCCTGTCCAACCTGTGGATCATGTTCGGGGATGTTCACAGCGAATTCAATGAATTCTCTAATGGAAATGCTTGGACTAGCGTTACCTGGAAACGGGACGATGGTTGCTACGTCTGAAGGTCGACACCAACTTATCAAAGACGCAGCTAAGCATTTAATGACACTAATTGAAAAAGATATCCGTCCACGCGATATCGTAACAAAAGATACTATTGACGATGCATTTGCGCTAGATATGGCAATGGGTGGATCAACGAATACGGTGTTGCACACGTTAGCCATTGCTAATGAAGCAGAAATTGAATATGACTTAAATCGTATTAATGAAGTAGCTGAGCGAGTACCTTATTTATGTAAGATTAGCCCGGCTTCTGATTATTCGATGGATGATGTCCATCAGGCAGGTGGCGTCAGTGCAATTATTAAGGAGCTCTGTTCTATTGAAGGAGCGATTAACCCAGATCGGATTACGATAACTGGAAAGAGCTTATATGATACACATAAGCATGCTGAGATAACAAACGATGAAGTGATTCGTCGGAAAGATAACCCGTATAGTCCAGTAGGTGGCTTATCAATCCTTTATGGTAACTTAGCACCTGATGGCGCTGTAATTAAAGTTGGAGCCGTTGATCCTTCGATTAGCGTATTTGAAGGTGAAGCGATTGTCTTTGAATCACAAGAAGAAGCACAGAAGGAAATTGATGCTGGGACGGTAAAGGCTGGTCATGTTGTCGTCATTCGTTATGAAGGACCTAAAGGTGGACCTGGAATGCCAGAAATGTTAGCCCCAACGTCATCAATTGTTGGACGAGGTCTTGGTAAAGAGGTTGCTCTTATAACAGATGGTCGTTTCTCCGGAGCTTCTAGAGGGATTTCAATCGGACACATTTCACCTGAAGCAGCAGAAGGCGGGCCTATTGCATTCGTCGAGAATGGTGATAAAATAAAGATAGACTTACCTAACCGTACATTGGAACTACTCATTTCTGATGAAGAGCTTGCAAAACGCAAGACAGATTGGGTTGAACCAGAACCAAAAGTGAAAAAAGGTTATTTAGCAAGATATTCGAAGCTCGTGACATCTGCGAATACGGGCGGAGTAATGAAAATATAATGATTGAAAGCGTAGAAGAGGAAAGTAGTTAGTAACAGACTCCTACAGAGAACCGTAAATGCTGAGAAGCGGTGTTGTCGTTGCTAATGAAACTCACCTCAGAGTATTAGCCTGAAACATTTAGTAGGGTTAATCGGGTGTAACACAGCACTCGTTATCAAAACGTGATAAGTTATAAGCTTATCCATAAGATCAAACGGACTGTTTGATGAATAAGGGTGGTACCGTGGAAAGAAAATCTTTTCGCCCCTTTTAGCTACAGGTAGTAAGTGGCTTTATATGGGGTGAGAAGGTTTTTTTCGTATAATCAAAAGTTTAATATACGAAAAGTGAGTTCTATTGGGAATGACATCATACAAATAGGGAGGCATGAGTGATGAATACAAAATCGAAGGCTAATAAGCAAAACGAACAGACCCATCAATCAGAGGAAGAGATGAAACGTGAACTATCAGGGTCAGGGATGGTCATTGAGGCGCTAAGAAGGGAAGGCGTTGATGTCATTTTCGGATATCCCGGTGGTGCTATTCTTCCAACGTACGATGAGATTTATAAGACCGGTATCCATCATGTGCTTGCAAGACATGAGCAAGGTGCGATCCATGCAGCTGAAGGATACGCAAGAGTATCTGGGAAGCCAGGTGTTTGTGTCGTAACCTCTGGCCCAGGAGCAACGAATGTTGTAACAGGAATTGCCGATGCGATGATGGATTCATTACCACTTGTTGTCATTACAGGGCAAGTTGCATCAACAGTGATTGGAACGGATGCTTTCCAAGAAGCAGATATGATTGGTATTACGATGCCGATTACAAAGCATAACTTTCAAGTGCGTAATGTTGAGGAATTACCGCGAATGATCAAGGAAGCGTTCCATATTGCTACAACGGGACGTCCGGGTCCAGTACTTATTGATTTGCCAAAGGACGTGTCGCTTACAACGGGAGTGTTTGATTATGAAAAAGAAGTGAATTTACCAGGGTATCAGCCGACGATTGTACCGAATCGCCTGCAAATTAAAAAGGTTATTGATTCATTAAAAGAAGCGAAAAAGCCAGTTATTTTAGCTGGTGCGGGTATCCTCCACGCTCATGCAGCTGAAGAGCTATACGCATTTGCGAAGGAACAGCGAATCCCTGTTGTCAACACGTTGCTTGGTTTAGGTGGTTTTCCTGGAGACGATGAATTGTTTTTTGGAATGGCAGGAATGCACGGAACGTATACAGCTAATATGGCCATTCACGAATCGGATTTGCTTATTAATATCGGTGCGCGCTTTGATGATCGCTTAACAGGAAATTTAGAATTCTTTGCACCAAATGCTAAGGTTGCTCATATCGATATTGATCCGGCTGAGATCGGCAAGAATATCCCAACGGAAATTCCAGTTGTTGGCTGTGCGAAGCAGGCTCTTGAAATGTTAAATGAAGAAGAGAGTCAACAAGGTGATACAACGGCTTGGGTTACTAAGCTAACGGAAATGAAGAATGAATTTCCTCTATGGTATGAGGAGGATGGCGAAACGATTAAGCCACAGAACTTAATTGAAATGATTCATGAAGTGACAAATGGTGATGCCATTGTTACGACGGATGTAGGTCAACATCAAATGTGGTCAGCTCAGTTCTATCGCTTTAATAAGCCTAACCGTTGGGTCACATCAGGTGGTCTTGGAACAATGGGCTTTGGCTTTCCGGCAGCAATTGGTGCACAATTTGCTGAACCGAAGTCTCCTGTTGTCGCTGTTCTCGGTGATGCTGGTTTCCAAATGACTGCACAAGAATTATCAATCTTGCAAGAATTAAATTTGCCGGTGAAAATTGTGATTGTAAACAATGCATCACTAGGGATGGTTCGTCAATGGCAGCAGCTGTTCCACGGTGAACGCTATTCAAACTCTTTGTTCCCAATTCAGCCCAACTTTACAAAGTTAGCTGAAGCTTATGACATTAAGGGAGTGAGAGTTGATCACTTATCTGATTTGAAGAATGCATTGGAAGAAATGATGGCACATCCAGGTCCAGTCTTAATGGATATTCGTGTTGCCAAAGAAGAGAATGTATATCCAATGATTTCTCCTGGCAAAGGACAGCATCAAATGGAGGGGGTTAAACCATGCAACGAATCATAACGGCAACAGTTAATAACACGTCAGGTGTGTTAAATCGGATTACAGGTTTATTTGCAAGACGTCATTATAATATTGAAAGCATTACGGTCGGTATGACGGAAAACCCTGCTGTGTCACGAATGACATTTGTTGTTGCTGTTGATAGCATGCAAAATGTGGAGCAAGTGATTAAGCAATTAAATAAACAAATCGATGTTTTGAAGGTAAAGGATATTACCGATGAATCGATTGTTGCTCGTGAGCTTGCTTTAATTAAAATTCTCGTTTCCCCTCAACAAAGAGGGGAAGTGGTCGCTCTAGTCAATACGTTCCGTGCTTCTACAATTGATGTAGGAAGAGAGAGCTTAACGGTTCAAATAACGGGTGATCATCAAAAGATCGAAGCATTTATTGATTTAATTCGCCCTTACGGCATTAAAGAACTAGCGAGAACAGGAATAACAGCATTTAATCGTAGCACGAAGAAACCATCTATTGATCCACATCGATTAACGCTGATTAACTAACTATTGTTGAATTTTGAAAATTCATATAAAAAACATTGATGAAAGAGGAGAGAGTAAATATGGCAAAAGTATATTACAATTCAGATGTAAATGAGGCAGTATTGAAGGAAAAGAAAGTAGCGGTTATTGGATATGGTTCACAAGGGCATGCCCACTCACTAAATATGCGTGAAAGTGGCCAAGATGTTATCATTGGCCTACGTCCAGGTAAATCTTGGGATAAAGCAGTGAATGATGGTTTTGACGTATACTCTGTTCGTGAGGCTGCTGCAAAAGCGGATGTCATCATGGTTCTACTTCCGGATGAGCTTCAACCGACAGTTTATAAAAATGAAATTGAGCCAGAGCTAAATGACGGGAAAGTATTAGCATTCGCTCATGGATTTAACATTCATTTCAATCAAATCGTACCACCTGAAAATGTAGATGTATTCCTTGCAGCACCTAAAGGTCCAGGGCACCTAGTTCGTCGTGTGTTCCAAGAAGGTGGCGGTGTTCCAGGATTAATCGCTGTATTCCAAGATGCATCAGGTCAAGCAAAAGAGATCGCTTTAGCTTATGCAAAGCAAATTGGTTCTGCACGTGCAGGTGTACTTGAAACAACGTTCCAAGAAGAAACAGAAACAGACTTATTCGGTGAGCAAGCTGTCCTTTGTGGAGGAGCTTCTGCATTGGTGAAAGCTGGGTTTGAAACACTTGTAGAAGCAGGTTACCAGCCAGAAGTTGCATACTTTGAATGCCTGCATGAATTAAAGCTTATTGTTGACCTTATGTATGAAGGTGGATTAGAAACAATGCGCTATTCGATTTCTGATACAGCACAATGGGGTGACTACGTAGCGGGTCCTCAAATCATTACAGACGATACAAAAGATGCAATGCGTAAAGTACTTAAAGATATTCAAACAGGTAAATTTGCAAAAGGTTGGATTCTAGAAAACCAAGCGAATCGTCCAGAATTTACAGCAATTACTCGTGCTGAGAGCAAGCATCCACTTGAAGTAGTTGGTCGTGAGCTACGCGAAATGATGCCATTTGTTAAAGCGAAGTCCAACATCTAATTGTAGGATGAATTGGATACAGATTGGGGGCTGGAATTCCGGCCTCCTCTCCTAAAATGAACAAATGATACCTGAGCTTGTTGGTGTCTCTTCTAACCGATAAAGCGTTAATTCGTACGAATCGAGGTTATTTAAGAAGCAGCAACAGGGTCAGGTACTCTAAATAAGTGTGTGTAAATAATGTCTAGGGGATGAAGAAAGAATGGAAAAGCGTATTGCGATTCTACCTGGTGATGGTATTGGACCAGAAGTTTGTGAAGCTGCCGTTCAAGTTTTAAAGGAAATTGAGAAGCTGTATGACCATCAATTTGAATATGCATATGGAGAAATTGGTGGGTCCTCCATCGATAAGTTTGGAACACCTTTACCAGAAGAAACATTGACGACTTGTCGGCAAAGTGATGCTGTGTTGTTAGGAGCGGTTGGCGGTCCGAAATGGGATCAGCTTCCAGGTGACCAACGTCCAGAAAAAGGCCTTTTAGGTTTAAGAAAGGAACTTCAGTTATTTGCCAACCTTCGTCCAGTTACGATTTTTGATGCTCTAGCAGAGTCATCACCTTTGAAGGATGACATTATTCAAGGTGTTGATGTTATGATCGTCAGGGAGCTAACAGGTGGGCTTTACTTTGGTGAACCACGTGAACGTCGTGAAATCGATGGTGATACAGTGGCGATCGATACTCTTCAATATTCTCGCTCTGAGATTGAACGTATCGTTAGAAAAGGTTTTGAGCTAGCAAGGGAGCGTCGCAAGCAACTAACTTCAGTTGATAAGGCGAATGTATTAGAATCAAGTCGACTTTGGCGTGAAGTTGTTGATGAAGTTGCAAAGGATTATCGAGATGTTGATTATGCGCATATGCTAGTTGATAACGCAGCTATGCAACTAGTGCGTAATCCTCGTCAATTCGATGTGATGGTCACGGAGAATATGTTTGGCGATATACTCAGCGATGAAGCTTCAATGATTACAGGCTCGCTAGGCATGCTACCTTCATCTAGTTTAAGTGCTGATGGACCGGGATTATTTGAACCGATTCACGGTTCAGCTCCAGACATTGCTGGTCAAAATAGTGCGAATCCTTTGGCAACTTTGTCATCGATTGCGCTCATGTTAGCTTATTCTTTTAGTATGCATAATGAAGCGAATGCACTACAAAGTGCGATTAATCAAGTACTCAATGATGGTTACCGTACAGCTGATCTAACAAATGAACGAGAATCTGCTCTCTCGACAACTGAAATGACTGAAAAAGTCATTGATGCATTACGTACAAAGATTCAGTAATGTATGAGTAGGCTGCCCGTTATGATCTAAACCTTCATAGCGGGTTTTGTAAAAGGAAAAAAATGAAGAGATAGGGGGAATCGATAATGGCGAAGACAATTATAGAAAAGATTTGGGAGAAGCATGAAGTACTAGCAGAAGAGGGGAAGCCAAGCTTACTCTATATTGATTTGCATATGGTACATGAAGTCACATCCCCACAAGCATTTGAAGGTCTACGTTTAGCCGATCGCACCGTTCGCAGGCCTGATCGCACATTTGCGACGATGGATCATAATGTGCCAACTGTTAATCGTTATGATATTAATGACCAAATTGCACGTACACAAATGGATACTTTGAAGAAGAATTGCGAAGAGTTTAATATTGAGCTTGCTGACTTAGAGCATCCTGAGAATGGGATTGTTCACGTTATTGGACCCGAGCTAGGGTTGACGCAGCCTGGTAAAACGATTGTATGTGGTGATAGTCATACATCTACACATGGTGCCTTTGGAGCATTAGCATTTGGGATTGGAACGAGTGAAGTAGAGCATGTTCTAGCAACACAAACGATATGGCAATCGAAACCTAAAACACTTGAAATTCGCGTTACTGGCAAGCTAGATTCAGACCTTTCAGCGAAGGATATTATTCTAGCTATTATTTCAAAGTTTGGTGTTGATGTCGGCAATGGATCAGTCGCAGAATTTACAGGTGAAGCGATTCGTGGCTTAACGATGGAAGAACGGATGACGATCTGTAATATGTCGATTGAAGCTGGTGCAAAAGCAGGGTTAATTAGTCCAGATCAAGTGACATTTGATTACTTAGAAGGACGCCAATACGTGCCAAAAGGTGAAGAGTATGATGCGCTTGTTGCAGAGTGGAAAGAGCTTGCCTCGGATGAGGGAGCGAGCTATGATCGTGTCGTGACGATTGATGCCTCAGAAATTGAACCGATGGTGACATGGGGAACAAATCCTTCCCAAGGTGTAGGAATTAGTCAAACGGTTCCTTTTCCAGAGGATGCGAAAAGTGATTCTGAACGCCGTGCGATTGAGCAGGCGCTTGAATATATGGATCTTAAGTCAGGAACGAGTGTAGCAGATATAAACATTGAGCATGTTTTCATTGGCTCATGTACGAACTCGCGATTGAGCGATATTCGTGCTGCAGCTGAAATCGTGAAAGGTCATCAAGTAGCTGACCACGTTCGTGCTCTTGTTGTACCTGGTTCACAAAAAGTGAAAAAGCGTGCGGAAGAGGAAGGCTTGGATCAAATATTTATTGAAGCAGGCTTTGAATGGCGACATTCTGGCTGTAGCATGTGCTTAAGTATGAATCCGGACGTTGTTCCTGAAGGAGAGCGTTGTGCGTCCACGTCTAACCGAAATTTTGAAGGTCGTCAAGGCAGAGGGGCTCGTACTCATTTAGTTAGTCCTGAAATGGCAGCAGCGGCGGCGATTGCTGGACACTTTGTTGATATTCGCAAGTGGAAATCTGAGAAGGTTTCACGATAGGAGGGGATAGTGATGGAACCAATCATTAAGCATGAAGGATTTGTCGCAACGATGGATCGTGTCAATGTCGACACGGATCAAATTATTCCGAAACAATTTTTGAAACGTGTAGAACGAACAGGGTTTGGCCAATTTTTATTTTATGATTGGCGCTTTTTGGACGATGGTTCACCTGACCCTACGTTTGAATTAAATCAATCCCATACCGAAGACGCGAGTATTTTAGTGGCCGCACACAATTTCGGCTGTGGTTCATCTCGTGAGCACGCACCTTGGGCGTTAGCTGACTATGGCTTTAAGGTTATTATTGCTCCTAGTTTTGCTGATATTTTTTATAATAACTGTGTGAAAAATGGGATGCTGCCTATTCGATTAGACGAGGAAATTGTCTATAAGTTATTAGGAAAAGGATCAAGCCGGTTTAAATTAACAGTTGACTTAAGAGAACAGACAATTAGTGGTGAAAACGTGAAAGCGTCATTTGAAATTGACCCTTATTGGAAAGAAATGCTTTTAAACGGCTGGGATGAGATTGGATTAACATTAAAATATGAAGAAAAGATTACAGCATTTGAGCAGGCTAAGTAGCATACACTTAAGCCACTGAATTTGGGAGGGTTTCCCTTTTCAGTGGTTTTCTTTCTATTATCATATTTCGCTAATTGTTCGGTTACTCTAATCATAGCATAGGATTGGGTTTGAATAATCGGTATTTGGGGAAGAAGATGAATACATAAGTAGTCATTGTGATTTGCAGTAGTAGCTGATACACTAATAAAAAATCATGAGCTAGAGTGGAGCGGTTCCAAAGTGGATAAGCGAGAAAGAAAGGCCAATGTTATATTGTATCCTGGCTTAGTTAAGCGGTTAATTGAAAAAGGGATGGATGCATTGAAAGATAAAGACGGACAAAAAGCGCTTCAATATTTTGTCGATGCGGAATCATATGAGAGCGAAAATCAACAAGTCGTTTTCGGTAAAATGCTCAGCTTAATTGAATTAGGTAGGCTTCAGGAAGCACTTATTCATTCTAAACAATTATTACACGCAGGTGAGAGTGATTATTATGAAGTCTTACAAGTTCATATCTCTTTACTCGTTCAACTAGGTGACTATAATGAAGTCGTACAGCTATTAGAAGCGGTATTAACTGAGGAGAAGTTGCCTTCTCAGTATGCGGAGTCATTTTATCAATTACTTCATTTTAGCAGACAAATGATTGAAGACCGAGAATGGGCACCATCTGCTAAGGAAGAGGATTCTATTTCAGAAAAGGTTCAGCCTATGCTTTTTGCAGAGTCGGTTGAACTTCAAGCTTCAGCGATTTGGATGCTACGAGAATCGGATGCACCAGATGCTATTTCATTGCTTATTGAATACATAGGGAAAGAAAACAATGATCCAGTTCTTGTCTCGTTAGCTTTACAATCGTTAAGAGATAAGGGTTTACATACTAAGATTACATATAAAAAGGGAACACAAACGCTCGAAGTGAACCCAAGTGAAATTGACCAGGATGGATTAGAAGCGTTTCAAAGAGATGTGGTAAAGAAGTTAGAACAGTTAGTTGAAAGTGAAGACCCGATTTTATTAGAGATAGCGAGGCAACTCTGTGTTACTTATATGCTAGCGATTTATCCTCACTATCCAGAACCAAAAGCGGATTTATTTTGGGGATGTGTATTTTATGCTTGCGCTGCAGAACGAATAGGCTTAGAATGTCTAGAGGTCATGCAAATGGAAGGTATCGACCAAGAACGATTGCTCGAAAAGATGGAAGAGGTCATGGAAATGGAAGCTTCTGTCTACCAGGTTTAATAATAGATGTTCCTTCTTCACGAACTGATTTGGGGTTTGGGCATTTTAAAGGGAATCTGCTATCAGTGAGTTCCTTTACAAGAATGAGTATCATACTATGCCATTACTGATTTCTTATACTAATAGAGATATTTGTTGGAAAAATAGTAATATTTGAATTGAGCAAACGTTATGGTATACTAGAGTGGTTGTCAAAGACTATAGAACGAATGAATGGTTCGGAAATGTAGCAGATGTAATTAAGTTGGAGGGAATAGAATATGACTGTAAAATGGGAAAAGCAAGAGGGAAACGAAGGAGTATTAACAGTTGAAGTAGAAGCTGAAAAAGTGAATGATGCACTAGATCAAGCTTTTAAGAAAGTTGTTAAGAAGGTTAATGTACCAGGATTCCGTAAAGGAAAAGTACCTCGTTCATTATTTGAAAAGCAATTTGGTGTAGAGTCACTATATCAAGATGCTCTAGATATCCTTCTACCAGGAGAGTATGCTCAAGCTGTAGAAGAAGCAGGAATTGAGCCAGTCGATCGTCCAGAAATTGATATTGAAACGATGGAAAAGGGAAGCAACTTAACTTTCACAGCGAAAGTGACCGTGAAGCCTGAGGTTGAACTTGGTGACTATAAAGGCTTAGAAGTTGAAGAACCTGACACGAACGTAACAGATGAGGATGTTGAAGCTGAATTAACAACACTTCAAGAGCGTCAAGCAGAGCTAGTTGTACTAGAAGATGGCGAAATTGCAGAAGGTGATACAGTTGTCTTTGATTTTGAAGGCTTTGTTGATGGAGAGCCATTTGAAGGTGGACAAGCAGATAACTATTCACTTGAAATTGGTTCTGGTCAGTTTATTCCAGGTTTTGAGGAGCAAATGATTGGCTTAAAAGCTGGTGATGAGAAGGATGTTGAAGTAACATTCCCTGAAGAGTACCATGCTGAAAATCTTGCAGGAAAGCCAGCTACGTTCAAAGTGAAGGTTCATGATATTAAGCGTAAGCAGTTACCAGAATTAGATGATGAGTTTGCAAAAGATGCGAATGAAGAAGTGGAAACACTTGATGAATTAAAGGCTTCTTTAAAAGAAAAGCTACAAAAGGATAAAGAGCACCAAGCTGATCACCAAGTTCGTGATGCACTTGTACAACAAGCGAGTGAAAATGCAACGATTGATGTCCCAGAGGCTATGGTTAACTCTGAGGTTGATCGTATGCTTCAAGAATTTGAGCAACGTCTTCAAGCACAAGGCATGAACCTAGAGATGTACTTCCAATTCTCTGGTCAAGATGAAGCTGCTATGCGTCAGCAATTCCAAGAGGATGCCGGAAAGCGTGTGCGTATGAACCTGACGCTAGAAGCGATTAGCGAAGCAGAGAGCTTAGAAGCATCTGATGAAGATGTGGATAAGGAAATCGAGAAAATGGCGGAAATGTATAAACGTTCTGCTGATGAGATTAAAGGTCTTCTTGCTGCACAAGGTGGAGTAGATAGTTTGAAAGCTGACTTGAAGGTACAAAAAGCTGTAGAATTCTTAGTGGAAAACAAAAAGTAAGAATATAATGAGCTTAAAGTGAATAAAGTTCATACACAAGGCGCGATTCTTCGTGCCTTGTTTTTCAATACTGCCTTGCTTCAAACATTGAATGATGTATGAGCTTTGTCATAATGGTGAAAGCTAATTAGAACAAACGGACATAGATGAAAAAAGCATAGAAATTAGCTGATAATTTCATCCAAGAAAAAGGGTTTTTTGATGTGAATATTGAATGTATAATCAATCCATACATAATATTTGTTTTAGCATAAGCTGTTCCAAATGAACGATGCTTATGTTAAAGAGTAATGAAATAACGGTAAGGAGGCATATAGGAAATAAACGGTTATTGACATCAAACTTAACTGAAGCTTACAAATATATGAGCTATATGTCCATTTGTATATATAAGTCTTCATAAAAGCATTTTATGCGTGAGGATGGTACAATATTTTTTGAGGGGTGATTGCATGTTTAAATTTAACGAGGAAAAGGGGCAGTTAAAATGCTCTTTCTGTGGGAAAACTCAAGACCAAGTCCGTAAGCTTGTTGCTGGTCCTGGTGTTTATATATGTGATGAATGTATTGAATTATGTACGGAGATTGTAGAAGAGGAATTAGGTACAGAAGAAGAAGTTGAATTTCAAGAGGTTCCAAAGCCGAGTGAAATTCGCCAAATTTTAGATGATTATGTCATTGGTCAGGATCGTGCCAAAAAGTCACTATCTGTTGCTGTCTATAACCACTACAAAAGAATTAATTCGTTAAGTCGAGCAGATGAGGTTGAGCTAGCTAAGAGTAATATTTGTATGATTGGACCAACAGGTAGTGGGAAAACGTTACTTGCACAAACGCTGGCGCGTATTCTAAATGTTCCATTTGCGATCGCAGATGCGACTTCTTTAACGGAAGCGGGTTACGTAGGGGAAGATGTTGAGAATATTCTTTTGAAGCTTATACAAGCAGCAGATTATGATGTTGAAAAAGCGGAAAAGGGAATTATTTATATTGATGAAATCGATAAAGTAGCACGAAAGTCAGAAAATCCTTCAATTACACGTGATGTTTCAGGTGAAGGGGTTCAACAAGCCTTACTGAAAATTCTTGAAGGGACAACAGCTAGTGTACCACCGCAAGGAGGACGTAAGCATCCTCATCAAGAATTTATTCAAATAGACACGACGAATGTCCTGTTTGTTTGTGGTGGAGCCTTTGATGGCATTGAAACGATTATTAAGCGAAGACTCGGCAAGAAAGTCATTGGCTTTGGTTCAGAAGTGAGGCAAGAAGACTTAAAGCCAGGAGAGTATTTAGCAAAAGTGTTGCCAGAGGACTTATTACGCTTCGGTCTTATACCAGAATTTATCGGCCGCCTTCCAGTTATTTCAAGCTTAGAGCCACTTGATGTCGATACTCTAGTTGAAATTTTGACAAAACCGAAAAATGCGCTCGTGAAGCAGTATAAGAAGTTACTTGAATTGGATGATGTTGAATTAGAATTTACTGAACAAGCTCTACGTGAAATTGCGAATGAAGCGATTGAACGAAAAACGGGTGCACGTGGATTACGTTCCATTATTGAAACACTTATGCTTGATGTTATGTTTGATCTACCATCGCGAGATGACATTGTTAAATGTGTCATTCATGATAAATGTATTACAGAGCACAAAGCCCCAACTCTCTTAACTGAGGATGGTACTGAAATGACGTTATCGAAGACAGAACCAAAGGAAAGTGCATAAAAGAATAGCATGTTAAGCGCTTCGGACTTAATCCGAAGCGCTTTTTTAAGTAGGTTCCAGACTAGCTTATCTTATTACGCTAATCATGAAAGAAAATCAATTCTTAGCGTTTTCTTACAGAAGTTTCTTTGTTTAGGGATGTTTTTCCCGGTCATACTAATGGAACAATGAAACTTCTGGGAGGTTATTTTATGAATTGGACAGGTATAGCTTTGCTTATTCAGTTGTTTTTTGGTGTTGTCATTGGGGTTTACTTTTGGAATTTATTAAAAAGCCAACGCAATCAAAAGGTTTCGGTTGATAGGGAGTCAAAAAAAGAGATGGAACAATTACGAAAGATGCGCTCGGTCTCTTTAAGTGAGCCACTAGCCGAAAAGGTTCGTCCTTCTTCTTTTCATGATATTATTGGACAGGAGGAAGGGATACGTTCATTACGTGCAGCTTTATGTGGCCCAAATCCTCAGCATGTCATTATTTATGGTCCACCTGGAGTTGGGAAAACAGCGGCTGCTCGTCTCGTATTAGAGGAGGCTAAAAAGCATGCCGACTCTCCTTTTGCTAGAGATGCTGTTTTCGTTGAGTTAGATGGTACGACAGCACGTTTCGATGAGCGAGGGATTGCTGATCCTTTGATAGGTTCCGTTCATGATCCGATTTACCAAGGTGCAGGTGCGATGGGTCAAGCCGGCATTCCTCAGCCGAAGCATGGTGCAGTAACAAAGGCTCATGGTGGCGTGCTATTTATTGATGAAATTGGGGAACTACATTCCATTCAATTGAATAAATTGTTAAAAGTCCTCGAAGACCGTAAAGTATTTCTAGAAAGTGCTTATTATAATCCTGAAAACCAACAGATTCCTCGTCATATCCATGAAATCTTTCAAAAAGGATTACCTGCTGATTTTCGACTAATTGGAGCTACAACAAGGACACCTAGTGAATTACCACCCGCGATTCGTTCCCGTTGTTTAGAAGTGTATTTCAGAGCTTTACACCCACAGGAAATTGTAGCAATTGCACAAAAAGCTGCGGATAAAATAAATGCTCAAGTTGAAGATGGAGCAATTGAACGTATATCAAAATATGCAACAAATGGGCGTGAAGCTGTTAACATTGTTCAAATCGCAGCAGGGGTGGCAACTTCAGATGGACGTAAGGAGATTCAATTATCAGACGTTGAATGGGTTTTACATGCGAGCCAGCTTACACCTCGTCCAGAACGAAAAATTCATGCGAATGCAACGATAGGACTCGTCAATGGTCTTGCTGTTTATGGACCTAATTTAGGTGCTTTATTAGAAATTGAAGTAAATGTAATTGAAAATATCGGCAAAGGCTCGGTTAATATAACAGGAATTGCCGAGGAAGAAAGTACAGGTAATCAAATGCGTTCAATTAGAAGGAAAAGTATGGCGAAAGGGTCTGTGGAGAATGTTGTAACTGTGCTTCGCCGTATGGGAATTCCTACATATGATTACGATATTCATGTGAACTTTCCAGGTGGTGGACCTGTTGATGGGCCATCTGCGGGTATTGCCATTGCAACAGGAATTTATTCGGCGATCCAAGGAGATAAAGTGAAGAATACAGTAGCAATGACAGGAGAGCTGGGGATTCATGGTAAAGTCAAACCAATTGGAGGCGTTGTAGCCAAGGTTGAAGCTGCCAAATTAGCAGGAGCAACGAAAGTCATTATACCGAAAGAAAACGAACAAGCACTTATAAAGAAAATAACAGAAATTGAGGTTATCGCTGTTGAACACTTAGATGAAGTGTTGGAACTAGCTCTAGATATAGAGGAAGCAGCGGTTCGCCCAGCGAGTATCGGGTTAAACCCGACTATTGCTCCAGTGTAAACGTTAGACAAAACGTGCTAAGGTACGATAGAATTATACAAGAGTATATGATCATGCTTTTTTGAAAGCTGAATTATATTCTAGGATTAGTTATCGGAATAGGATGGAGGTGTTTGCGGATGGTCGATTCGATCCGACGAATTCCGCTGCTACCGTTACGTGGTTTACTCGTTTTTCCTGCTATGGTGTTACATTTAGATGTTGGAAGACGTAAATCAGTTCAAGCGATAGAGCAGGTTATGGAAGAAGATAGAGAGATTTTGTTATCAACACAAAAGGAAATCTCCATTGATGATCCAAAAGAAGACGAAATTTATCATGTAGGAACGATCGCACAAGTGAAAAGCCTACTAAAATTACCGAATGGAACAGTGCGTGTTCACGTAGAAGGACTGAAGCGAGCACGTATTAAAAAGTATATTGATAAGAGTGAATTTTTACATGTTGAAGCCGTTGTACTAGAAGATGAGGAGCCATATGCGACAACTGAGGCTCAAGCATTAATGAGAAACATATTAACGATGTTTGAGCAATACACGAAAGTTTCTAAAAAGGTGTCTAATGAAACGGTGACGATTGTAAAGGATATTCAAGAACCTGGGCGCTTTGCTGATGTCATCGCTGCGAATCTCCCTTTGAAGCTTATGCAGAAACAGACTATGTTAGAGTTAACAAACGTAAAGCAACGTCTTGTTAAGCTCATAGAAATTTTAAATAATGAACAAGAAGTGCTCGGACTCGAAAAGAAAATCGGACAGCGCGTAAAGAAATCAATGGAAAAGACGCAAAAAGAATATTATTTGCGTGAACAATTAAAGGCGATACAAAAGGAGCTTGGTGATAAGGAAGGACGATCAGGTGAGGTCGCAACAATTCGTGATAAAATTAGCGAAGGCGACATGCCTGACAATGTGAAAGAGAAGGCTTTAAAGGAATTAGATCGTTTTGAAAAAATGCCAGCTAATTCTGCTGAAAGCTCTGTACTTCGAACGTATCTCGACTGGCTCATCCAATTACCTTGGTCGTATGAAACCGAGGATCAGCTCGATGTCATTCGTGCTGAAGAAATCTTAAACGAAGATCACCATGGTCTTGAGAAAGTGAAGGAACGGGTGCTTGAATATTTAGCAGTCCAGCAACTAACACGAGAGCTCAAAGGACCGATTCTTTGTTTAGCGGGGCCACCTGGTGTCGGTAAAACATCGTTAGCGCGTTCGATTGCTCGTTCACTTGATCGAAAGTTCGTGCGTATTTCACTTGGTGGTGTTCGTGATGAAGCGGAAATTCGTGGTCATCGTCGAACATATGTCGGTGCAATGCCAGGTCGGATTATTCAAGGGATGAAGAAAGCTCAGTCGATTAACCCAGTCTTTTTATTAGATGAGATTGATAAGATGGCTAATGATTTCCGTGGTGATCCTTCTGCTGCTTTGCTAGAGGTACTTGATCCGGAACAGAATAATACATTTAGTGATCATTATGTGGAAGAACCGTATGACTTGTCTAAAGTCATGTTTGTTACGACAGCTAATAATATTTCGACGATTCCTGGTCCGTTGTTAGATCGAATGGAGATTATTTCAATTGCTGGTTATACAGAAGTTGAAAAGATTCAAATAGCCAAGAACTACTTGCTTCCTAGACAAATGAAGGATCATGGGTTAACAAAAGGAATGCTTCAAATGAAGGAAGAAGCGATTAAGAAGGTCGTGCGTTATTATACACGTGAAGCTGGCGTTCGTAGCCTAGAGAGACAATTAGCTACATTATGTAGAAAAGCTGCAAAGAAAATCGTTTCAAAGGAAAAGAAGCGAGTTATTTTAACTGAAAATACAATTGAAGCTTATTTAGGGAAGCCGAGATTTCGCTACGGTATGGCGGAGGTTGAGGATCAAGTCGGGGCTGTGACTGGATTAGCTTACACATCAGCTGGGGGAGATACCCTTTCAATCGAAGTGTCTGTTGCACCAGGAAAAGGAAAGCTATCGTTAACAGGACAATTAGGAGATGTGATGAAGGAATCTGCTGAAGCGGCCTTTAGTTATATTCGTTCACGCTCAAATGAATTGGAAATTGATCCAAGTTTTCATGAACGGAATGATATTCATATTCATGTTCCTGAAGGTGCGACACCAAAAGATGGTCCGTCTGCTGGCATTACAATGGCAACAGCTCTTATTTCAGCATTAACAGGACGTAAAGTGAAAAAGGAAGTAGGAATGACTGGGGAAATGACATTGCGTGGTCGTGTGCTTCCGATTGGTGGTTTAAAAGAAAAGTCAATGAGTGCTCATCGTGCTGGGTTACGGACGATCATTATTCCAAAAGATAATGAAAAGGATCTAGAGGATGTACCAAAAAGTGTTCGAGAAGATTTAACATATATCCCTGTTTCCCACTTAGACGAAGTGTTAGAGCATGCGTTAGGAGAAAAAGATGAAAGTAACGAAAGCTGATTTAGCTCATGTAGCAGTGAAGCCAGAGCAATACCCGACGACGAGATTGCCAGAAATTGCTCTATCAGGTCGTTCAAATGTTGGGAAATCTTCATTTATTAATAAGATGATTAATCGTAAAGCGTTAGCGCGAACATCACAGCGGCCTGGTAAAACACAAACATTGAATTTTTATGAAATTAATGAACAACTTTACTTTGTTGATGTACCTGGTTACGGATATGCGAAGGCTCCGAAGACTGAGCGAGAAGCATGGGGGAGAATGATTGAGACGTATATTGAAAGTAGGGAACTACTCAAGGCAGTTGTCCAAATTATCGATGTCCGTCACCCTCCGTCTACAGATGACAAAATGATGTACAATTGGTTAAAGCATTTTGACATTCCCGTTATCGTTATTGCGACAAAATGTGATAAGATTCCAAAAGGGAAATGGCAAAAGCATCTCAAAATCATTGAAAAGGATTTGGAAAAAGAAGACGCTGATCCGTTACTGTTGTTTTCTTCTGAAACGGCATATGGGAAAGAGCAAGTGTGGAAAACGATATTATATTATTGTTCAAAATGACGTCAAGGACTTACGACATGATCGTAGGTTCTTTTTTATCATGAGCTGCTGCTAAAAGCGGTGAGGTCAATTTATGTTAGGTATTTAAAAAGATAACGTAATATTTTCCAATAATTAGACCAAACTAAAAATATAAGCAATATGGTTGAATTATTAAATTGTAATGATTATTATAAAAGAATAGATTCATGAACTGTTCACAAAATTTTTTTGAGCTTAGACATAGACATGTTATAATATATGAGTGATATAGAGAGAAGAAGAGAGCAATTTGCGAGCGAATATAGAAATAAGCATATAAGAGATATTGTATGGACATGAATGAAGGGGGTGAACGTCAGGATGCATATTATTGTTGTTGGATTTAACTATAAAACGGCACCAGTTGAAATGAGAGAGAAATTCGCTTTTCAACAATCTGAGCTTCCTACGGCGTTATTACAGCTAAGACAAATGAAAAGTATTTTAGAATGCACAATTGTTTCGACTTGTAACCGTACAGAAGTATACGTTGTGGCAGACCAGCTACATACAGGTCGTCATTATACAAAGACATTTTTAGCGGATTGGTTTCAATTACCGAAGGAAGACTTCACTCCTTATTTAGATATTCGTGAAAATGAACATGCCGTTGAACATTTGTTTCGTGTAGCTTGCGGGTTGGACTCGATGATTCTTGGCGAAACACAAATATTAGGCCAGGTGAAATCGAGTTTTCTATTAGCTCAATCAGAAGCAGCAACTGGAACGATTTTTAACCAAGTGTTTAAGCAGGCCATTACTCTTGGAAAACGAGCTCATACAGAGACAGAAATTAGCGAGCATGCCGTTTCGGTTAGCTATGCCGCGGTTGAACTTGCGAAGAAGATCTTTGGACAATTTCAAGGGAAGCAAGTTTCTTTGCTTGGTGCTGGAAAGATGAGTGAATTAACGGCAAAGCATTTGCACGATAACGGGGCTCAAGCGATTACAGTCATTAATCGTACGCTTGAAAAGGCTCAAGTGCTCGCTGAACAGTTCCGAGGAGCAGCGAAGTCGTTCTCACAATTAGAGCAATCTTTAATTGAGGCGGATGTATTTATTAGCTCAACAGGTTCGCGCGACTTTGTTGTGACGAAAGAGATGGTTAGCCAAACGTTAAAGCAACGTAAAGGCCGACCATTATTTATGGTCGATATCGCCGTTCCTAGAGATTTAGACCCGCGTATAGCTGAAATTGACGATGTGTATTTATATGATATTGATGATTTACAGCATATTGTTGAAGCGAACTTATCGGAACGAAAACGTGAAGCTGAAAAGATCGAATTGATGATCGAACTCGAGTTAGCGGATTTTAGTCAATGGTTAACGACGCTAGGAGTCGTACCTATTATTACGGCTTTGCGCACAAAGGCTTTGAACGTACAAGCTGAAACGATGGAAAGCATAGAACGTAAGCTGCCTCATCTATCAGATCGAGAGAAGAAAGTATTGCGTAAGCATACAAAAAGCATTGTCAATCAACTACTTCGTGATCCGATTACGAGAGTGAAGGAGTTGGCTGGAGAAGAGGATGCAGATCAAGCATTAGAATTATTTACGACGATCTTTGCTCTTGAAGATGAATTAGCGTCACAAGAGGAGGAAGAGCGTATTCTGAAAGTAGAAAAGCAATGGGAAGCAACTAAGAAGGAGCATGTAGCAGCAACGAAGCATAAAGCGGTTGTCCGTTCTTAAGAAAGAAGGACTGATATATGAACTGGATTTATCCTATTACGATTGTTTTATATAGCTTCAGTGTGTTTGGTTATTTTATTGATTTTTTACAGAACAACCGGAAGGTCAATCGGATGGCCTTCTGGTTGCTTTCTATTGTTTGGGTTCTCCAAACAACCTTTTTTATCGTAAGGCTATTTGAGTTAGGTCGAGTGCCGCTACTAACGCCATTTGAAGGGTTATTTTTTTATGCTTGGTTGATCGTCACGTTGTCATTAGTCATTAATTGGTATTTCCGAGTCGATTTTCTCGTTTTTTTTACAAATGTGATTGGATTTAGCATGATGACCTTTAGCTTATTCACACCGGATCAGGATGTTCCACCAGCATTATCGGAGCTGCTAGCTTCAGAATTACTTATTATACATATTTCAATTATAATGTTGTCATATGCAGGTTTTACAGTGGCATTTGCTTGCCAATTGCTGTATGTAATCCAGCATCATATGCTTAAAAAGAAAAAATGGGGTAAGCAATTAGGCAGATTTGGAGCCTTGTCAAAGCTAGATTCGATTTCATTCTTTTCGATATTAGGGGCTTGGCCGCTTCTCTTAATTGGTCTAATTCTTGGCTTTGTTTGGGGATATAGTCAATTAGGTCAAATCCCATTACTTGATGCAAAGGTGATTAGCTCCTTGTTTGTATTGTTCATATATGGGGTTTATTTATATTTACGAGTGGTCAGATTGATAAGAGGCTATAATATGGCATTGCTTGCGATTGCTAGCTTTCTTATATTGTTAATTAATTATTTCTTATCAGGTCAATACTCAAATTTTCATATTTGGTATTAATCTTGGTAATTGGAGGTTGAGCATGAGGAAAATCGTCATTGGTTCACGAAAAAGTAATTTAGCGTTAACCCAAACGAACTGGGTGATCGAACGTTTGAAGGCATTAAATGTTCCTTTTGATTTTGAAGTAAAGAAAATTGTGACAAAAGGAGATCGAATTCTTGACGTCACTCTTTCAAAGGTCGGTGGCAAAGGGTTATTTGTCAAGGAAATTGAACAAGCACTCATTGATGGGGAAATTGATTTAGCGGTTCATAGTATGAAGGATGTCCCATCTGTATTGCAGGACTCTTTTACGTTAGCATCCATTACGGAACGTGAGGATCCTCGTGATGCATTCATTTCGAATAACCACATTAAGCTGGCTGATTTATGTGCTGGAGCCATTGTCGGTACGAGTAGCTTGCGACGTTCAGCGCAAATATTAGCAGAACGGCCGGACTTAAGAGTAAAATGGATTCGCGGTAACGTCGAAACGCGTTTGCGTAAGCTCCGTGAAGAGAGTTTTGATGCAATTGTACTAGCAGCTGCTGGCATAAAAAGACTCGATTTTCCAGAGAGCTTAGTGACGGAATTTTTGGAGCCATCTGTTTGTGTACCTGCTGTAGGACAAGGGGCGCTAGGTTTAGAATGTCGTTCTGATGACCAAGAGCTGATTGATTTGCTCCAACGCATTCAGGATGATGAGACAGCAAAGGCTGTGACAGCTGAACGAACATTTCTTCATCGAATGGAAGGTGGTTGTCAAGTTCCGATTGCAGGCTATGCAACGGTGAGCAATAATGATGTCACCTTGACTGCCTTAGTAGGCTCACCTGATGGTCGTATTCTTTTAAAGGAAACGGTTTCTGGCTCTGATCCAGTTGCAGTTGGTATGACGGCTTCGGAAAAGCTGTTAGATCAAGGAGCTAAGGATATTTTAGATCAAGTAAAGAAAGAGCTTGAGCAAGAATGACTAAACGGCCTTTAAGTGGTCAGCGAATTTTAGTGACACGTGCAGAGGGACAGTCTCAAAGCTTGGTCGACCGAATTGAAAATGAGGGTGGTATTTCGATCGAATTACCACTCATCGCATTTCGAGCTACAAATCAAGATGAATTAAGTAAAGCGATCAAACAGCTTAATGAAGTGAATTGGCTCATTTTCACGAGTGCAAATGGTGTTCACTATACAATACACGCTTATGAGGAACAAATTAGAGAACAGCGTGAGCATTTTAACATTGCTGTTGTAGGTGAAAAGACAGAAGATGCTTTACAGTCATATGGATTAAAGGCAGACTTACTTCCTAGTGAGTTCATCGCAGAAAGCTTGCTACAAGTATTGAAAGATGAATTAAAGCCGAATGACAAAGTGCTCGTTACTCGCGGCCAATTAGGGCGTGCGACATTACTAGAAGGATTAGCTGATTTAGGAGTGGACGCTAAGGAAATTATCGTCTATGAGACGTATTGCCCTGTTAATGGAGAAGACGTAGAAAGGGCCTTACAAAAGTCACCAACGATTTTAACGTTTACAAGCTCTTCTACTGTTCGTCATTTTAGTCAATTATGTCAAGAACGGTATATTGACCTACCAAACATGAGTAGTCAAATTGCTTGTATTGGTCCGATTGCGAAACAGACAGCGCTTATGGAAGGGATGAAAGTCGATATCATGCCAACTAACTATACGATTGATGCACTAGTCGAAGCGATTATTGCTCACGTAAAGGAGGAGAAAAACAATGGATTTATCATTTAAACGTCATCGCCGTTTACGGAAATCGAAAGCGATTCGCAATTTAGTAAGAGAAACCCATTTGCATACCGAAGATCTTATTTATCCGATTTTTGTAACAGAAGGTACAAATGTAAAAAATGAAGTCCCATCAATGCCGAATGTATTCCAATGGTCATTGGATTTACTTGATGAGGAAGTACAGTCAGCTGTGAATCTACAAATTGAAGCGATTATTGTCTTTGGTGTTCCAAATGAGAAGGATGATGTCGGTTCATCTGCTTACCATGAGGAAGGCATTGTTCAGCGTGCGATCCGCCAAATCAAACAAAATCATCCTGAACTGACGGTTATAGCTGATACATGTCTTTGTCAGTTTACGGACCATGGCCATTGTGGAGTCATTGAAGATGGAAACGTTTTGAATGATACAACATTAGATTTATTAGCGAAAACAGCGATTTCACAAGCTAAGGCAGGAGCGGATATTATCGCACCTTCTAATATGATGGATGGTTTCGTTGTGGCCATTCGAACAGGTCTTGATCAAGCTGGATACGAAGACATTCCGATTATGTCGTATGCTGTTAAGTATTCATCTGCTTTCTACGGCCCTTTCCGTGATGCTGCACATAGTTCACCGAAGTTTGGTGACCGTAAAACGTATCAAATGGACCCTGCTAACCGTCTTGAAGCGATTCGTGAAGCACAATCAGATTTGGAAGAGGGGGCAGACTTCTTCATTGTGAAGCCGGCTTTATCTTATTTGGATATTATCCGAGAAGTGAAGAATCATGTTGGTGCACCTGTCGTTGCCTATAATGTAAGTGGTGAATATTCGATGGTAAAAGCAGCCAGCAAGCAAGGCTGGATTAATGAGAAAGAGATTGTATTAGAGAAGCTCGTTAGTATGAAGAGAGCTGGAGCGGACTTAATTTTAACGTATCATGCGAAAGATGTAGCTCATTGGTTGCGTGAAGAGCGAGGAGGTCATGAACATGCCTAGTTTTGAAAAATCAAAGCAAGCGTTTGAAGAAGCGAAGCCGTTAATGCCAGGAGGGGTAAACAGTCCTGTCCGGGCTTTTAAATCGGTCAAAATGGATCCTGTTTTTATGGAAAAAGGTGAAGGTACTCGTATTTATGATGTGGATGGAAATGAATACATTGATTATGTGTTATCATGGGGTCCGTTAATACTTGGTCATGCCGACCCTCAAGTCATTTCAGCATTAAAAGAAACGGCTGAGAAAGGGACAAGCTTTGGAGCACCGAGTGAGCTTGAAACGAAGCTTGCGAAGTTAGTCATTGAACGAGTCCCTTCTATTGAAGTCGTTCGAATGGTGAATTCAGGTACAGAAGCGACGATGAGTGCATTAAGATTAGCTCGTGGTTATACAGGGAGAAGTAAAATTTTGAAATTTGAAGGCTGCTACCATGGTCATGGTGATTCGTTATTAATTAAGGCTGGCTCCGGTGTAGCGACGTTAGGGCTACCAGATAGTCCTGGTGTCCCAGAAGAGGTAGCGAAAAATACAATTACCGTCCCGTATAATGATCTTGAAAGTGTTCGTTATGTATTTGGGCAATTTGGCGACGATTTAGCTGGTGTCATTATTGAGCCTGTAGCAGGTAATATGGGTGTCGTTCCTCCGCAGCAAGGATTTTTAGAAGAGTTAAGAAAAATGACAGAAGAAAATGGAACGCTGCTAATTTTTGATGAAGTGATGACTGGCTTTCGAGTCGGTTATCATTGCGCTCAAGGTCGCTTTGGTATTACACCAGACTTAACGTGTCTTGGAAAAGTGATCGGTGGTGGATTACCTGTTGGTGCCTATGGTGGTAAACGAGAAATAATGGAGCGGATTGCTCCGAGCGGTCCGATTTATCAAGCGGGAACCTTGTCTGGGAATCCATTGGCGATGTGTGCGGGCTATGAAACGCTATCGCAATTAACGGAGGATGATTACGTTCAATTTGATCGATTGGGGAAACGACTAGCTGACGGTCTATCAGAAGCTGCGACTGCCTCTGAGATACCGCATACGATTAATCGAGCTGGCTCGATGGTTGGCTTTTTCTTTACGGATGAAGAAGTTACGAATTTCGAAAAAGCATCAACGTCTAATTTAGACTATTTTACTGCTTACTTTCAAGAAATGCTGAAGCAAGGAATTTCCCTTCCACCTTCACAATTTGAAGGAATGTTCTTATCAACGAAGCATACGGAAGCAGATATTGATCAGACGATCGAAGCTGCAAGAAAGGCATTTGCTTTATTGAAAAAATAACTAGATGAGAAGAGTGCATGAAAAGATGAATGGTCTTTTTATGCGCTTTTTTTTTGATTCAGAATTTATAAGATGGGTGCTTAGACATGGGATTTGGAAATGGATTTGTGGGTACCATCGGCTTCGTATGTTACACGTTTGTCTGTAAGAAACCTGCTTATTAATTTCTTGGAAATGCTTCATTCTGAAAAGGTTATTCATAAAAAATATCGTTTGTTAGCATAAACGAAAGGGACTTGTCATAGAGTGGTATTGTACTGACTGGGAACGAATCATACTGTGCACGAGATGATTATGACAAGGAGGAATGAAGCGTGTCATTAGAACATCCATCTAAACTATCGTTTTCAATTGAGGAATCCGTTTGGTTGAATAAAGGGGAAGAAGTAGAAGAAGTGATTGGGATGTCATTAGAACCCGAAATTATGATTGAAGAGCGCGATGCCCATGTTTATATTCGAGGGGGGTTACGCCTGCTAGGTGAATATCGTTCTTCGGAAAAGGAACAGGTAGATCTTGAGCAAGGTTCGTTAGAAGAGCAGGTTTCGTTTCGATCAGTAGGAGATGTGAGGGTGTCTTCTAACGGAGTTGGTGAAATTAAACATTATTTCCCAATAGACGTAACGATTCCAAGTAATCGAATTCAAAATTTAGATGATGTTTATGTTCAAGTTGAATCATTTGATTACGATTTACCTGAGCCGAGTTGCATCCAGTTAACAGCTGATATTGCTATTAGTGGTATGACGTATAAACAAGATGATGCAGTTGATAGAGTCAAGGAAGATGAGCAAAAAAAAGAGGAAGCGACAACGACTGCTTTTTCGTTTGAAGCGAAAAAGGAGCAAAGCATCGAAAAGGAAATGGAAGTGAGACAACAGGTTGCAGAGCAAGCTTATCAAGAGGAAGGCAATGAGTTACAGGAGGAAGAAGAAACGTCTTCAGAAAGTAACAGCTCAGTCGTGGGTGAATCAGAAAATGACCTCAAGTTGGCTAGTGAAGCAGAAGTGGAAGAAGTGGATCGTTCTAATGATGAATTAGAAGAACCTGTAGAAGAATGGCAAGAGGTTGAACAAGAGAAGGAAATGAATATTCACATCTCGCCATTGAAAGAGCTGGCGAAACCAAAAACGGTCGACCAACCAACTTCGAGTAATGAGCAAGAATTAGATCATGGTCATGTTGAGGAAGTCGACGAAAAAAAGCCTCGTGAGGAAAATGCTCTTTACTTAACGAAAATGTTATCTAAGGGAGAGGAGCGATTTTCAAAGTGGAAGATGTGTATCATTCAAGAAAATGAATCGTTGGAAATGATTGCCCAACGCTATGATATTAGTATGAGTCAATTGATTCGAATGAATCGTCTTCAAGGAGAGCAAGTAGAGGAAGGACAGATTCTGTATATTCCGATATCGGTTGAATCATAAAGGGGTCGTTTAACATGCTGATCGACTTTTTACAAGAAAACTATAACTGGGGAGACGTCTCGTACATTAATAACGAGCTTATTAAAACAGATAAAGGCTTAAAACGAATTCGATATTGGGAAGATAAACAACTATTAGAATGGCATATTTCTTGGCGTGATCACTGCAGTGACACGCCTTATATTCTAATGGATCGAATGCTAAGAACGAGGAATCACAAGCCATATGCTGAGCATGAAGACGGTTATATAACGGCTCATGATGAAGTGGTTGCTCGCTATCCGATAAGCGGACAAGAACCAATCATTGCAAAAGCCATTGTTTCATTCATTCAATATGGATTAAGAACAGAGACGAACATTATTCCTCAACCGGTATCAAAATGCTTCTATGAAAATGGGGATTCCTATGTTCCTCATTTAGAGGAAAATAGGCGAATGGAGTGTGAATTCCTCATCCGAGAAGGAGAAATGAGAGAGAAAAAAGCGAATGCCTTAATGGAACTAACAGATTCAACCCCATTGCCTTATCTTGATCCAATGATGTCCACCGATCAAATGAGGTCTGTTGCCCAGGTTCTATATTGGGTTGGTACGATGGAAGTACCTGTTGTTGGATATGAACATATAGCTCGATTCCTCCGTAATTGGTATGTCGAAGAGGGTGAGCAATCCTGTAAGAAACTAATGCAGGGAATAGTCAATCAGCTTGAGAGAGAGCAATCGATTCAAATGCTTGCAGAAATGCTCAAACCGTATGAATTAAACGACTGGCAAATAAATGTGGGAGATGGAGCGATCGATCGAGAAACGTTGGAGGAAAGGTTTCAGCTTGTAAAGAAGGAATGGGATATTTCGAAACAGCTAGTTCGTATGATGAGTAAGATGATCGATAAAAAGAAGGTGTCTGTAACATGAGCTACGAATCAATTTTGTATTATTATGATTTATATCCACAAGAAATTGAAGAGCTAGGAAAAATAAAAAAAGTGACTACAAATCGTGGAGTGTTCGCTTTAAAGGAATCAAACATTTCAAGGCATCAGGCAGATGAATTTATACATTCCTTAAAGAAGCTAACGAAGCATGGTTATAACAAGCTTGTTCCTGTTTTACCAACAAAATATGGAGAATACACTGTATCAACACATCAGCACACCTATTATGTTATGCCTTGGATTGAGCCTGTTGAATATACAGCACGAGAATCGAAGGAAGAAAGGCTAGCTAGTCAGCTTGGAGCGATTCATCGTCTAACAGTGAAAACACAGCCCTTTTTAAAAGAGAATGTGGAACAGTCATATAATCAACTATTACAACGATGGGAGCTTAGGAGACTAGAATTAACTCGATTTGCTGATCAAGCAGAAAAGAGAACCTATATGTCACCATTTGAATTAACGTTTTTAACGCATGCATATATGTTAGATCAAATGGCTGAAACAGCGAAGGAGCACTTAAAGAAATGGTATGAACTATGTTTAGAAAAGGAAACGTATCGAACCGTGCTTTGTCATGGAAGAATGCAACGCTCCCATGCGATTTTTAATAATGAAAATGAGCCATTGTTATTGAATTTTGAACGGGCAGCGATTGACACACCAGCACGAGAATTAGCGAGCTTTTGCCGATATAGCTTTTCAAAGGGGTACTGGTCAGATGATGATATTTTGACCTGGTTTATGAGATATGAGGGACATTTACCTTTACTTGAAGAAGAAAAATACTTAACGTGTGCCTATTTGAACTTTCCAGAGCCGATTGCTTTTGCAGTGGAAGCTTATGTGCATTCACATCGATCGATGAAAGAGCTAGAACACGTTCAACGTTTAGAAAAACGATTAATGTCGATGCGCCGAGTGCAGCGAATCACACAAAAGTTGATCATCGTTCCAGATGAAGAAAAGCAGTGATTCATTTAACAAAATGGCACAGAAAAGAAGGTGATCTTTTCTGTGTCTATCGTTATTTGCGTTATGCTAAAATAATTTCAGCTTTAATGAACAATAAAAGACAATCATCATTGTTAGTAAAATGACATCGAATGTTGTTGGAAATAATAAGGTTCGAATGAGCTGGAAAATAATGAGTGGAACTAATATTTGCATAAACATGAGCTTGCATTTTAACCACCAATTCGGTCGTCCAGGGTAAGGAGGCTTATACGGTTGGTATCGTTTATTGAACATGGTCATCCCACTTTCTAGCTTTCTCATACTACTACATTATGTGGTTTGTTTCCTTTGGGTGATTAAGATGTATAGGAAAGTAATAATGTGGATCGAGCTGTTCTTGACGTAGACAAACAGATCAACTAAAATATAATCACATATAATGATTGCGAAGAATAGGAAGAGTAAGCTCAGAACCTTTCAGAGAGAGAAATCAATAGCTGTGAGATTTCTTAAGATGTATGAGTTGAATGTCGCCTAGGAGCTGCTATGCTGAAAGTAAATGTAGGCTAGCCGGAGCTGACCGTTAACAGTTTGAGGTGTGTAGTTTTTTGACTACAAACAAAGGTGGTACCGCGAAATCAAACTCTCTTCGTCCTTTGGATGAGGGAGTTTTTTTATGCTGATTCAGCTCACTTTGCTTTCTCAGTATAAGCTACATAGAAAAAGGTTGGAGGTAAGTGTATATGGAAAATCAAGAACATTCAATGCCGACGAAATACAATCCACAGGAAACCGAAGCGAAATGGTATTCTTATTGGCTTGAAGGGGAATTCTTTGAAGCAACAGGAGGAGAAGATAAGGAATCTTACTCAATTGTCATTCCTCCACCGAATGTAACAGGTAAGCTACACTTAGGACATGCATGGGATACGACTTTACAAGATATATTAGTTCGTATGAAGCGAATGCAAGGCTATGATACGTTATGGTTACCTGGAATGGATCATGCGGGGATTGCCACACAGGCAAAGGTTGAAGCGAAGCTAAAGGAACAAGGGACAAGCCGTTATGAGCTTGGTCGTGAAGCCTTTTTAGAGAAATCATGGGAATGGAAGGAAGAATATGCGACGTTTATCCGTAATCAGTGGGCGAAGCTAGGTCTTTCACTTGATTATTCACGTGAACGTTTTACGCTTGATGAAGGACTTTCCAAGGCTGTCCGAGAAGTTTTCGTTTCATTGTACGAAAAAGGGTTAATCTATCGTGGAGAATATATTATTAACTGGGATCCGCAAACGAGAACCGCCTTATCAGATATTGAAGTTATTTATAAAGATGTTCAAGGTGCCTTCTATCATATGAGTTATCCATTAACAGACGGGTCAGGTTCGATTGAGGTAGCGACGACACGACCTGAAACGATGCTTGGTGATACAGCAGTTGCTGTTCATCCAGAAGATGAACGTTATAAACACCTTATTGGTCAGACGGCGACGCTTCCGATTACAGGTAGGGAGATTCCAATTGTCGCCGATGATTATGTCGATATGGAATTTGGCTCTGGTGCAGTGAAAATTACACCCGCTCATGATCCGAATGACTTTGAAATTGGCAATCGTCATGACTTAGAACGTATTCTCGTCATGAATGAAGATGGAACGATGAATGAAAATGCTGGTCAGTATCAAGGTCTTGACCGCTTTGAATGTCGTAAGCAGCTTGTTCGTGATTTGCAGGAGCAAGGCGTTCTTTTCAAAATTGAAGAGCATATGCATTCGGTTGGCCATTCAGAGCGAAGCGGTGCGGTTGTTGAGCCGTATTTGTCGACGCAATGGTTTGTGAAAATGCAACCATTAGCTGATGCTGCAATCGATTTGCAACAGTCTGAAGAGGACAAAGTGAACTTTGTCCCAAATCGTTTTGAGAAAACGTACTTACGTTGGATGGAAAATATTCGTGATTGGTGTATTTCACGTCAACTTTGGTGGGGGCATCGAATTCCGGCTTGGTATCACAAAGAAACAGGAGAGGTGCACGTTGGACATGAAGCACCTGAGGATAGTGAAAATTGGGATCAAGATGAAGATGTATTAGATACATGGTTCAGCTCTGCGCTCTGGCCATTCTCGACAATGGGTTGGCCTGATGAAGACTCAAATGACTATAACCGTTATTATTCAACCAACGCCCTAGTGACAGGCTACGATATTATTTTCTTTTGGGTCTCTCGTATGATCTTCCAAGGGTTAGAATTTACGGATAAGAAACCATTTGAGAATGTATTAATCCATGGGCTTGTACGAGATTCAGAAGGGCGAAAGATGAGTAAGTCGTTAGGGAATGGTGTCGATCCGATGGACGTTATCGAAAAATACGGGGCTGATTCATTAAGGTTTTTCCTATCGACAGGCAGTTCCCCGGGAAATGATTTGCGTTTTTATTGGGAAAAGGTTGAATCAACGTGGAATTTCGGCAACAAAATATGGAACGCCTCTCGCTTTGCTTTAATGAATATGGAAGGGTTAAAAGTTGAGGATATTGATCTAACAGGTGAAAAATCAATTGCTGATAAATGGATTCTAACTCGACTTCAACATACGATTGGTGACGTGACTCGTTTAATGGACGCGTATGAATTTGGTGAAGTGGGCCGAATTCTCTACAACTTTATTTGGGATGATTTCTGTGACTGGTATATTGAAATGGCGAAGCTACCATTATACGGAGAGGATGAAGCAGCCAAGCATACGACTCGTTCCGTATTAGCGTATGTTTTAGATGAGACGATGCGATTATTACATCCGATGATGCCATTTATTACCGAGGAAATATGGCAACATCTACCACACAAAGGTAAATCTATAACCGTTAGTTCTTGGCCTGTTAAGAAGGATGAATGGATCTTTGATGAAGCTGTAAAGGATATGGACTTATTAAAAGATATTATCCGTTCTGTACGTAATACACGAGCGGAACTAAATGTTCCAATGAGTAAGCAAATCGAGCTTCTTATTCATGCTTCAACAGATGAAGTGATGGACCAACTAAATCGTGGAAAGAGCTATATTGAGAAGTTCTGTAATCCTGAAACATTAACGATGGCTGTTGGCTTATCTGCTCCAGAGAAATCTATGTCACAAGTGTTAACGGGGGTAGAATTGTACCTGCCGTTAGCTGGTTTACTTGACTTGGATGCCGAAATCGCTCGTTTAGAAAAAGAGCTGCAAAAACTCGATAAAGAAGTTGAACGAGTAGAAAAGAAATTGAACAACCAAGGCTTTTTAGCTAAAGCACCTGAGAAAGTGATTGAAGAGGAAAAGGCTAAGAAGGAAGATTATGAAGCAAGGCGTGCTGCTGTGCGATTACGTATTTCGGAATTGAAGGATTAATCATCATTTAAGGTGAGAAGGTGATGTCATGAGGCCACTGAAAGAGTTAAAACGATCTTTTTCAGTGCCTTTGAGTTACTAGCAATGGCTTCACTCGTTACCCGCTTGATACGAGAAACTCAATCGTATCAAGCTTTTTAAAATGGATGACGGTTTCGCACACTGCTTAAAGGATTTCAAAAAAGAGGAAGAAACGAACGTTTTCAATGCTCTCTTTGTCTTAGCTAGTATAGTTGTGCGATCCCTTTTTCTAAAAAAGATATTAACGATCAGGAAGCTTTCTGCTAGGCGCCATTGGGAGGATGACTTGAATGAAAACAGGAGAAGAAGCGATTAAGTGGATACATAGGCTGTTACAATTTGGTGTTCGGCCAGGGTTAGAGCGGATGGAATGGCTATTGGAGAAGTTAGATCATCCAGAAAGAAATCTTCAAATCGTTCATGTCGCTGGAACGAACGGGAAAGGATCAACCGTTAGTTTCATGCGTCATGTGTATGAAAAGGCTGGATATAACGTTGGAACATTCACTTCGCCATTCATTGAACGGTTTGAAGAGCGAATTACCATGAATGGGAAGCCGATATCTGAAGAAGATCTTGTTTATTGTACGAATAAAGTAAAAGCTTTTGTCGAAGAGTTAGTCACAAAAACAGATGATCAACCAACTGAATTTGAAGTGATTACATTAATAGCCTTTGTCTATTTTGCTGAACGAGTTCATACGGATCTTGTATTACTAGAAGTAGGGTTAGGTGGAAGGCTCGACTCTACGAACGTTGTGAAACCACTCATCTCAGTGATCACATCCATTGGATATGATCATATGCACGTACTTGGTCATACGTTAGAAGAAATCGCTGCAGAAAAAGCAGGAATTATTAAAAAAGCAGGAATGATCGTTTCAGGTGTGAAACAGGAAGAAGCGAAAAAGGTCATAAAAAGAATCGCAAAAGACAAGGACGCGAAGTATTATGAGCTAGGAGAGCATTTTACAGTTGCGATGATTAACAGCTCACCAGTCGATCAACAGATCCAATATAGTGGAAAAAGTCAACGTGATATCACGATTCAGTTAAAAGGTCCTCATCAGCGTGATAATGCTGCTGTTGCCATACAAGTCATTGAACGATTAATGGACAAAGGATTTCCGGTTGGTGAACAAGAAATCATGGACGGGATGAGGTCGGCCTCATGGATTGGCAGGTTCGAGGTCATTCAACAGAATCCAACGATTATATTGGATGGAGCACATAATCAAGAAGGATTTCGTGCTTTGGCAGAGACGCTAAAACAGCACTATGCAGGCTATACATGTTATATGGTTGTTGCTATGACAAAGGAAAAGGATGTTACATCGTTAATGAAGCCATTCATTCATGAACAAATGCATGTGACGTTCACAACGTTTCCTTTTCCTCGTGCGTCGAGTTCAGAGGATTTGTACGAGCCATTTGCATTAATGGGCAGAGATGTGCGTGCTGAAGACGATTGGAAAAAAGCCATTCTAGAAAGAGAAAAAGACGTAGATAATAACAGCTTATTAATCATATGTGGTTCATTGTACTTCATAGCTGAAGTAAGAAAATGGTTAATGGAAAGGTGAAGGGACAGAGGCTGGGACATAACTAAAGTGTCTATCTGGAAACCCGAACAAAAGATGAACGTAGCGGATGAAATATACGTAGACTCCTGCGGGATGAAAAGACAAGGGTGAGACCCCGCAGTGCGAAGCGCGAGGAGGCTCACCGGCTTCCCGCGGAAAGCGAAGTATATTTCAGGAGCGGTTTACGTCCACCATCTATCATTGTTCGGCGTGTCTTTTAGTTAAACCACTTTGTCCCAGCCTCTTCTTAAAGTTGAAAAAGCTCTCTATAACTAATATGATCGGGCCTCATATTGCTTGTAATTACTTTCTATAATAGAATAAAATAAAAATAGTAAGTTAAATGTAAACGTATGAGCATCACATCAATTGAATCCTCAGTAATGGTCACACTTTGTGACGTGAAATGAATCTGTATTGTATACAACTCGCGTTTTTCCATTCCTCCCATTCGTAAAGAATGACTAACTCTTTTCCTTTTTAGTAATAATTCAAACAAATATTTTAGAGTAACAAGTAAAAAGTTTCCTAATTAAAATTATTTGAGGTACATACACTATGAATATCGTAATAATGAGCTACTTGATTCTGCTAGGAATGGTGGTAGGGTCGTTTGTTAATGTTGTTGGATTACGTGTTCCGAAGAAGGAATCGATCATAAGCCCTCGTTCACATTGTCCAACGTGTGAACGTCCTTTAATCATTGTTGATTTAATTCCTCTGTTTTCCTTTTTGTTTACGAAAGGACGTTGCCGAATGTGTAGGCAACGTATATCATCGCTTTATCCAATTATTGAAGGATTAACGGGCTTCTTGTTTGTATTGGCTTATTGGAATTTTCATTTAACTCCTGAATTTTTTGTGGCTCTTTTATTTATTTCCCTTCTCATGATTGTAGTAGTAAGTGATATTAGCTATATGATTATTCCAGATCATGTGCTTCTATTTTTCTTTCCTCTTTTCATTATTTTGCGATATACGATTGCTCCGCTGACTTCGGGTTGGAGTCCTCTTTTAGGTGGGATAATAGGTTTCCTATTGCTTTGGATTATTGCAATCGCTAGTAGAGGTGGAATGGGAGGAGGGGATGTGAAACTTTTTGGTGTTATAGGTATGGTCCTTGGCTGGCAGCAAGTATTAGTAGCTTTTTTCTTTTCGTGTTTAATCGGGGCAATCATTGGTATAATAGGAATGTTAGTAGGAAAGGTGAAAAAAGGACAGCCTTTTCCATTTGGACCATTCATTGTAATCGGAACAATCTTAGCTTATTTTTACGGTTCTTCACTATTAGAATTGTATATCAATTATTTTGGATTATCCGTTTTAGCTCTGTTTGTGTAAAAAACTCTTAACATAAACGATAAGCATACGATATATTTCTCTGATCACAATAAATATTTTAAATTATAGTTCTATCAATTCGATTATATTAATAGAATGAATTATAACTGTTAATCAAATGATAGGAAGGGGTGCAAGAAAGTTGGAGCAAAAGAAGCGGTCAATCTCTGTACGTCTAAACGGTAAAGAACGTCATGTTCAAGAAAGGACAGTCGCAGCTACAAACGAAAAAGAAGATAACCAATATGCCTTTATTCCGCCCCCAGATAATGTCATTGATTTTGGAGAAAAGCAGGAGGTACGTCAGCGAAATGAGCAGCCTTATTGGGATGATGGGAATCGCGAGAAAAGTCCGAAAATTCCATATAAAAGAAAGAAAAAGCCCCACTCTCAATCCCAAACGTTCCCTTATATGCTAGTTGCTGCACTAGGATCTGCGATCATCGTTGGTGTAAGCCTCGGTCTTGTCATTTTAAATATGTTTACGGGAAATGATATGAATGTTTCACAGATGTCAGAACAGTCAACAGGTGCTGTTCCAACCTTCTCTGAGGAGAAAGAAGGAATGCCTAATTTAGCGATTGAAGTGGTACAAGGCGCAGCATTTACGGAATTGGACCAAGCTGAAAAAAGTGTGCAATCCATTCAAGAACAAGGATTTGCTGCAACGATAACGACTAGTACTGATCCTATCTATATGTTTATTGGGGTTGCAGGAGATCGTGCTCAAGCAACGAAAATAAACGAAATTTATGAAGGATATGGTCAAGATACGTATTTGAAATCATATCGGGTAGAAGGAGATCATATAACCGGACAAGCACAAGAGGTGTATGAATGGTTTACAAATGCATTGACCCTTTATTACGATATGGTGCAGTTATCGATTGATGGTCTGAACGGGGGAACGATGATTACGAATGAGAGAATAGAGCAGTTATCAGCATCAATTGATTCGCTACAAGAGGAACGGAATCAAGCTTTTGCTCAATTAAACGAGGAGGTACAGCCTTTAGCTTTAACGATCGGTGATCAGTTAATAACAGCGAAGGATCATTTGAAGGATTTTACAAATGCTGCCGATGAAGAGAAACTATGGAAGGGCCAACAAACGTTGCTAGAGTCAATTACAACGTATGAGGAACTTATTCAAGCAATGAGATAGATGATACTAATCTAGGATATAATATTATATGAAGATAATAACATCATAAAATTGTTAACACGTAGTGCTTAGATAGGAAGCTACTGCGTGTTTTATTTTATGAAAGAAATCAGTTACTCATCAGCGATTTTTTATTGTTTGTTCTCACATAATTTGGTATTCTTATTAATACCTTGTACAATAGAGTAAAACAATTGTCGAGGTGACCCTTCATGAAGCCATTCATTTTAGCCTCACGTTCCCCGAGGCGACAAGAACTCCTAGAGCAGATGAAGCTTTCATTTATTGTGAAAGCAAGTGAAAAAGAAGAGAAAGTTGTAGATCCATTGCCACCACATGAATTTGTGATGCAATTGGCCGAACAAAAAGCAGAAGATGTTTGGAGGCGATACGAGCAAGATGTTGTATTAGGAGCTGACACGGTTGTTTCTGACAGAGGAAGCATACTGGGTAAACCAACTAGTGCAGAAGATGCTAAGAGAATGCTTACTCAATTATCAGGAATAACTCATCAAGTCTATACAGGTGTATCAATATATTCTCGTGATATGGTGACGACGTTTTTTGATAAGACCGATGTGACATTTTATCCGCTGAACCGAAAAGAAATCGAGTGGTATATCACAAGTGGTGAACCATTTGACAAAGCAGGCGCTTACGGAATTCAAGGTTTAGGAGCTTATTTTGTGCAACGTATAGAAGGTGACTATTATACAGTAATGGGGTTACCGCTAGCCAAAACGATACGCGCATTACAATCCTTTTCGATCACTCCCCTCCTAAAAAAATAATCGAACGCATCCTTCAAAGGGACAGCCTAATATTTGAGAGGAGTGTTCCCATTTGCCCCCATCAACCTTACTAATCAAAGATGTTCCTCGGCAAGAAAGACCTCGAGAACGAATGATAAAGTTAGGTCCTTGTTCACTATCTAATCAAGAGATTATTGCGATATTATTACGTAATGGTACGAAGAATGAATCCGTACTCCAATTAGCACAGCGAGTTCTTACTTCATTTGATGGTCTCGTCCAATTAAAAGATGCTGCTATTGAAGAACTTTGCCTTATTAATGGAATTGGTGAAGTGAAGGCAGTGGAACTAGCAGCTGCCATCGAGCTTGGACGACGAATTCATTGCTTAAAGACTGAAGAGCGATATGTCATTCGTTCTCCTGAAGATGTCGCTAATTATGTCATGGAAGATATGCGATTTCTTCAACAAGAGCATTTTGATTGTCTCTACCTTAATACTAAGAACGAAGTACTCCTCCGTAAAACGGTCTTCATTGGTAGCTTGAATGCAAGCATTGTGCACCCAAGAGAGGTGTTCAAAGAAGCGTTTAAACGCTCAGCAGCTTCTATAATATGCTTGCATAACCACCCATCAGGTGTGCGCCTGTACGATATGCCTCATTAGTAATCTATTGATTTAGAATTCTTTGCGTGATTCTATGGCTACCCTCTCACCTTATGAGGAAACGAAATAAGGGACAATAGCATGATGGGAAAAGGAGAAGAGACGGCAAAACGATCTAGTCGAGTCCGTTCTTCAGGCCAAGTAATGTATGGTAAAGGCTAGACTGCTTGAATCCTAGACGGAAGGGTGTAGGGTGCACCATTGTCTACGATCGTTATATGGCAATGAAGATGGAATAGCCATGTATCACCTGAACATGAGCTATAGCAAAGTCTATCTTACTATTCTCGAGTCGAGAAAAACGTCGAACAGGATACCTAACCATTACGAAACTAATGTAGCATATAATTCAGGGATTGCCTAAGTGCTTTAATACTAGCATAAGGTAACGGATTCTCCGTAGTACTCAAAGTCTGCTTGTAATGAGTTTGGCATGGGAAAGGGAGAAAGGTTGATGATAAACGTCTAAATGGAAGGAGTCATGAAGTTGGCAAAAGATCCATTGCAACAGCTAGACGTCATTCACAATGCTTCACGAAAAGGTCGTAAAATTGTTGATTGCTATAGATTATTGTATAAGCGTTCACTATGGGAAGAAGTCCTTTCACAAAAACGATACAAGCATCACATATCGACACATATGCTGGACGAGCTTATCAATACTTTAAAACAAGGGAAATTGACAAATAGTAAGTATATTCATTCGATTTATCCGTTACTAGCAGATGTCCTAAAACTCATTTTGGTTCATATTTATCCATCATTGGAGCAAAAAAATATGTTTGTAGCAGAACATGAGCATGATGCATTGTCTTATTTGCAAAAAACATTTGTGAAAGTAACGTGGTGTGTGGAAGGAGCTATTCGATTAAATGATGTCGAGCTTAGCACGCAATTAACAAATTTCCTTTCTCGTAAGATTGATGATGAACGCTTTATTACATTCATCATTGATCTTATAGCGATTGAGCAACGATGGGAAAAGGAGCATACGAACGATTTTACGGATAAAAAAATGGTTCGAAGCATATGTATAAGCATATTTCTGAAACAGGTTGATTTTGCTGTTCAGCAAATTTGGACAAGCATGAAAAGGGCGATCTATTATGTTCGCTATAACGAGCATTTTAGAATGGGTGTTTCTGGGAGGAAGTTTGATGCGCTAACCATAGTAAAACATATGAACCAATTGTATTCAGTAAGTAAGGGTATTGAGACGAATATTAGTCATATGAGCAACTTATCGAGATTTCTTCAGTATGATATTGTTGTAAAGAGAGATGCTAGTAGAGATCAGACTTTTATTTCGTTACAAATTCCTTATATTGAGATGAAACAAATGATTCGGAAAATAGGATATGGAGATGTTGAACAGAAGAAAATTTTTCATCGACCTAGCCTTCTTAACAAATCAGAATCAAGTATTATTCAAATCTTTAATGCTGAATTGCTTCGTATGACTTCTTATTACAAGCTTGCTTCTAATCGATCGCTGCTACGACTGCTGTATTATTATGCTGAGGGAAGTTTCGTTAAGACAATCGCCTGCAAAAGGAGAAGTACTTCAAGAAAGGTTGCATTAAGAATGAAGAGGAATGGCCAAGGTCGATTGATGATTTGGGACAAACAGAAGGATGGGACAGAAGTTGGATATACATTTTTGAAACTTAGAGACCTTTAATGAAAATGTGAATAGAATCAATCGGCGAGCCGTATACATTGAAAGGTGTACGTACGGTTCTGAGGGAGATTGATGAAACCTGTGTTGCTTCTTTCTCAAGGCGCATATAATCGACCCTACGATCCAACACCAAGCCGTGAAGATATTGATGTAACAAAGAGGTTGGCCGATTCGGGAAAAGTATTAGGGATTGAATTGTTAGATCATATTATTATCGGTGATCAACGATTTATCAGTCTTAAGGAGAAGGGTTACGTTTAAAATAATTGAAATATCGTCCGTTTTGAGGATAGCGCAGGAGAGATAAGAGTGGTAACATAGAGAATGGTAAGTGTAAGCTTATGACTTTTTTTAGAACTCGGGGAACTGAAGCTATTTTTTTTCGTAAACATTCGATATAATGAATCGTACGATTTTGGATATGATTGAAGGGAGATACATAGATGTTTGGTGGTTTTTCAAGAGATATAGGTATAGATTTAGGGACAGCTAATACACTTGTTTATGCAAAAGGTAAGGGAATTGTTGTGAGGGAGCCGTCTGTTGTTGCTCTGCGCACAGATACTGGATCAATTGAGGCAGTTGGAAATGATGCAAAGAATATGATCGGACGTACGCCTGGTAATATTGTAGCGGTTCGACCAATGAAGGATGGGGTTATTGCTGATTTCGATACGACGGCAACGATGCTGAAGTATTTTATTCGTCAAGCATTGAAAACTCGTTCACTATTTACTCGTAAACCATCTGTGATGGTTTGTGTTCCATCAGGTATTACAGCCGTCGAAAAGCGTGCGGTTGAAGATGCAACGAAGCAAGCGGGAGCGAAAGAAGCATATACATTAGAAGAGCCTTTTGCTGCTGCAATTGGTGCTGAGCTGCCTGTTTGGGAGCCGACGGGCAGTATGGTTGTTGATATTGGTGGAGGTACTACTGAAGTAGCGATCATTTCATTAGGTGGTATTGTGACAAGTCAATCCATTCGAGTTGCTGGTGACGAAATGGATGATGCTATTATCCAATACGTTAAGAAAACGTATAATTTAATGATTGGTGAACGAACGGCAGAATCACTAAAAGTCGAGGTTGGTTCAGCTGGTGATTCTGAAGGTGTAGATGATATGGACATTCGTGGTCGTGATTTATTAACGGGTTTACCGAAAACAATTACAGTGACAGCGGACGAAATCTCTGCAGCATTATCGGATACAGTTACAACGATTATTGAATCGGTTAAGAACACATTAGAACAATCACCACCTGAGCTTGCTGCCGATATTATGGATCGTGGCATCGTACTAACAGGCGGTGGTGCGTTATTGCGTAATTTAGATCGTGCGTTAAGTGAAGAGACCAATATGCCAGTTGTAGTTGCTGAAAACCCGCTTGATTGTGTGGCTATTGGTACAGGTCGAGCGTTGGAAAATATACACTTGTTCCGCTCGAAGAATGGCATTACATCACGATCAGATCGAAAATTGTAAGTAGGTGACAGGGATGTCCTCCTTCTTCTCAAATAAAAAGCTCATTGTCCTTCTTGTCAGTATTATTATTTTAGTTGGTTTGATTGGATACTCTATGCGCGATCGCGAAGCCGTATCCGGTCCGGAGCAAGTGATAAGAGACTCTGTTGCTTGGGTACAGACAGCTTTCATGAAACCCGCATACATGATTGCGGGTTTCTTTGAAAATGTTCAAGATATGAGACAAGTCTATGAAGAAAACAAATTATTGAAAGCTAGATTAGATGAGTATGCGCAAATTTCCATTGAACGCAATACATTACGGAATGAAAACGAAACGTTAAAGGATATGTTAGAGCTTGAGGAAAGTTTAGATGACTATTTAATTCGTTCAGCTGTTGTCATTCATCGAAACCCAGATCGTTGGACCGAATTCATCGGATTGAACAAAGGTTCAGAGCATGGTATCGAAGCGAATATGGGTGTGATTGATTCAACCGGCGGATTAATTGGAAAGGTTCAACAAGTAAGTGAATTCTCCTCACGAGTCCAATTGTTAAGTGATAATGACCGAACAAATCGTGTATCTGCAATGATTTCCTCAGATCAAACGATTAACGGTTTTATTGAAGGGTACGATGAAGATCGAGGTCTGTTAATCATGCGTAAGATTGATTTAGAAGCAGAGATTGAGGAAGAGGAAATGGTGACGACTACTGGTAAGGGTGGGGTATATCCAAGCGGGCTATTAATTGGCGAAGTGGTTAGTGTAGAACCAGATGAATATGGTTTAACACAAAATGCCTATATTAAACCGACTGCTGATTTCTATTCACTAGATTATGTCTATGTCGTTGAACGGACTAGTAGAACTCTTGATACTGAATTGTTAGAGGAGGAAAACGAGTGAGTCGAGCTTATATCCCTCTCATTGTGTTTTTTTTCTTTGTGATCGAAGGTACACTCTTTCAATTATTTGTTCCTCATCATCATGAATGGTCGTATGTGTTTGTACCGCGCTTTATGATCGTATTTATTATTTTAATTGGGATTCATTTTACTCGACCTGTTAGCTTAGTATATGGACTTATTGTTGGAGCTATATACGATGTCGTCTACACCCAATTATTGGGGGCCTATTTATTCGGTTTTGCTTTAATTGGATACTTTTTTGTATTTCCATATAAAAGAGTTCAAGATATGTTTCTCGTACAATTGGCGATCATTATTGCCGCTTTAGTGTTCTTTGAATATTATCAATATGGCTTGTATGCATTAATTGGACTAGCTGATATAGAACATCGCGTATTTCTGCAAGAGCGCGTGTTAACCAGCGTTGTATTAAATACAGCTTTTGCTATTTTAATTTATTTTCCATTTCTGAAGCTTATGCAATATGTACTAAAGCAGGAGATGGTTAGAAATCGTTGAAATAAGTAGCAAAAAAGAAAGTCTGAAAGAAAAGAGGAAAATTCTCATTTTATGTGGAATGTATCATTATTGACATTTATATCATTGCGTTGTTGTGTGGGGAACGACCCTTTCATTAGCACAATTTCGTATCTCTCTTATATATAAAACTCATAATGGTGAATAGTGACAAAAGGTGAGTGAGACAGAGGTGAACACAGTAATGGTTCCGAAGAAGCAACATGTTACGATTAAAGGAACAAAAGAAGGGTTGGTATTTTTGTTAGATGATCTCTGTTCCTATGACCTTTTAATAGAGGAGTTAAAGGACAAGCTTTCATCGAAGCATTACCAACTTTCAGACGGACCTGATTTGCTCGTAAAGGTTGAAAGTGGATACCGTTATTTACAACAAGAGCAAAAGGGAGAAATAGAATCGATTATTACGAATGGACGTAAATTGGCAATTGAAGGATTTTATTCACACGTTTTGTCCAATGAAGACGCTCAGACGATTCAACGTAAAAATCAAACGATAACTCTCACAAGTATTGTTCGTTCAGGACAAGTTATTAATGTTGATGGAGACATTCTACTCATTGGTGATGTAAATCCTGGCGGGAAGCTACAAGCATCTGGTAGTATTTATATAATGGGAGCACTTCGTGGAATAGCACATGCGGGAGTAAACGGAAATGAGGATGCAGTTATTTCTGCGGCTGTTCTTAATCCTTCTCAGTTAAAAATTGCAGACAAAATCAAACTATTCGAATCAGCAGAGGAAGCGATTATGTCATCTGCATATATTGACCACAAGACACAGTCTTTACAAATTGGTAGGGTGCAGCAACTTGTTCATACACACCGGCATCTAAGCAAGTATGTAGATCAGGTAATGGAATAGGAAGAAAGGGGTTATGAACGTGGGAGAGGCGATCGTCATTACAAGTGGTAAAGGTGGAGTTGGAAAGACAACGACATCCGCAAATTTAGGAACTGCTCTTGCACTAACAGGTAAGAAGGTTTGTTTAGTAGATACAGATATTGGCCTTCGGAATTTGGATGTTATTATGGGCTTAGAAAACCGCATTATTTATGACTTGGTTGATGTCATTGAAGAGCGTTGTAAGTTGAAGCAGGCTTTAATTAAGGACAAGCGTTTTGATTGTTTATCATTACTGCCAGCTGCTCAAACAAAAGATAAAACAGACATTGAGCCTGAACAATTAAAGAAGGTCATACTGGAACTAAAGCAAGAATATGATTATGTCATTATCGACTGTCCTGCAGGAATTGAACAAGGGTTTCGTAATGCAATTTCTGGGGCTGATCGTGCTATTGTTGTAACAACACCAGAGCTATCTGCTGTACGAGATGCGGATCGAATTATAGGTTTATTAGAAAAAGAAGAGGATATTGAACCCCCTCGTCTGATTGTCAACCGTATTCGCTCCCATATGATGAAAAATGGTGAGATGCTCGATGTTGATGAAATTGCCTCGATCCTATCCATTGATTTGATAGGTATCGTTGTTGATGATGATGAAGTCATAAAGTGTTCGAATAAAGGCGAACCGATCGCACTTCAAACAACAAGTAAGGCATCGATTGCTTACCGAAACATTGCACGGAGAATTCTTGGTGAGACCGTCCCACTTATGTCTCTAGATGACTCAAAAGGAGTAATGGCGAAGCTTAAGCAATTTTTTAGTGTGAGATAACCTAAAATGAAGTATTTGACTAGCAATGGCTTCGCTCGTTGCTAGAGGTTGGGTCAAAAGTGTTTTTTAAATGAGAAACCGAACAAATACACAGTGGTACAAATAACGCTCCTGAAATATACTTCGCTTTCCACGGGAAGCTGGTGAGACTCCTTGTGCTACGCACTGCGGGGTCTCACCTTTGTTTTTCATGAGGCCACTGAACAAGTGCGATTTTCGAGGTCACTGAAAAAGTCCTTTCTAGTAACTCAAGGAAGAGTAATGGCTCCGCTCGTTGCGCGCCTTGCTATGAGAAACCCACTCATTGCAAGGCTTTCAAAATCGGGCAACGGCTACGCACATTACTTCAAAGCCACTGAAAAAGTTAAAACCAAACTTTTTCAGTGGCCTCCGATTTTCACTTTTTTAATGGACTTGTAAAACGGCACGATGAAACCAAGAAAAGCAGTGTGTTTTTCTTAAAGTTACTCTCTGATGGAGTGGTGAGCCGAAACTGGCTAAAAGAAAGGTTGTTAAAGTATAAAAATGTTCATTTGTTCGCAATTTTCTAGATTATGATTGAATAATTCGTCTATATGATCGTCAGCTGACTACGACTTAATATTCTTCGCTTTTTGAACATGAGAAGCATTATCTCAGTCATTTAAACCAAAGTCTAAAAAAGCTATGATATGCTTATGTGTAGAAAGAAATGTGAGGGAGGAACATTAATCTATGACTCTTGATGAGCACCTGGATGAATCAACTAAATCAATTCGTTGTATGGTTTTAACAGTATCAAATGTTTCAGCGTATGAGGATGATCAGAATGGTCAGCTTATTCGCTCGATGTTAGAAAAAGAAGGTCATTCTGTTACGGAGTATCAAATGGTCGGCTATGATTACAGTCATATTCAGCATTGGATCAAGATAGCTGCTATTCGCGCTGATATTGATGCCATTCTCATTACGGGTGGTACAGGAATTGGTCTAAATGATACGACACATGAAGCGGTTCGTGATAGTTTAGACAAAGAAATGCCGGGATTTGGCGAGCTTTTTCGTCATTTAAGCTTTGCTGAAGAAGTAGGGACGGCAGCGATTCTTAGCCGAGCTGTTGCTGGTGTGAGAGATGGTAAGGCTATTTTCTCGATGCCTGGTGCAACAGGAGCTGTGAAGTTGGCAATGGAACGTATTATTATGCCCGAAATTAGTCAAGTAGTCCGTGAAATATTACTTGATCAAGCGAGAGTAACAAGTACATCATTATAAAACAAAAATACAAATTAAATATCATGCACTAATAGCTCAGATCTAGGAATAAGAGGCTCTGAGGAGGGCACTGAATAAGTACTTATCAACTTATTCAGTGCCCTTACTTGAGTTATTATTGTTATCGGTGTTGCTCGTATAGGTCTTTTTTTGTGATCTGCTTTAATTCGTCTAGTATGTGAGCAGGTAAGAGATCTGCACGAATGGCTTGTACATTCTCTTTTACTTGTTCCTTACGGCTAGCACCTGCAACGACTGAAGCGATTACGTTTGACGAAAGAACGTAGTTTAAGGCTAATTCATTAATTGAATAAGTGGGATAATCGGCTAACTGTTCACGTAATAGCTTTAGCTCATTGGCTGTGTAGGACAAATAACCGTTTGCTTGTATTTTAGAAGGTAATGTCGAAAATGGTCGTGGTGTTAATATTCCTTTTGCCACGGCACCACGAACGACTACGCTGACATCATGTTGCTCTAATAATGGAAACCATTCCTCTGGACGTCGGTCAAGTAAGCTATACTGCATCATAATACTGACAATAGACGAACGTTTTACATATTCCTTGATTACATTTGGACGTATGGACGAAAGGCCATATTCCCTTATAAGACCTTCTTGTTTTAGCTCCTCAAAAGCTTCGATTGTTTCATCGATAGGATCATCAATAGTTCCTCCATGTAACTGATACAAATCAATATAGTCTGTCTTTAAACGTTGAAGACTGTCTTTGATCGCCCTTTTTATGTGTGATTTTGAAGGATCCCACATCCAGCGATCCTTCCCTTTTTCAAAGCGATTGCCTGCTTTTGTAGCAAGAATAAGATCTTTTCGATTATCTTTTATTAATTCGCCAATAATCTCTTCGTTGGCACCTTGATCATATAGATCAGCTGTGTCGAGGTAATTGACTCCTCGATCTATTGCCTCTTCGATCACTTTCTTTGCTGCAGTGATGTTGGTGCCAATGCTCATACAGCCTAAACCAATCTCACTAACGATTAAATTGGATTGGCCGAGTCTACGCTTCTCCATGAAACCCCTCCATTACTTGATAAGGGCACCAAAAAAGTTAAAAACCAAACTTTTTTAGTATCCTCTTATTTGATTGGTATTCTTTTATCTTATCAGAGTATTGAACGAGAAAGCGAACAGTTTCCTTTGCAAAATGGAGGTCACATTTATTTCAATACGGAGTTTCTTTTTGTGATTCGAGAATATCTTAAGAGGACAAGTCATATAGTTCAATATAGAATGTGCTAAAAGGACGGGGTAAAATGGCGAAGAACCTGAATAAAGTGCGTAGACAAATTGAGTCAAGAAGAAGAGTAATTGATGATACAGTACGACGACGTGGTAAAACGTTCATGACTAGCCCTAAGCATGATGATTTTGGTCAAGAAAGTGTTGACGTTGTATCGTCTGATCGACCAAATAAAACCAAACCTTCTACAAATATGGTTCATATTTTTATTTTTCGATGTTTAGTCGCAGGACTTCTCTTTCTACTAATTGGCATTGCTTTTCAATCTAAGTTTCCTCAGTCTGAGAGAGTGGAACATTTTGTTCGTCATACATTTGAAAATGAATATCAATTTGCTGCTATTGCTAGCTGGTATGAGAAACAGTTTGGCCGACCTTTAGCACTGCTTCCTATTGATGCAAATGTTGCTCAAGGAGATCCTGAAGAACAGGTGGAGTTCGTTTATGCATTACCTGCTAGTGGGACGATTCGTGAGGATTTTGAAGAGAGCGGACAAGGTATTTTAATTGAAACCGATATTCATGCTAGGATCGAGTCGGTCAAAAGTGGAGTCGTACGATCGATTGGACAAACTGATGGTAGCTCATTAGAAAAAGAAGTAGTCATTGAACATTACGATGGAACTGAAGCGATTTATGGTATGCTTGACGAAATTGAAGTTCAATTATATGACCATGTTCAATCAGGGACGGAAATTGGTTCGGCGCAATCAATCGATGGGGCGGAGAGGGGAATTTTTTACTTTGCATTGAAAAATGAGAACGAATATATTAATCCAAGTGAAGTGCTCACATTTGATTAGGGCTGTAATAGAATTATTTACAAAGGTGAAAATCAACCCTTTCTTTTGGATCGTTATTGCCTCAGCCTTCATTACTGGTTACTTTAAAGAGATGATTATGATATTCACGATTGTATTTATTCATGAGCTTGGTCATGCTGTGGCTGCCCGCTCTTTCAAATGGACGATTTATAAAATTGAATTGCTTCCTTTTGGTGGAGTGGCAGAAGTTGAGGATACGTCGAATAAACCGTTTCATGAAGAGTTGATCGTTATTTTGGCTGGGCCGATCCAGCATCTTTGGATGATGGCCCTGTCCTATTACTTTATAGCCTTCCCCTTTTGGTCAACGTATGATCATCAATTATTTATTTGGCATAATATAATGATATTGCTCTTTAACGTATTGCCTATATTACCTCTAGATGGAGGAAGGCTCTTGCAGTTATTGTTCATGTATCGTTTTCCATATGCAAAAGCGATTACAGTTATGAGAAATGTATCACTGTTCTTTTTATTTGTTCTGTGTTTCATTGCATCGGTTATCTATTTCTCACTTCATTTATGGATGATAATTACTTTTCTTCTTATTATTCATTATTTAGACTGGAAGCAGCGCTATTACACATTTATGAAATTCATATTAGGGAAACAATCGAGTCCTATATTTACGAAGTCAGCGAATGTGCACGTATCGAATTCGATAACGGTAAAAGAAGCGGTTAAGTTTTGTAAGCGAGGGTCTTCGCTTACATATAACTATTTTGATCCGGCGATTGGAAAGCATGTTCAATTACATGAAGAGATCATTAGAATAGCTTATTTAGATCGGAAACGAATTTATCATCGGATTTGTGACCTTAAACCGACCCAATTCTGACTATAGCTCCCTCTTTGTCCAACAATCGTGTACAATAAGGTAAGGAAGTAGAAAAGGGGCTTGTTTCATCGTGAAAAAGATTGTATTTAATTTAGCCACAAGGGAAAAGCGGGCAGCACTGATTGAAGATGGTCGTGTGACTGAGTTGATGATTGAGCGAACAGGCGAGGAGCGAATTGTCCATAATGTGTATCTTGGCCGAGTCGTGAAAGTGTTACCTGGTATGCAAGCAGCATTTGTTGATATTGGACGTGACAAACATGGTTTTTTGTATCGAGATGACCTTCTTTCATATCATTCAGATGCTGAAGATGAAGAAAAGAAAAAGCAGTGCTCTGTTTCTCAATTTGTACATGAAGGAGAAGAATTAGTCGTTCAAGTGACAAAAGAAGCATTTGGTTCTAAAGGGCCACGGTTAACTGGAATTATTTCCTTTCCAGGACACTATATGATTTATATGCCAAATGGAAATTACATAGGTGTTTCTAGACGTTTTTCATCAGAAACGGAGCGCGAAAGGTGGCGTACGTTTGGGGAAGAACTAACCATAGATCAAGAAGGCTTAATTATTCGCACATCGTGTGAGGGACGTTCAGCTACTGAAGTTACGCAAGAATTACATTATCAACGACGGAAATGGGCACAATTACAGAAAAGAATCGAAGAAAAACCGTCTAATCGCCTCCTTTATCAGGATGTTACATTAACGGAACGTATCGTTCGTGATCATATGTTTGAAGGTCTTCAAGAGATCGTTCTAGATGATTTTGATGAATACCAGCGAATGAAGGAATGGTTGTCCTCCTACTCAAATGGTGAGAGCCAAATAACACTCTATAAAAAGAAAGAAGCGATTTTCACAGCCTATCACATTGAAAAAGAACTTCAAAAAGCTTTAAAAAGGCAAGTGTGGATGAAAAGTGGAGCATACATTACGATTGATCAAACGGAGGCTTTAACAGTAATTGATGTAAATACAGGGAAATTCACAGGGAAGAATGACTTTAATGAAACGATATGGCAAACGAATAAAGAGGCGGCAAGGGAAATTGTTAGACAATTGCGCTTACGAGATATTGCCGGTATGGTAATCATTGATTTTATCGATATGCGTCGTGAAGAAGATCGAGATTTGATCGTGCGATTGTTACGAAATGAATTAAAGAAGGATCGCACGAAAACAAATGTCGTCGGTATTACCGGCTTAGGACTAGTGGAGATGACTCGAAAAAAAGTGAGACAAAACTTACAGGATACGTTGTCTAAGCCATGCCCAACATGCCAAGGTAAAGGTGTAGTTCTCTCTAATGAAGCTCAGGCTTTTGAGTTAGAACGACAGCTCTGGGAGTACAAAGGAACAGAGCATGAAGCAATTGTTGTTGAACTTCCTGCATCAATCTTATCTGTTTTCTCTGGTTCGAACGGTAAACATGTAAAGCACTTAGAGAGTGCGTTAGGTGTAAGGATTCTTCTGTATCCGAATAAACGGCTAGTAACGGGAGCGCTTATCCGCTTTCTAGGGACGTTAGAAGAGGCAGGTAAGCGATTGGAACACTTAAAGACCAATTGACATAAGTCTATTCATTATGATACAATTTCGCTTGTTAGTTATTTGGTCGCACCCAAACAACTACAACCGCACAGAATAGGTTTTTTAAAGGAATTATTCTTCCTACCTAGGATGGCGAGTCTGAGTCTATGAGGAGGTGCAGAGAATGTACGCAATTATTGAAACTGGTGGTAAACAAGTTAAAGTTGAAGAAGGACAAGAAATCTACATTGAGAAGGTAGATGCAGAAGCTGGTGAAACAGTGAGCTTCGATAACATCTTATTCGTAGGTGGAGACAATGTCAAAGTTGGCGCTCCATACGTAGAAGGTGCTTCTGTAACAGCTAAGGTTGAAAAGCACGGTCGCCAAAAGAAAATTATTGTTTGGAAAATGAAGGCGAAGAAAAACTATCGTCGTAAGCAAGGTCATCGTCAACCATACACGAAAGTCGTAATCGAAAAGATTAACGCGTAAGATGATTATCGTTGACGTTAGTCGTAATCATGATCTGATGATTGAATGTTTTACGATGAGTGGTCATGCCGAATCTGGTCCATATGGTCAAGATCTCGTTTGTGCAGGAGCTTCAGCAGTCTCAATTGGTACACTTAATGCAATTGCTACTTTGTGTGACATTGAGTTAGATGTAGAATCAAAGGAAGAAGGTGGATTTCTCCGCTGTTGTGTACCATCTGATGTAGATGAAGCAGCATTTGAGAAGATTCAGCTTCTTTTAGAGGGGATGCTTGTCTCTTTACAATCGATTGCTGAGGAATACCGCGCATTTATTAAAATAAATGATAAACTTGGGAGGTGAATTCCATGTTGAAAATGAATCTTCAATTTTTTGCATCGAAAAAAGGAGTAGGTAGTACAAAGAACGGACGTGACTCTGAATCTAAGCGACTTGGAGCTAAGCGAGCAGACGGCCAAGCAGTGTCAGGTGGTTCGATTCTAGTTCGTCAACGCGGTACGCGTATCTATCCTGGTGTGAACGTAGGAAAAGGTGGAGACGATACTTTATTTGCAAAGGTAGACGGCGTTGTAAAATTCGAGCGTGTCGGTCGTGACCGTAAGCAAGTAAGTGTATATCCAGCTGCTCAATAAAGAAGAATAGGCTAACAAAGGGGAAACCTTTTGTTAGCTTTTTTTCGTGTGGAGTGAAAAGTGTTGCTGAAGAGTAAGGTCAATTCGTATGAAAGCACGCTAAGCTTAAATTTATTCGAAGCTTCCATAAAGCTTTGAAAGCGATCCTTTTGTTTAGTATATATAATTTCGTCAATACTAACACATGTATAATGAAGTTTAGGATTGGTATGAAGGGGCGTTTATGTTGAAGCAAAAGGAAAAAGATCGCATTCAGGATTTACGGAATCAACTATGCTATGCAAATGATAGAGAACAGAGAAGATTATTAACGGAATTGATTCTAGAAATGGAAAGAAGAAGGATAAACGAAAATAATAAATAAAATAATTGCATATATAAGCATATAATTATATAATCAAAAAAGGAGGAGAGGCTATGGAAAATGTTTATACTGAAGTTGAAATTGAGACGGCTGCTAAATGGCTAAAGCTACTAGGTGATAAAACACGCTTATCGATGATGGCTATGCTTCACGAGGATGAGTGCTGTGTATGTGAATTCGTTGAGCTGTTTAATATGAGTCAGCCCTCTGTCAGTCAGCATTTACGGAAATTACGAGATGTTGGATTAGTGGAGGAAAAGCGTAAAGGACAATGGATTTTCTATCGAATCAACTTTTCCCACGAAGGTTATCCACTTATTCAATCATTATTGGTGCATTTGCCTAATCAAAAAGAAAGACTACTAGACTTAGAGAAACGCGGCTTACGTGTTTGCTGTGAGTAGAGGATAGGAGTGGGGAAACATGGATATCGTTTTAGCATCAGTGATCTTTCTATTTACACTTGTACTCGTTATTTGGCAACCGAAAAACTTGTCCATCGGTTGGTCGGCAACGATTGGGGCGATTTTAGCGTTAATCGCTGGAATCGTTAGCTTTGCTGATGTATTAGCTGTTACGGATATTGTATGGAATGCAACATTGACTTTTGTCGCTATCATTATTATTTCATTAATTTTAGATGAAATTGGTTTCTTTGAATGGTCTGCCCTACATATGGCTCGCTTTGCAAAAGGAAACGGCTTGAAAATGTTTATCTACGTTTCTATTTTAGGGGCGGTTGTTGCTGCTTTATTTGCTAATGATGGTGCAGCTCTTATTTTAACGCCGATTGTACTCGCGATGGTAAGAGCATTACGCTTTAAAGATGTGATGGTATTACCATTTATTATGGCAAGTGGGTTTATCGCTGATACGACGTCATTGCCATTGCTTGTTAGTAACTTGGTGAATATCGTTTCAGCTGACTTCTTTGAAATTGGCTTTGTTGAATATGCATCACGGATGGTTGTGCCGAATTTCTTTGCATTAGGGGCAAGTATTCTTGTTCTATATTTATACTTTCGCAAAGATATACCAAAGCAATATGACATGTCACAATTGAAAAAGCCTGTCGAAGCGATTAAAGATAAACGGCTATTCAATCTTTCTTGGGTCATTCTAACTGTTCTATTAGTAGGTTACTTTACGAGTGAGTTTCTTGAAATTCCTGTTTCATTTATTGCGATGCCAGTTGCTCTTATCTTTTATTTCATTTTTCGAAATGGAAGTGCAAAGAATGAAGAGCTTAGTTCAGCAGGAATTATTAAGGGAGCTCCGTGGGAAATTGTCGTATTCTCTATTGGGATGTACGTCGTTGTATACGGGCTAAGAAATGTGGGGCTTACAGATGCTCTTGCTTCATTAATTGAAGTAACAGCAGATCAAGGTTTATTTGTTGGTACGATTTCAATGGGCTTTATTGCCGCAATCTTATCTTCAGTGATGAACAATATGCCAACTGTTATGATTAATGCACTAGCCATTGCTGATACGAATACGGTCGGAGCAATGCGAGAAGCTTTAATTTACGCCAATATTATTGGCTCGGACCTTGGACCGAAAATAACACCGATCGGTTCATTAGCGACTCTTTTATGGCTTCACGTTCTTAAGCAAAAAGGGATGAAAATAACATGGGGTTATTACTTTAAGGTTGGAATTATTTTGACGATTCCTACTTTATTCATAACATTAGTAGGCCTTTATTTATGGTTAAATATACTATTATAGAGTTGTTCAAAAAGAGTGTTTTATCCTTCTTTGAACAACCTCGAAGCAATAGGTTCTTATAAAAAAACTAGGAGTGGATCGAGTATGTCTAAGAAAATTATTTACTTTTTATGTACAGGAAATTCATGCAGAAGCCAAATGGCTGAAGGCTGGGGAAAGCATTATTTAAGTGATCAATACGAGGTTTATTCTGCAGGAATTGAAGCACATGGTGTGAATCCAAATGCAGTGAAGGCAATGAAAGAAGCTGATATCGATATTTCGCAGCAAACGTCTGATACGATTGATCGCGAATTATTAGATGAAGCTGATCTTGTTGTGACACTATGTGGCCATGCAAACGATGTTTGTCCAGCAACACCACCGAATAAAGAGCGTGTACATTGGGGGTTTGATGATCCTGCGAAGGCAGAAGGAACAGATGAAGAAAAATGGGCTTTCTTCCAACGTGTACGTGATGAAATTGGTGATCGAATCAAACGCTTTGCAGAGGAAGGGAAATAAACATCTGTTAGTAATAGTAATATTATGAAATGCCATAGGGGAGCTAGCCTATGGCATTTTTACTTGCATAAATTTAATTTATAAATATTTAGAAGTCCAATCAAGGGAATAGGAAAGACATGTAAAGAAAAAAATTGCACATTTTTTATGATAAAAAAGGAAGGGTGTAATGTAGAAAATGTGACAACTTTATGATTTTGTATGAAAATCTATGAATCGTTGAGTATTTAAGAGTATTTAATCTATGATATACGCTTACATCGTAGTTTGATATTTTTATAAAGGATGTTATGATACAGCTTGTGAACAACGGACCCGACTTTTGTGAGAGTCAAAAGTCACTATACAACAATAGAATAGGAGAGATGTAGAATTGAATTTACAAACAATTAAACAGGAATGGTTTAGCAATGTTAGGGGAGATGTACTCGCTGGTCTTGTCGTGGCGCTTGCATTGATTCCAGAAGCGATTGCCTTTTCCATTATTGCAGGTGTCGATCCAATGGTAGGGTTGTATGCTTCTTTTTGTATTGCCGTCGTCATTGCTTTTGTCGGTGGACGACCTGGGATGATTTCAGCTGCAACGGGTGCAATGGCACTTTTAATGGTTACATTAGTTGCAGATCATGGCTTACAGTATTTATTGGCTGCTACAATTTTAACGGGGATTTTACAAATTTTATTCGGTGTATTTAAGCTAGCACGCATTATGAAATTTGTTCCACGCTCCGTTATGGTTGGATTTGTTAATGCACTTGCGATTTTAATCTTCATGGCACAGCTAGAGCAATTTGAAGGCGCAACATGGTTGATGTATGTGTTAGTTGCGGCAACGTTATTTATTATTTATGGACTCCCACGTATTACGAAAGCTTTCCCTTCAGCGCTAGCTGCGATTGTTGTTATTACGGCCATTGCAATATTTGGTGGGTTTAATGTGTCAACAGTCGGAGATATGGGGAACTTAACGCAAGCATTACCTATGTTCTTAATTCCAAGTATTCCTTTAACCCTTGAAACAATAATGATTATTTTGCCATATTCATTAGCGTTAGCAATTGTTGGTCTTCTTGAGTCTTTATTAACGGCTAACATTGTCGATGATATGACAGATACAGAAAGCGATAAGAACAAAGAGAGCCGTGGCCAAGGGATTGCTAACATTGTATCAGGTTTCTTCGGTGGGATGGCAGGCTGTGCGATGATTGGTCAATCGGTTATTAATGTGAAGTCTGGTGGTCGTGGACGTCTGTCGGCATTAGTTGCTGGTGTATTTTTAATGTTTTTAATTTTAGTGTTAGGAAACCTTGTTATACAAATACCTATGGCTGCTTTAGTCGGTGTTATGTTCATGGTTGCATTTAGTACATTTGATTGGAGCTCTGTTCGTAATATTCATAAGCTCCCGCGTACGGACGCACTTGTCATGATCGTAACAGTCGTAACGGTTGTTGTTACGCATAATTTAGCGATCGGTGTATTTGCGGGTGTGCTATTAAGTATGATTTTCTTTGCGGCTAAGATTTCAAAGGTAGACGTTGAGAAAGTGAATGTCAATGAAGTAGACAAGCAGGTTTACCGCGTTTCTGGTCAAGTATTCTTCGCATCTGTGACCGATTTTGTTAATCAATTTGACTTCAAGCCTCCAGTGAAACAGGTAGTAATAGATTTAACGAATGCTCATCTTTGGGATGACTCTGCAATAGGAGCACTTGATAAAATTGAAGGTAAGTTTGAACAGAATGGTATTAAGGTCACCTATGTTGGTTTAAACAACGAAAGTGAACAATTAAAAGATAAAATTGGTGGGTTGTCGAAGGCGTCAGGTCACTAAGGTTAATAAGGCAAGCTATAGTGAGCAAATCGTTCAATGTAGCTTGTCTTTTTGATTAAGAAACGTTTTTAAGTTATAGAATGAACATAAATGAAGACTTCTGATCGGATGTTTGGAACATACGCGAGAAGGGAATAAGTGAAATTGAAGGTTGTATTCTATATGAATGGAAATGCCCTAAAAAATAATAAACTTTACCATTCACTCTCTGAGTGAAACCGTTTACAATAGAAAGAGGGAGGGGTTGCAATGTTTAAACGTGTTTTGTTAGCTGCAGATGGTTCTGATCATTCTGTTCGTTCAGCAGAGAAGGCTATCGAGCTCGTAGAGTTAAATAGTGGAAGGATAGATGTCGTCTATGCGGTTGATGGTGCAACCTCAAAGGCGGATATCTTAGCCCATTCAAGTAAGTATGAAGTCGCTCGTAAGCGTAAGGAGATGCTAGCCCCGATTATTCAATTAATCGAAGAAAAACAGATTGACCATGAAGTTCATATTATTCATGGAGAACCAGGACCAGCGATTGTGAAGTTTGCCAATGATGGCGACTATGATTATGTCGTGGTAGGTAGCCGTGGATTAAACAAGTTTCAAACCTTTGTATTAGGAAGTGTGAGTCATAAGATTGCTAAGCGGGTTGATAAACCAGTATTAATAGTGAAATAAATTATATGAATTTAGAGCACTTGGACGAATGTCTAAGTGCTTTTTTAGTAGTTCCTTTGCTACGGTGAAAGTTGTCAATGTACCTCATTAATAAGAATAGTTTTCTTAAATTTAGACATTATTTGATAGGTCAAATGCCCAATATAGATAGATTTCAACATTCATTTACAAAACCTTTACATTGTAACCATACTCTCTTAATAATGCGAGACTATACTAGCAAATGTGAGAGGGAAACCTATTACACACATTCTCGTTAAAGAAAAAGGGAGGACAATGAAATGAAGAAACTATTAATGCTATTAATGATGGCCGTTCTAATGCTTGTTGCAGTAGCATGTGGATCTGCGGATGAAACAGATGCTCCTGAGGAAAACACAGGTGGTACAGAAACAGAAGAAACAACTGATGATACAGAAGATAGTGATTCATCAGAAGGTACATCTGAAGAATTAAGTGGAAGTGTTGTTGTAGACGGTTCTGGAACGGTTTATCCGTTAATGTCAGTTATTGCTGAAGATTACATGTTAAATGGTCAGCAAGGTGTATCGGTTGAAGTGAGCCGTGCAGGAACAAGTGCTGGGTTTCAACGTTTCTTAGCAGAGGGTGGAACTGATTTTAACGATGCATCACGTGCAATTAAAGAGGAAGAATTAGAGCTTGCTGACGAACTAGGAATCGAAGTTCAAGAGTTTAAAGTTGCATTAGATGGATTAACATTTGTTATTCACCCTGACAATGATTGGGCGACTGAATTAACAGATGAACAGCTTATTAGTATTTTTAAGCATGATGGTGGCGTAACAAAATGGTCTGATCTTGACCCGAGTTTTCCAGATGATGAAATTAAGCCAATGGGACCGAATGAAAACCACGGAACATACGAGTTCTTTTATGAAGTCATTTTGGAAAAAGAAGATTTAGTTGACTCTGTTAATCTTCAACAGGAATATTCTACATTAGTTAATCTAGTATCAGAAGATGTAAACGGAATTGCATTCTTTGGCTTTGGTTATTATGTGAACAACCAAGACCAGCTTCAAGCAGTACATGTTGATTTTGGTAGCGGCCCCGTTGCCCCAAGCTTAGATACAATTGATGAATCTGGTGATTATGCTCCATTTACACGTCCAGTATTCACTTATTTGAATGTTGATATGGCAAAAGAAAAGCCGCAAGTTCTCGATTTTGCCTATTACGTAGTCAATAATGTAAACAAGTTCGCTGGTGAAACAGGCTTTGCACCACTTCCAGAAGAAGAAATTCAATCTTATATTGAAGTCCTTGATGGGTTAAATTAAGCCAAAAATAGTGGTAGAAGATGAGGCATGATTGCGCTCATCTTCTCTGCTTTCATAATCGTTAGTCGTTTGAAGGAACTGGGTGAAGGGGGGAATTTTGAAGTGGAAATGAAAATGGGGAAAACGGTGAATGTGCAACAATTAATTGCTGAAAAAAAGAGTTCAAGAAACTTTTTAAGTGTCTTTGAAAAACTGATTCCAAAATTGTTATTACTCATTGCAACGGTTTCAATCTTAACGACAATTGGCATTTTATTTACATTATTAACTGAAACGTTTGAATTCTTCCGTAGAGTTCCTTTGTTAGATTTCTTTACAGGGACTGTATTAAGACCTTTAAGTCAGGAACCTCAATTTGGTGTACTACCACTCATAATGGGAACGTTATTGTCTTCCATCATTGCCATGTTTGTGGCTATTCCAATTGGGTTAATGACAGCTGTCTATTTAAGCGAATATGCATCAGAAAGAATAAGAAAAACGTTAAAGCCTTTGCTTGAAGTATTAGCAGGTATTCCTACGATTGTTTATGGATTCTTTGCTTTTACATTTGTAACACCGATTTTACGTTCGTTTATACCTGGTTTAGAGCTGACGAATATATTGAGTCCAGGTATTGTCATGGGCATTATGATTATTCCAATGGTGGCGTCCTTATCTGAAGATGCAATGAGTTCTGTACCGAATTCAATGCGGGAAGGGGCACTTGCATTAGGATCGACTAAACTAGAAGTAACGAGTCGAGTCATTATCCCAGCGGCAACATCTGGTATTATTGCATCCTTTGTTTTGGGTATTTCTCGTGCGATTGGAGAAACGATGATTGTGACAATTGCAAGTGGAAGCTCAAAAAACTTTACTTTCGATATTACTCAATCTATGCAGACGATGACTGCATACATTGTTGAAGTCTCTAGTGGGGATGCTCCTGCTGGTTCGACGATATATTATAGCCTATATGCGGTGGCGATGACATTGTTTGTTTTTACACTTGTCATGAACTTGCTAGCGCAATATATTTCTCGTAAGTATAGGGAGGAATATTAATTATGAAATACGTAGATCATGTGCAAGTGGCAAAGAGAATGAATACGAGGCTACTTTTTAATAAAGTTTGCAAAATGATTTTTTTTCTCTCGACCTTATTTGGGCTAGCAGTATTAGCAGTTCTAATTGCGAGAGTCGTTTCTGAGAGTGTGGGATGGATTGATTTGAATTTTTTGACAGGAAGATTATCCACTAACGCTGATATAGCTGGTATTATGGGAGCTATTTTAGGAACACTTTGGCTCATGCTCATAGTGGGGCCAGTGACAATGTTTTTGGGAGTCGGGACAGCGATTTATTTAGAGTGCTATGCGAAAAGAGGGAAATTTCATTCGTTTATTCAAACGAACATATCCAATTTGGCTGGTGTTCCTTCCATTGTATTTGGGATATTAGGTTTGACTATTTTTGTACGATTATTGGGTCTTGGGAATGTTATTTTAGCCGGTGGTTTAACGATGTCATTGCTTGTTTTACCAATTATTGTTGTTGCTAGTCAAGAGGCAATAAGAGCGGTTCCAGGATTTTTAAGTGAAGCCTCTTACGGAATGGGTGCAACAAAATGGCAAACGATCAAAAATATTATTTTGCCAGCTGCATTACCAGGAATATTAACAGGTGCTATTTTATCGTTATCCCGTGCGATAGGAGAAACGGCCCCGCTTGTCGTTATTGGAATTCCGGCTTTACTTATTCCTTTTCCTGGTGGTATTATGGATCGTTTTACTGTATTGCCGATGCAAATTTATTATTGGACGATTGATGCAGCTCTTGTTGCAGAGTATGCGAATTTAGCTGCTGCGACGATTGTCGTATTACTATTAGTTCTCTTTGTTATGAACTCAGCTGCTATTGTTATTCGTAATAAGTATCAAAAAAGGTATTAATCTTAAGGGGGAGTTATGATGGTACTTGCGTCAACGAAAGAAAACAAAATGATAAATCATACAGACAGTAGGCAATCTACACAAGTGAAGGTAAATAAGAGTGTAGTATATGATACGAAATCATTAAACTTATGGTATGGCAAGGATCACGCCCTAAAAAATATTAACCTAGCCATTCATGAGAAGGAAGTAACGGCCATTATTGGTCCTTCTGGATGTGGTAAATCCACATATATTAAGACACTAAATCGCATGGTTGAGCTCATTCCAATTGTAAAAATTTCAGGTGATATTATGTATCGCGGAAAAAGTATCCTCAATCGTTCTTATAAAGTAGAAGATTTAAGAACGCGTGTTGGAATGGTGTTTCAAAAGCCTAATCCTTTTCCGAAATCGATCTATGACAACATTGCCTATGGACCACGTATTCATGGGATTCGTAATAAAAAGGTTTTAGATGAAATTGTTGAGAAAAGCTTGCAAGGGGCTTATATTTGGGATGAAGTAAAAGATCGGTTAAATGAAAATGCTTATGGATTATCTGGTGGACAACAGCAACGTCTGTGTATTGCTAGATGTTTAGCGATTGAACCGGATGTTATTTTAATGGATGAACCTACTTCTGCCCTCGATCCCAAATCAACATTAAAAGTTGAAGAGCTAATTCAAAAGTTAAAAGAATCATATTCCATTATTATTGTTACTCATAATATGCAGCAGGCAGCACGTATTTCAGATAAAACAGCGTTCTTTTTGAATGGGGAAGTTGTTGAATTCGATCAAACAGATCTTATTTTTTCAAATCCTAATGATTCTCGCACGGAAGATTATATCACAGGGCGCTTTGGTTAAGGTGAGGTTTGTTTATGTCTATACGATCACAGTTTGATAGTCAGCTTGATGTTGTGAAAATGAATTTACTTAAAATGGGAAGAGATGTTGATACGATTTTGAATAATGCTTTAAAAGCATTTGATTCTTCCGACCAAGCTTTGATGGATAAGATCATTAACGAAGATTATAAAATCAATCAACTAGAGTTGAGTATGCATGATGAGATTATTTTGCTTATATCTAAACAGCAGCCAGTTGCCAGTGATTTACGAAAATTAATTGTCGCATTAAAAATATCGAGTGATTTAGAGAGGGTGGCTGATCTAGCTGTTGATTTGGCTAAACAGTCAAAAAGAATGACTCATGTTACTCCTTTTCAGAATCAAATCCTTGAAATAGGGATGAAAGCTCAGGAAATGCTACTGATTGCTCTAGAATCATATGAAAAAACGAATATATTAGTCGCACAGAAGATTGCTACTATGGATGATAGAGTCGATCAAATGTATGGGCAGTTTATTCGTGAATTGTTTTCAAGACAAGATGGTACGATTGAAATTAATCAAATTACCCAACTCGCTTTTATTGGTCGATTTATTGAACGGATTGCGGACTATGCAACAAATATTGCAGAATGGGTTATCTATGAAGTTAATGGGAAGCATTTCGATTTGAATTGATGATTATGAAATGGTATTCACATGTCTAAGTGGGATAACCGTATTGAGTTTATAACTTATACGGTTTTTTCTTGATAAAAGTGGTACAATTTCGCAACAATTGAATGACGTTTCATTGAACTTAGTCAATACCGTACAAAAATATACGGTTTAGACTTGGAGAATCCTCCTCATGTCGCTTATACTTAAAGGAAGAAAATAAGGAAAGGGGGAGTAGAGATGTCACAAACTTTGATTAATATCTTCTATGAGTCACATCGAGGCTCATGGGCTATCTTGATAATTTTGTTCATTGCTGCTTTTTTCTTATATAAAGCACAGAAGAACAAAGGTGCAACGATCGTACATATGATTACCCGGTTGTTCTATTTGATTATGCTCGTGTCAGGTATTGGTACATTAATAGGGTATCAATTTCCAGTTGTACTTATAGTGAAAGGTATTCTTGCACTTGTACTCATTTATGTGATGGAAATGATCCTAGTCCGTACGAAGAAGAGCACGCTAGGAGATAAGGCTGGAGTCTATTGGATTGCACTTGTTGTAATAAGTCTTATCGTCATTTTGATGGGGTATGGCGTGATTCGTTTTTAATCAGTTTTTAATACTAGAGATGCTTCATTAGGTATTTAACCTTTTGAAGCATTTTTTTGTACAAAATGGAGCTGGCGTTTCTCGTGTTTAATGAAAGATGGTAAACTTGAAGGAGCGATTTACGTTGGAGGGAGTGAATAGATATTCATGAAACAGATAATTTATGGAGCAGAAATACATGTTGTAGCTCATAAATCGAGGTTAGAAGCTACATATAAACGCCAGCAAGAAACTAACAATCGAGCCTTCTATTTGTTGCCATCTTCCTCTTGGTTGAAGCAAGCAAGAGAGAAGCAACCAGGGCTAATCGTTTGTACGTTTGATGATTTGGCAACTTATATTCTTGATCAAAAGGAAATGTCGTATTTATCGTTAACAGAAGAGGAGCGTACACTATTCTTCCAGCAGTTCGTTAGAGATGAAAGCATGTTTGATGGCGAGATGAATATGGCCAAGGCTCGGGGCTACGCTGACACTTATGGACAAATAAAGCGTTTAGGAGTTGGCGTACAGGAGCTTGAAGGATCTTTAAAGCCATTAATTCCGCTTTTTATGAAATATGAACAAGTGATTATTAATGAAAAAAAGCTACTTGATCCAGAGAATCGAATTTTATCCGCTATTCAATCATTACTGAATGGGAAAGGTATTCATCTCTCTCATGTTGTCATTGACGGTTTTTTTGATTTTAGCCCTTTGCAATCATTGTTTATCAAAGCGTTAAAAGATACAGGTGCCAAGATCGAAGTGATTCTACCGAATGAATCTTTTGAAATTGTCGAGCAGACCGTGAGAGAGTTGGAGCAAATGGGCTTTGACAATCACTGGCAACCTAGTAAACGACCGAAGCAAGAGAATAAGAAAAAAGTGATTGCAGCAACTACGATAGAGGAGCAGTGGAGGGGCGTAATGGAGGAGATTTCTTTATCCTCATTGCCTGAAGAGCAAATTGGAATACTGCTCGCTGATGAACAGGACGGGCTACAACAATTACAACGATATGCTGATATGTATCATATTCCTTTACAAACTCCAGTTAAACGAACAATAGAAACGACTGCTATTTTCTCCTTTATTAAGCAAGTGATTGAATGGGAGCAAAGGCCATTAACGAAATGGGAGCAGCTGCCGATCGTAGAGCAGGTTTTGAAGCTACATGATGTCAAGGGGCTATCTTTTGCTAAGCAAAAGAAAGATTTTCTTGAAAATGGACAGTGGCTTGATGAAAGGTATAAGCAGTTATACGATATGGTGTTTGAATGGAAGCGCTCTGATGAAGACTTATTTATTCATTATTTAACGAACTTACTCGATTGGTTGAAGAGGTTGCCTTTATTATCATATTGGCAAGAGAAGCTAATGGAAAAGGGTCGTCTTTCTGTGCAACAAGAAATAGCAGATGAATTCAAGGCATTAGAGTTAATCGTTAGTAAAGTAGAAGCCGAGCTAACAGAATTAAAGGAAAAAAACGTTGATGTAAAAGTGACATTTGAGTTATTTGTCGAATGGTTTCGTGCAATAGGCTCGTCTACTAGTATCTTTAAAATACGTGGAAGCAAGAGAGGGATAGCTATTCATACGTGGCGTGACATTCGTTCTTTTTTAGGTAAACGATTATACGTTGTAGGAATGAATGAAGGCCGCTTCCCATCTCCTCACCGTTTAGGTGGATACGTTCAGGAACGAGATTTAGCCCATTTACCTATTCGGTATAGTGCGCCGACACAAGAGCATTTTCAGTTGAAGCAGCAAGCGTATGTTGATCAGCTTGCCCTTTTACAAGTCGAGACGATTATCTTTACATATGTGCGAGGTGTTGACCCTGAACATCCTCATTTGCCGTCTCCTTATTTAATGGATCTTTATATAGATGAGGTGTGGTCATGGCAGAAGCGTATGCAAAAAGCTGTCAGCTTGACGAAGCAATCATTTGTGGAGCAAGTGGCATCGAAAATAGGAGAAGGTTATAAGGTAGATCAGATACCTGCATCACTATTAAAAGTACAAGAACGACAAGCCCGTTTGGCTGAAGCGAAAGAGCGATTCACGTCAGAGTATGCAGCAAAGAAAAAAAAGCATATCGTAGCAGTAACGGAGCTTGAAAGCTATGCTCGCTGCTCTTTTCGATTTGCCATGGAGAGAGGATTAAACGTTGGGGAGCTAAAAGCAAAGCAAGAACAAGTATCACCCCTATCAATTGGTCAAGTTGTCCACGATTTGATTGAAGGTGTTTATCGAGACTGTCAATTAGTTAACCGTCCGTTCGGATCTGCTACTGACATTGAGCTACAGCAAGTTCCGGTTCGTTTAAGGGAACAATTCGAAGAAAAATGGGTAGACGTTGAGCAGCAAAATCATGAGCTTTCTCGATTAGATTTAATGTTAAAAAAGGAGCAATGGCAACAACGATTAATTCAATGGTGGCAAGCTGAATTAAAGCATTTTTGGCATAATCATGCTCTTGAAGAGATGAAGATAATGGCATTTGAATATCCAGTTCGTTTAGAACTCCCTATATCCGAAGAAGAATCACTTATACTTGTTGGTAAAGTGGACCGTGTTGATCAGAAAGGTCAATCAATTGTGATCTATGACTACAAGACGGGAGCTGCTACGATTAAAATGGACGAGGTTCAATCGGGCTTAAAGCTACAACTTCCTTTATATGCGTATGCGATTCGGGAACAGCTTGCGTTAAAGGAAAACAAAGAGATGATCGTAGATGGTGCCTCCTATATTTCATTAAAAGAGCCTAGTAAGAGAACAAATAACGGAATTTGGCGCTCTGAACTAATTGGAAAACATTCACCGTATCAAGTAACGTCACATTGCAAAAATCGTGAAGATGACTTTGGAACAAAGTCCTTTTTAGATAAATATCAAGTCATCGAGCAAGTTCATTTATTGTGGAAAGGAATGTCTCAATCCTATGATGTGGCTCCTCAAGAATGCTCACCATTTTGTTCTTACTTGTCTATTTGTCGTGCAACACCAGAACAGCGAGAGGGAACACGCTGAGAGGGGGAATTAGGATGAATTTTAATGAAGCACAAAGTACATCCATATTTAGTGATAAGCCATTGTTGTTAATTTCAGCGGGTGCTGGGTCTGGGAAAACAAGAGTTTTAACGGAGAGGTTCGTCTACTTATGTGAGGTTCGTTACCTAAAACCAGATGATCCATTAGGCGCCTCGGTTGATGAAATAGTGGCAATTACGTTTACTGAAAAAGCGGCTCGCGAAATGAAGGATCGTATTCGAAAACGAATGAATGAAAAGGAACAAGAAGCGACTTCTGATGATGCTGCATCGTTTTGGCGGGAGCAGAAAGAGTTGCTAGAAAGTGCGATGATTTCAACCTTTCATAGCTTTTGTCAAAGGTTATTGTCGCAATATGCCCTACAAGCTGACCTCCCTCCTCGTATAAGGATATTGGATGAAGTAGAAGGTACAGTGATGAAAAGGGATATTCTATTGAAGCTTCTCGAAGAAAAGGAACGATTTCAACGTGTGTATCCATTGTTTCAATTCATGAGCAAGCAGCAGTTAGTGGAGACGATTGAGCAGCTTCATAATGAAATTACCGAATTAACCATTGGCGAGGACACGATTGAACAGTTACAAGTGGAGGAGATGTTACGGGCTCAATCGGAAGCTAGGGTGGAAGAAAGGAAAAAGGTCGTTCACTCCTTTCATCATCACGCACGTAACTGTATTGAGCGATTTCCAGACCATGACGAACTCTCTGCGACTGTAAAAAAACATATGATGAATATTGAAAAGGCTATTGCTTCTGCATCAAGTGAGGAGCCAGAAGCTTATATGGAGGTTGTGACAGAGGCGATGCCGAGTCGGACAAACAAGGCTTGGGCGGAGCAGTCTCCTGCTTTGTATGAATTGTACGAGGAGCATTGGAAGCCGTTGAAGGAGATGTGGAAAAAGGTAGGTGGACCTGTTGAATTAAAAGAGGAAGCCGTCACGATCTTGGAGGTGATCGCTTCACTAGTGAAAGAATTTCATTTGAGCTATAACCGTGCAAAGAAGCGAGCGGCTTTGTTAGATTTCACTGATCTTCAACAAAAAGCAGTTCGTTTATTGCAGGACCCTCACATCCAGTTATATTGCCAGCGTCAATTTCGGCATATGATGATTGATGAATTTCAAGACACGAACCGTCTCCAGCTAGAGGTATTAAACCGAATTAAGCCACTTTATCAATTTATTGTAGGCGATCAAAAGCAGTCGATTTATCGCTTCCGCGGCGCGAATGTTCGTTTAATGAATGAGATGGAGGAAAAGGCTAATAGGGAAGAGACCGCACAAGCTATCTTAATGAATGAAAACTATCGTACAGTATCCTCTATCATTCATGTAGTAAATAAACTATTTTCAGGTATGATGGTTCATGAGAGGACGGAAGACTTCCAAACGGTGTATGCTCCACTTATTGCTCACCGGCATCAAACGGAAAGAAACGAAAAACGTGTAGAATGGATGAAAATGTTAAAGGTAGATGGGCAAGAGGAGACCCAGTATGATCAGCTTGCCAATCGAATGGTTGCGATGATCGAGGCTGGAGAGCCTTTAGTTGGTGAAGGAGAGAGCAACTGGCGTGAACCTTCCTGGGGAGATATGGCGATTTTAATTCCTTCACGAACGAATTTGCTCTTGCTGGAGCAAGCGTTAACGAAGAAGAACGTCCCTTATGTGATTAGTGGAGGGATTGGCTTTTTCGAACGACAAGAAGTGATGGATTACTTGACGATGATTCGCTGGTTAACACGTCCTTTTGAGGATATTCATTTGTTAGCTCTATTACGCAGTCCAATACTTGGGTTAAAGGTTCAAGATTTCTTTCAAATGAATGACTGTTTAGAAGAGGGACAAGCGTTATATGAGCTTGTGTATGAACAATCGCCTCAATGGTCTTCACTATCTAATGAGGTCCAAACGGCATGTTTGCGTATTCAGAGCTGGATGGATAAATGGATTCCGTTTAAAGAAGGGGAATCTTTAGTCGATTCATTAATGGAGATCTTTGCTGAAACGGATTTACGAGCGTCTTTACTGCTTCAAGATAATGGATTGCAAAAAGTGAAAAATGTGGAAAAGGTAATCCAATGGATGGTTGATCGCCATGAAGTGAATTTAGAAGCAATTTTAACTGAATTAGATATTCGAATTGAAATGAGTGAGAAGGAGGGTGATTCTGAGGTTGAACGTGTACAAGGCGATGTCGTTCAAATTATGACGATTCACGCATCAAAAGGTCTAGAATTTCCGATTGTGTTTTTACCTCAGGTTGAGCGTTCAATAAGAAAAGATAGTGGGCGAATTCGTTTCCATTCTAAATATGGATTTGTTTTAAATTTGCAAAGGGAGCAGATGGAATTGGGGCAAAAGCCAGAAGTAATTGATACTCCTGGTTTTGAGATCGTTAAGTCAATGGCCGATGCTGAAGCGATTGAAGAATCAAAACGCTTGTTTTATGTTGCAACGACACGTGCTCGTGATTACCTTTATCTCATTGGTGAAGAGGCAAATGGAAGCCATACTTGGATGTCTTACCTTAACGAAACGCTTGAAGATCATGAGTTGGAGCATGAAGTTGTGATGTCAGAAACATATGAACCTCGTTATTGGAAAAAAAGGGAGTCAAGTATCCACTCTATACCGGTACTCAAGGAGAAAAGGCAGGCCCCTTTATCATTGACAGTTTCAGAGATAATGACATTTATTCACAATCCTAATCAGTATTATCAGCAGTTTGTTGTAGGTGTTCCATTTAGTGAGGAAGTGATCGAGAGTGGACAGGGCAGAAGTGGAAATCATGTTAGTCCTTCTCGATTAGGGACGCTTGTACATCGTGCATGTGAGCTAAGAGATTATGGTTTATCACCTATACGTGCTGTTGAATTGGCCGTTGAGGAAGTCGAACTGGAGGATGCGCTCAAGTATAAAAAAGAGATCGAGCAAATAATGGAACGATATTCTGAAAAGGTTCGTCAATCATTAGGAGCTCAAATAGCTAATGAGTGGTCATTTGTGACATTTTTTGATGGTGTTGAAATAATCGGTGAAATTGATAAAGTCGTCGAGAAAAATGGTCAAATACATCTTTATGATTTTAAAACGAATCAAGTTTCTACTCGAACGAGTAGGGAGTGGCTCGACTATTATAAGCCTCAGCTGTATTTGTATCGATATGCTTATGAAAAGGAAACGAACGAAAAAGTGGCTACAGCCTCACTTTATATTTTCAAAGATGAAGTTGAACCGATTCACCCTTTGATTCCTCATGACAAGGAAGAGAAAGAGATATTCAGAGCACTAAGGAATTTAATTGTTCTGAGACAAAGAGGTGCTGGACGAGAAGAGTATGCTCGGATGAGTGAAATGAAATAGTAGAAGTGGCTGTTCAGAGAACGGCCACTCAGACAGAAAATAGAGGAAATAACGTAAAAGAGGCCGGGACATAACTAGCGTCAAATAGTAAGAAAAGTGAATTTGAGCGAACTCAAATTCACCTTTCTCTATTTTGGGTGTAGATTCTTTTATCTTCTCTCGTTTTCTACCTTCGATTTTCCTCGTACAGAAAATCGAGTGAAACGCAAAGAAGCATTTAAATATCCAAAAACTGGTTTCACGTCGTTTTTACGTTTTCGATAGATGGCACCCATTTTCTCTTCTGAAAGCATCGCTCTTACATATTCTTTTTGCTGTTCCCATTGGAAACAAGGTTCATGTTATTTGTTTTTGCCGGACTGAGTGTTATTGTTTCTTTATTTGATATCATTCGATTCACCTGCATCTATGTACTACCTAAATGATAAAATAAAATGACAGGGAAGTGTTCGATAAAATGAAACTTCAAACTGTAGATAAAAGGCCTTTGAGTCTCATTTCTCAACTTTTTAGACTATTTCTCTTATTTTCTTTTTATCGTCGAAGAGTAGGGAATGTCTATCTTACCTCTCAACAAAGCGGACGGGATGGGAGGGCCGACTCCTGCAGGAGGGAAGGGCAGGTTGAAATCCACCGGCGCAGCCGGTTAGTTCAATGCCCGCCTGCGGAAAGCGTGCCCCCCATCCCGGGAGCGAGGGCAAAGCTCCCTTTCAAGTAACTCAAGGAAGAGTAATGGCTCCGCTCGTTGCGCGCCTTGCTATGAGAAACCCACTCATTGCCCACTCATTGCAAGGCTTTCAAAATCGGGCAACGGCTACGCACATTACTTCAAAGTCACTGAAAAAGTTAAAACCAAACTTTTTCAGTGGCCTCGAAAGCGAGTGGCTGGAGCGCAATGGAACGAACCTTTGGCAGCTACATATTCCGTGAAATGTGAGGAGATCCCTAAATAATGGAAGCCGGTGAGATTTTACGTCAAGTAAAATCTCACCGGCTTTTCATTTCAGAGGAGGGTTTTGTCCACGGTCTGATATTTTTTGTGGCTTTGGAAAGTGATTCGGACTCCGTGCGATCAATTGAAGAAAAGATGCTATCACGTTTTTTCTTATACAATCCGTTTTCTAATTTGGGCGCTAATGACGTCGATGATCGTGACGACGACAATGATCACAAGAAGGATCATACCGACTTCATCCCAATTACGATTCTGGATTGAGATCGTAATTAAGGTCCCGATTCCACCCGCTCCGATGATTCCAAGAATGGTTGAAGCTCGAACGTCAATTTCGAAACGGTAAATAGCGTAAGAAAGAAATTCTGGAATGATTTGTGGGATAATTCCGTAAAATAAGATTTGAATTTTGTTTGCTCCATTTGCTTCCAATGATTCAACGACATGCATATCAATTGATTCAATGACTTCACAATATAATTTGCCGAGCATTCCGATTGATCCAATAGCGATCGCCAAAACACCAGCAAAAGGTCGTGGTCCGATTGCGGCTACAAACATAAGTGCTAATACAAGCTCTGGAAAAGCACGAATGGCATCGAGAATCCATTTTGATAATGTATTTAACCATTTATTTCTAACCATATTACTAGCAGCAACAAAGCCAAATGGTATCGCTAAAATGGACGCTAATAATGTCCCGGTATAAGCCATTTGTAATGTTTGCCACATTAATGACATAACATTTTGAAAGGCTCCCCAATCAGGAGAAAAAAGTTGGGGGATCACACGTCCAAAATTTGTGACGGTTCGTTCACTAAAAATACGTTCCCACTTTACATCAATTGTTGTAAAAGTCCAAACGTATAGTGTAATTAGCGCAACAATAATGATGATATTTCTTATTAAGATAAGGGTGGATCGTTCTCTTTTAGGTGGCATCATTAATTCCATTACACAATTCTCTCCCTTATTTTATTGCTTGCATAATCGATTAAGACAACAGCAATAAAGATAATAATAATAATGGTCATGACTCGTGGATAGTTAAAGAAGCTAATTTGCTGTTGCAATAGTAATCCAATCCCCCCTGCTCCAACAAAACCTAGTACGGTTGAGGCACGGACATTTACTTCAAATACATATAAGCCAAATGATACAAATTGTGGTAGCACTTGTGGTAAGACAGCATACCAGATGACTTGAAGGGTATTACCTCCTGATGAACGAATAGCTTCAAGCGGGTTCATATCGATTGATTCGATCGTTTCATACATTAATTTCGCTAATATGCCTAGTGAAAAAATAAATAAAGCTACGATTCCAGGAAATACACCAACTCCAAAGATTCCGACAAAGATAATCGCTAACAAAATGTCCGGAATGGTTCGTAATACGTTCATAAAAAATCGGACAGGTTGATGAATCCAAGGCTGCGGAAATAAGTTTGCTGCTGATAATAAAAAGATTGGCACACTGACAATAGCAGCAAAGGTTGTCGCAATAATGGCCATTTGAATCGTTTCGATTAACTTATCCCATACTTGTGGCGCGTAGCTCCAATTAGGTGGAAATAAATGAACGGCAATATTCTGAATACCACCCCAACCACGAATAATGTCAAGGGGTGTGGAGCGAGTTGCCCACGATGTATAAGCGTAAATTCCAACGATCAATAGAAAAATAAGTGTTATTTTCAGTTTTGTTTTCGAAGGGATGATTGTTATGCTGTCTGGTGTATTACTCATCTTCTTGACCTCCTACAAGGTCATCCTCTCGAATTTTTCGACCATAAATTTCTTCAAATGTTTCCTTTGACACATCACTTGCAGGGCCATCAAAGACAACTTCACCTGCACGCATGCCGATAATACGATCGGCATATTCCATCGCCATATCGATAAAGTGCAGGTTAACGACCGTCGTAATATGATCTTCCTTATTAATCTTGCGTAAATAGGTCATAACTTGATGAGACGTTGGAGGATCTAAGCTAGCAACAGGTTCATCAGCTAAAATGATGTCGGGCTGCTGTGTTAATACACGAGCAATCGCAACACGTTGCTGTTGACCGCCGCTTAATTGATCAGCTCTTTGGTGCACCTTTTCTGCAATGTTCACACGCTGTAAGCTACGATAAGCGAGTGAAACAGTTTCTTTTGGAAAAAGGTTTAAAATACTTGCAATGGTTCCGGTATGTCCTAGCCGACCTGACAAAACATTTTTCATGACGGTGGAACGCTTGACAAGATTATAATTTTGAAAGATCATTCCGATTTTTGTACGTAAATGCCGGAGCTTTCGTTGATTATACGTTAAAATATTTTCATCATTTATAAGAAGTTGTCCACCTGTAGGAGTTACAAGTCGGTTCATACTACGAATTAAGGTTGATTTTCCTGCTCCAGATAAACCAACAATGACAACAAATTCCCCTTTATTTATCGAAAGGTTAACGTTCTTTAATCCCTTCGTTCCATTTGGATATGTAAGTGATATATCCTTAAATTCAATCATGCTATTCCCCTCATTTCTCTTTTGTGTAAATGTAGAAAGGTTTCATCCTCCTCTTATGCTTTTTAGCGTAAAAAAACATAAGAGGAGGGAGAAAGAACTTTCTCCCTCCTAAAGCGCGCTTCTTAGTCTAAAGTAACTTCATCTGAAAACTTCTCAGCAACACTACGTACAACGTCATAATCGCTGTCACTTGCATTGTCAATCCCTGTCCAGTTATACACTTCATCCATAATAGTGATCATTTCTTCATCATCGTTAAATGACATGAATACAGAAATCACTTGATCGATAAAGCTTTGAGGAAGTGACGTATTAATGGAGATCGTGTCATTTGGAATTTCGTCTGTGTAACCTAAAACTTTTAAATCATCCATTGCTTCTGGGTAATCCTCTTCTATGGCCGTACGAGCATCATCAAATGTTGTAGAGACATCTGCATCGCCTTCAAGAACGGTAATAAGAGCATTGTCATGTGAACCAGCCTGAATCATATCAGAGAAATATTCCTCAGCACGCTCCACACCATAGTCATCCATTAATTGTGCTGCTGGATATAAGTAACCACTCGTTGATGCAAGGTCTGGGAATGCCCAAATCTTTCCTTCTAAATCTTCAATTGATTCAATATCAGAGTCCGTACGAACCGTGTATTGTGCTTTATATGTTGAGCTTCCGTGACGAATTGATTTCAAAATGGCTTCAATGTTGTCATAACGGTCAGTAGCAAGGACATAACCGAATGCAGGGATGAACCCAATGTGTACTTGGTCATTTCCCATTGCCTCAACGAGAGCTGTATAGTTTGTCATAACTTCTCCACGTACTGTTACACCAAGCTCTTCTGTCAGGCGTTCAGCAAGTGGCTCAACTGTACTCGCAATATTCGCCGAATCTTGTGAAGGTACAAAGCCCATTACGATTTCACTAGGAAGATCCTCTGTTACATCTGCTTCAGTTTCATCAGCCTCATTCGTGTCATTTTCTTCATTATTGTTTGTTTCTTCTGTCTCTTCTGTACCTGAATTGTCATCAGCATCTTCATTAGCGTCTTCTGTTCCGCAAGCTACCATGACAACTGCTAGCATAAGAACGAGTAACCAAGGTAATAATTTTTTCAATTCGTTCAACCCCTTTTTAATTTTATGTAAGTATGTGTCGTACATTTGTGATTTTGCATGATAGCATGTCTCAAATCAACGAAAATTGGAATTTTTTACAAATAATTAACAAGGTGTTTACATAACTTACAAGGAATTAATAAATGATTGGCGAGGATTTGAGAATTTTTCATCCAAGTCACGTGAATTTCTAATAGAATAGGAAAAATTACTTATTTCTTTTATTTGTCTTGTTGTATGAGTGAAAGAAAATGGTATACTAGTATATGACTACATACCTAGTTGAAATAGCAATTGAAAAATTCTGTGCTTTCATTTTTTTTGTAGGTCTATTTTCATGTTGAGAGAATCGTATGTAAGCAAAAATCACTTTGTGGTCATCATTTCTGTTAAATATGGAAGGGTCTTATTTAAAAACTATTTCTATTTTACTAGTTATAATCTACTTTTTTTACTTTAAAATATGCTATGATGATACAAAAGCTCCGTATGTCGTTTACGTTTCTTAAGTGAACCTCATCGGTTATTTAGAACACATCGAGGTGATAAAGTCTTGGTAAATTCAGAGTACTTAGATGTCTTTTTAGATGAAAGTCAGGAGCATCTCCAAGCGATTAACGACAATTTATTAAAGCTAGAGCAAGCACCTGGAGATTTATCTATTGTAGGAGAAGTATTTCGTTCTGCCCATACTTTAAAAGGTATGGCTGCAACAATGGGCTTTGAAGATCTTGCCCACTTGACTCATAATATGGAAAATGTGTTGGATAAGATTCGTCAATCAAAGCTAGACGCAACTTCAGGTGTGCTGGATGTTGTTTTCCTTGCTGTCGATGATTTGGAAGCAATGGTTCAAGATATTGCTAGTGGTGGCGATGGAAAGCGAGATGTTCGCGAAGTTGTTTCACAATTGGAACAAATTGATAAAGGTGAAGCACCAAGTCAAGAATCTGCTCCAAAGACTACTCATTCAAACACAACTTCATTGGAGATCGAAACGTTTGATGAATTTGAACGAACGGTTCTTGAACAGTCAGCGGAACAAGGGTTTGAAGCTTATCAGTTAAGAGTGACATTAGATGAAAGGGCGATGTTGAAGGCTGCTCGCGTTTTCATGGTGTTAGATGTCGTCGAACAAATAGGTGAAGTGATTAAAACGAATCCTGCTGCTGAGGACTTGGAGGAAGAGAAATTCGATCAGTCATTCACGTTAATCGTTATTTCGAAGTCAACCGGCGAGGATGTCAAAAATCGTATTCTCAAAGTTTCGGAAATTGAAGCCGTTGATATTCAGAAAGTTGACTTGAAGGCTTCGGCAACTGCTATCAAAGAGCAACAGCAGGCTTCCGAACAAGTAGCAGCATCTGCGGTTGCAACTAAAGGTAAAGCAGCAAATAATGTGAAACAAGAAAAGTCAGCTGATACACCGAAGCGTGCAGAGGCAAGTAAAACGATTCGTGTTAATATTGAACGTTTAGATGTGTTAATGAACTTATTTGAAGAGCTCGTTATTGATCGAGGGCGTCTAGAGCAAATAGCTTCAGACTTGCGAAACTCAGAACTTAATGAAACCGTTGAGCGTATGTCACGAATTTCTGGTGACCTTCAAGAAATTATCTTGAACATGAGAATGATGCCAGTCGAGCAAGTGTTTAATCGTTTCCCTCGAATGATTCGTAGTCTTTCGAAGGACCTTAATAAAAAGGTCAATTTAGAAATTATTGGTGCGGAAACGGAGCTAGATCGAACGATCATTGATGAAATTGGTGACCCGCTTGTCCATTTATTACGTAATTCGATTGATCATGGAATTGAAACCCCTGATGTCCGTATTGCTAATGGCAAACCGGAAGAAGGTACGGTTGTTTTAAAAGCCTATCACTCAGGTAATAATGTCTTTATCGAAATTGAGGACGATGGAGCAGGAATTGATCGAGAAAAAGTGATCAAACGTGCTCTCGCAAATGGTGTGATTAAAGAAGAAGATATTGAAAAGATGACAGATCAACAAATCTATGGATTGCTGTTCTCTTCTGGCTTTAGCACAGCGGAAAAAATTACCGATATTTCAGGCCGAGGTGTGGGCTTAGACGTCGTAAGAAGCACGTTTGAGTCATTAGGTGGAGTTGTGACAGTGAATTCGGAGCTAGGGAAAGGATCTGTGTTCTCTATTCAATTACCACTTACACTTTCAATTATTGATGTAATGCTTGTTGAAGTGCGAAAGGAGACATACGCAGTTCCGTTATCCTCGATTGTTGAAACTGCAATTGTGAATAAATCTGATATTTATAGTGCACATGGACAAAAGGTCATTGACTTTAGAGGCAAAGTTGTACCACTCGTTTATTTGAAGGACGTATTTGAAGTACCTGGTGAAACAATTGAAGATGATTTCTGCTCACTTGTCATTGTACATAAAGGCGAGAAAGTGGCAGGTTTAGTTGTCGATTCGTTAATTGGTCAGCATGATATCGTATTAAAATCACTAGGAAATTATCTGAAAGATGTATTTGCCATTTCGGGTGCAACGATTTTAGGAAATGGACAAGTCGCACTGATCGTTGATACGAATGCGTTAATTAAATAAGAAACGAAAGGGGAGGTGATCCTTTTGTCGTATGAAACGGCGATTAAAGCAGATTTGAAATTAATTGTATTTCAATTAGGAGATGAGGAGTATGCGATTGAGGTTGATTATATTCAATCAATCGAACGCATGCAGCCTGTCACGAGGATTCCACGTACATTTCCATTTGTAACAGGTGTTATGAATTTACGTGGTGTGATTACACCCATTATAAATTTACGAGCTCGTTTTGATTTGGCTGAGAAGGAATATGATGAATCTACTCGCATTCTCGTCATTCAAAAGGATGAGATGGAGATGGGCTTTATTGTCGATGGGGCAAATGATGTCATTGACATTCCATTTGAGAAAATCGAACCAACTCCAGAAGTCGTCGGTGGTGTAGAAGCTGATTATTTACGTGGAGTTGTAAAAATCGAAAATCGTTTATTTACATTGTTAAATTTAGAAAAAGTTATTGAAGGAACATAATTGTTAAAGATTAATGAGGTGATGGAAATGGCATCTGTTCTTATCGTAGATGATGCAGCATTTATGCGAATGATGATTAAAGATATTTTATCAAAGAATGGGTTTGATATTGCTGGTGAAGCAGCAAATGGGGCTGAAGCAGTTGAGAAGTTTAAGGAATTAAGCCCTGATTTAGTAACAATGGACATTACAATGCCTGAAATGGATGGTATTCAAGCGCTCAAGGCCATTAGAGAAATCGATTCAGGTGCGAAAGTGATTATGTGTTCGGCGATGGGACAACAATCAATGGTTATTGATGCGATTCAGTCAGGCGCAAAAGACTTTATCGTTAAGCCGTTCCAGGCAGATCGAGTACTTGATGCAATTAATAAAGTGTTGGGATAAGAATCCGAAAGGAAAACTGGTTGATTAAGCGTTCGTGCTTGATCAACCAGTTTTTTCTTGTTGTTAGAATTTATAAAATTCGGCTCTATACTAAATGTGATGGTGGAAGGTGACCAATCAAGATTGACCGTCCAATCCATTAATGACGCACTAAGAAGGATGCTTGATTGTCAGGAAGCTTGAAGTAATGTAATCAAACACTTGGCTTTTTAAGTGGGAATTTAGGATTTTCATGCTACCTTCATATCCACGACATGTGTAACGGTATTCGGTAAATAGTCCATCATTTTTGTATGTTTCTACTTTCAGATGATGGCGAAACATATATTGTTTAACGGTCGCCATTTCTTTACTAATTTGATCTAACGTGGAGCGGGTTAACTCTAAATAGGGAGCTTGTAAACGTAAAGAAGCTTTTTCTAGTTGTGTCCAATCATTTTCCAATGCTTTCCGTGATATAGATAGGAGAATGAATAGTCGAATCATGCGTTGGTCTTCTGTTGTTAGCTTCAATATTCTCACCTCTCAAGGGAACTAATGTTCTTATTATACTCCGATTTTACTGTAAATACAACGAACCTCTCTAAAAAAGAAAAAAGTCTTGAAGGCTTATTGTATCCTTCAAGACATCATTCTCTTTAAATAACTATTTCAATTGAGACAGTAGTCACTAGTGGTTGCCTTCTCAACTAGCTGATTCGTTTAATTTTTGAAATCAAGATGTCGATATGTAAAAAAGGTTTCAATTAGGGGATATCGGGTATTAGTAGAATAGAAATGCGAGGGAGGGAAAGGAAAATGGACAAACAATATGCATTAGATAAAAAGGTGATTAAACAATTGAAGTTAATTAGTTCATTACAAAGTCGTTCGCAAAGGACTGTTCATTCTCTCTACGCACAAGCGATTCTTGAATATTCTATGTATCATTATAAAAAAGAGCAATTAGAAGCAGCTATAGATCAAGCATTAGTAGAGCGAAATGAAGACAGCTTTCAACGTTTCTCAAAAGAATATAAAGAGTTGCTTGCTGCGCATGTGGAAGGAAAAACAATTAGTGAGGATGGGTTCCAAGTATACTTACCATTTGAAGAATAGAAACTATAGGAGTTTAGAAGGCAGCTGAAAAAGATGGAACCTTTTTCAGTTGCCTTTTGCTTTGATCAAATGGAAATTGGGCAATCATCGCTTTCAGCAATGCTCGAAGCTTAGGGGAAATCGCTTTAAAGAAAAGACGAATAACGTACCTCCATTGATAATAAAGTAATAAAAAATGGAGGAGCCTTTATGGAGAATTATAATAAGTGGAAACGAGCGGTGGATCAAATTTTGACGCCAAAGGAGCAAAAAACAATGATCGACGAGGACATTGTTCTCGATCTTTTATATCATAAGGTCTCGCATATCAATCAAGCTATCCCTTACCATGAACCAGGACAATTTCCCTTTATGAGGGGACATACAGCAAATTTGACAAAGCCACTTATTATCCAATCAATTCCAATGAGGGAAAAGGAAGTAACGGAAGCTCGTATGAAGGAAGCGCTTGAGGAAGAAGTCGATGGCATTGAACTCTTGTTATCATTTTCGGAATCACAAGCAGGGAAGAAAGATGGCATATATAAGCTAGAAGAATTGCTAAAGGTATTACCACTTACAAAAACAGAGTTACATATAAAAGCAGGAAAATTACAGCAGGCTTTCATTGATTTATTAGCTAGTCTTACAACTGAAGATGAAAAGAGGCATATTCAAGGTGCCATAACAGCAGATCCGTTTTGGCTATTCATGGAGGAGAAATTGACGTATGAACAGCAGAGTCAACAGTATGAAACGATAGCTAAGCTTATCCGTCATTCTCCTTTTACGAATATACGTCTGATCGGTATTAATACGGGTGGTTATCGTCAATTAGGTGCGAATGTGATAACCGAAGTTGCACTAGCACTAGCGATCGGAGTTGAATACATTGAAGGAATTGCTAGGGGACGTATTCAACCAAGTGTGATCGGTAAATCGATGGTATTTTCTTTCTCGGTGGGTAGCTATTTAAGCATAGAAATAGCTAAAATTCGGGCATTTCGCGCATTATGGGCGGTCGTTATGAAGGAGTATTGTGCAGAAACAATTGCTCAAAAGGCCTGGATCGAAGCAAGAGCAGATCCTTTGTTACAAGTAAAAGGTGATCCACATCTGTCAATAGTAAAAGTAACTGTAAGTGCTATTGCTGCGATTTTATCAGGAGTGCAACAATTATCGGTTCGACCGTTTGACGAGAATGAATCGAATACGCATTTAAATGACAGACTTGCCCGTCACGCTATGATGATCTTGAGAGATGAAGCATTCCTCCATTTTCCTATTGATAGTATTGGAGGCTCTTACTATATTGAATCGTTAACGGAGCAAATAGCGGAAAAGGCTTGGAAAAGATTTATTGGAATCGAGCAACAAGGCGGGGTAGAACGAGCGAGAAGGAATGGTTGGTTGAAAGCATATGTGATGATGTGACCAAGGTTAAAAGAGAGAAGTGGTGGGAGGGACTGAGGTGATAAGAAAGGCGTTTCAACGGACACCTTTTTCGAAAATTGAACGACTGTATAAGCAGGAGCTTCATCAGGAGGAAACATCCTTTTTTTATCGCGAAAGTGAGGCTTGCCTACACCTTGAATCTTATCCTGGGAATCGTCCATTTGTACGAGGACCTTATCCAACGATGTATAAAAAAAAGCCGTGGACAATTAGGCAATATGGCGGTTTCTCGACTGTAGCAGATAGCAATCGTTTCTATCGTGAATGCTTAAAGGATGGTCAAACGGGATTATCAATCGCATTTGATTTAGCTACACATCGTGGTTATGATTCTGACCACCCTGCTGTTGTAAGTGATGTTGGTAAAGCTGGAGTAGCGATAGACACCGTTGAAGATATGATCGAGCTATTTGCGGGCATTCCACTTGATCAAATAAGTGTATCCATGACAATGAATGGTGCAGTATTGCCGATAATGGCGTTTTTCATCGTTGCAGCTGAAAAGTATGGTGTGGATAAGAAAAAGTTAAAAGGAACCATTCAAAACGATATACTGAAAGAATACCTTGTGCGTAATACGTATATTTATCCACCAAAAGCATCGATGGATATCTCAACTAATATTATGTCCTATTTAGCCCATCACGTCCCTTTCTTCAATAGTGTAAGTGTATCAGGCTATCATATGCAAGAAGCAGGTGCCCCTGCAGAGCTTGAGCTTGCTTATACGATTTGTAATGGGATGGAATATGTGAAGGCTGGAATTGGTGCAGGATTAAATGTCGATCAATTTGCACCCCGGCTATCTTTTTTCTGGGGCATTGGCATGAATTTCTTTGAAGAGATTGCAAAGCTCAGAGCAGCGCGATTGTTATGGTCAAACGTAATGGAGCGATTTCAACCGACAAATGAGCATTCATTTCGGTTGCGAGCTCATTCACAAACATCCGGATGGAGCTTAACTGCTCAAGCTCCTTATAATAATTTAGTCCGAACAACAATAGAGGCAATGGCTGCTGTTATTGGACATACGCAGTCACTTCATACGAATGCATATGATGAGGCGTTAGCTTTGCCAAGTCGTTACTCAGCTAAACTAGCTCGACAAACGCAGCAATTTTTACTTGATGAAACAGGATTAACAGATGTGATTGATCCATTTGGTGGTTCTTATTACGTTGAATCATTGACCACACAGTTATATAACAAAGCGTGGAAGCATATTTCTGAAATAGAGCGTAATGGTGGGATGGTTAAAGCTATTTTGACAGGAATTCCGCAAAAAAAGATTGCGTTAGCTGCTACAGAGCGTCAGGCAGCGATTGATACGAAGCAAGAGGCTATCATTGGATTAAATAAGCATACGAGTCATAGAGAAAGAACAGATGAAAAACTGCTGTATTTAGGTAATAAACACATTCGTGAGCGACAAATGATGAAGCTTGCAGCTGTAAAAAAAGGGAGAGATGATCAGGTCGTTCAAGCAAGGTTAGCAGCGATTACGAATGAAATGAAACAAAAAAGGAACAACTTACTTGAGCTGGCGGTTGAAGCGGCTAGAGCTCGTGCGACTCTAGGGGAGATTTCTAATGCGCTTGAACAAGTTGTGGGCAGACATACTGACACTCTTTCGTATGTGAGAGGCATCTATAAAATGGAATGGATGTATAAGCATGAACGGGAACAGGTTGAGACTGAGATTAAGAATTATAAGGAAAGGGTGGGGAAAAAGCCATCAATCTTGTTAACAAAGCTTGGTCAGGACGGCCATGATCGAGGCATCAAAGTGATTGCAGCTGGATTTGCTGATTTTGGTTTCGATGTTCGTATGGGGCAATTGTTTCAAACACCTCAAGAGGCAGCACAACTATGTGTGGGGGAGAATGTTGATTGTGTCGGTGTGAGTACACTTGCTGGTGGCCACCGGGAGTTGATACAGCAATTCGTTCATCACTTAAATAAGATAGGGAAAAAGGATATGCTTATGATCGTCGGTGGAGTTATACCTGATGAAGATGTTCCATATTTGAATAAGTTGGGGGTAACAACAATTTTTCATCCAGGTACAGTTGTTATAGAAGCGGTATTAGAGGTTATTCACAAATTAAATGAACAAATCCGTGTAGAAAAAGGAGCCTCTTACAAAGAAGGATAAGGGGTAAAATAAGAAATTGAGTTAAATCAAAGTAGGTATAAGTAAATTTACGTAACGACGATATTAAGAAAAGCCGCTGTGCGGCTTTTCTCAGACCGTAGACAAAACGGCTTTGAGATATGACTCTCAAAGCCGTTTTTGTATTTTTCGTATGGTTTTCCGGCGATGGCACTGTCGGTTTGGTGTTCCTCCAGTGCCATGTCGCCAGTTTTTTCAGG
>NZ_JALKEV010000080.1 GCF_023017105.1 Halalkalibacter sp. APA_J-10(15) | reverse complement strand
TGTACTCTTCTGATAAAGGTCGTCCTAGTATTGATCCTGTCGTGTTAGTAAAAATGGTGTTCATTCAATACATATTCGGCATTCGCTCTATGCGCCAAACGATCAAAGAAATCGAAACAAACGTCGCTTATCGTTGGTTTTTAGGTTTTGGTTTTGATGGTAAGATCCCCCACTTCTCTACGTTCGGGAAAAACTATGCCCGCCGATTCCGCGAAAGTGATGTGTTCGAACAGGTTTTCTACCGCATCCTTCGGAATGCAATGGAAAAAGGCTTTGTGAACCCAGATGTGG
>NZ_JALKEV010000079.1 GCF_023017105.1 Halalkalibacter sp. APA_J-10(15) | reverse complement strand
GTGAAGGAGCTGACCTACCAGACTGAGGAGGACAAGAAGAATGTGGTCAGACTTCAGGATCTGGTGGACAAGCTGCAGCTCAAAGTTAAGGCTTACAAGAGACAGGCTGAGGAGGCTGAGGAGCAGGCCAACACTCACATGTCCAGACTCAGGAAGGTTCAGCATGAGATGGAAGAAGCTCAGGAGCGCGCTGACATTGCTGAGTCCCAGGTTAACAAGCTGAGGGTCAAGAGCCGTGATGCTGGAAAGACTGACATTGCTGAATAAGAGACAACATCCTGTTGACAGAGCC
>NZ_JALKEV010000001.1 GCF_023017105.1 Halalkalibacter sp. APA_J-10(15) | reverse complement strand
CGTCACCAGCACGGTTAATACGAAGACCTGAAGATAATTTTTCTTGTGCTTGTGCACCAGCAAATTGGTTTACACCAAGCTGACGGTGTGCATTCATTGCAGGTAAATTGTTGTTAATAATCATTATGAAATTCCTCCTTGAATTGTGTTACCGTCCACGTCCTTGTGGTTGGTTAAGTATTAGAGGTCCACAAGAAAAATCAATTAAACCCTTCTTGCTTCACACTCTATAATTATATCGGCATTTCCTTTAGAAAAGTTTAATAGTTTTTAAATTTTTTTGGTTCTTTTTTCATGAGTATTTTGACATATATAAAATCAAGAAGAAAAATAGTTAATAAAAGTCCCCCAACCTTTAATTATCGTTCTTTTCCTTCTCACTCTTTTTCCATATTTTAAATTTTTTATGATTTTTTATCATTTGTATGATATATTGCATAGTAAATAAGTTGCAGAGGTGGTTGTGTGTTAGTTCAAAAGGTTAATCCGTATCTTCATATAAAACAACCGACTTTACACGAGGTTGAACAGGGGTCCTTTTCGATTGAAAGTCCTCGCGATACCGTTGCATTAGTGACTCTTTATGATAATCAATTAAACGAACAGCAGCTTCAAGAGGTGAGAAAGGGAAATGTCGAATTAGGCATTCATCTAGGTGAGCAGCATCACAATGATAAAGAGAGTCTCATTTTCCTGTTAAAAATCGGTCAAGCCTCCGAGGCGAACTTCTATCATTTTATTCCAAAGTCGGTCGTAGAGATCGATCGGTTTCTTATGAAATTAGTGAGATGCGACTTAATCATTGTGAGCCATACAGCTAACGAATCAGTGGCTAACGATGAAGGACCTCCTCTGTTTCAATCCTTCCGATTTATGGTTATACCGAATCGCGTTCGACATTCGTTTATTCGGATTATCGAACGTTTTGTCGAATTAAGAGAAAATGAATTCGCCAAAAAACAACAAAATGCTTCGGAGTTTGTCAACTATCATTCAAATGTAGAACTTTGGCATTCTGCCTATGTTCATGGAGATTTATACGCTTAATCCAGCTTTTTTATATCAACACGGAGGCTTATGTATGCAAATCGAACAGGTAAATCAACATATTTGTTTGGACAATAGTAACATTCCCCCAGAATTTGTGAATCACACGATCAGTCTCGTTGGAATTAAGAATGAGCCTTATTCGATCATTCAATTATATGAAGAAGGTTTGTCAAAAAGGGAAGAAGACGTTCTTTATCACTCTCCAATTGAAGTTGCCGTCTATGAAAAGAAGACGAAAACAGAGCATTTTCTCATTCCCCTTTTCAAAATTGGCAAAGAAGATAGCTTTGTCTATAGCTATCCACTAAATCCTTCTTCAAAAGTGGATGAGCTCTTTGTCGACAAATGGATCGCTCACCGTCTAATCGCCTTTATGCGCTTAGATGTGAACGATCAAGCAAAAATCGTATATCGCCACTTACGTGTTTGTTCCATACCTGATGATATACATAACTATTTATCAAGGTATTTCCTTCAAGCAAGAGAACAACAGGAAACGTGGCAAACGCCATTTTATGATTGGTTAGGGCAACTAGCAGAAGAAGATTTAATTACGAAATGGAATCAAGCAACCTACTTAGGACAATTAGGTGATTATTGCGAAAAGGATAAATAAGACGTAGTAAGGGCAGTGAAAACGTTTGGTTTTCACTGCCCTTTAAGTAACGAGTGACTTATTATTTCTTCCCAAACCCCTTCAACACATCAAGCGATACGGTTTGTACCGCAGCTTGGTTTTCTTCCTGAATTTGGATATACACTTCCTTGCGGTGAATTTCCACATGTCTCGGGGCGTCAATGCCTATTTTCACTTGGTCGCCGTCAATGGAAAGGACTTTAATTTCAATATCGTCGCCAATTTTTAGCGCTTCGTTGACTTTACGAGAGAGTACAAGCATTGTTACTCCCCCTTCCCGGCTTTAGTAGCTTGTTTAAAAATTTGGTGCTTCGTCGTATAGCTGCTGTCACTCATCAAAATTTGCTTTGCTTTGTTTGTACGGACGTTAATAATAATGGGACCTTGAAGATTAGCTGTCGTTTCTGCGAACGGTTCTTTCACCGTTAACAGAACATACGTTGAGACTTCTTCTGGTTTTTCAATGTTCAATTGTTCCTTGGTAGATTCTTGGAGCTTCACCTCATAATTTGGAACAAAATCGAATGGATTAACAAGGATAAAGGCGATCTCGACTGATTTCGTTGATTGCAAAACAAGAAAGGGCGATTGCTCGTCAAATGGATGAAGGACAAAAGACGTTTCATCGTCAAATGCTGGGATTCCTGTGGAGAATGTGATGATTTGTTCGTCTTTTACATCAATCTCACCAATGTATTTTGTTTTAATTTTCATTGTTAACACCTCATTATTCGCTTTACTTTCATTCATTCTCACAACTGTCGTTAGTGTATCATACAAGCGAACTCGTTTCATCAAGCTGAGACATCGAACATTCAGAGGCAGTCAAAAGTTGCGTGGAGGCTTTGTTTGTGTAAGTTCACATACAACCTCCTTGATGGAACCTCATTCCGTTATTTCCTTGATCAAACCACTTCTGACTACCTTTTCGGAACCTCATTCCGCTATTTGACCATTTGTGCTTCACTTTTCTCTTTTTTTTGCTCAATAGCGGAATGACGTTCCCATTCATACGCTTAAATGACGTATTTCTTCCTTTTAACGGAATGAGGTTCCGTTCCGGTTCGCATAAGATAAAAAGCGTTTGCGACTTTTCTTATATGCGTTGTGCCGAGTCGTTACAACGGTTTTCAGTTGTTCTAAAAGTAGAACGTGGAACGAGCGAATCCAACACTCTTAGTTAAATGACCCCGCTCACTTCTTCGGTTCTTCTCACATTTCCCCCTCGGTTTTTAGACTTTCTTAAAATTTGCCAACATCAACTATGCTTGTCTCACATTCGCTTCATCTAATTTAATACATTCTTATCCTGTAAAAAAAGAGAATGTTTCAAAGGTGTTGTAACCTTTGAAGCACTCTCTATAAATTCCGGTCAATAGCTGCACCGGTCGCTTCAAATGCAATCGCGTTCTTTTGTTGTAAGTAGACGTTTGCTTCCCAACGCGGAATATCAATATCGGGTTCTCTACGTGTGACTTGAATCGTCGGTTCACTTTTCCTAACATGATAATGTACTTCGCTTGGCTTGTAATCGATCGCTACTTTTGACATTGAAGAAGGCATATAAGCAATGTTGACTCTAGGATGTGATGGTCCATAGTTTTGTTTCGCAATTGAACTAATGGCATCGACATTTCGATCAATCCGCTTTAATTGCTCGCCTTCTCGTGCCGTTTTGGCAATATATTGCATCGTTTTTTGCTTAGTTGAACTGTAAAATTCTAGACTGTGACGAAGAGGACTCTTTAAATTAGCATCGGCAAATGCCTCTGTTTGATCAATAAATAGCCGTTGTCCTGTTGTACTAATTTCAACAAGGTTCACATGCTCTTGTTGAATTCGTAAGTCTGCATGATGCTGCCTAATACTCATCGTTGGCTGTCTCGTTTGCAGACCTGTTTGTGCGAAGGTTTGATAGATATTTAATTGAGCAAGCTGCATCTATACCCTCTCCTTACACCATTAACGTAGGAAATCGACTAGTGATCGCTGAATAATTCTAGATCCAGAAGCAAGGGCAGCCATATGGACGTTCTCTTGCATCATCAGCTCCATAATGACCATTTCAATATCTGCATCTTCATTATCCGACATAATCCTCTTTGCCGTAATTTCCTGATCTAGCATACGATTTTCCATCATTTCAAGTCGATTTACCCGAGCACCCACTTCTGCTTGTACCGACACAATTGTGTCAACATGTCCAAACATATTATCAATATAAGAAGTCAGTTCATCACCCGTAACAGACTCATCTTGTAGAGCACGTTCTAATCGAATAATATCTCCAAAGATAGCGTTATTAAACACTTCACCAGGGTTGACATTAACCGGGATCTTCACACCTTTTGTTAATTCAATATCAATATTTTGTGTATTAAATGACACAGCTTGTCGATTAGCGACAACAACATCGTTCGTTCTTAACGTTTTGCTAATAGTCGGGTCACCACCATCGGCAGGATTCGGTCTAATGTGTCTCACCGTTCCATCACCATCTACTGTTAATCGAAACGCCCCGTCCTCAAATTCTGGGTCACCAAATGCCGGCTCTGTTTGTCTGACATCTTGATATATTTGTTCGCCATCTTCTTCACCGACGTAACGATAAACTTGGCCATTATAGACAAGATCCGCTTCTTCTGGATCAATCGTTCCATTTAACAAATCATCAGGCAAATACATCATCTCCTCCATATCAATCACAGGTGGATTCATTGTATTTGTCCCATTGAAAATATATTTATTACTATTCTTCGTATTCGCAATTGATTGGAGGTGTTCTCTCAGCTGCGTGATCTCCTTAGCAATGTTAGCTCGCTCTGCTGCATCATAAGAGTCGTTTGAAGCTTGCGTTCCTAGCTCACGAATTCGTTGCATCACTTGGTTCGCTTGATCAAGTGCTGAATCTGCTGTTTCTAACCAGTTATGAGCGTCACCCATGTTTCGTTTGAACTGCTCAATTTCTGTCACCTCTGTACGATAGCGCATCCCTTTCATTGCCACAACGGGGTCTTGCGAAGGACGAGTAATCTTTTTACCAGTGACGAGCTGATCTTGTAACCGCGCCATTTGGTTATAGCCTTGATTAATATATCGTAATGTATTATTCGTTAACATTGATTGTGTGACTCGCATACGAAAACTCCTTCCCTTCTTATAAGGGTCCTGAAAAAGTTTAGTTTCTAACTTTTTTGGTGCCATCTTTCTACCTGAGAGGCCTTATCCTACCTTATCTTATCTCCCAACAATACCCATGCCATTGATGATTCGATCTAACATTTCATCGATCGTTGTTATATTCCGCGCTGCCGCATTATATGCATGCTGGAACTGAATCAACATTGTCATTTCCTCATCTAAAGACACACTACTAATCGCATCTCGATGATAGCCGACGCTGTGCATCAATCCTTCTGAGTTATCGCGCATACTCTTCGCTTCTGACGTATTAACAGCCATATCACCAATCACTGATTGATAGAAGCTTCCGATCGTTGTCGAACTATCGCCAAATGCAAGTGCCGCATCTTTAATATCTGCAAGACGGCTCGCATTTGTAGCATCGCCTTCATAAGCAACAGGCTGTCCATTAACAAAGTTCGAGCCATCCTCTAAGAAGCTACGAATATTATCATAATAATCTTCATCTCGATCGGCATTTAAAAGGTCTTGATATACTTCTTTCTGACCATCAACAATATGATCAAGACTTACGCCTGAAGCAGCAATATTATCTAAATTTTTGATATTATCATGAATTGTAATTGCACTAGCAGCACCTGCTCCACCGTCCATCGCAGATAAATCAAAGAACAAACCACCTAATTCAACATTTCCATTGATGTCAGGCTTAGTAAATCCAATTTGATGAACGTTATTAATTTCAGTCGCAAAGACCAATGCCATTTCATTGATTTCACTAATCATATCAGGAAGAACACCTTGAACACTATCGGCATCATCTCCATAGCCATAAGCTTGAATCAAGCCTTTCATCACACCTCTTGGCATCGAATCAAGGTCAATCTCTACCGCAACCTCCCCATCTTCATCCAAGAACGTAAACCCACTCACGAATGGATCATCCTCATCAAACTCAACCGCTAATGACTTATGTGCTGATTCTCCCGTACCATCAACAAGAACAATAGGGTCTCCATTTGCATCGGTCATAGGCTGTCCAGAATCATTAATAAGTGTGACCGTCACGGCACCTTCCGCTACAGAATTGGCATTCCCCCCACTTTTCTCACGAGTTACTTTAATGTTCATCATTTGAGAGAGCTGGTCCAAAATATTGTCCTGTTGGTCATATAAATCATTCGTCACATAGCCATGTGGCTCTGTTTCACGAATTTGCTGATTAATATTGTCTAGTTCATTTAATAATGTATTGATATTCTTTTCAGTCACTTCAATTTCATTTTTATAATCATTTTGGATTTTAGTCAGGGAATCATGAACATGATTGAACGTTTCTGCAACCGCAACCGCTTGCTGTTGTACAACTCGACGAGCACCTGAATCACTAGGATCAAGTGATAACTCTTGCAACGCTTTCCAAAATTCATCAATTTGGTTGTTTAACCCTTCATTAGAAGGCTCATTTAAAATATCTTCTACTTTCTCTAGCGATTTATAGCGAGTATCCCAATAACCAAATTTATTATATTCATTACGAAATTGTACATCGATAAATTGATCGCGAACTCGTTGGATGGAGCCTGCCTTCACCCCAGTTCCGATATGTCCAGGAATACGCGGCGCATTCATTCCTGCATTCGGATAAGGCTCTGTCGGAGTGAGGTTCACTCTTTGTCTCGTATATCCTACCGTATTCGCATTTGCTATGTTGTGACCTACTGTTTGAAGTGCGTATTGCTGTGTCATCATCGCTCGGCGAGCAGTTTCAAGCCCATGAAAGGTTGATGTCATTGTTTTTCTTCCTCCCTAACCTTATGCTTTAGAATCAAATATTGAATGTCCTGAACCAAGCGGAGATTCTTGCTTTTCGTCCGGACTATAACTGATGTCTTCCTTCATCGGAATCATTAAGTCAAGTGAAACCCTTACTAATTTAAGCGATTCTTCTATTAACTGTTGATTAAATTCATTTTGCTGCTTTAGTTGTGCCGTTACGTCAGTTAAAGATTGCTGAATTTCAATCATTCTTAGTTGCTCATCTTCACTCGCATAAGGTAACAAATCAACCATTCGTGCACCATTACTTTCGATTCCTTGTTCTTGTACATAATCACTTATTTTTTTTGTTCTTAATGTTTCTACCATTTCAAGCTGATGTATCCATTTAGACTCTTCTCGTACGAGCGTTTCAACTACCTTCATATCTCCCTTTTTTAACGGCTCCACCTTTTGTATTGCAATCATCAATAATTGTTGTTGGGTTTCTTCTAAACGTTCCATTAGTTGAATGAGAGCCTTTAACGACATAGCTTAATCTCTCCTCTATATTTATTGATTCCAATAATCATAAAAGGTCGCAGCAACGGCCTTCGGATCTACCTTATATTCACCTGATTCGATCTGTTCCTTTAACGCTTCTACTTTCTTCAAACGTTCTGGATCTTGTGTCTCTTGTTGCATTTGCAACGCCTCTCGAGAAATTTGTACTTCATCTTGCTTCTTATTTGAATTTGCCTCTTTTCCGACCTTATCAACTTGTTTTTTATATACATTCTGTTGAATGGATTGGTACGGGTTGACCTTCATCGTTACACCTCTTTTTTAGTTCAAACTACTTTCGTACGTTCTATTCCAATTATAACTTAGTTGCTATTTTAGACGACATGTACTTTATCATATGAGAAAAATGCGACAGCTTCTTTTCTTTAAAGTGGCGTGCGAAGCCGACGCTCCCCTTTGAATTTGCAAGCACCCTCTATGCTTTCCCACATGTCTTCCTCGAATCGTATAAATTCTTATTCTATAACAAAAAAAACGTACCGACTATATCATTGTATATATCGGCACGTTTATATGATTTGTTAATATTTTTTCTCAATTCGATCTTGTAATGTGGTGTACGTGTGAACCCGTTCTCGTTCATGATCTGCTATTTGCTCTTTAAGTTGTTCCGTTTTCTTCACGGAATCAAGACCGTCAGTAATATTATCCCGACAATGATCACAAATGCGCCCTTGTTGAATTTCATTCCCACATGACTCGCATGGATAACCTAAGTTAGGAAAATGACTTCGTAATATACGACCTTCACGAACGAATTGGTGAATTAATTCAAGAGGCACATCTGTCTTGGCATGCACTTCTTGGACCGATGCCGTTCGATTTTGTTTTTTTCGTAAAAACTTTGATACCTTTTCAAAGTTTGCTTCCTGTTCTCGATAGCAATTCGAGCAAATAGGGCGAAATGCCTTAACAAAAATAGCTCCACACTTCGGACAATTCATGACGTCCTTCATTAGCCTCACCTCTCTCTTAAGGACTAGTATACATGAAATATCGGCTGAAAATATCGAATTTTTGAGTATTTTGTCTTTTTTTGAACAACTAAAAGATTCCAACCAAGAAAAAAGCGACTAAGACTAGGGTCTACTTCCTAATCTCAATCACTTTGTTACAGCTCTACACTCTTTCCAATTTCACTACTTCGATAAATGGCATCAATAATTTGCGTCACCTGTGCGGCTTGTTCTGGTTTCACAACTAACTCCTCTTCCCCTTGACATGCTCTGAGAAAATGCGTTAGCTGAGCCACTCTGTATTTGTTTCACCAGGGGTATAGTTTGCTTGACTATTAAGGAGACGTCCGTGCTTCGCTGCACGGATTGTGCAGTCGCTTCATTGAGATCATATACGGCCTCTAACGTCGCTTCATGTTGCTAATGCTGGAATATGTCGATCCTGAGCAATTCCACCAGCCCCGATTACGCCAATGCGTAACTGATTCATATTTCATCCCATCTTTTTGATGAAATTGATCTGCATAGTCGTTATAACTCGCCTTCTATGCAGGACATTCTTTTCTTAATGCGTTGTGCGGAGCCATCACAACGGGTTTAAGTTATTCTGAAAGTGGACTTTTTTCAGAATATGGTGTAACGAGCGAAGCCGACGCTCTTCATTGAATGATCTCACTTGCTTCTTCGGTCTCCTCACATGTCTTCCTTGAATCTATACTTTCTTAGTTTTTATGAAAACCGCCTTAGCGTCTTTTTCTTAAGTGCGTGAATCAAGCGTGGACGACAGACGACAGCTTTTGTGAACCTACTTGCACAGTGCCAACCAACAAATGTAGTCCTCATTTCGCTATTTTGGCTTTAATGGCTCCTTTTGGATTTATTTAACTTAAATAGCGGAATGATGAACCGGAGAGAGCACGTGACCTTTGCATCCCTCTCCTGCAATACTTATCTATCTTATCTTCTAAATCAAAGGCACCGAAAAAGTTGAAAACCAAACTTTTTCAGTGCCTTTATTCAATACCTACACCTTATAGAGATGTAATTTTCTTCGTTTCACTTGATTCAAGTGCAGCAAGAACGACCTCTAATGATTTCAGACCTTCTTCACCCGTAATTAAAGGCTCTGTATCATTTGTGATTGCATCAATGAAGTGATCAATCACTTGTGAGCTCGTTTGACCGCCTGATTCATTCGTTTGAATGCCACCAAGCTCATATTTCACCACTTCACCTGTCTTATATTGAACAACCATCGAGTTCACTGGATCATCCTCTAAACGAACGATTCCTTTTTCACCATAAATAATCGTTGAATTGTCTTCTTTCGGTACGTAAGACCAGCTCGCTGCAAGAGTACCAATGATACCACTTTCTGTTTTTAACACACATACAGCATTATCATCTACATCCGAGTTTTCCTTTGCACCCGTTTCAACAAAGGCACCAACTTCTGTCATTTCTTCACCTAGAACATAACGAATCACATCTGTTTTGTGAACACCTAAATCTCCCATTGCACCAATGAAGGCTTCTTCTTTTCGGAAGAACCAGCTGTCCTTACCGTCCACACTCCAGCCTTCGGGTCCACCGTGACCGAATGCTGTACGGAAGCTATAAATTTTTCCTAGTTCACCGTTGGCAATCATCTCACGCGCCTTCTGGTGCGAAGGAACAAAGCGTTGGTTATGTCCAATCATCAGTTTCTTTCCACTTTCCTTCGCTGCAGCAATCATCGCTTCTCCTTCTTCTTTTGATGTCGCCATTGGTTTTTCACATAGCACGTGCTTGCCAGCCTTTAATGCAGCAATCGACACTGGTGCATGCAGAGCATTCGGTAAGCAGACGCTTACTGCATCAATTTCATCATTCGCAAGTAATTCTTCATAACTCGTGTATGCTTTTGCTTCATACTGTTCAGCAAATTCTTTCACACGCTCTTCGATTACATCACAAACCGCAACAATTTCTACTTGCTTATTGTTCGCATACTCTGGAATGTGACGATATTTTGCAATGCTCCCACAACCAATGACTCCAACTTTTACTTTACTCATTTGACATTCTCCTCCCAATTTTTAAAGAAATTATTTTTTCTTGATCGCCTCTAACGGCTTTGCATTACCGTATTGAGGATACTCACGCCCAACTGGCGCTGCCCATTCAACAGCATTACTAATAACACGTTGAATTTGTTCATTGTGATACGTTGGATACGTTTCATGCCCTGGACGGAAATAAAAGATCTTCCCGTTACCTCGCTGATATGTGCAGCCACTACGGAATACCTCTCCGCCTTCAAACCAACTAACGAATACGAGCTGGTCTGGTGCTGGGATATCAAAATGTTCCCCGTACATTTCTTCTTTTTCAAGCTCGATGTATTCACCCACTCCTTTAACAATCGGGTGACTCGGATCAACAACCCATAGTCGCTCCTTATCATCTGCTTCACGCCATTTTAAATCACATGATGTCCCCATTAAACTTTTGAAAATTTTTGAAAAATGGCCTGAATGGAGAACAATTAACCCCATCCCCTCTAGAACCCGCTTTTTCACATTTTCAACTACCTCTTCAGCGACTTCATCATGAGCAAGGTGTCCCCACCAAATTAGAACGTCTGTCTCGTTTAGAACATCATCTGTCAAACCATGCTCAGGCTCATCTAACGTTGCCGTTTTCGTATCATAGCCTGCACCTTTTAATGCATTCGCGATTGCCCCGTGAATTCCTTCTGGGTAAATATCACGAACGACTGGGTTCTTGTTTTCATGGCGGTTTTCATTCCATACCGTTACTCTTGTTGTCATTACTTATTCCTCCTTCTTGATAGTCAACTCTATCAAAATAGCGAGATGAAATCGATCCCATAAAGAGTCCTTGAAACGCTTTCCTTACATGATCCTACGGCTTTAAGGTTGGATGAAAGCAGTAACTCTTTCATCCAATCATGTCCTATCAAGATAAGTGCATTTCACAAGATATGAGATCGTTCTCACAACCACTATACTGATTCCCTCTTAATCAATTCAATAGGTAATTCAACAATCTTTCGTTCATATGGGTGTTTCATCTGCTCATTCGCAAGCATCGACAGCATCACTTCCATCGTCCGTCTCCCCATATCCTTCGTCGGTTGGCGGATCGTCGTTAATGACGGCTCAAGTAATTCGGCAATCGGTTGATCATCAAAACCAATAACTGCTATATCCTTTGGTATCGATAGTCCTTTTTGCCGTGCTTCCTTCATGATACCAGCAGCAACCTCATCACTACCGGTAAAAACCGCAGTTGGTCGTTCATTCGAATCCATTGCCAAAATGGTACGTAGCACTCGCTTCCCACAATCAATGCTGTAAAGATTGTCAAAATACCATTCCTTCTTCAGGGATAATCCAGCTTCTGCTAACGCTTGAATAAACCCTTTTTCGCGATCACGACCAAGCTCACTATTTGTTGCACCACAATACGCAATCGCCTTATGTCCTTTGTCAATTAGGTATTGTGTCCCCAAATAGCTTCCCTTCACTTGGTCAAGACGAACAATCGACACGTTCGCTTCTGACTTATACTCATTACAAAGCACCATTGGACCACTTTGCATATAAGGCTCAACCGTAGACCATTCATTTTCAATCGAGGTAAAGATTAGCCCATCTACTTGCTTTGTCGTTAACATATGCAAAAAGCTTAATTCCTTCTCTTCGTTCGCTTGCGTCTGGCAAATGAGTAATTGAAAGCCATTTTCGACTGCAACCTCTTCAAGACCTTCCACTAATAATGGAAAGAATGGATTCGTTAGACGTGGTACTAATACAGCAATCGTATTCGTTTTCTGAGTGCGTAACCGTTGTGCCGAAGAGTTCGGATGATACTCTAGCTGCCGCATCGCATCATATACGAGCTGCCGCTTTTTTTCGGTGACATATGGATGGTTGTTAATCACACGAGAAACCGTCGACCGAGACAACCCAGCTAATTTCGCTACATCCTCTATTGTCGCCATAGCCCCTCCTCTCACGTGGTAACGCTTTCTCATTACCTACATCTTTTATTTTACTGGATAATACGTAAGATGACAATAGTGAAAGTGAGAAGATTTTTGATAGAGGGGAGATACTCGTGAAAGCGCTCCAAATATCGATGTAAGAGCTCACTTCAGTCGCGAGTGTGTGTGTTATTCCAGTATAAACGCTTCAATTTTAATTGGAAACGTCATATGACATAGGCGGTCAAAAACGACAAGCATCACGCCTGTCGTTTTCACTCTAATCATTTGTTTGAGGGGCATAATTAATCGATATTTTCAAATTAGCATTCCTCTCTCGAATAGAGTCCATTAAATCTTTGTCTTTTAATCCAGTTTTAACGATAATATCATATTCTAATTCAATCATAGTCCCTAAATTAGTCGTTTGCACACGTTTCAATTGATTTTCATCCGTGAATTGTTCAAAAATATCATCAAATACGCCCTCATATTGTAAATTCTCTGGAATGGTCACCTTCAAAGTGCGATGCTGACCTTTTTCATCTTTTCCATAATCAAATACAAAAAGCAACACAATTAATGCACTTAAAGTTAATGTAAAAGCAATCGCTAATAAATAAAAGCCTAAGCCACATGCTATCCCCGCTGCCATTGCGAAGAAGATAAAAGCAATATCCTTCGGGTCGCTCATGGCACTTCGAAATCGTATAATTGAAAAAGCCCCTACTAATCCAAATGCTACTGCTATATTATTACCAATGACAATCATGATGACAGAAACAACGACGCCCATAATAATAACAGTGTGCACAAATGATTGTGAATATTGACGGCCATTGTACGTTCTTTTATATACTTGTGTAATGATTAACGCGAGTATAAAGCTTAACAAGACTGCTAACAACCCATCTATTAATGTCGATTGAGTTGTCATTTCTTGTTGTGTCAATAAATCTAAAAATGTTTCCATTTCAAACTCCTTTTTTAATTTGGAATCTCAACTTTCTCTTGAACTTCTTCTAAAATGTCCGCACTTGTACAAAACTTCGAGACGCTCTTCTTTGGACATTCAAACTCACTTAACAGGCGTGATAGCCATAAAGGTACACTATGATCGACTTTCACTTCCATAATAACTAAATCTTTATCGACAAACAGATGTCCATGTGGCCCTTTTTCAATATGTAAGTCGTCATTACGACAACGTAAATTATAGTCGAAGGTCACTCTTAAATCCTTATCTTTTATACCTGTAAATGCTTGACGATCATAGCTCACTATATTTTCTGGCTGTAAGTGATATAACTGTCGGAAATCATCTATTTCCCGGAAAATTTGTTGATTTGAAACACCTTTTATATGGTCAACATTTGCTTTTCCAGCAATGTATTCATAGGCACTTCGTAATTGAATACTCGTTCTTCGTTTGTTAACTCTCTGTTTATACTTTTTCTTCACCTCAAAGTAAGCTTGATCATCAATCGATGCACCGTTATAAATTCTTAACCTAAGCTTCTGCCTGAAGCGCGCTTTATTACGCGTTTCATAGTAAATTTTTTTATCTCTTGAATCAAAATATAAACTAATAATCGTATAGCGCCCTTGTTCATCTCCATATTGATCATAATTCATATATTCCGTTAACTTAATAGCTATTTCTTCGTACATTGAATATGGAATTAAATATTTCAACTCATAACGACTAAAAATTTCTCCTGCCAAAATAACCCCCCCAGTTACAAGACACAGTCATAAAATAATAGAAAAATATGTTATGATAATACTAACTCATCCCCAAAAGAACATTTTAAAGGAATTTATGTATATTTTAAACAATTAATTATGTAAACTACTACATTAAAGGAGAAAGAAATGAATCAAAGAAAGACCTTTTCACTTATTTTAGCAATGCTGATCATTGCTGCGATCTGGCTCGGAGCATTTCAGATAGCTCCTGGATCTATTCTTCAACCATCTAGCTTTGAAGAAGCGATTCGAGAAGAGCTTCAACTGCCACAAGGTGAAATACGTCCTAATCAATTGGAAACGATTGAAGCGTTAGAACTTCGAAACGCTGGTATTTCATCGATTGAAGGGATAGAATATTTCACATCGTTAAAGCATCTTGATTTAAGAGATAACGAGATTGTTGATTTATCACCATTAGAACAACTTCCTCAACTTGAAGAATTAAATGTACGAGGTAATGAGATTAAAGACATAGAAAGCTTGAGTCATTTGCCTCATTTAATTGAGTTAAACATTCGTGATAATAGCATCTATGATATTTCGCCACTTTCTAGCTTAGAGCACTTGACCGATTTAAACGCACGAAATAATCATATTTCCGATTTAACTCCGCTTTCTGAGTTATCGCATTTAACAGAGCGACTCTATTTACAAGGAAATCCAATTCAAGATTTTTCAGTTATTGATCATTATTTCCATTTAATTGAAGATACAGATTTCTCTTTAGACGGTAGCATAGCTGAAAATGAGGAACAGGTCATTTTCTCACACCCGAACGGTTTTTATGACGAGGAACTTTCTTTAGAGTTACTTAGCCCTGTAGAAGAGTTAACGATTTATTACACGTTAGATGGTTCAGAACCTGATCCAATGAATAATGAGCAAACGTTTGAATATATTGAACCAATCCAATTAACTAATCGTACAGGTGAAGAGAACTCGATTTCTACAATACCTACTAATTTCATGAATTTTTCTGACTTTGAAACGGACCCTCGGCTACGGTTGTGGATCGAACCTCAATCAAATGTTGATAAAGGTACCGTAGTGCGAGCTATGTTAGTTGATGAGAATGGAAATATGAGTGGTATTTCCACACAAACCTACTTTGTTGGACTAGACTATTCACTGCCTGTTTTCTCACTTTCGACGAATGCTGATCACTTTTTCAGTCATGATACAGGAATTTATGTGCCAGGAGGTCACTTTGAAGAGGGAATGCATAACCGTGGAAATTATTATCAAAGGGGCGTTGACTGGGAGCGCCCCGTTCATGTCGAATATTTTGATGTTCATGGTGAGAACGTTCTGTCACAAGACGCCGGCGTTCGTATTCACGGTGGTTACACACGACGTTTTGCGCAAAAGTCTCTTCGTCTTTATTCTCGTAGTGATTATGGGACAAGCCGTTTTTCGTATTCTTTTTTCGCTGATAAAGAGCTTGATGACTTTAATCGTTTATTGCTTCGAAACTCCGGGAATGATTGGGGTATCACGATGTTTCGTGATGGTGCGATGCAATCATTAGTCTCTCATTTAGATATTGATTATCAAAGCTTTCAACCTACTGTGCTTTTTTTAAATGGTGAGTATTGGGGCATTCATAATATTCGCGATCGTCATGATGCTCATTATTTGGAAACTCATTATGGGGAAAATCGAGAAGGCTTCACGATTCTAGACGGAAAAGGCACTCTCTCAGATGGGTCTGCAGATGGTCAGCAAGAGTATGAGAAATTGATCGACTATGTGCAAGAGAATGACCTTAGTGAAGCCGAACATATAGGCTTTGTCGAAAGTCAAATGGACATTGACAACTATTTACTTTATTACGCTATTCAAGTGTATAATGCGAACTCAGATTGGCCACATAATAACATTAGCTTTTGGCGTTATGAAAATCCTTTTAATGAAACGAATGATAAGCTAGATGGACGTTGGCGCTGGTTTTTGTATGATGTGGACCGTTCACTTGGTTACGAAAGTGTTCATCACAATACAATTGAAATGGTGACATCACATTTAAACCCTCGACATGATGAAGAATGGCCCAATATTTTATTTAGAGCCTTAATGGAAAATGAAGACATCAAACATCAATTTATCAATCAAGTAGCTGATTTACTAAATTCAGCCTTTTTGCCAGAGCATGTTATCAAAACGATTGACGAGCTTCAATCCACGATTGAACCTGAAATAGCAAATCATATTAATCGTTGGGGAATTCCTCGTTCAACTAGTGAGTGGGAAGACAATGTCGATGTAATGAGAGAATTTGCTCATGCACGGCCTGATATTCTCCGCCAACAGCTCGTTAATCACTTTGAGTTAGGTAGCACATCGACATTAACGATCTCATTCGAGCATGAAAAGGGAACCATTACCGTTAATACATTACCTGTTCCTGAAGAAACACAAGGTGATGAACCTAATAGTCAATGGGGTGGACAATATTTTAATGATGTTCCGATCGTAATCAAAGCTGAAGCCAAGCCCGGTTATGAATTTATAAATTGGAGTGGCTATGACGCTGAGGAATCACCAGAAATAACAACTAGATTAACTGAGGATCTATTAATCGAAGCTATATTTGAATGAAATAAAGAGACTCCTTCAAGTGAGGGAGTCTTTTTAAGAACCTTATTTAAAGCGCTCTATTTATTGGTGAAAACGCTCACCTGACATTTACCGACACAATTTGCCAACCTGCCACCTCTCCTCCCTCTTACATCACCACTCGCACATCTATCTATTCTGCTGCCTATACTCCTTCGGGCTCATTCCTTCCTGCTTTTTAAAGAGTTTAGCAAAATATTTATCGTTAGGATACCCGACAGCATCAGCAATTTCGTAAATTTTCAAATCGGGGTTACGTAGCAGCTCCTTCGCTTTTTTCATCCGAATCTCAATGATAAAGTCGGTAATTGTTTGCTGATATTCTTGCTTAAAACGTCGTGATATATACTCGCGGCTTAAATAAAAACGATCAGCGATATCCTGAAGCTTCAACTCTTCCTTATAATGCTTACGAAGGTAGTCAGCAATCGTGTGAACTGTGCTTGGCTCCTTTTGATAATTTGATTCGTCAATGAATGTTTTCAAATCATCACCATATTGCTCATTCCAAGCCGAAACCGCTCGCTGCAACGTTTCATTCAATTCAGGCGGGTTAATCGGTTTAAGAAGATAATCGAACCCTTGGTACGTAATCGTTTCCTTTAAATACCGAAAGTCATCGTATCCACTCACGACAATCGTTTTCGCCTTCCAATTGGAGGTGTACAACCATTTCATTAAAGCAACACCATCCTTTTTCGGCATACGCATATCCGTAAAGATGATTTGCGGGCGCTCCTTCGCGATAAGCTGCATCGCTTCTTCTCCATCTTCAGCCTCAAGCACCGTCTTTATGCCAAAACGTTCCCATTCCGCCAGTAAGCGTAAGCCTTCGCGGACATGCTTCTCATCATCGACGATCATCGCTTTCATATTGCCACCCCTCTATTTCCTTTGGAAGTCGTATCTTCACAACAAAACCACCTTCAGCGAGATTTTCCAACATCAACTCTGCTCTTCCTCCATAATATAACTGCAATCGTGCATAAATGTTTTTCAAGCCGATGTTTGAACCATCATCCTCAGGCTTTTGGTTCGAATAAATATAGGAACAAATTTCTGTCAATCGCTCCTCTGAGATGCCCGCTCCATTATCAGACACCTTCAATGTCAGCTTATCTTCTTCCTCAAACCCTTCGATCATAAGTGCACCGACTCGATCTCTCGTATCAAAGCCATGCTTAAAGTAATTTTCAATAATCGGTTGCAAAATCATTTTCGGCACACGCCACGACATGACCTCACCTGCAACATCAACCTGATAATGAAAGCTATCATCAAAGCGTTGCTTCTGCAAGAGTAAATAAGCTTTCGTATAATTTAATTCTTGCTCAAGGCTAACAACATCTTCCTCCATATTCATGCTATAACGCATAATATGTGATAACTCTGTCAACGATGTATACACTTCAGGAACTTGCTTCTTCAACGCAGTCGTCCCAATCGATTGTAACGTATTATAGAGGAAATGCGGATTCACCTGCGAATGAAGCACTTTTAATTGGTTCGTTTTATTTTCTAATTCGAGCTTATATTCACGATTGATGAGCGTGTTAATTTTTGCAATCATTGATTTGAACCGTTCCCCAAGTACACCAATTTCATCATTTCCGAGAGAACCGAATTGTGCCTTCATATTTCCAGCTTCAATTTGCTTAATATTTTGGACGAGTACACGAATCGGCGATGTAATTTTGAAGGAGACAAAGAGCGTCGCCATGATGACAAGCGATAAGCCGATTAATCCGAAGAAAATATTGATCATCGCCACACCATACGCACTTTCATATAACGTCGGTGAAGGAATTCTTTTCGCAAGCACCCAGCCACCTGCTGACTCCGCTAATGTGTCATAGACGATCACCCCATCAAAGGAATCGTCCTCCCATACCATCGTGCCACTAAATTCTTCTCGATTCAGTAAATCATCCATCCATACTATTGAATCCTCTCCAGGATGCACAGGTGTCGACCGAAAGATCAGATCACCTTCCTTTGTAAAAAGATAAAGCTCCTCCTGCCCTTCATGATACAAATATTGACTAAGCTCATCAATTTTATCCATGAATACTTCCATTGTAATAAACGCTAAATCGTCATCAGAGGGTATATCTTTAAACGCGCGGTGAATCGTCAAACGCCCCGCCTCATTAGGAGGTTCAATAAAGAGGTTCGATTTACTTTTCATCAATTGTTCTTCATAAAAGGCGATGTCATCCATATCATACGTATATACAACAGTAGATCTTCTTGATGCTGTTAGGCGTTCTCCAGTATTTACAAGAAACATCGAAATTTGAAAAACACTTTCATCACTATACAAAAGTGTATTAATGACATTGTGTACAACCCCACGCGAGATATAATCATTGGCCTCACTTTTGCGTAAATAGTTCATGAAGTCACTATTATTATAAAGGGCAATCATCCCAAAGCTTAGATCGCGCAAATAGGTTTCCATGTTCACCTTCCCTTGGTAGAGTAGGTGCTTGTTTTCTTGAATCGCCTGATCCTTCAATGATTCCTTCGTATACATAAACGTCACAACAAGGGAGCTTCCAAATGGAATGACCGTAATGAGTAATAAAAGAATAATTAATTTATTGCGGATGCTCATTCTCATTTGATAACCTCCTTTTTTGACTATTATGCGGTTCCACATTCCGCCATTTGCTTTAATAAAGTTACTTTGCTCATTTTTCGGTTCCTCGTTCTTCTAGTTTACTATATCTGGATCCGTTCGCTTTTCGTTTAAGCGGATTCACGGATGACAGCTCCCTTCCTTCTCCTATCGCTTGTTATGATTCAATTTAGCAGAATGAGAATCCGATACACCATTCTCGTCTGTCAAACAGGAGAACCCAAAAGAATGCATAACAGTTCTTTTGGGCTTCTTCACTCTATTTGTTTACTTTAAACTTTCCCACGTTTGCTCCATTTTTTCAAGCATTTCTTCATAGCTAATTTGCCCAGCTACGTACTCTTGAATGGCTGCTGCAAAATCTTGGTTCGCGCCGTCAGGCCATCTGAACCATGTCCACGGAATCGTTTGCTCTGCTACTGAGTATTCGAGAATTGATTCACCTAATGCCCCAAGTCCTGCTGGTTCTATGTTATCAAACGCTGGAATGAACGCAAATTCCTCTGTCATATAACGCTGACCTGTTTCAGAAGAAACCATCCAATCAAGCAAATATTTTGCTTCTTCTAAGTTCTCCGAATTTTTGTTAACAGCCCAGTTGTTCGGTACTCCAACCGGAATGCGCCCTGCATTAGCATCATCATTTAATGGGATCGGTAAGAAGGCCATGTTCATATCCGGGTTAATTTCATAGATCATATTCTCTGTCCAGTTTCCTTGTTGGAGCATGGCTGTTTCACCAGATGCGAATAACGTCACTTGTGTATTATAATCTGTCGTTAACGGATTCGGGTTTCCGTATTCGATTTCTAAATCAATCACTTGTTGAAATTGTTCAAATAACGTGTTTCCAGTGAACGAACCTTCTCCAACATTTAACTCCTCGATGAATGCTTCAGGATCGTCCTGTTGTGCAAACGGGATGTTTAACAAGTGCTGACCGATCACCCACCATTCACCGTAGCCAGCTGAGAAGGCTGTAATTCCTGCTGCCTCTAACGCTTGAACTGCTTGCTCTAGCTCAGACCACGTCGTTTGCTGCTCCGTAATACCAGCCTCTTCAAATAAATCAATATTATAAATGAAACCATAGCCTTCTAGGTTAACCGGCATACCGTATAATGTACCGTCTTCATCTGTCATCGGCACACGACCAATGTCAAGTAGATTCTCAACCCAAGGCTCATCGGAAAGATCAGCTAAATGCTCTTTCCAAAGCTCTAATTCATTAAAGCCTCCATTGTTGAAAATGTCTGGTGTTTCCCCTGAAGCAAACTTCGCTCGTAATGCCGCACCATAGTCGGCACCCCCACCTACTGTTTCAAGATTGACTGTAATATGGGGATGCTCTGCTTCAAATTCATCTAGCATCGCTTGAAGTTCATCAGCAATTTCGACTTTGAATTGGAAGAAGTTCAATGTGACTTCCTCAGGGTCATCACCACCTGCTGCTGCATCATCATTCACCTCTTCACTCGACTCATCGCTTTCTGCTGGCTCATTGCTCGAATCGTCTGATCCACAACCTGCTAAAACCCCAATAAATAGAAGTAATGACAAACAAAGAATCCATGCTTTTTTCATGAAATTTCTCCTCCTTTTATTCCCCTTTTTTTAGTATATCTTTTAATTGCAGCGCTAGTCTGCAAAGTGGATAACGTTATTTGATCGAACCTGAGGCAATTCCTTTAATAATATGCTTTTGTAAAAATAAGAAAAAAATAATAATAGGCGTAATTCCAAGAACAAGTGCGGCAAGCCCCATATCCCATTGCTTCGTATATTGTGCAAAGAATGAGCTTGTTGCAAGTGGGATTGTTCGTAAGGATGCATCCTGCAAGACAAGTAATGGAAGTAAGTAATCATTCCAAATCCATAATGTGTTTAAAATAATCACTGTGATCGTAATTGGCTTCAACAGTGGAAAGACGATACGCCAAAACAATCCGAATTGTGAACATCCATCAATTTGCGCTGATTCCTCGACTTCAATTGGTACCGTTTTCACAAATCCATGATAAAGGAACAAGGAAAGCGGAACACCAAAGCCAAAATACATAATGATGATGCCAGGAATACTATTAATGAGCCCTAACATTCCACCAATTTTCACGAGTGGAATCATCACCGTTTGGAACGGAATGACCATCGCTGCGACAAAGAACAAGAATAGAAATTTACTTATCCTCGAAGGTGTTCGCACGAGCTTCCATGCTGCCATCGAGCTAATAATGACAATACCAATATTACTAAACACGGTAATGAGAAAAGAGTTCCAGAACGCTTTCGGGAAATCGAGTATCCGCCATACTTCCGCATAGTTCGAAAACATGATTTCCGTCGGTAAAGCTGCCGCATCGATTAAAATTTCTGAAAAGCTTTTTAACGAGTTGACGATGACAAAGTAAAACGGAATGAGAAAGAAGATGGCAAGCAAAATCGCAAATATCTCAAGTGTAAATGTGCGTTTCGTATATTTGTTCATTACGCTTCAACCTCCTTCTTTTTTGTCAACGATACTTGAACGACCGTAAAGATCATCACAACTATGAAGAAAATGTTCGCCTTCGCTGAACCAACTCCGTAGTTGTTGTTCGTAAATGCTTCTTGATAAATATTAATCGCAACAGATTGGGTCGAGTTAAACGGCCCACCACCAGTTAAGGAAAGATTTAAGTCAAAGATTTTAAACGCCATCGAAATCGTCAAGAAGAAGCAAATCGTAAACGCCGGTAAAATAAGTGGAATAATAATACGTCGTAACACTGTTAGTGCATTGGCCCCATCAATTTTTGCTGCTTCTAATAAGGATGTGTCGACTCCTTGCAATGCAGCAATGTAAATGACCATCATATAGCCACTAATTTGCCAAGCAAAGACGATCACAATCCCCCAAAATGCTGTCGTCGAATCCCCAAGCCAAGCCAGCTGAAACACCGGAATTCCCGTCATTTCTCCAACCGCCGCAAAGCCTCTAACGAAGATGAACTGCCAGATAAAACCTAGTAAAAGACCACCAATTACATTCGGTAAGAAAAAGGCCGTTCGTAAAATATTTCTTGACTTAATTGCTGAATTTAATAATAGGGCTAACGAAAACCCGATGATATTACTGATGACCACTGCCGCAAACATAAATTTCGTCGTAAATAAGAAGGAATCAAAGAAACGCTCATCATTTGTAAAGATTCGTATATAGTTATCAAACCCGACCCATTCACTCGCAGAGCTTATGCCATTCCAAGATGTAAAGGAATAATAAACGCCCATAAAAAATGGGATAATTTGAATCACGACGAAAAAGAGAAGGGCTGGACCGACAAATGCTAAGTACGCCAATATTTTTTTCCACTTTAATTTCGCTTTTGCACGCCGGCGTTCAGCTTGAACATTTGTATCTGTCTGATTTGTTTTCGCAACTGTGCTCATATGAATCACCGCCTTCATTTTTGTAATCGCTTTCATAGTTATTATTATAGATGACAGCTCCGTTCTCTGAACACTCACTCTATTGACGAAAAAAGTGCACTATATTGACATTGGACAGTGAACACGAGACAGGACAAGGGATTTATGTAGTGATTGTATGAATGCGGAGCGGCTTCCTTTCGGTAAAACGCTTTATTTATATGCGAAGCACCCTCTTATTCTTCGGGAATGAGTTTAAAACGAGTAGAAACGCTCTATAAATGATTGAAGGCGCTCACATGACAAACATAGGCAAAAGACGTACAATCTCCAACAATAAAGACGCTGAAAAAAGTCTCATTACTCACCTTTTTCAAGCGTCCTCTCGAAATATCAACGTTTCTGGAATCTTTCTTCCTGCTTTTGCAGCTTTTGCGCTAATTCAACAAGCTGGTCGACAGAGTTTTTTAACGTATGTGTCGTTTGACCTTGAGTAACAGCCACTTCTGAAATGGCTGCAATACTTTCTTCATTAATCGACGCTTGCTCGGCTAATTCATTGATTTCATGAACGATTTCGTTCGTCCCCTTAGAAATTTCCTCCATCGTTTGCGTCACTTCGAGTACTTGCTGCTGCATTTGCTGACTCTGGTTTGAGACGTGATGAAATTGTGTGGATGTGTCTTTAGCTCGTTGTTTTGTCTGCTTAATCGACTGTTCAAGCTGTTGAAATCGGTCAATTGAATCGCTTACGCTATGATCAATTTTTGATAATTGGTTGTTAATATTTTCTGAAAAAGAATTGGTTTGCTGCGAAAGCTTCTGTACCTCTTCCGCAACGACTTTAAACCCCTTTCCATGTTCTCCTGCACGCGCTGCTTCAATCGAAGCATTGATCGCCAATAAATTTGTTTGATTCGAAATCGAAAAAATATGCTGCATTCCTTCTTGAATGTCGTTCGTACGTTCATTCACATCGTGTAGCTGCTGCGCAAAAAAGTGGAGCATATCAGCAACTGTGTTCATTTGATCATCAGTCTCCGAAATTGATTGTGCACCTGTAGCTGCCGATGAAGTCATCGAACTCATTCCGTTCGTTAATCGTTCCAATGCTTGGTGAATACTCGCCACATTAGCTGCCGATTCCTCCGTTACAGCCGAAATAGCCATCGCTTTTTGTTGTTGAATATCAATAAGCGATTTCTGCCTCGCAACGACTTCATCCATTTCTCGATGTTGATCAGCTAGCTGCTCTCGTTCACCTTCTATATCCTTTGATGTATGCACGACCCCTTGACTTATCAACTGACTTTCTTTTAAATTATCGGCAATTCGCTCTCTCATTTTCTCAAGCGCCTGCTCCAGCTCTCCTAGTTCGTCAACACGCTTCGTAACAGTTGAACTAGAGAAATCACCTTGTTCATAAAGAGACATTCGTCTTTTTAACTGCGAGACCCCTTGTTTCAAATCACGTGCAAATAAAAATAGCGACAAAGTTAGCACAATAAATAATAGAACGATTAAGAAAATCATTCGAGTTGTACCGGTTTCAATCGTTTCAGAGACTTGCAAATGATTTTGCTCGTTCACTTCACGAATGTATTGACTAACATTGTCATCAATTCGAGTAAGGTGAGATTCAATCGGTGTTATAATCGGTTCAACCTCACTACGCACGATTTGCTCCCAATTCGATTGATACGATTGAAAGTATTCTTCCTGTAGCATAGCTAATTCATCACGAGTGTCTTCTAGCTGTTGTACATATGTATGTAGACCTTCATCTATTAAAAATTGCCTTGCTCGTTCCCAGTCGGATACGGTTTCAAACATACGATCGACCGTTGTACTTTTCTGTCGTGAGTACCCTGTCGCCATCATATCGTATTGAATCGACATAACTCGATTTAAATCACGCATCATAACACGATATTCTTGTTCTACTTCAAGGTAATAATCTGCATGTTCGATTGATTGATCAATGGACGAATTCGTTGTGATTAAAAATAAGCAGGATAGCGTAGCGACGATAAATAGGATAGCAATTAACGCTGTCATTTTCCGCATCATCGTTCCAAGTAGCTTCATTTTTATACTTGCGTAATAGTTTACTATTTTTTTCATTTTGTCCCCCGTATATGAGAGGACCACCGAAAATGCAAACCATTTTCAGCGACCTTCATAATCAGCCAACCTCCCATACAATGGGAGGTTACACCTTATTTTATTTCAAACGATAGACTCTCGTTTCATAAGGACGTAGCTTCATGCTCGAACCGATTTCTGCAATATCATAATTATGAAGCAGCAATTCGCGTTCTCTCTCTTTCCACGATTGGGGGAACTCAAATTCCGTCTCCGTCGCAAATAAATGACAGATGACAAGAATCTCTTCCTCCTCCGTTGTCCGAGTGTACGCATAGACAGCTGAATGATCTTTCTCAATTAACGTATATGTCCCATACGTCAACGCTTCTGATTGCTTGCGTAGCTCGATCATCTTCTTATAAAACTGGTAGATCGAATTTGGAGCAGAGATTGCCTTCTCAACGTTAACTTCTTTGTAATTCGGGTTCACCTTCAGCCATGGAGTGCCTGTTGTGAATCCACCGTTCTCTTCGTCATTCCATTGCATCGGTGTTCGCGAATTATCACGACCATTTTTCCAAATGACCTTCATAATCTCTTCGTGAGTCTTTCCTTCCTCACGTTCATTTCGATATAAATTCTTAATGGCGACATCATTGTAATCATCAATCGAGTCAAACTGGACGTTCGTCATGCCAATTTCCTGACCTTGATAAATAAAAGGAGTTCCCTTCATAAAGAAATAAAGTGACGCTAATGCTTTCGCTGATTGAATCCGGTATTTCCCATCATTGCCCCACGTCGAAACAGAACGAGGCTGATCATGATTTTCAAGAAATAAAGCATTCCAGCCAATGCCATCTAAGCCTTCTTGCCATCTTGTCAAGGTTTCCTTTAATGAAGGTAAATCAAGCCCACCAGTTGCACTCTTCCCCCATAGACTTAAATGTTCAAACTGAAAGATCATATTAAAACAGCCGTCTTCTTCTCCAACCCATTGCTCAGCTTCATCGATACTTACACCATTTGCTTCACCAACCGTCATAATGTCGTACTTAGCAAATGTTTCTCGTTTCAGTTCCTCAAGAAATTCTTGAATGCCTTCACGGTTCATATGTCCTTCAAACGATGGAACATACTTCTTCTGATCAGGGTTTGGTAAATCGGGATAACCAGCCACCTTTTTAATATGAGAAATGGCATCAACTCGGAAACCATCAATACCTTTATCAAGCCACCAATTAACCATTTCATATAAGGCATGTCGCACTTCTTTGTTTTCCCAATTTAAATCTGGTTGCTTACGTGAGAATACGTGCATAAAATACTCTTTTGTTTCCGCATCATATTCCCATGCTGAGCCCCCGAAGATCGACTCCCAATTATTCGGCACTCCCCCATCCTTACCAGGGTGCCAAATATAATAGTCGCGATAAGGATTATTCTTTGATGAGCGTGATTCAACAAACCACTGATGTTCATCTGACGTGTGATTTATCACTAAATCTAATATTAGCTTCATCCCTCGTGCATGCACCGCTTCCAAAAGCTGATCAAAATCAGCCATCGTCCCGAAATCTTCCATAATATCTTGATAATCACTAATATCGTAACCGTTATCATCATTAGGAGAACGATACATTGGACAAATCCAAATGACATCGATCCCTAGTTCTTTTAAATAATCTAATTTCTCTATTACCCCTTGTAAATCACCAATTCCATCACCATTGGAATCCTTAAAGCTCCTAGGGTAAATTTGATACGCAACTGCTTCTTTCCACCATGTTCTATTCATAAAGCATCCCCCTCTTACTTTATAAAATAGCATATTTTATCGCTTTATGCAATCGATTGCACTAATTTGCATTAACCTTTTCGGTAATTGATATTATAATGACCTACCGACTAAGATATGCGATCATTAAGGGGGCTGCTACAAGCTACAACACGTACAACAGGATGCACTTATACATGTTGATTCTGCAAAATCCTCTTTCGTTTCTTTCATTTAACCAACCTGTCGCCTCCTCACTTTGATCATAATGAGTCCAACAGCGAAAAGAATGATACCGACTAATAACCAGCGATAGATCTCCGTTGCTGTATTAGGCAAACCTTCACCTGTTGAGTTTTCTTCTTTGACTCCCACACCTGAGCCTTCTTCGGTTTGACCATTTTTGCTCGTTTCCGGTATAGGCTTATCCTTTTGTTTCTCTTTAGGTTGAGTTGGCGTTTGTTCATCAGTCGACCTCTCTGACATCTCAGCTAATATAACCGTCCCGCCATCAGCCATACTTGGAAGGTCAATGGTTACTTGACCGCTCTTTACGGGAACTGTTGTACCTGAGTATAGATCGACAGCCTCACCTGTGAATGGGACAGGAATCGTCGCTGATTTAATCTCCTCATTTGTATTCAACCCAACGACAACCGATTTTCCCTCATACGACCGTTCAAATATAAGGTAACCGTCATCATCATGACCAGCCAGCTTAGAACGATCTCCTTTTGAAAAAATCTGTGAATAATCCGCACGAATGCTCATCAGTGTTTGGTAATGTGCAAGAATATCATTTCCCTCCACTACATCCCAGTCCATTTCATAACGGTTATCATAATAAGGGTAATTATCCGCTCCAGATAGTCCAAGCTCCTCACCATAATAAATAACAGGCTGACCTTTAGCTGTTATTTGCAATGCAGCAGCTAGCTTCAGCTTGCCTTCATCTCCTCCGACAGAATATAAGAAACCTTCCTCATCATGACTACCTAGAAACTGCCCCAATGTTGCTTGATTTGACAGCTGAGCATTACGCTGTTCCAATTGTGTTTGAACTCGTTCGATTTGTCCTTCGACGAAATCATACGCTTGATATTTGAAATCAAAATCAAGCAAGGAATCCATCATTCCTGACTGCAAATAACCATGGTCATCATGCGGTCCTGCTCCCCATGACTCTCCAATCATTTTGAATTCAGGCATCACTTTCGTTAATTCATTTTTAAATGCCATCCACGTCGTATCTTCAACATGTTTTACTGTATCCACTCGGAAATAATCAATCGTGTTACCTTTTTCCGTACGTGATTTCTCAATCCAATCCACTTGCCATTGGATAATCTGTTCACGAACTTCGGGAACCTCTGTTAAAAAGTCCGGCAAACCTGCTAGTTCCCCTTGGATCGTGTCTGTCCCACCATCTCGTAGCATGCCAGCAAAACGATCACGTTCTGCATTCGTTGGGAAATGTGGGATCGTTCCATCTAGCTGAGCATCTTCGGATTTAAGGCCATAGCCCGTATGATTAAGAACGACATCGATCATAATTTTCATCCCACGCTCGTCTGCTTCATCAATTAATTCATGGAAGTCCTCCATCGTTCCAAAATGAGGATTTAATTGTTCGAAGTTACTCGCCCAATAGCCATGATAACCATAATAAGGTGTATCTGGATGGTCATGACGAACATCATAGCGAATATTCTCAACTATTGGATTGATCCAAATCGTATTAATATCGAGCTCATCCAAATAATCGAGCTTAGCTGTAATCCCTTGGAAGTCCCCACCTTGATAGGATCCACGTTTTTCAGTATTGTAACCTATACCGTACGGATCATTGTTTGTTGGATCACCATCAAAGAAGCGATCCGTTAACAAGAAGTAAATTCTCGCTTCATCCCAGTCAAAATCCGCATCACCTACATATTGTCTAGTCTTTACTTCTAGCTCTATTTCTCCATAATGAGTATGACCAAATTGATCTACCGTAATAATGGGTAACGCTTTCATTCCTGCTGTTGTTGAATCATCGATAGCAATCGTCACTTCCTCTAACTCTAGATCAACCTCCATTCTCTCTGGACCACCAACCTCACGTAAATCAACATAGAGCTCACGAAGCGACAGCTCCTCATCCTTTTCGATATCAATTGTAAGTACAGCATTTTCGTTGTAATCAACAGCTTGCGGATAGGCAGTCCCAGACAGTTTCACATCTGAAATCATATAAGACACGACCGACTTCCCATCTACAGTATGATATGGATCGGTCACCTCATACTCTTGACCATTTATCGTAACGAAGAACGTATACTCATGTGTCCCGTGTTCAATTTGATCATATATAAAGACAAACCGTTCATTCTTCTCTTCATAGACCATCGGATATCGCTCACCGAAAATCGCAAGCTCAACATGGTCAATCGTGTCCATCTGATCTGCTACATATAACTCAGGATCGCGATAGTAGAAGGTGACATCTCCATTTGCTACGACAGGCCCTGTCACTTCTGGTACAGTATGGAATTCGACTTCACCACTTTTCACAACTACCTTTGTAACGGGATCATGACGATTCACTCGAATAAAGCGGTCACCATCACCATCTTTTTCTGCTGTATCCCAATCGTCTGAATCTCTCAAAACAAAGCCAACATGTTGGGCAGCAGCACTTACCTCAATCGTAGCAACAGCTAACTCTCCTAACCAACCGGTAAAATCAATCTGATCATCCTGCTTGCCCGTCCCCCATACCCATAGGTTCCAACCATCATAATCACGCTCTGGGCGATCGTACAAGAATCGAATATATCGTTCTTCTGGGACTGTTTCTGTTAAAGAAGCGATCGCCTCTTCTTCACTTGTATAAACGGACGGATCACCTTCTATGAGCCAAGCCTCCACTTCTAGTTCACCATTTGGAATGGAGATCACTCTATTAAGATCCTGCGCCTCCCAATTTCCTTTTCGTGGAATGATCTCAATTTCTTCTTCTGGAAACATATGTGTAGCTGTAGCAAACTGATATTCCTCACCATAAGTCGAGTGAAATGGATATGCCGCTGGATCGAAACCACTGTTGTAAATCCACATATCCTCCCAACCTGTTAAATCATTGTTCACTCTATGATAATGAATCGTATACGTATACATAAAATCCGTTAACTCAATTTCTTTCATCGCTACACAATTCTCATATTGTGCAGCAACGATGACCGTTGAACCGACTTTTGCATCTTCTTCAATGTGTAAGTTTGCACCACGAAGCTCTACTCCTTCATTCGATTCAACTAAAGACCATATCACCTCATCTACTCTATTCATCTCTCCATTTGGAGAAACATACGTAGCACTTAATTCATAATCACTTCCTACAGACATGAAAGACGCATTTGCTTGGAGGTTTAAACCTGGCACGATTATGACACTATTTCCATTGCGCTCTTCTTCGTTCAATGGGTCTACAACCCACTCATCATCAATAATAAACTTGTATTCATAAATATCTGGTATGAGTGGTTCCGTTCTCGTATGCCACTTCTGCCCATCATATCGCTCCATCTCAATCGCATGGTCCTGCCATTCTGTGAAACTACCAGCGACCTGAACACGTTCCGCCTGTCCGGCGTCCAAGCTAAACTCTACCGATCGATCCTCATAAACTACCGGACTTACCTGAACACTATGTGCGACCATTTGCGGTATGTAGCCGATGAATAGACTTACGACTAGTAAAGCGGCTAACATGACTGACATTCCTTTTTGCAACTGTTTGCTTCTCATCACTTCAAATCATCCTTTCTTTCGCTTTTGACGTGAAATCGTTTGCACAACTTAATAAAAAAATAATAGATGTTGCGTATGGCTTTTATTCACTAATTATCTCTTAATGCAAACGATTTCCTTAGTTTAAAACATACTACGAAACTAGCCAAATTTCAACTACTTTTACTATTTTATGTTACTTCCAACGTGATCTTCCATTACCATACAGCATTAAGAGTATTGAAAAAGCTAAAGGAAAATCAACTTTTTCAATACCCCTCTTATCGATAGAACCAATCCACATAAGCTTTCATACGAGAGGAATGCTCACTATACTCTTGAAGCACCATGATCTAGCCTACACGTTTGTCGTTTCACTAATTTATGAGGAATAATAACATGCTCAACACCAGCTGTCGGATCTTCCAACTGATGCATCAGCAATTCAGTCGCCTTAAAGCCAAGATCATAAATATGAATATCAACCGTTGTCATAGGAGGTGAAGATAGCTCAGAAATCATCACATTATTAAAGCTAACAATCGACATATCATGAGGTACTTTCATATTCATATCCTCTAGCATCCGAATAACTCCAAATGTCATAATATCATCGGCTACAATTAAAGCGGTTGGCGGTTGATCATTCGACATTAACTCAATGACTGCATCCTGCCCACCTTCCTTCAATTCATTATGATACACCTTGTAGCTCTCATTGACTGAAATATTCGCATTCTTCAATGCTTGTTCATAGCCATTCATATGATCGATCGTCACGACAAAATCTAAGTTACCGCCGATGAAGCCAATTTTTTCATGACCTAAAAGAAGTAAATATTCCGTCACAAGCTTGGCCGCTTTGAAATTGTCATTGTTTACATACGTCACAAGACTTTCATCCACTTGATACGGACGACCAATTAAGACAAATGGAAACTTTTGCTCAATCAAAAAGGGCATCACTTTATCATTTACACGAGAGTATAGGAGGACAATCCCATCAACACGACCGCCGAATACCATCTGCTTCACTTCTTCTAAAATTTCTTCCTCCGTGTGACCCGTAGATAAATATAAACCGTATCCCGATTGATACGCTTTCATACTAATGCCACGAATAACTTCAGGGAAAAAGGGATTCTGAAATGAAACTTTAGCTGAATTCGGCATGACAATCCCTATTGTTTTCGTGCTTTTGTTCGCTAAGCTCCTTGCATTGTAGTTAGGGTGGTAGCCTAACTCCTTCATTGCTTCACGGACACGTTCCTTCGTCTTCTCACTAATTCTTGAGCTATTTGCGATAACTCGAGATACCGTGGACGGTGCAACATTAGCCCGTTTAGCGACTTCCTTTATGGTTACCGCCATCGGTATCAACCTCCTTCACATTCAACCATTTGTCATTTATTTTAACGATGTCCCCTTATAAACACAAGAACAAATCCGCTTTGCGGTTCTTTGTATTGTTTTTGACGTATCCTAACGATATCAGCTTATAAATTCCTACAATAAATAAATAGCGATAACGGCTTTTCTTACTACCGTTGTGCGGGGGCGTTACAATGGTTTCAGTTATACTGAAAGTGGGGTTCTTTCAGTATAACGTGTAACATGCGAAGCCAACGCTCTTCTTTGAATGATCCCGCTAGCTGCTTCGGTCCTTCTCACATTTTCTTACTTTTTACAGTCAGTCGCTTCCGCGGTATCGGTCTTTTCTTCATTAAATTGCATGACCCTGGAGGGTAGCACACTCCTCTATGAGAATTCACTTTCATTCTCTTTGATGGAACCTCATTCCGCTATCCCCCCATTATTGGCTTTTTTACGATCTGTTCGGAACCTCATTCCGCTATTTGACCATTTACGCCTCTCTTCACGCTTTTTTTGACGTATTAGCGGAATGACGTTCCACTTCAAACGCAAATAGGCTTATTTCGTCCATTTAACGGAATGACGTTCTGTTTGGCATAAGAAAAACGCGCTAGCGTCTTTTCTTCGAACAAAGGTTAGAACTGTTCTTAGCGAATAACGTGTATCGCACGAAGGCGACTCCACCATGAGTTATGACAAAGGCTAAAAGACTGGGACAAACGTGTTTGAATTAATGAGAATACTATGTTCTCTTGATATACGGATTCTAATTCTAAACACTTTTGTGTCCCAGCCTCCACCCCCTTACTATTCGAAGACTAAAAAAGTTGGTTTGTCCTCTCTATCCTTTAGTCGCACCAGCTGTTAGTCCTGAAATGAGATAACGTTGCAAGAATAAGAATACGGCTGCAATTGGAATCGCGATCAAGATCGCTCCTGCTGCAAAACGCGTAAAGTTGTTCGCAAATTGGTCATTCACAAAATTGAACAAACCTAGCGCTAACGTGAAATTCTCCGGGCTCCGCAAAATAATTCGCGGTAAGATGAAATCCATAAAAGGTGCCATAAAATTAAATAAAGCAACAACAGCTAGAATAGGCTTTGCTAATGGTAGCATAATCGTAAATAAAATCCGAAAATGTCCAGCACCATCAATTTTAGCTGATTCATCTAGTTCACGAGGAATCGTATCAAAGTAGCCTTTTACGAGAAAGGCATTCATCGGAATTGCCCCACCGGCATAAATGATGATTAGCCCTGTTAAAGTATCTAATAGATTCACCGTATTTAGAAGAATATACAACGCAACCATCGCCATTAAAACCGGGAACATTTGCAATAGTAAAAAGGCATATAGACCGTTTTTCCTTCCGACAAAACGATAGCGTGAAAACGCGTAAGCCGTTAACGAAACGAACACAACCGATAACAACGAAGTCGCCGTTGCGACAATTAGCGTATTTTTGTACCATGTCAAATAATTACTTCGTGGATCAAAGAACAACCACTTATAATGATCAAGTGACCAATTTTCCGGAATCATACTAGCGCCATATAAACTTGTACCTGGATTTAATGAAAGACCTATTGTCCATAGCAACGGATAGCCGATAACGACAAACATCGTGATAATGATCAAGTAAATACCCGCAAGCTCTAATCTATTTTTCAATTTGCTTGACATTAGATTTCCCCCTCTTCTTTAAAGGAACGCGTACGACGGAACTGGAAGAAAGCAAATGTAGCAACCATGAGCCCAATAATAATTGAAATCGCTGCAGCCATATTATAGTTCTGCGTTTCAAACGTTAAACCATACACCCATGAAATTAAGATGTCAGTCCCACCAGCATTCTGTCCTCGCACCGGCGGCCCCCCTTGATTGAATAAGTAAATAATATTAAAGTTATTAAAATTCCCCGCATATTGCATGATTAATAGTGGTGCCGTTGCAAACATCATGTGTGGGAACGTAATATTTAAGAACTTCTGCCAACGAGAAGCCCCGTCCATATCAGCTGCCTCATACCAATCTGAAGAAATGCTTTGCAACACTCCTGTAAATAAGGCAAATACAAATGGAAAACCGAGCCACGTCTGAATCATAATAAGCGCTGTTTTCGCCCAAAACGGATCAGACATCCACGGTAAACCAGAGCCGAATAACGGAATTAAAATATCTCGATTGATCGCTCCAAAGTTATCATTAAAAAGCGCCGCAAAAATTAAGATCGTTACAAAGGCCGGAACCGCCCAAGGCAAGATGAATACGGTACGAATCAGACGTTTAAACTTCACACGTGGATCGTTCACAATTAACGCTAAAAATAAAGCAAGCGCAATTTGCAAGGTTGTTGCGAAAAACGTCCAAATTAACGTCCAAGCTAAAACAGAGAAAAACGTATCACGCCAAATCGGCACTTGAACGAGCGCAATAAAGTTCTCAAAACCGACCCAATCAAGTACATTACGCGGCGGGGCATTGTATAGATTATAGTTTGTAAATGCTAAGAAAAACATAAACAACAACGGAAACACAACAACAAAAATGAGCAGTAAGAGTCCCGGTCCGACAATTAAGTACGGGAATCCCTTATCCCATGCGTTACGAAATCCTTCTCTCAATGTCGTAACAGTCCAACCTTCCTGTATTCTCTTCGCGTCCTTATACGCGTCCATTAAATTCGCCACATAAAACGTCGCAGCAAACCCTGTTAAGATCAAAGCTAATATCCCTTGAGACAGTAGAACACGAGAATCATCAAGTCCAGGGTGAGTCCCAAGAGTAAGCAGTCCCCAATACCCCATTTCTAAAAACCGCATAAATACAATGAAAAAAGCAGCAAAGAGAATAAATAAGATAGAACCTTTAACAAACCTTCGATTATACATTTGTCCGATACCTGGAATAATCGAAAGGAGCGTTGCTACTTTCGAATTATGATGTCGCTGTTCTTTTTCAACAGTCGTTGTTTGATCTTGCTTATTAGCCATTTCAGCTTCCCCCTGCTTAAAAATTGAAGGTTTGTTTTAAAAGGTCAAAATCAACCCTTTAAAACAAACCGAATGCGAGAACGATTCCTTATTCTCCGGCTCCCATTGAAGAAATTTGTAACTCGATATCTTCAACTGCTTCTTCTAATACTTCTCTTACGTCTTCACCTTGTGAAATAAACTCAAAGGCATCAGCCATCGGATCCCAAACTTGAGACATTTCAGGAATGTTCGGCATCGGAATGGCATGCTCAGCTTGCTCTAAAATCGGCGCACGAAACTCATCGTCTATTTCAACATCTGTACGAGCCGGTAATTCACCTGCTGTATCATAATACGTAAATGAATTTTCTGCATTTGTAATAAATAATGCTAAGTCAGTTGCCCACTCCTTATGCTCACTATACTCAGATACTAACCAACCTTTCACACCTGAGAAAGAATGAAGCGCTTGACCTTCCATTGTCGGAAGCGGTGCTACACCAAGGTCATCGCCAAGTGCCCCGCTATAATCAGGAATCGCCCACGGACCTGTTACAACAGATCCTACTTTGCCATCTTGAAATAAACCATTAATGATATCCATATTAATTCCTTGAGGAATGTACTGATTTTCATACCAAGACTGAATCATTTCAGCACCTTCAATAACTGGATCCGTTGCAAGACCAACATCATCAGCATTTAATGCACCGTCAGCATCCTCGCCAAATACGTAACCACCAGTAGCTGTTAGGAATGGATAGTTAAAGTAGAAATTTCCCGCTTCCATTAAGAAGCCATACTCATCATTGCTGGCATTTGTTAATTGTTCAGCAATTACCATTAAGTCATCCATCGTTTCTGGAACATCTTGTACAAGAGCCTTATTATAAAAGAGTCCATACGTCTCTGTTACAGCCGGAATTCCGTATTGGCCTCCTTCATACGAAAAAGCATCAATTGCACCCTCAGTATAGCCATCCAACTGTTCAGCCGTTAATTCAAGTTCAGCAGCAAGACCTTGCAAATACACTTCCCCTAAACGGTCATGAGGCTGGAAGAAAAGGTCAGGACCTGTACCAGATGGACCATCTAACGACAATGCATCAATTTGCTCTAACATCGAAAACGGAATGATTTCTACTGCAATACCTGTTTCCTCTTCATAGCGTGTCGTAATTTCTTCATAGGCACCTAACTGTGATTCCTCATCATTTACCCACATTTTTAACAATTCAGGTTTATCTGCTGTCGCTTCTTCACCATCACCTGTTGTTTCCTCGCCACTATCCTCTGGTGCTGGAGTTGGTTCCTCATCACGATCAGGACCACAAGCTGCCAGTAAAGCGATCATCGCGACTACTGCAATCATCATCAACCATTTGTTTTTTCGTAACATGTTCGTATCCCCCCAAAATGAATGTTTTTTCATAAACTTGCTGTTTTCCCCTTCTCATAAGCCTCATTCAAACATGAGAACCGAGGAAAACAAGCGCAATAAAGAGCAATCGTTTGCACAACGAATAATAAAAAAGAACAACCGTTCATTCCTTGTTAGTGAAAGCGATTGCACTTAATTGGTTACACTTATTATATAGGCATATTATATTATTATCAATACTTTTTTAAAAATTTTTAAACTTCCTATAACAACCTTCAATTATTTTTTTCGACAAAACGTGCAATTTGCGCAAACGCTTGACACTCATTTTTATCATTAGTATGTTTAATAATAAAGGAACCAAACCAAAATCTCTATGAACATGAGTACTATTGTAAGAAAACTGATTAATCTTATATGAACAGGAGCGTGATTCCATGTTAAAGGAAGCCATTTATCATCGTCCTAAAAATGAATTTGCTTATGCAATTGACGAACGAACGATCCACATTCGTATACGTACGAAGAAAAAGGATGTGCAGCAAGCCATTCTCATCCACGGAGATCCTTACGATTATAACGCAAAAGAGGAATGCTGGATTAAGAAGGAGAAGGAAATGACTCATAACGGAAATGATGACCTGTATGATTATTGGCTCGTTTCCATTAAACCAGAGCACCGACGACTACGTTATGGCTTTAAGCTAGTAAATAATCAAGAAACTTTAGTCTATACAGAAAAAGGTTTTTATCATGAAGCTCCTACAGATTCAAGCTATTATTTTTGCTTTCCATTCTTAAATCTGGTAGACGTTTTCTCAGCGCCAAATTGGGTTAAAAACACAGTATGGTATCAAATCTTCCCTGAAAGATTTGCCAACGGAGATGCTTCGATTAACCCACCAGAAACACTTAGCTGGGGAGGCGAGGAGCCATCAACAACGAATTTCTTTGGTGGTGATTTCCAAGGAGTAATCGATCATCTCGATTATCTTCACGAACTCGGGATAACAGGAATTTATTTCACACCGATCTTTAAAGCGTTTTCGAATCATAAATATGACACTATTGATTATTTAGATATTGACCCTCAATTTGGTGATAAAGACACCTTTAAACGGTTAATCAAAGAATGCCATCAACGCGGGATACGCGTCATGCTAGATGCCGTTTTTAACCATAGCGGCTTCTATTTCCCACCGTTTCAGGATGTCCTTGAAAAAGGAGAAGCTTCTCGATACAAAGATTGGTTTCATATTCACGAGTTCCCAGTCCAAGCTGCTAATCCTGCAAATTATGATACTTTCGCCTACGTACCATCTATGCCTAAGCTCAATACTGAAAATAAAGATGTAAAGGATTATTTACTAAAGGTCGCTCGTTACTGGGTTGAGGAGTTTGATATCGATGGATGGCGACTCGATGTGGCCAACGAGGTCGATCATGCCTTTTGGCGTGACTTTCGCAAAGAGGTTCGCTCCATCAAGCCTGATCTTTATATACTAGGTGAAATTTGGCACGATTCGATGCCATGGCTCCAAGGTGATCAATTTGATGCTGTTATGAATTACCGTTTCACATCAGCGATCATTGACTATTTTGCTCATCAAACAATTGATGCCGATCAGCTAATACATTCTATTCACGCCGTACAAAATTCATATCCAGAGACTGTCAATGACGTTCAATTCAATTTATTAGGCAGCCATGATACACCAAGAATTTTAACCGTTAGCGATGAACATACGTCACTCGTTAAGCTACAAATGACCGTACTTTTTTCTATGGCAGGCACACCATGCATTTATTATGGTGATGAAATTGCGATGACAGGCGATCAAGACCCAGGCTGTAGGAAATGTATGCAGTGGGAGGAACAAAACCAAGATCAAGACATGCTTACGTTTACGAAAACATTAATTTCATTGCGTAAAGAACACAAAGCATTCCGTAGTAATGAAGGTCTTCGCTTTTATACAGACGCCGCGAAGTTGGATGTCATTGTTTACGAGAAGCAGGATCTACTTTTTATCTTAAATCGACAGGAACGAGCAATAACCATTCCTCTCCCACCACATTACAACGGTCAGAGCGCGATCGATTTATGGACTAATGAGCCGGTTTCATTTGAAGAAACGGTCACGATAGATAAATGGGGTTATGCCATTTACCAATTGACTACGTAAACCTACGAGAGAGCAACTGTTAGCTACTTGATTTTGCGCATGCGGTATCCTAGTTCTGTCGATTTTGTGGAATGAGGATACCTTTTTACGCATGCGGTTCCTCGGTCCGCTATTTGCTCTTTTTCATTTTGTTTTGCCTCTTTGTGGTATCCTCGTTCCTCTATTCCCCCTTTCCGACAGGGGTTTTAGCTCTTTTCAAGAAAATAGAGGAAACTCGATTTCACGACTTGCTTTTGGCTCCTCATTTCGCCTGTTTTGCGGAATGAGGAGTCCCTTTTTACGCGTGCGGTTCCTCGTTCCGCTATTTGCTCTTTTTCATTGTGTTCAGCCTCTTTGCGGCATCCTCTTTCCTCTATTCCCCCCCTTCCGACAGGGGTTTTAGCTCTCCCTATGCAAATAGCGGAAACTCGATTTCACGACTTGCTTTTGGCTCCTCATTCCGCCTGTTTTGCGGCATGAGGAGTCCCTTTTTACGCGTGCGGTTCCTCGTTCCTCTATTTACTCTTTTTCCCCACGCCCCGCCTCTTTGCGGCATCCTCTTTCCTCTATTCCCCCCCTTCCGACAGGGGTTTTAGCTCTCCCTATGCAAATAGCGGAAACTCGATTTCACGACTTGCTTTTGGCTCCTCAGTCCACCGCTATTGCGGAATGAGGATGACTTATCAAACCTCTACCTCCCCACAGTCATTGACGACACCTTCTGAGCACCCGCTTCTTTCAGCAATCGGGCTACTTGTCTTACCGTAGTACCTGTCGTATAAATGTCATCAACGAGTACAATCGAGCGCCCACGCACTAATTCAATCCCTTGCTCATTCATGCGAAACGGCTGATCCGTCACTTGCGATATTCGCTGTTTACGGCTTTTCTTACTTTGCTTCTCTCCTTCTACACGAGCTAACACATCATGGTCCTCAGCCCATCCTTCCATTATTAATGAAGCTTGATTGAAGCCTCTAGCTTTCAACCGCTTCTCACTTAACGGAACAGGAACAACCAAATCCCCTTGAAAGAAATGATGATACATAACGGATAGCAGCTTCGCAAAATAAGAAGCGACAATCGCATCGCCACGAAATTTATACACAGCTAACCATTCTTTCAAAAATGAATTATATTCGTACAATGAGCGATTCATCGTTAGCAACCCTTTCGTGTATTCCTGCTGCTCCCAGCGCCAGCAATCAAGACAGACCCCCTCTCTTTTATATTGTGTGTGTATATGTCGACTACACGTTGAACAACACCCTTCCCCTCCAAGAGCCACTAACTGCTCAGCACACATTTGACAAAGGGGCTCTTCTTCCTTTAATAGCAAAACACTTTCCCAGCTCGGCATTGGAAAGAAACGCTCATGACAGCTTAAACAACGCATTAAAACCCTCCCTCTCTATTCATCAATTCAATATGTTGATAAGCACGTCTCATTTCCTTTGAAACGCCATAATGAAAAAACATCACATCTCCAGCAGGATACTTATGATGTCGGCCAACCCTTCCAGCAATTTGGACAAGCGCTGCCTCAGTAAAAACATCCTGCTCTGCACCGACTACCCCAACTTGAACATTCGTAAAGGTTACACCTCGTTCTAAAATGGTCGTTGTTACTAAAATAGGAATTTGTCGCTGACGGAAAGCTTGAATAAGCGGGTGGCGTTTCAATTCTTTCGCATGTACTTTTTCATGATTAAATGAATGGCTTTGTAACACACGAGAGAGGGAGTGTAGCACTCGAACAGAGGGGACAAACAGGAGAATTGGCTTCTTTTCTTTTTGCAACTTCGCAAGCCAATTTGTTATACATTGGGGGAGTTGATCTTTTTCGATTTTCTTTTGCCAATTCCCACACCATGTAAATTGTGGCAAGGGCAATGGATGACCATGATATCTTTTCGGAATTTTGATTCGTTCAATCTGAGGGGAGTGAGTCCATTCTCGACTCGGTGTGGCACTTAAATAAACGAGGGAGGCGTCTTCTTTTTTCGCTTCTTGGATCGCATAACGAAGACTCTGATCGTAGGAAAACGGAAAGGTATCAACCTCATCTACAACAATCCAATCAAACGCATCGTAAAACCGCATCACTTGATGAGTCGTCGCTAGTACAAACTGCGCTCCATCCTTTCGATCTCGACTTCCACCATATAAGGCCGATATCGTTACGTTCGGAAAACTCTTCTGAAAACGCGGCAAAAGCTCCTTCACGACGTCTGTCCGTGGCGTCGCAACAAGTACTCGCTTTCCAAGTACAAGCGCACGCTCTATCCCTTTAAAGATGACCTCAGTCTTGCCTGATCCACACACCGCCCAGACGAGTAGTTCCTTTTTCTCGATCGCAGTTTGTTCAACCGCATCGGAAGCACGTTGCTGTGCTGGTGATAACGTCCCAGACCATTCCATTGGTTTCTCAAGCTTCGGATATACCGGATTTGATCCATTCCAACGATAAAGCGATTCACATTCACTTACCTTCCCAAGAAGCAGACAATGGCGACAATACGTGCAGCTCCTATCACACTTCACACAATGATGCCGAGCAAATAGATGTGACTCTCGATTCCCACAACGCCGACATATAAACGTACCGTCGTGCAACAACGCCTTCTCTTTAACGATCACACTTTTTTCTATTAAGCTTCCAAGCTCTTCATTCTGCAAGCGAATTTCAGAGCGTAATAGCCGTCTTCCGATTAGACTTTCCAAGGTTGATTCACCTGCTTTCATTAATTAGTATTACTCGAAATAAAAAGATTTTTCTCTAACAAAGCATTTTAAGGCCTATTTTCAATTCAAGATTCATCTTGGGAGCCTCTAAACTTCTTCCACCAATAAATATCTAGGTAAGTGGATGTTCCAAAGTTTTAAAAAAAACTAAATTTTTTATACAAGATTTTGTTTTTTTTAACTTCTCCCCTTTTTATAAAGTAGATGGCCATCAAATTAATAAATTTTATTAGTTGAAAGGGGAAATTTTAATGTCAAGAACACTGTTTAGATGTGGTTCCAAAGCAATCTTTGATGCCTATGGGGTTACTCATCCGAGAGATTATTATTGCAATTCTTACATAAGAGGAGGGACGGATGCAAATTCCTATACAAAAAACGCCACTTCTGTTGATTTTAGTATGACCATGCCGGACTCTGGGGGAGACCCTAACACCTATTACTGGAGAATGCATTTACAATATTATGATGGTTCTTCGTGGAAGAATAATACTTCATCTCAAACATCTACATTTATAGGGTACTTAAATAACAGAAGTTCATCTTTTCGACAATTTCTTCTCTCAGGACGTCGAGCTGGTAGCTATAGAGTTTTAGTTCATTTTTATAGCTCACCATTACGTAGCCCCTCTAGTTATTTAGGATATATGCGCACCAATGCATTCACAGTCCAACGCTAAAATTAGTAATTAGATTTTTTAACAGCCTCTAAAATGTTCGAGAACATGATTGAGAGGCTGTTTTTTTAAAAACCATTCTATTCCTTGGTAAACTCTTGTTACGATTTACTTTTTCCATAATGACTAACATTAGTTGGCGCATGAACGTCGTTAGACCGATAGTAATAATCGAGATCTCGATAAATTTTTTGCAATTCTTTAACTATTCTATTTCTAATCTCTTCATTATCCATATTCTCGCCTAATTCAAGCAAAAGTCCTTCAATATCTTCAAAATCTTTTTTCAAATAAGGATCTTCTGTTACCTCAATTGCTTTTTTTATGTTAGGAATTCGATACTCCATTGAACCTTTTAAGTTTTCTAGGTTGAAATTATCGTGATCCCATCCGTACATGACATATCCATTCATTGTAGAATGTCCAAAATAAATCTCGTTGTTAATGGTCTGTTTTACTTCATCTTTATCAATTTTCTCTTCATCTCCTGTCTCAGAATCAGACATCTCTTGATGTTCATGAGAAATTACATTTGACTTATCTTCCCCTCCATAGTTATTTTCAACATTAGAATTCCCATCTAAGATATATTGTGCACCTAAGAATATGATAAAAAGTGACAATGCAACACTAGCAACATACATTAAACCGTGTTTTCTCCTTGAATTTCTCCTGATACCTTCTATCTCATCTTTGATTCTATATTTTATCTTTTTTTTTCGAGATTCCCTCCATTGAATATTGTCATGCAATGCTTTCAGAGATTTATCGAATTGTTTGTTCATAATCATCCCCCTCTTTAACAAGTGCTTTTTTTAGCAATACGATTGCTCTAGACAATGTCGATTTGACTTTACTCTCAGACCAATTCAATATCTCGGCTGTTTCCTTTATAGAGAATTCTTTCATTTTTCTTAAGAAAATGACTTCACGGTAGGATTGTTTCAATTTAGTTAATGTTTTATATAAATTTTCTTCACTTTCTCTCATTTGCACAATGTCAGATGGCAAGGGACTATCATCTTGCTTAGAATTAAGGATTTCTTGCAACAAATGAATCGGACGTTTCTTTCGTAAATAATCGACCATAAGATTATGAGCGATACTAAATAGCCATGTTTTCGGATTAGATTCCCTTTTGAATGAATGATAATGTTTAAAAGCTTTTACAAATGTTTCTTGAGTTAAATCTTCAGCCTGCTGATATTCATGTATATTCAGTAAAAAGTATTTAAAAATTGTGTCACCATATAGAGTAAACCATTTTTCTATATCAGATTGTTTATTTTCCAAAATTAACACTCTCCTTACTCAATGTATTAGACGTATCAGAGGAAAAAAGGTCGCATATTATATAATATCATTTATAAATTCTTAAACGACCACCAGCTAAAGCAGATGGATTTGGACAAGGTTCCACCTGACTTATCTATTATAGATGACTTTAAATTAGTGAAAATTCAATGTATCTTTAATATTGAATCTTCTTTAAAGTAACACTAGTGATATAACCCAATTCAATAAACATTTAGAACACATCAAAATATTTTCTTCTTTCTGGTCCTAATATCCATATATTATTTATAGAATAGGTATTTGTTAGAGGTTATGGAAGTGCTTAACTCTCGAGGTAGAGGAAGCAAAAATACGTGCTGTTTATACTTCCGTCTATCGGATATTGTGTGAATGGAGAGCCAATTCCTTATGGAACAACGGTTCATAATATTGATTTGACTCTATATAAGAGCTCTTTTTATAGATAATGCTACATTGTCCTAGAGTAAAGATTTACACATTTCTTTTCGTTCGGATTCATTTTTGATTACCACCAAGTACAGAACCAACTTATGAGAATTTCAGGGTTCTAGTTTTCCACTTGCAATTCTCTCTGCTTTTTTTTAGTTTCTATAATAAATGTTGGAGTATGGAGAAAATTCCATGCAAAAACACGCAGATCCTAATGTCCTTTATACTTAAATTTGCCGAAACAAGAAACAGGTTAGGAGCCACGTGCACATGCATCATAACAAAAAAATCAGAGTTATAATATAGTTAGCCCCCAGACTTTATTCTCCAACATTCAAAAACGGTTATCAAACATTGTTAAGAATATTTCTTCCACAAGAGCTGTAAGAAAAGCTATACAATTGCTTGAAACAGCACAATTATCATTGCCTAACGTTTTGTCACCCGATGTCCTGTGTAGCCAGTTGAGGTCGTATGCAAGTCGTTATTAGGAACTCTTATTTATGAAAGTCAGCTGTATAAAGAACATGATACAACCGGAATATCACTGGGTTTAATACCAATATCTTACTCATCCTCCCCGGGAAATGGGCTGTCTTCGACCAGACAATGGTGTGAAGCAAGAGGAATTACCATCTTGCAAGGAAATGTTGGAAAAGATCAAATCCATTTATTGTTATCATGTCCACCAAGCCTTGTTCCAAATAAATCATGCAGTATCTAAAAGGAAGATCATCAAGGCTTCTCCAAGATCAATTTCCTGAATTGAAAAAGAAATATTGGGGCCAGCACTTATTGGGCAAGGGGTTATATTTGTGCCACGGTAGGAACGGTAGATAAAGAAGCAATAAGAAATTATATTGCGAACCCATTCAATTAAGAAAAGAACGATATTCATTGCAGAATGAGTGTAGTCAAATTTTAGTGTGCCTAAGCAGAGGCTTTAAGAAGACTTCAGTCTTATGAAACCTTATAAAACGACTTTAGTAGTAGCAGTATAACATGAATCAATTAGTTCTTCCTATGGATTTCTCCGATATAATTCCAGACAACCACGTCGTTCGTGTGGTAAATGACATGGTCAATTCCTTGCACGATGATCTTTTCTTAAAAGCATATAAAGGCGGTCGACCCGCTTATCATCCGAAAATGATGACCAAAATTATACTTTATGCGTATACGCAAAAGATGTTTTCTTGCCGAGAGATTGCGAAGGTCCACAAGAAAATCTCCCAATGATGTGGATTGCAGCTCAACAAACACCCGACTTTCGAACGATTAACCGTTTCCGTTCAGAACGGTTAAAGCCGTCAATTGAAACCGTGTTTTCAGAACTAACTTGTCTACTCATTGAAGAGGGCTATGTAGACGGGAAATCATATTTTCTGGACGGAACTAAAATGGAAGCCAATGCCAATAAGTACTCCTTTGTTTGGAAAAAGAGCATCATTAACTATGAGGAAGAACTTCAAATTAAAATGGAAGAAATGCTTCAACCTATCCAAGAACAGATTGAAGTCGATACAGCTCAGATCAAACAAGAAGATGTCATGTTTGAAAAGCCACGTATTTCTAGCGAAGCTCTTCAAGTAGTTGTCCAATCCATTGAAGAGGAATTACAGAAAAAAAAGCAGAAATCGAACATACTCAAAACAGAGAAGCTAAGAAAATTAAAAAAAGAGAATCGAAGCCTCTCAAAAAGCTTCATAGGAAAATGACGACCGATTTCTTCCACGTTTTAAAATATGAGGAATCTTTTAAGCTTTTTGGCGAGCGCAATAGTTATTCAAAAATTGATCATGACGCAACGTTTATGCGTAAGAAAGATAACCATTGAGCAATGGGCAACTAAAAGTTGGTTTCAACTGGCAAGTTGGAACTCAAAATCAATTTATTCTTTTTCATACTCTTCACCGCAACCCAACTGACACACGGTGTCTTGAACCGCATGTTGGAGCTCTAAAAGAAAGTGGGCTCCCTGCCAGATACATTAATTACCGATGCTGGTTACGGTAGTGAATCAAATTATGTCGCAATGGAAGAAGAACCATTCAAAGCACTGATCCCCTATTACACGTTTCGTCAAGAACAAAAGCCATCCTTTTCAAAGAAAGAGTACCCTCCTCATCATAATTGGAATTATGTTGAGAAGGACGATTTCTACTGGTGTCCCAACCAACGAAAGGTTGTAGCCTAAATGTCGATCCATCTCCTCTTTAAGCATGGATTCGAACATGAGGCCCAAAATATCTTTTTACTCATTTTGCATATCTTCAACTGATTCTAGTTGGCATTGTTCACTAATCTTGTTAGCTAATTCTACGGAGTAAGGGGTCACTTTTTGATTTTACCACTTTAAACACTCCCTTAGATTTATAAATATTAAAAAAAAACGTGTAAGTAAGAGCCGTGTGCACTACTTACTTACACAGATTTTGTTACAATGTCGCAATTGCCTTTATCTGATAGGTAACAGCATCTATTTTTGACTTTTCGGAAGTATCAGCAAAATGCTAGGTCTATGACCAGTAAAACTGGTTTTATGGATCTGGTATTGTTAACAATGTAAATATATAAATTATCGCTATAATTTGACTGTAACCTTCTATTTTTTAACCATTTTATCTTTTAATTCAAAAAAACCAGGTGCATTAATGTTTTTGATGGTATCCATTTTGTCAAATAGCTTTATCATTATTTCTTGCTCAAGATCCCCTCTCTGATTTATTGGAATAGCTTGTATTGTCTTCTTTATTTTTGGTTTGAATCTTTGTAAAATCTCTTCATAAGAGTTGTGTTTAATTAAATCCTTGTTTAACATCTCATTTCTCCTTTTAATTGCTTTAATATTTTTCTTTTATAATAAGATACTAAAGAAGTAGAAATGTGTAAAAAATTTCCCACTTCATTATTCTTTAACTGGTAAACAAAAATTAAGATTATTACTTTTTTTTCCAACGGATTTAATTTCTCTATTAATTTTGATAATTTTTCATTTGTAATTAATTCATTCAATTCCCCCTTCTTCTCAATCATAGAATTATAATCTGTATAAACACAGCCACCTTTTAAAGTATTTAATATTTCAATTCCCCCCTCAGAATCTAGAGTCATTGAAGCGGATATTTCATTTCTATTTATTCTTGAAATTTTTTTTTTGTAATCATATGTGTACCCTGTTATTAGCTTCTCAATATAAGATATCATTTTAATATTTGTGAAATAGTCTTTAAATTCACGGTCTAGCAATTGGCAATTATTCAATGAAGGATTTTCTAAGGCTCTTTCAAATAATGACCTGTAACAATGATGACTTAAAAAACTTTTTATGACAGGTAATTCTAAAAACTCATTAGTTACGTTCTTACAATTATTATGGATTCCCATGTTATCAACTCCAATTTTTTATTTAAATGTAAAAAAATAATTAGAGTTGTGACTGTATTTTTCATGGTGTATAAAGTTGTAGGCGGAAAACGGTATAAGTGATTTTAAATCTTATTTTGGCTGTCAGAGACAGTATTTTAGTCTTTTAAAATTTACTATAATTAGGATGAAATTGTTTAAATATGTTTGCATATATATTATTCTGATTTTATGTCACAAATTTACAAATCCTTCTACATTTCTTTTTAGATGAATTCTAAATGAGGTGTAGAATTGGATAAAAATAAAATATTATGGTCTGAGGTTGAAAAATTAGCTTTACAGGTTTTAAGAGAAAGTGATATTGAAAATAAACAATTACTTTTTCATGAAATTTATAATTTAATGGAGCGTTACATATACCGTTGTTCTCATAATGCTCAACAAAGAGCTAAAATCACTAATGTGTATATTCCTATTGAAGACTTTATTTCTACTTTTAATCTATCGCTTTGGGATTGTATATTAGCATACTCTCCTGAAAGAGGCAGTCTTGTTTCGTTAGTATCATATAGATTTCGAATAGCTGAAGCTACTGTATGGAGAAATTATGAAGTGAAAAGTGATAGTTCTGATAAAAATAATAAAAACTACAGTAAGGGTAGATGGGAAAGTTTATATTACAGTAATGATGAGGATACCTTTAATAACAAAGTTGATTTTTTATTCAGCTCAATTTCTACAGAGAGAGAATACATTAATATGAGTTTAATTGATTATATTTCTTCTTTTTATAAAGAACATAATCGATATGGTAAAATCATTTATCTATTATATCAAGGATTCAATGGAAAAGATTTAGCTAAGGTTTCTGGAGAAGATCTCACTTATAGTAATAAAATGCGTAAACTTGTTCAACGTTCCAGAGATTCCTTTTATCACTACTTATTAGCAAATGGTTATTCTTTTTAATATTGAGTAAATTTCATAATTTGAACTCTTAGTCTCATAAGGATTTCCAGACACAAAAAGGAGTACTCCCTAAATGTCGAATGAGTTGGTGACGCGCCTGTTTAGATTAATTATGCAGCTATGACCTGCTCGCTTGTCACTAAAAGGTTTCTTTGGGATTTTAGGTTCCCTCTATTGAAGACAGAGATCAAGCCCCATCAAAAGAATAAAAATTTAAATCTAAACCCAAAAGGCGCGGTCGCAAACCAAAAGAAGAGAAAGAAAAATGACTTCAAATACAAGCTTATGATGGAAAAGTGGCTATCCCTTTATTAAAGGGAATGCAAGAGTGTCTTTCTGAACGACCAATTTCATTTAGTCTACTTGATGCAGGTTACGATTATCCAGCTAACAGATTTATCAAATGGGAGCGCAATCCGTGATTGCTTACAATAAGAAAAATGAATCCGAGCTAGATGGGTTTAATATGTACTTTGCCCCAACTTGTGTTCGGGAACATTCATAAGCTCTAAGTCAAATGTTTTGGTAGGCAGTTTCCGCCTGCCCATTAACCTATATATACCGGTATGCGTTTCCATTGATGATACAGTATGTTTCTCATTCGGAAACGGTCATACATCATCGTCATTCATTCAAACACCTTAAGATGTTTGACCTTCTGAATCCTGTAATCATGAACACAGTTGGTTCTGTTATCGCAATAAAGACATGTATGACGACACTTCGGAACCTATACAGAAAGTTTCCAGATGCCCTCAACAACGACAGAATTGGTAATGGTAGCTTCTTCTAATCCTGAGATAATCATATTATGATTATGTCCATTTCTGGAAAGGTTAGTTGAATAACTTCATGCATGCGGTTACGTATTAGAGACAATTCATCATCGAGTTTTCTGTAAACCTGGGAAAGCGACTTCAATTGGAGAAAAAAGTCGTTTCGATTAATCCTTTGCGTTGAGAAGTGAGTAAGGGCCAGTTAAGCCAAAAAGAGACAGTCACATTTCAGCTTAATAAACTACATTTTAAGCACATTAACTGTTCAAGAGGAGGAAGGGCTTATTAAAAATTTAACCATAGAAGACTTAGAAAAAGAAATTCAATCAATTAAATTTGAAATTACTGAGATTAAACTAGAAATTGAACAAAGAAATGAATTAGTTGATGATACACATTTAAGACTAACTACAATGGAGAACAAAACAAAAAACATAGAAACACTGATAGAAGAGCTAAAAAAAGGGAGTAATGAAGTTGATATTAAAATCGATTCTATTCAAAAAATTATGCAGGAAAGTAATACTAAGCAACAAACTGTCATTAGAATGCAAGATAGCAATACAAAACAATTAATAAAAGTAATGACTGAGCAACAAAATTATTTAAGGGAACAAAATAAAGAATTATTAAAAAGACTACTATGGATTGTCGGCGGAGCAATCCTAATAATCGCCTCCATCTTTGGTATAGATATTGAATTATAAGTATAATAATTGACTAAAGACCGTCATAAAGTCTTTGATTTTGAGTTTGTAATTGCTAGTTTTCGTTTAATGATTAATTATGTTCAATCGCTGAACAAAATCGATTATATACAAAAGGTCACACAATTGCGGTAACATCCTTACAAATGCTAAAGGTGGTCAATCTTATCATAATTTTGGCTTAGCAGTGGATTATTTCTTCGTAAGTAACGATGGCGCAACAGCCCTGTGGACAGTACACGATGATTGGAGAAAAGTTGCAGCTGTTGCAAAATCATTAGGCTTTGAATGGGGAGGTGATTGGACTAGCTTTAAAGATTATCCTCGCTTACAGATGACAGGCGGTTTAAGCCTCCCACAGCTACGTAATGGATCCAAACCTAACCTAGTTCGCAAAGTTGGATCCTAAACACCAACATCACTTCCTTTACAAACAAGTAAGCCTAGCGTTTCAAAAGACGATACGTTTACCAGACAAATACAAGAGTGGATCGTAGAATATGGTTATAAGATCCCAGTTGATGGTTTTGCTGGGCCAATAACTAAAAAGACGTTTATTAAAGTGCTACAAGCAGAACTTAATAAACAAGTTAAAGCCGGTTTAGCTGTGGATGGTATTATGGGACCTAAAACTCGTAGCTCTTTAGTAATTGTCCGTAAAGGGACTATTGGCCACTTAACAAGAGTGTTGCAAGCTTCACTGTATATCGCTGGATTCAAGCTCAATCCATTTAATGGTATATTTGGGAAAGTTACCGATAAAGCAGTTAGAAAGTTTCAACGTGCTAATCAGCTATCTGTAGATGGTATTGCAGGTAAAAATACTTGGAGTAAGTTGTTTACATAAGTAACTATCCGCCCATAGAACCAGTGGCTTTATTTTCATCTAAGTGTACATTACTGACTACTTACTTAAACGACCATCTGCTAAAGCAGGTGGATTTGGACATAAAATGTCTACGACTAAAGTCGTTTCATAAGACTGAAGTCATCTTAAAGCCTCTGCTTAAGCACACTAAAATTTGACTACACTCATTCTTTAATCGTAAATATGTCGTTCTTTTCTTCATTTAACCAATTTCAACTATTTCTATTGGTACTTAAAATAGTGCAATTAACATCTATAGTAAGATAAAGGTGCTTCATTTATAGATAATAGTGTCAAAATCCCAGATGAATTACATAACGACCCGAACCAATTAGCTTACAATTAATTTATACTTGCAGCCGTGCAACGAGTTTTTGAGTTTATGACGACTACTCTAGATTCAGCGTATTCGTTTATTTTCAGCAGAGAACTTTTCTTTACGGGTTTTTGTTGAATTTTCGAAATTTTATACTTTATTTAATCCCCATTTACTCACTAGTGTTGCGTGAAATTTGACTGAATTTTCAGTTTCTATATTCATCCTGCTTAGAGCAAAAAGGTAAATACCCAGTTTGAGGTGGCTCCATCCATTTGGAAAATTATTTATAATTAGACATTAGTGACAACGACTGATTCTTTATTAAGGAATGGCTTTTCCTTCAATTTTCCGAAGCCAAATATGTGCCGGCTTCCACAAAGCAGCTCTTAGATAACGACTGATTTGTAAGGTTTTTCGCTTGCTTTTCATCTCGAGTTGAATGAGAACATGTAGGCAAAAAACGATTAATGCGATAAACACTTGATTTTGGATAGCCCATTCACTTTGACCGTAGAATTTTTTTAAATTGAGATGCTGCTTAATCCATTTGAAAAACAACTCAATGGCCCAGCGTGATTTATACATCACTGAAATTTCTTCGGCACTATTTACTTTCGACGGAGAAGAACTATAAGCTAAAGGACATTGTTTTATTTATAATAAAACTACGGGAAGAAAAGAATTCTATCCGAACAGCCTTAACTTATACCTACAATAATGCCATTTTGGAAGGGCATATTAATCGTTTAAAAAACATAAAGCGATTGTTATATGGACGCAAGTTTAACTCTCTTAAAAAGCGAATTCTTTATAGACTGTAAAAAAATTAATCCATGCATTCAATGAAAAATTCGTAGGTTTTCACCAAAATTGCGTAAGAGCCACTTTATTCTGGCGTTTACAATGGTGTGCTTTTTCTTTCTTTTAGATGGAATGAAACGATTCTTTGATACAGGAGTTATCTTAGTTCTTAAGTCAGTATGAAGGATTAAACCAGACTTAATTCTGATACACCATATTCGCTGCTTAAATCATTTACAGAACTATCTGATTGATAAAGTCCGTCCACGATCTTCTTGAGTTCTTCGTAGTATTCCTATTCTGATTACCCATTCATATATACTTATTTTTAACAATTTAGATAGGTTTTACAAAAAAATCAGATGTATCAATGAAACTATACTAGCAACAGATGTAGTTGCTATTCCATTTTGAGACAATTAGTTAATTGAACCCACTAGCGTTCTTTGAATGTTTAACCTTAGTATGTATGATGTCAACATTCTTATTAGTGAAACCTTTGTTTTTGTCATAGGTATTATGGAGTAAATCGAGTAAATAAAGAAAAAAATAACTTTTGATTTAATCATTTTACTGTATACTTAAAAATATCTCTAAATTCACATCTAAACCATAAATAGTAATTTAAGGTTAAATAAGACTTTTCTTTGTTGGTTTGGGAGGTTGCTCTTAAACTACATTAAAAAAGGGGCAATCTATAAGGAATAAATATTGTCTAGAACGGGTTGTAGGATAATAAGGTGGTTTGAGATGGTTTATGAAATGACTTTTATGGATAATTGCTCGTGTTTCCAATAAGGGGCTTGATATTGTTTGTCAGATCAGTTGAATAAAGGAGCGATTGTGAAATCATTTATTAGGACGTAAAGTTAGGTATGGAATTCAATCGAGAAGGTATTGAGATTGTTAAACATTATTGGAAGTGTATATTTGGAAAACAAGTAACACAAAGAAGCTATAGATCAGGAAAAAAATTGTTTATGACGAGGTTGTCAGAATTTAAGCGTTGGTCATAGCATTACGGGTTTATAAAAAAACATAGGTTTCAAAAGTTTCTGTTTATCGAATTAGAGCAGAAGTGTTAAAAGGGAAGGGGAATTGTAGCATTAGTTAAATCTAAGTAATTCAGTAAAAAAGAGAGGAAATGATAGATATTATGAAAAAAATGTTTTTTAGCAACAAAAGTAATAAATTTAACTACTTTATATTAATAATAGTTTTAGTGTTGGTTATTATACCTTTCATTTTTTCAGATTTATTACCGTCACTTCTCTATTTTATACTTACTCCTTTTTTAGCAGTTCTAATATTTGTTAACTCAAATATGTATCATAGAATCTTGATGATAATGGTTTCAATACCTTTATTTTTTATATGGACATTTTTACTTATATTAATGATATGGCTTTCATTAGCTACTTTTTAATAGACGTTTTGTTAATCTAAATGACACTTCTCCCCAATGTACTTCGTATAAAGTTTCCCAGCAATAATATTTTCTTGGTCGATGATTATTCTATGGGGAAATTTGTCAAAGGCCATTGGCATTCTCCCATATTTAGACTAGCTGTTTTCCATGAATGGAGAACCTCATTTTTACTGCAAGGTACATCCGCTCTGTAAAGGTAACCAAACACCCTTTGTTTTTTCCATGAATTGAAACAATTTCATCATCCTAGTGACCAAACGTTTATCTTTGTGCTGAAGCACGGTTAGACCGATTTATTTAATAAACCTCGGATAGAGACAAGGATAAATAGTTTTAAATGAAGAAACATAAATAGAAAGAGGCCTTTAGAAGCAACTCTTTGCTTCTTCGGGGCCTCCTTTATTCAATTTACTGAGTCTTATCCCATAGGTTAGTTTGATAAATTATTTAATAGTAAACCACTCGGACATGTCCCACTGCCGTCCATCTACCGCGTGGAATACACTAATTTGATAATCATCTCCAGATTCGAATGATGCATCTGTTTGAAATTCAGCATGAAACCTTCCTGTGCTATCTATTGTTACAAAAGTTTCATCTACTAATTCAAACCAACCTTTTCTAAAATCAATTCTCATCATGTTTGATTCATAAAAATCTGGGTCTACAGTTCCAGTGACATATATAGTTTCACCTTTTGTATAAACCTGCTTATCTGTTGAAACTTTTTCGTGATTGTATGATGCCTCAGCAGCAGAAGGATTAATTAAATCTACAGCCACAAAAACCCCTAAAATAAAAGTTGCTAATAAAACATTGCTTACAATTTTTTTCATAGTCACTCTCCTTGATATATTATTTTAAAATACTAACAGAAATACTACAACTGTATGAAATTTCAATAATAGTATTTACATTATTAATATTACTATAATTTAACTAAAAAGGAAATGAAAAAATTAATTTTCTTAATAGCAACCCAACATATTAAACTGAATCAAATAAGGGTGTAAAGTTAGTTATTAATACGGATTCGGAAATTGTTCCAGAGACTGGCTGATCTTACTCACTTCTACTATAAAAAATAGTAGCACAAACCCTGGACGGGGCTGTACTACTAGTGATAGTAAATTTTTAATCTTCTTTATCTAGCCAATGAGAACAGACATCTCTAAACGCTCTAGCAACACTATCAGCTTCAGCGCCTGTCCAATCATCTACATCAAAAGCTTCTTTAAATTGATTGCGAGCGAGAGCGATAATTGGATTTGATGTAGTTAGTAATCGGTAAGCTTCATTATAAATTTCTTCTCGGTTGTACTCGAAACGAACACGAGCTGCTTGTTTAAATCTACGGCGATACCCTAAACGATAATATGTGTCCATCTCTTCATATACATTAGCAGTAGTATCATTCAGATCTAATGCTCTACCAATAACTATAGCATCCATATCTCCTAATAGATCTTCTAGAGGGAAGTGACCAGCTGAATTGGAAGTGTGTCCAATATAGTAATACGTCGCATCGTATAGAGAATTAAATCTACCTTCGTTATAAGCATCCTTTGCATCATTAAATACTGTAATTAAATCTCCAAGCCATCCTGCAAAGTCAGAAAGGTGTGCTAAATTGTCCCCAATTGAAAATGTTTTTTGAAATAGTATTGCATTTAGAGTAGCGGTCATGTGCATAAAGTCCATATCTGTTCCAGTGACGGGATCGTATAAAATAGGAAAATCTGATGGTTTTCCGAACCTTTGTTCAGCAGCTTCTACAAAGTTCCAGTCAATTGCACCGGCAATTGGGGTCCAGATATTAGAAGAGTAGTTTTCACTCCTCAAATAATTTAAAGTTAATATGCTAGCTATACGATTGTCACGACCAGATAATTCATAAGCGAAATTAAATAAATCTTTTAATTTATTCATGAATGGAAGATTTTCAGCAACATAGTCTTCTATTTCGGGAGAACTAACATTATAATCTTTTGATGCAACGCCTCGGTCTCTATCTGAAACTATAAGGTTGTCAATTTCTAACGCTCCTGCACCTGTGCCAATTGAGTGTTCTTTCACCTGATTAAAAGCCCAATCTTCTGGTAATGGGTGACCCTTATTTCCGAAGAAACCAGTTGACATACCACTGACGAAACTTGAAATTGTTAATCCGTTATTAGAAAGTACTGTACAAGCGTAGCGCGGTCCATATACTCCAATTCTATAAGGAGCCCCTACATCTCGATTTCGTTGTATTTCTTCATTTACTCCTTCAAAATAAGGAATTATCAAATTATTAATTTGTTGTAATGAGACATCAAAATCAATAGCGAAATAAATGATGGTTTCGTATGGGAATTTCAAGGTTGTTGCAGCTCTAACAGCATCTCTAGCATCAATAATACCTTGATTATAAGAGAACCATTCGGCGTGATCAGCAAATCGTTGATAAATAGGAAAAACTCTTAGTCCAGCACCATAAAGTGTGTTTAATTCAGATGAAGAAAGAGCAAAAGAGCCTGTCAAATAACGTCCTACAATTTCTCGGCCATCAGCTTTGAGTGTTTGTGCTCTTGCAAGAGTAATTGTATTAGAAGTATCGATTCCTGTTCCTTTAACATCAGGGTTCCCTGTACTTACAAGTAATGCCATCCAAGTATTCAAGCCAACTATACCATCAGCAGTTAACCTATAAAAACTTTGAAATTCCTTGATTGTATTTTCCATTGATAGGTTGAAGTCACCATCGAAATTCCCTGGATTATAGTTATTTACATATAAACTGTATTGAATTAATTTTACAAAGTTACTTCCGGAGTCACCTATACGGATTGTTGGTGTAGCTGCTCTAGTACCAGGTCCATAATGTCCATTTGCTCCACTAACATTTGCTTCAATTTGTAATCCATATATAAGTGCTATATTCGTATCTCTAGAATAATGACCATCAGCTGGTTGTACACCAGTAATAGTATAGTAATTTCCGTTTAAACGTTGTTGGATTAACCTAACATTTTCATCACCATCATCACCATAATTAACAATTCTGTATGCATCCATGTTCAGCATAGCTTGGAAAACCCTTGGTGTTACAATACCATCTGGTTCAAGTCCTGCATGTTCTTGCATCATCTTTACACCATTTTCTGTTCCTGGACCAAAATTCCCTGTAAAACCACCTGGACTATATCCTTTGCACCACATTGCTCCTTGTAATATTCTCACAATATTCGAGTTCACATGTGCATTATCACCTTGTATTAATGTGGGACATGCTGCTAATGTTGCTGGGCCAAATGCATTGACTGGATTAGTAATTCCTATTTCTATTTGCAAAGCTCTTGTTAGAGCATACATAGTAGTCCAGCCAGTCCGTCCATTTTCGGGAATTGGTTCACCCCAGTTGAAACGGTTCGAGTAATTGAAATTGACCCATCTTTGAACTAATAAAACCATCTCATCAATGTTACTTGTGTTTATCTTCTCCATAAATACCTCCTAATTCAGTAGATGTGTTAATGAAAACACACGTTCTTCTAACTTGCAATAATATGCAGTAAATATGCGATTATCTTTAGATTTTTCGTACAGTAATTTAATACGGGGGATGTAATTAAACCTTTCACAACATTCCCACCAGTAAGTCCATCATCCTTGATAGAGCCCAAACCAGAACATTTCCATAAATCACACTAAGCCATTCTCGTACTTCTAATACTCTTTCGTCCATTTTAAATACATTCTAGTTAGCTAAACTGTTAAACACATAGATGTAAAGGTTCTTGTTATATGATCAACATTTAACCCATCTAAAGTGGTAGTGTTCCCTTCTACCGTGTAGAAATCCCCCCCATAACATTATAAATTCACTGAACTGCTTACTCTCGATATAATCACCAAATACTACCTCCTTGTTTTTAATCGTTACGGAAGTAAATGTTGTATATCTTATTGTTTTGTGACCGTTAATAATTATTGGGCTAGTGTATTAATTTATCTCTAATAAACTCCTATTCTCGTTTGATAATTACAAGTGCTACAAATATTAAGCATCGATTGATTGGTTATAGTAGTTAAGTTTGAATAGTTGTATGATAAAAAAATGCCAAAAAATATTAATAAACGTTTCACTTTAAATTAGATTTCACGTCTAAATAAGTACAAAGTTAAAAGGAGGTTATACAGTGAATGGGAATGAATCATTAGTAGCGCAATGGTATTTGAATTTAGTGCTGCAATTTTTAAATTTATATTGATCAAAATTAGAAATGTTGAACATGCAGAAGACCTTACTCAAGAAACATTCTTGAAATCATATAGACATGTCGAATTTCTGCCAGGTTCTTCGTTAAAGAGTTGGTTATTCTCAATCACCTATAATGTGACAGTTGATTTTTCAAGAAAACAAAAGCCTATTTATGTTTTTAAAAACATACTTAATGTAAAAGATATTGAATCATTGCCCGAAGAGGTGGTTCAGATTTTAAAAAATCAAGGAAATTATATGAAAGTTTTAAAAATCTAAAGCAAGCCTATCGAGACGTTATTTATTTGAGGAAGATTAAAGTATTTCCCATCAAAGATACTGTAGAAATATTAAATTGGTCTGAAAGCAAAGTGAACTCTATCCAAAAAAATGGCTCTAAGTCAAGTGTTGGGATAGCCAGTTTTCGTCTGGCCCTTAACCTATATGTGCCGGTGCATGTTTCCATTGATGGTGCAATAGAATTCGCATTCGGAGACAGTCATATCGCTTAAAACCAAATGCATGACGTTTAAATACTTTCGTTTGGTTGTTCAATCCCTCTGTAAAGCCGTTTGTATAACCAAAAGCAAAACTGTTAAAAATCTCAGGTTGCCATTTACGGAATGTCTGGATCGCTGATTTAAATACGTCAATGTTAGAAGCTTCTACCTTACGATAAAACTCGTAAAGTGTTTCTTTTACATAGCTTATGTTGGAGGAGCCTATTTCCTTTTCTTTTTCCAACCACTCACAAAATAACTCCTTCAAGTCATAAACTTCGCAAAGTTCATCGGACATGGACAAGTACCTATCCAGATACCAGCGCTGCACCTCGGAAAGATTCTCTTTCTTTTTATAAAACACATGTTTCATCCGCTTACATTTTTTACAATTGTAGTCATCAAATACATTCTGAACACTTCGTCTGACACGTTCAAGAGCCCAGTAAATATAACAGCAGCAGTGAAAGCGATCGGCAACAATGACAGGCTTCCCTAGTGCCTTTGTAACAGCGGATTTAAAGCTGTTACTCATATCCATCACAACGACTTCTACCTTGCCACCTTTTTTGCGAAGGTCATTTTTCACCGCCTCCATCTTTCGGTTTGGCAGGATATCAAGAGAATGTCGATTAACCGGATCAGCGATGATGACCTAGTACTTTCCTTCACTCGTGTCTCCTTTATATTTAACAATGGAAATGGATTAAACTCCCTTACTTCCTTCAACTGAGGAGCGGCCATGGTATCAAACCGACGCATGATGGTAGCGGAAGAAGTTCCAAGGATTTCAGCAGTCTCTTTAAACGTTTTTCCCTTAACCACCCGAAGCACTACAGCTTGGTTCTATTCAACGGAGTGACGTTGATAACGCTCAATAAAGAATGCTTTCTCAGAGAAGCGTTTCCCACATTTACATGAATAACGTCTACGACGGTTATACATAATCGTCATTCTTTCAAACACTTTAAGGTGTTTGATCTACTGAATTCTGTAATCATGAACACGGTTGATTCTATTACCACAACAAGGACATTTATGACAACACTTCGGAACCTCTACAAAAATACTTCCAGATGCCCTCAACAACTTCTAAATTGGTAATTATAACGTCTTCTAACCCTATAATCATTATGTTATGACGCTTGTGCACGCAGCTCCTATTCTTTTTCTTGTTTCGGCAAATTCAAGTATAATGGATATTAGGATCTGGTGTATTTTTTTGCATGAAATTTTCTCCATACACCAATTTTATAATAGAACCTAAATAAAGCTGCCCTATCCCAAGATAGAACAGCCTCTTCGTTGATTAGTTATATTTATTCCATGTAACACCTAAGCTCCCTGCCCCTAAGTGAGTCCCAATGACCGGACCGAAGTAGCTAATAGACACTGTCGCACTCGGGTGAGCCTCACGAATGGTCTCTGCTAGCTCCTCTGCTCCATCTTCACGGTTGGCGTGAATGACAGTCACATCAAGAGGGGAGCCTTTCGATGCATCTTCAGCTAATAGTTGCAAAATACGGGCAAGCGCCTTCTTTTCTGTACGAACCTTCTCAAACGGGACGATACGCCCATTTTCAAAATGAAGGATTGGTTTAATCTTTAATAGATTGCCGACAACGAGCTGCGCGGCATTTAAACGCCCGCCACGATGAAGATGATTCAAGTTATCGACCATAAAGTACGCTCGACACGTCTTCTTTAGCGACTGTAAATAATCAATAATGGTCGTACCATCTGTCCCTTCGTTCGCTAGCTTCGCTGCCTCTAGGACGTAATAAGCTTGAGGAGCACAGCTAATCTCTGAATCGAAACCGAGTACTTCAATCCCATTTACCATAGTAGCCGCCGTTTGAGACGTTTGATACGTACCACTAATTTTACTAGAAAGATGAATCGAAATCACTTGCTCATAGCCTTCACTCTTTAAACGTTCAAACAAGGTAACAAAATCACCTACAACTGGTTGTGAAGTCGTTGGAAGCTGTTCTGATGTAGCAATCTTCTTATAAAAATCATCTGTCGATAAATCCAATTCCTCACGAAAGGCTTCCTCTCCAAATACAACACTAAGGGGAACCATTTCAATTTCTAATTGCTTTCTTATTTCCGTGCTTAAGTAAGCTGTACTATCCGTGACTATGGCAACTTTTTTCTCCATTTACATGTTCCTCACTTTTCTAATCTGATATAACCAACCTACTGTACATACTACTAGGAAATAAGAAACCTTTCAATCAATGATAGCGATTTATCTTACAAGAACATAGCCCTTTTTAATAGCCTCCACAACAGCTTGCGTACGATCGTTCACACTCATCTTTTGTAGAATATTACTTACGTGATTCTTAACCGTTTTCTCACTAATGTAAAGTGATTCACCAATAGCGCGATTACTCTTTCCATCTGTCATTAACTGAAGAACTTCACATTCACGACGTGTCAACAGATGGAGTGGCTTTTGATACTCCACTTCACGGAAGCCAACCGCACCTAATTGTTCTTCATCCTCATTAGCAAGACGGCGATACTCATTAATTAGATTATGCGTCACCTTCGGATGAATATAAGCTCCACCAGAAGCAACGACTTTTACCGCTTCGACCAAAGCATCCGAATCCATTTCTTTTAATAAATAGCCTGTCGCTCCTGTTTTCAATACATGATTCACATATGATTCATCGTCATGAATCGATAGAATTAATACTTTTACATCAGGGAAGCGTTCAATTAACTCTTTTGTCGCTTCAACACCATTCATATTTGGCATGTTAATATCCATCAAGATCACATCAGGCTCAAATGTCTCAACTAAATGAACCGCTTGCGATCCATCTTGTCCATCTGCAACAATCTCGATGTCGTTCTCCATTGCTAGTATTCTCTTTACACCTTCACGAAACAACTGATGATCATCAATTATGACTAATCTTATTTTTTCGTTCAATCCTCTCACCTCATCGATTTACTTTGTTTTGTCTATAACTCTTTCATTTTAAGAAATCCTAGTTATTCATTATTTTTCATCTAAAAAGAAAATGATCCTTTCTTAATCAAACATTACTTAAAGGAATCCCAATTACAATCGCTGTTCCATACTTAGGCTTTGAATGGATTGTTAATTGCCCCGATAACATGTTAACTCTTTCTTTCATGCCCATTAAGCCGAATGACCCCACTTTTTTCTCTGAAGGATCAAACCCTTTGCCATCGTCCTTTATAACTATTATAACTTTAGTCGGCTTATATTCAATTTTTACCTCAATATTTGTCGGCTCTGCATGTTTATAGGCATTTTGGACTGCTTCTTGTACAAGACGAAACGCTGCGATTTCCATTTTTTGAGGAAGTCTAATGATATGTCCCATTTGATAAAAGTCAGTGTTTATAAGGTGATGATCTTGAAAGGTTTTAAGATATTTCTTTAAAGTTGGAATTAAACCAAGATCATCAAGCGCCATCGGCCTTAAATCATAGATAATTCTCCTCACTTCCGCAAGGGAAGATTTTACCATCATCCTTAGGTCTTTTATCTCATTAAGTGCTTGATCAATTCCTTGCTCTCGATAAATTCGGTCTATTAGATCAGATCGTAAAAGCACGTTTGCCATCATTTGTGCCGGCCCATCATGAATTTCTCGCGATAACTTCTTACGCTCAGCCTCTTGTGCTTCAATAATTTTTAGCCCAAATTGCTGCTTCTCCTTCGCATCTTCTAGGACATCGTTAATATTTTTTAAATCGTTGGAAAGAAAGTTATACACGACAGACATCTGACTTGTAAGCTGTTCCGCCCGTTCTACAGTAGATTCCAAATCAATAAGTCGACGTTCAATTCGGTCTCGTCTATCACGGAGTTGCTTTTCCTCTTGCTCAAGAACGGCCAATTTGATTTGATATTCATTCGCTTGTTCATAGGCGGAGCGAATTTCATCACTCGAGTGCTTGGAGAAATTTTTACTAACCTCCATTAAGCGATTTCGAGCTAAGCGAGCGTGTAAGCTCATCTGATCTGCTTGATCGATAACGGAACCTACCTTTAGTCTTACGTCCTTCAGTTCTTCCTTCAAAGCCGTATATTCATGTCGAGATTGTTCACTAATTTCAAAAATTTTTTCCCGACTCTCATCCACTGTTTCTAACGTCTTGTCTAATATCGAGTCAAGGGACTTATCTGTCGCCAAATTAATCAACCCTTCTTCATACACATTGTTTCCAAACATCGTATTTCACCACATTTGTTCTATTGTCTAGTCACTTACTATAGCGTTAGTTGAAATGTTTGCGATTATCCAAGCATTTCGCTATTCTTATAGTACAACAAATTTCGGCAAAAGAGTCGAATTTCTTCATATTTAAAGGGTAGTTTATGAACGACAACCCTACTTTAACAAAACTACATTACATTCGCATAACTGAGATTTGTAAAACTATCAAAAAGAGAGGAGAATTACTGTGTTATCTACATATAAAACGGTCAAAGAAACCAACTCTCATGAAATCATCATTCAAAAATCTCGTTTTATCGCTCATTTAAGTCGTTCTGAAAACGAGTCTGAAGCTCGACAGTTTATTGACCGAATCAAGAAAGAGCATTGGAATGCGACCCACAATTGCTCTGCATATGTAATTGGCGAACGCAATGAAGTCCAAAAAGCAAACGATGATGGTGAACCTAGCGGTACAGCAGGTGTGCCGATGTTAGAAGTATTAAAAAAACGTGAGCTAAAGGACACCGTCGTCGTTGTAACACGCTATTTCGGTGGTATTAAGCTAGGTGCTGGCGGTCTTATCCGCGCTTATGGTAGCGCAGTTAGTGAAGGGCTAAACAATATAGGTATTGTCAAGAGAACGTTAATGTCCATTATCCATACAGAAATCGACTACCATTGGCTCGGTAAAGTTGAGCATGCTTTACGCGAATCACCATATGAACTTAAAAAGACTGATTACCTAGAGCAAGTTGATATTCAAACCTATGTACCCATCGAGCAAACGACAGATTTCCAAGAATGGGTCATTAACTTAACAAATGGACAAGCAACAACGAAAGTAGGTAAGCAAACCTATCTCGAATCGGTTATTACTAAATAGTTCACCTAAGAAAAACGCGACAGCGTCTTTTTATAAAATGCTGCGTCGTGCTCAGTCGTACAATGGGTTGAAGGATTCTGAAGTGGGATTCTTTCAGAATAACTTGTAACGAACGGAGCCGATGCACATTACTGAGTCTGCTTTCGTCTTCTTGATTCCCCACAGTACTTCTAAGAATATTATACTTTTTTATCTTTTTAAAAAACAAATTTTGCTAAGATTTGCCTTTTTCTCTCTCTATCTTATTATCTAACATAATCATTATTCTAGCAACAGAAATAGTAAGAAAGCCACTCTTTCATTTAACTCTTTACGTAGTCAATCAAGAATAACCATAATTGTCTGCACTCTTTAGTGAATATCATATGATTAATCCTTTACTCTTTCGTCATTTTTAGATAAGATATCGTTGTATGTCTTAGAAAACTACTAATCTATATAAAAAGTGAGGCTTTTCATGGAAAATAGAAGTCTAAATCAAAAGAATAAGAAGAAGTCTTGGATTGTGAAGTCTCTTATCATATTTAGCATTGCATGTCTAGCTATATTAGGAGCTACTACTGGTTACTTTATTCATAAAATCAACAATGTAACAGCCGGATCTCAACAAGAATTAATCCGCGGTGAAAAATCAGAGCTTCGAGAAGACGCTGTAAACCCACATGACGACAATATGTCCATTTTACTTCTCGGTGTTGATACCCGTCCAGGTGAATCGAACGGACGCACTGATGCAATATTAATTGCTACATTGAACCAAGAGGAGCAATCTATTATCTTAACAAGTATTCCGCGAGATTCACGTGTTGAAATCGCTGGTCGAGGAACACTAGACAAAATCAACCATGCTCATGCGTTTGGTGGCATTGATATGACAATCGATACCGTCGAACAACTACTTGATATTCCGATTGATTATTTTGCTCGAATCAATTTTCAAGCCTTTATTGATGTTGTGGATGCCATTAATGGAGTTGAAATAGAGGTACCCTTCAACTTCGAAGAGAAGGATATGAATAACGATTGGATTCAGTTTACAGAAGGAATGCAGCATTTAAATGGTGAGGAAGCACTTGCCTATACGAGAATGCGTAAGCACCCTCAAGGTGGTGGCGACATCGGACGAGGCCAAAGACAACAGCAAGTGCTAGAAGCGATCATTGAAAAAGGGACTTCCTTTTCATCGATTACACGATTTGATGACGTAATGGATGCGATTGGGGAAAATTTAGTTACGAACCTATCGTTTGGTGACCTCGTCTCCCTACATTCTTATGCAGGAAATTTAAATAACATCGAGCAACTACAGCTAGGCGGAACCGATCTTATGTTAGATGGTATTTATTATTACGAAGTGGATAACGAATCACTTCTCGATATTAGAATTCAATTGAAGCAGCATTTAGACATTGACTTAACAAATGAGGAGCAACAGCATCTATTCATGGTAGAGAGCATTGAACATAATACTACCGAAGTAGCTGAGCCTCAACAATAAGAAAAATTAAAACAAGGCAGCGTAACTGTCTTGTTTTTTTAATTCCCTTTCATATTTGCAATTCTTTTCACAAATTGCAAAAGAGGTTTCCGGTCTCCCATTAAACCAATACATTCCGCGTACAATTCAATCACCATAATAAGAATAGCCAATAATAAATAAGAAACCCATAATGTCGTCGTCGTAAAGACGATCGCGACAACTCCAAACAAAAGACTAAAAAGGTAGACAATCAGTACCGTTTTACGATGACTATACCCCAAAGCCAATAAACAATGGTGCAAATGGCCTTTATCAGGTGTCATCATGCTTTGTTTATTTAATAACCTTCTGACAATAGCAAATAGTGTATCAGAGATCGGTACAGCTAAAATGACAATCGGTAGCACTAAACTAAAAACCGTCACACTTTTAAAAAAACCAACTAATGAAATAACTGAAATGGCATATCCTAAAAATAAAGAACCTGTATCCCCCATAAAAATAGAAGCGGGATACACATTAAAAAATAAAAAGCCAATAATACTTCCGATAAATACAATCGCTATTGATAAAATAAATAAGGACGACGCACCTAGGTCGAATAAAGACATGACAAGAATCGTCATAAACGCAATTACGACAACACCACCAGCCAATCCGTCTAATCCATCGATAAAATTAATCGAGTTCGTTATACCAACAATCCAGACGATTGCTAGGACATAACCGATAACACCTAATTTAACCTCCCCTAAAAATGGTAGCGTCATATAAGGAATATTCAAACCAGATAAAACAACGATCGCAGCAGCTACTAACTGCCATGTAAGCTTTGTTTTTGCTGTAAGTGTATATTTATCATCCATAATTCCAATTAAAACGATCACACTAGCTCCTATGGCAATACTCAAAAAATGCTCGTGCTCCGGCCTTATAATAAGTAAACCTGCCATGACCCCGAGAACAATCGCAACCCCACCTAAGCGCGGCATCTCATATTGATGCACCTTCCTCGCACCCACCTTATCAACAAACCCATAGCGCCTCGAAAAAGCCCGAACAGCCGGAACGGCACAGGCCGAAACAGACAAAGAAACTAAAAATGCAAATAAATAAATGAGCAACGATTAAAAACCTCCCAACACTCCCATCGAGCTACAGCTTTATGAGTAGTATTTACAAAGAGAGGTGAGGGTAAACAGGTAACACTATAAAAAAGACCTTACACGATCATTCGCATAAGGTCCGTTCTCATAATGAAATTCATTAACGTATACCACTTTTCATCATTGAAATCTTCTTCTCAATTGTCTTCTGCTTATCCTGTTGTCCCTCTGCCTGTGATTTATTTAGAACAACTAAGATCGTTCTAAACAATAAGACAATATCTAACCAAATGGAGTAATGACGAATATAATACAAATCAAACTTCAATTTACTATCAGCACTCGTCGTATAATAACCAAACACTTGCGCAAAACCAGTAATCCCTGGCTTAACAGCACCACGATAGTAGAACCATTTGTTTTCCTTTTCAAACTTCTTCGCAAAATATTCTCGTTCAGGCCTTGGACCTACTAAAGACATACTCCCCTTTAAAACATTTAGAAGCTGAGGCAGCTCATCGATTCGAGTCTTACGAATAAATGCTCCTACTTTTGTAATACGGCTATCTGAAGATTTTGCCAAAACCGGCCCCGTCTTCGCTTCTGCATCAACAATCATCGAACGAAACTTTAATATTTGAAATGGCTTATTATGCTTCCCAACTCGCTCCTGTTTAAAAAAGACCGGTCCACGATCCTCTAATTTAATCGCAATCGCTGTTGCAACCATTATCGGCGCTGAAAGGAGTAACAAAATGGCTGATACAAAAACATCAAGTAAACGTTTCGCAAGCATTTGTCCACTCGAAAGCGTAAACGGCTTAACCTCAAGCACCATCGTATCACCAAGTGTCGTAAAGGACGTTTTCATAATAAACAATTCATTTGTATTCGGGATCATATACGAAAGCTGCTTTTGTTTCATTGCATAATATAAGATATCATTTTTCTTACGCTCAGTCATCGTCGATCCAATAAAGACAAGTTCATATGGCTTCATTTTCATTTTAATATCTTTCATCAGTAAATCCTTATTCAACCATGAAACGTCATCTTTTCTCTTAATCACCTTTGAGTCTAATAGATTTTCTCTAATAAGGTCTAGCTCACTTTCGTCTCCTATAAAAAGAACGTTTTGACTCATTACCTTACAGGCAATTCTCACATACATGCTCTTCCAGAAAAACCACATCACAAACATGAATGAATGTGATAGGAAGATAACCGATCTCGGTAATGAAAACTCACGGAACAAAAAGGATGCCGCAATTGTCAAAACCATAATTCCTAACGAGACGACAAGCAGCTTACGAAAAATCTCTGTATAGTCTCGCTTCACGAGCCGGTCAAGCTCAAATATATAAATAAACAACACAGCCATTAACAATATCCAAGGCATAATACTAACAAGCGCCTCAATATTCCGTGGTTCAATTAATGTATGGTAAGATGCCAGCTTAAAAGCAGCTAAATACGCAAGCATTAGAAGGGATAGATCAATCAGGATAATAAATAAACGCGACGTGCGTTTCGGAAACATATTCGACATCGATCTCTCCCCTTTTTAATAATGATTGATTTCTTTTTCATTTTATCATGTAAATTTCTTAAGTAAATCGACCTGTATGATTTTTGTCAACTTTACACAAGATTAATTACGAAAAATATACATTAAACCTGTAATATCATATCATACATTCCAATACAACACCATATCTAAAACAAACCATACCCATTTTCACAGAAGCTTAACTTAGTTACAAAAGAATTCAATGGTTTTTTCTGAACAGCACCTTGAGCACCGGTACCGATGATACAGTTGGATTCTTTCAGAATGCATATAACGCGTGACTCCGCTGCTTTTCTCTGAATTCTCAAACTAAAAAGCCTAGGAAGCTATCCTAGGCTTTTAGATTCATAGATTAACGGTATTGAACGATGTCAAAATGTAATCTTGGGTTAAAATCTAATTGATTGTACATATTTTTCATAGTAGACGTTTGTTTTTGTGCCCAAGCAATATCTGTTGCATATTGATGGGTACCTGGACTCGATGGATTCCATCTCATTTTGTAGATTGTATCTTGACCATGGTTGTTATAAACATAACGATCCGCTATCCAGCCTGCTCCGCCTTTTATTGCTGCAGCTGGTGTAAACCACCCTGCATTATACGCATAAAATGCACCACCACGTCTCGGACTACTATCAAAAGCGGCAATTCCGTACATGTTATAGGTTGTGCGTATATTACTTAAACGACTACGGTTTGAAGAGGTGACAAGTTCCAAATCTCCTGATGAGTTACGACCTACTTCAATACCTTGAGCCAGATCTGAGCTACCATGCCCTGTTTCTAAAATTGCATGCGCAATTAAATATAATTCATTAACATCGTGTTCTTTACTAGCTTGTGAAAAAGCTTGTCCTTGACCTTCAAGTACTCTCTTGCCTCTTAAAAAGTCATTTAATTGTGATGTAGATACCCCTACACTAGAAGATAAAACAAGGTGTTGAAACTTATCATTATTATTTGGGTTCAAATATTCCCGAACATCAGATTCTTTAGGATTACGCCATGCACCATAGCTAATCTCATGCCACGTATTTCCTTCTTTGACAACAGTTATTGTAGAACCTGCACTAACTCTTCCGAAAACGTGACTATTTGATGAAGAGCTTTCACGAACATTCACATTCGCAGTAGTTGTTGCGCGATAACCTGCTAACGAACTATGCACATATAACGTTTGTCCATTGTATCTAATTTCAAACCAAGTAGTACTGCCTGAAACTGTCGCTCCTGACGTTGTACCTAAAATTTCTATACTTGTATTTCTAGGTACATTGGCGGCGACGCTTGATGTTAAATTAGGGCTTGTACGTAGGTTAACACCATCACCTGAAATGTATCCACCTGATAAATTAACGTAGTCCGCATGAACAAAAGCATTTTGATTACGATATTTATCCGTTTGTGGGCTACGCCCCATTTGAGTGCTTAAGGCTTGATTTAGTGTTCTATCTGCTTGATAGTAGGTAATTACTTCTTTACCTGATAACTCTTCAAGCTTTTCAAGAGTCTTACTATCTGCGATACCTGTCACTTCTAAACCATGATCGCCTTGAAACTCTTTTAGTTGTCTTGTTGTAATCGATCCAAAGTATGTAGTTGGTGAAGATGAAACTCCATAACCTAAAGTAGCTAGTTGCTCTTTTATTTTAATAACATCTTCATGATACATCCCTTGTTGCAATGGGCGATTAGCAAGTTTAGATAAAAGATCAATCGTTTCACGGTTGGCTACTCCTGTTGGCTTGAGTCCATTATCACTTTGAAACTCTTTAACTCGATCTGCAGTTATTGAGCCATAAAGACTAGTCGGATTATCTGAAACAGGATAACCCATTATAGCTAAATGAATCTTCAAATCTACCACTCTCGAATCTCTCATACCAGAGTATAAAGAGTTTTCAACAATTTCATTTAATTTTCCTAGTGTTGCCGGACCTACAATCCCGTCCACAGTTAGTCCATATGCCGCTTGAAACTCTTTAACCTGTGAGGTTGTAATAGGACCAAAATACGTTGTTCTACTACTTGAAACTGCAAAGCCTGCTATTTCTAATTTCAGTTTAAGATCACTTACATCTTCGTGATACATCCCTTCTCGAAGTGGACCAGTCGCTTGTTGACTTAATGTATTAATCGTAACCTGATCAGCAATTCCAGTAGCAGGCAAATTATTTGCTATTTGAAACTGCTTTACTTGCGAAGCTGTAATAGAACCATATAAAGTCGTTGGATTACTTGATACTGAAAGACCCATAATTGCTAAATGCTCTTTTAATTTGATAACATCAGAATGGCGATCTCCTTGGGAGTATACCTTAGTTGTTAATTTATTTAATGTATCTAACGTTTCTTTATTAGCAACTCCCGTTACTTCTAAACCATACACCTCTTGAAAGCTTTTTAACTGTGATTCAGTGATAGGACCGAAGTATGTTGTTGGGTTACTTGATACCGAAAGGTTCAACTTAGCTAATTTTACTTTTAAGTCAATAACATCTTCACGATACATACCTACTTGAAGGTCACCTAATGCTAATTCTTGAAGCTTTTCTATAGTTTTAGCATCAGCATTTCCAGTAGCCTCTAGTCCATATGCCTCCTGGAAATTCCTCACCTGTCTTTCAGTGATTGAACCATAAAAGGTAGTTGGAGTACTTGACACTTCAAAACCCATAATTGCCAAATGTATTTTTAGATCAACGACTAAATCATCATTGTCTCCTTGCTTTAATACAGGCTCTTCATTTTGAGCAGTATTAATTGACAATGACTCTATCTCCGGTTCTTGCTCCTCTTCCTTCTCTACTAACGTGTCTTCAGTACTAGATTCTTCAGTACTTCCCTCATGTATGGAATCGGCCTCTTCAATGACCATTAAAAAAAGAACTTCGTCAACTTGACCACTAGGCTCAAGATCATTATTTTCTTGATAGACAATAACCTGTTCCTGAGTCTCTTCGTCAAATAGGTCTTCATCAAGACTTATATCATACCCCAAAGCTTTTAACGCTTCTTTTAACTCAACGACTTTAGACCCACTAGAGCCTAACTCCATTACAAAAACCTCTTCATTTTCCTCTATATTCGTGACTTCGGCAATACTACTTGTGATAGGTACAAAAACAATAACTGTTGCTGTCAAACCTGTCATAAAAGTATATCTAGCTTTTTTAAGCATAAAAATCTCCTTTCAAAATACTAAATCAACACTATCATCACTAAGATTACTATAATTATATTTTCTAAAAAAGTAAATAGTCCCTTAACTTGTTTATATCATGTCGTTAATAAATAGTTATTTATACCTAATTCCATTGACTAAACAAGGGTTAATACCTAATCACTATAGCATAAAAACATACCTATACATATGAATCCTTACTCTTTATCTTTTTGTACTGCTTTCATAAATGATGCAAATAATCGTCGTATAGGCTTCATCAAATGCCAAGATCTACTCTCTTTAATTTGCCTCATTCTTTTTTCATATCTATCTCTTTCTTTTTCAAGTTGAATTAGTTCTTTTTTCAAAACAGATAATTCATCTTCAAGGTGGCCAATTGTCATACTATTTAACTTATCAATGATTTCAAAACCCACCTTCACTGGCTTATTATATACTTCCTCACTTAAAATTGTACAACCATAAAATTTCCCAAGTACTTTACTTATAAATGGATCTAGTTCATCATTATTAAAGGTAGCAATGATTAATTCTGTCTCTTTCTTATTATTGATTTGAACAGAACCAAAAATATCCTCTATATCTGCCTGTTTCTTAAGCCATTTTTTTTCTCTTTGATTTAATGAACGATCAAATACTACTTTTTTACTTTTCAGTGTTAACTGTTTTGGAGATTTAAGTACAACTTTAGATGAAGACCTACTCTGCAAAGAATCCATAATCGATTTAAAGTCAAAGAAAATATTGGAATTAGACGTGTTAAAATTGACCGTTTCCGGAAAATAAAAACTAACAATTTCTTTAGGTATGTCTTTAGAAACTCCTTCTATCGGAAATAAATGAGATCCTAAACCAGCTTTTGTATTTAACTCTAATACAACCCCACTTTTCATTGTAGGATCAACTATCATGTCTACACCACATTGTGTGAGACCAGGAACAACCTGTACAGCTTTAACAGCAATCTCTTTTACAGCATCAGTTAATTGATCTGTAACATCAATCGGCTCTCCACCTTTAGACACATTACTGATTTTCCTAAGGTATATCCTTCTTCCTTTTTTCGGAATGCTATTAAGGTCATAACCAGCCATATTTATGGAGTGCTGAACTTCTCTATCAATTCTAATAGGCCTAAAGTACAAATGAGGTATTTCTTTTCTTTCTTTATTTTTAATCCTTATTAATTCCTGTATCGTGTTTTCTCCGTTGCCAATAATATTAGCCGGCCTTCGATTAGCTGCACCTAACACCTTACCATCTAATACATAAATTCGAATTTCCTCACCTTGAATATATCTTTCAACAATCACCTCAGGCAACTTTAATTGATATCTAACATACTCTAAAGCTTCTTTTAACTCTTCTTCATCAGAAATATTAGCAATTACACCTTTACCGGCGCTACCATTAGTTGGTTTAATTACGAGAGGGTACTTTAAAGATCTCGCGTATTGGATGATTTGATCGTCGTTAATTTCCTTATTAAACCTTTGCCCTTGTGGTATAGGAACTTTTCCTTTTTCCAAATAAGCAGCAGTTAAACTTTTATTGTTACAAATTCCATATGCTTCTTCAGATACTTTATCCCCTTTAGAGCTATGAAAGTTATGAGACCTCCCATTATATGATAGCTGATATCTTATTTGTACTTTATTATCCTCAATATAATTGTAAAAAGTAACCTCTATACCTCTTCTCCATGCTTCTAACGCAATTACATACATACTAGTTTTTTTTCGCCGTGCCTCTAATGGGATCGCATCTACATAATGTGAGAGCCATTTCTTTTGTTCAGACATAAATATTTACCTCTTTTATCATTATATAGTATAAGCTTTCATTCCTATTATTTTCTATTTCTTATTTTATTTATTATTCTTCTTATCAAACCTTTGCTCAACTTCTTATATTCATGTTTTATCGTTTTTAACTCAGCATTTAATTTATGGTTCTTATCATTCAATATATGATTCTTGTCATGTAATTTTTTATTTTTTCTCTTTAGTACTCCAACATGTCTTTGTAAATTAACTGTTTTCTCTTGAAGACTATTATTTTCCCGAATACTGAACCCACTGACAATCATACTGTTCGACTCTTCAACATTGATATTGTTAATTTCATCCACAAATATAGAATTGGTATGAAACTCACGTAAGAAACTTTCTATATTCTCTTTAGATCCAGCTAATTGAACTTCGATTCCTTCATTACTGTTTTCGACATAACCGTTCAGTTTTAGTTTAAGAGCCAAATTTCTGATTAACACTTTTAGAGACTTAGACTGCGTCTTAGTGTTGAAAAAAACCTTCTTTTTTATAAAATCACTTATAGTAAGTGATGGTAATGTATATTCGTATACTTTACCTTCTTTAAAAAGATTAACAATCGTTTCATAATCAAATATTAAATCGGTTCTAGGATTATTCTTCGTTTCTGGAAAATAATGATCCACTATTGCTCTTGGTACATCTCTTGCAACTCCTTTAATGGGGTATAAAAATGCTCCTAAATGAGCACGTGAATTTACTTCAATTACATATCCAGTATTCTTCTTAAAATCAATAATCATATCTAACCCACAATGATTCATACCAACTGCTTTGGCAGCAGAAATCGCGATCTTCTCTAATTCGGGACTAAAATGATTCGTTACTTCGATTGGATCCCCACCAGAAGATAAATTACTTGTTTCTTTCAAAAATACAATTTCTCCTTCTGATAAGATTGTATGCTCGTTATAATTAAGTTCTTTTAAAGCTGTCAAGGCTTGATCATCAAGTTTGATTAATCTTTTATATAAATTAGGATTTTCTTTTCTTAATATATTTTTCTTCTCTACTAAATCTTTAATTGTACTTTTTCCATCGCCAACTATATTTGCAGGTACTCTTTTTACAGCTGCAATAACTTTATCTTCAATTACATATACTCTGCATTCATCGCCATCTACATGTTTTTCAATAATAAAATCTTCTGAGTTCATCACTTCACAGTTGTACTGTATTGCCTTAAATGCAGTATCTATATCTGTAATATTAACAAAAACTCCCTTACCTAGACTCCCTTTCATTTGCTTTACAACAACAGGAAAGTCAATTTCATCAATAAATTCAAGTACTTCTTCTTTATTGTAGTTTCTAGGGAAGCTCTTTCCAATTGGAGTCGGTACATTATGTTTAACTAAACACTCCCGTGTTAACTCTTTACTTCTACAAGCTTTAATTGCTTCTGAAGTTATTTTATCCCCTTTTGAATAAGAAAAGTAATGGGTTCTTTCCTTTGATTTAAGAAGATATCTAATCACATTTTTATCTTTTCTTTTTTCTCTTAAATGATAAAAGGTTAATTCTAAGCCACGTCTCCAGCCCTCTAAAGCAATCGTATACATGCTTAATTGATCTCCATATGCCTCAAGTGGAATTGCTCCCTCTAAATGTTCTAACCATGTAGTAGTGGCTTTATCCTTTTTCTCCATTATCCTCACCCCTAATATATTGTTCTCATACTAGCTAAAGATTTTTTTTATACGCTTTAACAGGTCTATTGTAAACCTTATGGGTCTCGTTAATTTCCACAACCTACTTTGGTATAAAGCTAAGTATTTCGCTTCTGCCTTTTCTCGTTGTTTCTCGATTTTCTCAATTTTCTTATTAACCTTTTTAATTTCATATTTTATTTCTTTTAATTCTGCATGTATATCAAAGCCAATACAAATTGGCTTTGACCAAGGAATAGGATCAATTTTGAAAATCTCAATATCATGATTTGATTGATATAAATGATTTTGAAACCCCTCTACACTCTCTTTATTAGTTCCAGCTACTATTATATCAATACTTTCATTTGAAATGTTATCTACATAGCCATCTAAACCTAACTCAAATGCAGTTTTTCTTAACCACTGATGATATGAAACATTATTAACCCTTCCGTATACCTTATATTTCAATGCATATACATCACCTAATGGTGCATCCGCAACTTCTACTTCACTTGAAACACCTGTAGATAATGGCAATAATACTTTTTTATAATTAAAAAAGAAATTAGACTTCTTTTTATTTTTAGTTTCTGGAAAATAAAAGTCTATAATTGCTTCTGGAATATCTCTAGACTTCCCTTCCAAAGGGAACACTAAAGATCCAATTTGCGAAGTAGGGTTTAACTCAATTACAACTGTGTTGTCAACATTCTCCATATCACATATTAAGTCCACTCCTCCATGCAATAAACCTGGTACTGCTTTAATTGCATTTATGGCGATTTCTTTAATTTGCGATGGTATAATATCCAAAACGTCGAGTGAATCCCCTCCTAGTGAAATGTTTGCAGTTTCCCTAAGGACAACTACCTCGCCTTCTTTAGGAATACTCTCCAAATAATAACCTCTTTCATTAAGAAAGTGTTTAAGTTCATCGTCTTCTTTAATTAAGCAACTCCTTAATCTAGGGTGTTGCTTTCTCGACTCATTTTTATTGTAAATTAGGTCTTTAATGGAATTAACACCATCACCTATTACATGTGCAGGTTTTCTTTGAATTGCACCAACTACTTCATCACCAACAACATATAAACGTAAATCTGCACCTTCGATGTATCTTTCAACAATAATCTCATTGTAATTCATTTCATCACGCACAAAAATAACAGCTTCTTCTAACTGTTTCTCATTTGTAATATTTGTTTTAACCCCTTTACCAAAACTCCCATCCACAGGCTTAACTACTAATGGAAAGCCTATATCTTGACACTTAGTTATGATTTCATTTAAATTATTTCTACTATTAAATGTCTCACCACGAGGAATAGGGACATGAGCTTTTCCTAACTCTTCTTTCGTTAGTTCTTTATTTGACGCTAGTTCAACGCCTTGATTTGTCACCTTATCTCCTCTTGAACGAAAAAAATAGTGAGTTCTATCTTCACTGCTTAATGAAAAAAGTCGGCCAGGCTCATCAACATACCACACCTTCATATTAGCAAAATGACCACTTTCTTTAGAGTACCACTTCAACGATAACCCTCTTCTCCATCCTTCAAGAGCTATTAAATATGGACACATTAAGTGTCCATATGCTCCTTCAAGTACATTAGAATCGAGGCTAAATGGATATCCTTTTTCTTCTTTCATATCAAATCCTCCTATTTAGCACACTATTAGCTATATGATTAAATTCTGAAAACTCTTTTCCCTCCAACAAATCCTTTACTAACCTTACCTCTGCTTCAAGAAAGTATTCGCCTAACAGAAGGTCAGTTTCTTTATTAAACTTGTCATAATGTCCTGGTTTCGGTGTGAATTCACCAAAATACATTTGATTCTCTTCACCGAAAAGAAAGTCCATTCTGATAAAAGGACTTGGAATTTCAGTGCTTAACTCTTCTACACGTTCTATCATTTCAAGGTCCACTCCCTGGCCCTTGAAATTCTGTTGAGCATATTTCCCCGTTTCAACCATTTTACCATTTCGATTCCACCAACAATATTTAAGATCAGGTGACCTTATCACTTCAAGAATTAAGGCAACCTTTCCATAGAAACAATAGAATTTAAAATCTCTAGCAGGCTTTTTTGACTCTTTATTTTCGAATATCAATTCCTCAATCAACCATGTATCATGTTCAACTAGTCCCGACTGCAAGTCCGCTTTCATATGAGATTGAAGATCCCTCCAACTGGATAACCCTTGTCCGCTTCTTACGTTAACAATATCTCCCCTATCATAAACGAGATATACACCTCTAGAACCCGCACTTGATAATGGTTTAATCGCCACTCCATACTGTTCTTTAAGATTTTGGTAAGAATAAGTTTCCTTAGATACATTCGGTCGAGGAATATTTAAATGATCTACAAATTGATAAGCAACGCTTTTATTATCCAATATCCATTCAGGTATAAAAGAATCTAACTGTCTTTTTCTAATTCGGAGGGTTATGCATGACCTGAAAGATGCAACTTGATTTAAATAAATATCTCCCTCTGGATAAGCACTGCGCGTCATAAACTCTGGTACTTGATGTGCTTTTAAACCATCTAATATTTTCTGATAAATTGGTTGTCTCAATACTTCTTCACTATTTTCAAAGTGTTTTGCTACTTCAGTTAAAGACCGCACATATTCCTCATTTAAAGTGGAATTCGATTTCATGAGCGTCTCCAAAGAAGGCAGTATTTCACCATTATATATCGATTGCTTCAGAGCTTCGGTCAATAATGAAAATGATGTATCTAACTGTTCTAAATTTTGTTTAAGAGACTTCCCTTCTAACTCTTTACGTACATAAACTTCATAATGATATTTTTCTGTTAAAACTTCAAGGTCTCTCTTTAATCGGCGATTTAGTAGTTCGAGCTTTTTAGTTTTTGCTACTTCTCTAGCTGCCAACTTACTCTTCAATTTATTGACTATCGTCTGAGGTAATGTTAACACTTTTCTAATTGGCCAAGTTGCTTTCCAAACATAACTTGACGTCACTTCTTTGTTCTTACGTTCCAATGCTAGCTTTTCATTAGCAATCCGTCTTTTTTCTTCTATAGCATTTCTTAACTTTTCATCTTTAGTAATTAGTTCATTTAATAATCTTTTTTCATTATCGCTTTCCTGTTTTGAACCTTTACTATTCAAAAAGCATCGCCTCCTGTGACCAATTTTCAGAAGCGATCTCAACTTTTTCATCTGTTAGTTCTATTTGTTCAATTAATTTCTTTCTAACATCATTATTTTTAGGGTACCAAGAGCATTTAAAGTCTCCTTCTACGTATTCAGAAATCAAAGAAGCTTCAACTGAAAACGAGTTAATCAAGCTCTCATTTTTAACTACAGAAACTTTATCAGTTACTATTAAAGGACGGTACTTTTGCCAATCAGTTAATATATTTGAATCCCTAAATACGAGGACGTTCGACTGGACCCGCTCACCATAACAAACCATTTCAACTTTACTTTGATTTAACAACTTTCGAATGAGAGGGTTCACTTTTTTATCTGGGCTTAATTCATACGTAAATAATTGCAATAAAGCAACACGGTAACCCTTATTTTCAAAAGCCTCGATCTCCTTTATAATGGGAGCAATTTGCTCCTCCGCTTGTCTGAAATCGAAAGCAATGACAATGTCAAATAACCGAAATCCTTCACTTTTTGCTTCTTTTTCAGGCCACATTGGTTCTGGCGCTGAGAACAGACGATTAGTAAGGGGAAATGAAAGATATAAATCATTAGTTGTATCATGATAATAATCATGACTCTCTTCATATTCTCTTCTTACGCCCATTTTAAACCCATGGTACCCAAACGCTGAATTCCCTGTTAATGAGCCACTTGTTTGCCTTTGAAACGAGAGAGGACCTGTCTTTAATGGAACAACCGATTTCTCACCATACACCTTTTTAATTCTGCGAATGAATTCCGAATCAGCTGCAAACCTTACACTATCCCAATAACCAATATCCCCTAAAACGGGCTCACGACGAAATAAGAAGGAAGACATATTACTAAAAATGTACGTCCCAGGCTTCCCTCTTCGATAAAGCTTCAATTCATTCGTCATTCTAGCTTGCTCTGACGTATTTCCAATTACAGTAGGATTAGCAATCAAATGCTCAGTTTGTGTACGGATTTTTTCCACATGTGACCAATCATCTGCATCATTAACAGTAATGAAGTCCCCTGTCACTTGCTTTAACGCTAAATTTCGCGCCATATAGGCACCGCCGTTCGTTTCGGCCTGTAGCAGCTTCACTCTAGAATCTTGTTCAGTAAACTTCTGAACAATCGACACCGTGTTATCTTGACTACAATCATCAACAACAAATAGCTCAAGATTCCTCCACGTTTGCGATAAAATAGACTGTATCGATGTTTTGATAACATCTTCCGCATTATAAACGGGCATAATAACCGACACTTTTGGATCTTGCTCACGATTATCGTTAGTATGAGCTCTTCTCTCCTCTGACTGTAAACGGTCATAGTCCAGCTTCGTTCCCTTACCCCGAGACAAAGACACATGAGGAACACCACACATTTGCAATGATCGATTAATCCAGATTAATCGAAGTTCAGAATCCGTTTCTAAATTAGCATAGGCTAAAAACAAATCTGGGTGCTCTTCCATAGCTAGTGCTTCGTCTAACAGTTTCTTTGCCTCACTTCTATTCCCTAGAATCTCATGACACTCCGCCTTCATGATCGCCGCCTGTCGTAATCGATTCGTGTCCACTTCATCCTTTATCGCTTGCTCTAAAATCGTTATACATTTTTCAGCGCTTTCCTTACTATATTGATTGGCATACCAAAGGGCCATTTCCCAACGTGCAAGGCGATTTAAATACGGTTCGTTCTGACGTGTACAAAGGGCTTCAAGGTCTACTAAAGCCCGTCTCGTAAACCCTAAATTGTAGAGCCGATGCTTAACTTGGTTCACTTCGCTTCTTTGCCATTTTCCAGAAAAAAGTAACTTCTTAATATAAAATTTTTGCTTATCTGTTAGATGATCCTTCACCCATTCCCTTTGCTTAGGGGTAAACAATTTAAAGCTTAACCGTTCTGTCATGTGAAGCATTTTTCGGATGTTTGCTTTCATTTTATCTCAACACCTTACTTACTACTTGATTTCTTTTGCTTCTTTACTCTTTTACTTGGCTTTCTTAACGTTACTTTTTTCTTTTGCTTCCGGCTACCTGTTACACTTTCACGATAAAGAGCGACTGCCTCCTCAGGATCACCATCAAAACGAACCTGGCCTTTTTCCATCCAAATGACTCTTGTACAAATCTTTTCAACAAAGTTCATACTATGTGACACAATGATGACAGCCTTAGCCTTTTCCATCATTTCTTGAATACGTTCACTCGCTTTTTGTTTAAAAGCCATATCACCTGTTGAAAGCGCCTCATCAATAATAAAGATATCCGGTTGTATCGTCGCCGCAATGCTAAACCCTAGCCTAGCTTGCATCCCACTAGAATATTCCTTTACAGGCTTATCGATAGCGGCTTTCAACCCAGAATATTCAACAATCTTAGGGTAATCCTCTTCAATTTTCGATTTCGGAATCCCAAGGAGCATACCATTTAAATAAATATTGTCACTTCCAGATAACTGAGTGTTAAAACCTGTCCCATATCCAAGCAGTGAAGTTGTTTCTCCTCTCAACGTCAAATCACCAGTATCAGGAGTTAAGATATTTGTCATTAATCGACACAGCGTACTCTTACCAGCTCCGTTATGTCCAATAATACCTACGACTTCTCCTTCTCTGACATGAAAGCTAACATCCTTTAAAGCCCAAAATGTTGAATCTTTCATTTTATATCCAACGCCCACATTATGTGCTTCAACTATTACTTTATCACGAACATTCTGTTGTGTTTTCTGAATTTCCAATTTCTTTTTAGGGCGCCTTTTTTTCACAGGAACCGACTCTTTATACATTTGCACAATGGTGGAAGGATCTCCAACTTCGCGAATGCTCCCTTTTTCCAACCATACGAGGCGATCACAGTTCTTTTCAGCAAACCTCAAACTATGTGTAACTAGAATAACCATTTTTGCTTTCTTCACTAAATCGCGCATTTTCTCCGCCGCTTTATAACTAAAGCCAGCATCCCCTGTATTCAAAGCCTCGTCCAAAATTAAGACCTCTGGCTCAAGAAACGAAGCCACACTAAATCCGAGGCGTGCCTTCATCCCACTTGAATATCGCTTCATCGGTTGATCAAGGAACACACCTAATTCCGAAAATTCGTGTATGTCATCAATAAACTCATCAATCTTACCCTTATCAATCCCAAGCATCATACCGTTCAAGTAGACATTTTCTCTACCTGTTAATTCCTTATTAAAACCCATTCCTAATGAAAAAAGCGCTGAAATACGACCATCTACCTTATAGCTACCTTCATCAGGCTGTAAAATACCTGAAATCACTTTGCATAATGTTGTCTTTCCAGAGCCATTCGAACCGATAATTCCAAGGATTTCCCCTTTATATCCCTTCAAACTAATATCTTTTAAAGGCCAAACAACTTTCCCAGACCCGTCCTCATGCTCTTTTTTTCTTTTGAATAGTTTAATAATATGCGATTTATAATCATCTTTGTTAAGCCCTTGTCTAAATGCAACACTTAATTTGTTAACATCCAATACAACTTCCTTTGATTGTTCATTTTCATCAAACATGTTCATTCCCTCTTTATTTTGGGTTATAACGCATTTAAAGCGCCTTGATTATTTTATGCTCATTCTTACTATAGAAGAATATCATCCCGACTATAAGTATGAAAGATACAGTTAAAATAACAAGCAAACCAGTTATTTGTGGTAATTGTTGATACATTATAACAGCTCTATAAGAATCCAAGATAATTGCAACTGGATTATAATCCACAATCCAACTATACTCAGGACCTAGTCGTCTTAGTCGACCGCCTTCCCATATTATAGGCGAGGCATAAAAAAATACTCGTAATATGTGAGTTAAAATATTATCAACATCTCGAATAAACACACACACATATGAAATTGATAAGCTAATTGATAGCAGAAACACAAGCTGAACCAGTATAATTAATGGCAAAAATACCACCTGCCATCCTGGAATAACGCCAAAAGCAATTAAAAAAATGGCAATAACAACCATCCCAAAGACAAAATTCACCATCTGTGTAAATGAAACAGCTATCGAAAAAATCGACTTAGGTAAATATACTTGGTTTATAATAGCCGATTGTCTTGTTATAGCTCTTGCAGAAGAACTGACAGTTGTATTCATCCAACGCCATCCAATTAAACCGATTACTAAAAATACAGCGTAATTTTCTCCTTCATTCCTTCCTAAAATAACTACAACTAAAAAATAATAAACCAAAACATTCAATAAAGGATCTAGTAGCCACCAAAAATAACCTAAGTAACTGTTTCGATGCTCGGCCTTTAATCCCGATTTTACAAGGTAAATTAATAAATCTTTTCTCTTTAACATTTCATTTATATAATCACGCATTTTATTTTCTCACACCGCCATTTCAAAGTTCCCACATTTATAGTTACTATACAATACTTTAACTGTAGTGAACATCTCCCATTTCACCTAGCATACTTCACCAACTTAAACACCACATAATGACTAAAATACCACAAGCTTTTAACAAGATTTAACCCTTCGATTTCGCGGTACACGCGCCAGTTTTGCTTAGCCATTTTCACCTTATTGCTTGAAACTGATTGACGTCCAACACGATACAAAGCTAATGGCTCCTTTAGACCGTATGCAGTAAAGCCTCGCTTACAAATGTGTAGCCAGAGGACGTAGTCTTGGCGCGAGCGGATATTGACCATTTCAACGGCTCCGACCTTTTCTTTGTCGAGCATAACCGTCAGGCAGCCAATCACATTATGCTTCAATAAATCCTTATATGTCGCTTCGTCAGGCACATCCTCTAGCTTATCTGTAATATTCCCTTCTAGATCCATCACACGATATTGAGTGAAGGAAAAAGCGAGATCACGTTCTTGCATAAATTGAAGCTGTCTCTCTAGCTTATTTGGTAGCCACATATCATCACTATCTAAAAAAGCAAGATAGCGGCCGCTTGCTGCTTCAATGGCTGTATTTCGAGTAATAGCTGGACCACTATTTTGAGCTAATTGAATAAAGCGAATTCGTGGATCGCGGCTTGCATACGATTGTACGATTTGAGCTGTATCATCTGTTGAACAATCATCTACAATTAGCATCTCCCAGCTTCCATACGTTTGCGCTAAGACTGATTCAATTGTATCAGCCATATAAGTTGCTGCATTGTATGCAGGGGTAATAATCGAAACATCGGCTTGTTGATTATTCAGCTTAGTCATTACTCCCCTTCCTTTCTATTGATGAGAAGGGATTAGTTTATGATACCAAGCAACTAGCTTCTCCTCTTCCTTCTCCCAATTTAATTCGTTAACTACAGCCTGTCGACCATTTTCACCCATTTTCCTCGCTTCTTCACGATTCGTTCGTAAATATTCAATCGCATCATAAACGGCCTTCTGATCATGAGGATCAACTGCTAATCCACATTGATGCTTATCGATAAACGACTTCCACACCGGAAAGTCCGAGCATAAAATAGGCAGGCCATGACTCATGTATTCAAAGAACTTCGTAAGCTCTTTGCGCATATAATGAGGATCATACGGAAAAAGCGCGATTCCAGCCAGCCATTGCTTTTCTAAATAGGCTTGGTCAATTTCGTCTTTTGGCACATATCGTTCAATCCCTTCAATGATAATGTGCTCTTGTTTACCTTTAGCTTCGACATACATTTGTTCAGCTAAACCTTTTGCGCACTTCCCATAGAAACGTACGGTTACATCAGGATGAAAAAGTGGAATTCGTGCTTGTGTCAGTGCTCCTCTCGTTTCAGAAAGGTTCCCTGTATAGATTAGCTCATCACAAGTTTCATTCGTCTTTCGTTCTGCTTGAATCGCACCTTGATCAAGGATAGGATAATTTAATAGGCACATGCCTCGCTCATATTTTTCTTGATAATATTTTTCGGCTAAACAAAGCTCAAGCCTTCTCGAGAAGAACGATTCCATTAATCGATACGCCTTCGCTAACACCTTTTGTACGAGCTTTGGTAAATACTCTTTTTGCAAAATACTCGTTTCATAATCCTCGTGGATATCGTAGATGACGACATTAGATTTCTTCTTCAAAAGCCACGCAACTGGAAGTAATTCAGGATCGTGAATCGTGTAAACATCCGCTTGAAGCTTCTTTGCTTTTCGATACGCTTCAAACGTAGAAAGCAGCATTCGTTTTATCCGTCCGTTTCTCTTTTGTAATGACGTAACATGAATATCACTTGTACCGATAACCTCTTCTCCATTTGGAGCAATCAATGTGACATCGTAGCCTGCTTTTTGTAATGATTGACACTGTTTATAATAAATCCTTGGATCTAGTGGATGATGAACGGTCGTTATATGTACGACCTTTTGATTTTTCATCAGTAAATCACATCCTTTAACGCTTTAACGTTTGTAGAAATAACGCTTCATATTGAGCAACAATCTTATTAGCGTCAAAATGAGCCGCGCGTTCCATTCCATTTCGAGAAACCTGTTCACTCTTTTCCTTATTATATAAAAGTACTTTTTCCATCTTTTTTGCTACATCGATTTCATTACCAACTTCGCATAACTCGCCATACTTACCATCATCCAATACCTCTCTTGGCCCTGAATGACAATCCGTCGCTACGACAGGTGTCCCTGTAGCAAGTGCTTCTGCAATAACATGACTGAAGCCCTCATGAATCGACGTCAGTACAAATAAATCAGCCTTGGAAAAATATTGATAAGGATTCGCCTGGAAGCCTAAAAAATGAATACGATCAGCAATCCCTAATTCGACACCGAGTGAGAGTAAGCTCTCTTTTAACGGCCCTTCTCCTAATAAAATGAGTTGGCTACTCACTTTTTGATTTAATGCGTAAAACGCGCGTATAAGAGTTTCTTGATCCTTTTGCTTCACTAGACGCCCTGCTGTTACAATGACCTTATCTCCCGTATCAAATAATGCTTGATGAACAGAATCCATATCTTCTTCTTTCCGTTTCTGTGCAATCAATCGTAAATCTACCGGATTATAAATGACCTTAACCTCTTCAGGCTTCACTTTGTACCGCTTCACTAAATTCGCCTTCACCCCTTCTGATAATGACACAATTTGGTGAGCGAGTTTATAAACAAGACCAAAGCCGAGCAGCTGCATATTTTCTTTAAAGCTTCCACCTAAATTATCTGCTTCTCGAATCACATTTTTAGCACCTGTCCTTGATAAACGATTGGCAAGAATCGCAATCGTATTCACTCGCGGAATGGTACTAAACACGAGATCAATTTGTTCCGTTTGTATAATCTCCTTAAGCCGTCCAATCGACCGACTTAAGCGAGCTGTTTCTAATTTAATAAATGTCACATCTTCCTTTAATTCATTCTCATAAGACCCATTCATATTAAGGGTCACTAAATAAGGGGCAAAGCGTTCACGATCAACATTATTTATAATATTTAATAACGTTCTCGCCGCTCCTCCTCCACCCATTTGGTAAATAAAAAAGAGGATTTTCACTTTCTTCATCACAAGCTACCGACCTTTCTAATTAGCGGTACGTACTTTGCTCATAAACCAATAATCGATTATACCATATTCACTTAAATGAAGTCTCTTTTCTTTTAATCGTTACAAACGATGACACAACATTTTTAATATTTTTCATATATCTCTACCTACACAAGACTTTTTTAATTCTTTTAATTATCTAATATAGGTTGCTCATTGATACAGAAAGAGGTTTAATAGAGTTGAAGCAATTTCAACGATTTACATTGTTTGGAATGACACGTTCATTTCATACTTATGATAAAATAGATTGACATTATCTTTAAGAGGTGACTGTTCATGAAGGTTCGTAAAGCCATTATTCCAGCTGCAGGTCTTGGAACACGATTTTTACCTGCTACGAAAGCCCAACCGAAAGAAATGCTTCCAATTGTCGATAAGCCAACGATTCAATATATCGTGGAAGAAGCAGTAGCTGCCGGTATTGAAGATATTATCATCGTGAGTGGCCGTGGAAAACGGGCTATTGAAGACCATTTTGATAAATCATATGAGCTTGAAGAAACATTAGCTCACAAAGAAAAGTATGAAATGCTAAAAGAGGTTCAGTCGATATCCAATATTGCGAACATCCATTACATTCGTCAAAAGGAACCAAAAGGACTTGGACATGCGATTGCTTGTGCTAGTCGCTTTATCGGTGACGAGCCCTTCGCAGTTCTATTAGGCGATGATATTGTTGAATCAGATACTCCTTGCTTGAAGCAACTGATAGATGTATACAATCGATACCATTCATCTGTTGTCGGCGTTCAGCCTGTAGCAGATGAGGACGTTTCAAAATACGGCATCATTGCACCAAAGGGCAATGAAATTGAAGAGCATGTCATTCATGTCGAAACATTAGTAGAAAAGCCTAAACCTGCAGAAGCTCCATCGAACTTCGCCATTATGGGACGTTACGTTCTACGCCCTGAAATATTTGATATTTTAGCGAAGCTCGAGCCTGGAGCAGGGAACGAAATCCAATTAACAGATGCGCTCGTTAAGCTTAATCAGCAGCAAGCTGTGCTAGCATGTGAATTTACTGGAAAACGTTATGATGTCGGTGATAAGCTCGGATTTATCCAGGCAACGATTGACTTTGCGTTAAACCGTGATGATCTTCGCGATGATGTGTTGAAATACATCGAAAAGAAAGCGAACGAAAACCTTGTAAAGTAAGGCTACAATAATTAAGACAGCGCCTCATTTGATGATTCGCTGTCTTTTCTCCATTTCCTCTAAACGACTATTCAGCATACCCATAAGGATTCATCCTCTGCCAATTCCACGCATCGCGACACATTTCTTCGATTCCTTTTTCCGCTTTCCAATCTAACTGCCGAAACGCTTTTGTCGGGTCAGCATAACAGATCGCTATATCTCCTGGACGTCTCTCACTTATGACATATGGTACTTTTCGCTCTGATGCCTGCTCAAAGGCCTGAATCATTTCTAGGACACTATACCCATTCCCTGTTCCTAAATTATACGCATCGATCCCTGTGAATTGGCTTAATTTCTTAAGTGCTTTCACATGTCCTTTAGCTAAATCCACGACATGAATATAATCACGAATGCCTGTCCCATCTTTTGTCGGATAATCATGACCGAATACCGTTAGCTCGTCCAATTTTCCGATTGCCACTTGAGTAATAAAAGGCATTAAATTACTCGGAATTCCATTTGGGTCTTCACCAATAAGTCCACTAGTATGTGCTCCTACTGGGTTGAAATAACGGAGCAGCGCAATCGACCAATCTGACTGAGCACGAAACAAATCTTCTAGCATCTGTTCAATAACAAGCTTCGTTCGTCCATAAGGGTTTGTTGCTCCAAGTGGAGTTGTTTCAACTAAAGGTACATCGTCAGATAATCCATATACTGTTGCCGATGAGCTAAATACTAGCTTTTTCACTCCGTACTTTTGCATCACTTCACATAAATAAATCGTCCCTGTCACATTTTGATGATAATAGTGCAATGGCATTTCAACAGACTCACCAACTGCTTTTAATCCAGCAAAATGGATGACCGCATCAATGTTGTATTTTTCAAACACTGTCTCTAACTGTTCATAATCCAATAAATCAACCTGTTCAAAGGCACACGTTTTCCCTGTAATTTGCTCTACTCTTCTAATCGCTTCACGATGACTATTGGATAAATTATCCACAGCAATGATGTCATAACCTTCCTCAAGTAACTCAACGCAAGTATGGCTTCCGATATATCCAGCTCCACCAGTAACAAGAATCATCACTACTCACTCCTTTATCGTAACTATATCATAAGGAAATTTCTTTCAACATCCTTCACTCTTTTTTGCGACGAACTGTTCCTTTATTTGGGTGCTTTTATTATAATAAAAATAGTATTCTAGCAAATATCCTTATTATCCTCTATTATTTTGACCCAACAACTAGTAAAAGAAGGTGTTTTCTATGTCTAAGAAAGCTGTCATTTCCATTATCAGCTTTGTTATTATAATTGGTGTCGGATCTATGCTTGTATTCCCTTTCGAATCTAGTGGTAAGATTGAAGAGTTAGAGCTTGAAGCAAAAAATTCCTTTGATCAAGCTCATTTCGATGAAAGCATTGAACTGTATAAAGAAATTCTAGCAATCGACCCTTTGCACATCAATGCACGTGTTGGATTAGCACATAGCTACGTCGGCATCGCTAGGCTTGATTTAGCTGAGCAAACATTAAAGGCCGGTATTGATTTACAACCAGAAGTATCGATTTTCTATTCACATTTAGTTGATTTATACACTAGTCAATCCAACTTAACTGATGCTATTGCTACTCTAGAGCTTGGCATGCAACAAGCAGACATAGGAGAGTTTCAAGAGACGTACGATCAATTTATGGATCACATTCAAATTCATATAGAGCGTCCTTTCATTCAAATCGGACACGAACGCGCTATTGAACTTGTTTGGTCAGACGGAGAAAGCCGCATGATCCCTCTTGAGGCGGAGTGGTCGAGTGAAAATGATGATATCGCTTCTATAATGGATGAAGAGGACGACCTCGGTTTACGAATTGAAGGAATCGAGATTGGGGAAGCCACCATTGTTGCCACATCTGGTTCTATAGAGCGCGAATTAGCTATCATAGTAAAAGAACAAGTTGCCGAAGAAATCGTCTGGGAAAACATCGATGAAACACCTTTACTTGCCATGAACCAAGAGCTAGAGCTTTCGATCGTGGCATATGACAGCAACGATGAATTCATGGACATTACCCCTGAATGGGCGTTAGAAAAGGAGCTTGGTACACTAATAGAACATGAAACGAATACTCAAGCGATTCAATTTCGTGCTGAAGAAGAGGGCATTGAAACGATTCACGCAACAGCTGATGGCTTGACCTCTTCATTGGATATTCGAATTTCTGGTGACAATCATACCGTGTTAACGAATGTTACTGGAGAAGGGCAAGTAGCGATCTTCCCCGATCAGGACACGTATGAGCCGGGAACACTTATTACAATTGAAGCGATCCCTGCTCAAGGCTGGACATTTGCAAGGTGGGAAGGAGACTTAGAAGGATCTGAGGCTATACGTGATATCACCGCAGATGATCACCTCTCCATTATGGCTGTGTTCACACGCGACACAGGCGAATATACATTAGCCTTATCAAAATCAGGAGCAGGGACTGTAACAAAGGACCGTGCTGATTCAACATTCCAAGCAAACGATACCGTTACGTTACAAGCGACACCTGACTCTGGCTGGGAATTCGTTCGTTGGACAGGCACAAAGGAAAGTACGCAACCAACATTTACCATTACAATGCAGGAAGATACATCATTACGAGCTATTTTCAGAGAAGTCGAACAAACGTCAGGTGGACAAAGCAACTCTCATTCGAATGCAGGGTCTAGCTCAGGCTCTAATGCAGATTCAGGCTCAAATACACCTTCTAGCAATAATAATAGCAATAACGGTTCAGCAAGCCCGCCTCCACCTGCAGAGGAGATGCCGCCAACGAATAATGAGGACAAGAAAGAAATGGAGAAGGAAGAACCAAAACCAGAGAGCGTTCAACTGACTGTATCTCGTAGAGGAAACGGGATTGTCCTATCCAACCGTACTCAACACGAAATAGAAAAGGGGACTTCAATTACACTTGAGGCACGTCCTAATAGTGGATGGGAGTTTAGTCATTGGGAAGGAGATGCTTCAGGTTCTCGAAAGACACTTACAATCCCAATGGATCAATCGAAATCAATCACAGCTGTCTTTACCGAAATACAAAATGGGGAAGATGAGCAACAAGAAACTGAGGATGACTAAAATTATCTTAATCTTTGAATTTAGAGAAGGGCGGAAAATTTGTTTTGAAAACGACGTTATTTATTAGCACGATCGTGTTAGCCATCATCTTAATTATCGGAGGGCATTACTATTATCAACAGAAGCTTCAAACGATTGCCGATGACGCCAATCAAACAGATGTAGATGTGAACGAAGAAATACGTGATAACGAGCAACCAAGTAATGAGGATGAAGCATTAGACAATGACGATTCATCCGAGGACTCAAGCAAGCAATTAACACCTACCTCAGCTAGCGGGATGCTTAGCGAATGGATCGAACAATATGGTGAGGACGGTACATTAAAAATAGCCGTATTAGGCTCGACATCCATTACACTTGATAACACAGAAGCATCATGGCCTAATTTATTAGCTAGCTCCTTACAAGGCCATGCTGAGGACGTTCAAATAACGATGGACATTGTCGATGTAGATCGCTTGAATACATTTGAAGTAGCAGAAAGTGATCACATTGATGCCGTTATGAATCTCCAACCAGATGTCCTTTTTATTGAACCATTTTTGTTAAATGATAATGGGTTGTTAATGAAAGAGGACTCGATTGAAATGCTCGGAAGAATCTTATCTTCTATTGAAGTAGGGTTAGAAGAGACTGAAATCATTTTAATGCCTGGGAATCCACTCTATGGTGCTGAATATTATTTACAGCAAAACGAGGCATTGGAACAATTCGCTGCACAGGAAGGCTATTTATTTGTTGATTATTGGTTCGCTTGGCCAGCAACGGATGATCCTGATTTACAAAACTATATTGATAGTGCTCGTCCGAATGAACAAGGCCACCAAGTTTGGGCTGAGGCATTATATGAGTTGCTTACTAATTAAAGAAAGCCTCCCATACGTAGTAAAGAAAGCGCAGAAAAGGTAACACCAGACTCTGCGCTTTCTTTATTATAATATCCCACTTAACATCTTCACCCATCCAAACAGTGACAGCCACAACGGTAAGCTTAATAATGTCCCCCACAAGAGCCCCTTTACCATATTATGATCTTCGTGCATAGACCCTCTCCTCCTTTATGAACAAGTATGATCAAGGAAAGAGAGACATATACGGCATGAAAAGAAACCATTCTTTAGGAGCACATATCATTAATGGAGGGAATAATACACTCAGCCTGTCTTGAAGGGATTGTCGAGATGGACGAGACCTATTTCCTCTATTCAATGGCGTGGCTGCAAAGTACCTCGACCATTATTTGAGTTGGTTTCGATTCCTCAATAGCATCAGACAACGCAACAACGATGCAACCGTCAGCAAAATGATAATAGAAAGTTGTTTATTCTCAACAGTCGAAACCTATGATAAACCGATATTACCATAATTTCCTAAATGGAAGTCTGCGTTGTTCAAGAAAGGGGCGATTTTCTTGAAGTTGATTGGGTCACATTTACTCGCGTTAACCTTCTCGGTTTGTGGTCCGATATAGAAAAAAATTTCTGTCTCTTATTTGAGGAGAAGCCAACTTCCCTTTTGGCACTAGACAAAGCGGACGGGATGGGAGGGCCGACTCCTGCAGGAGGATGAAATCCACCGGCGAGCCGGTTAGTTCAACGCCCTCCTGCGGAAAGCGTGCCCCCCATCCCGGTAGCGTGGTCGGAGGACGATTTCCTGGCAATAAAAAAGCCTGTCGACTGTCTCGCTTTTGCGAGACTTTGTCGACAGGCTGGAAACTTCTAAAAATAGAAATTCTCTTTATTTTCGTTAAAAATCAACAATATTATTTAACACAGCCTAAATTTTAAGTACATAAAGTTAAGTGTTATTTCTTACTGCGTACGTGGAATCTTCTGTTCACATAAATCAATCATTTCAGCTAAAAAGTCCGGCTTCTCTAATTGAGTCCACGGAATCTCAAGCCCTCTACCAGGTGCATGAGCCTTACCATAGTATTGATCGTCATCATTTGTTGAAATGTATATGTCCCAGCTCCATCGTTCCGTTTGATGCTTTTTAGGGTTAATATCAATTTCAGCTAAATAATATTTATTTACTCTAGCACTGTTTTTAACGTTTCTTTCCATCATGACTCTCCTTTTCATTTTTAAAATGTAATCAGCAAGTTCATTATTATTATGTATATTGTACGACGTCTATGACAGATTATCCTCTTTTTGGTTAGGTAATCTTTCGCCCTTTTTTTACATAGGTTTGGATTCTTACATTAGAATTACAGATTGACATTATTCTAGAAAAATGATAGTTTGATAAAGACTTTCACATATTAGCGATTTATCAAACTAAAGGATTTTGGAGATGATACACCATGAATGCTGTCTTAATAGCTGTTTTAATTATGCTTATTCTTAGTTTATCAAAAGTACACGTAGTCCTTGCATTAGCGATCGGTGCACTTGTTGGTGGTCTTATTGGCGGATTAGGCTTTGAACATACAATGGCTACCTTCAATGAAGGGTTAGGTGGAGGAGCTTCTGTCGCATTAAGCTATGCATTGCTAGGAGCTTTCGCTGTTGCTGTTGCTCGAACTGGCTTACCTAATGTCATGGTGAAGTTCGTTATCCGCTTAGTGGGAACAAAAAATGATTCGCAAAAAGCCGCATTATCAAAGGCACTTATTTTTTTCTTATTAACATTTGTTGCATGCCTTTCTCAAAACGCTGTCCCGATTCATATTGCCTTTATTCCGATTCTCATTCCACCTATTCTGCAAATTCTAAATGAATTAGGAGTGGACCGACGTGCAATAGCTACAATTTTAACATTCGGATTAACAGCTCCTTATATTTTCTTGCCATATGGTTTCGGGGCGCTTTTCCACGAAATTATTGCCGACAATATGAATGAAAATCAATTAACGATTGCCTTATCAGACGTTCCAACTGCGATGCTGTTACCAACGATAGGTCTTGTCGTCGGTTTACTCATTGCCGTCCTGTTCACTTACCGAAAAAAACGAGTCTATGAGAACAAGCCTGTGATTGGCTCATCTGAAACAAACCAAGATTATACTAAGTGGTCTGTCATTTCAGCTGTTGCTGCCATTCTTGTGACATTGGTCGTTCAGACGGCTTTTGAGTCAATGATTGCGGCTGCATTATCAGGGTTAATCGTCTTATTTGCTACACGCTCTTTGAAATGGAAGGAAGCGGACGGAGTTGTAACAGAAGGAATGAAAATGATGGCTTTCATCGGTTTTGTTATGTTAACAGCTTCGGGTTTCGCTGCTGTTATCCGTGAAACTGGTCACGTTGATTTGCTCGTCACTCAAGCTACAAATATGATCGGTGACAATCAAGCCGCAGCTGCTCTTCTCATGCTTATCATAGGTTTGTTCATCACAATGGGCATTGGTTCATCTTTTGCGACAATCCCAATTATCGCAACACTGTTTGTTCCATTAGGAATAGCTGCTGGTTTTTCGCCATTAGCGATTATTGCTTTAATCGGAACAGCTGGTGCACTTGGTGATGCTGGTGCTCCTGCATCTGATAGTACACTCGGACCAACAGCTGGTTTAAACGCCGATGGACAGCATAATCATATTTGGGATACATGCGTCCCAACCTTCATACACTTTAATATCCCATTGCTATTATTTGGTTGGCTCGCAGCAATGGTGTTATAAGTCAGACTTGAATTAAAGCAATGATCCATATATTCAACTAGTTTCCTTGCCTTTCTCCATTCCAATCATAACAAAAACAAGCACAGCCGGTATTATCGCTCTGTGCTTGTTTCTTATTTTACTGCTATTCAACTGTTAACGTCGTTGATACTTCAATTTCAAACGTATCTCCTTGCTCTAACTCAATCGACACACCTTCATTTGAGACGATGTTTTCATACTTGGTTGTACCGTCTGGACCTCTAATGCTTAGCAAGCCTTCAGCACCATCAGCTTGAGCCAAATAGCTTCCACTCGGTAAGTCTGCTCCAATAATATAATAACCTTGGTCTAGCGTAATCGATCCATCAATCCCCTCGACAGGCTCTTCAGCAGACTCTTCTTCTTGTCCATTTTCACCATTATCTCCATTTGGATCTGATTCATCATTCGACTCAGAATCACCTCCTGGTTCTTCTAATTCTTGGCGAAGCTGCTCAACCTCTTCTACTAGCTGTTCGTATTCAAGCTCCTTTTCTTCGATTTTCTCAAGTAACTCTTCATACTCAGCCTCTAATTGCTCAATGTCTATATCGTTGTCTTCTTGGCTGCAGCCTACTACTATAAAAGATACAAATAACAATGTAAAAATCCACTTTTTCATCGGTATCACTCCTCGTTGTCTACACTCATTGTTCGAGGTCATTCAAAAAGGGAAAAACACCCTTTATTGAACAGCCTCTATAAGCATTTATTATTTTATACCCATTTTTACGATTTTTTAAGCTAAATCGACATTATGATACACTTGCTTCACATCTTCCAAATCTTCTAGTACATCAATTAATTTCTCTAACTGCGTTTGATCATCTGCCTCTAATGATACTTCACTTTGCGGGAGCATCGTTAACTCAGCAACAGTAAACTCTGTAACCCCGTCTTGCCTAAAAGCCTCTTGTACAGCATGAAATTGCTCAGGCTCAGCATATACAATGACAGCCTCATCTTCTACAAACAAATCTCTCACTTCAACATCCGCTTCCATTAAAAGCTCTAGCACTTCCTCTTCATTCTTCTGATCAACTCCAATAACAGCTGTCGCATCAAACATATAGGCAACAGAACCACTCACACCCATGTTCCCACCATTTTTACCGAAGGCAGCACGAACTTCTGAGGCCGTCCTATTCACATTATTTGTTAATGCATCGACAATAATCATCGAGCCATTAGGGCCGAAGCCTTCATAACGAAGCTCATCGTAGTTTTCCTCTTCGCCACCTTTCGCCTTTTCAATAGCACGATCTATGATTGCTTTTGGAACATTATACGTTTTCGCACGTTCTAGAACGACCTTTAGCGCTTGATTCAACTCCGGATCTGGCTCACCTTGCTTCGCGACGACATATATTTCACGGCCAAATTTTGCATAAATTCGACTCGTATTTGCATCCTTAGAAGCCTTCTTTTCCTTAATATTATTCCATTTACGACCCATCCTACCCACTCACCTTCATTTCTTTTGATTCGTATTTTCTTCTTATAGTATACCGCACAAACAGACTGTGAATCGAGTGTTAATCATTCAACAACATTTCTCTCATAACACTCGTGTCTTCCTCTGAGGTCACATAAGCTGTCTCATCGCCAATATAATAGAGAATACTTTTCTCGCCATCCATCCCAATAATGACATGTAACCCATGAGTCGGAAACGTTCCATCTACCTCACTATATTCTATTAACAAGTCAAACTCAGGTTGAACATCGGTCATTTTGATCTCATTCTCTTTTCGTGCTGTTTCAATAATATGCATTAGAGTATCAAGCTCGTCCTGTTCATCGATAAGAATTAGAATATCTTCGTTAATTCCTCCAAATCCCTTCGATTCAGAAATTCCAATCGCAATAACTTCTTCATCCAATAGTGACATAGTTGAATCAGAAGAGAAACACCCACTTAATAAAAAAAGGAAACCTACATGTACTAGTAATTTCTTCACTTGTCATTCACCTCTTTTGATTACTTTACCTAAAACCCTAACTATAATGTAAATTCTTTTATCTAGGTAAGAGAATCATAAGTTAATCAAAAAAATAATAACATACATCGTCTACATGATTCTGTCAAAAATCATCAAAAATGCTATTCAAAGATTAGCCATTATATAAGGTGCCAACAGCATAGTAAAATAGTCCTTTTTTTCTTAAAAAGGATCGATTACCTTCTTTTTTCCTAGTATACTAATTTATATCATACAAAAGTCTAAATCAGTTCATACAGTTAAACACATATTTACAGGGACTAACGCTTAGAATTTTTACCAAACAATGATTATAATAGTGTCTTCTCTGTATGGTGAAATAGACTAATGGGGGCTATTATCGTGTATTTAACACCAGAAGAAATCGCGCAACGGAAGCAGCGCAAGAAATTTTTAGTCACATATGTAGTTGTACCAATGATTGCGATTGCCATTGGTGTAGGTGTTACATTTCTATCCAGCATGCTCTAATTAGCAAGGGCTACATAGTAATAGAGAAAACGTCTAGTGATGAAGTTCGGATCACTAGACGTTTTCTCTCTATTATTGTTCAATTGCTTGCTGCGCATGCTCGGTGCTCTCTATCTTACTTCTCATAAATGTCCAGACTAAGAAAGAGATTTGGGATAGTACAATAATACTCAATAACGTTAATGGCAAGATGGCTAATACAACAAATCCCATCCGATCTGCACTTGAAATCAACCCATTAGAAAACACTCTTGTATACTCAATGAACAACATGATAAACGGAATAAATGCAATAACAGATAAAGCAATAGCTCCCCATAGGGCATAGCCTCTATAACGCTCATACAAAAACAGACTGATGAATAAAAGCAATAACAGCACGACCATTGGCGCAATGAGCGGCACAATTGTATATTCGCCATGTGTAACGATTCTGCGTGCTACAACGTAAATCCACACTAATGATAGTAACATGCATACATTAGCAACATACGAGATCACAGACGAATATTCTGATAGTTTACGCACTCTAGAAGTCGACCGTAACTCTTCTGCTTGCTCTTCCTCACTCGATTCCTCCTGCACAGTTCCTACATTAACTAACTCAAGATCCAATCCACAGGAAACACAATATTTCGCTCCTTCTTCTTTTTTTGCACCACATGTCGGGCAAAAATTTATGACCATAAGCATAACCTCACATTGTATTAATTTACTACTAGGGCTACTTTTTTCCTTCATTCTATTATACTATATAACAAGGTTAGTTGATAAAATAAGTAGGAAAAAGTGGAAAATAGTAAAAAAGTAGGATGAGTATTATCTTATGAGGAGGCCGTGTCATGAACTTGAACCACATTCATCATGTAGCCATTATTTGTTCTGATTATCAAAAGTCTAAACATTTCTACACAAAGGTTCTTAATTTACCTATTATAAAAGAAACGTATCGTGAGGAGCGTGATTCCTATAAGCTTGACTTAGCTGTAGGTGCGCACAATCAAATTGAGCTTTTTTCCTTTCCAAACAGTCCTAAACGCCTTAGCTATCCCGAGGCTCAAGGGTTACGACATCTAGCTTTTTTAGTTCAAAATGTGGAAGAAGCAAAGGCTGAGCTTGAGTTCAATGGAATTTCAGTTGAGCCTATTCGTTTAGATGATACAACAGGAAAACGTTTTACTTTCTTTCCAGACCCAGACGGCTTACCTATTGAGTTGTATGAGCAATGAATTAGTTCAGCATGAAACAACATCATGTTAAAGCAACAATCCCTTTGTGATTGGAGTGCTGTCAAAAGTCGCTTTGAAGAGCGTAGCGGATAAAAAGCAAAGGTGAGACCCCGCGCCGTAGCACTGAAAAAGCAACAACCAAAGCGATCTTTCTTTGTATCAAGCGGAACGTCATTCCGTTAAAATAGCTAGATATAGCATTTTTCAGTACGAAGTGGAACGTCATTCCGCTAATAGGCCAAAATAAGAGCAAAGCGAAGCGCAACAGGTTAAATAGCGGAACGAGGATCCGAAATGTCCGTCATATAGTCTTTATAAAGGAAATAACGGAATGACGTTCCATCAAAAAGAATGAAAATAACTTCGTGTGAGGAGTGAACTCAATAAAGAAAAGATCGTTACAAAGGTACTGAAAAAGTGAATTTGTACTTTTTCAGTGCCTTCGCCGTTACCGCGAGAAGACTCACTAGTTTCCCGCGGAAAGCAAAGGATATTTCAGGTGCGGTGAACGTGCACTCTGTGTATTTGTTCTGCTGCTCATTTATGGCTTGAAGAGCTAACTATGCAAATACTTCAACCCATTACTGCCTATTAAGCTCGTGAGCTTTTTCTACCTCACTCTTCCTTTTTCTCATCACTTGCCATACCATTAACACTCCAAACAGGAAAACCCCAATGATATCTGTCATACTCGATCCGTGAATAAAGACAAGTGCTGTCACAAGGGCAAGCAGTCGTTCAATAATCGTTAGTCGCACAAGTAAATAGTTTTGAATGAACATAACAAATGCCAATATACCAACGAGTGCAGTTAAAATATATTGGGCTATTTCCAACCAACTATACATACCTGCTTGTTCTGGCAAAAGTAAAATAGCTGTATTCATCGTAAATACAAAGGGTAATAACAGAGCGCCAGAGTCGAACTTAAACCCTTGTATCCCGGTTCGAATCGGCTCTGATTTCGCAATTCCCGAAACAGCATATGCAGGCAGATTAATCGGTGGAGTGTCATCAGCTAGTATTCCATAGTAAAGGACAAAGAGATGCGCTGCCATAATCGGCACCCCCATTTGTACAAGTGCCGGGGCAACCATCGCTGCTAAAATGACATATGTAGCAGTCGTCGGTAACCCTAATCCTAAAATTAAACACGCTATTAATGTAAATACAAGCGCAAGTATTAAGTGTTCACCAGCAAAGTTTACAATAATCGTTGGTAGCTTCGCTGACAAGCCAGTCAAATTAATCACTCCAATTAAAATCCCAGCTGTTGCACAAGCAACGACAACCGTTAAAGAGTTTCGTGCCGCCATTTCTAAACCAGAAATAAGCTCTCTTAATCCAAAGCGTACAGGAGCTGATTGTACATGAAAGCTACGCTGTAACAATACAACCATAAGCGCAACGATAATTCCAATCGTCACCATCACCGCAACCTCTAATCGCCATGCAAAGAAATAATGTAAGGCAAACGCGATAACAGCGACTCCCCCTGCAACGAGCATACCTGCACCAAATCGTTCCCTTAATCGATGTGTGAAGCTTGCTAGCACAAGTAACAATATAATCGCAAAAAAAGCGGCATTGGGTACTGTGTTTCCTTGTACTAAAAAGTATACAAGCACGATAACAGGTAAAATTAAATAGCCATGTTGGATGAGCGTTTTCCGTCCAGAAACAAGCGCTTCCTTTGGCAATCCTTTAATGTGATGTTTCGATGCTTCTAAATGAACCATAAACAAAATCGCGATATAGCTTAATATTGCTGGAATGGCAGCAGATTTAATAATTTCCGCATACGTATATGGTGTGTATTCAATCATCAGAAAGGCTGCAGCCCCCATAATGGGCGGCAGGAGCTGACCACTTGACGATGCAGCTACTTCAATTCCACCTGACACCTGTGGCTTAAAGCCAACTTTTTTCATTAATGGAATCGTAAATGTTCCTGTTGTTACAGCATTTGCAACGGAGCTGCCTGATATAGAGCCGAGCATTCCTGAAGAGACGACAGCCGCTTTCGCTGGGCCTCCTTTATACTTTCCAAATGCTCGTAAAGCAAGGTCAATAAACATCTTTCCTGCACCTGTCGCTTCTAATATGGCTCCAAATAAGATGAAGATAAACACATATGTTGCCGAAACGGATAACGGTGTACTGAAAATACCAGATGTCGTATAGCCCATTTCATAAATAAATTGCTGAAAATTAGCACGTGTATGGCGAAAAGGCGGACTAAGAAAGCCACCGATGAAGAAATACGTCATAAATACACAAGCAATAATGACGAGGGGCTTACCAACGACTCGCCGTGTAGCTTCTATCACTAAAAGCAGTAAGACAATTCCAACAAGTAAATCGATGAACGTCATACGTCCAGATAATATCGAAGGTGATGTTTGATTGGCATATAAATAATATCCTACGACAATCGCTATACCTGCAATGACAAAGTCATATGTCGCTATCCGCTGTTGGTTAAGCCCTTTTTTTATTGGAAAAATAAGAAAGACAAGTGCTAATCCTAACGACAAGTGAATGATCATATGCGACCTTGTTCCAACACCAGGCATTAAGCCGAATCCAGCTGTATATAGGTGATAAATCGACATGACCACTGCAATAACTAATATAAGCAACGCCATCCAACCTCTGACCACTCGATCGCTTCCAGCGAGCTCATTGACTTTTTGATTAGCTGTTTGATCACGCTCCAACTTAATCCCTCCTCTCATTGACGGACGATTCGAATGCGAAGCTTATGACCTTCATAAGCTGTTAAATCTACAGTATGCTCTTTAAGATAAAAGGAATGTGGAAACAAAGATGATGGCATAATCGTTAACGCTTCTACCTCTCGTTCCTCCTCAATCACATAAAACCCATCGATATACAACAGCTTGTCTTTGCGCTCATATGGGAGTCCTGCTCCAAAAGATTGTACCCAGCTTTCGATTGCCACCATATTTCTTTCAGCATTCATCTTGTAATACTCACGGACAGGAGATAATGAGACAGAATGAATATACTCGTGATAAAACGTCTCTCCTGCCTGAATCGGCTCCTCCCATATAACCTTTCCTTCCATCTGATCATATAGCTGCAAATATTCAGTAGCTGTCATATAGCCGATTAATTGCCAAATGAGGAGGGTAAACAAAAAGGCAGCGCCGAAACGCCAAGCCTTTTCGCTTCCCCTTCTAAGTTTATTGTTCATCGAAATAACGTTGAGCTCCTGGATGAATCGTAATCGGCATCCCATCAAGTGCAGAGTCTAATGTAATATTTGTACCTTGCTGATGCGCATTACTGAACTGGTCCACATTTTCAAACATCGCTTTTGTTATGTCATAGACTAAATCTTCTTGTAAATCCTCATCAACGACTAACATCGCTAAAACCGCTGCAGTTGTGACATCTCCATCCGTACCATATACATTACTTTCCACTACATATTCTGTATAGTATGGATAAGCAGCTGCTAATTCACCAAGCTTTTCAGAGCTAATTTCAACGAGGCGAAGCTCCTTTGTTGCCCTTAATGCCTCAACCGCTCCTGTTGGTAAACCGGCTGTAATGAATGCTGCATCGACATTACCATCTTGAATATTTCCAGCTGCTGTCCCAAAATCCATATATTCTTCTGAAATGTCTTCATACGTAATACCATGAATTTCAAGAATTTGCTTCGCATTTGCTTCTGCACCAGATCCTAGATCACCAACAGCCACTCTCTTTCCTGATAAATCCTCAACGGTCTCAATGCCACTATCTGCTGATGTCACGATTTGAATGACTTCTGGATATAAAGTCGCGATTCCATGAAATCCAGATAACGGCCCTTCCTCCTCGAACATATTGATCCCTTCGCTTGCATAGTACGCAATGTCATTTTGTACGAGCGCCATTTGGGCATCGCCATCAACAAGACCATTAATGTTTACAACTGATGCTCCAGAGGTTACTGATTCGGCATTTACCCCATCAACATGTTCATTAATAATATTGTTAGCTAACGCAGCACCTAACGGAAAATACGTCCCTTGCTCCCCCCCGGTCATAATCGTTACATCTTCAATATCTGAACCACATGCAGCTAGTACAAGAAGAAGCATTGCTCCTGCAACCAATCCTATTTTTTTCACCGTACCATCATCCCCCTTTAAAATTTCTTGTCTCTATCAAAGAACAAACAGAAACAATGTGACGATACAGTATATAATTGCAGTTCCTTGAATATGACAAGTTCACTACATTTGTACTATTCAAAAAAAATGGTATTATAGTATAAAAGGCCTCTTTATTAAATAAAAAAATAAAGATAAAGAGAAAGCAATTATGGAGAGAAATCATATGCTTAGGAGGAAATCATGAATTTACAGAAGAAATTACTATTTTCATTTTTAGGTGTCATCCTAGTATGTCTAGGATTACTTTCGTATGCGATTTATAATTTAACTGAGTTAAATCGTGATGCGAATACCATTTACCATGAGCGACTTGTCCCAACGAAACACCTCGTTGACCTTGCAAGGCTAACAGAAAACACAAACTTTCTAATGGTGCAATCAATTATTAATGAAGATCCTTCATTAACGAATGAAGCGATTCAAAATTTAGATGAGATCAGCATGATTTTAGATGAGTATGTACAAATGCCTTTAACAGCTCATGAAAGAGAGCTTTTTGAACAATTCTCTGAAAGCTGGTCTAGCTTCGAGCGCCGTGTACGAAATAACAGAGGACTCATCTCATCGCAAAGGTATGATGATGCTCGAGAAGGTTTAAATGGAGGTATGCAATTATTTGAGTCGACATCGGCTGATTTAATGGCACTTGTTGAAATCAATGATACAGAAGCAGAACAGCTGCTTAAAACAAATAACTCTTCTTACCAATTAACAGTAGGGTTATCGATTATTTTAACGATTGTGATCGTTTCAGGCTCCGTCATCTATGCGCTGTTCTTTAGTCGATACTTATCGTCCAATTTAAAGAAAATCACACAACGTCTTAACGCGATTGCGATGGGTGATTTAACAGGCGAACCTATGAAACTAAAATCAAAAGATGAGCTTTCTACCCTTGCACAGGGGCTTCATTCGATGCAGGAGCAACTACGTCAGCTTATTCTTAAAACATCTGAAGCCAGTCATCAGGTTTCAGCAAGCTCAGAACAAATGTCTGCTAGCTCGGAGCAAAGCTCGCGTGCATCTGAGCAAATGACCCAGCTTGCCTTGAATACTTCTGAAGGGGCAGATAAACAGCTGCAAAGTATTAATCAAGTGTCTAGCTCCTTAACACAAATGAATGGAAGCCTACAACAAATCGCACATAATAGTCATGAGATGGCATCCTACTCTGAGAAAACAGCAAAGTCGACTGATTACGGTTCTAAGGCCATTCAATTAGTAAATGCGCAAATGAATGCCATCGCTGAATCCATGAATGATACATCTGCTTCCGTCACGAATCTAGGTAAGAAGTCAGCTGAAATCGGTGAAATTATTCACCTCATTACAGGCATTTCAGAACAAACAAACCTACTTGCTTTAAATGCAGCCATCGAGGCAGCTCGTGCTGGTGAACATGGAAAGGGCTTTGCTGTCGTAGCCGATGAAGTACGGAAGCTTGCCGAAGAATCTGGAAAGTCAGCAAATAAAATCTATGAAATGATCTCTAATATGCAAGAGGAAACCGACCGAGTTGTAAGCTCTATGGAAAGCGGAAATGAACGCTTTAGCAAAGGTGTTGCTGCAACAGATCAAGTTACAAACACATTCAGCGATATTAAGGCAAGCGTCGAAATCGTCACAGCAAAAGTACAGGAAGTTTCAGCATCTATTCAAGAAATGACAAGTGTTAGTGAATACGTGCTTACTTCAGTTGAATCGATCCAACAAATCGCAGAATCAAATGTTGAATCGAGCCAAGAAAATTCCGCTTCTTCTCAACAGCAATTGGCTACAATGGAAGAAATCGCATCATCGGCAAGCTCACTCGCTCACTTAGCTGAAGAATTACAACAATCTATTCAAAAATTTAACGTATAACTTTTGTACGAATCGTTATACGTTCCCTATCTAGGTTAGGATAAAAATGGAGCGAGGTATACGAGGGCCCCAAAAAAGTTAAAAACCAAACTTTTTTGGGGCCTTTAGGTATACATTTCTTTCATAATAAATAAGCCAGCACAAGAATTTATATAAATATACTCCGAACATATCATTGACCCCAAATGCTAAAAAGCTCTCTACACTCTATAATATTGAATCATTCAACAATGAAATAATTAACTGTATAATTCCAAAATCATCCTAGCTTTTTTAAATCCGAGCCCCATACCTTAATATAATAAGCACCATAATCATCTTTCAATAATTTTATACCAACTAAACTTAACGGTGTCCATATACTTTTCAAGCGCACTAATGGCAAATTTATCACCTCCTAAAATAAGATTCATCGCTCTTACTACTACAAAGGTACCATCGTTCTTTATGAAGAACAATAGGTTGAATTTGACTATTTTTGTCGATAATAGAACACCACTAGCCACAATAGAAAAGCGCTTATACAATGATTGATAAAGCGTCCTTTCATTAACTCCACTAGTAATACACACTCTTTTACGTTCTTTATAATGAACTCATTATTGTTGAACGTTCAAATTATTCGACTTATCCATCTAATAAGTATGGCTGTTCGACACAACTAATGATCGTAATAAACTAATAGGTCCATTGTCTCCTTATTACACAAATCGCCGATATATACCTTTTCAAAATTACGTCGTGTCTAAATAAAAAAGTGCCTATTCAGGTAACACAACCTGAACAGGCACACTCTATACCATTTATTGTACTTCTGTTGAACCGATGACCGGAACACGAAAGCGATACCCAACATGCTTAACCGTTTCGATATACGTTGGCTTCGTTCGTTTCGGTTCAATCTTTCTCCTTAGCTTGCTGACATACGTATCAATAATACGCTCATCACTTGAATCGCATATTTCTAATAGCTCTGCACGTGTTAATACTCTATCTTTGTTTTCATAAAAAAACAGTAACAGTTTCATCTCTCTTCCACTTAGATCAGACTTACGATTTTGTACTTCTACCCTATAACTTTCAGGGAATATTCTCAGCTTACCAACTGTTAAAGTTCGCTCAGGTCCGATTTCAAAACTTTTCATATTACACAAATAACTTCGACGTACTTGAGCCTTTATTCTTGCTAACAAAACCCGCTCATTAATAGGAAGCGTCACATAGTCGTCCGCTCCTAGTTCATAAGCCACCACCATATCATACTCATCTGTAGAAGAAGAAATAACAGCAATGGGTGTCTGAATATTTTGCATTCTAAATTGCTGACATATATGCCCACCTGTATCCGTAAAGTGATCCTTCATGATGATGATTAAGCTTACATGTTTTATTATGGCATCCCTTAATGCCTGATCAATTGTCTTATCATGATAAAATTTATAATTAGGTAAATGATTTTTTAACATACCCATCAAATCGTTGCCTGCATCTAATAACAAAATAGATTCATTCATGAAGGAACTTCCTAACTTTCCATAGTCATTTTCTTTAAGCTTCCACATTTAAATACTACACAAAAAATATTAAGAAACTGTTAAGAGTTCTTAAAGCTTGTATTGAGTTTTTACTTAAATGATTTATTCCATTTTCTATCCATTTCATTTGAACTAATACAAAAGTCTATATTCCTCCTATCATTCATGACTATTTTCCTGTATACTATACTCGTATTAGTTGTTTCATTGTTAAACAATCTTACATTGTATTAATCAAAAATCACACTGGTCATACAGTGTTTATATAAACAACTTAGACCTAGGAGGCGCAACCATGACCTTTTGTAAAGAATGTGGCACCCAACTAAATGAAGGTGCCGTTTTTTGTGGTGAATGCGGTACATCCGTACAGCCAAACAATGAAGCAACATCTAACGTACAAGCAACTGAAAGTAAATCCTCTTTTTCTTTCCAATCATTTTCAAAAAAGCAAAAAATGATTGGAGGAACCATTCTCGCTGCTATTATTTTATTATTTATTGGCTATCAAGCTGGAGCATCGCTTACCAACCAACATAAAATCGTAGAAAATTTTAAATCTGCGGTTTTATCAGAGGATACAAGTAGAGTCATGTCTTTACTTTATACAAATGACTCACGGATGACGATTGATGAAGCTAGTGTGGACAGTTTAATTACATATTTAAACAACAACCCTTCATACTATGACTTTTTAATGGATCAATTAGAAAGCAAAGCCGACTTTTATGATCAAAATCATCCTGATGACTTTTATTATGAGGATTCATCGATTTTTACATTAGAACAAGTTGGGAGGACAGCTTTCCTCTTTGACCGTTACCGTATCCAAGTGATGCCCTTTTACTTCACCTTATCAACAAACTATGAAGATGCCATCATTACATTAAATGGTGAAGAATTAATGGTCAGTTTCAATGAAGACTTTGAACAAGAGTTCGGTCCATACATGCCAGGTATTTATGAAGTAAGTGCCTCGTATACAGGAGACTATTCGTTATTGGAGAGCTCTAATGAATTACAATTAATTGACCCTAGCTGGAACAACACGTATGTCGACCTTTATTTATATGGAGACTATATTGTCATTGACTCTGATTATGAAGGCTTTGTTGATGATTCGCGGATTTATATTAACGATGAGGATATCGAATTTTCATTAGAGGATCAATATGATGAAGCACTTGGTCCCATTTCCCTTGATGGCAGCTATGAGGTTCATGCTGAACTCGATTTCCCATGGGGAACGATTGTCACAGATAAGCAAGCGATTGATCATAGCTACATTTACTTATCAATTAATCGATTATTAACCGATGATATCGCTGATGATGTGGTTGGAACTGCCTTTAGATTTGCTAAGGAATATGCCAATGCCCGTACGAATAATGATAGCTCTGGCCTTACAACTGTTTCTAGTTCGATTAAGTCAGATATAGAAAATTACTTTGATGAGGAGCGGAAATATTCGCTTAAATTCCTTGAAGCATCCTTCAACCCACATACCGCTTATTTAAGCTACTACGATGAAATGCCTATCGTAAATTTACCTGTTCAATTTGTATATGAAGAGGAATATGAATGGTTTGATGAAATGATGACTGATGAGAAGACCGAATCATTAGAACTATCTTTAGCCTATGATTCATCAGATAATAACTGGATCGTTGTGGGCTACTATTACTCTTATTTTGATCAAAATGATGAGACCGTTCATCGTGACGGTTCTGAATAACAAGGAGGATCTCTTATGACAAACTGCACAAATTGCCAAGCACCTTTAGAAGCTGAAGCGAAATTTTGTACAAGCTGTGGCACCAAAACATCCGATACTGGTGAGATAGCTGCTGCCAGTACAACGACAGAAGCTGCTCAGAATGCTTATTTAGAGCAAAGCAAGGAAGTAGGAAAACAATACTTTTCCTTTGCTAAGTCAGCATTAAAACATCCATATCAATTTTCTGCTCACCTTGGGCAAAATAATATGATCAATGGCCTTATTTCAATGATTTTATACTCAATTTTGTTGCCACTCTTTCTCTATAATGTACTTCGTAAAATGAGTATGGGCTTTATGCCTCTTTCTTTTTCTGATATCGTTTTTATGCCAGCTATCGTCTCGATTATCATGCTCCTCATTCTAGCAGCCATTATGCTCGGAGTAGCTAAGCTGATGAAGGTTGAAGTAAATTATAAAACCATTATTGCTCGTTTCGGAGCATTTATGACGATTCCAACAGCTATTTTAATTGTAGCCAACATTCTTATTCTTGTATCTATCATTACTTTTAGTGTTCTTTTAGTAATTCTTGCTTCACTCGGCTACTTTGTGGCAATCGCTGTAACCATTTTCTCGCTTCATAGAGAAAATAACGGAGGACTTGATACCTTTTATGGCATTTTCCTTACCTATGTCGCACTTGGTTTCTTGTCCTACTTAGTGAGCGAAAGCATTCTAACAGATTTAGTTGAACGAATGACATTTATGAACTTCTTTTAATAAGTAACATTCATGAACGCATAAGGAATTCCGGGCTGAAAGCGTACAAAGATATTTTCTTCCATAGATAAATCTAGAGGGTACTGAAAAAGTTTGGTTTTAACTTTTTCGGTACCCTTTTAAGTAATGGAGGCCCTCGCTTATTTTGCTCGCTTAATATGAGTGGTTTTCTAGTAACAAGCGAGCAACGAGTGAAGCCATTGCTAGGCAAATCAAAAGTGAGAAACTAGTACGGAGCGACACGAAAAAGAGTGACATAGAGAGAATGGCGGAATGAGGAATCACATATAGCGCGTGATCAGAAGCCACATCGTAGTTTCTTGCTTCTTCTTCCTTTTATAATCGCTCTAGTAATTTTTCATGCAGTAATTGAATTTCAGCTTCCGATAATCCAATTGCCTTTGCCATATAATTGTAAACATTTCCATAATCACGATCAATCTTAGTGAAAAAAGCTTCAATGTATTCCATACGAGCTTCAAGCATCGCCTCAACCACCTTAGCATCTAGCACTTTGATATGCTCATGATCATGAGAGGCTAAGCTTTTCTTTAAGCGATCTGATGACCGATTCGTATATAAATAATCCTCTACAATGATGTCTCTTGGGACATTTAGGACACTTAAAATAAGAGCAGCCATCACTCCGGTACGATCTTTCCCTGCCATACAATGAAATAGAACGGCTCCTTCTTCTTCTAATAACACATCAAATACCTTTCGATACGCCGTTGTATAAACGGTCATTTTCTCATTTAATTGCGTTAATACATCCCCTGGCTTTGATAGCCTTGCAACAAATTCTTCCGTTAAATCAAGTGCTTGACGATACTCTTCATCCCCATTATTCGGAATGACAGGAACATGATACGACTGAATGAATTCCATCAATGGGGTCGGAAATCGTTCTAGTTCATCTTCCGCACGCAAATCACAAATCGCTGTAACTCCTAACTGCTGCACTTGTCTCATATCTTGTTCGTCTAACATACTTAAATTTCCCGACCGAAAAACCTTTCCCCATTTCACTTTTCGTCCATCCGTTGTTTCATAGCCACCTAGATCACGAAAATTAAATGTTCCCGTAAATTCTATTAATCGATTTGTTTGCTGTATATTCATTCTACCACCGCCATTTATGTATGTTTTAATTTCATTTTCAGTCGGTTGGATACAAATTCAACACTAAATACCATGACAAAGATAACGAGTGCGACAAAGAACGCTTGATCAAAGCGATATAGCCGCATCGCGTGCATCAGCTCCCAGCCAATTCCACCAGCACCAACCGCACCTAGTATCGTAGACTCAGCAATGTCGCCTTCAAAACGCATAATGCACCAAGCTAGCAATGCTGTCATAACGGTCGGAATGACACCTTGGATAACGACTGCAAACCAATTAGCCCCCGTAGCCTGCATCGCCTCAATCACACCATGCTCAACCTCTTCAATCGATTGAGCAAAAACTTTAATCAGCATTCCGATCGATCCAATCATTATCGCTAAAATACCTGGAAAAGGGCCCATTCCTACGGCAACGATAAAAATAAGAGCCCAAATTAACGTTGGAATGGCTCGTACAAGTGAGGCGAACCCTTTTAGCAGCCACGAAATCGTTCGGTGTGGTGTTAAATTATCTGCTGCTGGAAAGGCTAGCCCAAACCCAATAATAATCGCAAGGACACATCCGACAATCGCCACTTGAAGCGACTCTAACGCTGCTGCTAACACTTCTCGCCAATAGGTGAAATCAGGTGGTACCATGATTGTCAACGTTTGGAGAAAGGTCCAAACACCCGAAAACAATCTACCGTAATCAATACTTAATTGATACAACGAGAAGAAGAAAAAAAGTATAGCACCTATAAGTACGATCCTCATAAAGCGATTTTTCTTTTCACGCTGACTTGTTTTATTTAATTCCTTATGAACGACGATATCTCCTCTCATATAATTCGCTCCCTAATTTGATTTGTCAGCCATTCAGTCATTAGCACAATAAATAGAATGAGAATAACGCCCATACATACTTGACCATATTGGAAAAGCTTAATATTTGATTGAATGACAAAGCCTAGCCCTCCACCGCCAACCATTCCGATGATCGTTGAAGCACGAACATTAATTTCTAGCATGTATAACGTCCATCCGAAAAATCCCGGTAAAAATTGTGGCATCACACCTTGTGCTAATACTTGAAAATAGTTCGCACCTGTTGCCTTAACTGCTTCTAGCTGACCCATATCAATTTCCTCAAGCACCTCTGCAAATGCTCGCGTTAGCGCTCCAACTGAAACGATAATTAAAGATAACGTTCCAACTAACACCCCAAGACCAAAAGAAGCTGTTAGAACAATTGCCCAAATAAACACAGGAATATTTCTGAATAGCGAACTAAATCCCCGCATGAATATTTGTACACTTGGATGTGGTGACGTCGTTGCAGCTGCCAAAAAAGCTAAGCCAGTTGCGATGATCGCTCCAATAACCATCGCCACAAAGCTCATGTAAATCGTATCAAGCGCCGGAGGAATTAAGCTTACTAGTACAGAAAAATCAGGTGGAAATAAATCATACATAATAAACGAAACAGCTTGAGTCGCTCCTGAAAAAAGGGACGGGATAGAAAAGCCTGTTTCAAATGCAGACCATATCGTTAACAGTACAAGGACAACCACAAAACCCCAAAGGAGCAAGTTCTTATTACGCTGTACTTCAAGAAGGTGTTCCTGTTTCACGAAGCCATTTCCTCCTTCTGTTCCTTACTTCCACGATATATGCGCTCAATGATCGCATCCGTTAATTCCTCTGGACGCCCATCAAATACTTTCTCCCCTTTGTTAATTCCGATAATACGAGTCGCATATTTCTTCGCTACATCAACTTGATGTAAATTGCAAAGACAAGCTATCCCTTCTTCTTTGCAAATAGAGTAGAGCTGATCCATCACAATTTCTGAGGAAACCGGATCAAGGCTCGCAATTGGTTCGTCAGCTAAAATGAGAGATGGCTTTTGTGCAATAGCACGTGCAATCCCTACACGTTGCTGCTGACCACCACTTAGTTCATCAGCACGCTTGTATACTTGTTCCCCTAAGCCAACACGCTCCAATAGTCGAATCGCTTCATCCTTATCCTCTTTTGAAAAAAGACTTAACACCGCTCTAAATGTATTCATGTAACCTAACCGACCATGAAGAACGTTGCGCAAAACAGAGGAACGCTCAATTAAATTAAACCGTTGAAAAATCATCCCTACCTCACGACGGTGCTTCTTTAACTGAGCTGCATTCGCACCCACAACCTCTTGGCCTTTAAATACCAGCTCACCAGCTGTTGGCTGAACAAGACGATTAATGGAACGTAAAAGTGTGCTTTTCCCAGCTCCACTCGGACCGATAATGACAATAAATTCACCATGATGTAGCTCAAAGCTAATATCCTGAAGCGCCGTTGTACCGTCTGAATATACTTTTGATAGCCGGTTAATTTCTAATAATGCCATAATGATCGCCCCCTTAATTCAACATCTCTTCTGGTGACATATTTAATAGCTCCGCTGTTTCACGAATGACATCGAAATCACTATCTTCAACTGGGAAATAGCCTTTCATTCCCATGATCTCAAAATATTCTGGGTTCTTCTCATGATAGGAAAGAGCAAAATCTCTCATTTTTTCAACTAAATCTTCCGGTAGACCATCTCTATAAGCTAAAGGGCCTCCAGGGATTGGATCAGTTGTTTGAATAACACGAACATCACTTGGATCAAACAAGCCTGATTCAGCAAACATCTCCACACAGAATTCACAAACCGCCGCACCGGCTGCATCTCCATTCGCAATCGCTAAAATCGATTTATCATGACCTCCAGAATACGCAACACTATTGAAATAGCCTTCTAGCTGCTCATTTTCAATACCTAATTGTGATAGCATAGAAGCTCTCGGGAACAAATGCCCTGAAGTAGAAGCTGGGTCAACAAACAGGAAATCCTCTCCTTCTAACTCCTCTAACCTTTCAACAGGCGAATCAGCAGGTACAATAATGACACTATGATACATCGCAGATTCTTCACTTTCTCCTAATATTGCTAAAGGCAGTGCCCCACTTCGCTCAACGGCGATAATATACCCAAACGGCCCATAATTTGTCAAATCAATTTGTTCTGCCCGCATCGCTTCAATCATCATGTTGTAATCTTGACCCTCAAACATCTCGACTTCAATTCCTAACTCTTCTGCTAAATCCTCAGCAAAGGCACTTGATGAACGCGCCATATTGTTGTCATCCTCTGTTGCCATCATTCCCATTCGTAATGTCGTTGGCCAACCATTTTCGTCCACCTCTCCCGCGCCCGAACCTTCCGAACACGCTGTAAAGATCAATAGCACTGTCATCCATAACAACATGAAACCTACTTTTTTCACCACAATCCACCATCCTTATAGTATTAGGATACAAAGTTGTATACAACCTTGTATATAACTAAAGGATATCAGCATATTGTAAAGCTTCTATAAAGGAGTTATTCAAAAGTCGTAAAGGTTTTGTAAAACAAGTTATAGGACACAACTATTTACAATGAAAGGAAAGGAACGCTATGATAGAAAATAAGATGATCATTAAAATTGGATTTAATGTAGAAAGTTGGAGATGAACATGCAACCACTTGAAGATAAAGCATTTGATTTTCTAAAGGAGCGTTTAATAAATGGCGAATATATGCCTGGTACACTTCTATCTGAAAATGAATTAGCCAAAACATTAGCAATGAGTCGAACTCCTGTCAGAGCAGCGATTTCCCAATTAGAACGCGAAGGCTTTTTAGAAACCGTTAAAAATCGTGGTATATTAGTACGTGACATTTCCTATAAGGAGTTTCTCGAAATTTTTGAAGTGATTTTTTCTTTTCAACATTATCAATTTTATTATCAGGAACCAGAAGACCTTCATATTGATGTACAGCAATTGAACTATCATTTGAAAGAGCAATATACATGTACGAGCAACGAAGATTATTTAGGCTATACAAAGCATTCACTTTCATTTTTACACACTATGATATCTGGGACGAACAACAAAGAAATGCTCAAAGTGATTGACGGCTTTTTTGATAAAATCATTCGGTTTGCGATCGTCAATTATATCCGTACCCCCCATCAAAGCCATTACTCAGCAAATGAAACGAATCAAAAGCTTGTAGACGCTTTAGAAAAGGGAGATTTTAATCAAATTAAGCAATTACTACATACCTATTATGAAAGGGTGAAAGCACGTTTCGGATGAGAAAAGACGCGGTAATAGCGTTGTGTTGAGCCGGTTATAATAGCTTATTTTTTCTGAGGATAGAACCTCCCACGAGTTCCTACATCCTCTCTTTTTATATGTTTTTCATGGATGTATAAACTCTGATTCTATAAAAAAGGTGCCCTATGCTACAATAAGAGAGTTCTCTTACATACATATGAAAAACAGCAGGAGTGATTTTTTGAACAGACATATTTTTATACCTTTTTTATGGATTGTTATTCTTTTTATGAGCGGTTGTGTAAAGGCTGAGTACCATATCATCTTTCATGATGACGGCTCAGCAGAGATCGAGCTTTTTACAGGGATAACAGAAATGATGGCAGGGCTCATGGAAAGCGAGGGTTTACATGACGAACAGCTTTTTGAAGAGGGCTATACACTTACAGAAGAATCCATTAACGGCTATCGTGGAATAAAAGCTAATAAACGCTTTACTTCATTTAATGATATAGAGCTTCCTATCTCAAATGAGGAATTACCTACAATCTTTCGTATTCAGGAGCAAGCCTTTAGCTACGAAGTTAATTTTTTACTAGAATGGATTGGACATGATCTTTCTGGGCAGCCTCAGTCTGAGAACCCATTATTAGAAGGTCTTGATGAAGCAATGGTAGAATCATTTGATTTAACGTTTCAGGTAACACTACCAGATGCGTTCAAGATTCATCATCATAATGCTGATCGAATGGACGATCAAACACTCATTTGGCAGTTATCACTTCATACCGATCAAACGGTTGAACTAAATGGGGAGTTCTCTAAGCCCATCCCTTACCTAACAATTATAATAGCAATCTCTATTCTTATTATTCTCGTTATTCTAACCATCACTGCGAAAATAAAAATTATACAACTAGCGTCTTTTTCTCTATTTATGATTGCTCTCATTCTCTGTGGGTTTATCAGTTATCAAACATGGTTTAACTCCGCCCATTACGAAACAATTGAACGCTCTATTTCAGCAGGTAATCAAGGATTCGAGCAGAATATTCCTGTTGAGAATCAACCTACTTCGCAAGAGAATGAGGCTTCTACTGAAGAATCTATGAATGAAGTTGAACAAATAAACCGAGAGCGGATTCTCGATCCACATTTTTTAAACGATGCTAGCCGAGGGGAAATAAACGGTATTCACACGAAAATCGGAGCCCCCATTAGTAGTGTAATCGATGCCATGTGGGGACTGCCTGTCGAAGAGCGCCCAACTGAAGGTGGCTATTATTTAATGTATGATGAATGTGCTTGTGGATTAGGTGTAGGCTATGATTATCATGAATGGCCAAATATGCCAATCTCTACTATATACTTACCGTTATCGATGAGTACAAATGAAATTAAACAAGCTCTAGGACCACCATATGAGGAAGGCTATAGTGAGCTTGATGGTCTGTATTACCTTTATTATGAAGCAAATGAGTACCGACTATTCTTTACGAGTGATCCTTATAATGACGACCAGGTTCGCTCCTTACAATTAAGGTAAACTCACTCTCATTCTATTGATAGATCAGAAGAACTAAAGAGGCATTCCAAAATGTATAAAATAACTTTGCGAATACCCTTGGACGAATGGTGACGTAGCGTTAGTGAAAGGAGGACTACAAGCATGGAAAAATATGCGATAGTAACAGGTGCTTCAAGTGGATTCGGCCTCCACATCACGATCGAACTAGCAAAGGCTGGATTTACCGTTGTCGCGACAATGCGCAATCTATCAAAGCAGCATATCGTACATGAGGTTATCCAAGACTCTCAAATTCTTGAACGAATTCGCTTTACCGAGCTTGATGTCACCAACTCCCTTTCCATTCAAGAGTTTCAAGACTTCATTCAATCATTATCGCCTATTGATCTATTAATTAACAATGCCGGCTTTGCCCAAGCCGGCTTTGCTGAAGAGTTAAGTATTGATGCCTATCGTCAGCAATTTGAAACGAACCTTTTCGGCGTTATGGCTATTACTCAAGTTATACTTCCGCACATGAGAACGAATAGAAAAGGAACCATATTAATGATGAGTAGTATTAGCGGCCAGATTGGCTTTCCCGGGTTGTCGGCTTACGTTGCTTCAAAGCAAGCGTTAGAAGGCTATGCAGAGAGCCTCCGGCTAGAGCTTGCTCCTTACAACGTACAGGTTGCTCTAATAGAGCCTGGCTCCTATCAAACAAACATTTGGTCGTCAGGACTTGCCAACATACGAACACATGAACACTCACCTTATCAACGTACACTTGCTATGCTCAAGCAACATGTTAAAAAGGCTTCTCCAGCATATGGAGATCCAAAAGAGGTCGCTCATCTAGTCGTCAAATTAGCTCGTGAAGAAAGGCTAACAAGACTTCGCTACCCTATTGGCAAAGGTGTTCGCTTAACCGTTTTCATGAAACACATACTCCCGTGGTCCATATGGCAAAAGCTCATTTTAAAGAACATCTTTAAGAGTTCTTAGCATACAGCAGGATTTAGACAGTTCGCCTAGAAATGAAAGATGTAGTACGTTTCAAGGGGAGTGATTACACATTCATGTACACTAAATGGCTCCTACTTATGATATGGTCTCTTTTTGTATTTATTTTGTATTGTACAAGTAGCTTTACATTATTCATTTCTGATGGAGTTATTCGTTTTTCTTTCGTTGTTCCTGATTATTCTGAGTTCTTGGAGCCTTATGCCTTATCTCGTCAAGAACCTTTTTTGACCATCCAAAAAATCGGACATTTTGTATCCTTTTTCGTATTAACAGGCTTATTATATACATGTTTAAAAAAATGGAGAATAACACTTATCATTTGCTTTTCACTTAGCATCGCTCTTGAATTAATACAGCCGTTCTTTAATCGTGATGGTCGAATACTTGATATTTTCGTAAACCAACTAGGTATTATCAGCTTTGTGATGCTGTTTATGATCATTAACAGCAGGGGAAATAGGATGGCAAAAGAATAAGATAAAAGGATTGTTTCTTTTACAACGCAAGGAGGAATTTGATGATTTATCAATTAAAAATAACGTTATCTCATATAAAACCACCCATTTGGCGTCGCATATTAATTGATAGTGAGAGCACATTCGAAGACTTAGATGAGCTAATTCAAATGATGTTTGATTGGGAGGACATGCATCTACACCAATTTGAAATGAGGAAGACGAATGGACAACGCACTACAACATTCATTGAACCAACTACTCCAGATGATGTAACAGATAATTTCCAGCTATATTTTTCTCAATTTGGCGCATTCAATCCACCTTTAAATACTGAAAACGAGCGCTTAAAGACACATTTCAAAAAAGAGAAAGATCGTTGCATTTATACATATGACCTTGGTGAAGATTGGCAGCACGAGATTATTTTAGAGAAGATCGTTCAACCCCAGCCTGAAATCGAATACCCTTATTGTGTCAAAGCCATGCGTGCTGCACCTGGCGAAGATCCTTTTAGTGAATCCATTCAGGGTGAGCTGAATAATGAAGAGTTACGTGAGATGATTAATATTCAATTAGCCGAGCACACTCATATTTTAAATGAAATCGCTTCTGAACATGCTCATCAGAATAAAGAGGCTCACTTACTCGATTTAACACAAACATTTAACCAATTGGCTCTATGGGAATTCCTAAATGATGATCAAATTATCGTCATTTGGGTTCCGATCATACAGGACTATGCTTATTGCTCTGTGCTAGGGGCAATGAAGGAAGAGTTTGGCCTCGCATGCTATTTAGGAAATGATGGACTAAAAGCATTACATTCTACATTAAATGGTGAATTTCATCATCATGAAGCGATTTTATTCGAGCAACGTTCAATCCTATTGTCTCTATGTGATCGTAACGAGCTTGAACCTGAGGACCATGAGTTTATCAAAGCACAAAATGCCTCGTTCCGTGGTAAGAAGCAATGGCCTATGTTTCGTAGCTTCAAGCCAGCCTATTACCCTTGGTTTATCAATGATGAGGAAATTGATATCTTAAATGGATTGCTAGAACAAATGATTGAACTTGCACCTTTTATTAGACAAAACAAATATAACATTCCAACTGCGTTTGAAGGGCCTTGGTTCACCCGTAAGCTCGATCAAAATCAAATGTGGTATAACGCTTATATTGAACCATCATTAGAGAATCCAATCAAACAGCCTGCCCATTTATTTATTAATGAACTTGACCTAATGCGAGTGAAAAAGCTCAAGGTGGCAGATGTAACGCTTGAAATTGGTTCCTTCTTTGCATCAGAGCCTGTTCAAAGTGAAGAGGATGACCGACCTTTCTTTCCATTTGTTGTCATTGCTATGAATAAACAAAACGGAATGATTACCTTTATTGAGTTGCTTCAACATGATAACTTGGAGGAAAATCTACAGAAGCTACTGTTAAAATTGATACACCAGCTTCTAAGCATCCCTAAACAAATTGAGATTGAATCGGAGCCATTACATCGAGCTCTCACCCCTCTTATAGCGCATTTACCAATTATGATGAACCATGTAGAAGCATTAGTTCACTTGGAAGATGCAAAAAAAATGGTGCTTTCATCAATGGAGCACTCGTGATGAAGTAAGCTCGATCTACACTGAAAGCTCTTCTCTTCCAGTGTATCTACCTCACGTTCATAAAAAGAAAAAGAAGCTGTGACAAAAGTGTATCCCAAAGCGAACTGGAAAAGTTTGCTTTTTAACTTTTTTGTTCCCCGTAAGCATCTGCGAAACCGTTGCTTTTTTAAAAGATTGGTACGAGTGGTGTTTCTCGTATCAATCGAGGAACGTGTGAAGCGATTGCTTGTCAGTTCAAAGAGCACTGAATAAGTACAAATCAACTTTTTCAGTGCTCTCTTTTGCTTAATTTTCAATCTTTACAGGGTCAGAATAGTCGAGCCCTTTCACATCTACAACAACACGAGACATACGCTGTTCTTCAATTGGACGATCTTGCGCCCCTGTTTCAACTGCTACAATTTGATCAACAATATCCATTCCACTTATCACTTGTCCAAATCCCGCATAGTCACCATCGAGGTGGTCCGCTTGATCTACCATAATAAAAAACTGTGACCCCGCCGAATCAGGATGCTGTGAACGAGCCATCGAAATGACTCCACGTTCGTGCACAAGTTCATTTTCAAAGCCATTTGAGGAGAATTCACCTTCAATGGAGTAACCAGATCCACCCATTCCTGTTCCTTCGGGGTCTCCACCTTGAATCATAAACCCAGGAATAACTCGGTGAAAAATTAAGCCATCATAAAAACCACTCTCGACTAGCGCAATAAAATTCGCAACCGTATTTGGTGCGACCTCAGGATAAAGCTCAATGACGACCTCGCCTCCGGTTTCCATCTCAATAGTCACAATCGGATTATCCTCATCTGACCAATCCCCTGTAATTGATTTATCATGGCTATGAGGCTCATTGCTTGTCCCACATCCTACTAAAAACAACAAGAAAATGATCATAAGAACTCGTACGAATATATTCACATTCATTCACTCCATCTCTCATATTCTTAATCACTATTATACAAGAGAATTATTACACGCGAGGGCACTAAAAAAGTTTAGTTTTTACCTTTTTTAGTGCCCTTTATCATTAGCTGTCAAATACCTTTCAAACAGCCAAACCTAGCTAGCCTTTCTTCATTTCCTCCAACCGACTATTCATTCTTCTAGGTATCTCCTCAAACACCTCAGTCCAAGAACGAAATAGTACATCTTTTAACTCGAAATATTCAAATTTCAACGACGGAGTGAAACGAAACCTCTTCATATATTGCTTGATCAATTGATTCGTATTTACATTCTGTTGAAATACCTGTTCATGTTTATAGAAGAATGGAACGGTTAAACCGTCCTGACCTGCACCTTCATCTGTACATGTCATCACATCCGGAATGAAATGGAAGAATTGCTCATCTGGAAAGAAAGCATGTTTTCCAGGCTGAGAATACAGCTTCACATGTGTGTTGTTAACAAGATTTCTTCGGTCAGGAAACAGACCTTTGAAATAGCGACCGTGAAAGCTCGCCTCACAATCAAGCACATCTTCCTCCTTACTCACATACACCCACACGTGCTCAAGCTCGTATAAATGCTGAATGTCAAAGTCGAAGTAAATCGCATATTCGATAATATGGTCTAGACGCTCATCATCAAATATAAAAGAACGCCGAAAGGAAGGAGAGACTTCACCCTTTCTTATTTCCGTTACACCAATCATACATGGAAAAAAGGGCTCTTTCTTATCAAAATAAAGATGTGGTGCATATTTCAATGCATGCTGAAGATTCATTACATTCTCACCTTCTTTCTTTATCTTATGAAAAATCCTGCACTAAATTGCGTGCCCATTTATTTGACCGATATCGGAAATAACCAAAAATTGATTTTGTAATTTCTTCTAAAGCAAACATAAAGTAAACAAGCTCAATCGACCAATGAAAAACATACGCTCCTAAGAACACAAGTGGAAGCGCAATGAACCATGTTGTACATAAAACGAGCTTCATTGAAAATACATTATCTCCACCAGAGCGAAACACTCCAACAATCCAAAGATGATTTAAGAAATACATCGTTAAGACGACACCTTGTATATAAAGCACGTTTTGAAATGTCCGTTGTACCTCAGGACTTAGTTGTGCAAACAAACTAACAATTAGTGGATTCAAGAGAATGATCAGCACACTTACAACGATCGCTGAGTAGATGGCCAGCTTAGTAAATTCTCTAGCATTTGTAATAGCTGCTGATGGATCTTCTGAGCTTAGCTTTCTTCCAATCATTACACGAGCCGCATACGAGAATCCCGAAATCCCCATTAGAAAATACTGATTGAATATTCGTGCTAGCTGAAAGGTCGCTAAAGCAACAATCCCCATATGTCCAAATGCGACGGCATAAAGCATATTTCCTAACGACCAGATCCCTTCATGGAGTACGAGCGGATAAATCGTTTTGTACACCCTCTTACAAAAGGACCAATTAAACGAAAAAAGCTGATCAAAGCGCGCATGTAAATAGTAGCGCCGACCATAAATAAATCCAACGAGTAGAAGGAGGCTAATAATCGTCGAAAGTAGCGTCGCAATCGCCGCCCCTTTTACCTCATAAGCAGGAAACCAGCCAATCCCATAAATAAGCAAATAATTGAATAACGTATTTAACCCCATTCCGATACAACCGAACACGACGTTTACTTTTATTTTGCCGATCGCACCAAGCGCATGACCAAAAGTATCCTTAATCGCGTTTAATATAAATACAAACACAATGACACTTACATATTGCACACCATAAGCAATTCCTTGTTCATCGTTAATAAAAAACGAAAGTAGTTGTTCTTTAAACACAGTAACGATTATAAATGCTAGTACGGAAAAGAAAAGACTTGTGACGAGCATTAATCCCATCGTCCGATAAACGTTGTTCATTTGATTAATCCCATAAAACTGTGTAATAAACGCCGACATTCCATATGTAGCCGACAAAACCATTCCAAGTACAAAGGTAAATTGACTAGCCGCTGCAATCGATGCAACAGCTACCTCTCCTAAACCGGTGATCATTAACGTGTCAATAAAGGAAAAAGAGTTACTAATGAGCATATGTAAAACAAAAGGTACAACTAATAACGTCACTTCACGTTTAAATTTCATAGGTCATTCTACTTTACATCTATCACTTGCTGTTGAGAGACCTGTTCATTCAATTGCTCTATTAGCGAAAGAAGCTGTCTTGGTTCATGAATTGTAAAATCAGGCTTTTCCTGTTCATTCTCAGGCTTATTCGTATAGCGTGGCGACCAATCAAGGAAAATGCTTGTAATCCCAAGTTCATTAGCCCCACGAATGTCACGACTTAAATTATTTCCAACCATGACAACCCTCTCTCTATCGTCCAATGATAAATCAAGTGCTCCTAATGCTGCCTTAAACATTCGTGCATCAGGCTTCCTCACTTTAATCGTTTCTGAGTAAATCATTGTCTCAAAACAATCATAGATGTTATGATCTGTTAGCATATTTTTAAACGATTGTGCCAGTCCATCAGCTACGAGAGCCAATCTATATCCCTGATTTGCTAGCTCCTGGACGACTTCATCTGCATGTGGTATAACCTTTGCTGAGGTCACTACTTCATTCTTATCTCGAATTTCCGTAGATTCATCTATAATCGTATCTCCACAATCCATTAATATAATTAGTTCTTTTTTCAACGTGTCCACGCCCTTCCTGTTAACATGCTATTGAAATACACCTTGTAGCTTAAGCTCGTTCGCATAGTGACACGAAACACTACGACCATCTTCTATCTCCGTTAATGTAGGTGCCACATGCTCACATTTTTCTGTTCGATAAGCACATCTCGGATGAAAATGACATCCACTTGGACGGTTTGCTGGATTAGGAACCTCTCCTGTTAAAACTTTGCGATTCGTCTTAAGATCCGGATTCGCCTTAGGTACAGCAGATAACAGCGCCTCTGTATAAGGGTGCATCGGTCTCTCATACAAATCATTCGTATTGGCAAGCTCAATGATTTCGCCTAAATACATCACAGCCACGCGGTCAGATATATGCTCAACAACTGATAAATCATGTGAAATGAATAAATACGTTACATTAAATTCTTCTTGCAAGTCTTTCAATAGATTAATAATTTGTGCTTGAATGGAAACATCCAAAGCCGAAACAGCCTCATCACAAACAATGATTTTCGGCTCTGTTACGAGCGCACGAGCTATTCCGATCCTTTGCCGTTGTCCACCAGAAAAGGAGTGCGGATACCTTTTTAAATAGCTAACATTTAAGCCTGTTTTTCGCGCTATATTCTTCACTCTATCCTCTATGTCTTGCTTACTAAACCGTTTCATAGCCCTTAACGGTTCACTAATAATATCAAACACAGTCATTCTCGGATTTAAAGACGAATAAGGATCTTGAAAGATCATTTGAATATCAGGACGCACCTCTTTATAAGCCCGGCTTTTCAATGTTAAAAAATCAACTTTCCTAGCTCCACTACCGTAAAAATAAACGTGTCCAGCTGTTGACTCAATCCCTCGAACGATACATCGTCCAAGCGTTGTCTTACCACAACCCGATTCTCCAACTAAGCTTAGTGTCTCTCCCTTTCTTAATGAAAATGAAATATCGGAAACAGCTTTAACGACTTGTGAAGACTTTTTCTCTTTAAACTCTTTTGATAAATGCTCGATTTCAAGAATAGTCTCGCTCACCGACATGGACCTCCTTTTTTTCAAGCGTAGAATCATATAGAACACATGCAACTTTATGTCGGTCATCGACATGAATTGTATTCACATCACGCTTATTACACACTCCCTGTATTCGTTCATGACAGCGTTCATAGAAACCACAGCCTGTTGTTAACCCAATTGGAACAGGAACCGTCCCTTCAATCGATAGTAACCTCTTCTTACGGCTACCAATGACCGGAATGGAGTCAATTAATCCTTTCGTATACGGATGCTTTGGACGTTTAAATAGATCATGTACGGTCCCGTGCTCGACCACTTTCCCTAAATACATAACAGCAACCTCATCGCACATCTCAGCGACGATCCCAAGATCATGAGTAATGAACAAAATCGACATTCCAAACTCTTCTTGTAGGTCCTTCATTAATTCAAGCACTTGGGCTTGAATCGTCACATCCAGTGCGGTCGTCGGCTCATCAGCAATTAAGATTTCCGGATTACATGAAAGAGCCATCGCAATCATCGCCCGTTGTCTCATCCCACCAGAAAATTCATGAGGATATTGTTCAAATCTTTTTTCAGCATCTGAAATACCTACTTTTTCAAGCATTCTCAGTGTCCATTCCTTCGCTTGCTTTTTATCCTTCGTCTGATGAAGCAAGACAGCCTCCATTATTTGATTGCCAATTGTATATAAAGGAGAAAATGCCGTCATTGGCTCTTGGAAAATCATTGAAATACGCTTCCCACGAATCGAACGCATCACTGGTCCATTTTGTTTAATAGTTAATAAGTCTAATGGCTCCTTTGTGTTCTCTTGCTGCAATAATACTTCTCCAGTCGTTTGAAATTCTTTCGGATTTAAGCCGATAATGGCTTTACTCGTAACGCTTTTTCCACAACCAGATTCCCCAACAATGCCGAGTGTCTTTCCTTTTTTTAGAGAGAAATCAATGCCCCTAACCGCTTGAAGAAGACCATTATCTGTTTTAAATTCGATACGTAAATTTTTCACTTGTAAAAATGCTTCCTGTTCTTGACTCATTTTAAATCCCGCTCTCCTTTCCTTACTTATAAGGGTCTGCTGCATCACGTAGTCCATCACCTAAGAAATTAAACGCTAAGACGGTTAAGATGACAAACCCTAAAGGAATCAGCTTCCATGGGTAAAGAGCTACATTTTCTATTTGCTGTGCTTCTTGTAATAACACGCCCCAACTTGTAGCAGGAGCCTGCATTCCTAATCCTAAAAAACTCAAAGCTGTCTCACCAAGAATCATTGCCGGTATTGCCAATGTAGCTGCCACAACGAGATAACTCATAAACCCAGGTATTAAATGGGTTAAAATAATTTTAAAGTTACTAACACCAGACAGTTTTGCTGCCATCACGTAATCTTCATTTTTCAATGAAACAAATTTACTACGCACGACACGAGCCAGACCTGTCCATTCTAGGAATGCCATAATAACCGTAATATATAAAAACATTTGCACAACGGGAACACGTGGAGGGATCGCGGCAGATAATGCCATCCAAAGTGGCAGTGTAGGGAATGAGCGGATAATTTCAATTAACCTTTGAATAACCGAATCCACAACGCCACCAAAATAACCAGAAACTCCACCAATAATCACCCCTAAAACAAAACTAATCGCTACACCGACAAGAGGAATCGATAAGGAAACTTGACTACCTAGAATAATACGGGAAAATAAATCACGGCCTGTCCCATCCGTACCAAATAAAAAAATTTGACCAGGTGCCTCAACACCAAACAAGCGCAAGTTCGTTTCAAACAAGCCAAGAAATTGGTAGGCTTCCCCTCGAACTAGAAATTGAACCGGGTGTATAACCGACGTATCCTCGACAATCACTTTTCTTAACGTATCAGGATCTCGTGATGACGTTAACCCGTACACAAACGGCCGAAAATGAAACTGCCCATCCTCATCAAAGAAATGAACTTGTGTCGGCGGAGCATTCATATACTCACTGTTGTAGCTTTGCAATCCATAAGGTGCAATAAATTGACCGAAAAGGGCCGCACCATACAATGTAAAGAGGATCACTAAGCTTATTCGCGCTAGCTTATGCTTTCTAAGCTTCTTAAAAATTAAACTCCATTGTGATGCAATATGAATAGAGTCTTCATTTTTCTTTCTTCTCCAAAGAATTGGCTTTCGATTAACTTCATTCGGTATGTGTGTATTCATTTACTACATTCCTTTTCTTTCCATTCGGATTCTTGGATCTAGCCAAGCTAGCAGAATATCCGAAATCAATGTGCCAATAACGGTGAAAATTGCCATGAAAAACAACCACGTCCCTGCCAAATACATATCCTGACCTAATAGAGCCCGATGCATAACCGGTCCTTGCGTAGGTAAATTCAAGACAATCGCTGTAATCGTTGAACCGGTAAAAATCGCAGTTAGCGACCAACCAATCGTACTAATAATCGGATTTAATGCTGCTCTAGTCGGGTATTTCCGTAATGCTTTTGCTTCCGATAAACCTTTTGCGCGTGCTGTTAACACATTAGGCTTATTCATTTCGTCTAACATTTGTCCACGCATCACACGGATTAACTCACACGTGCTCGCTGTACCTATTACGACAATAGGTATAACTAAATGCTTTAACATATCCATTATTTTTGCCACACTCCAAGGCTGATCAACAAATTCTTGGGACTGAAGACCGAGCATCGGATCTCCAAAATAGACGAAGGAAAGATACATTAAAATAATCGCTAATAAGAAATTAGGTGTGGCCATTCCGATAAAACCAATCGTTGTAAACACATAATCTCCTAACGAATATTGCTTAATTGCACTATAAATCCCGATCGGAATCGCAACAAAATATGTAAACAATAATGAAGCGACTGATACGACAATGGTCATCCCCATATGCTGCTGTATAACCTCTGAGACAGGTCGGTTGTAGCTCATGGAATGCCCGAAATCGCCTCTCGTAATGATTCCTCCCATCCATTTCCCATATTGAACGTACCATGGTTCATTTAAACCATATGTATCTCTCAATCTCTCTAATTGCTCACTATTAATCACATCGCCTTCCTGTTCCATTTGCATCGCATAATTACTCACAAAATCACCAGGAGGCAGTTGGATAATAAAGAAAACAATGAGTGAGATGACAAAGACAACTGGGATCATTAATAGAGTTCTACGAATGATGTACCGAAACATAACTGAACCTCTCCTTCTGTAGGACAAATGTGTGTGTCACCACATATACGTTCATCGCTTCCCTGATGACTAAAAAAAGTCCATATTTTAGATCTATGGGGAAGGGAGAGTAAGGAAAGAATCCCTTCTCTTACTCTCCACTCCTAAATTAATCTTGTTTCAAGAAAAACTGTGCAGGCTTGGCATGACCGAACCCACGGAACTCATCACTATCGACAATGCCATCAGGGATATTTCTCATATCATTACTTGCAACGACTAACGTTGGAGTAGGGCCTGTATACCCAATAACCCACTGATTCTCTTGATGAAGCTTAATAATTTCCTCGCTCCAATAATCGACATCCTCAGAAGTGGTTGAAGATGTAAGATTCCCCCAATATTCTAATAGCTTCGCAACATCACCTTCAGGCTCTACCCCTTCTTCACCTCCAGAAGAATGGTACAAGCCATAATGTCCGAACCAAGGAGTAATCACTCGTAATGGCACAAGCTCATCTGGACGGTAAGACACTTTCACGACACTAACGGTTTGCGTAGTCGCAGGAATTTGATTGTCATATTTTAAATCGAAGAAGCGACCTTGATCAGCAATCGTAACATCTGTCTTAATTCCAATTTCTTCATAATACATTTTCAATAATTCTTGTAACGTTCCAACCTGTGACTCTCCACGACTTTCTTGATAAATAACGAGCCGTAGCTCTGACCCATCGGCAAACGTTCGAAATTCTTCATTTTCGTCCCAAACAAGTCCAATTTCATCAAGCAAATCATTTGCCCGCTCAACGTCATACTCTACCCATTGATCTTGCCATCCCTCTTGATAGTTTGGTAGGCTCTCTGGAACTGCCGCCTGTTGAGGCTCACCTAGCCCATGGGTAAGAATCTCTGAAAGCTCATGACGATCAACAGCCACTGATAGTGCCTCACGAAAACGAATATCTTGAAAGAGCTCACGCAACTTAGGATCTTCTACCGTTTGATTCAGTTGTAAACCGGTACTAGACCACGACGCTGGATACCATTGTAGAATTCGGTAATCGCCACGTTCTTCATTTTCCTTTAACACTGTAAATTCCTCAAAACCAAACATTCTTAAATTGATATTACCTGCTAGTGTTTCTAGTAAATAATGACTATCGTCCTGCATACGATCTAACACGATTGAATCGATATACGGCAGCTGATTCCCTTCCGCATCGGTTTTAAAATAGTATGGATTACGCTCCATAATAAAACGGTCGCTATAAGGATCATTACTAGCTACCCATGGACGTAATGTTGGACGTTCAGGAAACAACCAGAAGTAATAGCCTGTCCACTCACCAAATGAATCAAGATCGTTATATCCCCATTCACTTGCTACCTCTAAAGCTTCTTCCTCTCCAATTAACTCTGGTAAAATATCCTTATAGAAATGAGCCGGTGCAAAGAACCACTTGTTATCAATGGCTAACCGTTCTAAGAAAAGCACACTCGGATATTCGTGAGTGACCTTTATTGTATAATCATCTACCTTTGTCACATCTGAACGTACTCGTTCACCAGTTTCAGGATTTACTGAATAGTAACAATCGTATAAAGCCTTTCCGAACGTTTCTGGCAATAACATATGCTCCCAATAAAAAATAACATCATCAGCAGTAAATGGTTCTCCATCAGACCAACGCATTCCCTCACGCAAGTAAATGATGTATTCTGTTGAATCTTCATTCACATCATAGCCTTTTGCTACGTTTGGCTCGATCCCATCACCATCCTCTTGGAATCGAAACAGCGCTTCTTCTGTCGCTTTTCCAATCCCCCACTTGTCATCAGGACCAGCCCACGGGAAAACCCACTCCCCACCATATTGACCAATCTCCTCTACAACATCCTCAATCATAATATCTTCCATAATCGGCATTCGATCCTGAACTGGTTCGAGATCACCTGCTTCAACTAGATCCATTAACATAGGCGCTTCCATTAAACCGGTTTGATTAAGGTCAACTTGATCCACCTCAGGTACTTCATCTTGCTCATTTTCTGAAGAAGCTTCCTCATTTCCACCACTGCAACCACCCATCACCAAAGCAATTAAAAAGATGATACATAAAGCCCATTTTCGTTTCATGAATTCATTCTCTCCCTTTTACAATTAAACTTTTCTCCTATTCATTTCTGTAGCTTATCCATTGGCGCACAAGATTGACGTTCGTGTAATTCAATCTTAACGGTTACTCTTTTTATACAATCTGTATTTTCTAACCTCTCTAATAACAAATTCATCGCTTCTATCCCTAATGTCACACCATTGAGCGTCATCGTCGTCAATGACGGTTGTAACTCATCAGAATACATCGATCCATCGCTAAAGGCGATAATTGATAAATCCTCAGGAATCGACCTTCCTAACTCTTTGCAAGCTCTATATACACCGAGAGCTACCTTATCATTGTCCGTAATAATCGCACTAATCTCCTTATTTTGGCTAAGTACGTTATGAGCAATATAAGAGCCATATTCAATTGAGGTCCTCGTTTCGTCACGATATTCAATATGCTGATAGTGACCTCCTAAACCAAATTGCTTAAGAGCAAATTGATACCCTTGTTCACGATCAATACTCACTGTCCTAACTTTCGGTGCATTGCAAAATAAAATATGACGGTGTCCTAAAGCTAATAAGTAATCCGTAGCCTTTTGTGCAGCAGGGAAATTATCATTATCAACAGATGGGAGAATTTCCTCATACTGTTTTGGTGGCCGGCCAATGATAACCATTGGAATTTGATATTCCATAAATTCCTCAATCCTCGAGTCCTTTATCGATGGATTTAAAATAATTTCTCCATCTGTGGGATCTGATGATATGTTCATAACTTGTTCCTTGTAATCATTTGACAACGTATTAATCAGCAATCGATAATCATTCAAATAGCATTGCTGCAACACACCATTAATAAAAGACAAATGGAATGGGTTGAATTTCACTTTTTCTCCAATCATATTCAATCCAATAATTTTCGTCTGTTTAATAGCTAAGCTACGCGCTAAATAATTCGGTCGATAATTCAGTTCCTTGGCAATTTCTAATACTTTTTCTTTTACTTCCTCGCTAATCGGTCGTTTTTGACTAAACACATTAGACACCGTACTCTTTGAGACGCCAGCTGCTTTTGCTACATCATTAATTGTGGGCATAGATCATCACCTTTCGTGTTACTTCGTCTCTCATATTAAACCGGTTTTATTAACCTTCAATAAACGACATGTAAAAAAATGTTAAGAATATGTATATTTATGATTTACAATTTTATATTGGAGAATGATAGTAACTGAGCAATAGTTGCAAAGGCTGAAAATGAAATCATTGACAAGCTTCAATAAAAATTTAGATTTTATCGAAAAAATAGGTATTATGTCATAATTTGATGTTATAATGGCAAATGTTGAAATACAAAATATGCTGTAATCCCTTACAATATTTCCTGGGAAACATGTCGAAGTACATTTAAAATTAAGGAGGATAAACGAGTGAATTGGAAGAAACGGCTCAATAGCCGCCGCTGGTCTTTTATTATTTTTTCGAACTCATCCAAACCTGTGATTCATCTAAATATTCCGTCCTTTCTTTTAACTGGACTTCCTTTAGTCATCTTCATCCCTTTAGCTTTTTTCTTTTTCTCCCAACATACGAACGAACAGCTCACACAAGAAAACGAAATGCTTAGTGATGAATTAGCGTATCATACGGAAAAGGTCGAATCACTACGCTTAAATCTAGCTTTTTTAGAAGATGAAACTACAGAATATGAGACAAAAATGCAAAACCTCGCCAATCTAGAAAATGAAATGCGTGAATATATGTCTGAGATCATTGATACGGTCGAGCAAGCTAACGAACGAGCAGATTCTTCTGATTCTAGTGGAGGTATTGACATACCTGTTTCGAATTCATTAACGGAAAATGAAGAGATTGATCTAGATAACCTGACGCTTCAAGGCTTGATTGAAAGCTATCAAACAACAATTGCGGATATTCATGAAATGAGTGAAGCATTAAAAAGAGTCCCTACCGCATGGCCTGCTGACGTACAAACGATCACCTCCCATTATGGGCTAAGAGAAGATCCATTCCGCCGTACATCAGCCTTTCATTCCGGAATTGATTTAGGTGGACCTACTGGAACACCTATCTATGCCGGAGCAGATGGGTCGGTCACGTTAGCTCAATATTACGGTGGATATGGAAATACGATTATCATCGAGCATTCTTCAACCTATGAAACGTTGTATGCACATCTATCGGAAATGAAGGTTGAGACTGGACAGGAAGTGAAGAAAGGGGAAATAATTGGTTCACTAGGAAGTACAGGACGAAGTACAGGTCCACATTTACATTATGAAATTTGGAAGTATGGCGAGCCAGTAGATCCGTATCCATATATGACTCTATTTTTTGATTACGAGTAAGGAAGCTCTATCACAGAAAGGAAGATTCGATGTTTAAAAATGATAAAACAAAAGTATTTGACACGATCATAGGTGCTGATACGACTATTGAAGGAACGATTAAGACACAAACAAGCTTACGAGTGGAAGGTAAAATACTTGGAGGGGTTGAAAGTGAGGGAGATGTCATCGTCGGTAAAGATGGTTTAGTAGAGCCGTCAATTTCAGCTAGAAATGTCATCATTGCAGGAACAATCAAAGGAAACCTTCACGTCACAGAGAAACTACAAATACAATCCGGAGGCTCTTTTTCCGGGAAAGCCCAAATGAACGGAATGATTATAGAAGATGGTGCACGCTTTAACGGTGAAAGTCAAATGAACGAAAAAAAGGAACCAACACCTTTGGAAAAGAAGGATCAGTCACAGAAAAAAGAGGCTATCGAGTAATGAGGAAATTGAAGCATTCTTAATTGTTTCGTTCGTAGTCATTGCGATTAGCGTGAACGTGAATCGTTTCCTCATTCCGCTATTTAACCTTTTCAATCGCAGTTTTCTCAACTACGATCGAATTAGTGTGATGAGGATTCCTTTCATTCACTTTCTAGCCCTATTCCCACTATATAGCGAAATGAGGATTCTCTACGTTGCTAAGACTGATTCAGAAATAGTCCACTTCTATCCCCCCCTTGAGCTCTTAGAGCCTAAGCTACTGTCCAACTAGATTAGACCTTCGCAAAATACGCCGCACTCGCAAGCATCGGGCTACAATCCAAATGGTCTGAATCACTTAATCCAATCTCAAAGATAAAATCCGTATCGACTACAAATGGCTTGACCATCTTCCAATCAATGTTCCCTTCACCAAGTGGCAATGAATCGTGGTTTAGGCCCTTACTGTCCACCACATGATAGTACTGGGCATAAAAAGCGTAATTTTCAAGATGTTTTCGGAGTCGTTCATTAGATCCGTTTAAAGCTATGAATGAATGACTAATATCAATCGTTAGGGGTAAATTCAATGGCTCGATGATTTCTTCGTGTAAATGAGGGTTTTCAGCCGAAAAGATCCCTCCTATTGTATCTTCCCATAAAAAACATGTCGGATGAATTGATAATATTTCTTCAATACGCTTACGTACATTCCACCGTTTGACCTGATCATCAATACCTCTTGAGCTTTCCGAGTTAGCATAATGGCAATGAATCACGCATTTCACATTCGTTTTCCCACAAATAGTAGCAAGTACTTTTGATGACCAATCGTAAAAATCTCTTCTTTCCTTATCATGACTAATAATATCTAAATAGTGGCCTTTATACTTAGAAGGATGATGAAGGTAGACCGTTGTCCCTTGACTCTGTATCCAATTTATCGTATCAATAAGGCGACTAGGTTGATACATGTCCTCCTCGTTCAAATGAAGCTCTAAAATTTTCGGGTTATGCTTTAAGCGATTAGCGAGATGATCCTCTCTTAAGCCTGATTTTAACCGGGTCCATTCCATTCTCATCATCCTCTCCATCTCCTTACTAGCTCATAATATCTCTTTTTATTTAAAGGTCTTAGTTCTTTCCACACACATTTCAATGGATAAACACACATAGATCATATATGATAGAGACGTTAGTGAAATTGAACTACATTTATTCATTTTCACATGATTATTACTTTAATATGGGAGAATCGACATGAATTTCGATACGCCACATCACTTTATATTAACATCGTCATCAATCATCTCAATACTATTAATTATATATGCTTTACGCAACCATCATGCTAATGGATCGCGTTCCTTTGCTTGGCTAATGACTTGTGCCCTAGTTTGGTCGTTTGGCTATACATTTGAAATACTTGTTGAAAGCTTTGAAGCGAAGAAATTCTGGATGCGTTTTTCTCAGCTGGGCGTTTATGGTTCAGCCTATTGCTATTTCATCTTTGCTCTTCAATATTGCGGGTACAGTAAATGGTTTCAAGGAAAATACCTTGTTCCGATTAGTCTTCCGCTTATTTTAACACCCATCCTTATATGGACTAACGACTACCATTTTCTTTTGCATACAACTGTTTCACTAGAACAGGCTGGTTCCTTATCTTTTATTCAATATGAGCGAACGATATTAAGCCTTCTTTTCATTGTTTATGCGTATTTTTTGATATGTATTAGCTTTTTCATTTTATATCGTGCTTATAAACATTCTATACACCCTTTTAATCGGCAATATGCCATATTATTAATCGGACTGTTAATTCCAGTTATTTCGATGCTCTTGGATTTATTGGGCTTCAATCCATTTGCACCATTTGCTCCAACTTCGATCGTACTTATTTTCAGTGGCCTTTTCATTGCATGGGGTCTTTTTCGCTACAGACTCTTTTATATATGGCCAATCGCTAGGGATCAGCTCATTGAAAAGATGAAGAGCGGTGTTATCGTTACTGATATTTCAGGAACACTAATCGATCAAAATCCCTCAGCGAAAGAGATCATCACACAAGATTTTCGAAACTTCGGACAAGATTCACTTACAATAGGACAAAATTGGCATGAACAATTAGATGAATATGAGCAATGGAAGAAAAGCTACTCTAGCTTAAGAGAAGTTCAAATTGAAGTTACACCTGACTCTAAAATCTATTATGAAGTATCAGTTTCGCCATTGAAGAATTACAAAGGACAATTCATCGGTCACTTAACAACGTTAATGGATATTACATCGCGAAAATGGACAGAGAAGCGCCTCTTTATTCAAGCAACTACAGATTATCTAACAAGAGTTCACAACCGTCGTCATTTTGTCGATTTATCAAAAAGAGCGTTTTCTAAGTCACTTGAGGAACAAACCTCTTTTTCCCTTATGATCATTGATATCGACTTTTTCAAATCGATTAATGATACGTACGGCCATAACGTTGGTGATCAAGTATTGCACCAATTCGCAACAATCTGTAGTGATTTATTAGGGCACGATAAGATTTTTGGTCGTATTGGTGGTGAGGAGTTTGCGGTCACATTACCGAAAACATCATTAGATCAAGCCTATGAAACAGCTAAGACGATTCAGCAAACGTTTGAACGCACGGAATTAACTGCTACGATTAAGCTTACCGTAAGTATTGGTCTTTCTACAAAAAAAGGGAATGACACGTTTGACAAGCTACTTCTTGAAGCAGATCAGTTACTATATGAAGCAAAAGAAGAAAGAAACACAATTAAAATGCCTACTACGTTCAACTTATAACGATTCACATGCATAACCTCCGTCAGATTGATAAATAGTAAAGGTACAACCATTTAGGAGGTTAATGTCATGGAAACAGAACGAGCACAAGAAATATCTTCTTCTGAAACAATGATTCCAGTTATACACAACGGTCAAAAGATTTACATTGAGCATGTTGACCGCAGCAACGGAAAAGCAACGATCCACCCAATTGACAACCCAGATCAAAAGCAAAGCGTGGCCATTAGCGAACTAACAGAAGAATAAGAAAAGCTCGTTAGTAGCTTTTCTTATTTGCATGATCATAGTGTACTATTCGGAGCCGACGTCACACGAGCATCCGCTTTGGTATTCTTCGTGGAACCTCATTCCGCTATTTGCTTGATGAAGCCTTTTTTGACTAGACTTTCGGATCCTCGTTCCGCTATTTGACCGTTTGGGCTTCCTTTTTGTCTTCTTTTGACGTATTAGCGGAATGAGGTTCCTCTTCATATGCTTAAATGACGTATTTCTTCCCTTTAACGGAATGAGGTTCCGTTTGATACAAAAAAAGGCCATTGAAAAAGTTAAAATCAACCTTTTTCAGTGGCCTTCAGCGTTACGCTTATTTTATTTAATTTGTATAATAAATCGGTGATCCAGGTCCTAAATCAATACCTAATGTCATCCAGACAATTAACATAATGATCCAAACGATCGAAAAAGCAATTGAATAAGGAAGCATCGTTGAAATCAAGGTTCCGATCCCAACCTTTTTGTCATACTTTTGCGCAAAGGCAATTACGATAGCAAAGTACGGCATTAAAGGTGAGATAATATTTGTCGTCGAATCGGCAATTCGATAAGCAATTAATGTTAATTCAGGCGAGTAGCCAACACCCATCATCATCGGTACAAACACAGGTGCCATTATCGCCCATTTTGCTGAGGCACTTCCGATAAATATATTAATAAACCCAGCTACAACAATAAACGTCAAAATAAGTGGAATTCCGGTAAATCCTGTATTCTCCAAGAATTCAGCACCTTTAATCGCTAAGATTTGACCGAGATTCGTTTCGTTAAAATAAGCGACAAATTGACCTGCTGCAAATGCTAGGACGATATACGCACCCATTGTCGCCATCGTATCAGACAATTGATTGGCAACATCCTTATCATCCTTAATCGTTTTCGTTAGCTTCCCGTACACCAAACCAGGAATGAAGAACATAATTAAAATAACAGGTACAAGTGATGAAAAGAACGGTGAGCTAATAACCGCACCATCTTCACCTCTCATCGGTCCCCATTCAGGAACAATGAGTAGAGCTAAAGCTGCACATGTAACAACAAATGCTATAAGTGCCCCCCATAAGCCTTTCTTTTCTTCGGCTTTCAAATAATTGACCTCTTCTTCTACTTGACCTTTAAATGTTCCTAGCCGTGGTTCAACAATTTTCTCCGTCACAAACGTTCCCACAATCGTTAACACAAACACAGAAGCAATCATAAAATACCAGTTCATCGCATAGTTCATCGTTTCCGCATAACCTGGATCAAAGGTTGCCGCTGCTTCTTGTGCCAATGAACCTAATAGCGGATCAAGTGATGTCAGTAAGAGATTCGCACTATAACCAGCTGAAACCCCTGCAAAAGCGGCAGCTAGTCCCGCTAATGGATGTCTCCCTAAACCTGCAAAAAGAACCGCACCAAGCGGTGTTAATACAACATAGCCTGCATCCGCTGCCATACTTGACATAATACCACCAAAGACGAGTGCAGCCGTTAAAAGCTGCTTCGGAACAGACGTAACAAGCCCGCGCAGCATCGCACTAATTAAACCAGAACGCTCCGCAATCCCAATCCCTAGCATCGTTACAAGGACCGTACCAAGCGGGGCAAAACCTGTAAAATTGGCTACTGCACTTGTGAACATATAAGAAATTCCTTCAGCGCTTAGTAAGTTCTTAACCTCAATGATCTCCCCTTCATTAAGTGGATCTTGCACTTGTAAACCAACCAGTGAAAAAATAGCCGATAACACTACAATAGCTAAAGCAAAATAAAAGAATAATGTCACTGGATGGGGGAGTTTATTACCAACAACCTCAATTGTATCTAACGAACGAAGAACAAACCCTTGCTTTTTCGCTTTCTTCATTATGGATACTCCTTCCATCTCCAAAATATTCTGAAAATTAATATACTGAAATACTTTAAAAGTATATTAAAATGCTTTCATTTTGTAAATAAAATAGTAAGTATACATAATATAAAGATATTTTAAAATAATATAACTATTCACTTTTTTAAAATAATTTAAAATGTTCTTAAAGTTTATTGAAAGCTGTTGCGACGATGTAGGATTTTCACTATATCAGTCGAAAGATATAACTGAACGAATGAATTAGAAAGGAGAAGAAAGATGACAGCTGAACCAAACTACAACAAAACGATTGTTCATGCGATTACAGGAGAAGAAATTACCTTCCTTAAATCTAGTGAGGAAACCGGTGGGAAATATGAATATATCGAGGTTTTTCTACCGCCAAAAGGAGAAGGGCCTCCGCTACATTATCACCGACAATTTGAAGAAACGTTCGAAACAGTAGATGGTGAGTTGAAAATTTTACTTGCTAACAAAGAAGTAATCTTACAGCCTAGAGAAAGCTTCACTGTAGAAAAGGAAACTCATCATGCCTTTTTAAATGCTTCTGAAAAGCACCCTGTTACTTTTAGAGTCAAATTAACTCCTGCAAATAACTTTGAAACGTCAATGAGAATCATTTATGGACTCGCTGCTGATGGGGAAATGGACGAGAAGAAGGGGACACTCAAAAACCCGATGTATACTGCTCTCGCACTTGATATGCAAGATACTCGTCTCGTACAAGTTCCTAAGCTTGTCCAAAGATTTATGCTTGATCGTCTCGCCAAAAAAGCGAAAAGAATGGGGGTCGATCAGCAATTAATAGCGAAGTACGTTAAAAAATAATGACTAAACTTATAACTATTTGCACTTATTTATTTATATGTGAAAAAGCACCACAGCTCGACTTAGAGCTGTGGTGCTTTTTCTATTCGCTAGTAGGATGGGATTTCTTCTGCTGGCATTCTCTCGTTTGTATAACTCGTATGAGCTAGTACTACCTCGTCTCCAACTTCTACTTTTGAGCTATAATCACTATGCACATTTAAAAGCTGGCCATTTACATCAACTGAGTAGTGAAATTCCTTCCCTTGAAACATCACATTACGTACGATTCCCCTCAATCCATTACCTGATCGAGAAATAGTGAATTGCTCTGGTCGTACCGGTAACACATCATGCCTCTTCATTTCGTCGGTCACATCAGAAGCGATCCAAAGAACCTGTTCATCATGAAACGGCTTAAATGCATCTCCTAGCCATTTCCCTTGAATTAAATTCGCCTTTCCTACAAATGTAGCAACAAACGGCGTCTTCGGATTCATATAAACCTCTTCTGGGGAACCGAATTGCTCGATTTGTCCATCCTTCATGACAACAATTTTATCAGCCATTGCCAATGCCTCAGCTTGATCATGTGTCACGTACACAATCGCCGTATTCATCATTCGGTGAATCGTCTGGATTTCTTTTCTAAGCTCCATTCTCAGCTCTGCATCTAAACTACTTAACGGTTCATCCATTAATAGCAATGCGGGCTTCGGGGCTAGAGCTCGAGCAATGGCTACTCGTTGCTTCTGACCACCTGATAATTCGTTCGGCATGCGTTGTGCGTAATCCGCAAGTCCGACAAGCTTCAGCATCTCTATGACTCGTTCCTCACTATGACGCTTAAGCTCCTTATCTACAAAGCGATGATGCTGTAATGGAAATAGAACTTGCTCCTTCACCTTTAAATGCGGCCAAAGGGCAAAGGATTGAAAGACCATACCTATATTCCGTTTCTCAGGACGAACAATTCGTCGTGCATTCGCAACGACTTCTGTATTCATTTCAATTTCACCAGAAGTAGGAGAATCAAACCCAGCTAACAAGCGTAGCAGCGTCGTTTTCCCACAACCAGACGGACCAACAATCGCAACGAATTCACCATCATTAATGGTCATATCAACAGCAGATAAAGCCGTCGTTTTTCCAAACACTTTCGTTACACTTGATAATACTGTACTCATCGATGTGCCACCTTTCGTTCGTATACCTTCTGAAGGATAAGAAGTACACCTGTTAGACTAAGCATTGTTAATACAACAACCGTTGAAAATGCTGTAGAATACGTCGTATAGCCTGATTGCTCAAAGTTAAAGATCATCAAACCAATCGTTTCCGATCCACTTGACCAAAGCAGCGCTGAAACAGTCAATTCCGTTAACGTCGTTAGCATAACAAGAAACGCACCACTTAATAAGCCTGGTAATAAAAGAGGTAGCATGATAAAGCGCCATTTAGCAAAGAAGGATGCTCCTGACACATGTGCAGCCTCCTCCATTGATGGAGCAACTTGCGACATCGCTGTCATGCTTCCACGAACTTGTAATATCATAAATCTCGTCACATAAGCGATAAACAAAATCCAAATACTACCGTAAATACCTGGATTCCAGCCTGGAATGGGTTGCATCCACGCTAAGATCATCGCAAGCGCAAGCACCATTCCCGGTAAGGCATATGGTAATCCAACGGCTAATTCCATCACCTTACTCACTAAAGTCTTCTTCCGCAAACGATAATAAGCAATTGCTGTACCGATAACTAAGCATATAACCCCTGTCCCGATCGCCAGCTTCAAACTATTCGTCATCGCTCCACGTACCTTATCGTTCTCAAATAAAATAAAGCGGTAATGATCAAGCGTCAAATTCTCTAAAGCAAAAGAAAGTCCGTACGCACGAATAAGCGAAGTTCCTACCATTGAAAAAAGCGGCACAATGCTAATAACGATTAAAAAGCTCCACAGAATACCTTCCATCACAGGCCGAGCCTTACCTAAAGTAAAGCGGGGCTTATGGTCTATCTCACTGCTTTCCCCTTCCTTAGATCGTCGTAAAAGCAACCATTGAAATAATGTCCCGAGCAAAGCAATGACACCTAAAATCACAGAAAACGTCGCCGCACGAGCGAATGCACTTGGACCAAAACCAACGATTTCTTGATAGATGACTGTACTTAATACGGATATATTGGCAGGTATACCAAGAAAAGCCGGTATTCCGAAGTTATCTAAATTTGCTAAAAAAGCTAGTAGTCCACCACTTGCGATTCCCGGTAATGCTAAAGGAAACGTTACCTTTCGAAACACTGTCCAACCACTGCCACCTGAAGAACGAACAGCCCACTCTAAATCACGCGGAATCCGCCTTAACACACTCATCGTCAATAAAAAAACAAGTGGATAATGTGAGAGACCTAGCACGAGAATCATTCCAAAATGACTATATAAATTAAACGGTTCAAGCTGACCAGGTAACCAATCTAAGATAGAAGCGACCATTCCGTTCCGACTAAGAAACTGCGTCCACGACAACGTAATAATATACGAAGGAATAATAAAAGGAAGGAGCACAAATACATGTAAGAGCTTTTTCGCACGAATGTCGCTATAAGCAACTAGCCACGCTAAGGACACACCTAGTCCAACTGACAATGCCGTTGAACCAGCAACAGCAATCCCCGTATTTTGTAAAATCCGCCACGTTCTTGCTTCCTGCAAAACCGTTGTATAGTTCGTTAGCACATGGCCTTCTTCCACCGAAAAACTCAGTCCAACAAGCTTCATAATCGGCCAAACAAAAAGGAATAGAACAAAGACTAACGACAAAATCAGCCAAAGCGTTTTCCTGTTACGTGTAAAGGAGAAGGAAGACTCAAGCGGGAGTCTTCCTTGTACAGTTTGATTCATGATCGAACACCTCGATTATTCTCCAAAGATATCAACAAACCTTTGTTTATCTTCCTCTCTCGTTGAAAGTAAATCAGCAACATCCGAAGTCAATACATCCATTTCATCAATTGTCTTCAAGCCTTCAGGTGCCATTATCCCTTCACGAATAGGTGTGTAACCAATGTCAGCCGCCATTTGCTGTCCTTGCTCTGATAAAACAAAATCAACAAATGCCTTTGAAGCTTCTTCATTGTCCGTTCCATTCATAATTCCAATTGGCTCTGTTATAACAGGTACACCTTCCTCTGGATAAATTAATTCAATCGGTGACCCTTCCGCTTTCGCACGAGCGACAATGAAGTCCACAACCATTCCATATGCTTGCTCCCCACCAGCAACAGCTTGGAGAACGGCTCCATTTCCTTGTACGACTGTGACATCTTGTCCACTAAGATTTTCGAAGAATTCCCAACCAAAGTCACCTTGTCTTGAGAAAACCCCAACATTATAAGCAGCAGCTCCTGAATAAAGAGGACTCGGCATAATGACTTCTCCATTCGCATCATCTTCATTTACAGCGTGCCAAGATGTCGGAAGCTCTGCTACATCATTCGTATTAACCGCTAATACAGTCGCCATCACTTTCGTTCCCGCATACATATGGTCTGAATCAATGAACTCATCCGGAATATGAGCAAACTCATCAGATTCGTATGCCAATAATAATTCTTGTTCCTTTAATGATTCAAATGTAACAGCATCAGCTACTAACAGGACATCTGCTTGAATGTCACCCGCCTGTTGCTCCGCGAGAATCTTACTAATGACTTCCTCCGTACCTGAACGGAAGATCGTCACCTGTACATCTGGGTGTAGCTCATTAAACGTACTAACAAGCTGTTCTGCATCCGCATCTGGCTGTGATGTATAAAATTGAACCTCACCAGAAATAGATCGACCTTCTTCACTATCCACTTGCTCTGTTTCTTGATCCTGCTGATCCTCTTCACCGTTAGTTTCAGAATCTGTCTGACTATCCTCTGCCGACCCACACGCTGTTAATACAAGCCCTAACATTAAAATCATTGCCATCAACCATTGCTTTATCATATTGTTTCCTCCTTCGTTTCTTGTATCATTTTTACACGTAACCAACGTTCAAATTTACGCAAATGCTTGCGTTGACTCACTTTACCCTCTAGTGGAGTCACCGTAATATAGCCCCCTTTAAGCTTAGCGAAGTCCCCTTCATCATCAAACTCTGTCAGTTGCTGCAAGCGATCCTTTAACCAATAATAGACGTTGCCATACGGATCATTCAGACCGACATACCGGTAGCGCGCAACCGATAGATCTAGTGGAGCTACTGCAATCCCTCTACAATACTCTTTTTTCACATAAGGCAAATTCACATTCACAAAAACCCCGCCAGGTATCTTATTTGCTAATAATGGTTCTAGTACCTGATATAACAACCGCTTTGGAACTTGAAAATTAAGGTCCTTAACCTCCAATCGATCAATTGAAACAGCCATTGCTGGAATTTGGTACAATGCTGCTTCTGCCGCAGCTGCCATCGTTCCAGAATAATAAACATCTCGACCCAAATTCGGGCCAATATTCATTCCAGATACAACGAAGTCTGGCGGCTCCTTCATTAAGACATCCATACCTAGCTTCACACAATCGGCCGGTGTCCCATTCACTGCCCATGCGTGCACATTCCCCCCAAACAGCTTCACAGGTGATGCCTTTAAAGGCTGTCGTAGTGTAATAGAATGGCTAATCGCACTCCTTTCTTGATCCGGGCAAACAACATAAATTTCACCAAAGTGCTGTAGCACTTCAATTAACGCCGCCACACCAGGAGCAAAAATTCCATCATCATTTGTCACAAGAAATTTCAACTTGTCACTTCCTCCATATTCTTTTCGATGTAAGCTTTCATATAGTGAGCATGCTTCTTTAATAGTTCACTTTCCTCACTTGCATCATAACCTTCAAGAACGACAGGCAAATGACTACCCTGTACACGCTCTAAAAAAGGCTCCAGCTCTAGCTCTCCTTCTCCTAAGGCAACATGATAGACAGAGGAGGTCGAATCACTTAAATGTATTTTGCTGACTCTCGTCATTTGTTCAAATTCGGCTACAATATTTTTGTCCAAAGAAATATGCGCTGCATCAAAAGTCGCTTGCACATGCTCAGAGCGATTGAATAAAAAGGGCGCCATCTGCTGACCAGATGTAACGAATTCCTTTTTCTCCACTTCCATCAGCTCGAGTGACATCGTAACCCCGAATGTCGCTGCGGCTTCCTCCAAATAGTCCAAACTCTCTTCTAGCTTGCGGATATGCCATAACGTCCAATCCTTTGAAAGTGTACGCTTACCGGGGTGTACCGTTACATTCGTCGCACCGATCGACGCTGCTAATGCAAATGACTGAACGACCTCATTGATTGATTGCTTTCGAATCCCTTCGTTAAGCGAACAAATATTTAAATCCCAGCTCGCAGCATGAAAGCTCACTTCAAGGTTGTATCTTTTTAACATTCGCTTAATATCACGGACCGTCATTTTGCTATGCCAAATTTGCTCTGCCCATAGCTCGATTCCATGAAGACCATAAAAGGAGACAGCCGCTCCGATATCATGAATGCTCTTTCCCCATAACAAAGTAGATGATGCATATAGCTTCACTTCTCCACCTCACCTTCTAGGAGGACACTAAAAAAAATTAAATACGAAACTTTTTCAGTGCCTTTCCTTCTAGTTGTCCAAAGACCCATTCTAAACGCTTAGTATCATAGTCAACTGAACCAATAGGATACGGACTTCGTGAATCGTAACCGTGAAAGTCACTGCCGACACTGACAAGCAATTGATGCTTAGCCGCTCGTTTGAGCCAATACTCACGTTCACGATGCTCATGCTTGGAGTAGTACACTTCAATTCCATCTAGACCGGCTTCAAGCAATGCTTCGAAGGAATAGCTCCAATCATACTCGCCTGGGTGCGCGAGAAATGCTTTCCCACCACATTCATGAATAAGCCCAATTGCAGCCTCTGCCGAAAGTCCTCTTCGGCTAACGAAAGCTTGTCCTCCCTTTTTCAATAGCTGATCATACGCTTGCTTCGATGACGAAAAGAAGCCCTTCGCTACGAGTTCATCCGCAATATGAGTCCGTACAATTACTTGTCCTCCGGCTCTTTGCCAGCAGTCCTCCCAATCAATTGGATAACCGAGATTCTGAAGGCGTTCAACGATTTCCTTTGACCATTCACGTCTTTCGTCCTTTCTCCATTTCACATACTCCAGCATGCTCGGATGATTCGAATCAAAGCCATAACCAAGAATATGAAGCTCTCCTTGAGCACCGTCTGTATTAAATTCAATGCCAGACAATAGCTGAAGTCCACAAGAAGTCGCTAGTTCCTTCGCTTCAAAATAACCGGAAATTTCATCATGATCAGTAATAGAAATAACTGAAAGTCCAAGACGTAAAGCCTCAGCAACAATTTCTCTCGGCGTCATCGCTCCGTCTGAGTGTGTACTATGCATATGTAAATCAATCCGCAACCAATCACATCCCCCCATCTCTTTCTGCTACCATCGTATAAAATGAACATCAAGTGAGAATAAAGAAGACTTAACCATTTTGTAAAAGGTTTGTGAAGCTGTCATTTGTAAAGATAAGGTAAATGATAGGAGGAATCGAGGTATAACAACAGGTTGACACGATTCATAGAGAGGTTACATGTAAATTTATTGTAAAAAATTTATCATTCCTTTACATAATTCGGCATGGTTCCCTTTACATTCTACTGTTTTTTTATATTTCCACTTCTACTATTACGAAAAATTTATCATCTCATCTATTTTCCCTTTATAATGACAGCTAACAAATCCCAAGAATAAGAAAGCCGAAGTCAATAAACTACTTCATTCATTCGTTCACCTGATGAATCTTACACGAGACTGCTTTTTGAAATGCTACACATTTGTTGAATGACTACCGGACGGATTCAAGCCGATCAAAGCCGATTCCAGACAACGTGATCAGCTTTCAAACAGGAAAAAAGATCGGACGCAACGAACTCTGCCCTTGCAAAAGTAGGAAGAAGTGTGAGACCTGCTGTGGGGTTAAGGTTATACAGTGGAAGCCACTGAAAAAGTTTTCATTGGCTTTGATATGACTAGCGATTGCTTCACTTAATACGGAAAATCCACCACTGTAACAAAGCAGCCGTATCGCACATTGCTTTAAAAGAACCGCCAAACTCCATCCGTGTTCTTTGTAGCGGTCGCCGTGCGTATGGGGCAATGATCTGAATGTAGTTTCATTTCAGATCAACGACCACACTACCCGCGAAACCACTTCTATGCTCCTTGATGGAACCTCATTCCGCTATTTCATTTATAAAGCCCTTTTTGACTGCCCTTCCGGAACCTCATTCCGTTATTTAACCGTTTGTTCTTCGTTTCTCTCGTCTTTTGACGTATTAGCGGAATGACGTTCCGTTTCGAACACTTATATAGCCTATTTCTTCCTTTTAACGGAATGAGGTTCCGCTCTCGCTACGATTATTCGTGCACTGCTGAATGTAAAATATAGCAGTGGCGGGTGCGTTTCACGTACAGCTTACTTCAACGCTATCTTCACAAACTTTCTCTTTCCAACTTGGATGACTAAGCCGTCTATAACGGAAATACGCAAATCAACATCCTCTACTCGCTCTCCATTTACCTTTACTCCTTTATTCGCAATCATTCGCCTCGCTTCCCCTTTTGAGCCTAGCAAACCTAATTGTACAAGTAGCTCGATCACTAATATGTCACTAGCACCGTTCCATTCAATGACCGGTAGCTCATCAGGAATGGCACCTTGTTGAAAGACCGAGATAAACTGGTGCTCAGCCTTTTCCGCTGCTGCAACACCGTGGTACATCGTAACAATGGTTTTGGCTAATTGCATTTTTGCATCTCGTGGATGGCATTGACCTGATTGAAGGTCTTCTTTTATTGCGTTTAATTGTTCAGGAGAGAAATCTGTGACCAATTCGAAATATTTCTCCATTCGTTCATCTGGAATCGACATCGCTTTCCCGTACGTTTCTTGTGGGCTCTCATCAATTCCAATGTAATTTCTCTTAGATTTTGACATCTTTTCTACACCATCAAGACCTTCTAACAATGGCATTAATATAGCGACTTGCTTTTCTTTACCCAGCTTCTCCTGAAAATGACGCCCCATTAGCACATTGAAATGTTGATCCGTCCCACCGAGTTCAATGTCGCAATCGAGTACAATTGAATCGTAACCTTGCATTAACGGGTAGAAAAATTCATGCAGGGAAATCGGCTTACTGAAGGCCATTCTCTCTTCAAAGTCATCTCTCTCCATCAATCTTGCCACTGTTATTTTCCCAGCTAATTGAATAACATCTTCAAAATGGAGCTTTGACAGCCATTTTGAATTGTAATGAAGCTCAACTTTGTCCATATCAACGATTTTGCCAAACTGTTCAAAGTACGTCTTCGCATTGTACTGAACTTCCTCATCTGTTAATGGCTTTCTTGCTACAGACTTCCCTGTAGGATCTCCTATCTTTCCAGTGAAATCACCAATTAGCAGTTGAATCGTATGCCCATTGTCTTGAAACTGCTTCATTTTCTTTAGAACAACCGTATGACCAAGGTGAACATCTGGCGCTGACGGATCTAATCCTAGTTTAATTTTTAGCGGCCGTTGATCTCTTACCGATTTGGCCACCTTCTCTTCTAATTCCTCAACTGGAATAATATCGTGAACCCCTAGTGTGTACATATCCATTTGCCTTTTGACTTCTATCCGTTGCTCTTCTGTTAATTGCTTCATCACTTCATTCATTATGATCCCTCCAAATATAGTAAAAAAACCACATCCCTCCTATAGAAGGGACGTGGTTGTCACGCGGTACCACCCTTGTTGAAGATGCAACATCTCCCACTTTGTACGAATAACGGCTCGTCCGTCTTTGCTGATTAATCAGCAAAGAAAGCTCAAGAAATGTAATTTACCTTATCTATGTATCGATTCACACCAACCATCGACTCTCTAAAAACAGGGAGATAAAGGCTACTTCTTTTTCTATCATTGCTTTTCCATTCATTTTTGTTAAAACTTTTGATCTTTCACAACTTTTCTTAGTAGCTTAGAGATTGTTCTTTGCTCATCGTTCGATAAACTCGACACAATCTCCACCTCGCCTTTATGAAAATGAGGGTATAGCTCCTCCATCACATGCTTTCCCTTTTCCGTTATCGTCACGTAGGTGATGCGGCGATCTCGTAAATCTTTTTTTCGATAACAGAAATCCTTATTTTCTAACGTTTTCGTAATGTTACTAACCGTTGCTTTTGTAACACCTGCTAGCTCTGCTAATCTCTTCGTTTCTATGGACTGTCCTATCCACAAATCATATAGAATGGAAAACGATGTCCAAGATAGATTGTATTCTGCCAAAACTTCGCGCTCCATTTTAATACGTAATCCTTGGGCAACACGATAAATATTCGTTACAACGGTAACTGCATCAACGTTCAATGAATCGATTGGTAGCTTCGTTAAGCGATTCATCGTCTCTTTCTCTTCAGGAAGCAGTTCTCCCTCTTCATTAATTGTATGAATAAGACACCCTCCTTAATTGTCATAATCGTTAGCTACGAAACGATATTAACAAAAAAAAGATGAGGATGCAAGCGTGAACTGTAAAAAAGCGTTATATTCGAAGACACTGACTTTTTCAATCCCCTCTTATATCCCTCAGGCTCCTTACTTCAAGTGGCAGTTCGCCTTCTATCTAGCTACAACCGCAATGACCGCCAGTATTCCTCCTAATATAATAAAATAACTCACCCGTTTGCTATTTTTGCTAACCTTTTTGGCGACATTCTTTGGAATACGGTCTCCTACATTGACCTTTCTTATTTGCTGCCAGACTGGCATTAAAAAAACAAGCCCTGTTACCATTAGCATTATTGCGATAATATTTACGAAATCATACCATTCCATTCAGCTATTCTTCTATTCAATTTGTTCGATATAATGCTCAACAACAGCTTCTACCATTTTACATACCTTTTTGCGTAAAACTGAGGCTCGACCACGAACATCTGATTAGAAAATCCAAGTATATACCTAATAGCTTCCTCTTCCGTATCAAAAGATAGCTTAACAAGCACCCAGCCTTCCTTATCGACCTCACTTATTTCAATAACTCTTACAAAGTGACTGGAATAAGATAGCTTCCCTATGATGGACTGAGTAACCTTCACCTGCACTTCATAGGTCGGTAATTCTTTAATAAAAGCCTCTGTTGAAGACTTCCAGTATTGAGCAATGTCAAAGCTCTTTGGTCGTTCAAATGTCTCGTTAATAGGAGAAGCCTGCTGAATTCGTGAAGCTCTATAATTTCGAATCTCACCATTCTCCTTTGATGCAATCAAATACCATCTGTTCCCCTTAGCCACTAATCCCAGTGGCTGTACAATACGTTCAATCGTTTGTCCATCTGAACGCTGATAGACCATATTTAATTTATGGTTCTTCCAAATAGATTGTTTAAGAGCTTCGAAAGATTTGAGCTTTTCTTTCTCGTTTCGCCATGAGCTTGTATCAATATAGATTCGATTCCATACTTCTTTTGCACCTTCACGATATACAGCAGGAAGTGAGGCTATTAGCTTAGTTCGCGCATCTTCTGATGTACGAGTTAACTGTAAATCATCAAGTAATTGTTTTGAAGGTGAGACAAGCAAAGCATGAATTTCAGATTCCTTTAAGCCTGTTAAGTTAGTCTGATATCCTTCAAGAAATGACCAGCCACCCTTTTTGCCACGTTCAGCAACAACGGGAATGCCCGCACCACTTAGGGCATCCATATCCCTATAAATTGTTCGCTCGGACACGTCTAACCTTTCAGCTAATTCCTTCGCAGTTAACTGTCCTTGAGATTGCAGCAACAAAAGAATGGAAATTAATCGATCTCCTCTCATTATGATCACCTTGTATATGAATAGATTATATTCATTTAATTAAATATGACACTTGTTGTCAAGATTCAGACCTTATAATAAGAATACCTTACCAAGAAAGGATGAGAATAATGAAACCACTTAAAGGAAAAATAGCTCTCGTAACAGGAGGAAGTCGAGGAGCCGGCAGGTGCATCGCTCTAGAACTAGGTAAGGCTGGCGCAATCGTGTACATTACAGGACGAAGTGTTATAGGGAATGCAACTAATCAATGGCCTGGTACCATTGATGACACTGCTTCACAAATTAACGCTTCAGGCGGAAAAGGGATTGCCATACGATGTGATCATACAAATGATTCAGAAACAGAAGCTGCCATCGCAGCCATTCGCAAGGAACAAGGGAAATTAGATCTATTAGTCAATAATGTGTGGGGTGCACATGACCTCGGAGTTGAAGCAAAGCCTTTTTGGGAATTACCATTAGAGCATTGGGATACGATGTTCACTGCAGGTGTCCGTGCCCAACTAGCTACTAATCATTTTGCCATTCCATTACTACGTGAAAATCATGAAGCTCTCATTGTGCACACTACCTTTTGGGATCATAATAAGTACACTGGGCAATTTTATTACGATTTAGCAAAGCACGCTTTAGTAAGGATGGCATACGGACTCGCAACAGAATTAAAACAAGACAATATTACGGTACTTGCCGTTTCACCTGGTTTTATGAGAACCGAACTTGTCCTAAAGCACCATGGATCAGATGAGGACCATTGGAAAGAGTCAGAGGAGTTAAGAAGAACGGAATCACCATTTTATATCGGTCGTGGAATTACAGCATTAGCAAGCGACTCCCATGTTATGGATAAAAATGGACAGGTATTAAGAGTTGGTGATTTAGCAAGAGAGTATCGATTTACTGATATAGATGGACGTTATGTTCCACCGTTTACGTTGTAATTTCTAGACTTAGCTTTTAGTCTTTCCAGTTAAACTAAGGTGATAAACATTTTGCTTATCACCTCTTCCATATCTCTATCATTACGTCTTATGAAAATGAAGTGATTTTGCGATACTGTATTCTCTCGTATTACATCCACTTATCGTGGCAGCAGCCTTCCTCCACGCAAAAAACGATCAACCATTTCCGCCGTTTCCTTTTGATGATGAATCTCCTTATGGCCATACGGAAGAGTAGTGAAGTCTGTTAGCTCTGGAAAGTAAACAGAATCCACCTCGACACGTCCATCGTTCGCTTTATCAAGAAGACGTCCTAGCCATAGCTGATTTTTATTTCCGGCTATCGCCGCGATTTCAATTTTGTGATCATAACTAAATTGGTACGAGTCAATCTTTTCTTTTGTTAACGACTTAATGGTCTTAAAAATTTTCGTGTATAGCTTCACCTTACTTGCAAGCATTGCCAGTTTATTGCCGTTGTTAGGTGTTGCGATTAAGACACAGCGTCCAATTTTATCAGTATAATTACGATTTGTAATAAGCTTACGTATAACAAGTCCACCTGTACTATGCCCAATAAGATGGACCTTCTGACCTTCAGAATTGTCGAGCTTGCTCATGATATCCTCTAATAATGCCGTTGCATCCTCAACATCCTGAAAAGTAAGCGGAAGCTCTGGCAACAAGCACGTATATCCAAGCTCCTCTAAATGGTGTTGCAGTGGCTTCATATCATTTGAATGCTTGTTAAAACCATGAATGAGCATTGCACGAATGACCGTCATCTCCTTTCACTCTTTGTTAGCACTTTCTCATTTCAGTCATCAATTTCAGAATGATAGACTGCTCAGTAGAACTTAATGACGCTTGATAATTTTCTCAGGAATCCCACCTACAACACCGTTATCTGGAACACCTTTTGTGACAACGGAACTGGAAGTAATGACAACATTATGGCCGACTGTCACACCAGGGTTAATACTCGCTCTTCCCCCAATACGAACAGGCTTCCCAAATTCAGCACCAGAAATTCTCTCTTCTACCTGAAGCGGATGCGTTGCCGTATAGATGTGAACGCCAAGTGCCACAAAGCAGTTCTCACCAATATTTTTCTTCTTTTCGTTTAAAACAGGTCGTTTTGATTAGGGCTCGGGACTGAAAAAGCGAATTCTATGATGTTGCACATAAAATTCGCTCAACTTTCTATATCTCATTCCTTACATTCGCTTCTTCAACCACTTTAACGCTAAATCAACCCAGACTTCACACTCTTGATTGATTTGTGCTGGATCATTCGCTGTCGTTTCATCACTTAGAGACAAACCATGTACTCCATTTTCGAAGACATGCAGTTCATACGGAACTTTCTGTTTTGCTAATGCCGTCGCAAAATTCAAGGCATTTCGTGCATAAACTAAATCGTCATCTGCTGTATGCCAAATAAATGTGGGTGGCGTTGCCTCCGTTACGAAGCGGACAGGACTTCTCCCTTCCAACTCCTCTATCGAAGGCTGTTCTTTTCCAAATACAGCTTGATTGGATACTCTCCAAAGCTCCCGTTTTCCTTCATCAACTTCTTTTTCCGCTTCTTCCTTCATGACCAAATAATCGGTCAGTGGATAACCTAGAATAAGGGCATTTGGCTTCAGTTGTTCATTGGAAGCTGATATTGGTTCCTGTAAAAAGGATTCATGCCAATGAACACCCATGCTTGCAACTAAGTGGCCCCCTGCCGAAAAGCCACATAAAACAATTTGATCTGGATCAACATTCCACTCTTTTGCATGCTCTCTCACCATCGAAATTGCCTTACCTAAATCAAACAAGGCTTGTGGTAAGACAGGCTCTTCTCTTCCTTTTTGACTAAAATCCATTGTAAAGGTTGGGTAGTACGTCGTATATCGAAGGACAAATGTTTGATATCCTGCCGTCATAAACCTCAAGGCAACAGGCTCCGCCTCCCTATCCGACGTCCCTAAATAAGCACCTCCAGGGCATATGATCACCGCAGGCCTTTTCTTATTTGGCTGCAATTCTTCTGAACGCTCCCACACATAGGTCATTAATTTCGCTTCGTTGTCGTCGTTCCACAATAATGTTTTTTTATGAATCATCATTACTCACTCTCCCTTTGTTTACCACTTTGCTTTATTTCTATGACAAACCGTTCTACTCCTTTATTCTACTTATATAGAAGGATTACAATAGGATCTCTATCTCTTACTACTCCGAACGATCAGCTTTCAATAGGCATAGTGTGTTACCATTGGCCAAGATTTGTTCTTTCTACATACCGAGTTCTTCAGCCTTCCTCTTCATCATCCTAGCTTGTTTCCCTCTTGTCACAATGAACACTAGCACAACGAGCTCGATAGCCATACCGAGTGACTGCGCCATCGCACCAATCATCCCGTTCCAGGCAGGAACTAGAATCGTCATACATACAGCAACGATAAATGTAATCAAGAGATTAGAAGATTGAGAGATCACCATGCTATTCGTTTGATTTCGCACCATTAAGATGCCATTGCAATAATCAATAAACGGAAACACAAGTGTCATAATCATAAATACTTTCAACGTATCAAGGGTCGCAAGCATCAGCCTTTCGTTCGCACCAAGAACATGCTCAACGACAAAGGGTCCAATTGGTGTAAAACAAAACAAAGCTAATACCAACGTTGGTATAAAACCGATCATTAATGTGAATTGCCTTACCTTTCTCGGATGATCCTTATAAAAAGTTAGTACGATCTGGTGGGTGTAGCTAAAAAAGCTTAAAAACAATTGCGCAACACTTAAAGCAAGTGCATAGGAAGCAATCGCCAGTTCAATCTCAGCTGTCCGTCCTAGAAAAATATTAATAACAGGACCAACCATAACGATAATGAGCGAGGATATAATAAGAGGATAGTAGAAACGAAACACTTGTGATTTCCGTTCAATATGATGGGCGGGGTCTTTTTTCGTCATTTTCTTCACGAGAATTCGCCCTTCAATGAAGCTTACTAAACTCTCAATCATCATCCCAAATAAAAAAATATAGGCGCCCGTTTTCGCGTTAATGTAACCCGTTTGAATAAACACAAGAGATAATAAGTACATCCCAATTAAACGAATGACCATCCCAATCGTCAGCCATTTTGTTTGCCGATTTAAAATGATCACACCTTGAAACAGGCAACGAATAGCTGAAAAAAAGGTGACAATAATCAAAATTTGATACACATCAACAATCTGGCCGATCATCGCCGACTCCGCACCAAAAATATGAGCAAAGATCCACGTACCAATCGGTGTATAAGCAATCGTTGCCGATAAGAGCATGAGTGTAGCAACAACATAGACCGCAACCATTGACATCGCTTGAAATGAAACGCGATCGCGAACTAATGCCGAGCAAGCATTCCGTAATAACACACCAAGTCGCTCCATGATCGAAAACAAACTCATCGCAATCACATAACTAGCAATAATGACCTCTGCATCACTCGCCCGTGCCAACGTACCATTAATAATAATATGAGATAAGGTCACTAGGATGGCCGATAACCCTAATGGAACAAAAAAGGCTAATATTTTCGACGTCTTCAGCGTTTCCTCTGTTTGTATGAAAGAAATCCCCTTCTTTCTTCTAATCTAGACTGTTATTGAAATCGCTTACTATTCTATTATGCCACAAATAGACAAACATGAAAAAAGAATTACTTATATGAGCCCGTTAAGTGATACGGTCTATTATTTGTTCGAATGAGTAATGAGCGGTTCCTCATTCCTCTATTTTCTCCTCCTAGCTAGATTTCCATCATTTGAGGAATCCTCATTCCTTTATTTCACCTTTTCCATTGTGCTCACTGCTCGTTTCGACCGAATAGCGGAACAGCGATTCCGCTATGACCTCTTTGACCTCGTTTCCACCTGTTTAAAGGAATGAGGATTCCTTTTTCCTCACGTAATGGAAAATAAAGTTTGGTTTCTAACTTTTTTGGTGTCCTTTACGCAATGTGCAAAACCGTCTCCTATTTAAAAAGCCTGATAGAGTGGATTTCTCCTATCAGGCGAGCAATGGGTGAAGCTATTGCCAATCAAATGTATTTCCTTTGTCTTCTTTTATAGGCCAAGTAGAATTTTATTTAGTACTCTTTTGCGTTGATTGAATATACGTAACGATTTCTTTCACAAGTCGCTCTGCATTAACGCTCACGTCTTGATCTAGTCCTTTATCATGTGCATCCTCTAGTATTCTCTTTAAATCATCCTGAGACAATTCAATGTCCATATTTATCTTTCTCCTTCTTATGAAAAACATTCACTTCACAATAGCGAATACCCTCAACGGAGATACGTTAAACCTCCCCCTCAAAAGATCCAAATAAGAATCGAGACAGCAAAGCAATACATCGCAAAATATAAGAGCTTTCCAGACGTCACTACGTCAACAACTTAATCGCCAAAATCGATACAAGTAATGACGTTACAAAAGCAATTACATAAAGCCACAGCAAATCATTATGAACGATTGCTTCATAGATCGTCGTCGATTCAAGTACAAGGCTTCCAATACTAACGGGAAATTACGAGCTCGTACATACTTAACTACGTCCATCGTTCATACGATTAAATCCTTCCGATAGACGATAAATACAGCCAGTAGGGATGCTTCCTTCAGAAATACCTCAAAATGTACATCCACCCCAAAATAATTGCGAAACAACAGGTAAAGGCTCAGTCGCGCCTTGAACAATTCCAAGAAATATGTATTTAAGCACCTCAATGAATTCCATAGTGAACTCCTTTTTTAAATCAAAATCATCTGTAAGTGTAGCATACAGGAGTCACGTTTGTAGATATAGACAAAAAATATGATAAAATTGTCAAAGAAAAAGAGATAGAAGGTGATGGCAATGAATCTATTAGAAAAAAGCTATACATTTCTCATTTTAGCCGCTGTCATCATCGGTCTTGGCGTCGGACAAATTAGTGGCATTCATCTATATGCTGAAGCTGCGATCACACCGCTTTTAATGCTGATGCTTTATTTGACCTTTTTAAACATTCCGATTGCCGATATGACAAAAGCGTTTCAAAACATTCGCTTCACCTATACATCCGTCATCATCAATTTTGCTTGGACACCCCTTTTATCATGGATACTTGCCCTCATCTTTTTGAGTGATCATCCAGCGTTAATGATCGGCTTCATCATGCTCATGGTAACACCTTGTACGGATTGGTACTTAATTTTCACAGGAATAGCAAAAGGGAATGTCGCATTGTCGACAGCCATTCTACCATTAAACTTACTTTTACAGGTCATCTTACTGCCTTTTTACCTGTTTATCTTCGCCGGAACATCTGGGACGATTGAGCCTTCTCTTTTACTTAAAAGCCTTGTAGTCGTATTAGTACTTCCACTAGCACTCGCATTCGGAACGAACCTTGTATTAGGAAGGAAGCCAGTCTTAAAAACAAAGCTACTACAAACGCTAAGCGTCTTTCCCATGCTCTTATTAAGCCTAGCAATCGCTTCCTTATTCGCTGCACAAGGCTCCTTACTATTCGAGCACCTTGACATACTATGGCTACTCATCCTTCCGATTCTTTGCTTCTTCATCATTAATTATGTCATTAGTCAAAGAATAGGGAAATGGATTGGCTTTGTAACAGCTGACCGCGTAAGCTTAAGCTTAGCGACATTAGCCCGAAATTCTCCGATCGCCCTTGCGATAGCGATAGCCGCATTTCCGAATGAACCACTCATTGCCCTCGCGTTAGTGATTGGCCCATTGCTTGAATTGCCTATTCTGGCTATTGTGACGCAAATGTTGATGATGAGAAAGCATTGAATAACTGCATCTCACTTTTTCTTCGGAGTCCTTCATTTCTTAAATACGCTGTCCCTTTATCATTTGAGATAGCGTATTATATACAATAATAAGCACACAAAGAGTCTTCCAATTCTTTGTGTGCTAAACAATCCTTACCCCTTCACCGCACCAGACGTCAAGCCCCCGACAATATGCTTCTGTCCTATAATAAAGACAATCAATACGGGGATCGATGTTAGCACGATATTCGCACTCACTAAATTCCACTGTGCGCTAAACTGTCCAAAAAAGTTAAACACGGCTAACGTCACTGGCCATTTATCTACAGAGTTAAGGAAATAAAGTGGCGCTGTAAACTCATTCCAGACATTCATGAAATTCAATACAAAAATCGTCACAAGAACTGGCTTTAATAGCGGCAAAATCACTCGGTAAAATAAACTAAATGCATGGCAGCCATCAATGACCGCCGCTTCATCAAGCTCGCGCGGAATATTCCGCACAAATGCGTAAGCAATAAATAATGAAATCGGTAGTCCCATTCCCGTGTATAGCAGGATCATCCCCCAATGCGAATTAATTAATCCAAGCGTCTTCATTACATTCATTAACGGAATATAATTAAGTGGCAGGGTAATCCCTAATATAATGAAGAAATAAATCGCCTGATTGAGCTTTGAAGGATTACGCGCTAACACAAAAGCTGCAAACGCAACGAGAATGACTAAGATCGATGTACTCACAACCGAGTGTAAAATACTATTAAAAAACGATACAGCCAAGTTCCCACGTTCAAACACGATCGCGTAGTTTTCGAACATCCACTGCTCTGGCAATCGCAATGTCAGAACAGTCGCCTCTGCATCCGTTTTAAAAGAGTTAAGCAAAATAACAGCAAACGGAAGAATCACAATAATGCTTAATAGCCAAGCAACGATATTCAGTAGGATTGATACCCCTTTTTTTGCTTTCATTTAGTATTCCACCGCCTTTTTGTTCATCGTACGAATAATGAAGAAGGAAACAACAACCATGATGACAAATAGTAACGTTGACAAGGCACTTCCTAAGCCCCAATATCCTTTTGCAAACGCCGAATAGACAGCTGTGTTAATCACGTCTGTTGCATTCCCTGGTCCACCGTTCGTTAAGACGTATATGATATCGAATACACGTAATCCATACGTAATGTTCAATACCGTCGTAATTGTAATCGTGGGCAAAAGCATCGGCAATGTAATCGAGAACAAGCGCTTGAAAAAGCCTGCCCCATCGATTTCTGCCGCCTCATAGTAATCGTTCGGAATGGCAAGTAATCCCGCAATGAAGAGAACCATAATATAGCCCATTCCCTTCCACGTATCAACGGCCATCACGGACGGCATGGCCCACGCTAGCGAGCCTAACCAATCCATCGCCAAAAAATCTAAACCAATAGAACGTAACGTATTATTGACAAAACCGAAATTCGGATCTAGCAAACTTTTAAAAACCAGTCCGATAATTAAAAAGGACAACACTTGCGGAGAAAAAATGACCATTCGGTGGAAATTTGCTGCCCGTACCCCATTAACTAGCAGAATCGCAATTAAAAGTCCTAATACCGTCTTGGCGATCGACGTCACAAGCGTGAACACAAATGTATTTTTAATGAACGTCATATACACTTGATCCCCAAACAAAATGGTCCGATAATTGTCCAAACCAATGAAATTTTTAATATCCGAATAACTATTCCAATCTGTAAATGAATAATAAATCCCCATAAAGGAAGGCAATACAATAAAGATAAAATAAATGACAATCGCCCCAAGCGAAAAATACCACGGATACAGCTTATTTCGATTCAATCCTCTCACTCCTTCCAAATCTTTGCTGACGATGAATGAAACAACGATAGTAAAGGTCTCTTTTTTTATTCGTTGTAAGCAACTCGTTCTTGCAGGAGCACTAATAAGTTTGATTTTTAACTTTTTTGGTGCCACCGTACTCACTAAAACAGCTATCATCGTTTTCAGGGGTGTTCCAAAAGGTAAATACCTCTTAGGACACCCCCCTTTGCTTCATTAATCCCAAGCAGGATCTTGCTGAACTTTTGCTAGTTCTGCTCGCCGATTGTCAATATTCTCAAGGATTTGCTCTGGAGTAAGTGCTCCGGCAAACATACCAGAAATGTCTTTCCCAATATCCATCCACTGTGGGTCAATATATGTGACAGCCGCTTGCATAACAGTTCCTGAATCTAAATTTTCTTCGTATTCAATATAATCAGGTGTTAGCTTCGGTTCAATTTCTGGCCAGCTGATCGTTAAGTTTCCTTCACCACCGTCAAAGAAACGTTGAATGTTTTCATTTTTCGTCATCCAGCGGAAAAACTCACGAATTTCCTCTTCATGCTCGCTATTCTGATTCCCAAACATAGCCGCTGATCCACCTGGGTTCACACCAATTGTTTGGTTATCGCCCCACGGCATAACGAAGAATCCAATATTACCGTCCATTTCAGGATGAGCATCAATAATTTCTTGCTCAGTACCAGGAACTCGTAGAATCATCGCTGCTTCTTCACGACCGAACGCATCTAAGCCTGCTTCTACTGTATTCGAGATGAAGTTCTCACCGTAATAGCCCAAATCAGCAAATTCATTCACCTGCTCGATCACTGTCTTTAAGTGATCCATCTCAGCTACGAGCATCTCATTGTTATTAAGCTTCTCATAAGTGCCTGGCTCTACATTCTCATAATGTGGACCAATTTCAAATAAAGGTAGTACTTGGTACCAGCCACTTCCTGGCGCTTGCCAAAATGGAATAACACCTGTTTCATGAATCGCACCAGCGACGTGCTTAAATTCCTCATAGGTTGTTGGAATTTCCAACCCTAAGTCTTCAAAAATACTCTTATTGTAATAGACATACCAAATCTTTCTTGGTGCATACGTTACGCCATAGACTTTATCGTTATAGCTAACGGATGGTAAAATTTCTTCATCCATCCGACTTGCAAACTCTTCGTCTGTTAAGTCAAGGGCATTATCCTCAGGTCTTAAGTTCGCATTTAAACTTAAAGGATCGACATCTAAATTAATAATATCTGGCGCTTCTCCTGTTGATAATTTCGCTCGAATTAAATCACGCCACTGGGCATCTGGTACGACTTGAAAATCAATCTTAATACCTGTTTCCTCTGCAAAATCCTCAGCCATCTCTTGCATAATCCCTGTTCGAGGAATACCAGATTGATGCGTTCCAAACGATAATGTCACATCTTTACGCTCTTCTTCACCTGTTGAGTCATCACTTGAGCCACATGCTGCTAGAACGATTAATAATAAAGTCGACATCATAAGTGCAATCCATTTTCTTTTCATAAGGTTATTGAACCCCCTGTGTTTTTGATTTACTATTATCTAGAACGGCGCCGCCTACTAAATTAAGAATACGCTTACATTCATGTTTGCTCAATAGACAAAAACGGCCTATCGTTTGCACTTTTTAGAACGGTATAACCATAGGAGGAACAAAGATGTTACCGCTTACTCATCAAACGCTACAGTCACGCTTATTTAACTATTATTCACTCTTCTTTTGTATCGTTTTATTTTTAATTGCGGCCATTTTGTTCACCGCCTTATACAATTACAATCGCAATAATATAGCTGAGCAACAACAGCAATTGAGCCGTTCGATCTCACATGCGATTGATCAAGAGCTAGAGAAAATAAACAATTTCTCAATGAACATCGTCTACTCAAATTTAGTAAAGGAGCATTTCAATAATGATCTCACTCCCATTTCTGAGGAGTATGAAGGTGGCATATTAATTGACCTTGAACGATATGAAAGCACGACAACACTAATCGATGTCATTCTTGCCATTATTAGTAGCTCACAAACAGCGAAGCAAGCGAACATTTACGATTTTGACGGCAAAATGCTCGGAGCTGGTCTTTTTAATGGTGAACTTACAATCGACGTCATAAATCGTACATGGTATCCAGAAACAAAAGCAAAAGACGGATTTAAGCATATAAGTCTCGTTCGTGAAGAGGAGCTCCCATATTCGATTAAACAGCATTCGACAAATCCAACATACGTTGCGCTAACAAGAGTGTATAAAGATCGTCATTATGTCGAACAAGGGATTGTTGAAATTTTACAAGGGGCACATACGGTCTTTCATTCGATTCACAATACGATGAACGCTAATGAACAAATTGATATTTATGTCGTTAACGAAAGCGGCACTTTTTTTTACCCTTATGAACAACAATCAGATTCCTTTTATGGAGATGACTATTTGAATATCATTCATCAGCTTCAGCTACAAGAGGATAAGACTCATCACATTACGAGTCCAGCTGACCATAGTAAACAATTAATGATCCATACGTCTTCTGCCGATACAGGGTTAAGCATCATCATTGTTCAAAATCAAAAGGAGCTCTACGCCTTTTTGAATCGAATGACCTATTTGTTCGCCATCATTTTCATTGTTGCACTCGGGGTGATTCTTTGGATTTCCTTCATCGTTTCCAAACGAGTGACTCAACCATTGAATCAATTAACGAAAAAGATCAAGCAAATAGATCTAACTAATTTATCCAACACGAATGATCTCCATACTGAAAGCTTTTCGATCGGCGAAATCGACACATTAAATCGTTCATTTCACGCGATGAATCAAAAGCTATCTCATTCCCTCGATGAGCTACTTATTGCCCGTTCACAGGAAATGGATGCGAAATTTCTCGCCCTCCAGTCACAGATGAATCCACATTTCTTATACAACAACCTTTCGAACATTAGCGCAATGGCGGAGGCTGGAATGGATCATGAAATTGTAAAGCTTTGCGAGAATATGTCTTTTATGCTGCGATATATAGCTACAGAGAGCAAACAAGGTGTTCCATTACGAGACGAATTAAATTATACGAAGCACTACCTAGAATGTATGGACATTCGTTATGAAGATCAGCTTATCTATACCTTTGATATCCCAGACGAAATGAACACAATTATTGTTCCGAAATTGTCGATTCAACCACTCGTGGAGAACTCGATTAAGCACGGGTTACATGTTCCACCCCCTTGGCATATTACGATCACTGGCCAACAAACTGATACAAGCTGGTCCATCACGATTACTGATAACGGTCCAGGCTTTGACCCTGATATTATAAGCCAGCTTCAAGCCTTTCTTACTGAAAACAAGCTTCGTGCGTTACCGCAGCTTAGTATTAACGGAATGGGCTTAAAGAATGTCATAACGAGGTTGAAGCTCATGTACGAACAAGAATTGAATGTAAATATCCAAAACAAAAAAAATGGAGGAGCAATGATTACGATCAGCACCTCCACCCACGAAAGAAAAAGGGAGGAATGAAGGATGACAACTAAATTCAAAGCGATCGTCGTCGAGGACGAAGCATTAATAAGACGCAGCATCACGAAAAAAGTTCACGAACTAAACGAGACGATCCAAGTCGTTGGTGAAGCCATGAACGGAAGAGAGGCTTTAACTCTCATTGAAGAGCACCTTCCTGACCTTGTTTTAACTGATATTCGCATGCCAATGATGGATGGTCTTGAGCTTGCCAAGCAGCTATTTTTCGGCTATCCGCATATTAAAGTGGTCATTATAAGTGGTCATCACGAATTTGAATACGCACGCCAAGCCATTGCCTTTCAAGTGAATGAATATTTGTTGAAACCAACCGTCAATGAGGAGCTCGGTGCCACCTTATCTCGAATCGAATTACAATTAAAAAATGATCTTGAGTCCCTAGCTCATGTCGTAAATTCCTTAGCTGGCTATGATCCTGAGGAGCTTATCGAAACGATTAAGCTTTATATAAAAAATCACTTTCATGAGGACTTATCATTAAAGGACATCGCAGCTCAGCTTAATTTTTCTACCGATTATTTAAGCAAAGTTTTCAAAAAACATACTGGAGAAACTCCGATTAAATATTTAACTCGTCTTCGCATTAATGAAGCGAAGCGACTTCTCACGACAAACGTAAACATGGATATTAAAACTGTCGGTAAGCTCGTCGGATATCCGGATCAGCACTATTTCAGTCGTGTCTTTAAAAATAATACGGATTATTATCCGAGTGAGTATAGAGAACGTTAAAAAAGTGTAAGAGCCATTACAGTACTATACACTGCAATGGCTCGCACATTCACTACTGGCCTGGATGATTAAAAAAAGTCTCAGAATAAAGCTCTGCTAACTCTTCATCAACTCTTTCTAAAATAGTATATAAATAATCCCAATCATTCTTAGGCATTTGCCACATTAAACCGATAATTGTTACATCTCTCTCCCTAAGCTCATTCATGATAAGTGCAGAACCATTAATATCATCTCGATTAAAATTCATACCAGCAAAAGTTATTTCATCCCCATCACTAATGAAATGAAACTCCCATTCAAAAATACGCTCTTTCCTTCCATACATACCAGCCATTGTTCTTACGTTCGAATCAATAAATGTATATCGAATCTCTTCCCACTCAATGGTTGTATTAGAATGAAATACACTATTACTATGTATCGAACGTTCATCTACATATTGGTATTCATTCATGAGCAATATATTAACCACTACAAATACCATAAGCATTATTAAAAAAGATCTCCATCTACTTATCCACTGTTCACCTTCACCCCAAAAGTAACATCGAGTAAATACGAACCATAAGTAAAAACAGAGGATATACGTTAAAATTTGTGTGTAAAATGAAGTATATGGTTTGGAATAAATCGCTTCTTCAGGAATAAACCAGCTAACCTTCATTTGAAAAATAAACTCCATCACTAAAAAGACACACATAAATAAAAAGGCGCTCACATACACCTTAAACCAATTATTCTCATACCACCGTTGTTCCTTCTCCTTTAAAATTAGCACACCAACAATACAAAAGATCAGCGATGTGGGCAATATGACCCATTGATTGTCTCCTCCCCTAAACCAAATCAGATAAGCTATAACGACAACTATCCCACCGAAGGTCTTCCGATTAATCTCCACTTCTATACCCTCCAACCACTCCTTATTCTTTCATGATTATAGTACAGAAGACAACGCGGATAGTATAGGATCATTTTCCTTTTTACAGAAATGTGTAAAACCTAAAAGAGATCATATAATAGAAACGCTTTATGCTTTATGTACAATGAAAAGGGGGTATCCCAAAAGGTACATCTGGACCTTTTGGGATACCCCTGAAAAAATGTACGGAGTCGCTATATTTTTTCGTGTTATGAGAAGTCGTTTCTCCTTTCGAGGTGAATAGAGCTAAGCTCCATCGTTATTCCTTACATTTGAAAGCAGTCTTCTCTCAACGATCTATTGTACATTCACTCTTCGCTTACGCTTTCTCAAAAGCATAAATGTCAATCCTACAAACAATAATCCTAATCCAAGGAACATATAATTAAATAGAGCAGTAGCTGTATTAGGTAATTCCTTATACTCTTCAAGCCCTTCGCTAGCCTTGATTAATTCAGCTAACGCCTGATCTATTTCTAATTGAGTAGCATTAGGGTCATTTAACACGTCCAGCGCTCTGCTTAATGCTTCTTGATAGCGTTCCCAGCTTTTACTCGTGTAATCAGAATTGTTTAACCCTTTCGCATAATCGACAGCTTCTTGAAGTGCGGTTTTGTCGACAGTTAATGCTTGTCGCGCAGCTTCTAGGTCAGCTCTTGCTTGATCGATCTCCTCTTGTGTAGATGCCGGATTATTCAACACTTGCTTAGCAGCCTCTAAGGCTTGTACGTAACGAGCCCAGCTCTCTTTCGAATAATGTGCTTCATCGAGCGTTTCTGACTGTGCTACTTCTTCTTTCAAACCTTGCTTATATACAAGATTCTTATAAGCCTCTTCAAGATTCGCCAGAGCTTGATCTACTTCATCTTGAGATGCTTCTGGATCTGACAGTACATTTCTTGCATGTTGTAACGCTCGGTCAAAATCATTCCATGAATCACCGGTATATGCAGAATCTTGTAATCCTCTATTTGCAATACCTTCTTCTAATTGAATAAGTGATTCCTTATCAACAACAATAAAGCTATGATATTTTGTAACATCTGTACGACCTTCTTGTGATGATGTCACTTCTACCTGATATTCACCTGGTTCAAGCTTCTCTAGAACTTGATACGACCAAGTTCCATCTGGGTTGATAATTAAATCATCTTGATTGACGACCATTCGTTCTCCGTCTGGCGCAATAATAGTAATAACCGCATGATCTGCATCAGGATCGACAGTACCTCTTATCGCTGGAGTCGTATCATTTGTGATGCCATTCGGTCCTTCAATTTGCAGAGCTTGACCGAAGCTATCGTATGCAGCAAATTCAAAATTAGCTACTGCCGTTCCGTTTTCTTCATCACCAATGAGATTGGAGCTACCAGCTTCTTCATCGTACAATACTTGGATATCTGCATCACTTGAAAGCTGTGTGCCATCAGCCAAAGTAAGCTTTAACTGATTTGACTTCCCTTCTTGATCTAAGCCAATTCGTTCAACAGCGATCACTTCGACTAATTGTCCATCAACAGTAACCGTAAATCCTGCTGTTAAATCGGCATTTTCATCTATAAAAGTTACATTCTTTCCAAACTCGACAATGATTTCACCGTGTCCATGGAGAAACTTTGCATCTTCTGCAATAGGTGCATGCTTCTCTAATCCCTCTCGCGCTACTCGTAAATCTTCTAACGCTTGATCTACTTCATTCTGTGAAGCTGTTGGATTATTTATTACTTGTTGCGCATTTTCTAATTCTCTAACAAAATCATCCCATCCTGATCGATAATCATCTTCTTCAAATTGAACGACTTCATCAAGTACTTCTTGAAGAACGGATTTATCAACCACTGTGAATGATTCTTCCTTCACAACTGCAGAACGACCTTCTTTTGTTGCTGTCACAACTACTTGATAATCACCTAAATCAAGTGGCTCCAAACCTGCCCACTCGCTATCAGATACCGTCCACGTGCCATCCTCTTTATTGACTATAGCAAGAATCTCCGTCACAACGTTCCCATCTGCGTCAACGATATCAACCTTAACAGAGTCTACTTCCCCGTCTACTGTACCATTAAATGACGGCGTTGAGTCATCTGTGTTACCAGTCGTTCCTTCAATTTGAAGCGCTGCCCCAAATTCATCCGTCGCAGGAAAATCTCCCTGAAAATCTCGAACTGGTCCTGGATTGTCTTCTTCAGCACCAATTAAGTTGCTACCTGCTAATTCTTCATTATATGCAACAGTGACTTTCACATCACTATCTAACTCCTCATCAACAGTTAATATCACGTTAACACCATTAGCGACTGCATTTGTAACTGTTAATTGACGTTCATGTTCACCTTCGCCTACTGTTACAGTAAATCCATCTGTCGTATTTTCCAAATTTGCAAACACAACACTTTTATCAAATTCAATCACAAGCTCATTTGAACCATGTTCAAAGCTTGCAAAATGTTCTACTGGAGACACTCTAACTAAACCATCTTTTGCATTTTGTAATTCACTTAAAGCCTGATCAATAGCTGCCTGGTTCGGATTTGAACCACCTGCATTAGCTATTTCGTCTAAAATATCTTTTGCATTTTGAAGTGCTTCTGAAAATGCAGGATCACGATCTGATGAATCACTATCCCACCCTGACTGATACTCGGATTCAACTAAATCCTTCACTACATTATAGTAATCTTCTAATTCAGCATAATCGACAAACGTAAAATTCGTCACTTCTACATCAGATGTTGCGCCACCCTTAGATGCAGTAGCTTCTATCGTGTACTCCCCTCGTATCAAATCATCAGCAAGCTCAATAGACCAAGCGCCATCCTCTTCTACATTTGCTGGACCATTGTAGACTATATGACCTTCAGGACTAGTAACGACTACATCTACAGATGAACCTGGTTGCGTCGTACCTGCAATCCCTTTTTGCGTTGGATGATAAATGAATTCACCATCTTCGGGTCCAACAATCTCTAAATCAGATGTTAACTCTGCACTTGCCTCCTCTTGCGTATTCATTTTAATAACAAGCTCACTATCTACTAATTCAACACTTCCATTGTTGGCATCTGTTAACTCAATGTTAACTGGACGGTCACCACTGTATTCCGTATTCTGATAATAGACAAGCTGAGCAATCGCCTCTACCACTTCTGTAGAAACTTGACTACTAACAACACGGACATTATTAATACGTAATTCTGCACCTAATGCTCGGCCACCTGTTCGATCAAATGAACCAGCTACAAAACGGAATTTATAATTTCCGGTTTCATCAACAGTTCCATTAGTCGTTGTCCAGTATTGATCAAAGCCTCTACCATACATCAATAAACTAACGACCTCTTCCGTATTAGCATCTAGAAGAAACCCATACACTTCATAATCGTCATGTGTACTCGTATTCGATGTCGTTCTCGCTCTCCAATCAAAGTACAATTGATCGCCTGCATTCGCATAAAACGCACTACTTGTTGCCTGTACAGCAAAAGCTGATGTCTGCGCAGAAGACGTTGAATCGTTCACTAGTCCTCGTTGAAATCCTAATTTTAAATAATTTCTACTTTCAGGTTCATCATCATTAGGATCATTCGCTATAAAAACGCCTCTGTATAAATTATTTATATCTCGAATATCAAATTGGGTCGATTCTGAACCTTCATAATTAGGTCTCCCACCTGTCCCATCATACCTTACATCCGTTATGTACGTATAATCTGGGCCAGAGACCGTATATGGTGGTCCACTGTCTGAAATTTGCGTGTACGGTCTCCCTTGTGTTCTAGAAGCCAATTCACCTAGAATAATAGGTTGATAGGATTCATAGGTTACATGTTCATTAGGATAGATATCCCAATCAGGGACATAACCAGTGTGTCCAACTTGCTCAAAGTTCCCATTCGGTAATGGTGTAGACAAATCAATTTGAAGTGGACCCGCTTCCCCGTTATTTATACGATTAACAGAAGCAATCGGAGCACCATCTAGAAGGATTTCTCCATTCGCATTAATAGTAATCGTCTTGATTTCTCCATCCACATCAACTGTCGTCGTAGTACCTTCTGGGATAACTAACTTATCCGTACCCACATATGGTTCTTCAATACGAAAGATTAGTTTCCCCTCAGCTAATGACGGAGTAGCGACTTCACTAATTTGAAAATTAGGAGCCACTTGTACCTCATCGCCAATAAGCGGATTGTATTCAATGTCTTCTAATCCAGCAGCCAATACTGTTTGACCACCGAATCCAGGTACGACTATTCCCCAAATTAAAATAAAAATCATAAAAATGACCATTTTGGACTTGTAGCGTCTCATTTCCGTATCACTCCTTCTCGTTCAAATTTTGATTAACTCCTCCAAAAGCCTTAGACTTTTACTCTAAGGACGGAGCAGCCACCACCTTTTTAGTATAGAAGGATCACATTCACAATAACTAAACAAAAACGACATAAATAGGCATAAATTAATAGTTCTTTATAATGACTTTGTCGGTTTTTGCTGAATATAGAACTCTATTTTCATTTAAAATGATTATATAGTCCTGTTTTTTATATTTGTATAGATTTCTGACTATTATACTTTTATCATATTCATTACTTACTCTTTAGGAGATTGCTACAAAACGATTCCATAAATAGTTTTGTAGTAGGTTATCATTATATCAATATAGAAATATGTATTTTCGCTACACGGAACGATATTCTTTCGAACTAGCAAATGCGTACTATGTATATCCATTAAATTTATATGTTCATTACTGAAAAACTATCTAAAAAAAGGAGAATATAATATGAATGTTTGTTTGTTTGATGATGAGCCATTAGCATTAACGTTTTTAGAACGGAAATTAGCTAAATTAAAATATATTAATATACTTTTCAAATCAACTAAACCTTCGATCGAGGATAAGAAGAAGCTATTAGCTGAAGCCGACTTAGTTTTCTTAGACATCGAGATGAGAAAAGTAAATGGTCTCGTTCTTGCAGAAAAGATACTTCAAGTTAACCCTTCTATTAATATTGTCTTTGTCACTGCGCACGACCAATATGCAATTGAAGCCTTTGAATTGAATGCCTTAGATTATATACTAAAGCCTGTCTCCCCTGAACGATTAGAAAATACAATTCAACGAATCGAAACACTCCCTTCAACTTTAAATAAAACAAAATCAGATTCTACTAGTCCACTTAGAATAAATGTATTAGGTGATTTTAAGGTACACTATTCTCATTCCTACAGCTTTGAAAAGATTACTTGGAGGACAAGTAAATCCAAGGAATTATTCCTGTATCTACTTCAACATGAAGGGAAAACAGTCTTAAAATCGCAAATTATTGACGTATTATGGGGACAGCACAACCTAAAGAAGGCTTATTCTAACTTGTACATGAGTATTTACAATATTCGCAAAACCTTTGGGTCATTTCAAAATTATATAGTCGTATCTAATGTACATGAAGGATATTTACTAGAATTAAAAAACGTTATATTAGATAAAAATGAATGGAAACGAAAATTAGAAGCAGCTCCTTCAATCACTAATAGTACTCTTGAGATTTATGAAGACATTATGTCCTTGTATTCAGGGTCTTATTTAGTAACAAATGATTACATATGGCTAGAGAATGAAAGGTTTGAATTAGAGGAATTATGGCTTCATCGTGCCAGACTTATTGCAAATTGTTATATGGAAACCAATGATTTAGAAAAAGCCGTTCACTGGTATTTAAAAATACTTGAAATCAGACCTGAAGATGAACAAATATCCTTTTCCTTAATGAAAACATACGCAAGCTTAAACTACCGAATGTTTGTCGACTACCAATATCAACAATTATCGAAAAGTTTATCAAATATGAACTTAGAAATAGATCCAGTTATTAGCGATTGGTACTCACGGTGGAAGCAACAATACTAATGCGCAAGGCCTATAAGAGATGATATAATAATTGCAAACAGGAAATGGAGGGATTTCCATTGGTGGATAAGCATGCCATAATAGCCTGTCTTGTTGAAAGAGTTTCCCCTATTTTCATTGTTCTGTTTGGTTCTGCAACGAATGGATTTTTCCGAAACGACAGTGATATTGATATTGCTTACTTAAGCGAAACGTCTTTGACTAATTATGAACGCTTTATGCTTGCACAAAAATTAGCGTCACAACTTAATCGCGATGTGGATCTCATTGACTTGAAAGAAGCAAGCATTGTCTTTCGAGTTGAAATTATCCAATCAGGCAAAATCATTTACTGCTCAGACGAGACAAAGCGAATGTGGTATGAAATGAGAGCGCTCAAAATGTATGCAAAACTGAACGAAGAACGCAAACCCGTTTTAGATACAATCAACGAAAAGGGGACTATATATGGAGAATAATGTCATATTAAACAAAGTAAGTACTGTGGAACGCTGCCTAACACGAATTAAAGACGTTTATGACAATAACCGTAACAACCTAACAGATTTCACCAAACAAGACTCCATTGTTCTCAACTTACAAAGAGCTTGCGAAGCGTGTATTGATTTAGCGATGCATATTGTTGCAACGAAGCAGCTAGGTATTCCACAAAATAGCCGTGATGCCTTTACCATCATCGAACAGGAAGGCCTCATACCTTCATCATTATCCCATCGTATGAAAGCAATGGTAGGTTTTCGAAATGTAGCTGTACATGATTATCAAGAAATCAACATTCAAATTTTAGAGAAAGTGATTGAGAATCATTTAGTTGATTTCACCTCATATACGAAAGCAATCCTTGCTCATAAATAATATCCACCTAGAGGAAAAAAAGCATCCCATAAGGTCAGCATTGACCTTACAGGATACGTCCTCTTACAAAAGGGAACTGAAAAAATTGATTTGTAACTCTTTCGGTACCACCTTACAACGTAACGACAATCGTACTTTCACCTTTTGCAGGAGTTAAGCTTATACCAAGCTCTCTATCCTCAGCTGTTGCTCCAGTCACACCTGCTACACGATTCACACCACGTAACGTAACCGTATATGGCTTACTGGCTCCTGTAACCGAGATCGTAATCGTTTCTCCTTCTCGCGTTGCTGTAAACGATACTTCCTCCTCACCTTGCTCAGCGTAAACAGTCGTTTCCGCTTTGTTTCCTGCTTCAAGCGCAAATAGCTGGAAGTCGACGTGATCAGCGAAATCATAGTCAGGCTTCGTATCATTGTGACCAACCGCAATGACAGAGTTCGGGCGAACAAAGAGTGGCACACTTAAATAATCATGGTGCTCCTGCTTCCACGCTCCTCCTTCAATCGTACGACCTGTTACAAAGTCCGACCACGTTCCTTCTGGTAAATAATATTTAGCGATTCCTTTTTCATTGAAGATTGGCGCTACAAGTAAAGACTGACCTAACATGTATTGACGATCAAGCTGATCACAATTCGGATCATTCGAATATTCAAGTACCATCGGTCGCATCATCGGAATTCCTTTTTGTGAGGACTCATTGGCCTCACTGAATAAATATGGCATGAGCTGACATTTCAGCTTCGTGAAGTGACGGACGACATCAACGGCTTCCTCATCATATAACCACGGAACACGATATGATCTACTTCCATGGAGACGGCTATGACTCGATAATAAACCAAATGCGGCCCAACGCTTATACACATCCGCCGTTGCTGTGCTTTCAAAGCCTCCAATGTCATGACTCCAATAGCCAAACCCTGACATTCCTAACGACAACCCACCACGTAAGCTCTCCGCCATCGATGCATACGTTGCCGTACAATCTCCTCCCCAATGAACCGGGAATTGCTGACCACCAGCCGTTGCTGAACGAGCGAATAATGCAGCTTCCCCTTTGCCAAGCTTCTCCTCTAGCACATCAAAGACGACTTTATTATAGAGGAACGTGTAATAGTTATGCATCTTCACTGGATCAGAACCGTCATGGTATACGACATCTGTCGGAATACGCTCACCGAAATCTGTCTTAAAGGAATCGACACCCATATCAACAAGATCACGTAGCTTATCCGCATACCATTGGCACGCTGCTGGATTCGTGAAATCGACAATTCCCATTCCAGGCTGCCACAAATCCCACTGCCATACATCACCATTTTCTTTTTTAATGAAATAGCCATTCTCCTTCGCTTCCATAAACAAGCTAGAACGCTGTGCGATATACGGATTAATCCAAACACAAATCTTCAAGCCCTTCGCCTTCAAGCGCTCAAGCATCTGCTGAGGCTCAGGAAAGATACGGTCATCCCACTCAAAGTTACACCATTGGAATTCCTTCATCCAGAAGCAATCGAAATGGAACACATGTAGCGGCAGGTCACGCTCTGCCATTCCATCGATAAAGGAATTAACTGTGTCCTCATCATAATCTGTTGTAAAGGAAGTCGTCAGCCATAACCCAAACGTCCACGCAGGAGGTAATGCTGGCTTACCCGTTAACGATGTGTAATTCTCCAACACTTCCTTCATCGACGAGCCACCAATGATAAAGTAATCTAGCTTCTGCCCTGGCACACTAAACTGTACCTTTGACACATGCTCTGAAGCTACTTCTAATGAAACATTTTCAGGATGATTAACAAACACACCGTAATTCTTATTCGTTAAGTAGAACGGGATATTTTTATACGACTGCTCAGAGCTCGTACCGCCATCCTTATTCCAAATGTCAACGACCTGACCATTTTTCACAAATGGCGTGAAACGCTCACCTAATCCATACACATATTCACCAGGATCAATACTGAGCTGATCACGCATATACGTCTGGCCATCATCAGCAATAACATGGGCAACACTTTTGAATTCACTCGCTGTTAGAAGCTCATCTTTATAATAGAAGCCAAGCTCCCATCCACCTTCTTTACTAATTTGTGCGCTTACATCTCCACTTGAAAAAACAACACCTTCATCATTGTTTTTAATTGAAACGGTTACATTTTCATCCTCTTTGATTTCAAAATGAGGCCCAAGATCACGTGCTCCTTTATGATGATCCACTTGTACTCGAATCACATCTTTCATCGGTGAAGATAAATTCACTTCAATTAACGGTGTATCAAGCTGCCCCGAACGATTCACAATTGGTTTTGGAGGACCAACTAGCGTAACCGAATCCTTATGCTGATCAACATCAAACAATTCGACTGGACTAATTAATTGATAACCCTCTTTTGTCAGCCATTGTCCATTACTGAATTTCATCTCGCATTCCCCTCTCGTTCACTTATTTTATTTTATAATTAAAATAATACTGATTAATTACGAGTATTTCTTGTATAATTGACACATAATCATAACACAATTCTGATATATTGGAGAGAATAAAATGAATAAGGATACATTATTAGAGGATCGCGTTCACGGTGACCCGATGTTTGCCTTTCATATTTATATGGTCGATTATCTTGATGGGGATGTGATTTTTCAATGGCATTGGCACCATGAGATGGAATTTCTCGTTATGGAACATGGTCAAGCGCTAATTCGGGTCGGTGCATCTGAAGTGACATTGCAGGAGGGAGAGGCGTTATTCATTCCGAGCGGACAGCTACACGCTGCTTATCCAGTGGGCAACGAGCCTTTCCGCTTGCAAGCAATCGTCTTTCATAGTCAGCTCATCAACAGCGCGACCTATGATACGATACAAAGTCATTTCATTGACCGACTTTTAGAGTGGGACGATGACGAACCAATTCTCATTAAAGAAGCTAGCGCTTTTCGTCATATCGAAGCCATCCTCTCACATTATGATGAAAAGAATTCAACCTATCCTTTGCTAATAAAAGGGGAGCTCTTTCTCCTATTCGCTTACCTTATGGACGAATATGAGGTTAAACGGAAATCACCAGCTCGAACCGAAAAGAGCGAGAACATCACTCGTCTGAAGCAGGTGCTCACGTATATGGATAAAAACCTTCAAGAACGTCTTACTGTTAACGACCTTGCCTCGCATATTCAAATGAGCGACGGTCACTTTAGTCGTTTTTTCAAATCGTATATTAAAATGACACCAATTGACTACATGAATCATGTCCGCATTAATAAAGCCGCGAAGCTACTAAAGGAGACAGATCGCTCCGTTCTCGACATTTCTCTTGAGGTAGGTTTTGAGAACACAAGTTATTTCATTCGCATATTCAAACGAAAGAAATCATGTACACCATCTGAATTTCGGAAAGGTCGTGGGTAGTTGGGGGCATTCTCAGTGTAGCGGTTCCTCAATCCGCTATTCCCTCTCAAGTTCGTCTATTCACAGCGTTTGGGTTCCTCATTCCTCTATTTAAGCTTTCCAGACCCATTTCACCCTATTTTTGCTGAAATAGCGCAAGGAGGAGGACCCTATCTCCTCAACCTACGGATTTTCCGTTATTTAACGGCAGGGGGAGTACTCATTAACTCTCTGATGGCGGCAATCTCCTCTTCGCGCAGCACATACTAGGATTTATTTTTACTCAACCATTTGCGAATTGACTCACTTTATGGTATTTTTAACCTATCAACACATACACTAAAAAAACGAATGGCCAATGCTGGTAACATTAGCCATTCTGAGCATTAGATATTCCCAGTTTTGGGAAGCTGTCATCTTCTAAAACCGGTGACACACAGCCACCCTTTATGCTGCCAGCAAAGGGTGGCTACTTCTTGTCCTCATCCTTAAATGATAAGATTGAAATCACAAGCATTCCAAACATAATCATCAATGAGATGCCCTCAAAAGCAGTCAACGCATCACCCCCTTCCATTAGGGGATCAGCTAACCCTTCACCTTCTTATCTAATACCTGCCTTCTAGTATACCTTATTTTTCCTTCGAGTTCCTCCCATCTTGATATTTCTAATTAGATTGTAAAATAACTTCATGCCATCATAAAAGTGAACGACTATTTAACGATAGACTTAAAAGAAATTTGATTTCAATTGCTCTAGACTCCATTTAATTAAACGTTTATTTAATTTCAACATCTTCTCTCTTTCAGTCATGCGTGTTACGATATACCTAGATCATAAGAAGGATAAAGCGAGGTTGGTCATGAAGCAAACATTTACCCACGTTGAATTACAGCTACCTGCTATTGTCGCGATATCAAAACGGGAGAAAATCACTTTTTTTACGATAAAGGATCAATTAAAGGCGTTTACGAAGCATGGAGAGATCTCCTTACTCCCTAACACTACAGACACTATCCTGCCTCATTTTCATGACAGCAAGAAGCTAATCGGCATTTGCTACGACATACAAAGAAACAATCCATCATCGACACAAAACGTCTATCTTTTAATAACCGCTAAAGATGACGAAGCATTAGTCGCTAAGGTCGATGAATACGTTAAGCAGCAAGAGCGAGAAGAACAGGAAAAACAGCGACGATTCGAGGCACAACTACAAAAGCAACAAGAGGACAGGCGCCAACAACAAGCGCAAAGAAAAGCAACAAGAGCACGAATAGCTGAAATAAAAGCGAAAAATCGAACCTATATGCAAACACAAAAGGTTCCCCCACCCACTCAAAAAAACTCAAGCTTACTAGGCTCAATGGTCGATTTCCTTTTTTCCAAACCGCAGTCTGCTCAACGAGTCACACACTGCTTTGACTGTAAACAGGGCCTTGACTCACAATTCGATTATAAATGTCAAACGTGTAATTGGTTAGTATGCAGTTGTGGCGCATGTGGCTGTACCTATCAGTTAACGATTAACTAATAGATCTGTTCAGATTAGAAAATCATGCAGGAGAGAGCCCTGAAAAAGGTTGATTTTTACTTTTTCAGGACCCTCCTCTTATTACAACCTTCTTGATGGAACCTCATTCCGCTATTTGACTATTTGTGCTTCACATTTCTCTTTTTTTGGCTCATTAACGGAATGACGTTCCTCTTCATACGCTTAAACGACGTATTTCTTCCTTTTAACGGAATGAGGTTCCGTTTGGCCTACCAGCACGACAAAGGCTTTAAGGTTGGATGATGGATTCCCCTTTCATCCAACCTTAAACGCAGATTCTTTTACAGCTAATCTCTAATAAGATCAAGCTCAACTGGAATAAATTCTTCTATATCCTCACCATTAAATAGGCTCATTGCCGCTTCAATCGCTTCCTCTCCGATTAAGACGGGTTGCTGTGCAACTGTACCGGCTAAACGACCAGCATCCACTTCTGCAACAGCATCCTCTGTCGCATCAAACCCTACAATAACTAAATCATCACGCCCAGCCGCAATAGCTGCTTCTAATGCCCCAAGAGCCATTTCATCGTTATGAGCAAAAACACCGACGATATCTGGATTGCTTTGGAGAATGTTTTCCATCACGGATAAACCTTCTGCTCGATTGAAGTTCGCTGATTGTGCCGTTACAACATCTAGATCATTGTCTGCTACGTTATTAAACCCTTCTCCACGTTCACGTGCTGCTGATGAACCTGGAAGACCTTCTAGTTCAGCTACTTGAGCGCCTTCACCGACTAACTCAACTAATAATTCTGCCGCCATTTCGCCACCTGCTACATTGTCTGAAGCAATATGAGCCGTAATTTCTCCACCATCAGATCCACGGTCCACTGTAATAACCGGAATGTTCGCAGCATTACTCGACTCGACAGCTGACACAACGGAAGAAGAATCGGTCGGGTTAATTAAAATAATATCAACACCACGCTGAATGAGATCTTCCACATCGTTCACTTGCTTCGCATCATCATCTTGCGCATCAACGGTGATTAATTCAATTCCTAGCTCATCTGCCTTAGCTTCCGCCCCTTCCTGCAATGTCACAAAGAACGGGTTGTTTAACGTTGAAATGGAAAACCCTACAACTAATTCATCACTATCGCCGTCTGCACGATCACCATTCTCTACTGGAGATTCCATCGAGCACGCCATTAACCACATGCTCATAATTGTTACAACTAACATCATTAATTTCTTTTTCATTTTAACCTTCCCCTTTATGCATTTTTTTTGCGGTCTAATAGTACCGCTAATAAGATCACACTACCTTTGACAACTTGTTGAAAAAATGAACTCACTCCCAATAAATTGAGACCATTGTTCAGAACTCCTATGATCAAGGCACCTATTAACGTGCCGACGATCCAACCTCGTCCACCAGTTAAGCTCGTTCCTCCAAGTACAACCGCCGCAATTGCATCAAGCTCGTACATCTGTCCCGCAGTTGGCTGGGCTGAGCTTAATCTTGACGTTAAAATAACACCTGCTAACGCAGATAGAAAACCTGTTAACGAGTACACGTATATTTTAATGCGACTCGCACTAATTCCTGATAAGATCGCCGCTTCTTCATTACCACCAACGGCATATACACGACGACCGAATGTGGTCTTCTTCAAAATTAAATACAAAACAACAAATGCTAGCATCATCGTCACAGCTGGCATAGGAATGCCAAAGAAGTAGCCTCGACCAATCATCGCGAAAAACGAACTGTCCCCAATACCGGAAATAGGTTGTCCACCTGTAAAGAATAACGTTAATCCACGATAGATTGTCATCGTCGCCAATGTTGCAATAAAAGGGGCTACCTTCCCTTTTGCAATGACAAATCCATTAAAGGCACCAAGTATTGTTCCAACAATTAATCCGATTAACACCGCAAGCACAGGATCAACGCCCGAGGCAATTAATGAAGCTGTTACCGCTCCTGAAAATGCGAGAATGGAGCCAACCGATAAATCAATTCCCCCTGTCAAAATAACAAACGTCATTCCAAATGCAATTAACGCATTAATGGATACTTGCCGCAAAATATTTAACAAATTAGATGCGGATAAAAAGCTCGGATTCAAGATTGAAATGATGATAACAATAAGTATAAGGCCGATAAAAGGACCTAACATACTTAGAATAGAACTCAGCCGTTTATTAGCGAACATGCTTATCTCCCCCTGTCGCATAATGCATAATCTTCTCTTCTGATAATTCCTTCCGATCTAATATGGTCATAAGCTCACCTTCACACATCACCGCTACTCGTGAGCTCATTCCAATGATTTCAGGTAGCTCAGAGGAAACCATGATAATAGCCACACCTTGACTCGCTAAATCATTCATAATCGAATAGATTTCTTTCTTCGCACCAACGTCAACTCCGCGAGTAGGTTCATCTAGAATTAACACATCGGGCTTCATCCCAAGCCATTTGGCAATGACCACCTTTTGTTGATTACCGCCACTTAATGACTTTGCTTTTTGTTCAGAGCCAGAAGAGCGAATGTGAAGCTTTTTAGCCATTTCGGTATACAATGCCTTTTCACGAGATTGAATCATCCAGCCCTTTTCAGACAGGGTCTTTAAATTGGTTATATTCAAATTTTCTCGAATAGAAAAATCAACCACTAATCCTTTTGATTTTCGATCTTCTGAAACGAAAGCAACCCCTTGGGCAATTGCATCTGCCGGGCTCCGTATCGTTACTTTTTGACCGTCAATATACACCTCACCACGGTCAGCCTTTCGATAACCAAAGATCGTCTCCACTAACTCAGATCGACCTGCCCCCATCAATCCAGAGATGCCAAAAATCTCTCCTTTTTTTATATCGAAGGTAACGTTTTTAAATTCATCATTACGTGACAAACTCTTTACAGAAAGCTTCGTTTCACCCACATTCTCTTTCCGCTCAGGAAAACGTTGACCAAGCTCTCGTCCAACCATCATTTGCACAATCTCATCAAAGCTCGTGTCCTTAATCGTTTTCGTACCAACATATTGTCCATCTCGTAAAACAGTAATTCGGTCACATATCGAAAAAATTTCTTCCATGCGATGAGAAATATAAACAAACGAGACACCACTTTGCTTTAATTTCTCCACCATCTCAAATAACGTATCAATTTCGCGATCAGTCAAAGCGGCAGTTGGCTCATCCATAATAATGACCTCTGCATTGGTCATGAGTGACTTGGCAATCTCAATAATTTGCTGCTTTCCAACTGAAAGGTGTTTCGCTAACGTCGTTGGTTTAAGCTTCAAGCCTAGCTTGACCAGCTGCTTCTCAGCGATCTTGTTCATTTCCTTCGTCTTCATCCAACCCGTTTTCCCAAGCGTTTTCTCATTCCCTAGGAATAAATTCTCTGCAACTGTTAGCTCTGGTAAGATATTCAGCTCCTGATGAATAACAGCAATACCATCCTTCTCTGCCTGCTTAGGACTTGTATAGTGAACGTCTTTACCCTTCACGACAACCGTTCCTGAATCTCGCTCGTATACACCTGAAAGAATTTTCATTAGCGTTGACTTTCCAGCGCCATTTTCCCCCATTAGTGCATGGATTTCTCCTTTTCTAATTTCAAAGTTGACCTGCTTCAATACTTGATTCCCATTAAAGGACTTGTTGATTTCCGTCATCTCAATCATCTACACTCACCTCCAATTAGAAAATAACACCAGCCTGCAAAATAATATTGGCATATGGAGTCGTCTCACCTGTACGAATAACAGCCTTTGCCGTTTGACTCTGTTTCTTTAAGCGTTCATGGTCTACGTACTCAATTGGAAATTCATATTGCTGAATGGTTTCACACATCTGGGCATTTCTCATTTTTATTTCCTTCGCAACAATACCTTTTTCTACTTCCATATCAGCTAACACAACATCTAACGTCCGTAAAAAGGTCGGATCACCTAACTCCAATGACAAATCAATACATGGTACACCATCAGGAATGGGCAACCCACAATCGGCAATGACAATTTGATCCGTATGTCCGAGCTTAGCTAGAACACTTGAAATATCTCTATTTAAAATCCCCTTTTTCTTCATTCTGCATGAGCCCTTTCTGCTAAAAAATCCCTCACTTCTTCATCGGTCGGCATCCCACCTTGCGCTCCGAATTTCTGCACCGATAATGCAGCGGCTGCATTCGCGTATTGAATCGCATCCTTCATCTTCATTTGGCGTCCAAGCGCCACAGCCAAAGCACCATTAAAGGTATCACCAGCACCTGTTGTATCGACTACATCAACCTTATATCCGGGAAGAATTTCTTCCGCTAGGTCATCTGTTAAATAACTGACGCCCTTTTCCCCTAGCGTGACAATTAGCTTCTCCTTATAGGTCTCTCTATCAAGCTCCATCTCATCTCTTTCCTTCTCATTAGGTGTCAAATAAGTCACAGCATCTAAGATAGCAGGCGATAACGGATGAGCTGGGGCCGGATTTAACAGAATCGGTATTCCTTTTTCTTTGCAGTAACCGGTTACACATTCAACCGTTTCAATCGGAATTTCTAATTGAACGATAACGATATCACTTCGATCAATAATAGCTAAATGCTGCATGATATAATCAGGTGTCACATCATAATTAGCACCCGCTGATACGATAATTCGATTATCTCGCTCCGAAAGCACAATGGTCGCAACACCTGTATGATTATCTGTAACCGGTTCCACATTGTCGATATTAACATTTTGCTCCTTCAAATGAGACTGAAGCTCTTTACCAAAAGAATCTTCCCCTACTCTTGCTATCATATGAACTTCTGCACCTAGGCGAGCTGCCGCAACGGCTTGGTTCGCTCCCTTTCCACCAGGCATTGTGCGAAAGCCCTCACCCATGACTGTCTCACCTTGCTCCGGTACTCGGCCCGTCATTGTCACCATATCCATATTGATACTTCCGATAACCGTAATAATAGGCTTTGATTTACTCATATTCTTCACTCCTCGTCGTTTCGCGTATATTCAATTGTGTCTCTAATTCATAATGCAATGTTTCTAATGGTTGCTTTTCAATTTGCTTAATTAATAGCCTTGTAGAAATGGCACCCATTTCATAAATTGGCTGGATAACGGTTGATAATGAAGGAGTCAGCATCTCACCAAGCGGAATCCCATCAAATCCAATTAATTGCACATCCGTTGGAATCTCTTTACCCACCTGCTTTGCTGCCTTCATCACTCCAGCTGCCATAATATCACTACTGGCAAATATCGCATCGATATATGGATAACGTTCAAACAAATCAAGTGCGGTCTTTTTAGCATGGTGAATGTTGAATTCAGACTCCACGACTACATGAGCAATTCCTTTCTTTTCCACAACTTCTTTGAATCCTTTGTAGCGCTGGTCAGCAGTCTTCACTCCAACCGGCCCTCTTAAATGAGCTATAAACGTACTTCCATTGTCTATGAGGTACTCTGTCGCCTGTTGTGCTCCGATAAAGTTGTTCGCTGTTACGATTGGAACAGAATCACTAATTGAGCGGTCAAGAGCAACCAATGGTACGTGTAAGCTTTTGTAATCATCGATCGATAATTGATTCGTTGATAGGATCAGACCATCAATATACTTTTGCTTAAGCGCATCCACATATTGCTGTTCCTTCTTTTTATCTTCATCCGTATTACAGATCACAACCGTGTATCCGTATGTTAACGCAACATCCTCAACGGCACGTGCTAATTCTGGGAAAAACGGATTCGAAATGTCTGGAATGAGCAAGCCGATCATCTTAGATGTCTTATGATACAAAGATCGCGCAACAGAATTCGGCTTATAATTTAAATCCTTAATGGCCTTTAATACAGCTATTTCTGCATCCTTACTCACATATCCTTTTTTGTTTAACACTCTAGATACTGTAGCAACCGACACATCGGCATACTTTGCTACATCTTTGATTGTTGTCATGTTCTCTCGCCTCGCCTGTAACCGGTTACAGATACTATAATATGTCCGTGCACTCTTGTCAACTGTTATTCTTAGTGAAAACGCTCACTTTTTTATCGAGAGTGACCTATCTTGACATGAAAACGCCTCATTTTTAATTTTTAACACTCTAAATACAATTGAAAGCGCTCACTTGACATCCATCGACAAAACCCCTCCAGCCATCACCAGAGGCCATTGAAAAAGTTTGGTTTTAACTTTTTCAATGGCTTCCATCACCAGTTGGAGGGGTTCCCATTCACCTCTCTCTATTAATACGAATCATAGTATTCTTGAATTTCCTCTTCATCATCTGTAACCGTGAGCGCAAGCATTAGCAGTATGCGAGCTTTGTGCGGATTCAATGAATCAGCAGTCAAATAATCATCCTTATGCGAAACCGTTCCATTCCCTACTCGCGAAGTACGAACGATTGGCATACCCTCTTCCATTATGTCCATTGCCGCCTCCTGCATGACCGATGACATGGAACCGTTACCTGGACCTGCAAAAATAATCCCCTCTGCTCCATTTTCAACTGCTGCATCAAGCATGTATGGATCATTATTTTGATGACCGTAAATGATATCGACTTGTGGTAATTCCTCTAAATCTGAGATGTCAAATGGCGTCTCGGTCGTATGCGATTTTGTTATTTCAGTATAATAATGTGGTACACCGCCAACGATTCTTCCAAGGTACCCTTCTTCTGTAGCCACAAATGTATCTACAGCTGTTGTGTCTGTCTTCGTAACATGTCTCGCTGAAGCAATTCGATCATTAAAGGAAACAAGCGTCCCGCGACCAACTGATTCCTCATGCCCCGCAACTAAAACCGCATTATACAAATTCAACGGACCATCAGCACTCATGGCAGTTGCTGGCCGCATCGCTCCAACTAACACGACAGGCTTATCACTTTTTACGACTAAATTTAAAAAGTATGCTGTTTCTTCCATCGTATCTGTGCCATGTGTGACAACAATCCCATCAACATCATCTGTCGCTAATAATTCATTAATACGATTACCTAATGTTAGCAAGTGCTCGTTCGTAATATCAGGGCTTCCTATATTCACAATTTGCTCACCATTAATGTTAGCAATCTCGGTCATTTCAGGCACAGCTTCAATCAATGCTTCAATGGCAATATCCCCTGCCTGATAATCAGTCGTATTCGTTCCCACGCTACCAGATCCAGCTATCGTCCCACCAGTTGCTAGAATCGAAATGTTTGGTAAATCCTCATTAAATTCCTGCTGTTCTGCTTCCTCTTCTCCATTTCCTTCCTCCGCGACAACGGCTTCTCCATCTTCAATCGGATCAGCCTCAGCTTGCTCAACCGTCTCCTGTGAGCATGCCACCATCAGTGTAACAAATGCCATGAGCGTAAACGTAAACTTCTTCATGCTGTAAATTCCTCCTTCATCTCTACTACTACTATTTCTGACTATTTATTAGAAAAGTAGTATGCTAGAAATATAGCAGGAACCTCCTACTTCTTGGTGATTATTGTAAGAAATTATTACATGAAAATAATTTTAGTTGCGCTTTCATTATTATAAATAAAACATTTCCTATTATGTAAACACGCTCACTTTTTATAGAAAGGCTGTTACGTAAAAATTGTTACTACTAGCATATAAAAGGGATTTATTTACTATTTCATGGTATTATTAGATGATAATTTCCTCTTCAACGGGCAGCAGAGATGAAGAAGAGTTGACAGCTTTTGAAGTATAAAGGGAGAGGGTTAAAATGAAGTCAAGGGAGTTTGATCAATGAGGAATAGTCTATATTTAGTTAAACCGACAGTGAATTTAAAGGAAGAATATCTCAACTTTTATAGCGAGTGGCTAGATAGTGGAGAAAATATGGTACCTTGGGTTATTCAGAAAGACCCTTCAAACTTTGAGAAGATGGTATTATCTTTAGAAGAAAATGAAAATGCTACTAATCTTCCTGAAGGTTGGGTACCTCATTCAAACGTATTGGTTAATAAACGAAAAGAATAGAGTTATTGGGGCTGTGAATATAAGGCATCAATTAACAAATACTCTGTTAGAAAGTGGAGGTCATATTGGTTATGGTATCCGTTCCTCGGAAAGAAGAAAAGGGTTTGCAACGGATTTATTGGCTTTATCTCTTATAAAAGCAAAGGAATTGGGTATAAAAAAGGCTTTAGTGGTTTGTGATGCAGGTAATATTGGTTCATCTAAAACAATCATTAATAACGGCGGTATTCCTGACTCAGATTTTATCGAAGAAGTTGGAATTATTATAAAAAGATATTGGATAGAACTTTGAGTCTTATTGCATTAACGGGTAGCGTTAGTTGAAGACCGTGTTCAGTCATTTCCTTTTGGGAGTAACCTTTTTATACCTCACGCAAAAATTTAACCGTAATCAAATTAGATTTCTGACACGCACTCAGAAACATTGGGTTTACTCGTTTCTTTGTCGCCCCTCTGCGTGAAATCAAACCCCATTTCTTATTTATTTAGCTCCTAATAAGAGTTTGCAATCTATAAATACCGCCAAAAAGCTCTAACATCAGCTAGAGCTTTCCGTCACTCACTTCGGAATCTTAAAAGATACCGACGTCCCTACACCTAATTCACTCTCTAGTTGAAGACCTCTTCCGAATAATTGTTTAAGTCGGTAATTTGTATTTGCTAATCCTATACCTGAATGCATGCTTTCTTCACCACGATCTAATAAATGATGGATTCTACTTTTCTCTATGCCGTGTCCATTATCACTAACAGATACCTCTACAAAAGAGCCACGATCGTGCACCTTAACCTCTAGCAACCCTCGTTTAGGTCGCTTTAATAGTCCATGCTGAATCGCGTTCTCAACAATTGTTTGAATCACCAGTGGTGGTACACTCAATTCAAGCGTTTCATCAACCTTCCACTCTACTTCGAAATAATCTGGAAAACGCTCCTGTTCAATCGTGACATAGGAGCGGACTAGCTGAAGCTCATCCTTTAATGGAATCATATCATCCGCATTTTGAAAATGAATGCTGTAACGAATATATTGTGACAGCTCCTCAATGAGTCCATCCATTTTCTCCAAATCAATTCGACTAAGCGCCACAATCGCATTGAACGTATTAATAATAAAATGAGGCTTAATTTGAGCTTGGAGCCACGCCGCTTCTAGCCTTAATGCCTCTTTCACCGATCTCTTCATTTCAACAAGCGACTCGACTCGTGCCTTTAACTCAAGACCATTAACCGGCTTGCTCACATAATCGTTCGCTCCAGCGCGAAAGCCCGCTTCTATATCAATGTCGTGATTGTACGCTGTTAACAACAGTACTGGTAGCTCAGTCATCGAATAGTTCTTTCGAATTTGTTCAGTCAATTCATAGCCCGTCATTTGCGGCATCATCACATCAGAAATAACAATATCCCACTTCCCACGATCGAGCTTTTCCAAAGCATGCGCCCCTGATACCACCGTACAAAGCTGATAGTATTCTTCAAAGAAAACACTTTCAAGCACTTTTAAATTAACCCGATCATCATCAACCACTAATAGATGAATCGTTCCAGCTACATCACTTTGAGACTCATTCGTTATAGCCGCCACTTCATTCCAGGAGGAATTCTCCACAATAACCGATGTGACTTGGTTATGCTCACCGACAGATTCCGATGCTACTGGAAGAGTAAAAGAAAAGATTGATCCTTTATCAAGAGTTGAATCGACGTTCAGCGTACACCCATGCAACTCAACCAATTGTTTGCATATACTCAATCCTAATCCGAATCCCCCCTCGTTCGATTGGGTACCACGGACCTGTTCGTACGGTTGAAAGATCGCCTCAATATCAGCTGCCGTCATTCCTTGACCTTGATCCTCTACAGCAAGATGGATTCTCTCATTTTCATATGTACCCCGAATGACAATGTCCCCACTCTCTGAATATTTAATCGCATTATGAACAAGGTTAAATAAAATTTGAATGAGACGATTTTCATCTGCAACAGCAGGAGGAAGCTCGTCAGACATGTCCTGACGCAGTGTGATCGGCCTTTCATCAACCATATACGATAGCATCGAAATCACCGCGCTTGCTGCGCTTTGAACAGAAACCGCCTTTTTGTGTAACGTGATACGGTTTTCTCTGAATCTTGCTAATTCAAGTAGATCATTTAATAAAAGCGACATACGCCTGCCAACATCATTCAGTAACGTTAGATCCTGTCTACTTCGCTCCGTTAACTGATCCTTCTCCCGCTCTGAAACAGCTTGAGAGATATTAATAATCCCATGAAGCGGATTACGCATTTCATGTGCGACATCCGCAAGAAACTGATCCTTCTGCCTATCAGCTTCTGTTAACTTAGTAGCTAGCTGCTGCGATTCTTTCAGACGATTAAAATATTGCTTGAACCAATATGTCGATAAACAGGTCAGCGCAATAAGCAAATCAAACGGATAGGAAACCATCATCATGTTAAATGTATGCATCGCCACTAGCCAGAATAAGCTACCTACCGCAGCAATAGACGCGAGCAAGAGAAAAATCCGATCCTGATCAATCGCTATCGTCGATTTGAACATAAGCGCAATGAGCAATAATGTTGGTAAAAGCATTAACGTTAAATAAATCGCTTCTATACGTAGGTTTAGGGAAACAGGTAAGATAAGTACAAGGACTAGAGAGATCAGGCAAGCAATCTCATATAGGGTCAATACTTTCCTCGTCATAAAACGAGGTAGAAAATCACGAATACATTGTAGTAAAGAGTAGCCCCCGATTATACCGGCAACATATAGAATATCGTTACGCCATTCAAAGCTAAATGAAAACCATTCAAATATAAACCGTTCCCCAATGAACGTTCCTATAACCGTACATAAAAGCACAACTGAAAAGAAAAATAAGCGGCGATCACGATTGCCAATCAGAAATAAAACAAAGCCATACAAAGCATGAAACAAATAAATGACACAGGCGAAAATCGCGATCCCCTCGACTAATTTCATTTCACTCCTTAATGGTTCTTCTAACCCAAATGAAATAGAATGACCAATTCCACCTTCATTCGGATCATGGAAATTAGCCACCTGTATCATAACCTCTAATTCATTGCCACCGTCTATTTCAACATAGGCTGAATAAGGGTTATTCAATGGCTCGTAGCTTGATTTTTCATCAGAAGGTTGCCCTGCTTGGCCGATGAGCTCGCCATTTACATAGAATTTCGACGAACTATAAATGGAATGAACGCGAAAACCAAACGTCTCGTTCAAATCGTCATCAACATGAATAACTAAACGATACGTCCCGTAACCGAAAGAGCCCTCCATCCCTTCTGTACCCGTCCAATCGTCTGGCACTTGAACATACTCTGATTCAGTCTGTTCACCTAATTCGTTAAGTAGGAGATTCGGATAAAATTCCCATTCTCCATCTAAGCCAATCGCATAATCAGACAGCTGGTCCCAGCCACGAAGATCAAGCACCCCCGCTTCAATCGGAGGATGCTCAGGCTTCGCGTGGAGGTGAATCCATCCAAATCGAAAAGCGGTGAGGACAATCATAAATATTGTCACAATGAGCAGTATTCGTTTTTTTGACATAGCTTCAGCCCCACTCTCTGCCTGCAAACCCCAATCCCTTATAACTATATAACGGCAGTCTCTATTCTATCGCTCGAAATGCCTCTTTCACAGCATCATACGACTGTTTCAATCTCTCTTCATACAACGGCAAATCCCATGTTTCCCATTCGTACAACTCTAATGGTTCACTGAAGCGACCATTTTCTAATGCAGGAAAGGAATCAAGTATTTCATACGAATCTCCTTGCTCATTAACGATTAGAACGGCTAATTGAATGCCGTCAACAAACTGACTAAATTCATACGGATCCTTATAAAAATCTCCTATCACTTCACGCTGACTCGGATCACGGAACTGCAACAAGAGCCAAGGAATACGCACTTCAAACATTTGCAGTTCTTCATTGTAATAAAAGTCGGCAAGGGAATCATAGTCCTCATGATCTGGATCACCAATACCGTAACGTAGTTTACCCGTTTCATAATCTTCAAAATCAACGTGTAAATCACGGCTTGGAATGTAGAGCGCCTGGTTTAATGCGTACATTATCGGGTTAAAAACCCCTGTATTATTTACAGGTTTTGGATTATCAATGTCCCAATCTATCATCATGTGAACATGAACATATTCATATTCGAAGAAATCATAATACCAATCCACTAGAAGAGAAGAGCTCTTTTTCCCCTTCAACTTCATCATAAAGTCGATGCCATTATTTAACGATAAACCATCAAATCCCTCGATCTGTTCATTACCTTGGTCTGGAATCGTATCAAATAGCACAACCGGAAAAGCATCCTTACTCCAATCAAAATCATTCAAATCAATTCTCAAATACATATAAGTTTCATCGTGATCTACGATAAATTGTTCTAATAACTCATCACCATCGTCATAAAGCGGAACGGATTCCTCCCACTCTGACGGACTCCCATTTATCCGAATTTTATGGCGATCGAAGCTCATTAAGCCAAATTGCTGCTCACTCGTTTGTGGGTTAGACCAATACGGTCTGCGCTCTGGATTATCATATTCCATCGTATTCCACGTCCGCTTAAACCATTCATCCTGCCAAGTGAAAATTAACCCGCCCATCATCCCTTCATGCAAAATATCTTCGAACAATGAGACAACAATTTCACCTTGTTCATCCTCCGCTAAATGGCCTTGATTCCAACCGAATGGATTGTTATGGGTTTTTCCCCTAGTAGCTGGAACACCAAACTCAGCTATAAGTACTGGTATATCATGAACCTCATGTAAGTCTTCAAGATAAGCCGCATAGTTATTCGGTTGTCCACGATGATCGATATATTCTAAATACCTTTCCTCAAAATTCAAAAAGTCTGGATAATATGGGTAAACGTGATAGGAAGCAAATTGTCCAACCTCTTCCATCCCGTCCTTTAGCTTGACCACATTTGGATCAATTCCAACAAGATCTTCTTCCTCATTTGGTTCAGCTGGGTGTGTCAAAAGGTCCGTCGTTACCCAATTCGTAAAACTAATTGGTCGAACAAAGCCATAATGATCAGCCTCATAACTCAACACAAGGTCCATTTGTTCAGCTAACCAATACTCAAACGCTTCAGCTTTCTCCGTCTTGACGAAACGGCCATCATAATCACCTAAATCAGAGTGCACATCATTTGTTTCTTCCACAAAGCGCGGATACCACTCAATCCCAATAATCCATCCAATGACATAATCAGATACATCAACATCATAGATTCCATAAGCATGTCCTGGCGTATATTCAATTCGAGTATCACCGTGTATAACATCAACAATCATCTTCATTTCCTCTTGAAATGGGATCGTATTTCCACCAACGAAAGCATCCTTTGTTTCTTCATATACTTCAGATTCTTCATTGAACCACACACCATGAAACAAATAAAGCGGCTGATCCGGGTTCGCTTCATTGTATGCTTTTAACGCGCGATAGAATCCAGGTGGGTGAATGGTATAGACTCGAATGGTATTGGCGCCCATTTCGCCAATATAATTGAACCAACGTCTATACTCCTCTTCACTAATCATCGCTTCACCAGGAAAGCTACCTGGTTTCCCCATCCCCATATTCACACCTTTAATCGTCATTTCCTCCCACTGACCATCAACATATACTTCATAAAGATCCCCGACGATCCGGAAGTTATATTGATTCTCTCCAATAGAAGGATACTCTTTCGTCTCATTTAAACCATCTTCTGTTACAGGCTCGTATTCAATCTCTTCACCTGCTCGATTTATAATAATCTCCATCATTGGAACATAGGTCGTCCAGAAAAAGGCGTTTTCTTCTTTGGAGAAACCTTTACGCCACGTTTGCAAATGAGCCATCCATTTGTATTGATAAAAGGAAGGAATTTCAGCAACATCAACGTAATCCCCAGCAAAGTAAAAACGATCAGATGGTCCTTCCTGGCGATGAATAACGGCATCAAACTGAAGGGGAATCCCTTTTTCGATCAGCATTTCTTCACCCAAACTCGTTAATGGCCAATCATAAGTCGCTAGCACATGATCTTCTTCTCGTGCTTCTATAATATCAAACCAATAGGCATACTCTGGGCTTTTCTCTAAATCAAAGAATTCCTGCCCCTGCTCCGTAAATTGTAGCCGTATTCCACCTTTCTCAACATGCTCCTCTTCTAATAGAACAACTAAATCATAGTTCAGGTCATTAACGATAACAAATCCAGAACCTTCGTAGTCCCATTCAGGATACTCATCTAAAATCCATTGCGGAATTTCTTCATTTAATTCTGGATCTAGTTCATCAAAATAGCGCCCAACCCATCCGCTCCAGTCTATTCCAAGAAAGTTGCTTACACTACTTTGTACCTCAGTGTTTGTCGGAGAGGCGAACGTATTAAATTCCGCCACAAGCGTGCTGCGCGTTCCATCCGTTAGTCTAGTATAAATATTGTACCATTCCTCTACTTCAAGACCGCCGTAAATAAGGTTAGAACGGGAGCCTTCTCGTTCATTCTCATTCACCCAAGGCAAGTCCTCTTCATAAACACCATACGTATCCGCTAAATAGATCAAATCAATTCCGTCGTAATCCGTTAAGAGCTGTTGAATATCATAGCTTTCTTCCTTTTCATTTGGCCGAAAGCCTTGATAATCCTCAGAAGCACTTAGTCGTTCTTCGGTCACCCTCCAATGATTAAGCAGCCATGTTAAGCCATGGTGCTCTCGATAAGATTCATCAGGAACGGTTTTATCGATAATCGCAATATTTAATTCATCAGATTTCTCAAAGTGCCAAAGCACAAAAGGAATCAAAAAAATAACCGCAACACTTATTAAAGCCACTACTAACTTTTTCATTATCTTTCCTTTCTCCCGTTTCTAAGCATGCTCGTTCATTTTATTTAACCCTTTTCGTTCAAGGGTATCCCATTTACGATATTTAAACATCCACTGTAAACAACCTTGGAAACGCCAGATCACTGTTAATGGTCGGAACCAGAACGTTTCAAACAATGAAAATAAAAACAGCGTCACTAAATCACGTACGTTCGTATACCTATTTAAACTCCATGCCTCTAGTAAAACAGCTACCATCGAAAAGATCGAACCGTAAACAACCATGACGATCATTAGAAGAGCAGCAAATTCAAGATAAACCCCACCCATAAGCAAATAAACAATGATCATTGCATAACCCAATAATTCCATGATCGGTCCAATCATTTCCACAAGCCAATAGTATGGAAATGATACCGTTCCTACGACACCATAACGGGGGTTTAACGTCATTTTCCGATGAGTCCATAAACTTTCAATTAATCCTCTATGCCAACGACTACGCTGCCTACCAAGCTGTTTCAGTGTTTCCGGAGCTTCTGTCCAACAAACAGGATCTGAGACAAACACGATTCGTTTATTTTGCTTCTGCTCCCTAATATATCGGTGAAGTCTAACGACAAGCTCCATGTCCTCACCGACCGTTTTATTAGAATACCCCCCTGCAGCCATCGCCCATTTCTTTGAAAAGACACTAAAAGCACCAGAATTAATGAGAAGTAAATTATGCCGGCTCAGTCCAATTCGCCCAGTAAAGAAAGCTCGTAAATACTCGATGACTTGCATAATGACAAGTGGCTTATTCGATAAACCGATTTTCATCACTTTGCCCATTTGAATTTCACAGCCATTTGCTACACGTACACTCCCACCTGAGGCAATCACTTCTTCACCTGATTTCATGATCGGCTTCATCACTTTAAGCAGGGCATCCTGCTCCAAGATTGAATCCCCATCGATGGAGCAAAAATAAGGGTATTTCGACACATTCATACCCGCATTTAAAGCATCCGCTTTTCCACCATTCTCCTTATCAACTAATAATAGACTTGGGATCATTTTAGATTGATAGATGGCTTTTATTGATGCAGTAGATAATGTTTCCTGATAGGAAAGCTCAATCTTTTCCATTCGAAAATGAGAAATGACTCGCTCAACTGTATGATCAGTGGAGCCATCATTAATTATAATCATTTCCTTCTGTGGGTATTGTAAGCTTAACAAAGAACGTATACTCTCTATAATCCCCGCTTCTTCATTATAAGCCGGGATTAATATGGATACTGGCTTCGTATAGTAATCCTGCAAATACTCTTCATTGTCTTCATATTTATCTAATTGGCGCTCCTTACGAAGTTGAATAAAGGCTGTCAACGTTAACACCGAATAAAAGCCCACAACAACAGTCATATAAATAAGAATGACAATACCCATTATCCAGAGCAATTGACTCATAAAATCAGCCATTTAACTCACCTACTTTTGTACCGTACACATCTTGAAATGCTTCAACCATGATATCTTCGTCTCCATCAATTGAAATTTCCTGTAATAACTGCTCCCCCCCTTTTTGCATGCTAAGCGATTTGGCTGCTTGCTTTCTAACCAAACGAGAGGAATCACCTAATAACGTAATCAAATAATTCTGAACATCTCTAGAAGGATTTGTCTCAAGCAATCTTGCAACTAGCATCCTCTCCTCCCAATAAGGAGATTGCAAATATGGCTTAAAGAGCTTTGGCTGGTGGACATAAGATAGCTTACTTAAAGCTTTAAGCGTCCGGATACGAAGCTCTAACTCTTCGCTTTCTAATACTTCTATTAAAAATGAATACCACTTCAATTGATTTTCCATTCCAATTATATCAATCATACTGTATTGCAAGCTTTGTGGTAATTCTTCAAAGGATTGTAGTAATAGCGCAAAAGAATCCTGGTCCAATTCATGAACAAGCTTGCGATATTCCCATTCAGTAAAGCTCGCTTTATTTCTTTCAATCAATTTCATAAATAACTGCTTATCAGCTTTCGTTAAGAACAAATACATTTGTAAATACTCATCATCTGTGTAGTGTTTATCACTTGCTAGCATTTCTGCTACCTTCGACTTGAACGAATACATTCGAAAATCAACAATATGGTACAAAGCATTCATTCGCTTACTCCATCTACGACTTTTCAATTGTGCTTCATAGTGGCTACATAAATATGTTTCCGCATATTCACAAATACGTTCAACTACCTTTTCGCTACTTATTGAATGACTATATCGCGTCAATATCTCTTCTACTGCCCTTATTTGTAACGTGCACTCAGGCTCAATTTCACTTGAGGCAGGCTCTCCTTCAATTAAATGATCATAAAAGCTTTTATGATATTGATTAATATAATGATGAATGCGCGTTTCACGTTTCTTTTCCCTTAAACGATTCACAATTAAATAAATAAAAACAACCGACAGTATAAAAATGAACATCAACAGACTATAAATCAAAACACGTATATCTACTGTAACCATTAGCGATACCTTCTTAACAAACGTTTTATTTTTGCTTCTAGTAAATGAATGGTAAATGGCTTTACAATATATTCATCTACTCCTGATTCAAATGCATAAATCATATCTTCCTCCGCCCGTCTCGTTGAAAGCATTGTAATTAAATATTTATTCGTATTCGGCTTACCTCGTAATTCATAAACTAATTCTAATCCACTTCTATGTGGTAGTATGTCATTCAAAATGACAATATGTGTATGGGCAGATTGATAATAATCCGACTCTAGAAACGACTGCCCGTCTTCAAAATCCTTTATCTGAAACTCAAAACCATCCATCTCTAAACGATTCATTAAGTTCACCAATACATGCCGAAACACTTCATCTGGTTCAATAATCGTCACTTTGATTGGTTCGATTTCTTTTTTTAAATAATCGTCAACTGTAACAACAGATGATACGTCTAATGAAGCCATCATCTCTCGCGCTTTTCTCGTCACCTCGATATGTTCGACTGATGATTGACGAATTTCTACGACAACACCACTTAAATGGAGATCCACCGAAAGCTCCGTCTCATCATGACTAACTCGTAATTGTTTACCGTCATTTTCAAACCTCTTCAAAAAAGATCGCGCCTCTTCTTCGCCCGTGTATGGAAGAAGTAAAATCACTTCATTCTCTTGACCAAAGGAAAAAACAAAATCAGAATCGCGTACTTTTTCTTGGATCTGATCAATCCATTCTTCCTTTATCTTCCTCAATGTTAACAAACCATACGTATCCTTCCATTCCCGATACGAACTCAATGATAAGAAAACTAAAGAAAACGGTACTTTTGTCCGTTTGCATGCTGCCAACTGCCACTTATATACTCTCTCAAAAAACAGTTGATTCAATAGCCCGGTTTCCAAATCTATATAAGAAATAGAACGTAATTGAATCAATTTCCTAACCAATTCAATTAAACCTTTCCTATCATATGGATTTGCAAAAAAAGAATGGGGCAGTCGTGTTTGCTCAACTGCCATTTCTCGGTTACAGAGAACGACTGAAACTTTGAAGTACTCACAAAATTGTCGAATCATTCCATCAATCACTGGATCAACCTGTTCTCCATCTTCATGTAAAAGAACAATAACGATTGGAATTTGCGAGTGTAAACTCAATTCTACCTGCTTCCATTCAGACGTCACCGAGTATAGAAAACGATGTTCGTCTACCAACATCTGCTCCATGTTCGATACTATATTCTCGTCCTTCGCAATAAAAAGAACAAAAGGCTTTCTCTCATAAAAGCCTTGTGGACGTTCCTCTAAGCCGTTGCTTACAAATGTAGTCCTCACTTCTTACACCTACCATTTCATATTCTATGTTCATTATATCGTATGACCGCTTAAAAAATAATGAAATTAAGTAGCAATAAATGGTTTAATAGATGTATTAGGACAAATAATAATAGTGGTGATGACATGAACAAACAGAAAACGCTCCTTTACCTCATCTTTTTTGTTTTGCTTATTTTAACGATACGAATCATTTGGATTTCTTCCCATGAAAATGTCCATTCAGTAGAAGCAGAAGCAGGTGTACTGCACCTCGATGCAATAGAAGGAGGGATCTTTTCTTTAGAAGGAGAATGGGAATATTACGATCAACAATTTATAGAACCGTTCCAAGCTAATCAAAGTGAAGCTTCCTATGTACGCTCATTTGACCGTTGGCCATACAGAGAAGGGTTTCAATATGGGACATATCGCCTTGAAATCACTCTAAATGAGGAAGACGTTAACCAACTGTTAGGGCTGAAGCTTCCTAACATTTACACTTCCTACCGACTCTATCTAAATGGAGAGCAGCTTATTGAAATCGGTCAAGTGGCTAAGTCAGCACTGGAATACGAAGGGAGCATTGCCACTAGATATGTAACATACAACGCAAATGATACAAATTTAGAACTGCTACTTCACGTTGCTCATGATCATGTGAAAGGGAGGAAAGGTGGGATCTATCACCCACTAGAATTCGGAGATGGCGATGTTATCCAAAGACAAGAAATCACTTCCATAGTTAGTCAAATAGCCGTTATTGTGATATTCATCATCCATGGATTATATGGCTTTATCCTTTATGTGGTCGGACCAAAACAAAAGGTATTACTTTACTTTGGAGCTCTCCTATTCGTAGCAGCTGTCTCAGTCATGTTTTCTGATCATCGTGTCATCCTTTATCTCATACCATTACCATACGAGTATATTTCGAAATTAATTTTTCTATCGTTTTCTGCATCTATTTTGTTTTTAGTTTTATTTTGCAAACATTTATTTCCGACGTTAACGAATGGCATTTTGTTTCGTTTATTACCAAAGCTAATCTTCGTTTATTGCCTGTTCATTATATTGGCACCAATTGAATGGGTTATTTCGACGAGAATTGTTATTAATATGATCCTGATCATAGTTCCGGCTGCCGTAATATTTGTCTTCCTTAAAACAGTCATACAAGGTCTTCAAGATAACATTTTCATTTTATTTGGAGCAACAGCACTTGCCGTTCATATTTCGTCAACAATTGTTCAATATAATCTTGGAATCGACTTAGACTTTTATCCAATTGACTTTACGTTAGCTGTTATTCTCTTTTCGATTTATTGTTTTAAGCGTTATTTTCGTTCAGTCGAGCAAACAAAAACGTTGTCTAAGCAGCTCCAACGTTCTCTACGATCAAAGGACGACTTCTTGGCAAATACATCCCATGAATTACGAAACCCCCTTCATGGAATGATCAATATTGCTCAAACGTTATTAGAAAAAGAAAAACACGACAAAGAAGAATACAAAGAACGATTACAATTGCTTATTAATGTGGGTCAACGTATGTCATTTTTAATTAATGATTTATTAGAGGTGAACCATTTAAACGAAAATCAAATGACATTAAAGAAAAAACCGATCAATGTTCACTCTATCATAGTTGGTGTGATTGATTTATTGAAATTTCTAGTTAACGGAAAGGAAATTCATTTTCAAATCCTTGTCCCTCAATCATTCCCTTCTGTTCTAGCTGATGAGCATCGGCTTACACAGATTTTGTTTAACATCATACACAATGCGATCAAATATACAGAAGTTGGAACGATTACAATTACAGCAGATCGTGAAGATAAACAAGCTCTCATCCATGTTTCTGATACAGGAATCGGGATCTCTAACGATGAGATCGAACGCATTTTCCAACGTTATGAACAAGGAGATTACAGCACAGCTGTTGTCGGGGGCGGAATTGGATTAGGCTTAAGTATTACAAAGCAACTAGTCGAATTACATGGAGGAACGGTTTCCGTTCAATCTATACGAGGGAAAGGGACAACCTTCACTTTCTCTATGCCAATCGCACAAGATACTCAACCATCGTCTCTTTCAAAACCGACGAACCACCATGTATATGAAACGAGTCAAACAGCTAGTCATTCTCTAGACCATCAAGAAAACGGACGTATTTTAATTGTCGATGACGACCCAATCAATATTACCATTGTGGAAGAGTTACTTAACGGCACATATGCGACGTACGGCGTATCAAGCGGGGCAGAAGCATTAAAACATTTAAACGAAGAAAACTGGGATTTAATCATTACAGATGTCATGATGCCTTATATGTCTGGCTACGAGCTTACACGACAAATTCGTGACACATACTTAATTACAGAACTCCCGATTCTTATATTAACGGCTAGAAGTCAAACAGCAGATATTCAAGCCGCTTTCCATGCCGGTGCTAATGACTATGTAACAAAGCCTGTAAATGCCCAAGAGCTAAGGTCTCGAGTATCTGCACTTATTCGTGTTAAGAAGACCGTCGAGGAAAATGTCCGTATCGAAACAGCATGGTTGCAAGCACAAATTCAGCCACATTTCTTCTTTAACACATTAAACGCCATTTTAAGCTTAGCAGAATTTGATACTTCTCGTATGAAGAAGCTTCTTGAGGAATTCTGTTATTATTTACAAACGAGCTTTCAATTTAATAATTCAGCTGGACTCGTATCCGTTGAAAATGAATTAAGATTCGTTCAATCCTATATGTTCATTATGCAAGAACGTGCTCATACTCCTTTCTCCGTTAAGTATGACATTGATGAACAAGTAAAAGAATGGGGAATCCCACCATTCTCCATTCAGCCACTGGTCGAAAATGCGATTGAGCACGGCTTAATGAAAGAGAAGGAAGGTAGCATAACCATTTCATTAAAATGTGTAACATCCGACACTGCCACCGTCACCATAAGCGATAACGGCTGCGGTATCCCGAACGATAAAGCCGTTCACCTTCTAAATAAGCCACCATCGCAAGAAAAACGCGGGATCGGTCTTTATAACGTCAACCGCCGACTCAAGCAACAAACCGGCCAAGGCTTGACGATCAAAAGTGAGGGGAAAGGGACTACTATTCAATTTACAATTAAAGCTACTAGCCAGCAGTAGTTCATTGCTACCTTATTGATGCAGGTTTGAACTTCATCTCCCTCAAACCTGCACCATTGCTAATATACCAAGAAAAAGCTTTCACACAAGTAATAACCGTGTGAAAGCTTTTCTCTTATTCAACAGATTATGCTTTTCGTTGTCTTCGTGTAATCATGAGTAACAAGAATCCTAAAGCGATGAATCCTGCTCCGAATAGAACGATATTAAAGAAGTTAGTTGCTGTTAAAGGCAATTGGCCTTTCCCATCCTCCTCAGTTGTATCAGTTGCATCTGATATGACTTCTTTTACTTCCTCTTCTTCTGGAGCAATCGGTATGAACGTATTAATGAGATTATAACCGTCCGTCTCTGAACGATATCCATCCACGTCCAGCTCCGATATCGTGTACTCATACGCTACACCAGACTCATCAAATTTCGGCAAGTCCGTAAAGCTATATTGCCATTCATCTGATCGTGTCACGGTTTTCTTCTCATACTCGATACCATTTTGATAAAGGACAACCACAATTGAATCTGGGCGATCTTCTGGTGTATCACCTACCCACGTTTTCGTCCCTTCAACAGACGTCGTGTCGACTCGTAGGTTCGTGATGTCAAAGCCATTGATTGTCGTTTCATAACCTTCTACAGGCTCTTCCTCAACCGTATACTCAATCGCTTGACCCGCATCATCATAGGCATCTAAGTTAGCGAATTCATAGGTCCAGCCATCCTCTTCCGTGATGTTAACTGTTTCATACACATTCCCATTTTGCAGAAGTGTAACGGTAATCGATTCTGGACGGTCTTCTGAATCATCATCTAACCAACCTTTTGTCACAATGATCGATTTTCCCTCTGAGCGAGTATTCGTAATGTCATAGCCATTTACTTCTGAATTGTAGCCTGGAACATCGTGCTCAGTTACTGAGTATTCATAAGCGACACCTTCACTATCGAACTCAGCTAAGTCCGTGAACGTATGCTCCCAATCCATTTCTGCATCGATTTCGACTGTTTCAATCACTATACCGTTTCGTAGTAAGTTCACAGTGATTTCAGCTGGACGGTCAGCTGGATTATCATCACGCCATGCCTTAGTTACATCGACATCAATCGTGCCAACCCGTACGTTCGTAATTTCATAACCATCGATCGTAGAATCATAACCAGCTACTTCCTCTTCTTCGATCGTGTACGTATACTCGACACCTTGCTCATCGTATCTTGACAAGTTGGTAAAGGTATACTCCCAGTTCTCTTCCGCCGTCACTTCTGTTTCATCATATTTGTCGCCATTTTGCAGAAGGTGAACCGTAATTGATTCTGGACGATCGTCTGAATCTCCATCCAACCACTCTTTCGTCACGTCAACAGACGTTATACCGACTCGTAAGTTCGTGATGTCATAATCAGTGATTGTCGTTTCATAACCAGTTACTGCTTCTTCTTCCACCGTATACTCATAGGCAATTCCTTCTTCATCAAACTCATCTAGGTCTGTGAAGCTGTACTGCCAATTGTCCGCTGCTGTTACTTCTTGATTGTCAACCTGAACGCCATTTTGAAGTAGGTTCACTTCAATCAATGTTGGGCGGTCGTCTGAGTTGTTATCTAGCCATGTTTTGGTTCCTTCTACGTCTATTGTACCGACTCGTAAGTTTGTAATCTTAAAGTCGTCGATAGACTTCTCATACCCGTCTACTTCCTCTTCATCAATCGTGTACGTATACTCGACACCATTTTCATCGTATCTTGGTAGATCTTCAAAGGTATAGACCCAATTCTCCTCTGCCGTCACCTCTTCTTGTCTAAATATATCATCATTTTGCAGAAGAGTAACATTGATCGATTCTGGACGTTCTGGTGAGTTATCATCTAACCAGATTTTCTCCACTTCAACACTTATAGATGGGCTGTTTTCTGTACTAGTCGTTACTGTTTCACCACTATCCACATCATTAAGCGTTACCTCTACCTCTATTGGTTCACTACTTAAAAGATAACCATCTGGTGCTGACGTTTCCCTTAATTCGTAGATTCCTGGTTTTAGATTATTAAATGTTACTTTTCCATCTTCATCTGTTTCTGCCGTTTGTGAACTTGCTGAATACTCACCACTTACGTACGTTAATGTGAATTCTGCACCTTCTAGCACTTGACCATTAACATCATCAACTTTTGTAAGTTCAATCGATGTTGTTTTCACTTCATTTGCAATCGTTCCTAAATTGAGTAGATCTTCTGTACCCCTCTGAGTTTCTCTTTCAATTGTAAATTCAATTGGTTCATCATTAGAAACACTAAATCCAAATGGAGCCTCAGTTTCCACTAATTGATAATCACCAGGGCGTAAATCACCTGTATCGACAACACCATCCTCGTCAGATGTTATCGTCCGTACAAAGTCGCCTGACGCCGTTCGAACTTCAAATATCGCGCCTTCTAATCCTGTTGTTGAATTATCCGCATCAACCTTTTGAATAGAAGCACTACCATGAATCAATTCGTTTTCTACTGTAATCTGATCAATGGTGAGTTGTTCTGGTTCTATTGTGAAAGGATATTGGCTTTCATTCGCTTCATAATCATCTGCAGGTGTCGTTTCAATAAAGTAATAATCACCTGGCTCTAAATCTTCAACGTAAATGACTCCATCAGCATTCGTTGTGTATGTGTCAATGATCGAATCATTAGAGGCGCTCCATAACTCAAATACGACATCCTCTAACAATGTACCATCCGTACCGTCGACTTTCGTCAACTCAACATGGCGTTTAATTTCATAGTTCACCACTTCAATCTCAGTCACAGCAGCATTTACGCTTACTGTCTGCGTATCTTCAATTCCGACCACATAGCCCTCAGGAGCTTCTGCTTCTCTCAATTGATACTCCGCATAAAGTAAGTTATTAAACGTGACAACTCCGGTTTCATCGGTCGTACCCGTTCGTAATAATACTTCACCAGCTTCGTCATACAGCTCGAATACTGCACCTTCTAACGTTAGTTCAGTGTCGTCTGCATCGACTTTCGTAATTTGTAATGAGCCAACCTGACCAGTAATCGTTCCCGAGATGTTATTGAAGGAGATATTTGTATTCGTCGAATCAGAGCTTTCAATTTCATCTCCGGGTATCTCACCTGCAATTGTAGCTGTATTCCCGTAAGCATTTCCATCTCCCGCATACAAAATATACGTATCATATTCTAAAACATACGCTCGATCAATTTCATCGTTAAACGTAAGGGTGAAGGATTCTTGTCCTGTATCTTCATCTTCACTAAATACCAGTGTATAATCTACACCTTCTTCTAATATAGAATCCTCATTCTTATTGATAGAATTCCCACTAACATTCGTTTCATAAACGACTAGCGTGTCTCTTAGAATCGTCTGATTAATACTCGGCGTATCATGAACATCGAAGTTCGCCACAGAGGATTGACTAAAGTTAAGATTCATTCGCCAGTTGACAATTCGACCATTTGTTGCATTTTGCTGTCCACTCTTGTCGATAAACTGACCACCGTACTGCGGACTAACTGTAGTATGTAAACCAAAGTCGTCCTTGTTCGTACTTGATACAGTTGCTTCATTATCATAAGAAGCTTCAACCAATTGGTCATTTAAATCAGTCGTATATTGAATAACGAAAGCCGTCGTAATATCACCTAATAAGACTTGAAAGCCATCCTGTGTGATGCTTTCTTCCTCTCTAGTTGTTGATGAAATCGTATAGTGTTCCGTTACGTCGTCACCAATCTCATAGTGATTAGCCACTGATGTTAAATTCATTTCATAAACTTTCACATCATTAATATCAAAGTTTTGCTCACCTAGAATGAAGTCTTCCACAACAACGTCATTAAGCGTTTCGTTGTTATAGTTCACACCAATTGTCCACGTGATTTCCTTCGTTTCCAAATTGTAAGACCCGTGCTTAAAGCCATTATTCTGTGTATAACCATCTGGGGTAAATGTTGCTGAAGCTTCACGACTCACACTCGTATCATCACCCTCAGGAACCCATTCAAGCCCTGCATTATTCACGTGACTACCGCGACCAGCTTCGTCAAAATCAATCAATGTCGTGTAATGAATATTGACACGCTTCGTCAAATCTTGATTAAAAGTAATCTCGATAAGCCCCGTTAATTCATTATAATCTAGCGAATACTGTTCTCCATCTTCCCATTCGTTACCTTCATGAGAAACATGAATATCCTCTAGTGTAAATCCTTCTGGCAATGTATCCGTAAAGACAACATCCTCCATCACATGCTCATCACGGTTGATCGTAATCGACCAGTTTGTTTCTTTATCTTTATAATTGGGAGTACCATGAGATTTAATGAAGATACCTTGGCTAATTCCTCGATTCGCTTCTGAACTATGGCCAAACTCATCACTAATCTCGTTTTCCACTGTGTAGCCTTCTTCAACACGTTCTATGGCTGTCGTTTGGTAAACAATTTTATACGCTTGGTTAATATCTTCATTAAACTGAAGTTCAAAACCATCTGATGTTTCGTCAATGGTATAATTATCCGAGCTAATTGGTGTCTCACCTATTTCATCTCCAGTATCTGGATCAACCTCAACAGCGACAACCTCAAAGCTACCTTCAACTAACTGTTGATTATCACCAAACACATCCGTCAGCTTGGCATCTTCTTGTGAAATATTCTTTTCATCAAAATTATATCTCACTTCCCACGTGATCGTTTGTGAAACATTATTATACCCTGTAGATCGTTTCTCAAGCGGTTTCCCACGATCAACAGACACAGACGCTTCCGCATGCATTGGAGTCATATCGTCGCCGACCAAAGTGGCATTATTTTGATAACTATTTCCATCAGAATCATTGATTTCCGTTTCATAGACAAAACGGTAGGCTGAATCGATATCTCCTAACTCTATTGGAAATGACAAATCAAAACCATGATCCGTTTTTTCTGTTACACCATCAACCTCACCATTCGCATTCATCTCAAGCTCATACACTTTTAATGAGCCATCTATAAATGAATGCTCACCTGTAAGTTGATCATCTAATGTAGCATTTTCAATGGTTTGTAGATTTTTGTTCACATCTACTGTCCATGTAATCGTTTGTGTATTATAGCTTCTATTCCCAACACCTTGCTTATCAATAGCATTCGCATTTGGAATAAACTTAATCGGAAACTCTAAATCCTCTTCTCCTTCAATTGGAAAAACAATACGATCTCCTTCTGCTGAGCCGTCATAATGTTCATCAAAGTTCGATTCAAGGCTAATATTCCCTGAGATATCTGACTCGTTTTCAATATTCTCATTAAACGTAATAATAACTTCATTACCCTCTGTATAGAATGTCCCAAAAATCGTTCCGTCAGACCGCGATAATGGCACGTGTTCTGATGCGGGCACCTGTGGAATTATAAACATATCAGGTACTGAAATCGTAAATGTTGACCCATCACCATAACCGTGATTATTCGGCAAAGCAAAATCATATTCTAGCAAGACATTGGACGAGTCGTATGGATGCCAAACAACAATTTCATCTCCATTTTGGACTTCGACATCATCGATCTTTAACGTAACTCCCGTAATAATATTCTCTGTGATTTCACTACTCATTGAAGACATAGAATGGCTATGTAAATCACTTTCTTCCTCTTGATCCTCGTCTTCCTCTTTCGCCTCTTCTACTTCATCGGCGTCTTCTGTTACCTCTTCTGAAGAATCTGCTTCCTCAGAATCCGCTTCAGCTACTTCTTCGTCTTCTTCAATTATTTCACTTTCCGTGGACTCCTCGGCATTCTCATCTACTGCCTCTTCGTCCTCTGTCGAATCTGGAACGAAGTATGCCTCGAACTGAAACAAGCCCTCCGCTTCCGGTACTTCTTCAATCACTTCATTAAATGTCACCGTGACCGTCTGATCCATGTTCACATCAGCAACACCGACTACTTGCTCATCAATGAGCAGTTCAACGGTCTGATCATGGTCTATGATAAGCTCGTCTGGTAAGCTTAATGCTTCTTGATACCCTTCGCCCACTTCAAGACCTTGAACAGACCAATCAACATGAACGATTACTTCTTGTTCCGTTGATTCATCTAAACCGATTTCGTTTCCCTCAGAATCGGTTATTGTCACTTCTTTAAATATCGTTTCCTCACCGTCATTGGCTGCAGCAAATGATGGCAACACAATACTACCAGTCATTGTCTGTAGCACTAATACAACAATCAGTAGCATATTTAAGATTTTTTTCATTATATTCCTATCCCTCACTTCATTCATTATTTCTTACTTTGTAGACCAACACGTTTAAAGCACTAATGAACCTTCCACGTACAGTCGTTTAGTGTCAGTTCTTCATGCTTTACAAGTTTTCTTTGCAATCATGCAAGGTGAGCCAAATCTCCATCTCCTCTAAGAGCCCTTGATTGTTTTTCATTTCAGCCTTTTCTATTCTCATTCAAACGGTGATGTTTAGTTGTTGTCTTTTCCATGGCACACCAATCACAACTCATACGTATCATTCTATTTTTGATAAGCGCATAAGCATTGACATCTTCACCACCTATTCCTATATTTTTTTACTAACCTACTTTATCAATGGACGCTTAAAAATCACTTAAACCTGATACAAAAATTCACGATCTATCCATACATGATGGTTCTTATTCCCAAAAAAACCTCCCATATCATTACTATGGGAAGGCTTCTTAAGTCCTTGTTTTATGGAAATATATGCAATTCATACATTTTTTCATGAAATTTCTAGTATGATTGATTCATTATTAGGAATTAGATGTTTATCTATGCCAGAGTTCTCATTAGCCCTGGTCCCTGTGCTATTTTTATTTAAAAATCATCACTCCCGTACTCCATGCACTAACAGCCTTTGAACATTTTGTCGATAGGCATGACAGGTCAATAGAGTAGCTAAATCCTTTCCCTCCTCCATCTCCAGTGATTCTGTTTCATGAGGTTAGATGATCTGTTTTTCGCTAACACGATAGGACAAGGTTTCACTCCATGTATAAATGTAAAAAACATCTCCCTCCCGTAATTCATCGATATGCCGAAACATTTCTTTCGTCCCTAACCCACGATGACCCGCAAGAACAGTATGGGTTCCTTCACCACCTATTGGAATAGAAGAGCCTTCTACTTGACCGACACCTTTGTCCAAAATCTCATCAGACGCTCCAAGATAGATAGGGAGAACAAGCTCAAGCTTTGGAATTTCAAGAGCAGCAAAGAGGATTGAACGGATACTGTCGCTTCATCGGAAATAACTGATTGTTCATTCGCTTTAAATTATGTAAGCGTTGTCAAAGTTGTGCCATTTGGAGCTATTCCATTAATCGTATTTACTTTAAGCATCGTTTCATATGATCGACCTGATTGAAGAGAGTCGAATTGATAGATTAATTGATGATTCGTCTCGTTGTATGTAGGCGTCTGACTATTAATAGTTAATTCTGTCAAGTTTTGTGTGAAATCTGAGTAATCTGTAATTGGTAACTCAACAATAATCGTTGCATCGGTGTATTCTGTTCGTGATCCAGTGACCTTTAGAGTTAAATGGTACAAAGTATCTTGTCCAGCATATACCGCTTCTCGAAAAGGAGAGATATCAATATTGACATTCAAGTCTCCTACATAAGAGCTACCTTCTTCTAAATGAACAAAGCTCACCTGATGAAATGAACTAAATACTATTAAGGTCGTTAAAATAAGAAAAAGGATCTTTTTGACACGCATAATTTCCCTCCTTCATTATCGTAAAGGTATCTAACCTAACTTATAGATTGTTCGATATTCACCACCATATGACAAAAAATGCATAATTCTACTTTACCAGTTAACTCTCAATAATCTCTTAAACTTTGAACATATAACCTCAATAATCATTCCTATCAAAGCATGAACCCTATTGATTTCAGTCACACGTCTAATCTAAATCCTCTTAAAAAAAGCCCTCAATCTGGCAGATGGCTTAAGCTGTAGATCATTCTGCAAGCGTGCCGAAAATCCCTCGTACAGCGAAACCGCATCTGCACGCCGCCCCATCCGTTTGAGAATGTCCATCATCTCTTGAACTAAATCCTCTGAATAAGGGTCATCTTTCATTAGTACGAACAAGCATTGACTTGCTTGCTCCAATTGCTCTCTGTCAATGAAATATTTCTTCATCTTCATCATGACGCTAATCATATGAAAGTGGTAAGCCTGCATACGCTCCTTTGCCCACTCATAATCATCACGCTCCAAATATTTCCCCTTATACACGGCTAATAAGCGATCAAATTGTTCAACCGAATCCGGTTGTTTATGTAAATGGTCTAACGCCTCTTTCCATTTATCAACATCAGTAGACGTCTCTATCTGTAGTAAATAACGTTTATCCAAAAACGTAATCGCATGATCAAAGCCGATCGATTTAAGTTTTTTTCTTAAGTGATACATACACGTATGTAAATGCCTTTTGGATTTTTGATAATCCTCACCTGGCCATAGCGCTTCAATCATCATATCGCGTTCTACATATTGATTACGATCCGTAAGTAAATAGGCAAATAGCTCCTTTACCTTGCTCGTCTTCCAATGGACGAGTTCATTTTCGTAATAGACGGTAAACTCTTGAAACAGGTTAATGTTCAACCCTCGAACATCTTTCTCCGTAGCTTTTATCACTCGTAACTCCTGCGCATGATGTATTCGTTCAGTCGTTTTCTGTAGTCTACTCATTGAAACTGGTTTCATTATGTAATCAAGGACATTCATTTCAAATGCGTTAACAGCATACTCTTCATAAGCTGTCACAAAGACGTATAATGATTCCTTATTTGTAGCTTGCATCTCTCTTACTACATCAAGTCCGTTACTGCCAACCAATCGAATATCAACAAATGCCACATCGTACTGTAGCTCGTATACTTCAGCCTTCCATTCCAGTTCAGAATGGAAGGTCGCAACTATGTCATATGCACCTGTTTCTTCAAGCTTTCTTTCTAACACTTGAATCGCGAGTGGTTCATCATCTATTAATATAGCTCTTATCATAACTGCCCCACCTAACTCTATAGCCGTTTCAGGCGTAGTGCGATCATGGTGTCTATGGCCATTCTGTACCTTATCGTTTATTTCGGAACTTGTGATAGTAAGCAACAGTGTCGAAAGGGCTAATTCGAACTGTATGCCCCATTGTGACTGAATGACTATTAGCCTATGCACCGAGCTCAAGTAAAAACTCCTTAAAAAACCATACTTTTAAAGGAGTCATTCATCATTTCTATGATTGGATATGTGCACGATAGTAGCTCTTTAAAGAGTCAGAAGGCTCAAGACTAAGGTCCTCATTCACTCTTCTAACAAATTCAGCATATTTCGATTTTGCTTCCGCTAATTGACCAATTGCCCGTAAATGATCAAGCTCTTCCTTCAATAAATCCTCGGAATATGGGTCTTCCTGAGCAAGAAACGCTAAACATTTTAACGCTTTCTCATGCTGCCCCTTGTATTTCTTCTTCATGACGTTTAAAAACTGAATCATCTTATACTGATACGTAGAAGATCGATCTCTCGCCCAGTTATAATCATTTCGTTCTAAGTATTTCCCCTTATACAAGTGTAGGACTCGGTCGAATTGGTGCGTCGAAAACTTATCCGGGTCTCGTTCAAATTCATTCATCAAAGCTTGCCATTCATCTACGTCATTTTGAACGTTACTTAGAGACAGTGAATAACACTTATCTGAGAAAGAAATCGGCTGATGAAACCCTAATGAATGCAGAAGTTTCCGTAAATGGTACACACACGTATGCAAATGGATCTTAGACCTCTTATAGTCTTCCTCTGGCCATAGCGCTTCAATAATCAAATCACGATCAATGTATTGTTCATGATACGTAAACAAATAAGCAAACAACTCTTTCACCTTGCTCGTCTTCCAATTCACAAGCTCCTTATGACGATACACCATTAATTCTTGAAAACTGTAGATTTGAACAGGCTCGTGGACTTCCTCACGAACTTCAGAATGGAGGAGGACCATCGCCTCCTTCAATCGTTTCGTCGTCTTATTTAATCGTTCATCCATAACCGGCTTCAACAAATAATCAACTGCATGTAGTTCAAACGCTCTCACCGCATACTCTTCATAAGCCGTCACAAACACGACTTGTATCCTTTCTATTTCTGAAAGAAGAAATTCAGCAAGGTCCATTCCATTCGTACCTTGTAAATCAATATCGATAAACGCCACATCAAAGTCAATACTCTTCAATTCTGCTTGTAGCCCATCTTCAGAGACATATGTACCAACAATTTCATAGTCCTCTGTCGCCTCTAACCTACTCTGTAGTAACCTTATCGCCAACGGTTCATCATCTATTAGTACAGCACGTATCATCGCATTCACCCAAACTCACTGATACATTATTTTACATTCCTTTTATTTATCCTAACATTTTTCCCATCAAAGGTATAGATAATTCACATCATTTCGGCCAATTCCTTTCTTCAAGAAGAGAGGACAAGCGCTGACATTAGATCGCTCAACAGAGATTGCGAAAGTGCTCTAATCTTGGTTGAAAACACTTCACATCAATATGAAAGCACTAATATGACAAAATTCGCTCAAATCTCTCACTGCCAACGCTCCTCACTAATGTTAAAATAAGGAATAGGAGGTGTTCATTTGAAAACAATTGGCATTGCCATTATTCCATTATTTGCACTCTTTATTATTTTTCCTTTATTTGGAATAGATTATCGTCTTTTATTCGAAGCGATCGAATGGGGGACAAAGTTCCTCTTACCCTGGCTTGCACTGTATTGGTTGATAAGAGCTGTGAAGCAGTTTGAGAAGTTATCGTGATTGCATTATAATTTAAGAAAATGGCTCTATAGGTAATGGATTACCCAAGAGCCCTTTCATTTCCGGTTACTTACCTGATATTTGTAAATGCGCATAAAGAGCACCTAACAAGTTGGCATGATTTCGAAAGTGACAAACATTCACCTCAGGAAGGATATGCTCTAAATCATTTAATTCAACAAAAATAGTAGCTAAGGCCTTTCTAACACCATCAAGTAAATCAGGCCTCTCACTTATCGCTCCTCCAATTAAAATAACATCTGGATTATAAATATAATGAATATTATAGACCATTGTAGCTAAAGTAAAGTAAAATGTCTCAATCACATCTCGGGCAATATGATCACCGTCTTCCGCTTGTTTAAAAACCCACTCTCCAGATAAGTGATCAATCGGCACCTTCCTTTTCTTAGCATATGATCGAATCATAGCTCCAGTAGATGCTACAAGGCTACATTGGCTTAATGACTTCGTTTCAGGATTAATTGACATCAATGTATATCCTATTTCTCCTCCGAGTAAGTGCCTTCCTTTGTGTAATTGACGATCCTTTATAATCGCACCCCCGATTCCAGTGCCTAATATAATACAAGCAGCATCGTTGTATTCCTGAGCTGCTCCCTTCCACACTTCAGCTAAGGCTGCACAATTAGCATCATTTTCAATCGACACAGGTAAGCCTAACGTTCTTTCCACCTTTTCTTTGAGATTACCATCATGAATAAATGGAATAGCACTTGAACCTCCTACTTTTCCATCTGGATAAACGGTACCAGGAGAACTAATGGCGATACCTCTTACTACACCTTCGTAGTTAGACGAAAAAGAAGTAATTGTTTCTAGAAAACCTGCAAAATCTCCTGAGGTCTCAGTCTTAACAAATTGATGAATGATCCCATCTGTCGATATATATGCAAGCTTGATAAAGGTGCCTCCTAAATCGATCGCAATGTACACACCTCTGCCCCCTCTATTTCGATGGTTATTTCAGAACTTGCCGTTGAGTCGGTTCCGATAAACCACTTCATTAAACCTGACTCGACACAATAGTCCATTTCTTTATTCCAAATAGCCATTTCTTCTTTACCTACTCTAAATGAAACCATTTGTGTCTCTTTTGGCATTAAGAAAACTTTCTGGAAACCTTTTAACTCTCTAACTCTTGATGTAACCGTTGACTCGACATCATAACGATAAAGCTGAATCACTTCGGCACCCGCCTGATTACCAACATTTTTCACCTTAATATCAAATTTTATCGTCTTTCCTTTATTAAGGTCATGAATAGAAATCTTTGTCCTCGATACTGAACTTATTTCATATTCAAATTCCGAATAACTTAATCCATATCCAAAGACATATTCAGGCGTAGATTCCACATCACAATATGTCAAACTATGCCCCATGTCTTTCCGATTATAATAAATTGGGAGCCGCGAAGATGATCTAGGGATCGAAACAGGGAGTTTGCCGCTAGGATTAACAAACCCATATAAAATTTCTCCAATCGCTTGACCGCCTTCTAATCCTGGATACCATCCACACAGAACTGCTGAACATTTGCGCACTAGTAATTGCATCGAATGAGGGCGCCCTTGTATAAGTACCGCTACCATCGGCTTACCTAATTGACTAAGGGATTCAATTAACTCATTTTGAACTCCCCCTAATTCCAAATCAGCTACATCCATCCCTTCTCCACAATCCATATCTAAAGGCTGATTACTTGGAATTGCAGCTCCATTCGTATCAAAGGTCATATTGAAATCTCTTGAGCTGCTACCACCTACTGCTAACACAATGATATCCGCTTCTTGAGCAAGCTTCAACGCACCTTGAAAACCATCCTTTGACCTATCTCTGACTCCGCATCCTTTTGTATAAAGAATTTCCACATGAGGAGGTGCGCATTGACGTATCCCCTCTAACACCGTTGTCCCTTTACCATTAGGTTGTATCGCCGTGTAATCACCTAATTGATTATAGATCGTATTAGCATTAGGTCCAATAACGGCAACCTTTTTATAAGCCCTCGTTAACGGCAGGATTTTCCCCTCATTTTTTAAAAGCACAACAGATTCACGGGCTACTTGAAGATTCCTCTTCTTCAATTCTTTATTGCCTATCACTTCATAGACCTTCCCTTCATCGACAAACGGTCTTTCAAATAAACCTAACGAAAATTTAAGATGAAGAACTCTCCTAACAGATCGGTCAATCGTCGCTTCGGATATTAATCCTTTTTTCACCGCATCCTCTAAAGTTGTAAACGCCTTATCCCATAAGCTGACATCCACACCGGCTTGAAGTGCTATAGCAGCTGCTTGTTCATCACTATTGCCTTGCAGCTGTAAACGATCAATCGCCAAGCCATCTGCCATGACAATACCTGAAAAAGACCATTCCTCACGAAGAATCTCCGTCAATAGTGTCTTGTTAGCATGACACGGAACTCCATCTATTTCATTATAAGCCGACATACAACCAATAGCTCCTGCATCTGAGCCTTTCTTCATACCCGGGAGATGGATATCACGTAATTCTCTTTCACCAATATTAGCTGGAGCCGCATTCAGCCCACCCTCACCAGCGCCTTGTGCACAAAAGTGCTTGAGAATGGCACCAATTCGATAACCAGCACTTAAATCCCCATTCACATCACCCTGTAACCCATATACAACAGCTTCAGTCATAGCACCTGCGAGGAACGGGTCCTCACTAAAGCATTCTTCTGAACGTCCCCACCTAGGGTCACGTAATATATCCAAGGTAGATATTAAGCCTAAATGAGCCCCCCTGCACCGTATTTCTTTTGCAATATTTTGATAGATCCCCTTCATTAAATCAGGGTTCCACGTTGAGCCAACCCCAATATTTGTAGGAATCATCGTTCCATCTAGTGCCTGATGACCATGAGGACACTCTTCAGCTAGTAGAGCCGGAATCGCTAATCTAGTATGCTCCTTGATATATTGTTGAATTTGATTCGCAACTTTAGGACTATCTACCGCCGTTATCCCATTTTCAAAACTCCTCCCAGACCATGGATCTGCTCTAAATAAGCCATAGAGCACTCCTAATCCATTCCACTTCTTAACTTCTTCTTTAAAAATATCCGTTAACTCAAATAAATCTCCCTTTTTCTTGTAAGCCTCCCAACCATATAAATGTTGGTTAAGCTGACCGACCTTTTCATTTAATGTCATCCTTTGAAGTAAATCCTCCACACGTTCTTCGATAGAGCGATACGGATCTAAATAAATATCCACTGTCCTCCCTCCTCACTTCAATCGGAATGTTTTAATTTCATATGGTTTCAGATGAAATTCCAGCTTAGAATCAGATGCTCTAAATGGTTCGATAGGCTTTTCTAATAAATTGGTTTCCACTATCTCCTCAAAGCTATTATTCAACCGCAAAGCAATACGGCGTTTTGATCCGGTGGCTTCATACAATCGAACCACGACTCCGCCCATATCCTCTGCTTGCTTAACCGTTTCAATAAACGTATCTTCTGTTTCAACTTGAATAAAGGAATACTCTTCAGGTAACTTACCTATACCTTGATTTCCTTCCTTGAGAATAACTGGTTGATTATACTCTAATCCACGCTGTGCCGTTTGAGCATCCTGCCAACTACCTTTGTGTGGATAAAGAGAATAAGAAAATTCATGCTCTCCTATGTCAGCTGTCGGGTCAGGCCACTTTGGTGCTCTTAATAAAGACAAACGTATCGTTTGATCTTTAATGTCATAACCGTACTTGCAATCATTTAACAAGCTTACGCCATAATTCCCCTCTGAAAGATCAGCAAATCTTTGTCCACATACTTCAAATTGCGCCTTCTCCCATGATGTATTTTTCGACGTAGACCTCTCAATCGCACCAAAAGGGATCTCATAGGTTGCCTGGGAAGCTCGAATGTCGACAGGAAACGCAACTTTTAACAGCTTATGTTCCTCATTCCAATCTATCCATGTGCGAAAATCTATACGCTTATGATGATGGGAGAAGACCACTTGCTGTTTAATCGTTGAATTCGATAGTTTAAAATTAAATTGGATAATATCTTCAACTTGACCTGTTTCGACAATTTCTATTTTTGTTAAATCTACACATTCTGCAGGAGTGCTTTCAAATTCTTGATCAATATCCCATGCATCCCAGACAAGTGGGCGATCATGGAATAATTGAAATTGATTGGCACTTAAGCCATCAGCAATGACTTCTCTTTGTTCCTCCTTATCAAACAATGAGATCATCTCCCCATGATCATTCCATTGAACACGATAAAATCTCGTCTCCCACCGGTTGTGAAATTCACCGATATTTTCCTTATCAGAAGTACTAGTCTTCTCCGTTAACCAGATTGTTGTATACCCCATAGCTGGGATAGTTGGCACAAAAGTAGACAGGATATAATGACCATCTTCTTCCTCCCTAACACTTGAAGGGAGAACTTGACCCGCATGATCTTTAACCATTACAGTTGTCAATGATGCATCCCCAGCAATATAGACAGTTTCTGATCGCTGCCATGAAAGGCTATTAAATACAATATAAGGTTTGCCTTCCCCATCAGCTCCAACTTGACCCACCATCCAATTCAATGCCTGATCTCGTTGCTGTTGCCCGACTTTATGAATATACTGATAATCTTTTTTTGATTGAGTATACACTTCAGGAATCGAAGTACCTGGGATAATATCATGAAACTGATTAAATAGAAGTAGCTTCCATCCTTTCTCAATAGCATTTTGATCGATTAAAGCACCTTGCCATTTAGCAAATGTTGTCCATATTTCCGCATCTCTATAAAGTACTTCCGCATATCGGTTAGCCTTTTTATTATAAGCGTGTGTCGTATACGTCCCCCTGTGTAGTTCAAGATACATGTCTCCGTACCAAGTCGGTAATGATGGCTGTGATTTTTCAATATTTTCAAAAAACTGATGTGCTGTACTATATTTAACTTGTGGCAATCCTGGCAACTGTCCAGAGTGATCAGCATATGACAGCATCTCTCTCGTTACACCACCACCACCATCACCATGTCCATATAAAAGCATTTGCTCAGAATGGACATCCTTTTGCTTATAGCTCTTCCAATGATCATCTAACTCAGCCGGGTGTGTGTATTCATTCACTCCATGGTTCAAATAAGCCATTACATCCGTTCCGTCGATTCCCTTCCAATAAAATAAATCATAAGGAAACGGGTTCGTATCATTCCAATTCATCTTGGTTGTCATAAAATAATCCATATCCGCCAATTTTAAAATTTGTGGTAATGAAGCACAATATCCAAAAGTATCTGGAAGCCACTCTATTTTCGGTTTAATACCAAATTCATTTTCATAGAATGCTAATCCATATAGAAGCTGGCGCACTAATGACTCTCCTGAAGGAATATTTAAATCCGGCTCTACCCACATTCCACCTACAAGCTCGAATCGACCGGATTTAACATGCTTCTGAACACGTTCATAAATGTCAGGATAGTACTCCTTCATATATGCAAAAGCTTGTGGCTGACTCTGTGCATACAAAAAAGACGAATGTTGTTCGAGCAAAGAGCTCATCGTTGAAAATGTCCGACTACATTTTCTTACTGCTTCCTTGGCTGGCCATAGCCATGCTAAATCAATATGAGATTGACCAACTAAATGAATAAGTCCACTGTTTCTAAGTGAAAGCTTTTCTAACTCGGTTTTCAAATCCACAATTTGTTGCTCAACCCAAGAAACATCTATCCATTTCCCTCTATCAGTATGTTCAACTTCATTGAGATGTCTTTGAATTGTTTTATATGTCATCATACGATCCATATCACTCTCTGGTAGCAATTCAATTGCTTCAACATATGCCTTCAATAAATAGTAATACTTCTCTAACGGTTGGTTCTTTATGACTAAATCATTCTCTAACAAATATAGATCAGCAGGCTCATACTCAGCAGGTTCATTTTGTTCGTTTAATCGGTCTTTAGATTGAGCAATTGGATTATACAGTTCTACTTCAATCTCCCACTGACCTTTATCTGTACTTGGTAAAGGAAGATAGTCACGATTACGATCGATCCCGTGGTAAGGGATACCATCAACCGAAACCAAAGCTTCATGTATGGTTCTCTGTGCCAATGACCCAAATAAAAGCCTCAGCCCTAATTCACCCTTATTGCTATCCGAAGGAGCGATGACCGTCTGTTTTAACCGCATCGTTTCACCTGATGAAATAAGTCTGTCTCCTTTTCTTATAGTCAAATTGTGCGTATGCCAGGAGTATTCCCCTGGTTGTTCGTATATTCCTACTGTACCTTTCCAATCACCTAACTCTCTTGATGTCACCAATACATATTTAGAAATTTCGTTTAGAAACCGTTGAATTCTCTCCATCCTTATCCTCCGCTCCGTTTAATGATAAATCCCCTTTTAGTAACTCCACAGCAGTTGCAAGGGCTTGAGTTGATCTGAACACATCAACGTGTTAACGTACGAAACTACCTCCACCCTTAAGTCCGCCTACACCTTCTTTCATTAACCCTTTAAAGTTTTTTTCGTACTTATCTTTTAATATAGGGCACTTATAAAATCTAACTCTGTAAAAAAGACAGGCCACGTCAGCGACCTGTCCTTCATGCATACATTATTCTTCTACAACTTCTTTCCATTCATCATATTGATTTTGCACTTCCTCTAATACCTCTTGCATACCTGCTTCATTCAATCGCTCTACTGCCATCGGAACATATTGTTCAGGATCAACGCTTCCTGTAAAAATAGGGGGCATAAATTCACTTGCCACATTAGATATATTGGCAATTTCCGTACGGACAGGTGTTGGATCAAAGTGGAATCCGAGTGAAGGCGCTCTCACTCCTGATTCATTAAACTCCTCAAATGCCTCCCACTTATCATCAGGATCATTTTCAAATAAATCTAGAATAAAATGGTTCCCTAATGCATATTGAGGCACCGAATAACGCTCAGACCTAGCAGGCAAATCTCGAATCTTTCCATCATCTAGCTTCTCATAATGTTCATCCTCAATCCCATAATTCACTAAATTACGAACATATGGATCGGTATTAAGTAAATTCAGGAATTTCATCGCTTCTTCTGGATGCTGTGAAGTAGCTGAAATCGCCATTAACGAACCTGTCACAGCCTCATTATTAATAATTGGATTCGTCACTTCCTGTACCTTAATCGGATAACCCGCTTCTCTTTCCCAAAGTAATTCAGCATATGGATTATAGCCCTCAAGTCTAACAAACCAATTCTCTACAGAATAAGGCCATGGATCGGTTGAACTTGCTGCGTCAGAAGGAACATATCCTTTTTGATAATAGTCTCTCATCACTTCAAATACTTCCATTGCTTCATCCGTTTCAAGAAGGTTAATCACCGTTTCAGTGTCGCCTTCTAATGGAAAGGCAATAGGCATATCCCACCCTAGTACATAATCAAAAGGCATAATTGGGCGAAACATACTTGCTGCTGAAATAGGGGAGAAACTTGGTTCATTTTCTTTAATCGTTTCAAGCATTGGATCTAAATCAGCAAAGTCCTCTACACTTTCTATATCAAAATCATATTCATCTACTAAATTTCCATTAAAAACTAAGACCGTCTGATTCCCAATTTCCTTATTAGCTGGAATTCCATAAAGCTCTCCATCAATACTTGCACCTGCTATTAAATCTGGATGTAGTTCTTCCATTAATTCTTGACCATGGGAGTCTAGCAAGTCATTTAAGCCAAGATATGCACCTCTTTGAGCATTTAATGTATACATACCACCAAAGACAAAGGCAATATCATAGTCTTCTCCCGAAGAAGTAATGATTTGCATTCGTTCCTCATAATCTCCCCAATCAATTTGAGTCATGTCTACTCTTACACCAATTTGTTCTTCAGTGTAATTACTCAACTCTTCCATCACTGCATCTGTATCAGGCTGTGGTGTCCCAATCATATACCATTGAAGCTCTACAACATCTTGAACGGTTCCATTATCACCTTCATTAACTACGTCTTGACTGGCTCCCTCCTCCCCATGATTGCAAGCGAATAGGAAAGCACTCGCCACTAATACTACAGATAAAAACGATAGCTTTTTCATACTTCAACCTCCCTTTTTCTCTTTTGGTTACTACTACTATTTATTTTAAAGAGCCGCGGTTCTCTTTAAAAACAAGATAATAATTATTCTTTTACACCGCCAACTGTTAATCCACTAATAAAGAACCTTTGGAAAAATGGATATGTCACCGCAATAGGCAATGTCGCAATAACAACCATGGCCATCTTTGCTGCGTCCTGAGGAACGGTCGAATAAACTTCATGCACAGAGCTACCAAGGTTTGTATTCTGTCGAATAAATTCTAGATTATTCTCAATTCTCATTAATAACGCCTGTAACGGAACTAAATCCGGTTTATCAATAAATAACAAAGCATTGAACCAATCATTCCAGTACCCGAGTGTACTAAAAAGCGCAATCGTAGCAATGCCCGGAATAGCCAACGGCGCACTTAATTTGAAAAAGATTCTCCACTCGTTAGCACCATCAATTCTTGCAGATTCCAAAATCGATTCAGGAATAGAACGAACAAAAAAGGTGCGCATTATAATGATATAAAAAGCATTCATTGCCAATGGCAAAATTAAAGCCCAAATTGTATTTCTTAATCCAAGAAATTGTGTCATCACAATGTACAGTGGTACTAATCCAGCCGTAAATAACATTGTAAAGAAAGCAAAAAACGTAAAAAAACGACGATAACGAAATTGCGGTCTTGAGATCGCATAAGAATACAATGTGATCATAGACACACTAATCACTGTACCTAAGGTCGTAACTAGAACTGAAATTCCGTACGATTGAAATAATTGAGTCCGCATATTCCATAGATACGAGTACGCATCTATCGACCATTCCCTAGGGATAATTTGATAACCGTACCGAATTAAAGACTCTTCTGAAGATAGTGAGATAATAATGACGTATATAAAAGGAAATACACATAAGAAAGCTGATATGCCTAGTATGACCGCCATAAATATATTGGTTTTAGGACTAAAAGTATGAGGATCTCTCTGCTTGGCTTTCTTTAACGCTTTACGAGCTTTTTTTTGATGCTCTACTTCCATGACAACTCCTCCTTTCCTTAAAACAGCGCATAATCTTCATCGATCTTTTTAACGATATAATTTGTTAATAGAACAAGTACTAAACCTACTAAGGATTGATAAAGTCCAGCTGCTGTTGTCATACTTATATCCCCCATTTGCATCAGCCCTCGATAGACATACGTATCTATGACATTTGTTACCGAATAGAGAGTGCCTGAATCTCGAGGAACCTGATAGAAAAGACCAAAATCTGCACTGAAGATTTTTCCAATATCCAAAATCGTTAAAATTACAATCAATGGCATTAATGCAGGTAACGTTACATGTCTAATTTGTTGCCACTTATTTGCTCCATCAATCATAGCCGCTTCGTAAAAGTCTTTATTAATCCCAGCAATAGCAGCTAAATATATGATGCTTGCAAAACCAACCGTCTTCCATGTATTCATAATTGTAAGGATATATGGCCAATATTGCGGTTCATGATACCACGTAATAGGTGTTATCCCTATGGACTCAAGCAGATTATTAAACAGCCCACGATCCATACTTAGAAATGTGAAAACAAAATAACTCACAACTACCCACGATAAAAAGTGAGGAAAAAGCATCCCTGTTTGATAGACTTTCGCAAGCCTTTTATTAATCAATTGGCTAAGAAGAATTGCTAACGCAACAGCAAAAATTAAACCAAGAATAATAAAAACACCATTATATAAAATCGTATTCCTTGTAATGACCCAGGCATCTCTTGTTGAAAATAAAAATTGAAAATTCTCAAATCCAACCCACTCACTATGAATCAAACTCGCAAAGAAACCATCGGGATGAAAGCGATAGTCCTTAAAGGCAATAACATTCCCAGCCATTGGTAAATACGCTAAAAGTATAAACCAAACTGTTCCAGGCAACACCATTAATAGCCACGTTCGATTATCATTGATATTCTTCATAAACTGCTTCATCTTTCATCTCCTCTCTTTCAAGGATAAGAAAACCCTTACATTCATTTTATCAACAAGTAAAATCATTTCATATTTGACAATTCATAGATTTAATGGATTAATCAAGTGGAAACTGTTTAATTTTTTTTGCTTTTTCAATCGAACGAAACTCATTTGGTGTAACACCACATTGTTTCTTGAATTGCTTATAGAAATAAGTCGGATCTGCATAACCGACTAGTTTCCCAATTGCTCCAGCTTTTTTGTGAGTCATTAACAACAGTTCTTTCGCTTTATTTAAACGTAATTGGTTCAAAAACTCTGAAAACGATATTCCCATTTCTTTATGAAATAATTGACCCAAGTAAATAGAATTGATATAGAATTTCTGCCCCAACACTTTCAATGAAACTTCTTCTTTATAGCCTCCATTGTGCAAATAATCGACAACATCATGAATTAAAGAATGATTTACATCTTTACTCCTCATAACATGCAAAATGACGTTCTCTAATACCGAGTACATATGCTGAGCTAATTCCTTTTTTGTCGTACTATTCATAATGTCATCTAGTAGTTCAGCTATTGTTGAACGTTCTACTGCTGATGTTAGTGTATTAATGGCGATAACCGCTTCTACGGCTCCACTTTTTATTTGTGTTTTATGGTAACGTTTAGAAAGTAGGTTAGATTCTACCCATAGTTTCGCTTGATCTAACTTAGCTTCATTGATTAATTTTAATAATGGTTCTATTCGAATGAATTCCTCTTCTGTTTCTTTCCAATCTGTATCATAGACGATTCTTGTTTCATTAAAAAATGCATACCTCTCTCGATGCTGTTTAGCGTACTTTAAGCACTTTTTTAATTCACTGTCACTCGTACATTCATCACCCATGTATAGAATAAATGGCTTTTGAATTTGTTCACTCATTAGTGTCACAATCGCATATTGCAAATCCTTCATTTGAATATGGACACCTTGAATTAAAATTAATAGATCATCTTCTGGTGTACAGCAGCAAACTAACCCTTTCTTTTTAAATTTAAATTCTAACTGTTTTTGAATAGAAGAAACTTCTCCTGCACTATGATTAGGAATCGTGAGTAACGTTAGTTTAGTGAATGGTAAAGAAATCTGGACATTGGATAATTCCATTCTCCCTTCAAAATCAAGCTTCTCCATTTCACCATGTAAAAATTGCCAAATAGCATTATCACGTAAAATAAATTTATTTAACGTATAATGTTTTGAAGAATAGATTTTCTTTTTGACTTGTTCTAATGTCGAAATTAATTCTTTTTCATTCACTGGTTTAACGAGGTAATTTTCAATCCCTAATACAAGTCCTTGTCGCACATAATTAAAATCCTCATACCCTGATAAAACGACCCATTTCGTTTTAGGTTGAAGTTCTTGCCACTTGGATATTAGAATAAGTCCATTCCTATTTGACATACGAATATCGGTAATCACTAAATCACAAGCTTCATCACTATACTTAAGCAATGCCTCTTCTGCACTAAAAGCTGTTCCAATGATCGTATATCCAAGGGATTCCCAATCAATTAATGCTTGTAATCCTTCCAAAATAAGCGGTTCATCATCAACTAATAATACATTCAACATTTACAATACCTCCTTGTGATTATTATCCTACAAGACTTGTCATTCCCCAAAAGGACTTCTATCTATTAGCACACAAGGTCAAGCTCCGTCATTATCATAAATGCAGGATTTATTGAAAACCCTTACATAAAGCGTACCAGCTGTTTGATTTAGGTTATAGATAAAAAATCATAGATTTAATGGAAAATTTAAATTTCATTATCTCTATTCTTCTTCTAAGAACGACAATGATTTCTTCTATTAACCTTATAACTCATGATATTAACGCTTTTTGCTAGCTCCCTGAGAACGCATTTTACTTAACTACGACATATTTAACAAAGACTACCGAAGATTTCTCTTCAGTAGTCTTTAAAATCTTATTGATCATGCCATTGCATGATGAAACTGTCGGCGCTATCCATTAACTGTTTTTTTACTGTCTCCGCAGTGCCTTCCATGGTCTTCCCATTAATATGACTTTTCAACCGTTCTAAATGATTGATAGCCTGACGTATACGTCCATCTTGTTTATGTTGTTGAGCTATTTGAAAGGTCTGACTAAGCTGTTTATAACTCGCTTGAGAAAGCTCGCCTTCATCGTTTAAATCTGTTAATAATTCATGAAACCCATCCTCTGTTATTCTAACAATTGTGCTAGCACGATTCCCTGAGTAATCTTGAATAACAAACTCGAGCTTACTATTAAGTGATTGCGTCGCAAATGTTAATTCATTAAGATGAGTTCGACCACGAATAATGTAAGGTCGTTCCCCTTGATTATAAGTCGTTAAGAAGGAAAGTGGCTCTCCATCCTCATACACAAATAAGTAATGCCAATCACGAATCGTAGGTAATTGCCAAGTCACAGAATATTCATCGATATCAATCTTATCCATCGAATATGCTTCAATTGTTCGGTCAATGAAACGGTCGCGATAACTAACCCCCTCATTATTTCCTATCTTTATCCTTAAATGATATCGATCTCCATTTACAGGCATATCCGATAATACAATGGATGATTCCCCTCCTTCTACAATACGCTCCTTTTCAAACTTACTTGTATCGTTGTATTCAGATTCAAGATGAATCTGAATATCACCAGAAGCATTAGATGGAAGTTCCCATTCGATCAACATGTCTCCATTTTCATCCTGCGTAGCTTCAATTTGGCTTACCGCACTAGAGAAATCATACGCAACACTTGTGGGATCACTTTCCTGTCCGTCTGCTGAAACAGCAGTCACTTCTATGTCCCCTTGACTTGCATTTAAATTTTTTATATAAAACACGTCATCATAAATCCCACCAACATACTCACCGTTATTGTAAACATTGTATTGACGTACCAACTCATAATCTTCTAAATCCCATGAAAGAACCATTTCATTTGATTGAGGGAACGCCTTATCAATCTTAACTTGATTAGGCGACTCAGGTTTTTCAATCGTCCCGTCACTAATTTTAACTTGGCCAATATTCATTTGATAATTTTCTATTAAATCAGCTTCATGTGGATCAAAGACAACACCAAAAGTCGCCAACTCACGATTTTCATACTCTGAAAGATCTAATTCTTCTGTAACCCATTCATTTGTTACTTCCCCTGAATAAGGGACTTCTATCCTTTCTAAAGTTTGCGGCGCATCTTTTAAAATCAAACCGACACTCATTGATGATGAATCAGCTTCACTTGATTTATAGTAAGTAATAGTAAACGTCGAAGTATCTTTTACCAACATATCCGTTTTATAAAGCCGTAGAAATTGTTCCTCATCTAAATCACCACTGACGACAAGTGAACTTCCCCCATTATAAGCACCTATCTGTTCATATTCATAACGTGATCCGTTTTGGTAGTCAGGACCAAAATCAAAATCAATCTCGAGAGGCGTCCCATTGGTTTCCATCCACCACTGCCAAGTAATAGGAATATCTTGTATATTTATATTCGACCATTCTTTTTCTGAGCTTACTTGTCCATCATCATAATAAGCTAACCCTCGACCTAAATTAAAATGAGAGATAAAATTGGAACCACTTATGACGCTCCGTTCAGCAATGTATGCGGCTACTCCATCCCAGTGATCTCCTTGTGCCGCTACATCTGAAAGGTCAATAGTAGCATCTCTACCAGAATTAGTCGGATCTAATTGAGGACCAGACCAAAACGCACGATCACGAATAAATGACATCCATTGATAGTCATTCTTAAACCTTCTAATGGTATCCTCACCACCAAGATCCTCATCTAAGCCGTGATGAGTGAAATCCGCACCTAACATCGCAATACTATTCATCGGATTACCCTCTTCATCAAGATTATTCCTCAAATCATTTCGGTGTTGTCCAAAACGATCAGCACCAGCTTCAACACCTGCAAAAACAGTTTCTAAAGGATCTAAACCTAAGTTCTCTGCATGAGCCTTCGAGCTTTCCATACGTGTGCGATTCCAATTATAATTCAGAAAGATTGAATTTGTAACATCACCAAATACATCATCCCTTATAAACGGGCTATTTAACTCATTAAATTGGTTCTGAAAGCTCATTTCACCTGTTGAATGATTAACTGAGTCATACCACTGAACATATAACCCTCCCTCCTGTAATACTTGTAAGAACTCTTTATAACGAGGGAGATCTTCTATCCTAACACCTGTCGCTTCTTCTTGATTAAAGAAATACCCATCAAAACCAAAATAATCAGCTATCTCAATTAGTTTATCCGCAACAGGATACCCACCAGCTTCATCCTCCACCAGCATCTGAGTATATGTTTGCGGCCCTCTATCGTTACTAGAGAAGAAGATCACTCCTAATGATTTAACACCATTTTTATGAGCGGCATTCGTATAAGCAGGGTTAGGAATATTTAAAACCCCAAACTCAAACCAACGTTCATACCAAGGTAATTCTGGATCATATAACTCTTGGGGAACATCAGCAGTAGCCATTCCATGCCAGTATGAATAGTAATCAATATATTGCCAATACGGAAAGGTATACTGACCAAACTTATTCGTATAGGCTGTACTATCCATAAAAGCATTCCCATAATCACCAGCTAAATTAAACATTTGTGTATCTGCATTCAATTCTGGATTCGCTTGAGTATCTGCGAAAGCATCCACTCTTTCTTGCAATGGCACTCTAGCACGTAACATCTCGGCATAAGGATCTCTTTCTGGCTCCCATTGTAATATGTCATGAGAAGTATAACCATGTTGAGTCGGTTGATTGGCACCTGTCGCTTGGTCACCTGTATATGGAAGAGTATCTCCAGCTAGTACCCTGGGTGAGATACCCGCTGATACTAGAATCATAACGAATACAATCGCGACAAGCCTCCATCTCTTTTGTCCTTTAAATAGAAATGACATTGATTATCCTCCTTTTAGATAGATCTTTAAAATACACATTTTCTTTTAGATAAGTTTAGGCCTCAACTTTTTACTACACCACCTTCCAGGATAAGAGTAGAGTATTTGCAAGCTATAACCTTGTTGAAAGCCCTTACAATAACTTTAGCAATAACCTTTACTCGTTCCTATTTGACAATGTTTAGTTTTAATGGAAAAACTAAAGAACAGCTCAGAGGCGTTGCCTCCGAGCTTAAAACTAGCCAATAAATACCATTACGATTATTTCATTTTCTCTATAGGAATCTTTAATTTTACAATAGTCCCAATATCTTCTACACTCTTGATCCTCATGCCATAATGGCTTCCATACTGGAGCTGAATACGTTGGTGAATGTTTAACAGTCCAATAGAACCTGTAGATAAGTCCTCTCCATGATCTAGTTCTAACATCCTGTTAATCTCACTTAACCTTCCTGTCTCTATCCCCTTACCGTTATCTTTTAATGTAATCATAATAAAATCTGATTTTCTCTGTATTCGAATCCAAAAGTGATTGTCATCACTATCTGTCCTCAATCCATGGATCATATAATTTTCAGCAATTGGCTGCAAAATAAATCTTAAAACGTAAATAGATAATAATGATTCATCGACATCATAATCAATCATTAACCTCTTAGGGAATCGATAAGACATAATCTTCAAATATTGCCTTAAATGCTCTAGCTCTTCTCTTAATTGCACTTCTTGTTTTTCTGATAAGGAATAGCGAAGAGTGTTTGCTAAATGATAAATCATATTAGCTGTTGTTTTCGATTTTTCAATAACGGCTTTCATTCGAATCGCTTCGAGTGTATTGTACAAGAAATGAGGATTAATTTGTGACTGTAACGCCCTCATCTCCGCTTGTTGCTTCTTTATATCTAGCACGTATGAGCGTTGAATATACATACGCAACGCTTCAACCATCTGATTAAAACTGTTTGATATCGTTGCAAGTTCATCCTTATCGCCATCCGAAACATCAATTCTAATATTGAAATCCCCATCTTGCACAAGTAACATACTACGTTCAATCTCTCGCATTCGTCTAGCATATTTACGTAATACAAAATACCCTGCTAGAACAACTGTAATAGAGACTAGAATTGTCATCATGGCAATAATCCAATACGTTGAAGAAATGCCTTCTATCTCAGTCTCTGGAATAATCCCAACATAGATCACGCCAATATTAGGGTCAGCTCGATGATTAAGATAATAGGTTTCTCCGTTATAAGACCAGGTTTGTTGCTCATTGTTACTAAGTCCTGTAGGAAGAGTCACACCGTGTAATTCGTCAATGGAATTGAATAAGAGCTCATTCTCAAGAGAATAGACTTGCACACCACCAATTTGTCGTTCATCCATAAATCCAATACTATTATATAAACGTTCTAAACTATAATAGGCCGTTATCATCCCAATACTTTTTGAAGCGACACCCTCATGAATTGGCTTAGAAATCGTCACACCATTTTCAACTTTAGGAATGGTAACCATTTCATCAACCATATTCATTTGATTCCAATTATAGTGATTAAACACATACATAAAGGAGTGATCCGTTTCCAAGCTCGTTAGGGAAATTGCATCAATTTCCATATCGGAGAAATAAATGGTATTAACAAATGAATCAATAGAACTCGGGACAAAAGAGCTACTGTTATAATATTGATTTAGGCGATAATCCCAATACTCCTCCAAATCATTTTGAAGAGCAAATGCAATCGATTCAACCAACTCATTATTATAGTAGAGCCTTAATAGATTTGATGTTAACATTTGATCTCTCGACTCAAAATAAGCCTCAATCTGATCAAGGGTCTGTTCATTTGCCTCCAAAGCTTGATGAATATATTCACTAATAAGAAATCTGCCAATAAAAAGGAGAAGGAGAATGATGACAAATACAATAATGACGGAATAGATGATTAATATGCGACTAAACACTTGACTCCCTAACCTCTGTAATCTTGAGAATAAATGACTGTTTTTATTTTGCATCATCTTACCGTCCTTTCTCAATATGATTCTATTATCAAGATTAGGAAGCTATGTCAATCCATTTACGTTGAAGACGTTACTAAATTTTCAATAATAGCGAACCTTTTTTTACAAGCTATACTACTCCAATAAGCAGGCAAAACCGCAAGGAAAAACATCATCAAACCAGGGAGCTGATAGAATAGCCACGCTAGTAATAGAAAACCAATTGACACCCTTACCATTAGGCCAGGACTCCCTATAGCAATTGCGAAAGACTGTACAACATATTGTCTCCAAGATTCATAATGATAGTGTGTATACACACTAAAGAAAACAATCATACTAATAAGTAATAATAATAGAATGAATAAAATAAAATAGAAGACCACCATCATAACAGTACCTTCAATTAGTGTAGCAAATCGTAAATTAACGAATAACAAACCACCTAATAATAGAAACACTGCTCCTACCATGTTTTTCTTGAAGAACTTAGATTTATACGATTGAAAAAACGTTTTGCTTATTGAAAAATCAAACTGACCATACGCCCATTTCCTAGTCACTTCATGTAATGCAATCGTTGCTGGCATAAAACCAAACAAGACACCTCCTACTAAAACACCCAATACCCAATAGAAATTAGCAACTAGTAATCGATAGACCCATTCAGATACACTCATAAAAACGTTAAGCATTGCAATCACTCCTTATGACTTTAATAATCATTGCAAAGAACGTGATAAAGGACTTCCTTTTAATTTCAACCCGCATAAGTCTAAAACAAATTCACTAAATAGTGAGTTCGACCAAGCAAACCAATCCCTCGTATATTCATTAGGATTAGATGCATTAAAACCCTCATGTAAATATCCAGTTTCTGCATCAGTTGATTTAATCATCTCTAAAACTGCCATCTTCTCCTCTTTAGTAACAGCTGTTAACCCTTGTATACTTAACGCGATGTGCCATATGTAATGATCTGGTGTATGGGGACTACCAATCCCTTTAGCGACTGAGCCTTCATAATAAAAAGGATTCTCTCTTGATAACAGAAATGCTCTCGTGTTTAAATAAATAGGGTCATCCTCAGCACAAAACCCTAAATAAGGTGCAGATAAAAGGCTTGGTACATTCGCATCATCCATTAACAGCTTATTTCCCAATCCATCTACTTCATAACAATAGATACGTCCATGATGCGGATGATCTGTTATGGCAAACCTATTTAAGCCATCCATCATATCCAGCCTTAATTGGGAACATATTTGTTGCAACACAGGATCGTTCCAGACAGCGTCATTTATTTCCTTCATATATTCCAAGGTCACAATTGCAAACATATTTGAAGGAACGAGATATCCATATAAGCAAGCATCATCACTCGGTCTAAATCCACTCCACGTCATCCCTGTAAATCCTGTTCTGCTACCTTTTCCTGAACGATTTAACGTGTCTGATTGCCGAACATTCATGCGCTCGAATGAATAAGGTGAATGTTCTTCATGCTTCTGCTCAACTTTCCATAGATGAATAATAGAGTGAACGGCACGTTTAAAATCCTGATCAAAATGTGATACCTTCCCTGTCTCTTTCCAAATAAGATATCCTAATTGAACAGGATAACATAAAGAATCAATTTCATACTTTCTTTCCCAAACATGTGGATGCATGTCCGTTTTATCTGACTGAAATCCTTGATTATTAGGCTCCTTATTAAACGCATTCGCATAAGGGTCTAGTAAAATGAATTCAATCTGCTGTCTTAATACACCTAGTAACATGGTTTCAATGTCTGGATCATGAGAAGCAAGTAGGTATGGACGAACTTGTGCAGTTGAATCACGTAACCACATCGCGGGAATATCACCTGTAATGACAAACGTTTTCCCATCGCTCTTGTTTTGAATTGTAGTCATATACGTATTAAGAAACGTCTTTTCAAACAAAGTGTGTAACTCATGATCTTCAGGGAAGGTCTCCCTCACTCTTTTAATTATATCATCTAATGATTTAGGAACCTTTTTCTCCATCACATACCACTCTCCATTAATTTCTTTGTCAAGTTTCTACTCCATAAACCCATTCTCTTTAATGACTCTTTTGAACCACCAACCACTTTTTTTAACCGTTCTCTCACTTTGTTTTTCCAGATTGACCGAAACAAAGCCATAGCGATTTTTATATGCATTTAACCATGACCAATTGTCCATAAACGTCCAAAGGTGATAGCCCTTAACATTACACCCTTCCGTAAGTGCTTGATTCACCCATTTTAAATGTCCTTTAATAAATTCAATACGATAATTGTCCTCTATGACTCCCTCCTCATTTAAAAATCGTTCCTCATTCTCAACACCCATACCATTTTCTGAAACAAAACATTCAATATTATGATAGTGGTCTCGTAGGTTAATCAAAATATCATAGATTCCTTTTTCGTAAATCTCCCACCCTCTATAAGGATTTATCCGCCTACCTGGCATCTCATAATGATCAAATAGATGTTCTGGCATAAATGGAGCCTGAGGATGTGGGAGGTTCTCTTTTGCCTTGACTCTCCTCGGCTGATAGTAATTAACCCCTAATATATCAACCGTATTTTCTTGAATGATGATGAGATCTTCCTTTCGTACTTTTGGTAAATACCCAAGGTCTTTTAATAGTTGCACTAGTTCAGAAGGAAATACCCCCTTTACTGAAGCATCAAGGAAAGATCGATTAAACAACAAATCCGCTATACGTGAAGCCTTTTGATCAGCAGGATGCTGACTCCTAGCATAGGAAGGAGTTACATTTAGAATGATACCGATCTTACCAATCTCACCTATTTTTCTAAATTCATTAATAGCTAACGCACTTGCGAGAATAGAATGATATCCTACTTGCACGGCCTTTTTGAAGTCGATTTGATTTGGATAGTGCATGTCATATAGATAACCAGCTTCAACAGGAACAATCGGTTCATTTTGTGTAAACCATTTGCTTACGCGGTTGCCGAAATACTCAAAGCAAGTTCTTGCATATCGACTGAATTCGCTTACAACTTCTCGGTTTTCCCAACCACCTTTCTCCTGTAACAAAAAAGGCATATCGAAATGATATAAATTAACAAAAGGCTCAATTCCTGCTTTTATTAATTCATCAATCACATCATTATAAAAATCCACAGCTTTCGGATTAACCCTGCCAGTACCTTCTGGAAATAAACGCGACCATGAAATGGAAAAACGAAATGATGTATGCCCTAGCTCCTTCATAAGAAGAACGTCACTCTTATAATGTTGATAGAATTGAGATGTCCTTTGAGGTCCTATTCCATTGTGGAATCGTTGAGGTTCCTTTTCATACCAATGATCCCATATACTCTTCCCCTTTCCATCCATAGCATCATTCCCTTCCATTTGCGCAGCAGAAGAGGCTGTCCCCCACCAAAAATCATTCGGAAATTCATAGCTTTTCAAGATTGTAACCTCCTATCGTTCTTTAATCGCTTCTATTACCATCATTTAATCATTACATTCTTAAGAATGATACTTGAAAAATTGAATGAATTTTTTTGCTCCTGATTTTCCCCGTTCATTTTTTAACGGTTCCTATCACAAACGAACAAACAAAAAAACCCAGAAAGCTCCACTCTCCTTCTGGGATTCTCCTATTTAATCGCTCGAATCGTTGCTTGATTCCGTCCATTCCTCTTACTCTCATACAACTGTTCATCAGCCATTTGTATAAACTGTTCAACCGATAAACCTTCTTCAGGTGTGCCAATCACACCACCGACACTAACTGTAGCTATGTCTCTAGTCGACGACTTATGCTCAATGTGCAGCTTCTCGACCTCATCGACAATCGTTTGTGCGAATTGGCGAAACTCTTGCACATTCACTTTAGATGCCACGACTAGAAACTCCTCCCCTCCATAACGACCAAAAGTAGCCTGATATTGATCCGCGATTTCTGCGATCCTCTTCGCAATTTTCGTTAGCGCCGCATCTCCTTTAAGGTGTCCATAGTGGTCATTGTATGATTTGAAGTAATCAATATCTAAGAGAAGCACCCCTAATTTACGGTTTGTTCGACTATGTTTGAGCCATCTCTTTTGAATATATTCATCTAAAAAACGCCGATTCGGAACGCCTGTCAACCCATCCGAAGATGCAAGATTTTGGAAATGAATTAATTTATTCGTTTTCAAATATGAAAAGATTAGTAATGTAGCAGATAGAATCGAAACAACAACTGTCATAATAAGGACGTTTTTGGCTACTTTGCTCGTCGACTGCTGCTGACTCATCGCCTCATCCATTTCAACCGTTAGGACTCCTGAAACCTCTATATGAAGCTCTCTAAATCGATCCATCTCTATCTTCGTCTCCATCAATGATTCTGACACGTTCATTTCGCCACTAGCCTTTCTCTCAAGCTGTAATTCAATTGTCTTTTGTACTTTTTCCGCTTGAGGGATATACTGACCATTGATTTTTTCATAAATAACACTGTTAAATCGACTTAATTCTTTCAATTGAAAAAGACGGTCTTCGAGCAGCCCATTACTAGAATCATAAGGTGTCATATAAGCAGGATCATCCGTATATAAATACCCTCTCATTCCTGTTTCTTGGTTAAGAAGATTGCGTATGGCTTGATTGAGTTTCCTTTCTAGAGGGACAAGAGTAAAAAGAATATCGTCTGATTGGCTTTCAATTTTTTTAAACGAAAGAAAAATAAATACACTTGAAAAAACAAGTGACAATATGACAACTAGATAGATAACTGTATGAAGTTTATTCATGACTTAATACCTAGTAACCTTTCTCTACTGACATACGTTAAACGTATGCGATTTGTTCTAGATAGTCAACTCATAAAGCAATGGTTAATAACGGCAATTTTGCGTTACTATTCCAATCATCGTCCAACAAACATTTGAGTCCAATAATGACCTGAACCATCATAACCAACACCAATATACGTATATTCTTCACGTAAAATATTTTGGCGATGCCCCTCACTATTCATCCATTCACAACCGCCTCTGACGACGAATAGCCGTGCGCAATATTCTCTCCACTTACTCGAAAATTAATGCCGAAGTGCTGCTTCATCTTTGACGGAGACCCATAGGTCGGGCTCTGGTGAGCAAAATAACCATTTTCTTGCATGTCATTCGACTTCTCTCTTCAATTAAGAAGAAGGAAGATGTGAGCAGGAATCCTACCCACCTTTCATTATGATACAGAAATTTCGTTATGTCTCTAAATATTAAACGCTTACACTATATTTTAAAACACCTTTTATGTATAATTAAAATTATTGAAACACAAAACAATAATTGTCTAAATATGCAACAGGAGGTCTAAAATGAAAACAAAAGTACTTCTAATCGCCCCTTATAAGGGGCTTGCAGAGCTTATTCAATCTATGCAACCGCAATTAAGTGATTTCACCATAAAAAGTCACATTGCTGATTTAGACCAAAGTAAATCATTGCTCAATGATTACAAAAAATCAGGTGAAGACTTCGACGTCATTATTAGTAGAGGAGGAACCGCCAACCTTCTCAGAAAAAATACAAATATACCTGTCATTGATATTAGTATCTCAGGCTATGACATCTTACGAATCTTAACATTATTAAAAAGCTACAATGTGAAAATCGGAATGGTCGGCTTCGAAAATGTCATTCATAGCTTTAAAGCTGTGTCCTCCGTTATCCAAATTGACGTAGAATATCGTGTTGTTCAGAAAGAAACTGACGTGATGGACACACTAAAGGAGCTACAAAAACTCGGAATATACATTATCGTAGGTGACGCTGTAACAATCAGGCTCGCAACTTCGCTAGGGTTGCAAGGCGTTCTGATTACTTCAGGGAAAGAATCTATTGAAGAAGCCTTCCAAAAGGCAAGAACATTAAAATCGGAAATCAAAAAACACTCTTCGAAAGCCGAGGTGTATCATCATTTACTGAATCAATTATCTAATCCCGTGGCTCTTATTAAGCTAAATGGACAGCTACATTTCGCTAACACAGCATTGAAAAGGCAGCTCGACTCACACATAAAAAAGCTCAACTTTTTCAACATTTATCATCCATCCTCCATTGTTTTTGAGGATGATTTTCAAGGTGTTCCCGTCCACTTCTTCATTGAGGACAATCAATTTAAACCGCCTTATCATATAAACATTGGGAGAGTGAGCGATTCAGATTTAACACCTTACCATTATGTTGAACTCAGCCGTTACCATTCTAATGGCGATGCTGAAGTGGACATTATTTTCTCTGATCCGAATATGGAGAGTGTCCCGCAGCTCATTTCAATCGACCCTATGTATACAACAGCACTGGAAAAGATCATAAACCGCGGTACACGTTCTCCATTCACGATTTTAGGTGAGCGTGGTACAGGCAAACGAATGTTTCTCAAAATCCTTCTAGATAAAGCGGCCGAATCCTTTGAAACAATTACAGAAATTCGGTTTCACCAACCCCAAACGAGTACGTTTAATCGCGTAATCAAATTACTTAAAACCTTTCAAGAGAGAGATATTGTTCATTTTTGCAACATAGAAAAATTGTCGAAAAACCAGCAAAAGAGACTGTCCGAAGCGATAGCCGATGCCTCTTTCCAAACAGTCTTTTCTTTCGTTGGTGATCGCGATTTATTAGAAAAAGAACAATCAGGCTTACATGCACAGCTTGCAGAACAAGTACGAAATCAACTCTTTTACTTTCTACCTTTAAGAAAACGAACGGAAAGGTTAGCTCACTTTGTTCGTACATTTATCCTGTACTTTAATGAGCAATATGGGAAACAAGTAATTGGTGTTGATGATAAAGCGATCGAGCGATTAGAGAACCATCCTTGGTATGAAAACATGGTTGAACTTAGACTAGCTATCAAACAATTAGTCAAACAAACAAACGACGTCTACATTCATGATGTAGAGCACACCCTAAAAACGATTCAGAAAGAACGCGCATATGGTAATCAATCGTTTATCCCCGTTAATATTCATCAACCGATGGAGAAAATTGAAAAGGATATCATCTCGGAAGTATATCTCCAAGAAAACAATAATCAATCAAAAGCAGCTAAGAGATTAGGACTTAATCGGTCAACATTATGGAGAAAAATGAACAGTTAATACAGAAAATCATGATGCAAGGGCACTGAAAAAAGTTGATATGAACTTTTTTCAGTGCCCTCCTCGCAACCTAAATTCACCCTCATCGACGGAACCTCATTCCGTTATTTCCTTCATAAAGCTCTTTTAATTACTGTTCTTCCGGAGCCTCATTCCGCTATTGACCATCCACGTTACGTTTGTCTCTTCTTTTGACCTATTTACGGAATGACGTTCCACTTTTTACACATAAACGCTGCAATCCCTTTAATTAACGGAATGACATTCCGTTCCGCGAACTAGAATATGAAAAAGCAAAATATAATTTGTTCAGTATCTTTGATCTATCTAGCAAAAGCCCGCTCCCTCATCACTTGATACGGAAGATTGTACGTATTAAGCCTTTTACACGAAAGATAATTGCTTTATTTTGCAACATTTTAATTAATAAAATAATTTAATTAAATTATTTTTATTTTTTTGTTGAAATGATCGTAGTAGCTATTTTATAGTATGAATAAATTGAAAGCGCTTAACTGACTAGGAGGTGAAAAGATGAAAGCACTAATTATAGCTGATGACTTCACTGGAGCCAATGACGCAGGTGTTCAATTTGCCAAAAAACAGTTAACGACATCTGTACTTATGCATGAAAACGTGAGCTTATCCAAGCATATTGAAGTATTAGTGGTCGACACAGATAGTCGTTCATCACAAAGGCATGTAGCTTATGAGAAAGTACAATCAGCTTTAAAACTAGCAAAACAATACGAGTTTGATACGATTTATAAAAAAATCGATTCAACCATGAGAGGAAATGTTGGTTCAGAGCTCGATGCTCTTTTAGATAATAGCGATGCAAAATTCATCATTATTGCCCCATCATATCCAGATAATCATCGTTTTGTAAAAAATGGGCATATTTTCGTTGAAGATACACCTCTCGAAGAAACCTATTTTGCTAGAGATGTGAGTACGCCTATTCATAGTTCTTCTATTAAAGCGTTAATCGAACATTCTTCTAATCGTTTAACTGATATGATCACGCTTGAAGACTTATATCTAGATAAAGAAGCTTTTCATAAAAAGCTAGCATTATTACGAGAGAACGGTGTCGAGTACATGATTTGTGATGCAGAAACCAATGCCCATCTAAAAACATTGTTTCAGTACATGAATCATTACGCCGAACCATTTATATGGTGTGGTTCAGCTGGTATGGCAGAACAGCTAGCAGATCATTTAGCGACTGAAAAGGTAAGCGACTTAGCGAAGGAAGGGAGTCGTGACGAACGGATTCTATTTGCAGTGGGGAGCGTTCATGAAAGGACTAGGGATCAACTGGAACACCTTTTAGCCCATTCCAATATAAAGGGGATTGAACTTAACACAACAAGTCTTCTCCATTCAAAAGAACTGAAACAACAGACGATCCACCAAGCTTATAAAGAAGCGATTCACCTATTACAAGAGCATACGAACATCGTCCTATATACATCAGCAGCACCAGAAGATATTCAATCCTCCCGCGAGATTGGGAAGAAACGTAACCTTTCATCCGTACAAGTGAGTGATTATATTTCAAGCTCTATCGGCGAGCTCGTCCGTATGATCATCGAAGACATTTCGATAGAACGAGCATTATTTACAGGTGGTGATACAGCAAAAAAAAGTGGCGGAGCATATCGAATCAAACCAATTCCACCTATTAGATGAAGTAGAGGAAGGTATACCAATCGGAATATTAACTGGGAAGTACAACATATTAACAGTGACAAAAGCAGGAGGATTTGGAAAGATAGATTCCTTGCTTAGATCCTATTACGTTTTAGGAGGTGCATAAATGAATATCCATGGCATCATACCGGCAATGATTACACCATTAGACAAAGAACAACGATTACATCGAGCTGCAACGATTTCACTTACACGCTACTTACTGAATCAATCGATTCACGGCTTATTCATTTTAGGAACCAATGGAGAGTTCCATATGCTTTCTGAAGAAGAAAAAATAGCGTTCACTGAAATAGTTTCTCATGAGACTGATAGTAAAGTCCCATTAATCGTCGGTGCAGGAGGCAATAGTACAGAAGAGGTAATTCGACTAAGCCACAAATTAGAACAAGCTGGCGCCGATGTTCTTTCTGTTATTACACCTTACTTTATTCAGCCTTCTCAGAAAGAATTGATTGAGCATTATAAAACGATTGCAGCAAACACAACATTACCGATTCTAATCTATAACATCCCCTCCAAAACAGGGGTATCTATCGAGCCTGAAGCTGTGAAAGAATTGGCTCCAATTCAGAATATTGTCGGAATAAAAGATAGTAGTGGCGACTTTCAGAACACCAACAAATACATTCAAATGACAAATGACCAAGATTTTGTTGTCTTAGCCGGGACTGATTCATTAATTCTTCAAACACTTCAAGCAGGTGGTACAGGTGCTGTAGCTGCGACTGCCAATATCATACCTGAACAGATTGCTTCTATTTATAAGCATTGGAAATCAGGCAATATAGAGGCAGCGGAACGAGCACAAGAAAGTGTAAACCCACTGAGAGATTTGTTTAAGCTAGGTACTATTCCTTCTGTCGTGAAAAAGGCAGTTGAAGTAAACGGCTATGAAGCAGGTCCTCCGAAATCACCTGTTGCTGAAGCTGATTCCATCATTGCACAAAAGCTATCAAACGTATTACGCGAGCTAAAGTCAGAAAGGAATTAATAACGAAGGAGGAAAATGATATGGCTTATCAATTTATTACAGCAGATATGATTGTTTCAGGACAACACTCAATTTATTCAGTAAAAGAGAAGATTGCTTCCTTTACACCGTCATTAACGTCCGTATTAATCGTGACACAGGATACGATCAAAGATCTCGGATTCATTGACATTCTCCAAGAACAGCTAGCTTCACCCGAAACAACCATTGAAGTGAATACAAACATCTTACCTGAGCCGACTCTTGAAAATATTGAATCTGTTTATCATGAGGTTTCTGTAAGAGCTTACGATCTTATTATCGGAATCGGTGGTGGAAGTGTATTAGACGCAACAAAGATTCTCTCTGTCTTAATGACAAATCACCAATCGATCTCAGACATGCTTGGAACAGATCTTGTCAAAGAGCCGGGGATTCCAACTGTACTCATTCCAACCACATCTGGGACTGGTTCGGAAGTGACGCCTAATGCTATTGTCACTCTTCCAGAAGAAGAATTAAAGGTTGGTATTGTCAGTAGACACTTATTACCGAGTTTAGTCATTTTGGATCCTGAGCTAACGTTAGGCTTACCTAAGCCTATTACAGCTGCAACTGGCATGGATGCCTTTACACATTCACTAGAGTCGTTCATTTCAAACAAAGCCAACCCTTTTAGTGATATGTTTGCACTTGAGTCGATTCGTCTTATTTCTTCAAGTATTGTAGATGCGTATGAGAACGGTTCATCTGTTCAAGCAAGAGAAAACATGTTAGTTGGGTCCATGTATGGAGGAATGGCATTAACTGCCGCAGGAACTGCCGCAGTACACGCGCTAGCTTATCCACTAGGAGGAAAATATCACATTCCACATGGCGAAGCTAATTCAATGTTACTCCCCCACGTCATGAATTTTAATATGGATGCGATAATTGATCGTCTATATTTAGTCGCTGAACCGATGGGCATCTCGATTACGAATAAGAGCAAGGAAACCATCGCCAAAGAAGTGATTAAGGTCATTGAAGAATGGACAGCTACATTAAACATCCCTCAAAACCTATCAGACTATGGAGTGAAAGAAGAAGACCTTAAAGAACTTGCCGTTTCCGCTTCTAAAGTAACAAGGTTATTAAACAATAACCCCAAGGAGCTTTCATTAGAAGATATGGAGAATATCTACAGGAAATTACTACCTTAAAATGGAGGTGATTACATGAAACCGATCATCGCAATTACAATGGGGGATTGCGCTGGTGTTGGGCCAGAAATTATTTGCAAAGCTTTAAATAATCAAACCATCTATGACGTATGTCGCCCATTTGTTATCGGCGATAAAAAAATACTTGAACGAGAAATGAAGCAGTTAAATGGTACTCAAACCATCCATACGATTCAAGATGTCAATGAGGCCACTTTCTCTTTTGGTACGATTGATTGCCTAGACTTAGACCTCCTTCCAAGTGATTTACCTTATGGAGAAGTATCAGCAGTCGCCGGAGATGCTGCTTTTCAATTTTTACAAAAAGCGATCGACTTGGCCAAAAAGAAGCACATCCAAGGAATTTCGACCGCGCCTCTAAATAAAGAAGCGTTACACAAGGGCGGTCACATCTACCCTGGGCACACTGAAATATTAGCTGAACTGACCGAAACGAAAAATTACTCGATGATGTTAAGTTCACCAAATTTAAAGGTCATTCATTTAACGACACATGTCGGCTTAATCGAGGCGATTCGTTCTATTACACCAGAACGAACCTATCAAGTGATTATGCTTGCTGAGCAAGCGTTACGTTCAGCAGGATACGCTCAGCCACGAATCGCTGTTTGCGGGATTAATCCACATGCTGGGGAAAATGGTCTATTCGGCAACGGTGAAGAGGAAGAGAAGCTTATCCCAGGTATTGACCGTGCCTCAAGGGAAGGGATCGACGTAACCGGTCCTTACCCCGCCGATACATTATTCTACCGAGCCGTAAAAGGCGATTTTGACATCGTTATCGCTTGCTACCACGACCAAGGACACGTTCCAATTAAGGTATTAGGATTAGAAGAAGGCGTGAATATTACCGTAGGGTTAAAAAGTGGCGTCATTCGAACTTCTGTTGATCATGGAACAGCATTTGATATAGCCGGCAAACAGATAGCAGATGAGCGAAGTATGATATCCGCCTTATTATCAGCAGCCGAAATGGCCCCGAAGGAAAATCTGAACTAAAAGGTTGTGATGTCATGTTAGCAAATAAAACCGTGATTATTACTGGCGCCAGCAGAGGAATTGGCAAGGAAATCGCCCTTACTTTCGCTTCACATGGCGCCAACCTTGTCCTAAACGGTACAAATAAAGACCTATTAGAAGACGTAGAGAGAGAAGCAATACAACATACAGCATCCTGCATTTCAATAGCAGGAGACGTATCCAACCCCAAAACCGCTAAGTTAATCGTGGAAGAGGCGATCCATCGATATTCACACATCGATGTCCTCGTTAATAATGCTGGAGTGAATGCTCGATCTAGCACGTTAGACATGGACATTGAGGAGTGGAAGAGAACAATTGACATTAATTTAAACGGTAATTTGTATTTCTCGAAGGCCGTGCTTCCTCACATGATCAAAAAAGGAGCAGGGAAAATCATTAACATCAGCTCATCTACAGCTAAATCTGGCCATAGAAATGCTTCCCCATCATACGGTGCTTCAAAGGCAGCTGTTGATTATTTGACAAAACATCTCGCCTTAGAAATGGCTCCATATAACATTACCGTTAATGGGTTGTCACCAGGTCCAATTGAAACCGATATGGTTGGTCAATGGACAAGCGACTACCGAGATAAAGTACTAGCAAATGTCCCTCTCAAACGACTAGGGAAAGCTAGTGATGTTGCTGGGGCTTCTCTATTTCTTGCATCAGATTTATCAAGCTTTATAACTGGCGAAACGATCAATATTAACGGTGGTACTTATATCAATTAAACTAGGACGATAAGGAGGAAGAAGAATGCTCAGTCACCTTGTTAAAGAAGAGTACAATCTCCCAACATTATATCCTCATAATCATGCATCCAATTTGATGGTATTAGAAAACAATGACTTGTTATGTGCATGGTTTGGGGGATCAAGAGAAGGGAGAGCGGATATTTCAGTAATGGTTTCACGTTTTTCACAACAAGAAAAACAATGGAGTAAGCCAATTGTCGTTTCCGACGATCCAACACGCTCTGAACAAAACCCGATTCTTTTTAGAAACCCTAATGGTGAGCTTTGGTTAATATACACGGCACAATATGCTGTCCATCAAGACTCCTCTGTAGTTCGTTATTCGACATCTACCGATGATGGCCAAACATGGAGCAGCATAAAATCGTTATTTAATACAAGTGGGACGTTCGTTAGGCACCCTCCAATTATTTCAGAGAGCGGTGAAATGGTCCTTCCTGCTTATTATTGCCTCAAATCGACGGATGGGTTCTTGAATAATGATTTCAGTGTTGTGATGATTTCAAAGGATTCAGGTGCAACATGGACTGAACACAAAATTGAAGGTAGTGTTGGACTCGTTCACTTATCTATCGTCCCTACCGAAGGACAGCGACTTGTTGGACTATTCCGCAGTCGAAAAGCCGATGCAATTTATCGAACGGTTTCGGAAGATTTCGGTCGTAGCTGGAGTCGACCAGTTCCGATTCACTTACCAAATAATAATGCGTCTATCCAGGCTGTGAAATTAAATAGCGGACGACTGGCTCTCGTTTTCAACAACATCAATGCAGAGCAGAGTCCACCAGAAGAAAACCGTCCTCCTTGGTTTGACCCAAGTGACATGGACAAGGTTGGTGTTTCTGCTACTAATCAATCTGAAGCGATTTGGGGAGTGATTCGTAACCCATTATCTATTGCTATTTCCAAAGACGATGGGCAAACATGGGGGCCAGTGCATTCGATTGTAGATAGTAAAGAGTTAGAGCACAAGCCTGAATTCTCCTACCCTTCGATCAAGCAAGACCACAACGGAGACATTCATGTGACATTCACTTATTTACGTCAATACATTAAGCATGTTGTTCTATCTGAAGAAGATCTAATTTAATTCAACCATTTGGAGGGGATTTACAATGAAAAAAGGGTTAAATGTCAAACATATTATGTTAGCTGTCACTTTCGGTCTCATTTCTTTAATCATCGTCGCTTGTGGTGATAATTCAAATGAAAGCGCTACAAACGATCGTTCAGATGATCATGATACAGAAGCTTCCGCATCAGGCGAAACAGTCGAATTAGTCGCTGCCACAATCAACCCACAGGATGCTTTATTGGCACAAACATTGATTGCATTTTCTGAAGAAATTGAAGAGCAAAGTAATGGAGAAATTACCTTTACCGTTCATACTGGCGGGACAGTTGGAAATGCATCTAGCCTTTACCAATCTGTCATAACAGGTGATATTGACATGATCTATTCAGATACTGGTTGGTTTGCTGAACAGAACCCCGTCTTTGATATATTAAGTACCAATTACCTTTTTGAAGATCAAGAGCATTATGAATCAATTGTCAATACTCCAGGAAGTCTTGCCTACTTTGAAGACTTATTAGTTGAAAATCCTGGGCTAAAGACCGTCATGTATGCAGGTGGTTTGGAACGAAACATTATTAGCACATTCCCAATCGAATCGGCCGCTGACTTAGAAGGGCGAGCGATGCGAAGTGGCGGAAGCGCTGCAGAAATGACATGGTGGAGAAATCTAGGTGCTAACCCGACCACTATTGATTTTAACGAAGTATATTCTGCCCTACAAACAGGTGTAGCAGAAGGCTCTCAGAACAGCCTCGATGCGATGATTGAGCAACGGTTTGGTGAAGTAGGCGATTATGTTGCTAGAACACAACACAACTTAACATTAGGGTTTATCGTCATGAATAATGATCGTTATGAAGCGTTAAGTGATGAGCATAAGGAGGCTATACAACGCGCTGCCGAAGTGGTTCAACCTCAGTATATCGCCAAAGCCTTTGAACAAGCAGATGAAGATGCACTCACATTAGAGGAGGAATTTGGAGTCACGTTCACAGATCCAGATCGTGAAGAGTTGATCGAAATCTCTAGAATCCAAATGAATGATTTAGCCGAAGAATTCGGTATCGTTGACATCATTAACGATATTTTCAATTAATTATTAAGCTGGAGCTACTTTTGTTTGTAGTTCCAGCTACCATTATTCTTCTCTTTTAAGGAGGTGTGGAGGTCATGAAGAAACTGAGCTCTATCATTACGAAAGTAGCAGGCGCTATAAGTATTGTCATGCTTATTACATTAGCACTCTCTCTCTTTACAGGAGTGATTGCCAGATATGTCTTTTCTTATTCCATACCCGAAATTGAAGTAGTTAGAAAGTTTTCAGTTATGTGGCTTGTGTTTATGGGATCGGCCTTAGCAGTCAAAGAAAAACTACATTTAGAAATCGATATTCTCTCGGATTATATGAGTGAAAATAAAATAAGAATTAAAAACATCATCGTCTATGTTTTAACTTTAATCGGAATCGTCATCTTAATCCTTGTCGGCATAGCTGCATTCAGATCAGGCTTGATGCGAACAGAACTAGTATCTATTCGCTTCTTATCATCGCCTCCATCGTTAATCTATTACTATTCAGCCTTTTTAGTCGGCTCGATTTTCATGCTGTATTTTCACCTTGCCAACCTCAAAGACCTATTTAAGAGAAAAGAGGTGAAAAAGCAATGATTCTTTTGACGATTATTTTAATATTCTTTATTTGCTTGTTATTAGGGGTTCCTGTCGCTTTTAGTATTATCATTGCTGCATCCATCCCTATTATCTTTGAACCATTAATTAGCTTCACACAAATTAGCTCAGTCATGATTGAATCATTCTCAAGCTTCACACTACTGGCCATTCCACTGTTCATTTTTTGTGGCGCCTTAATGAATCTCACTAAAGTAACAGATGATTTAATTTATATTTCAAAAGCATTAGTCGGGAAATTCAAAGGCAGCTTAGCTCATATGAACATCGTAACGAGTATTTTCTTTGGGGCTATTTCAGGTTCTTCTGTAGCTGACGTGGCGTCACTTGGCCGAATTCTAATTCCTGCGATGATCAAGGCAGGATACAGTAGAGAATTTGCTGCGACGGTCACAGCCGCTTCCTCTACAATTGGATCGATTATTCCACCAAGTATCTTATTAATTGTTTACGGAGCATTGGCACAAACATCTGTCGCCGCCCTTTTTATCGCAGGAATTGTTCCTGGTATCTTAATTGGACTCACACAAATGGTCTATGCTTACTTCTACGCTTCCAAAAATGATATTGGTTCAATTGATAATAAGGAGCTCGGTCTTAAAGAGGATGAGCAACTTTCTAAAGTCGTTGCTCTTAGAAAAAGCGTGTTCCCTTTAAGTCTATTTCTCATTGTCATTGTTGGTATTATGTCAGGTGTTTTCACTGCAACAGAAGCAGCAAGTATTGCCGTTGTCTATGTATTTATCGTCGCTTTCTTTTTCAGAAAGGAACGTAACTTCGGTGAATATATGAAGGTCACATGGAAAGCCGTCATTGATTCTGCAACCATTTACATCCTTATTGCAGCTGCAGCCTTGCTCTCGTGGGTCCTCACCTATTACCAAGCCATGCAGCCTTTAATTAACTTTTTATTAGAGAATAACTTTAATCCGCTGCTTTTCTTACTATTATTGACCTTACTATATGTTTTCTTAGGTACGTTCATGGAACCAAATTCAGCTATGCTCATTTTCGTTCCTTTGTTACTACCTGTCATGCAAGGGCTTCAAATCGACCCTGTCGTTGCCGGCATTGTAACCGTTATGGCCATCCGCTTAGGTACTGTAACCCCACCATATGGGCTATCCAGTTTACTAGCAGCAAAAGTGGCCGGAACGAATGTGTTGAAAATGATGAGACACATTTTAATGTTTGTGTTTATCTACCTTTTTGCCATTCTACTCATCATTTTCATTCCTGAAATCGTTACATTCTTACCGAATTTATTAATGGACTAACAAACGACTAGTAAACATTTATGGAGGCCACTGAAAAATACAATTGTACTTTTTCACTGGCCTTTCATTATGCTTCTTTTATTTATAGATTGCTTTTGGCGCCTCTCTGATAAATCTATGAATGCAGGAGCTTTTTGTAATTCATGAAGGCCTTTTTAATTAATTCCGTTCATTACTTCGCTCCCAATCGCTCCAACACCTTCGCTACACCGTCCTCCGCATGATGACCAGCCATATATGTAGCAGCTTCCTTTGCCTCCTCGATCCCATTTTCCATCGCATAAGAGCAATCGAACATACTTAGCATCTCAACATCATTATAATCATCACCGAAAACGATCACGTCTGATGGAGAAATCCCCTCTTCTGCAATCACCTTCATGATCGCATCTCCTTTGTTGATTCCTTTAGGGATCACTTCAAGCAGCATTCCACTTTGCGTATAGGTGAAATCAAATACATGACGAAAGGGCTCCTGAAGCTCTTGGAGATCACACTTACGAGAGGTTGGTAATAATAATTTATAGCAATCGACTCCCTCGAGGTCATTGATGATTGGATACGCTCCCTCTGTTATGAATAAACCTTCCTTATATTCATCAGGGATGTCCATTGTCGCGTACGTTCCTTGCTTGCTTTCAATAACTACAACTTGAAGTGGAAGCCTTTGTTGACAAGTTAACAAAAATTGCTTCACTGATACTCGATCTAAATAGGTATTGATTTCCTCTTGTTTCCTTTGGTCAACGATTTTCCCACCATTATAATAAATCATAATGGAAAAACGACGAAAGATAGGATCAATTGGCGCTACTAACCAAGGTGGTCTTGATGTTGCAACAGCTAGCAAGCAGCGTTGATCTAATAATTGGTTTACTATCCGCTTTGTTCTTGGCGATAACTGTTTATGCTGATTTAACAGTGTACCGTCTAAGTCGAACACAGCAAGCTTAATCATTTGTGGCATCTTTAACGACCTTCCATTTTGGTTTCGTTACTGACTGTAGTGTCATCTTTTTGCGAGCATAGCTTTCTAGCAATGCCGGAATGACTACATCGACCTTATATACAGGCTTCCTTTTTACAAAGAAGGGATGGTATTTTGTCGCGCGGTGAACGAGAAAAGACGTCACAGCAACCGTATAGTTGTTCATAGGGGATAGCCCCAATGTCACACGCTCTCCTTCTGACTTCGAAACATTGATCTCATAATCAGCTCCTCCAACGATCGCAAATTGATAATAGAGAGAATGAGGAGTAAGCCATGATCCAGACATTTCAAGTGTTGGATCATACATACTTGCACTAATCTCTAATAGTTGCTTGATTTCTTCTCCACATAACGAATAATAGTAGAGTCGATCAGGATATGGATACAGCTCAAATAAGGTCCTCCGATCAATCGAACGTGAAGGGATTTCTAGCTCTTGTGCAGACAATGAAAAAAGCGTTACATCACCACCAGCTTCATGACTAATAGCCTCATGTACCCACCTTGACACGCACGTTTCCTCCATTTGCAAACGTGATAGCTTTTGCTTTTGCAAGTGATGCTTAAAAAGAGGACGATTAAACCATTCACTCACTTCTTCTTGTTCCTCTATTTGAGCATGATTTATTTCTATTAATTTAGAACGATAGGCAGATTTTATATATTGATTCCCTTGCTTCACAAAATCAAAGGTGACACAGCCAACCTTCTCACCACATTTACCCGTTTGAATCACAATCGGCCCATCACCTTGATCGTCATTAATAAGTTGATGTTGATGCCCTGTAATTAATAAATCAATCTCATTTAACTGACTGAGCTGTTCTCCTACATTCCGCTCTCCTACTTGATCGTCCAGCCCACCGTGATAGCTAACTATGATAAGACCAGGTTGGATCGATTCCTTTAGGTGAGCGAGCAATCGCTTAACCACGATCCATTCATCCGCTATCAACCAGCCTTCTTTTTTGAAAAGTGGATCTTCCAAAGAAACGCTCAGTGTAACTCCAATGACAGCGACCTTCACTCCATTAATCTCCTTTATCACATAAGGATGTAACCAATCAACCTTTCCTTCTTCTTTCATGATATTAGCACATACAAACGGGACAGGAGACTTCTTGTTCATCGATTCAAAAAAGAGCTTACCATAGTCAAAATCATGATTACCTGGAACAAAACTATCATAATCTAGCTCTTTCATATACAAAGGAAAAGGATGATCCTTTTTCGCATTCAGCGCATAATAATGTAGGCTTGGGCTCCCCTGCAGCGTGTCACCGTTATCAATGGTCACCCACCCATCACAGTCTTCTGTATCCTTGATTCTGTTAAACTCCGATTTTAACTCATCAACTGAAACGCTACCATCAAACAAGCCATGTGTATCAGAGGTACATAACACACCAATCTTCACTCTCATAGCCAAAGCTCCCATTTACTTGTCGACAGCGCTGTGGCTCCTGCCGTAAACAAACGCTCCATATCCTCTTTTGTTTCGATGAGTCCACTAGATATGACTGGAATATTAAATTGCTTTGATAGATTCTCAATAGAGCGGTACAAAATCCCTGGTGCAACATTAATCCCATCAGGGTCAACGCCTTCAATCACTTTAATCCCTTGCTTTAATCCATAGCTATCTAATAAAAAGATCGTGAATATGCCAAATATCCCTTGACCCATTGCTTCCCTAATAATATGAGCCTTATTTGAAACGATCCCTTTGACATTAGGGCAAAGCTTCAACAAATGAGCAACGGCTTCCTTCTCTTGGGAAAACCCCTTAATCATATCAAAATAGATAAATAAATCGATGGATTCCTTCTCACAATAAGAAGCAAATTCCTCAATATTTTTCAAGCTAGATCGTACGAGAAAAACGGTTGTTACAGCCGTTTCCTTCAGCTTGTGTAGCTCCTCAAAAGATCGAACAGACGCAATAACCTTATTGTGTTCTAGATATGTTCTTAGTTTCATATGTCTCTCCCTTTTCTTGTAATCCGCCAAGCACACTGATCGTAAATAACGTAAAGAAGAATAGTAAGACGGTAAAGGCAACCTCGATGGTGATCCTATCTAACATGAAGCCGAATAACCAAGAAGAGAAGGAACCTCCTAAAAACCCACAAGCAAATAAATAGCCCATCATCCTACTTGCATCAGCTCCAAAATAACGCACAGCAATCGATGTCATCGCTGGAAAAATAACCGCTATTGTCATACCAAATAGAAAGAAAAAAGTCATCCCCCACGTCCCCATCCCTAAAAACGCACATACAATCGTTACTAAAGAAAGCACCGCACTCCATCTAATAAGTCGATGCGCTCCGATCCGTTCAATCATACCCGCACCAAACAGCCTCGTAAATGTGTATAACGCAAATATAATCGAGAAAAGAATCGATGCGGTTTGAACAGGAAGCTGATACGCCTCTCTGAAAATAGCCACTAACCATACCGTAAAGACAATTTCAGAGCCCATATAAAAGAAAAATAACAAAGCAAACCCAACTGCTCCGATCACCTTCCATTCACGCTGTAGCACATTCCGCTTAGATGGACCCTTTTGTCGCTCAATCGGCCAACCCGTCATCCATACAGAAAAAACCAACACAAGAGCAATCACCGCAAAGCTGATTAACACCCATTGCCATTCATAATGGATACCATTAAAAAACAAGAGAAAAAAGTACGGGGCCGTCATCGTCCCTATCCCAAAGAAGAAATGCACGATGCTTAACATCTTACCTGATTTCAATGGATAAAGCGCTGGGGTTAACACATTCGCTAGCAAGCTCCCGAATCCATTCGAAAAACCGATTATAAACAGTAGACTGTACCAGGCTGTTGGCTCCGTTAGGAATATCGCCAACAATAAGCAGGCTGAAGCAAACACAAGTAAGCTCGTAAGGTAGAGAAAACGAACCGTCACAAAACGAAGAATTACTCCTCCTAACGCATTGGACAACACGAGCGCAAAGAAGCTCATTGAAAACAAGGCACCTACTTCGGATGCTGATAAGGAAAGAGCATCCTGCAAAAAAGCAGGCAGGAGCCCTTTCATGACCTCAATCGAGCTTGTCATCGCCATTAACAGCCATGTGTTGACCGTCAAAATCTTTTTTACCAACCTAACAGCCTTTCTACTTCAGAAGCCGCATCTGCTAATGCTTCCTCGGCTGTCTTTTGCCCAGTAAAGGCCGCCTCAAATTCTGATAGCATAACAGAATTAATTCTCGGACCGTGATCCTCTGGCCAATTAAACCAAGGTACAATATCGTCCGCCTGCTCATACGACACCTTCGCCTGTGTAAATTCTGCAAGAAAATCACCGAGTAAGCCATCCTCTTCCAACACCGATTCTCTAACAGCCATATAACCTAATTTCTCCGCAATAATCGACGTACCTTCTTCAGAAGTGACATAATTCACAAATTCCCAAGCAGCCGCTTCCTTCTCCTCATCAGATTCCAGCACGAAAATGTTCGCTCCACCAGCAGGGATCTTCCGCTCTGTTCCGCTTAACCCTTCTGGCAGCAGCATAATGTCTAATTCAAACGGAACATTGCCTTTCAAACGACCGATTTGCCCATTTGTCGCAACCATCATCGATAAATTCCCTTGCTGAAACTCCTGCTGTGCTTGGTCGCCATTCATATACGGGTAAGACTCATCCTGAAAGACCATCTCTGTCCAAAACTCTAATACGTCTAACCCTTTTTCCTGTTGGAACTGAACCTGTTGTTTATCGACATCCGCTAGCTGACCACCATTTGAATCTAGCATCATCTGAAACATCCACGTATCAAAATCCATTTGAAAGAATATTCCATAGCGATCATCGACCTCAGATAACTGAGCTGCCCAATCGCGTACCTCCTGCCAGCTATCTGGTTGTGCTTTCAATTCAATCCCCGCTTCTTCAAAGTGATCTCTATTCACATAAATAATAGGTGTACTAACCGCAAATGGCATTGAATGCAAATTTCCGTCATCACCTTTCGCAAGGTCGAGCATTTGCTCTGAAAAATCCGACAAATCAAAATCCTGCTCATCGATAAACGTTTGCGCTGGGACAATCGGCATAAACGATTGCATATAGTCATTAAAGGCAAAGCCACTAATCGTCACCTCTGGTAGCTGATCCGAAAGCGAGAGCACTTGCAAACGCTCTATAACTCCATCATACCAGCCTTGTGCTTGCTCATCCTTAACAACAACCTCATCTTGTGAATCATTGAAGTTCTCTACTAACTCTTTAATGACCTCACCCTGATCTCCGCCAAACACGTGTAGAAACGTAATTTCAACCGCTTCTCCCCCATTTTCCATCGAGCTTACTTGATCATCGCTATCGTTTGGCGATGCTTCTTGCGACTGAGCTGCCTCCTCGCCCCCACAAGCTGTTAACAACAGTAGTAATAACAAACTTCCTACTAAGACCCATGATTGTTTCATCTTCATTTCCTCCTTATTTAATTCCACTTTGAATAAATCCTTCTGTAAAATAGCGCTGCCCTACCATATAAAGAATAAGAACAGGAATAATCGTTAACGTTGCGGCCGCCATTGTCGGAACCCACTCAATGAAAGATTCACTTCGAAACTGAATGATGGCTACTGGTAACGTTAATTTGCTTTCATCCATGAGAATAATGAGCGGCCAGTAATAGTCATTCCAATTGTTCACAAACAAGATAAGGAACAAACCGACAACAATAGAGACAGACGAACGAATATAAATATGATAGAGCGTTTTAACATGCCCAGCTCCATCAACGACTGCCGCCTCTACTAAATCTTTTGGGATTTGCATAAAAAATTGCCTCAGAACAAAGATCGCATAGCCACTAGCCAAATGTGGTACAATCACCCCCTTAAATGAATTCACCCACTCAAGCTCATTCACAACGAGAAAGGTCGGCAGCATAATCGCTTGCGGTGGGACCATCATCGTACAAAGGACAAAATAGAATAGTATTTGACTCCCTTTAAATTGATAATTCGCAAATGCATAGGCCGCAAACACGCCGATGATGACTTGTCCAGCTGTTAGAATCATAGCTACAAAAACACTATTTCCTAACCATATAAAGAAGGGAGTCGTATGTAAGACATGTGCATATCCTTCTAAGCTAAAGACAGAAGGGATAAAGAAGGCGATTCGTTGAAACGCAGAGCTTGTAGCTGAAATGGAAATACTAAACATCCATAAAAACGGAACGAGAACAAGCAACGCAGACAATATCAATATGATATGTAGCATCCATTTATGGAGTGGTGACTGCTTCATAAATAACACCCTTTCCAACCTTTACTGGTAATGAACATATTTAACGAGTAGCTTTAGTTGAATGACTGTGAGGACAAGAATGACGGCAAATAAGAGCGTCGCTGCAGCGCTTGCTGTCCCTGTGTTAAAGAATCGAAAAGCTTCCTGCCATATATAAAACACGACAACATTTGTCGAATGATTCGGTCCACCCATCGTTATAATTTGTACGAGGGCAAACACTTGGAACGAATAGATCATCGTCATAACTGTTACGAATAGATGGACAGGCGATAGCAACGGAATCGTTAGTCGCCAAAATTGATACCAAGGCGTTGCACCATCTACAGCCGCTGCTTCATAAAGGCTTTGATCGAGCTGCTTTAACCCTGCGATGTATAGCACCACATTGTAACCAAAGGATTGCCATACTCCAATCACCATAATGGATAAAAGTGCTGTATTCGGATTCGCCAACCAATTGACACCGTCGATTCCAATCATTTGTAAGAACTGATTCAACAGTCCTGATTGCGGACTGTAAATCAACGAGAAGGAAAGCGATGCAGCCGCAACAGAGACGACGACCGGAATAAAGAAGAGAAACCGGTAAAAAGAACGAAGCTTCCCGGCTTTTTCAATAAGAACGGCATACACTAAACCGAGTATCACCGCAAAGGGCACCGTCACAAACACATAGTAGAGTGTTTGAATAATCGACCTCCAAAAGACGGCATCACCAAACAACCCCTCATAATTACTCAACCCAACAAACGACATATCCCCATTCAATAAATTCCAATCTGAAAAGCTAATCACAAATGAAAAGAAAAACGGAAAAACAAAAAAGATCGCATATAATAAGAGAGCAGGAAACAAAAAATAATAAGGAACATATAACGACTTAAACTTTGACACCATCTTCCTCTATTCACCTCCGTTTATGAGACATAAACTGTCTCTATTCACACGAAAAACCTGTGACTCCTCATACGTATCCCCTTAAATCAAGGAATCATATGAAAAGCCACAGGTTATTCTCTCAGTTTTTAAACCTATCTTTTCTATTAAATTGTTAATTATACTTTAAACGGATAATGTTAAGGGCGTATTAATTGGGGGTTTGGTTTTTGTAAATAAGAAACTTGTCGACGGAACCTCATTCCGCTATTTCCTTCATAAATGCTATTTTGATAGTCCTTCCGGAACCTCATTCCGCTATTTGGTCTTTTTCGCTTCATTTCTCTCTTCCTTATGAGTATTAGCGGAATGACGTTCACTTAGCAGAAGAAAAGCTACGCAAAGGCTTTTCTTAATCGCGACGCACGCAGTCTTTACAAGGGTTTGAGCTTTTTTTAATGTGGGATTTTTTTTAAGTGTAACGTATGAAGCCAACAACACCCGCGAACCCACTTAAAGCTAACTTAATTAAATGATTATCTTAAAAAAGTAGGATGTTAAAAAGAAACCTTACTTTTTTAACATCCTACTTCACACTCTTTCTGACATTTCAACACTATTATTACTTCTATAACATCTTCTACAAACAAAATCCTTTATTTATACAACGGTCCAAAATTCTGACATGCTCGGAAATCAGCACTTGTTAAGTCCTCCGTACCAAAGGCACTCCATGCACTCGGTCGGAAAATACGATCATGACTCACATTATGCATGGATACTGGAATCCGTAGCATAGAGGCAGCTGTCAACAACTCACCACCGATATGCCCATAACTCACAGCCCCGTGATTAGACCCCCAATTATTCATAACAGAGTAAACATCTGTGAAAGCCCCATTTCCTGTTAATCTAGGAACAAACCAAGTCGTCGGCCATGTTGGATCGGTTCTTTCATCTAAGACATGATGAACATCTTCAGGCAGTTCAACGGTATACCCTTCAGCTAATTGCAGAACAGGACCTAAACCTTGTATGATATTGATTCTTGCCATCGTAACGGGCATGTCTCCCCTTGTTGTGAAATCTGTTGAAAAGCCCCCACCCCTGAAAAAATCAACGGCTTGGCACCATTCCGTTGCACGTAAACATTTCTCAATCTCTTCTTCACTAATATCCCAAAACGACTTCATAGCAGGTCTACCATCCACTTCTTGTTGACCTGTACCATCCAAAGCTGCTGGTCCAGAGTTAATAAGATGAATCATTCCATTAGCCGCTCTACCTGTTAGTTTATGACTTGTAACCCGTTGTACAGCTTCTGGACTCCAGTAAGTACGGACATCAGCAAATATTTGCGCAGCGTTTGTTATGAGATGACCAAGTAACATCGTCGCCCCATTCAGCGTATCATTTTCTGTCGCCACCATATACGGCTCTCGTACGCCGTTCCAATCAAATGACGAAGAAAGTATTGCCTCACTGACATCACCATTAGGCATGAAATCAGTCCATGCTCGTTGACCTTGAAAGCCAGCAGCAATAGCATTATGCCCCTTCGCTTCTTCAAGAAATCCTTTTTGTGCGAGCTTTTCATTTCCAACCATTAGATCTCTTATAATGAGTGTCATCTTTACTACCGTTTCCCAATCACCTTCTTGCTGCTTATCCGAACGCTGTAGCTCGGGTGGATTTACATTTCTCCCTACTTGCAGATTTTCCTTTACCCATTTCAACGCATGTTCATATTCTTCTTCATCATAAATGTTCAACTCTAACCGTCTCATACATTCACTCATATCAACATACTCATTTCTCATACCTAAATACTGTTGGAAGAAGCTCTCATCAGCAATGCAACCCGCAATTCCCATAGACACTGTTCCAATAGATAAGTAAGATTTGCCACGAATGATGCTTACAGCTAGTGCCGATTTCGTAAATTGAATAAGCTTCTCTTGTACATCCAATGGAATTGACGTATCATTCATTTCTTGAACATCACGACCATAAATATTGAAAACAGGTAACCCTTTCTGATTATGTGCAGCCGTAGCAGCTGCTAAATAGACGGCCCCTGGCCTTTCCGTCCCATTGAATCCCCAAATGGCCTTAATGGTATGAATATCTTGATCGATGGTTTCTGTTGGGTAGCACCATGAAGGCGTAACAGTAATCGTAATACCAACCCCTTCCCTCCTAAACTTCTCCGAGGTTTGCGCCGCTTCTAGCACTCCACCAATTGTTGTATCTGCAATTACACATTCGACAGGAGTTCCATTAGGATAATGTAACTGTTCTTGAAGAAATGTCGATACTGACTGAGCCATCCCCATAGTGACATCCTCTAAAGATTCACGAATCCCCCCTTGCCGACCATCTATAACAGGTCGAATCCCAATCTTCGGGAAATCTCCAACCCATCTTTTTTCATTTAAACTCATAGCAAATCCCCCATTACCTAATTTAATATTCGTTCACCCATTCATTAGATTAGCAGGCCTCTTATTTTGAAATACATCAATGATAGCTTGCGCTGTTAAAAGTCCTACTAAATGATACGTTTCATAAGTCTCAGCGGCAGTATGTGGTGTCGTTATAATATTCTTAAGCTGAAACAACGGATTTGTAGACTTAGTCGGCTCTTCTTCATACACATCAATAGCAGCAGCTTGCAAGTGTCCAGAATGTAGTGCTTCGTACAAGGCGTGTTCATCAACAAGTCCTCCACGCGATGTATTAATAAAGTAGGCCCCTTCTTTCATTTGCTGAAACCGCTCCTTATTCATAAAATGATGAGTCTCATTCATATGTGGAAGATGCATACTGACCACATCACACTTCCTTAAAATATCCTCATAAGACATAAACGCAACATTGTATTTGTCTGCAATAGCGTCATTAGGATATTTATCGTATGCATAAATTCCCACATCAAATCCTTGCAGTTTCTTCGCTACATTTTGAGCGATATTACCAAATCCTAAGAGCCCGACCTTTTTCCCTTTGAGCTCAACACCTACAAAACGATCCCAACTCCCGTGCTGAGTCGTATGATGCAAAAGAACCGTATTTCGTAAGCTATTTAAGATAAGATTAATCGTTAATTCTGCCACAGCATTCGAATTTAATCGAGGAGCGTTCGTTACGTGAATGCCATATTCCTTCGCCTTCTCTAAATCGATATTGTCTACCCCAACCCCAAACCTCGATATCACCTTCAGATGAGGTGCCAATTGAAATACCGCTTCATTCCAACTATCTACTCCCGCTACGACTCCATCAATATCTGATATGACCTCTCTCAACTCTTCGAAAGTCATCGGCCGATCATTTGGATTTTCAATAACATCTATTTGGTTCTGTTCTAGTAAAAATTTAGCCTCTTTGCATAACGTTGAATAGTTCGTTGCCGTTACTAATACTTTCTTTCTTGCTTCCATCTCTAATCCCTCACTTCTCTAAGGTAAAAACACATTAATTTGTGGTAAATACGTCACAATAAATAGAGCTAATATCATTAATAGGAACATTGGAACGATGGCTTTACTTATTTCCCAGACAGATAACCTCGATATTCCTATTCCAACAAATAAGGAACCTCCTATAGGTGGTGTAATTAAAGCAATTGCCAGATTAACGACAAGAATAATTCCAAAGTGGATGGGATCGACCCCGATCTCCAATGCTACTGGCAACAGAATCGGTGTTAAAATAATAATTGATGCGATCACATCCATAAATGTCCCAACTAATATTAAGAAAACATTAATTAATAACAACAGGAGAATTCGATTATCGGTCATACTCGTTAATGTCGTCGCAACCATATCTGGTATTCGTTCAATTGATAGAAGTCTTCCAAAGAACGTAGCTGTACCCGTTATAATTAAAATAACTGCCGTCGTGAGTGCAGCGTTACTGAACACACGGAATAAATCCTTAAAGGCTAATTCCTTATAGACAAATAACCCTATAATGAGCCCATATACGGTTGCTACAACAGCTGCCTCTGTTGGGGTAAACACACCCCCATAGATTCCTCCTAAAATGATGACGGGCATCATTAATGCCCATGAAGCACTTAGAAATTCTTTTGCGATCTCACTAGCAGATAGCTTCAAGTTATCCTTTGGGTAATTGTTAACCTTCGCATAAAAATAGCTATACAAGATTAATATAAGCCCCACTAACAAACCTGGAATAATACCAGATAAGAACAAACTTCCAATCGATGCAGACGCCGAGACTCCGTAGATAACCATCGGAATACTTGGGGGAATGATTACGCCAATTGTTCCAGCAGCAACAATAATAGCCGTAGCAAATTTCTTATCATAGCCTTGCTGAACCATTAAAGGAATAACCATCCCTCCAATAGCAGCAACGGTCGCTGGACCTGAGCCAGAAATAGCAGCAAAGAAAATGCACGTTACAACTGTAGCAATCGCTAAACCACCAGTAATATTACCGACGAAAATCTTGGCAAAACCAAATAGCCTTTTAGAAATACCGCCTTTACCCATTACTTCACCAGCTAAAATATAAAACGGTATCGCCATTAAAGGGAACGAGTCCGCAGATGTCACTAATCCTTGTACTAAATAAATAGGAGAGACTGCACCACTATAAAAGATAGTAACAAGACACGCTAGTCCTAAGGCAAAACCGATCGGCACTTTGAGTAACATAAAAAGAAGAAATGAACCGAATAATATCGCAGCAACCATATCCTCACCCCTATCACTACATTTCTTTTAATTCTTCTGTCAAGATCGAATCCCAGTTTCGAATGACATGTACTAAGTTCTGAATTAACCTCAATAATGTGATTGTCATTCCTATTGGCACTGAGAGATACACGTAAATCATATTAATTCTCATCGCTGCACTCGTTTGACTAAAGTTCGTTAGTTGCTCTATCAGAAACACACTATAGTAAATGACATAAAGAGCAAATAATCCTACTAATACATTCGATATAAGTAGCATTACTTTTTTCAATGTATCAGGGACAATATCATACACCACATCTAAACAAATATGTCTCGAGCGCTTCACACCATAAGCAATCCCAATGTAGATCAACCATATGAAGCAATATCGTGCAAGCTCTTCTGACCAAGCAAGCGAATTATCAAAGATAAATCTCATCGTAATTTGCATCGTAATAGATGTTAATGACACAGCAAGTAACGAAACCAAGATCCATTCCTCAAGATGTTCATTTATTTTCTTCAAAATGCTCATTTCCATTCCTCCTAGAGGATAGTGTCTTATTAACACTTGAAGGAAGGACTTGAATACCTTCCTTCAAGCAAACTACATTATTCAAGTGAAGCTTCTAAGAATAAATCAACAACCTCTTCCCCTATATCGTCTTTAAATTCGTCATACACTTCTAATGTAATATCTTGCATCTGCTGAAGATCCTCCTGCGAAAACTCATACACTTCCATGCCCTGCTCTTCTAGTTCAGCCCTTGCATCAATCTCCTCTTGCTGAGCAAGCTCCCGATTGTGTTCAATAGCTTCACTTACTGCCTCATCGAATACTTGCTGCAAGTCTGAAGGTAGCTCTTCATAGAAAGCTGAATTGGTAATAATAACATTGGGAGCGTATACATGATTGGTTACTGTTAAGTAATCCTGAACTTCAAAGAATTTATTCGCTACGATTAACCCAAATGGATTTTCTTGCCCATCTACTGTTCCTTGCTGTAACGCCGTATACAATTCACCAAATGCCATCGGAGTTGGATTAGCCCCTAGTAGCTCCCACGCTCTAATATGCGTTTGATTTTGCATTGTACGAATCGAAAGCCCTTGAAAATCCTCTATCGATTCAATTGGTTTTGTATCATTTGTTACATTACGGAAACCGTTTTCAAAGTATCCTAATCCTTTTAATCCCGCACCATCTAAACCTTCTAATATCATTTTCCCTGGCTCTCCATCTAGAACTTCATATGCAATATCACGACTCGTAAACAAAAATGGCATATCAAGAATTGCGACCCCTTTATTAAAACCACCTAATGCAGCAGGTGAAGGAGATGCCAAATGTACCTCTCCCATTTGCATAGCCTCAATAATTTCCCGATCTTCCCCCAGCTCACCCGCAACGCTTAAATCAACTTGGAAGCGACCATCAGAGTTCTCCTCTAGCTGTTCTTTTAAGAAGTGAAACGTCCTTGTCAGTGAATGCTCCGGTCCTACTGCTCCGCCAGCAATACGAATCGTATATTGCTCTTGCTCTGACCCTCCATCATCACCAGTCGTCGAAGTTGAACCATCATTTCCACACGCCACTACAACCAACAGTAAGCTCACCATTAAGATACTTAGGATTCCTTGTTTCATCATAAATTCCCCCTACCTCTTTTTTTACTGCTCTACTATTACGTGTACGTCCTCTTTAATTTCTTCTAATTTCTTTTTCAAATCGGCAATTTCATCTTCTGTTATATCCAAATGAGGTGCTTTCATATAACCGCCATTCAACCCACGCATTTTTAATGCTTCTTTAAAATAAGACATGTTACTACCATTTTTTAATGCATCACAATATTTTGTCGCAATACGCTGTATCTCTCTCGCTTTTTCAATATTTCCTTCTTGATATGCATCATAGAGAGCAACGAACGGTTCTGGATAGACAGAAGATACTCCTGACACCGTTCCCGTACAACCTAATGTTAGAGCAGGTAAAAACAAGTGATCCGGTCCAAATACGACATCGAAATCTCCATTATTCACATTTAAATATTTACTTGTTAGAGTGAAATCCGGAAAGCTGTACTTAAGTCCGACAACGTTTTCACATTTCTCAACTATTTTTTCAACTACATCGACTGACAATTCATTACTTGCACATTGAGGAATGCTATACAAATACACCGGGAAATCCACTGGCAAGCTCTTTGAAAGCTTGACATAATAATGTTCCATTTCTCGTTCATTTACACCGAAATAGACAGGTGTAACAGCTCCAATTCCATCCGCCCCAATAGTATGTGCGTGCTTCGCTAACTCTATTACATTATCAAATACAATATCCCCAACATGAATATAAACGGTTATTCTCTTATTCGCCGTCTTAACGACCGTTTCCGCAATAGCCTTTCGCTCTGAAACAGATAATTTAAGCATTTCACCAGTCGTTCCAAGTGGATATAGACAATGAACTCCTTTAGAAATCAAAAACTCCGTCAACTCTTCAACTGCTTTTAAATCTACTGTACCGTTCTTATCGAACGGGGTAACCATAGCTGTCGTAACACCATATAATTTCTTCATTCGCTTCACCTACTTGTATAATTTCTCTCCATATTTCAAAGCTTATTTCTAAGTGATTGACTACATTTACCATCACCTCCCTATTTGCTAAAACGTTATAGCAAAAAGTAAAATAGTTAGCCAGTAATGATACTGACTATTTCTAACAACTGCTTCTTTTCATGATTTCTGTCTTAAACCTTATTTCCTCTGGCTTCAAGATTTGATGATTCATCATACTCAATAATTGATTCACACAAGCTGCGGCCATCTCTTCAACAGGCAAATGCACAGTTGTTAACGGCGGTGTCGTAAAAGCTGTCTGTACATCATTATCATGTCCTATCATTTCCAAATCCTCTGGAACACGTATGCCATTAGCATGACAAGCTGCTAAAGCACCCATAGCCATCGGATCACTTAAAAAGAATATTGCTGAGGGCATCTTCTTCCCACTGCTTACTAGCTTATGAATGACCTCATAACCACCTTTTTCAGTAAAATTACCTTCTAGAACGAACAGGTTCTCCATGTTACTTTTCTCGACACGATCTAAAAATCCCTCTTGCCTATGCCTAACAGCTTGTGACGAAATCTTCGGAGTTACGATAGCCACTCGCTCATGACCTTTACTTTCAAAATATTTAGCGACTTCCACTCCTGTCTCAAAGCTATCCACATTGACAGTATTGTATTTATCTGAATACCTCTGATAGAGAACTACAGGAACCTTTAGATCATTTGTTTCTAAAAAATTCAAATCCTCATCAGATGCGTTCGCCACGATCGCCCCATTAAATCTTGTTCCTGTTCTTAAACTTTCTACCTCATCCAATTTACCGTTTTCATATGGCTGAATTAATAATTCAAACATCCCATCTTTATAAATAGATTTTGACTGAATACCTTGTAGGAAGCGACTCATCAATGAAGCTCTTGCATCAAGTGTCCATAAAATAGTGAGAACAGGTATCTTACTTTTATCATTGTTTCTTAGTCTTCTTGCTGAAATACTCGGAAGGTAGCCTAACTCACGAGCTATTTCTAAAACCTTCTTTTGTGTCGCATCGGAGATTCGCATTTTCTCTGCTTTTCCATTTAATATAAATGAAACGGTCCCCGAAGACACTCCTGCCTTCTCAGCAATTTCTCGAATAGTAGCCATACATTCTCTCCAATAATCCATACTTATATTTTGCTAAAACGTTATAGCATTTCGTTATTTACAGATTAATAAATATCATTCAATTTGTCAAGCGCTTTCATTAAATTAGTTATTAACAACCCAACCTTTCTTCTCCTCAAACAAAAAACCACACCAACAAACATCATAATGAGAGCAGGTGTGGAATATACAAACTGATTATTCTATTTCTTTTTTTTTATTTTTCTAGTATCTTCTAGTAAACAATTTAAATACTTGTCTAATTTTTGACTATACATAAGAGTCTCCGGATGATCCAACCCTTTTGTTAACCCCGTGCGAATCATTATGGCGCGTAGCTTTTCAACCTCTATCCTAACGTGTGACGTCTTAGTGCCCATAACTCCCCCTACTTTTAGACTAACTCCATATTACAATATCAAATCACCGTGGTTAAGAGATTCGACAAAAGCTCCGATGAATAGACAACAATTTAAGTCAAAAAGCATTGGTCCTTTGTTCTATAAAAACCGACATCGTTCGTACAATTTTTTTGCGGTGATGAGACATTTCATTCCATAATGATTCAAACTTCAACACTACCAATCATCAATGATAGGAATGGCACTTCACGTTCTTACAGTTGAACGAATACGAGCGATTTTCTCTTGTAGACCCTTCACTTTTCGTGACGCAACGAGACATTCACGTTCATTTACCATTGTTATCTTACGCTTATAGGTAATATTGAAACAATCATAATGGCGGTTAAGACAAGTGCACCATATTTTTTTAGCATCTATCATTCTCCTTCATTTATTAGTCGCTCATGAGCATTTTCAGTTAACCTACGAATGCATTACCATCATTTTCAATTTTTAGCCATAATTGTCGTAAACGATTGATTTTTCGTCGTGAACGTTACAGTCTCTACTTTGTACCTTTTTCCTATAGCATAAAAAAACCACCGATAGAGTATTCCCTCTTTCAGCGGCTTCCTTTTCTTATTCACTTACAGGCGTTTTGATTTGATATTTTTCAATATATGTCGCAATCTCTTGTACGACGTCCTTCGCCTTTAAGTCATCATTTGTCATACGGTTTGCTTTCTCTCTTATCGACACTAACAATTCTTTAAGATCTCGTTCAGTTAATTGCTCAGACATTTGTAGAATACTCCTTATTCTCTCAATCTAAGTAAATGATTCTCTCACATGTTTACTATCATACTGTCAGTTTATCGTTCTGACAAGCATTAATAAAGTAGGATTTCTTCTATTTTTGTAAAAGCTTGGCGAATAAAGAACAAACCTGATACCTGATGTCGAACAGCGAGTCTCAAAGTCGTTTAATCTAGCATCGTTTCAACATAAAGATACCTCTTGTTAACACGATTTAACGCTGATTCATAAGGATCTCAATTTCCCATCGATTCAGTAGTCTTTTACGATTTGAACCAGACTGGGAGATATCATAGTCAATAACAGGGATACTTGCCGGGTCAATTGCTTCTTCAGGTGATTGGGCTAGTTTGTGAGTTAGCAATTGATAATTACCAACTTGTTTTCCGATTTCCTGAGCCTGTTTTGTTAAGGCCCAGTCAACAAATGTCTTTGCTTCTTCAAGATGAGGAGAATTCGCTATGATAGCAACTGCTCCGACCTCATATGTCGTTTCTTCTTTCGGAAAGATCACACTGACATCACGAAATCCTTCTCTATACAATTTAATGGCATCCTGAGCAAACATGATGGATACAGCCTGATCTCCCATCGCAACGCTACGACCATTTGCACTTCCCGAGTATGTGTATTCAGAAACGTTTTGATCAAGCAATTGTAAGAAATCAAACCCTTCATTCTCGCCATAAAGTTGAGTGAATAAAGATAGAGTGAGATAACCTGTTCCTGAACTTCTTGGATCTGGAAGAGTGATCCAATTTTGATACTCTGACCGTAATAAATCAGTCCATGTAGAAGGGAGATCTATACCTCTTTCGATATGCCATTGACGGTTGGCAACGATTGATAACACACCAACATAAATACCAGTCCAATATCCATTTTCATTTTTATATATATCAGGGATAAAAGATGCATTAGGGGAAATGTAGGGATGAAGCAGCCCCTCTTTTTGGGCTTGAGCGAATACATCAGCAGGCCCACCATACCAAACACTTGCAACTGGATCATCTGCTTCATTCTGCAGATGATCCAGAATATCTCCGTTACTCATTCGGATAAAATTCACTTGTATGCCCGTTTCCCGTTGGAATTGTTCCATAGCCTTAATAGCATGGTCAGGGTACATCCCTGCATAGACGTTTAATTTTCCTACTTCATTTTTAGTTTGGCACCCTAAAAGAGCACCTATTAATATTAAAACGCACAGCAAAAGGAAAGGTGCCTTCCTGCTCATAACTGTTCACCTCTAAGTTGTTAAGCACTTGGAACGACATGTAAAGAAGATCTTGCAAAAGTAAGTCCTACCTGCTCACCCTCATTATATGTCTTTCCTCCACTCGGATTCGATACTACTGCAAAAAGAAGCGTATCATTAAACTCTAGTTCATACTCTTGAGTTTGACCCATAAAGATGCTTTTGACAACCTTTGCTTCAAAATCTCCTTCATGACTAATTTGAATCGATTCGGGACGTATAACTACTTCTACTTGCTGGCCAACATTAAAATCTTGAGCATTTTTTTGATCAATAAGAAGTTCACTGTTGTTATAACTAACTCTTAGTTGATCAGATTTTACAATTTCTAACACTTTACTAGAAAGAAAATTAGCTGATCCGATAAAATCAGAAATGAATTTAGATTGTGGTCGCTGGTAAATCTCAGTTGCTGTGCCAATTTGTTCGATTTTCCCTTCATTCATAACGATAATTTTATCACTTAAACTCATGGCTTCTGATTGATCGTGTGTAACATAGATTGCCGTAATACCGACCTGTTTTTGAATACGACGAATTTCATCACGCATTGTAATTCTCAATTTTGCATCTAGGTTGGATAAAGGCTCATCAAAAAGCAATACGCTTGGTTCCATCACAAGCGCCCGGGCTAGAGCTACTCGTTGCTGCTGACCACCTGATAATTGATTAGGCATCTTATCGCGATGAACATTCAAATTCATAATCTCGATGACGGGTTCTACTCGCTTATCTATATCATTATCTCTTAATTTCTTGATTTTTAGTCCATATACAATGTTTTCATATACGGTCATATGGGGAAAAAGCGCATAAGATTGGAATACCATTGTGCAATCTCTTTTGTTTGCTGGAATGTTTTTGACGTTTTGGTCTCCAAAATAAATGTCCCCGTCAGAAATATCTTCAAAGCCAGCAATCATTCGTAAGGTGGTTGTTTTACCACAACCAGAAGGACCTAATAGTGTGGCAAATTCACCTTTTTCAATAGTAAGACTCACATTATGAACAGCTTTCACTTTATTACCTTGATCATCGGTAAATTCCTTCGTAATATTTTTAATTGATACCTCTTTAGCATTCATTGTTATTCAAACCTCCTGATCATTCTTTTTAATTTGAAATAGTCGCCTCAGGCATTGGTACATGCTTTTTATTCTTACTGCGTTTTTTAGCTTTTCGATCAATAGAGTAGAATTTGACTATCGCATTCAGTATTAATAGTGAGATCACCATGATAATGATCAATAATGTACTATATGCACTTGCAACCCCAATTCGACCTGATTCTACTTGAGATAAAATAGAAGCAGTAATTAAGTTATACTTTGCAGAAACAAGAAAAATTACAGCACTCATTGCAGTCATACTTTTCACGAACGTATAGATTAACGCACTGAAAAAGGCTGGTTGAATCAAAGGTAAAACAATTGAGAAAAATGTTTTTCGTCCACTTGCTCCAAGGTTCATTGAAGCCTCTTCAATTGAAGGGTCAATTTGCTGAAGCGCCGTTATACCTGAACGAATTCCGATCGGCATCGAACGAATGATGAACGCTGCAATTATAATAAATGCTGTTCCTGTTATAGCCAAAGGAGCGGTGTTAAATGAAAGAATATATGATATACCGATAACTGTACCTGGAATGGCTATAGCTAGCATACTAATCGATTCCATTGCCTTCTTACCTGCGAACCGTTTACGAATGATTAAAAATGCAATAATCATTGCAATCAGACCGCCAATAGGTGTTGCAATTAAAGACAATTGGAAAGTATCTACAATTGCTTTTTGACCGATCGAGAAAACAAACCTATAATGGTCGAGTGTAAAGCTGTTGTCAATACCCCAAAGTTTGATGAATGATCCAATTGGAACAAGTATGTAGAAGAGCAATACTGTTCCAGATAAGAAATAACAAGTGCTAATCATAAATGTACGAAGCTTACCTTTTTCAACCATTTTTCGACCAGAAGTCGGTTTTCCTGTAACCGTGACATAGCTTTTTTTACCGACCCAGAATTTTTGAATAGAGAATACAATAAGAGTAATTGTAAGTAGTAACATTGCAAGAGCAGCACCTGCTTGCATATTATAACTACCGACTGCCTGTAAATAAATTTCACGTGCGACCGTATTGTAATTACCACCAATTGTCATCGGGTTTCCGAAGTCAGCCATTGATTGAATAAAGACTAAAAGATACGCATTCCCGATACCTGGAATGGATAATGGGAGTGTAACCTTTGTGAATGTTTTCCATCGACTCGCACCTAAATTATCACTTGCTTCTTCCAGTGCAGGACTAATTGATCGTAATAAACCTGACAGAACAAGAAATCCTACCGGAAAGAAGCTTAACGTTTGAACTAAAATCAATCCATGAAGTCCATAAATATTGGCGCGTTCCATCCCGAAGATCATTTCAGAAATAAAGCCACCTCGACCAAACAATAAAATGGCAGATAAAGCAATAACAAATGGAGGAGAAATAAGTGGTAAGATAGCAATTCCATTAAACATTTTTTTAAATGGTACTGCAATATAAGCAAATGTATACGCAAAGAAATAAGCAATAACAGTTGAAAGCGTTGCCACAATAAGTGCTAATACTAAAGAGTTGACTAAAGATTGAAAAAGTTCTCCTCCCGATAATACACGTTCATAGCCTACTAAAGAAAAGCGACCTTCACTTATAAAACTAGTAATAAAAATTTTAAAAAGTGGGAAGGCAATAAATGTTATGAGCGAGAGCATAATTAAAACGACCAATAATAAGAGCAATGGTTGCGAGAATAATGGTCGAATATTATGTTGGTAATAATCTCTAAGCATTCTAATCAATCTCCTTTGATAAGAAGGGAAGGCACAATGTGCCCACCCTCCAATAATGAATTTACTTGTTTACCTCATTGTCCCACTTATCAATAATTCCTTGACGTAACTCGCCTGCACGTAAAGGATTTGATTCAATTAAATTGAGATTATCAAGATCAATCGCTTGTTCAGGTTGTTGAGCTTCTTTGTGAGTTAAGTTTTGGAAATTATCTGTTGTTTGTCCAACTTCTTGAGCAGATGGTCCTGAAGCCCAATCTATGAATACCTCTGCAAGTTCTTGATTTGGAGCACCATCAATGATCGCAACAGAACCGATTTCAAAACCAGTACCATCTTCCGGAGTTGTCATTACTAAATCACTGTAACCTTCTTTTTGATATTTGATAATATCATGAGCAAATAGGATACCTACAGCGGCTTCACCCATTCCAACCATACGCCCAGGTGCAGATCCACTCGTAGTGTACTGCTGAACAAGTGGATGTAATTGTTGTAGATAATCCCAACCATCCTCTTCATTTTCCTCACCCAGCACTTCAAGAACTGTATACAGAATAGTATAAGCAGTTCCAGATGAAGCAGGGTGTGCCATAACGATTTCATTTTCAAATGCTGGATTAAGTAAATCATCCCAGCTTGTTGGCGCTTCTAATCCATGTTCATCTAAAAATTTTTGGTTTGTTGCAAATCCGACTGGACCTAAGTAAACACCTGTCCAATAACCATCTTCATCACGGAATTCTTCTGGAATTCCTTCTACAGCAACTTCAGATACATATGGATGAAGTAGATCTTCTTGCTGAGCAGCTACGAAAGTATCTGCTGGTCCCCCATACCAAATATCAGCCTGCGGGTTGCTTCTTTCTGCTCGAATACGAGCGAGTATTTCACCTGCAGACATACGAATCATATCAACGGCAATTCCCGTCTCTTCTTCGAATTCTTTAATAGCAGCAACTGCGTGGTCTTCTTGGAAACCTACATATGCTGTAATAGAACCTTCTAGAACTCGATCAGTTTCTTCATTGTTCCCATCATTCTCACTTTGATTACTTGATGATTCCTCATTATTGCTATCACCACAAGCAACTACAAACACTCCTAGAATCATAATAAATAGTACTAATGCGAATTTCTTCAATTTAAATCCCCCTTTAATTAAGATTAATTACATCATAAATGAATGCGCTTTCAACAACTACACCAATTTCCTGCCACTTAAAACGGCAAAAAAAAGTGCTCCATTATTGGAGCAGCCAACCTAACAAAATACCTATAATATTAAGGTCTGAATCACCGAAAGTCGTTCGCATAAAACCTAGTTCCGACATAAAGCCCAATAGAAATAACGGGAGAACCGTGATCAGGATTCCGTGAAATATTGAGGAAACTACTAGTCCTCTCCCTCCACCAATTTTGTATGCAATGACTCCTGCAGCTCCCCCTGCAAAAAAATGAGGAATCACACCAGGGATGATTACCGTAAATTGCATAGCTGACATAACAAACATGGATACCAAACCAGCAGTGAAGCTAATAATAAATCCAAATATTGCGGCATATGGTGCATAGGTGAATAGTACAGGAGCATCTAGCGCAATCGTTGCATTCGGAATCCAACGTTCTGCAATTCCTTTAAAAGCTGGTACGATTTCTGCTAACATCATCCGAACACCCGTTAAAATGACATACATCCCTGCTGAAAACCACATGGCCTGTATAATAGAAAAAACGAAAAAATTTCTCCCTGAAAATAAATTAGAAACAGCTTCAGGTCCGACAAATAGACTTGAAACGAAAAAAAGGTTAAAAGAAAAAAAACTAATCATTAAAATGTGATCATGCATTAAAGGTTCTATTTTTCTTAGTGATGCCGGAAGTTGTAAGGGGCCTTTGGGAGGCTTAAAAAAGCGCGCAATGAACCCTGCCAGTACATAACCGACACTATTAAAATGTGCAATTGCAAAATTTTGATGACCTACCACCTGTTTAACAAACGGTTGGGAGATCGCAGGCGCAAGAGATAATGTCAAGGCGAGTATGAGACCCCCAATTAAATAATTCAATGTTGTATTTAAAACGGATGCAACTAAGACACTTGCTATAACGGAGGACATGAATAAAATATGATGACCAGAAAGAAATATATACTTTATAGGCGTAAATCTTGCAATTAGTAGGTGTCCTGTCATACCTATTAACATCATGATTGCAACCTCTTGACCGTAGTTGACTTGGACGAGCGCTGTGATGGCTTCGTTATGTGGAATGATTCCAATTACCCGAAACCCTTCTTGAATCATTAATGTGAGATTAGATAGCGAAGCTCCTGCTGCAGTTGCTCCCACTTGAAGTAAGATATAGCCGACCATCGTTTTCACCGTACCACTTATGACTGCATGAAAATCAGCTCTAATTAATATCAGCCCAATAAATGCAACCATCCCAAGCAAAAAAGCTGGTTCCCCAAATAGACCTCTATTAATTAATTCTGTCACATTCATTTGTTTTCCACCCAGCTGGTTATGACTTTGTTTTCTAACAAGGATTGGCGAATATGAGTCGTATCCGCTATGTGTGCAAGTGGAATCATTTCAACATTAGGCAGTGGAGCAATCGACTCAATGATTTGCTTAGCACCAATAATTATTTCTGCTTCAGAAAAGCCGACAGCACTGACATCTGACTGTTCTATATAGACTAGAACATCCCATTCATTAAAGAGCTTTTCCAATTCGATTTTTAGAATAAGGCTTGTACCTAATCCCCCTGAACACACAACTAAAACGCGCTTCATATCTCTTGTCCCTCCCTTTCTTGTATCCATCGCCAGACTTCTTCTTCTCGATTAGCTTGTTGTAACTGGTTAATGAGATTTGGGTTATTAACCACTTCAATTAATAATTCTACAGCTGGAAGGTGGTCATTGGGATTTGTTGCAGCTAATAAAATGACCCACCACACTTTATCTCTATTCGGACCAAATGCTATTGGTGGATCACATGTCATCATACTAAATCCACTATCGAGTACATGATCACTCATTAAATGTGGAAAAACAATTCCATCAGCAATTAAAAAATGATGATCTTTATTTGTAACATATTTAATTAATTCATCAGCATAGGTTGGCGTTGTTCTTTTCAAATTAACAAGCCTATCATTTAATTCCTTAATGACACCTTCCCATGATGCCCTTTCTTGCTTCAACAAAATACAGGACAAATCCGAAAGTGACGTGATACTCCCCGAATTTGAATAGGCTCCTTTAAAATAACGATAAAGAGCACGAAATAATTCGGACTCATTTTCAATCTTGCTATGTTGCTTAACTAGATCATAAACATTCTTCACTTTATTTATAACATCAACTTCATCTTCTTCTATTCTAGAAATACCTAATAATTTTTCAATTTTTGATGTTTCTAATCGGTTTAAAAAGGGACTCACTTTCAACCAAGGGATCTCCGTGTTCCTTAATGAAACCGTTGAAAGGATTAAATCCGTATTAGCTTTGGTCAGCGTTTTAACATCATTCAAAGAATAAACCCCATGAACCGTAGCCTGTGGAAATTTTTTTCTTATTGAACTTTCCAATAAAGATGACGTTCCCATACCAGAACTACATACAATGGCTACCCTTTTTTTAGGTGTAGGTAAACGATTATCCAATCCGCTACATAGATGAATCAAAATGAAGCCAATCTCATCCTCATCAATAGCATAAAAAATCTCACTAAACTCAGCTGTCAGGATATCATTGACCACTTGAAAGTATTCTTGATAATCTTTTTTTAATTCTTCTAATAAATAATTTTCGATTTTGAGTCCGTATTTCATTCGATGAATTGCAGGTTTTAAATGAAGTGCTAAGCCTTCAATAATTTTATGTCTTTTAGAGAGCCTTACATTCACTTTTTCTTCAAATGTAAGGACTAGACGTTCTGCTAATTTATAAAGCTGATAGTCTCCTTTAATATCTTCATACCCCTTTTTAGAACTTATAAAGTACATGGTCGTAAATGCTACTTCAACAGTTTTGTTTATATACGGAACTTTATTCATACTACTACTATGCTTAATAACTTCTTCAATCGCTTTATACTCAGGAGCATCTAATAAATTTTCTTTTGACTCTAACCATAGACTCGGTAGAAACTTCCCATGAAAGATTCTGGACGATTGTGCGAGTGTAACAATAAAAAGATAATAAAGGCTGCTATCTGTATATTCCACATCTAATTTTCTTTCAATCATTCCTAATAAATGGATGATTTCTTTTGGTTCAATATAAGCGAAATAACGATTAAATATTAATTCAATCTCCATTTCATTTGAATTAGTAGTAATAAACAAATCCATCATTTTCGCTTCATCAAATAATTCTAATAGCGTATCAATAAACAGGTGACGAATATAAACTTCCTCACCAATAAATTCGATTTTCTTTTGTTCTCTATGTATTGATAAATGATAGTCTGAAACAAAGCGCTTTAATTCACTTATATCTTTCTGAAGAGTATTATGACTAACATCAAATTTTTTCTCGAAAGTGGTTAATTCTATATCACCATTCAAGATCATAAGGATCATATGCATTTTACGGTCTTGTGCTTTTAGAAAAATAGGTTCTGTCTCTAAGTGAGCCATGATGCTTGCCTGCTCTTTATCGGAAAGAACCAACCTTGCCCCATGCTTTCTATCACGATCTAACTCGATATTCAATTGAAGTAACCATTCTTCTAATATAATTAAGTCTTGACGAATACTTCTTAACGACAAATTATAATGATCAGTGAATGTTTTCATTGATATATAATTATTGTTAATGATTAGTTCGTTTAAAATCTCACGTTGTCTTATGGTTAACATGGCTCTCTCCTCTATAAAATTTCTTGATGGAATCTATTCTCCCCATAAACATACCACAATATAGTTAATACCGGAATGTTGAGAACTGGTGGATGTATTACCGAATTATCCCTTATCCGCCCAGACTCAACCTCACTCAACTGAATATGATTGCTATCCTCCTTCTGTCGATATAAGGCTTGTATATTATAAGGAATCGAGGTGGAAAGGACTGGTGGCATTGTGGTTTTAGTTGCGAGGTTACTGACGTCTTCCATACCTTTTTGCACCGTGTTATTGACCGTAGGACTGATTGAATCCCAAGCGTGCCAACCGGGTGAAGTAACCGTCATTTGTCTAATTGTGGTATTCCGGCTATTTTGGAAAAGCATGGGCGGCCTTTCAAGTAACTGACGATAAACTTTGGAGCGTGTCTGACAGTATGGTTCCCTACCTCCAGTTATGAATTAGGAGATATTCCTGAATATATACAAGGAGACGTTACCAATATCGAACGATGGGTTCCTATTAGAAGAACATAAAATAACTGACGCCAAAAGCTACTTATGAGCCTTTGGCGTCAGTGTGTTAGTTAGGACATAATTTGTTTTCTTCTTTTTTGTATAAGAAGAGTGATGATTCCGATCAGGAGTAATGCAGCTCCTACGATCATCCAATTAAATACGTTCGTTGCCGTATCTGGCAATCCACTTTCTTCACTAACTCCATCTTTAGATATTTCTTTTAATGCTTCTCGTGCATCTATTAGTGCTTTTAATTCGGCATCCACTTCAGACTGAGTCGCATTTGGATCATCAAGAACTGTTTTAGCATAGTTTAGTGCTTCTTGATAAGCTCTCCAGCTAGGCTGTTCATAATCCTTTTCATTTAAACGTTTAGAAGCATCGTACTCATCCTCTAATCGTTGCTTATCAACAGTTAACGCTTCTTTTGCTGTTGTTACAGCTTGTAGTGCTTTTGCAATATCAGATTGCGTTGCATTTGGGTCATTTAGAACCGCTTCTGCTTGTTTCAATGCTTTTTGATAATTAGCCCAGCTTGCTGCACTGTAATCTGAAGCGTTTAGCTCGTCCGCTTCGTCTACTAGCTTCTGTAATGGTTCCTTATCAACCGTTAAACCATTGTACGCTTCAAGTAACTTCGCATACGCAGCGTTCACTTCTTCTTGAGTCGCATTTGGATTATCAAGTACTTCTTTTGCTGCCTTTAATGCTGCTTCGTACGCTTTCCAGCTTGAGCCACTGTACTCACTTCCCTTAAGCTTATCGGCATCTTTCACTCGTTCTACTAAAGCTTCCTTCGTAACAGTTAAGTTCGTGTAAGCCTCCACTAATGAATCAAGTACTGCATCCACTTCAGCTTGAGTTGCTTCTGGATTAGCTAAAACGGCTTCTGCCTTTTCTAATGCTTTTTGATAGGCGTTCCAGCTTTCCTCACTATAGTGAGTAGCTACTAATCGCTCAGCAAATGCTACTTCTTGTTCTAGCGGTTGTTTATACACCGTTAAACCAAGATATGCTTCTACTAATGTAGCGTAAGCACCATTCACTTCGTCCTGTGTTGCATTTGGATTAGACAAAATTTCTTCAGCTTTTTCTAACGCTTCTTCATAAGCTTTCCAGCTGTCTTGACTGTAATCAGTAGATGTTAACGATTCTGACTCATTCACACGCTCTTGAAGTGCCGCTTTGTCAACCGTCAAACGGTTATAAGCTTCGATTAGCTTCGCTAATTCGTTATCCACTTCCGTTTGAGTTGCCTCTGGATCAGCTAAAACGACTTCTGCCTTTTCCAAAGCCTCTTGATAGTCAGCCCAGCTATCTTGACTGTAATGTGATCCTACTAAACCTTCAGACTCATCTGTTTTAGCTTGTAATGCAGACTTGTCTACCGTTAAGTTATCACGTGCTTCTTTTAAGGCTTCTTGAGCATCGTCTATTTCTTGTTGTGTTGCTTCTGGATTATTAAAAACAGAGTTCGCAAATGTTAATGCGGTTTGATATGCTTCCCAGCTGTCTGTTGAGTAGTTTTCTTCATCCAGATTTTCACTTAAGTCGATTTCCGCTTTTAGTGGTGATTTATCAACTGTGTCAATCGTAAGCTCACCAGCCATAATTGGAGAAATTTTACCGTTAAGCTCAGCAGTGACCGTAATGGCATATGTGCCATTCTCTAAAGGTTCTGCTGGTGCAAATGACCAATTTCCTTCTTCATCGGCCGTAACAGTTCCTGTCACCTTATTGCCTTGGCTGTCTGTTAACTCGATTGTTACCGTTGATCCTGCTGTTGCTGTTCCCGTAATCGTCGGTGTTGTTGTGTCAATCGGTTCGTTTGGTTCATCAACCGTTACTTCTGGCTCAGGAACCACTGCAATTTCGATGCTGCCTGTCGCTGGCTCGGATGTTTTTCCATCTTTCTCCGCTGTGACCGTAATATCGTATCGGCCGTTTTCTAGCGGTTCGGCTGGTGTGTATGTCCAGTTGCCGTCTTCATCCGCTGTGACCGTTCCCGTTACTTTGTTGCCTTCACTATCTTCCAGCTCAATTGTGACCTCTGAGCCTGGTGTTGCCGTTCCTGTGAACGTTGGTGTTGCATCATCGATTGGACCTTCTTCAAGCTCCTCTAACGTCACTTCTGGCTCTGGAATGACTGCGATTTCGATGCTGCCTGTTGCTGGTTCAGATGTTTTTCCATCTTTCTCCGCTGTGACCGTAATCGCGTATGGGCCGTTTTCTAGCGGTTCGGCTGGCGTGTACGTCCAGTTGCCGTCTTCATCCGCTGTGACCGTTCCCGTTACTTTGTTGCCTTCTTCGTCTTCCAGCTCAATTGTGACCTCTGAGCCTGGTGTTACCGTTCCTGTGAACGTTGGCGTTGCATCATCAATTGGATCAGTGCCTAGTTCCTCTAACGTCACTTCTGGCTCTGGAATCACTGCGATTTCGATGCTGCCTGTTACTGGCTCGGATGTTTTTCCATCTTTCTCCGCTGTGACCGTAATCGCGTATGGGCCGTTTTCTAGCGGTTCGGCTGGCGTGTACGTCCAGTTGCCGTCTTCATCCGCTGTGACCGTTCCCGTTACTTTGTTGCCTTCTTCGTCTTCTAGCTCAATTGTGACCTCTGAGCCTGGTGTTGCCGTTCCTGTGAACGTTGGCGTTGCATCATCGACCGGATCTGTGCCTGGATCATTGATATTAACCGTAGGCAACGCAGCATCAATCGTTAATTCCTTCGATGTACTATTTGATTTCCCACCTTTTTCTGCTGTTACTACTATAACGTATTCACCGTCATCAAGATCAATATCCGGTGTAAATCTCCACGTACCATCCGTTTCTATTGTTACTTCTGGATTATTCACAATATTACCATCTCGATCTTGTATTTCCGCAGTAACTTCTGAACCTAATGCTACTGTACCTTTAATTTCAGGACGTGCTATAAAAACCGTTTCTTCGTCAGGCTCCGTAATGTCAATTCTCAAGGTTAAGTCTTCGATTGCTTTTTGCAAGGCTTCTAACGCTTCGTCTACTGCTTGCTGTGAAGATGTTCCCTTTGCTAACACATCCTCTGCCTGGTCTAATGCATCTTCATAGTCTTGCCAACTATTCGTTGTGTAATCATTCTCGTCAAGGTCAGGGAGGTCATCCAATAGTTCTTTTAAATCTTCTTTGTATACTTTTGCAAATGTGAAATATTCCAAACTACTGCTTTCAACAGTAATTTCATATTCACTATTTAATTGATTTTCAACAGTAGGATGATTAAAGTTCACACCGTCTTCACTTGTAAGCAAATAGTAATTGTAGACTGGTGCATTAGGATCCTCATCAACGTCCAACTTAAATGTCACTAATGTGCTGTCATTGCTAAACCATTCGTTGCTCGCTTCGACTTTGTACACACGCTTCATTTTCTTCAGGTGATGTCCTGTTTCTGGTTCCTCAATTGTACTTTGCTGATATTCCTTGCTACCGTCATCATCGCTAAATGTAAAGAACGTTTTATCGACTGTTATTTCACTGGAATTAGTTACGTTGGTTGTAGCTATCGAATCACCTAATGCAATTGTTACATTGGCATCCAAATCAACTGATTTTGACTGCTTCTGTTTTAGTGCACTGTCATCATCACGACCTATTCCTGTAATCCGATAACCATAGTCGTCATTATCAGACGCTGTCCACATTGTAGTAGTACCATCACTCGCAATGTAATCAGTAGGGTTCCCATTATCGTCTTTAAGAGTAATACCATATTTTAGCGACAAATAACTATTGATTCTCTTATGTTCATCAACCGTAAGCTCTCTAGCATCATCAAATACAATCAGTTCAGCAATGTGCCCGTTTAACCATTGAGAATTATTGTTGGCAACACCTAATTTCAACTCAAAAGCACTTCCGTTATCAGTGAAACCACTATTTCCAGGGCCTGCTACTCCGTTTTCCCAAGCCCTTGCCATTGGAGACGATACGGAAAGTAACCTTAAGAAATCTTCATATTTTTCGTTAGGAGTTGATAATGTTCGTGCACCCCCTACACCTCCAACTCCTCCATGGTTAATAAATTGAACCGTACTGCTTCTAAAGAACCCTTGGAGGTTAGCAGCATTCGGTTTTGTTGCAAATAGCGCACCGCCATTATTGTGCTTGGCAACAGCGAAGCTTTCCTTTACATTCATAAAACTATCTTCGTCGCCATCCATCTTTCCACCGTTAAATATCACAGCAGGATTAAAGTTAGCAATACGATCATCATATGTTACACCGTTATAAGTTTCATCCGTTGAAAACACTTTTCCAGTCGTTAAATCTGTCCAAGTGTCAACCTTACCGTCAGCGACTTCTGCTTCATCACTTGCTTTTAGCCATAAAGAAGCGCCATTTACCCCACCTGGACCTCTATATGTGTTATGAGACTCTTCGGTTGCCATTACCGTAGTAGGGACTCCTGCTGTCGCAAAACTACCTAAAATAAGAGTCAAAGAAAGCATAATGGCAGAACAACGCTTCCAGATGCTTTCCGTTTTATAAACCTTCATCATATATCAACTCCTTTTTTATATTTATTCAGATAAAAATATGAACATAATTAAGTAGAAAAGAAATCTGCATCTTGTGAATTTTTCAGAAACATATTCTCTCCTTCGTCAATCAACTTGTTACAATACTATTCGTAATGTTTGGCTGGAAGATGTCTACACATCCCCTTCCTGTGTCTAACATACTTTCATTTCAGATATACCCGTTAATAGTTCCTATATGAGTCATTCAGTATGTAATAGATTCCCACCTTTCTTCATAATTCACCTATTACAATAATAGGAAAAAAATCATAATAATCACTTGTATTATACATTCTAAAACTATACATAAACTATACATAAACAAATAGACCGATAAAGGAAAAATATGATTTTTTAAAATGAATGTCTTTTCTTCTTTCCAGGAAATTAATTATCATATTTAAAAAAATTAGAAATTAAGTAGATATAAAATAGCAAAAGGAGATTCTAGATAAATGGAGATTTTGTCTAATTGATTATGATAAAACATACGGGGTTAATATAGTTATCAGATGGGTAGAGATGGTGATACTAAATCCGTATTCGGAAGAAAGGATAAATCTCTTCTTCCAAATACACGACAAAATAACACACTCCCATTCATTTTGTTTACCGAAAACAAGCTATAATTCTAATCATTTATTAGGTAATCAATCATAAAGAAGGATTGACTCATCTAATTCGAACTTTGTTTAACTTCCATTGGTCATACCATTTCCTTATTTCTTCGTTTGGCTCAATTTCAAATTCTCTTCTCAATGTTGCTTTTAGCTTATGGTATTGGTTTTCTACCGCTATATGTTGTTGCAACATGGCATGCAGCTTCATTAGCTCAACATAACTATCTTCTATGTAGGGACATCTTTGTTGTACAGTATAATAAATCTCAATAGCTTCCTGGACGCGTTGTTGTTGCAAATAATAATCAGCTAGTAATCTCGCAAGTTGTAACCATTGCTGTCTTCTACTTTCGATTTCATCCGATGCCCAGTGAAAGTAATAAGATCCATAGTAATCCCCTTTATATTGATCAAACATTTTTTTATATTGTGGTAAATCAGTATGAGTAAGAGAGGAAAAACGATTTATCCAGAAGTCCCATTCATCCGTTTCTAATGTAATCGATTCACCTGTTTCTAATATGTAGCCAGCATTCATTTTATTTACACTTTTAATCATGATATCGCCGACATTCGCTTTTATTAATGCGTTACGACAATGGTAAATGGCTGTATAAAGTTGCTGATAGCTTTGCTTTACCGGAAAATCGGACCACAGTAACTCAATCAACGTATCCTTTGCAACAAACTTATTTCGATGATGAAGCAAATACGCAAACAGCTCTAGCGTTTTTTTCGTACGCCATTTAATGGTGATTTCTTCATCTTTATCCTTATAAAATGTGATTTCTTGAAAACAGGAAATATAGATTTCGCTTTTTCGACTGTTCCAGTCATAGCGTTTATGGGGTAATCCTAACCGCTCCAATGTTTTTTTCAGCCGTTCTGGATGAATCGGTTTTAGCAAGTAGTCCAAAACAAATAATTCAAAAGCTTCTATTGCATAGCTATCATACCCTGTTACAAATACAATATGAATATTTGAATACTTCTCTTGAATACGACTAGCAAATTCTAATCCATTCATTTCGGACATATGGATATCAAGAAAAATGATATCAGGAGTTTGATATTGAATATCCTCCAATGCAACTAATGGACTCACATACTCCCCTATCACATCAACTGTATCACTTACATCCTGTATTAACTTCTTCAATCGTTCTAGAGAAAGCTTCTCATCATCTATTAATATCGCTTTATACAATGAAATCATCCTTTTTAAACTTGGATTCGATTACTTTTGAATAAGATGCTTCCATTATAAACAAATTAATTAGAAACGTCTTCCACATTCATTTGGTCCGTCTAGTTCGATTTTTATAATGTATGATTTCAGTTTGACGTTTCCTTCTATACGCATATGGTTTCCTCATTCCTTTATTCACTCCATCCTGCCTGATTTCCGCTCTGAGCGGTTCCTCCTGCCTCTATTTCAACTCATCCTGCTAATACAACGCTCGTAAATGGCGTCATATGATGATCTTATTATTAGATCGCCTTAGCTCTGCTGAACTTCACAACGACTTCGACAAAACGAATCGCAGGCCTACTCATAAAATCTAAGTAGACCTGCCTCTATTACTAGCTTTCTCTTATGAACGGACAATAGCTCATTTCGTACAACTTTAAACAAAATCGTTTACTATTCTCTCTAATCTCTTTATAATAATGTATACAAATAGGTTTTATTTCAGTTGGAACAGTTCAGTCTTTTCCATCACGATATCCTTTATTCTATTATTGGCAGGTAATAGAAGTTTTCTCAGGGAAGTTAATGGAGTTGCTGTAGAAAAGGTTTTATTAACTTCCTCAATATAGGATTTATTCAGTTCTGTTCCAACATTTACTTTTTTCATTCCGTTTGCTACACACCTTCTCATATCTTCATCTGATACACCAGTTCCTCCATGAAGGACTAATCCAACACCTTTCAAATTTGAAGATAGTTTCTCAAGCAATTCGAAGTTAATTTTGGCTTTTGATTTATATTGGCCATGAGTCGTACCAATCGCAACTGCAATAGCATCAACTCCTGTTTCTCTTACAAATTTGTAAGCATCGGCAGGGTCGGTATAGATAGCATCTTCTTCCGAGACGACCACTCCTTCCTCAGCACCACCGATCGTTCCAACCTCTCCTTCAACGGAAGCATCATTCGCATGTGCATACTCGACGACAAACTTAGTGTTCTTTATGTTTTCATCTAAAGGTAAACTTGAACCATCATACATAACAGACGTATAACCAGAATCAATCGCTTTCTTGAGAGCTTCTATATCTTTACAATGATCCATATGCAGGCATACATCAACATCTAATCGTTCTACTAATGTTTCTATACTAGATACAAGCAAATCAAAGCCAATATATTCTGCTGTTCCTAACGATGTTTGCAGTATAATAGGGGCCTCCAAGTCTTTTGCACCTTCTAACATCGCAGGTAACATTTCCAAACAATGAACATTAAATGCCCCAATCGCTCTTTTCCCCTCGTTATCTTCAAACAATTGTTTTAAGTTCTGTAGCATCATGTACCCCTTTCTACATTCTTTCTCGAATCGAATTTTTCGTTAACTTCATTAGTTCATCAGATTTATTCAAATAGAATTGAACCGAATCATGATCCTTTTTAGAGGATGCCTCTTTTCTTTTTAGATTATAGAGTTTAATTAGGTCCGTATAAGCCTTTCCTAATGTTTGATTCTCTGAAATACTCATTTCATAGTGCATAATCGATTGATCGAAATTGTCTAATTCAAAATACAGGCTACCGATCCTATTTAATAAATCAATTCGTTCGCTCCCCTCCGCTTTGGGAAGTTGTAACACAAGTACGTCTATCTCATTATTGAGTTGGTTTTTATTGACCGTCACTGAAGTATCTTCTGAATCTTTTACAGCCTTTTTTTTAGACTTGAAGAAAAACATTCTACTCCCCCTCCCTAACTAAACAAATTCAAGATTGGGCTCAGTAACCATTGATAAAATAATGCTGCACTTACAGTATCTACATCGGTTGCCGTTGAATTAACAAAGCCAAAGCTATTAAAATGTGGAACTAGAAGTGCCGGAAGTAAAGTAATAAAGAACCCATGAGCAATCCCACCAATTAGAACTCCTCTTCGTCCACCTACCGCATTCATGAATATACCAGCCGTTCCCCCAGCGAAGAAGTTTGTTAACATTCCTGGTAAAATCATTGCCAACCCAAACCAAGGAAGAACAAACATGGCAATAACCGTTCCTATCGTCGTCGTGATAAAGCCGGCTGTTACAGCATTAGGTGCATATGGGAATAATACAGGGCAATCTAAAGCTGGTTTTGCATCTGGAACTACCTTTAAAGCAATCCCTCTAAACGCTGGGACAATTTCTGCTAACAGCAACCTAACTCCAGACAATAGTACATAAACACCAACAACAAATTGGACGGCTTGTAAGAAAGCATAGACGAGATAATTAATATCTCCAGAGAACTCCGAACCAAATGTTGCTCCTGCAAAAATAGCAGTAATAACATATAACGGGATCATGACAACCGCAACGGATAGATACGTATCTGATAGAAAGCCAAGTCCTTTAGGAAACTTAATATCCTCAGTAGACTTAGAACCTTTACCAACCACTTTTGATACTCCCGCCGCAAAAATGTATCCAATCGTACAAAAGTGCCCTAACGCAATATCATCTGATTTCGTAATTTTCCTGACAATCGGTTGAGCGATAGCAGGCATCGCTACCGCAAAGAATCCACCAACGATCCCACCAACAATAATGAGAGATATCCCCGTTAAACCAGCAACACTACCAAATACAGTAGTCATCGTCGCCATCCACAATATCGCTTGGCCTGTTAAAAATATATATTTCCATCTCGTCAAGCGAGCAAAGATAATGTTGAATACAAAAATTGCTAAAAAGGTTAGAGCAATTTGGTTTCCAAGTCCTAAATCATTCATCGCTTGACCGTTTATAGCCTCAATGGATGGGACTATACCTTGCATACCAAACCCTTCAGAGAATATTTCCCCAAAATAAACGAGTGAACCAACAATAATGGAAGCACCTGCAGATAGTACTAAAAATCCAAGCATGGTCTTAAAGCTACCTGACATCACCTCACCAAAGGCTTTTCTCTGTAGCATTAACCCAATAAATGCGATCAAAGCAATCGTGATCGAAGCCTGGGTCAAAATACTTTCGACAATAAAATCAATAATAAACATCGATTACCCTCCCTTAGTTATAACTCTCCTTTAGCTTCTAAGACGGGAACTAATTTTTCTTTAATCTCATTTTTATCAACCAATCGGTCAAGAAAAATAAGATCCATCGGTAAATCATACCTACTAAACTGCGATTCGAAATTCTTACCAGAAATAATAATATCAGCTCTTGAACCACCAGCTGACGATATGTCTGAATGGTCTACTGATGCACTTACTCCTAGCTCTTGAAGAACCGATTCCACACTCATTTGGCAAGCAAAGCTACTTCCTAACCCAGCTCCACAGACGACTAATATGTTTAACATAGATTTCACCTCCTTTAATGAATAACAATTTTGTTTTTCTTCGCAAGATCTAATAGCCGATGATCTAACGTTTTATTTTGTGTGATAACATCTTGTAAGTTTAATGGCCGCACCTTATCTCCTTTGACACCAATCATGACACCAAGCCGTTCGTCTAGAATACATTCTGTCGCAACTGCACCTATTCGGGACGCAACTAGCGCATCTTTGAAAGATGGCTTTCCAGCACGTATATAAAAGCCCATGATCGACTTTCTCACTCTAATCCCTGTCCTTTCTTCAATAGCATCGGCAATTTGAAAAGACACTCCTTGATTTCCAGATTGGTAATCCTTACTTTCATAGGCAGACTCAGAGCACATGATCATAAAGGATTGTTTATGTTCCATTCTCTCTTCAACAAGCGCACTAATCACATGCCTATCTGTCGAGAATTCCGGTATGATTGCTAAATCACATGCACCTGCTACTGCACTCTCTAGCGCAAGATGTCCGGAATGACCTCCTAGAACTTCTACTAAGAATATCCTTCCTGGCATGTTTGATGCCGTATCATGTAATCCAAACAACACATCTAGTACTCGATTTAATGCGGTGTCAAATCCAACACTGTAATCGCTTCCATTAACGTCATTGTCAACGGTCATTGGGATAAATATCGTATTTGTGCCTTCTGAATTTAGTAAGTGTGCTGCTTGCTGGGAGCCATTCCCTCCACACACAATTAAACATTCATACCCATCTGCATGTAGCTTGCGATGTAACTGATCTCTACCCTCTTTTGTATAAGGGAGCTTACTTCTAGATGTTCTAATTAGATGAACCCCATCTAAAGAACGATTCTCGCAATATTCTCGAGTTAAGTGGACAGGTGCATCATGGAGAATTCCGTCATATCCACCATTGAACCCATATAAATCGATAGACCTGCTCCTTGAAATCATTTCAATGGTTGAGTTAATTCCCGCTCCATCACCGCCACTTGTAATAATCGCTACTTTTTTCATTGCGTCCCTCCTCCAATTAAATGATTTAACCCTTCTATCGAATTAATGGATGAGATATGATCGATGAGACCATTCTCCACAATTTTCACGATGACTTTAATGATCTCCAAATGTGTTTCGTTATCTGTTGCGGAGAAGCTAATGAGCACTTTAACTGGCGTTTCTAAGGTTTTGAAATAAATCGGTTCTTTTAACGTAATAAGACTAACCCCCACTCCTAAAGCACCGTTCTCTGGCCTAGTATGCGGAATAGCAATCCCTGGTGAAATAACAATATAAGGACCATACTCCTTCACATTGTTAATGACCTCATCTGCATACTTTTCATTCACGAACCCGTTTCTTTTCAATAACGCGACACCCTTATGAATAGCATCTTTCCAATCAAGAGCATCAACATTAAATTGAACATTTTTTTCAGTGAAATAAGTTTCATTCATACGATTTACTCCTTATACTTTGCTAGCTTTCTTAAAAAGTCATGATAATGATACTCTGATATTAGTTTTGCAATTCCTAAGTCTTCTATTAAAAATCGATAGAGTTGTTTGAAGAGGACTTCCCATCTTCTTTGCTCCTTTTTAGAAACACTCAGTACAATGATTACTTGGACTTTTTCTTTATCCCACGTTATCGGTTTATTTAAAATACAAACCGCAATAGCTGTATTCGCCATATTATTATCTAGAGGATGAGGAATTGCTAAAAGGTTGCCAAGCTCTGTAGAAGCCATATTTTCTCTTTCATAGATCGACTCTTTCGTTTGCCTATCAATATAATTTTTTTCTTCCATTAATGTAGTAACATAATCAAGGACGTCGTCTCTCGATCGTAATGAGAGATTTTTTATAAATAAATCTTCTTTAAAGATATTTCGATACGTTATCCAATCAATGTGAGAGGCCTCATTCCTCATCCTATTCTGGATGATTAATAAATCCTTGTTGCTGATGATAGGATTAATCATAATAAGTTTGTCTGATTTGAGATGAGGAATAGGTACGGTTGAAACAACCATATCGACCTGATTCAACATCTCTTCCTTAAACTCGGCTAAACTAATGGTTTCGATCACACTCACTTGATGACCATAATAATTTAATATCTTCTCTCTAATTAACGACGCTGTTGCGATACCTGAACCACATACAATCATTACTTTCTTCATTCCTTGCTGATTCAATCCTTTTTTCTCTAAAGCCACTCCAAAATGAATCGCTATATAGCCGATTTCATTTTCATCAATTCGCAAATTAGTCATTTTATTTATTTTGTTACTTGCAATGGCTGCAAGCTGAAAGGCAAGTGGGTAGTTATTTTTAATACTATTTAGAACTTCATTTCGGATGTTCATCTTATATTCGATTCTTTTTAATGCAACACTGAGATGGAGTATAAGCCCTTCCTTTAGTTTCGTATCCTCACTTAAGTCAATGGACGTCTTTCTTTTAATTTCAACGATGACATCTTGAAGCATATCCTCTATTCGTCTGTACTCTTTTGTATTCATAGAACTGCCAGATAACCTGCTACTAGCTAAAAGGTGCTGTGTAATATAAAACACCTCTGTTTGAAGACTGATGTTTAACTTTGATTGAATTTCATCAATGATTTCTTGAACGACGATCAATTCTTTTGTATCCTTTAATCGTTCAATTGCCTTAAGGTTATAGTTCAATATTCGCTTGTTTAAGAGTCGTTTAATCGTAATGTCAATATGAATAATGAAATTGACTAAGGCGACATCCGTTAATTTCAAATGGTGTTTTAATAAGGCATGTAACGTTATTTCCTTTAACAAAGCAATTTCATTCTCTGGAAACAAGTCATTATAGACATCTGTACTTTTTGCATTGAACAAATACTCAGAAAGGCAGAACCTGATCTTATCTTCTTCTCCTGTAATTTTCATCCCGTCATGTCGATCTGAAATAATCTCCAAATTAAATTTCCCTACTATTTCTTTAATAGATGGCAAATAACTTTTGAGAGCAGAAAGACTAATAAATAGAGACTCCGCTAACTCTTCTTGAGTGATGCTCGTATCATTGAGACAATTCATTAGCAATTTTCTAATAATTTCTTCTTCTACGTTGCTTCCAGTTGATGTTGAGCTGTTTCCAGCTACATGTAATCCTTTTGATACATATTTCTCATAAAACGGTTCAAAAAGATCGTCCTTATTAATTTCAAGCTCATAACCCAATCGTTTACGTGAAACAACAATGGCACCATGTTCCTCTAACGTTACATTTAACTGTTTAATATCATTACGAATCGTTCTTGACGAAACTTCTAATAGTAAGGCTATACTTTCACCTGTTTGATACCCGTTACTATTTCGTAACAAATGAAGAATTTCCACCTCTCTTTTATTCAGTAGGTTCATTTGCTTCCCTTGCTCCTTTCTAGTTCAAGTTTATGCGAGCGCTTACAATTGTTTAAGTTACTCTTTTTCCGCTATAGCGGAAAGAGGGGTTCAATCTATCGAACAGTTTGATTTTACCTTCATATGCTGAGTGATGCTATGAATTTTCAATCTATTACTGTTAATCTTCTCATGAGCACCGCACAGAAAAACCTACCAAACTCGTAGAAGTAATACGCTAGTTTAGTAGGTTACATGAATTATTCTTTCTCTCAAGTTGAACTAAGAGTTTACGGCTGCCACACCATTGCTTAAAGGGCACTAAAAAAATACAATAATCTGGTGTGTGATTTCACTTTTTAAAGCTATTTACTTAACTGAACCGCTTACTAAGCCTTCCACTAACTGCTTCTGAAGCAGGACGAAGATCACAATGACTGGTAGGACTGAAATAGTAGCGAAAGCCATTAAACTATTCCATTCAATCCCATAGCGTCCAACCGCATTAAACACCCCCGCAGTTAATGGCCATAAATCTTGATTACGGTTAAACGTAATACTAAAGATTAAATCACCCCAAGCAAAGAAAAAAGAGATAGCCCCACATACGAGAATACTCGGTAGAGATACGGGAATAATCACTTGAAGAAATGCTCGTAGCCGGCTACATCCATCAATCTTCGCTGCTTCTTCCAATTCTTTCGGGATACCAACAAAGAACGTCCTTAATAGTAGAACGGAAAACGGAACGCCTAAAGTCGCTGTTGCAAGTACGGGTGCGATATACGTATTTAATAAATTAAAGTTATTAAATACGATAAAAAGAGGTGTTAATACAACCGTCGCTGGTAACATTTGTGTCACTAGATAGATCAGCAAAATCGATTTTACCCCTTTAATGTTAAATCTAGCTAAGCCGTAAGCAGAAGGAACAGCCAATACTAATACTAACATCGTAGCTGAACCAGAAATGATTACACTATTTAGGAAATATTGTCCTACTTCTCCTTGAAGTAGCTGAATAAAACTATCAAACTGAATATCATTCGGGAAAAATGTTGGAGGCGATTGCGAGATTTCCGTTTGTGTTTTAAAAGCTGTTATCACCATCCAGTAAACAGGAAATAAGAAAACCGTCACAATTATGATGCCAATAATGCTTAACGTCCAATTTTTTCGTCTACTCATTCTTAGATCACCTCGTCTTTCCTAATCATTCGTAAGTAAACCAAGCTTATCGCAAACAGGATTAGGAAAAGGATGTTTGCAGTCGCTGCTCCAAGGCTAAAGTCAAAGTCAGTAAAAGAATAGCGGAATGCAAGAGTCGAAAGAACTTCCGTTGAATTAACCGGGCCGCCTCCTGTCATGACATAGACAATATCAAAAACTTTAAACGTATAAATAAAACCAAGCATTAATACCACCATAATCACTGGTCGTAATAAGGGCAGAGTAATATAATACAGCTTATGGAACCAATTCGCACCATCAAGACTGGCACTTTCATACACATCTTGCGGTAAACTACTGAGCCCCGTCGAAAGCAACAGCATATTAAACGGAATCCCTACCCAAATGTTAGCAATGATCACACTCCATAAAGCTACTTGCGGATCCGATAACCAACCAATCGGATGATCAATTAAGTTAATGCTCAACAACATTTGATTCATAATGCCTTCACTTGAGCCCATCATGAATTTAAACAATAATGCAGTAACAGTCATAGGAATTAACCAACTAATCATCATTAATCCTCGTAGAATACCCGCAAGCTTGAATTTCATACTAAAAAACATCGCTAGGAAAAACCCAACAAATACTTGTACAAACACACTTCCAAACGTATAGATCAATGTATTTGAAACCGAAATTCCAAATGCCTCATTATCAGCTAAACTTCGGTAATTATCGAATCCAACGAAGCTTCTATCGCCATTTGATAGATTACTCAAATCTATATTTTGAAAGCTTAGTATCATGTTATATAGAAGCGGATAACCAATCAAAATCAACATGAATAAGACAGCAGGAAAGACAAATAAATATCCCTCCAACGACTTCATTTTTTTCATCGTAAGGTGCCTCCTCTCATTTCAACCTAGACGCTACTAAAAAAGAGCAATGTCGGCATCATCTTTGATAAATACAGGTATATTTTCAATTGGAGCCTCACATTCAATGAATTGTCCACCCTCATGCTTCACACCAGAGTGAGCGTCTGTCCACTCAGCACCTTCAGGCAAGTATACTCGACGAGTTCTCTCTCCATGATTCATAACAGGAGCTATTAATAACTCGGGCCCAAACATGTACGCATCTTCCACGTTCCATGACTCAGAATCACTTGGAAAATCATAGAACAATGGTCTCATAAGCGGTGTTCCTTTCTCGTGTGCTTCCTGCATTAACGTTGTAATATATGGACGTAATCGCTCTCGCATCAGCATATATCTTTTGAAAATGCTATAGGCCTTCTCCCCATAACTCCAAACCTCGTTATCAGCACCACTCGGACATAAGCCACCACCACTTGTTCCCAATGGCTCAGAATGAGGTTCACGATCTCCATGTAATCGGAACACCGGACAAAACGCTCCATACTGGAACCAACGAATCATGCATTCTCTAAAATCAGGATCATTCGGATCTCCGCCATGGAATCCACCGATATCTGTCGTCCACCAAGGAATGCCAGCTAAGCCCATATTTAAACCAATCGTAAATTGACTTTTTAGAGATTCAAAGCTCGAATCAATATCACCAGACCAAACTAGAGCCCCGTATCTTTGACTACCAGCCCACGCACAACGAACTAAGTTTACTATCTTTTCCTGTCCAGCCTCCTTCATTCCATCGTAAAATGCTTTAGAGAACATCATCGGATAAATATTCCCTACTTGAGCATTGGGCCCTATATGATAGCGATAGTTTTCAAAATCATAGACATTATATTCTGGCTCCGCTTCATCCAACCAGAAGATTTCAACTCCTTTATCATAATAGTTCTTTTTCGCCTTCTCCCACACATACTTCCTAGCTCCAGGGTGTGTCGAATCGAAATATAGAGTGTTACCAAGGAAATCATGGGTAATTCGAATACCTTTCTCTGTTCTCGTTAAATAGCCTTTTTGAAGCATCTCCTCGTAATTCTCGCTTTTCTTATCGACAGTTGGCCATATCGAAACCATAAGTTTAATACCCATTTCATCTAATTCCTCAATCATTGCCTCTGGGTTTGGCCAATATTCCGGGTCAAAGCGGAAATCTCCTTGCTTCGGCCAATGGAAATAATCAATAACGATCACATCAATCGGTAGCTCTCTTCTCTTATACTCACGCGCAACCTCTAACAGCTCTTCTTGCGTCTGATAACGGAGTTTACATTGCCAGAAACCCATTCCATAATCAGGCATCATCGGTACAGTACCCGTCACACCTGCATAAGATTCCTCTATTTCAGCAGGTGTATCACCAGCTGTAATCCAATAATCAAGCTGCTCAGTCGACTTTGCTACCCATTCTGTTATATTCTTTCCAAAGGTCACTTGGCCAATTGCAGGGTTATTCCAAAGAAAGCCGTAGCCTTCACTTGAAAGCGCAAAAGGAATACTCGCCTGAGAATTTCGTTGCGCTAATTCTAACGTACAATTTTTCAAATCCAAAATTGGCTGTTGATACTGTCCCATACCATACAGCTTTTCATTTGGGTTGGATTCAAAGCGTTGCGTTAATTGAAAGCCTCCTCCCAAATTTGACTTAAATTCTCGAGCATCAATTTTTAGTGCACTACAGAATTCTTTAATGTTCTTACGGTTACGAACAAATTCTTGCAAAAGCACTTTATTTTCTTGATTGTAAAATATCACCTTTCCTGAATTGGTTATTTTCGCTTGGATTTTCCCATTTTTAATATAAGCCTGTTCCTTTTCAATATTGATTTCAACATCAGAATCAGATTGAGGCAATAACGCCCAATCCTCTTCACTCATAGTCGCTAAATAGGTTGAACGAACCCGTAAGCTATGATCTCCCCATGGCTCAATCCACAATTGTTCACTATCAAATTCACGAATCAATCTATTTCCATCTATACGAAATACACTCATCTATCTCCACTCCTATTCTTCCTATATCCATTCGTTTATTAGTAAAAATGTCACTTATTCTTCTATTTCTGCAATTTTGACTGCGGCATCAGAAAGAGCTTCTTCCACTGATTTCGAACCAGTTAATGCCTCCTGAATCGCAAGTTGAATCGCTTCAGAGACATTCGGCCAATCAGCTGAAGGCCCACGTGGTTCTGCTACTTCCATAATTGGAACAAACTCTTTTACAAGGTCTTCATTTTGCCAATAATCTGCTTCTTCTAATACATCTGCACGTGTTGGATAGTATCCCGTACCCATTGCAAATCGTTCATTTTGTTCACGTTCTAATAGCCACGTCGCAAAACCCCAAGCTGAGTCGACGTCACCATTCGATGTGATCGCAATATTATCTCCTCCGGTAACTGAAGCATAGACCTCATCCATAGGAATATACGTAATCCCATATTCGATACCGCTTTCATTTACTCGATCAATCATCCATGGGCCATTCACCATCATCGCTAAATTCTCTGCAATAAACATTCTAGTCAGATCATCTTGAGTCGCCGTCAATACATCTTGACTCATATAGCCTTGATCTAATAAATTCTTAATGAATGATAGAGCTTTATTTGCCTCAGGTGAATCTAGGTTTCGATAATCTCCTCCTGCCGAATGTAGAAATGGATAGAATTGAAACGTAGATTCTTCTGACCTAACTGCAGAAAGCCCAAACCCCTTTACATTTGAAGTCGTCAGCTGGTCAGCCATTTCTTCTAGCTCATCCCATGTTGTAGGAGGGTCGCTTATCCCTGCTTCTTCAAACAATGTCTTATTGTAGAACAACCCAAGGGCATTCGTTGTAATAGGTAATCCATAATATTGCTCCTCATAAATGGCTGAATTCATTGGTCCAGCTAGAAAATTCTCCTCTTGACCCCAAGCTTCCAATCGATCTGTTAGATCCTCTAAGATTCCCATTGAGGCAAGCGCAGCGTTATTGACTGTATCAGCAATGATCATATCTGGAAGAGTATCACCTGCTGTACCAACAGACAGCTGCCTACTCATCTCATTAAAAGGAACATACTCTCCTCTAATGATGACATCTTCTTGTAATTCGTTGTATTCCTCTATTAATTCTTCGAGAATATCAGCCGAACCGGTGTAATAATGCCAAATTAAAACTTCTGATTGATCGTTTGAAGATTGACCATCCGTTTCTTGATTATTAGTTCCTCCACAAGCCGACATGAACATCATCATAAACATGCTCATTACGATCACTACGTTTCTTCTCATTTAAACCACGCTCCATTCTAACTTTTTATTAAGAACCCGTCCTTTAACCTAAAATTGAATGCACTTTTTAACGTTAAACATCTTAATGTTAAAAATCACATCACCCCCCCTTAAAAATTAAATCTAATGATGAGGTCCGTACCTCATTTTTGATTGAAAACCCTGCTATTTTGTATAAACTAAATGAGGCACGTGCCTCATTTAGTTTATACAAAAGGGATTAATAAATATAATATTTAGAATTCCCTTTTGTGACGATTTCTAATTTCACTATGTTTTCTTTTTTTTCGATAGGCTTCTCCATCATCAAATGATTAAAGGCTGTTTTAACAGCTATGCTACCTTGATATTGTGGATTTTGACAAATCGTTGCCGTAATCACATCTTCTTGCAAATAATGATAAATTGCATCACTCATATCATGTCCGATTAATACCAGCTTCTGCGAAAGCTGCAAGTCAGCTATTTGCTCTGAAACTTCCGCTAGTGCACCACAGGCTACATAGACTGCATCAATTTCTTGAAACAAATTCTTAAATGAGTGAATCGATTGTTCTAACTGTCGATTATCAATCTTAAGAATGTTTACCGAGGTTACATGATTTAGGTTGATAATAAATTCTTCAAACCCTCGCTTCTTCTCTTTCATTTGAAACGTATCCGCCTCATCAATGACCACTGCCATTCTCTTCGATTCATTTGTGAATCGATGTAATAATTCACCAGCCAATCGACCCGCATCATAGTAATCTGCTCCAACATAAGATAACCTTTGACTTAATGGTGAATCATTGTTGAACGTATAGACAGGAAAGCCTTTTCCAACTGCTGCTCGTAAGCAATCTGTAAGTGGAGCATCATCAGTTGGACAAATCACTAAACCTTGATACGATTTTGAACGTATAATCTGTTCTACTACTTCCAGCTGATCTTTTAACTTATAAGGTACTTTAAATAGTTCTATATTAAATCCATAGTCTTGAATATCTTCAAGAGTACTATTAATACCAGCCTCAATTTCCCTCCAAAAGTATTCAGGATATTTTGGAAAGACAAATGCAATTCGTAGATTTCTTTTCTTGGAAAGAAACCTTGCTGACTTATTAGGAGTGTAATTAAGCTCCTTCGCTTTATCTAAAACCTTTCTAACTGTTTTAGGACTTACTCCACCTCTGTTATGAAAAACACGATCCACCGTCGCAAGTGAAAGATTCAATTCTTCTGCAATTGTTTTTGCTGTCACCTTCATACATATGTCACCATTTCTTCGTTAATATAGTCACATATAAAAATGAGGTTCGTACCTCATTTTTTATATGATAACGCTTACTTGTTTCCTATTTTAAAACCACTTCCCACAATTGTCAACAGGAAGCTTAAATTCCCCAATCCTTTTATTAAACGACATATGGAAATATCGATAGTAATAACTGTATTCGTATTAGGCACAACATCCACTATAATGTATGGTGACTCCCTTCTAGCGACTGCATAATGGTGAAAAAAAGGAAGACAACCATATGGGAAAGGATCCATTTAAGGAGAAGCTCGAACGCCATATTGGTCAACGCGTTCGCCTACTACGAACAGAACGTGGCTTCACCCTTGAAGAGTTAGCAGAGTATGCCAATATAAGTCGCAATCATCTCTCGAATATTGAACGAGGCAAAACAAGTATGACCAGCTTCATGCAAGCAAAACTTGCCAAGGGCCTAGACCTCTCACACCCACATGAGCTAACAAACGATGCATACAATCGAGTATACCCTACGATGAATATCCATCGATCGGATTAGCACTTCATTCACCATCCAAAAAGGATGCGCTAATCCGAACAATCTGCACGACTCTACTTCCTTATAAAACCCCACTTTCAAACACCACTACAAACCAACCCACTCAAAAAGGAGCCATTCCAATGACCCCATCCATTGTAAACGATTACGAAATCACACAAGACACGATTGCCCTACTACCTGCCCATCACATCGAATGTGACACAATCGTTTGGGAGCGAAATGACATCCTCCATGTGAAACAATCGATGCTTTCATTAATTAAAGAGGCATGCCTAGAAGGAGGAGCTGATTATGAGGGGCGACGAGCAGCTGTCATTCACAAGACAGGCATTCAACACAAAATCCCGATCCCCATTCATCCACTCGATCACATTTATGCCTTTCCGACCCACTCACCGAAGCTATACGAATGTGCATGGATCTTCTACTATCACATTAAATCGATTCATCGCCACCCAAACAAAGTCAACGAATCTATGGTTACATTCCATAACTACAAAGAGCTGACCTTACCGATTTCCTATGCGACACTTGAAAAACAAATGCAGCGGACGTCGTATTGTATCGTGCGGTTTTCAGATCGGTTAATCGAACGGACATTCAGATAATGAAGTGTGTATGGCACAAATGAGAGAGCAATCTAATAGGCCAACGTGATTGTTACTATTTTTCTTCAATGAGCTGTAGCAATAATTCTATCTCTTCGTAACCCTGATCATTGAATACAAACTTCCTTACTTCTCCATTCACTTTTACAGTAATCAGTCCCTTCACTTGACCTTCATGTTTTAGGAAAGTCATCGGCAGTTCGCCGAAAAACTCTGATTTATAGGAAGTATCAATAAAGTTTTGATTATTAAGATGAATCGTTCTGATAAAGTTTAAGATGATAGCCTTTATTTGTTCTTCCAAGCTTAAGTCCTTGGCTTTCAGTAGCTTATGTACTCTATTTCTGAATACTTCATTGAACTTTCCCCTTTTCAACTATCATTTTAGGATACTGCACGAAATCATACATTCATCTCTTCCTATACTTATCTTCAATCACGATATACCTTTCGTGGTTAACCTTGTCCCACTCGGTCTTTTTATAACTAATCGCTTTCAACCTCTCATTAATCCAGTCAGGGTCAAATTCTCTATAATCCATCCCTTCCGCCCATGCTCTCATATCCTCATGTTCGGGATGCTTCGGGTCTTGATAAGCCTCCTGAAACTCATAAAACCGATAAATCCCGCCGACATCTTCAGGCGGTGCGGTTTCTGCACCATCAAGGAGTGTCGGAAATCCAAAATAATAGTCATCCACCGTTTCCTCAAGCTTAATGATAAAATGCCAATCATCACCTAAGTCATAGCTATATCTAATTTCAGTATGCTTCTCAACATAATCATCGATCTTTAATCCCGTAGGTTTACGAACTTCAACTTTTAACCTTTCCTGGTGACGCTTCTCAAATTTCAGTATATCTGATGATATCTCTTTTAGCCGCTGCTCATACATTGCTTTATTCTTTTTATAGTGCTGATGTTCAAGGTAAGCCTCTTCATTATTTGTGACGATTTTGTTCTGCTCTGGAAGATGGAATTCATACAGATGATAATCCAAATTTGGATAGCCGCTCTGGAAATTAGTCACATTCTGAATAACATCATGAAGCCTTTTAAATGTTGCTCCTGCTGGCATAATCACTCTACGCCATATTAGAGGGTCCGATCCGTCTAGTTCGATTTTTATGATATATGATTTCAATTTGACATCATCCTTTTTTGGAGTTGTTGTTCGAGCTATACTCAATCATTTTAATCTAGTATGTTCAGTCTTAATCTCTTCGCTTCTATCGCCAATTTTAACATTAAGAACTTCTCGGTGAAGTAGTTCACATCCATCTTTTTCTTTCGTTGATCATTCCTGCAAGTGCAAATCGAGCTTGTTTGTTTGACCTTTCCTTCTATGCGGTTCCTCTTTCCGCTATTTCTCCCATCCCACCCGATTTCCAGCCTTTACGTTCCCCTCGTTCCTTTATTTCTTCTTTTCCGCTACATTTCATGCACTTTCCCTCCTATTAACGGAACGTCGAGTACATTTCTATGTTGTCTCCTATGATTTCCTCGCTTTAGCGGAATGAGGATTCCCTTTCTGAACCATGCGCTCCCTCGTTCCTCTACTCATTCTATTTTCACGACTCCCTTTCAATCTCTGATACTAGCCTCTCAACAACATCCCCGACAACTCCGACACACGCACGACCATATTAACATCCACGCCCTCCCGTAGTAGATTCCGTACCATTTCTAGTTTGCCTTTCTCTATTCCCCTCTCCATTCCTTTCTCTAACCCTCACCGCTCATACGACACCATCACTTCCATGATCTTATCTCCTTCCTTCTTGTTCATTTGTTTCACCTCATTTATAAGTTGAGTTTCTTCGGCTTCGGTTAGTGGTAAGTATGTTTCGAAAAATCCTGTGAGGAGTGTTTGCTTCGCTTCGTCGATTCCCATTCTAACTAACATGCGTAGAAATTCCTTCTTTACTTGTATTCTCTCCTCTTTAGTATACCCCATCTTTGCTAAAAAAGCCGCTGCGACGGGATTCTCTGCGCGAATATAATCACGCCAGTTCTCTTTTCGCAGTTCTAGTTTTAAGAATTGAAATTGAAGGATATTGGTTCCGTGCGGTTCATCTCGTAGGTGAAAAGGGCAATCGGGAGAATCGGGCGGCGGTATTTCTCGTACAAGCGGCTGAAATAAATAAACATCCGTTCATTGAATTGTTTCTACATGTGAATTAAGGTGAGAGCTTTCTCTTCCTTCAACGTCGTCTCAACTAACAGGTCAACGCGGTATTTCTCTCCAACAGTGACATCTGTGTAGAGCTCCTCGGAGAGAAAGCGGACATCGTCAAAACGAACAGCTTCATACACTTGGGGTAGAACAGCAGTATAAACTCTTCAAAAAAGGTCGTTAGCACTTCTTTAAATAATCGGTCATGATCTATCATTTTATCACCCCTATAAGAAACGTATGTTCTATTAAATTGTATAACAAATGATGGTAATGGGCTAGGCGAACATAGAGAATTTCTTTCAGTCAAATAGAATCTTTGATTAATGGCTCGTCAGTCAATTATCAATCTCCTCCCCCTATCAATTAAGACCTTTCGTGATAAAATAGATTCATATTAAAAACTCATGAGAAAAGGAGTGATTTAGATGGACTTACGTTATCCTATTGGAACGTTTCAATTTGAAGGTGATCCTACAGCTGATGTATTAGAAAAATGGATACAGGAGATTGAAGACCTTCCAATTGAATTAAACGCAACCGTGAAAGATTTAGATGACAAGCAATTAGATACAATATACAGGCCTGGTGGATGGACTGTTCGCCAAGTCGTCCACCATATTGCTGACAGCCACCTTAATAGCTACATGCGGTTTAAGTTAGCCCTCACTGAGAACCATCCAACAATTGCATTATACGATGAAGGAAAATGGGCAGAGCTTCCTGATTCAGACTTAACAATCGACGTTTCCTTAAATCTGATCGAATCACTGCACCATCGATGGGGGTATTTGTTGCGATCACTGACACCGGAGGAGCTAGATAGAACTTTCCATCACCCTGAGACAGGCGCTGTGAAGCTGAGCAAAAATATCGGAATCTATGCTTGGCACGGACGTCATCATGTGGCACATATAACTTCACTTCGTCAGCGCTTAGGTTGGTAGACTTAATCTAGGTAAGTCTACTGTGAGGAGAGAATCCAATCACTCTGAAACGAGTCAGTTCAAATAAAACTCCATTAATAGCAGAAAATTCTGATAATAAAATTCAAAAAGCTGAGGGGTGCTCTATTCCCTCAGCTTAAGAACAAAATCAATCCCGCGCATACAAATCTCTCGTATACACCTTTTCCTCTACTTCCTTCAGCTCATCGGACAGACGATTCGCCACGATCACATCACAAACATCCTTAAATGCGTCAAAGTCACTGTACACCTTCGAATTATAAAATTCATCCTCAGGGAACGACGGCTCATACACGACAACGTCGACACCCTTCGCCTTAATGCGCTTCATGACGCCTTGGATCGCTGATTGTCTGAAGTTATCGGAATCCATCTTCATTGTCAGACGGTAAATACCGACGACCTTTGGCTTACGATTTAGAATCATCTCAGCGACATGATCCTTACGTGTCCGGTTCGCATCAACAATGGCTGCCATAATGTTATTCGGTACGTCCTCATAGTTCGCAAGTAGCTGCTTCGTATCCTTTGGTAAGCAGTAGCCGCCATAGCCGAACGAAGGATTGTTATAGTGCGTCCCAATTCTCGGATCAAGACCGACACCATCAATGATTTGCTGAGTATTCAGACCTCTTACTTCCGCATACGAATCGAGTTCATTAAAGAACGCGACACGCATCGCTAAGTATGTATTGGCAAAGAGCTTAATCGCCTCTGCTTCGGTTGAATCGGTAAAAAGAACATCAATACCCTCTTTAATCGCACCCTCAACTAATAGATTCGCGAACGTCTCAGCACGCTCAGAGCGTTCACCAACGACAATACGAGAAGGATATAAGTTGTCATAAAGCGCCTTACCCTCACGTAGAAATTCAGGTGAGAAGATAATATTCTCTGTCTGGAACTTCTCTCTGACAGACTCTGTATAACCAACAGGAACCGTTGATTTAATGACCATCACCGCATCCTGATTAACCGCCAACACGTTTTGAATGACCGTCTCGACCGTACTCGTATCGAAATAATTTTGATCCGGATCATAGTTCGTTGGCGTTGAGATCAAGACAAAGTCCGCACCTTGAATCGCTTCTTCATTGTTCGTCGTCGCCGTTAAGTTTAACTCCTTCGTCGCAAGAAAATCCTCAATCTCCTGATCAACAATCGGCGAACGACGGTTGTTAATCATATCAACCTTTTCTTGGACAATATCAAGTGCCACAACCTCATTATGCTGAGCAAGTAGCACGGCATTTGAGAGACCCACGTATCCAGTACCAGCAATCGTAATTTTCATCTTCGTTTCCACTTCCTTCATCTATTTACTTGTTCACCGCTTCATTCTCTAACGTCTCAGCTAAATAACGTCTCACATCATCACGTAAATCCTCACGCTGTAAGGCAAAGTCCAACGTCGCCTTCAAGAAGCCAAACTTATCACCTACATCATAACGCACGCCAGCAAAGTGATAAGCAAGAACCGCTTGCTCTTCTGTTAACGTATTAATCGCATCCGTTAATTGAATCTCTCCACCTGCACCAGGTGGTAACGTTTCAAGAATATCAAAGATTTCAGGTCGTAGTACATAACGACCCATAATCGCATATTGAGAAGGCGCCTCCTCTGGCTTCGGCTTCTCGACTAACGATTGCGTATGAATGACACCTGACTCAACCTCCTGTCCCTTCGGAGCAATAATCCCGTATTTCGATACATCCTGCTTAGCAACAGGCTGAACCCCAACGACAGACGATTGATAACGATCAAACACCTCCATCAGCTGCTGCAGGCACGGCTTCTCCGATTGAACGATATCATCCCCTAGCAGCACAGCAAACGGCTCATCACCGATAAATGACTTCGCACATGCAATCGCATGACCAAGGCCTAACGCTTCCTTTTGACGAATGTAATGGATATTCGCCATGTTTGAAATCGACGTCACTTCATCCAGTAAAGCCATCTTCCCTTTCTTCAACAACGTCTCTTCTAGCTCATACGATTTATCAAAATGATCCTCAATCGCCCGCTTGCTTCGGCCACTGACGATAATAATGTCCTCAATACCTGATGCGATCGCTTCTTCTACAATATACTGGATTGTCGGCTTATCGACAATCGGGAGCATTTCCTTCGGCTGTGCCTTCGTTGCTGGTAAAAAACGAGTACCTAATCCCGCAGCTGGAATAATCGCTTTACGAACTTTCATACCACACACTCCTATCTGTAATAATGCCCCTCTTCATAATAGGAGGGCACCAAAAAAGTTCATAAATCAAACTTCTTCAGTGCCCTTCATAATAGAAAAGGGGCTATTAGTTACTTCACATTATAATAGTCTTTGTACCATTCAACAAACTTCTTTAGACCTTCGTCAATAGTCGTAGATGGCTTGAAGCCTGTATCATTCTGAAGCTCATCAATATCCGCATACGTCGCCTTCACATCACCAGGCTGCATTGGCAGAAATTCCTTCTTCGCCTCAATTCCAAGATGCTTCTCTAACGTCTCAATGAAGTCCATAAGCTTCACAGGCTGATTGTTCCCAATGTTGTACACCTTATACGGCGCATAGCTAGAGCTCGCATTCGGCTCCTCACGATTCCAATTCGGATCAGCCTTTGGTGGCTTATCAAGCAAGCGCACAATCCCATCAACGATATCATCAATATACGTGAAATCACGCATCATCTCACCATTGTTAAACACTTTAATCGTCTTACCTTCGACAATGTTCTTCGTAAATGAGAAATACGCCATATCCGGACGCCCCCATGGACCATATACCGTGAAGAAGCGAAGTCCAGTCGTCGGGATGTTATACAAATGGCTATACGTATGAGCCATTAGCTCATTCGACTTCTTCGTCGCCGCATACAAGCTAACAGGATGATTCACCTCATCAGAAGTCGAAAACGGCATCTTCACATTCGCCCCGTAGACAGAGCTAGAAGAAGCATAGATTAAATGCTTCACCTTATGATGACGGCATGCTTCTAGAATGTTCACAAAGCCTACGACATTCGAATCAACGTAAGCATGTGGGTTTTCAAGACTGTAGCGAACGCCGGCTTGAGCGGCGAGGTTGATGACGATGTCGATGTTTTCTTTTTCGAAACAATGATTTAGAGCTTCACGATCAGCTAAGTCTTCTTCGTAAAATGTGAAATTTCCATATGTGTTTAGTTCTTTTAGACGGTCTTTTTTTAGTTGGACATCGTAGTAGTCGTTTAGGTTGTCAATACCTATAACTTTGTACTGCTCTTTTATAATTTTTTTTATAACATGCATTCCTATAAAACCGATTGCACCTGTGATAAGAACATTCACACTTCACACACCCTTACACTAACATTTAAATACCATCTTTATACCTTCTTTAAAAGCATATTAAGTAACAACTTGCTATTTCGCCTGTCAATAATTAGTTGAATTATAATATAGGTTATCACACCAGATATTACAGAAATTATTAATTGTAGTAATTGACTATTTGAGGTCAATAACGTTTGTATTCCAAGGATAACTATAGACATAATAATAGTCGATACTACTAGTTTATTCATTTGAAATACGTAATGGAAAATACTATAACTCAATTCTTTACTTACAAAATATTGTAACAAAATTGTCTTCATAATTATATATAGTGAATATAGTGATAATATCACTAAAAGTCCATTCTCACCCCATAGTACTAGGCTAACAATATATATTACAGTGGTTATTATATCGAGAATAAGCACTAATCCTGGTTTATTAACTGAATACAGCAATGAGGTAGCTATATTCGCTGTTAATACAAGGAAGATCATGGCTAATGACAAAACTCTTATTACACTAACACTTCCAATCCATTCATCTCCAAAAATAATTGGTATAAATAGATGGGCTGTTAAAGCGACTCCTACAAAAATTGGAAATGCAATCATTGCAACAAAATATGAAACTTTATTATATACTTCTTTCATCTTTACTATATCCGATTTAATTTTCGAGAATACTGGAAACAGCACTTGTCCAAATGTATTAGTAATCAATATACGCAAATGCATAATTAGATTCTTCCCAAAGAAGTAAACACCTAGAATTTCTGGAGTTAACATACCACCAATTAATACTTCATCAATACGATGACTAACTTCAGTTAAAATCTTTTTCAAAGAAATAGAAATTCCAAAGTTTAAAAATGGCATTACATCTTTAAGACTAAAATGTAGTAAAATTTTCATTTCTGTTCTCTTTAAAGCAAAAATTGTTAATAAAATAGCATTTAGAGCAGTAGATATAACCGTACCATACACATATCCAAAAACACCATGACCTAACAATATAAATATTACAGTAACCACCATATCTGTTGCTAACTTCGAAATTTGTATTAATGAATACTCTTTAAATAAAAGGTTTTTTTGCAGACATACTCTAAATAAACTTGTAGAGCCATTCAAAACAATAGTTATAATTACAAATTTTAAAATTGTTTCTAAATTATCAAGAGAGTAATAACTTTCAATAAAAGGGGTCAACAAATACATTAGACTAGCAAGGATCAAAGAAGCAATGACGCTAAAATAGAATAGGGATGACAATTGGTTAGAAGTCACATTATCTTTTTGTATAACAGCTTCTCCAACACCTAAGTTATTTATCATTACAGAGAGAGTAACAAATAGACTTATAATTGCTATATAAGCAAATTCATGTGGGATTAATAACAATGCAAGTATAACCTGATATACCGGATAACTAAACGAGTTAAAAACAGTATTTATGCTTGTCCATTTTATACCTTTTACAGCTTTACTTTTTAATGAGTTATTCAACGATTATCACTTCTTAAAAATATTTTTTTACTGTACTTATTATCATTTATTTCTCAAGTTTAGAACCTTCAAGAGAATTGTAAATATCTTCCCTTTGTACTGATTTTAATGATTGATTGATAATTGTTACTTCATTGTTATGCTGTTTTAAAAGTACTTCCACAGCTTCTACAATTACATGTTCATTAAGGTCATTTCTTACATCAAATATAAACCTATCTTGTTTAAATATTTTTAATAATTCATGATATTTTGTGGCCCAACCTAATGCTATACAAGGTATAGCATTTTTGTAAGCATGCACAATCGAATGAAACCTTGACCCAATAATAAATTCAAAACGCTTTACAAGACTATCAAACTCTAAACAACTCATATCATCCGTTAGCAGTATGACTTGGTCGTTACCTTTACATCTCTCCTTAATCATTTCACAAGCTTCAATATCCTCATACGAATGTCTTACTAAATAAATTTTTTTCCCCGCATCGGTTAATTTTTTTATAATAGCATCATACATTGATAAAACTTTCAATTTATTACCATGTCTAAAATTTTTCATATTAGGAACAATTGCAACTCCATCAATACCATCATAATTAGATACTACAGGTACTTCTCTATAAATATTATTTAAGTTAATACCTTTATTCATTAGTACTAAATCATAAGTTTTCTTAACCTTTGATAAGTTTAAATCATTTTTTAACAAGTCATACCCCTCAGATTCTCTGGCATATATCACCTTTGGATAATTCATTGTTTTATTCATCAAATGATTAATAAAAAATCGTTCAATTCCTTTATATTTAAAAGGACCAAAAGATTGTGGCATAAGATATACATCTATATTGTATTTCTTCGCAAGTAAAATTCTTGATAAATATCCAATTGAACTACCGTTACCAAATTGTGAGGATAAAGCATACCCACTAATATCAACCATAGCAATTGAATTTTTTAATATCATTTTTAGTTTAGGTATGTACTCACTATAGTCGTCTTTTTTACGTACTATAGAATTTACATTCCATAATTGCTTGTAAACGCCACCCATTAACTGAAACGCTAACCCCGAATTTATAGGTAAAATTTCAAATTTATATTTTTCTTTTTCATCCTTTTCTCTGAGATAGTCTTTACTAGATAATAAGACAATCTTAGCATCAGGAAACCTTTTGCTAATTTCATTAACTGTCACAAAAGTCATCGATTGCGCACCTTTGTTAAAAAGCTCTCCACCTGTTATTAACACATATTTATCCATTTTAAATTCCTTTCACCTGACTTAGTTTTAATTTAACGTTTTACTTTTTTGTTTGTGGTTAAAATAATCTTATTTATAGACAAGAAATAACGAAAATCCACAAATAATAGCAACATAGCAGGAAGCAATTGTCTTATGGCCAACCTCCATTGCTTCTCTAATACCGCAAAGGCAAATATTCTTCCATTAGAACAAAGCTTTAGTTTAAAAGAGATATTATTATCTGGTTCAATGTACTTCTCATGGAACTTTTTGTTCCCTTGTAATCTTTTTTTAGTATTTAGTGTAATTCTATCTGTATTAGAGTATCTATATCTAACTAATGATTTATTAATATAATCAACAGAGTATTTATCTGCCAATCTAACATATAGGTCTAAATCCTGCCTTGCTTCTAACGATTCATCTAATCCCCCTATGCTTAATAGTGGCTCTCTTTTTATAGCTACTGTACTAAAGGTACCAATGTAATTTTTATATAATAAATCATAATATATATCACCTTTTTTTTGCGGCAATATTTTTCTTTCGACTTTATTATTATCAAAATCATATTTTTCATATCCAGTATAAACAATGACATATTTTTCACTTAAACACATGATTTGTTTATATTGAAGTTCTAGTTTTTCTTCAAGCCATACGTCATCATCATCTAGAAAAGCAACCCATTTACCAGTTGCCTTATAAATACCTGTATTCCTCGCTCCTCCCCCTCCTTTTACTCTATTATTCCTTAATTTTTTTATTCTATCATCATGAAAATCATCGATAATTTCTAATGTTTTATCAGTTGATCCATCGTCAACTACTAACACCTCAAAATTTTGAAAAGTCTGATTTAAAACACTTTTAATCGCTTCTTTCAATAGGCTCTCACGATTATATGTGGGAATAACAACACTAAAAAAAGGGGTATCTCCCATTTTTCACACCTCTTAAACTATTTATTAAATATCCATTCATATGGATACGTTCCATGACTACCAATATAGAAAAATACATACCACCAATGGAAAATTAAATAACAAAACAAAGCCCAACTCAGAAGGAATTCCCCTCTATTGTTTAAGCACCTAAAGAAATAAGGAATTAATAAAACTTGTGCTACTTCAAAATTTAGAGATATTCTACTAATAAAATCTGCACCTACAAACCTTGAAAAATTCAATAGCATTCCTATAATAAAGATTGAAAAGTATAAAATAAAACTCCTATCTCTTTCTCCTATATACTTATACACATAGAAACCTATAAATAAGAACGGAAGACTCCTTACTAAAAAACCTATACCTTCAGTCGTAGATTCTTCCTCTAAATATTTTATATAATAATCTAATTCTGGCACTGCCCCAAGTATCGGAATCAATATTCTATCTAAACTTAAAACAATAATAGCAGTAACAGTATATATCAGAATTCTAGATAATGTTCTATTTTTTTTCCCAATTAAAGCGTATATAAAATATATGGGGAGAAACAATAATGCAGAATTATGGAACCCTGATGCTAAAACGATTAACAAGGTAAACTTGATTAATTTTCTATCCTTAATAAACCTAATGCTATACAAAACAATTGCCATTGTGACCGCTTGCCTCACAGTATTAAATGACATTTGGTAATATAGTAGCATAAAAACAAACATTCCAATTCCCGGACTTATCACATGACAGTAATTTTTTAAAGTGAGGTATATGAATAGCATCATAAGTAAACCTATTATAAAAAATACTATTTCTATGTCTCCACCTAAACTTGCTACTATTTTATTTAGATATTCATATCCCCATTCCATGCGAGTTTCATTACCACTTCTTATCAGTTCATAGTTTCTAATATAACTGTAATAATCTGTTCCTATTCCATATCTAACTGCAAAGAAAAAAGAGGGTATAAAAATAGCTAACAAAGCATAAGTCACTGTAAGAAACCTGCTTCGTACTTTAACAGAAAGTTCTGTACAAATACTTACTACTATTACTAACAGTATATAAAATAACATCTATCCACTTCCATATTAATCATATTTCATTACCTTATATAGATTTAATAAATTCTTTCCAAAAGATATTTCGTCTATAGTCAAGAGTATCTTTCTTATAGTATTTTGCTTCTTCAAAGTTTCTTAGAGCAATCGCTTTTAATTGATTTGGATCACCAATAATACTTAATATCTTCTTAGATAGTCCTGTATAATCCCCAGCCTTATGAATACAAGAATTATCAATTAACTCTCTAATACCTCCAGCACTTGAGCCTACAACGGGGCAAGCTCTGCTCATAGCTTCAATTACAGCTCTTGGTAACCCTTCTTGAAAACTTGGCTGAATATATATATCAATTTCATCTAACCAACTTAAGACAGGCTCACCTCCTGGAAGTACACCACAAAAATGGATGTCCTCCTCAATGTTCAATTCCTCAGCAAACCTTCTCCATTGCTCTGTTTCACCATCACCTAATATTTTAAATTCAAAATCTAAACCATTTTGTTTTATCAAACTTAAAGCTTTTAGGGCTATATCCCAACCCTTGATCCTATTGTTCAAATTGCCGATCATGCCTATTTTAATTTTCTTGTTATTTTGATCTATTTTTTTTATACGAGCTGACAAGTTTTCTTCTTTTATTTCCTTAATTTCAACATTAGATATATTTTCAGTTAAACCATTGCACGGGTATCTACTCTGTAAAAATGTATTAGTAACATATATCGCTCTAGGAGCGTTCTTTACATTTTTTTTCATTTTATACATAGCAATTGGAGCATAAATTTTTGCTTGCAATTTACCATAATTCCATAGTGCGTCCCAGACACAAGCAACAATTTCAACAGCATACGGTTTATTCATTTCTTTAGCAATAGTGATAGCTAGGTTTCCTATTTCACTTGGCAGCCTTGCTATTACTGCATCTGATTCTTTTATAGCCTTGCTTAATTTATCTTTTGCACTAATTCTATTTCTAAATTGAGCTATTGGTCCACTTAAGGTTGGTATTTCAACAAACGATGCTGATTGTAAATCGAAATTATTATATTTTTTTTGAGTATCTATAACTCTATTATCCAACCTTGCAGTAACAACAATACTATCAAAATGCTGAATATATCTTTTCCAGACGACATTATTAAAACTGCCAGTAGTAAATAAATTCCCTTCACTATCTTTTTTAAATATATGGTCATGCGCAAATACTACTTTCATATTCCGCTCGCTCCAAACTTCATTTTATTCTAAATTACTCAGCTAAATTTGAGTAAAGTGTATTATGTTTATTAACGTTATTATTTAAAGAATATTTTTCATTTACATACTTTAAATTGCTAATCTTTTGATCTTTCATTAAATTTTGATCTAAAAAGATCGTATAAATTCTTTCAACAAAATCATTTACACCCTTACAAACATAATCATCATCACCCACAACCTCTACTGAACCACCCGAATCAGTAGTCAAAACAACCGTTCCTCTACTCATCGCTTCAACTAATGTTCGTCCGAACGACTCTGTGTTATAGTTCGAGGTTAAAACAAAGAAATCAATATCGTAGTAGAACTTGTCCATTTCTTTTAGGTCAATATTGATCTTCCCTTCAAACCTTTCTCCAATCATTTCTTTCATCGCTTCAAACATTTTTTCAGTATCTAACCTTGATGCCTCATCTAAGCAACCTACAGCCATCTTAACTTGTAGCTTTTCTCCTAATTTTTCATTTAATTCTTTCGAAATTTCTACTGCTAATGGCCAATTCTTCCAATCGCAATAACGTCCAGCAAATCCAATTACTATCGTGTCATTACTTTCTTTTACTAATTTAGGATCATATATTTCAAATAATTCTCCGGCTGTATTCTCTATCACTTTAAATTCAACCTGTATACCTTTATTTTGAATGGCTTCTTTCCAATGCTTCATATTAAATGTCGTAGTTGTTACTAAAACATCAAGTTCTTTTATAAAAGAATAAAATATTCGCTTAAAAAAATTATTATATTTTGTAAATAACCCTCGTTCCGTATGCACAATTCGAATCCTTTTAGGAATTAACTTTAGCTTTTTTAAGAGAGCTACAATGAAAAAACTAACCTGTGCTTGTGTATGAATGACAGCAGGTCTTTTTTTATTAATATAATTTCTTACTTTTGCTATATAGAGCAAAAACGCTATTGGGTTTTTGATCAAATGTTTAATTCTCGTTTTTTTCGTAATAATATGATAGTCTACTCCATAAACTGGCTTACTTATTTGCCCTGGTTGTATCACACTTATATGGAATGAATCTTTTACTCCGTTAATAATGATTTTTGTGGATTCCTGTTCGCCACCAACAGTCTCAAGAGAATTATCACTCATAATCAATACGTCTATGTTCATCTCGGATGCTCCATTTACTTCTGTTTCTTCTATTGATTTTCTTAAATGATTTATTTGATAGTCACTTTTATCATAAAGACTCAATTCTTCACTATACACCAAATTCCCAAACACCTTATTCAATATCCCTACTCTATTAATAAAAAGCTTCAGTATAAAGTTAAATATAGAAACTAATCGCACTTTCTTCCCATGCACGTCCCCAATCAACCGAACCATTTCACTCGTTTTCACATATTCCTCATTTTGCGGAAAAAACAACCCTTCCTCTTCATTCTCAATCATTAAGCGAATGAACTCAGAAAGATTGTCCACATGAAGCATGCTGCGCTGGTTATCAATATTCGGGAAGATCGGCAGCAGACGTGCTGCTTTCGCTAGCTTCGGATAGTTGCCCTTCGATCCTTTTCCATAAATCATCGGCGGTCGAATAATTACGACTTTGAAATCCTCACTCGAAAGTGGCTTGATCCCTTCTTCTGCTTGTAGCTTACTATTCCCGTAGAAATTGCTCGGTGTTGGAATCGTATGTTCATCAATGACTCTCGCTTCACGGCTACTGTCACCGTAGACAATAATACTGCTCATGAATATAAATTGCTTGACCCCATCGTTTTTCGCTTTTTTCGCTACTTCAATCGTTAAGTCTCGATTAACTCGGTAGTATAGCTCCTCTTGCTTTGGATCAGAAGAAACATGAGCGATTCCTGCTAAATGCAAAACCGTATCGTATCGTGAGAAGTCCGTCTCTTGCCATGAGTCGTCTCTTACACTAATAGTGTCTATGGAATAATCATAGTCACCCTGTTCAATCCATTCCTGAAAGCTCTTGCCTACATAACTACTGGAGCCTGTGATTAGCACCTTTTTCATTCTGAAGCTCTCTCCTTTTGCCTATGAGCTTCATTGTTTGGTCGTGCGCCTGTTCCACCTTCGACGACTCCATCGCTTTTGAAGACACTCACAATTGTACCGAAGAAGCATTTCACATCCATTTTTATCCCAATTTTCCCTACATACTCCCCATCAAGCTGGGCTTTCACATCAATCAGAAGCTCATCTCGACCGTTAATTTGTGCCCAGCCTGTTAATCCAGGAGGTACATCATTAGCACCGTACTTGTCTCGTTCTGCAATGAGGTCATATTGATTCCAAAGAGCAGGACGTGGGCCAATAATGCTCATATGCCCGACAAAGATGTTCCAAATTTGCGGAAGCTCGTCTAGCGACGTTTTTCGCAGGAATTTCCCGACCTTCGTAATGTATTGATCTGGATTGTCCAGCATATGGGTTGGGGTATCCTTTGGCGTATCTATTCTCATCGTGCGGAATTTCAAAATGTGAAAGTATACTTTGTGTATGCCTACACGCTTTTGTTTAAAGAGAACTGGCCCTTTTGATTCGGCTTTGATTGCGATAATGAGAATAAGAAAGATCGGTGAAAGGAGAATCATTCCGATCAGTGACAAGACGATATCTACTAGCCTCTTACATTTCATATACATGGGAAAACAACACGCTCCTACTTCTTAGTTAATTAGTACTTATTTCATTCTATTATCAAATAACTACTGATCAACCAATCTCTGATTTCAATAAAATAAGTCAGCTACGGATTGATTGTAACAACACGTTAAGCTGACTTAAATCCTCATAATGTCCTAGACTAATTCCTTTAACTCACTCACTCTGAAATTCGCAATATCCAACAGCTCTTTCCGTAAGCATTCGCGCTCTTCGTCTTGGAATCGTTCCACCAAATCAAACGTCACATTAATATTCACAGGTGGCGTCTTTCCGCGATAAATCTTCGGATACACCTGCTCACTATGAACCTCATCGTCACTTAATAGCTCCTCAAACATCTTCTCCCCAGGTCTCATACCTGTGAAGACGATTGGAATCTCATCCTCCGTGTAGCCTGATAGCTTAATTAAGTTTCGGGCGAGGTCGACGATTTTGACTGGCTCACCCATATCAAGGACAAACACCTCTCCACCCTCTGCTAATGCGCCTGCCTGTAAGACGAGACGAGACGCTTCTGGGATCGTCATGAAATAACGCACCATTTTCGGATCAGTAACGGTGACAGGCCCACCTGCTTGGATTTGCTCCTTGAAGAGTGGGATGACACTTCCACGGCTTCCTAATACATTTCCGAATCGGACCGCAACAAAGCGTGTGTTACTGACCATATCCATATGCTGAATGATCATTTCGGCAATTCGTTTCGTTGCGCCCATCACGCTCGTTGGATTGACCGCTTTGTCTGTAGAAATCATCACGAATGTGTTAACCTTCGCTACACTTGCGGCTTCTGCAACATTGCGAGTCCCGATGACGTTGTTCTTCACCGCTTCCTCTGGGTTTCGTTCCATTAATGGAACATGCTTATGAGCAGCGGCATGGAAGACAACTCTGGGCTTTCTCGTCTTCATGATCGAGAAGATTTTCTCACGGTCTTGAATGTCGGCGATTTCTGTTGAAACATTCAGATGAGGAACATTTCTCTTCAGTTCCATTTCAATGGCATAGATGCTATTTTCACCGTGTCCGAGTAGCACTAGCTCTTTTGGTGAGAATTTGGCAATTTGGCGACAAACCTCTGAACCAATCGAACCACCGGCACCAGTCACGAGAATGGTATTGCCCTTAATATATTTCTCAATTCCGTCGATATCTAAATCGACAGGCTCACGACCGAGTAAATCCTCAACCTCGACGTCTCTGAACTGACTAACAGATACCTTACCGGACATAATATCCTCAATGCGCGGAAGAATTTGCGTCTTCGCCTTTGTCTTCGAGCACTCATTGAAGATATTGTTAATCTTTTCTCGTGAAAGAGAGGGAATGGCGATAATAATTTGTTCAATTCGCTCACGATTGACAACACGCTCGATTTCAGAAATTCCGCCGACGACAGGCAAGTCGAGAATTTCTAGATTTTGTTTCGCTAAATCATCATCAATGAACGCTACCGGACGTAGATCTGACTCTTGGCTTTGCTGGAGCTGCCTTGCGACCATCGTTCCACCTGCACCCGCACCAATGATAAGCGTCTTCTTCTTATCAATGTTCGGCTTAATATATTGATCTCGAAATAAGCGCCACGAGAAGCGCGAGCCACCGATAAGGAGGATATGCATCATCCATGTAATGGCGAGTGTACGTAAGGAGATCGCTTGAAAGAAGACGAGCTGCACGACACCTGTTAGAGCAATTGTAATCGTCACAGCCTTCGCAATACCTAGCAGCTCTGAAACACTAGCGTATTGCCAAACCTTCTTATATAGCTTGAAGTAATAGGCAAATAGATGATGACCGACTAACAACGTGATCGAGCTCACAAACAAGAACGACGTAAATGGATTTCCCGTCGGTGCCAAAATAAAGTTACTAATAAAAATCGCCGTTATGACGATGATCGAGTCGACGAACATGAGAAATGCCACCCGTTTTCGATATGTCATTCCTTTCACCTTTCTTTCCAAAATTAGATTGTATCCCACTAAAGCCATTATCATTAAAAGAGTTGTCTTATACATCATAAAGCCTTAAGTCAATATTCTTTTCCAAAGCAAAGAGGACTCACTTAAGGCTTTCTTAGTTGTGTCGTGTAGCCGTTACAGGTGCTTAAGATTCCTTTGAAAGGTTGCTCTTTCAGACATGCATGTAACGATAGCAGCAGCCACCAACCGTGATTGCTGTGAATGTTATGCATCCTAACATATTAAATAAAAATGGGCATCTAACCCACCCTCACATCAAACCACTGACAACGTTTGTGTCTAAGGCTCTCACCCACAGCATGATCGAGTATCCCCATCGATATCGGCAAGGAGACATTGCCAAAGTATCATTATGCTTATCGCACACTAGAATATCCCTAACCATTTCTTACGTGTACGAATTCTCTCTGGTGGCTCCGCATAAACAAACTGACCTTCAATAAGTAGCTCAGCGTTCTCTTTTAATTGCATCACATATTCATAGCCAAATAGCTTCTCAGCCTCATTCAGTGCCTCGGTCATTCTAAACGTTCTCTCTGTAAGGTTATGTGCATCAGATGCAATAAAATGCGTTAAATTAAACTCCATTAGCTGTTCAGAGAATTTCTTAATATTCTTGCCAAAGTGCCCCGTCAAACTCGATGTCGTCACTTGTGTTAATGCTCCATCCTTCACAAATTCATAGAGCATGTCAGGCTTTTCGATAAACACTTTGTTACGCTCGGGATGAGCAATAATTGGAATATATTCTTGCATTCGCAATTCATAGAATAATTGTTTTGTATAACGTGGTACTTGACTCGACGGAAATTCAACTAGAAGATACTGCTGATGTCCACCATAGGTTAATAGATCACCTGTCTCAAAATGACCGATCATCTCTCCATGGATACGGATTTCTTGTGCTGGAAGGATATTGACTGGAATATCATGTTCCTTCAGAGCCTCATTCAACTCTTCAACCGCTTCTATTACCGAATGCCCAGCATTTGAGAAGGAAGGGTGATGATGATGCGGAGTTGCCACAATGGTCGTGATTCCTTCTTGTTGAGCTTGCTTCGCTAGTTCGATGCTTTCAGCGATCGTCTTTGCGCCGTCATCAACCCCAGGCAATATATGACAGTGAATATCAATCATCTTAACACCTTCTTTCTCTCATTTTTTTTAATTTCTCTTAAATGTTTTGTAAAAAACAAATTAATCGTAACATAGAATGCGCCACTATCAAATTATTGGTTGGCGTAATAGTAATATTGTCCTTCGTTCACTTCTTTGTTGTTCAGAACAACGCCTAAAAGCCTTGCCTTCGCCTTCATTAACAGGTCTTTCGTCCTTGTTAATTGTTCCTTATCTGTCTTTCCGCTAGATGTGACAATAATCGTTCCGTTCACTTTACTTGCAATAATTTGCGGATCAGCAACAGCCATAACAGGTGGTGTATCTAAGAGCACGACATCAAACATTTCGGTTGCTTGGCGTAGCGTAATTTCCATCATTTTCGAATTCAACAATTCTGATGGGTTCGGCGGAATCGGCCCTGACGTGAGAATCGTTAAATTCTCAATCTTCGTCTGCTGACAGGCTTCGTCTAGCTCGTCCTGCTTCGTCAACACATTCGTCAGACCTCGACTATTAATCGTCTTGAACGTATAGTGCATCGTCGGCTTACGTAAGTCAGCGTCGATTAGTAACACTCTACTACCATTTTGAGCCATGACGATGGCTAAGTTAGCTGTTGTTGTTGACTTTCCTTCTCCAGGCCCTGATGATGTGACTGCAATCGTTCTCAGCTCTTCATCCACCGCAGAGAATTCAATGTTCGTGCGAATCGTTCGGTATTGCTCAGCAACTGGTGAGCGCTTATCCGTATCTGCGATTAAATTCCGTTCATTGTTCACTTTGTTCGGTCTATTCGTACGTGCCACTTGATCGTTCTCCTTTATCGACTAATTGATCTTACTTTTTTTCGACATCATGTTATCCATATTTGAAACAATTCCGAGAATCGGAAGCTCGGTCAAGTCTTCAACGTCTTTTTCCGTTTTGACAGTCGTATCTAAATATTCTAGTAAGAAGGCTACACCGACCGCTGCCATTAAGCCTACGACAAAGGCAATCGCCATATTTAACGTTGGATTCGGTGCGACAGGTGATGGTGAATCACCGACTTCAGCATGGGAAAGAATATGAACATTATCGACATTCATAATTTCAATAATTTCACGCTGAAACACTTCCGCTACCGTATTGGCAATAAGGGCGGCTTGTACTGGTTGTTCATGCTCAACTGAAATCCGCACGATTTGAGAATTGTTTTGCGGGTTTACACTAATCATACCTCTTAATTGACTGACCGATTCTGTTAAGCTTGCTTCTTCAATCACTTTATCTAAAATAATCGGCTCCCGAATAATTTCTGTATATGTGTTAATAATTTCAATATTTGTCCGGATTTCATTTTGACTTATTTGTTGATCACCGTTCGTTTGGTTCACGAGAATTTGTGTAGAGCTTTGAAAGATAGGGGTTAATAGTAAGTAGCTTGCTAAAGCGCTAACGACGACAGCGACGATCGGAATCAGGATGATCAGACGCAAATGCTTTTTGATCGTTAGCATAATATCCTTTAAACTAATTGTTTCTTCCATTTCGAATTTGAAACCTCCTACGATTAGTCACAATTGCTATGAGGATTATATCATAGATTGTCAATTTCTGTTCATGAAAATTTTGTTGAATCTTATTATTACTATAATTTATAATGAATGAGTAATCTAGCTACTTTTTTTGGAAAATGAGTCTAATACACTAGAGAAGGGCGTTTAAACGAATGACAAAGAAGAAAATATTGATTTCTATTGGGATCATATTTGGCGTATTATTTTTAGCAGTTGTGGCTTATGGCTTCTATTTGTACAAATCAGTGAGTGACACAGCGAGTGAAATTCATCAACCGATTGAACGGACGACAGAACGAAGAGAGAATGCTGTCGATATTGAGAATCAGGAGCCTTTGTCGTTTTTAATCACTGGTGTCGATTCGCGCGGTGAGACACATGCCGGACGTTCTGATACGATTATCGTCATGACCGTCAATCCGAATCAGCGATCGATTAAGATGGTAAGCATCCCGCGTGATACACGTACCGAAATTATCGGACGTGGCACGATTGAGAAGATTAACCATGCCTATTCCTACGGTGGTGTCGAAATGTCGATGGACACAGTGGAGAACTTCTTGGACATTCCAGTTGATCATTATGTGAGCATTAATATGGAAGGATTCAAAGGTTTAGTCGATGCTGTTGGTGGGGTAACGGTCGATAATGATTTCTCTTTCACGCAAAGTGGACATACGTTCAATGAAGGTGAAATCTACCTCGATGGTGAACAAGCATTGGCGTACTCACGAATGAGATATGAAGATCCCCGTGGCGATTTCGGCCGAAATGATCGCCAGCGTCAAATTGTCGAGTCTATGATTCAAGAAGCAGCACATATTGGCTCGATTACAAGAGTTGGCGAAATCCTGAATGTGGTCGGTGGTTCAGTGCGCACCGATTTGTCGTTAGATGAAATGTGGAAGGTTCAATCGAACTATCGTGATGCTAGGCACACAGTCGAGCAGATGCAAATTTCAGGTAGTGGTACGACGATTGATGGCATTTATTATTTCCAAGTCCCTGATGAAGAAGTAGCACGTGTTAGTGGTGAACTACGAGAGCATTTGGAGTTGGATTAAATAATGGTGAAGCGTGCACTTGCTCCTGTTGGGGTGAGTGTTCTTTTTTCGTCATGACTGTCGAAAGCTGTTTTCACTATGCATAGCGCTTATATCATAGACCGTGTATGTGCTTACTTCATTCATTTGTATGAATTTTGTTCTTTTTAGACCTAGTTTCTTCCTATTATTTAGTTCGATCTTGTGAATGGAGTTTGTTAAGGGAGTGCGACATTGTGTAAAGTGATGGATTTGTCGAATGAAGTATGAAACTGTCAGTGAGAGGGAATTTGTGAAAGAGGATGAGCCTTGGAGGAGGAGAAGGACACAGTGGGGGAGGACATGAAGCAGCGCGGAGGAGGTTGGGTGGCGGAGCGAACAGCAGTGTGAGGCAGGGGTGAATCTGCGAATCAGTGCGGTAGCGCGGAGGGACAAAGCAGGGTGGGACAGGCAACGCGGGCTGTGGAACGGTTCCTCGTTCCTCTATTTCCTCCATATACAGCTTTTGCGAGGCGAAGAGGCATCCTCATTCCTCTATTTCAGCATTTTTGCGGTTATTAGCTAGAGAATCGGAGTATTTGCGGAATGTGGATGACGCTCTTTCCATTTTTTCACTATTTTTTCGCTAATAGCGGCATGGCGATTCCCTTTGGATCGCGCGCTGTGATTGTGTTGAGGGCTTGCTCATGTTCTGAGGTTGGGGGAAGCGTTCAATGGGCCTGATTGATCTCTCCTTTGTGCTCTGAATCTAAATGAAAAAAGACATTGAAAACAGGTTCTTTTCAATGTCTTCCAACGTATCTTAGTGGAGGCGTTTCGCTCCAAGGTAACGCTGACTCCAATAGTTATTGTTTAAATTCGCAATCGTGACACCTGTCGATGATCCACTATGTACGAACTGATTGTTTCCAATATAGATTCCGTTATGAGATGGGCCACCTGTTGTATCGAAGAATACGATATCACCAACAGCTGGTTCTGAAACAGACTTACCGGCATTCCATTGCAAAGCTACAGTTCTTGGAATCGATACACCTTGCTTGTTGAATACATATTGAACGAATCCACTGCAATCAAAGCCATTCGTTGTTGTTCCGCCCCAAACGTATGGAACCCCAATTAAAGTCGCTGCATCTGCGACAACATTCGTTACAAAAGCTGAGGAATTCGATGATGAGTTGTTCCCATTAGACGCATTCGAATTAGAATTATTGTTCTTATTCGTCGAGACTTCCTTTAGCTTCGATAACGTTTGTGGACCGGCGATTCCGTCGACCTTCAAATTGTGTAGACGCTGGAAGCTACGTACTGACGTTGCAGTGATTTCACCATAATAGCCTGTTGGATCTTGGTTGAAGACACCCACTGAGCGAAGCTGTGATTGTAGCTCTGTGACAGCTTGTCCTGTGCTTCCGACACGGTAAACTTTCGATGTGTCGAGCTTTGACGTTTCTTGAGGTAGTGACGGCTTGTATTCAGGCTCCTTCACTTCTGTTTTGTTCTCATTTAATAGCTTTCCAATCGTTTGTGGTCCAACGATCCCATCAACCTTAATATTCATATCACGCTGAAAATCTCTTACCGCTGCCTCTGTCACACGCCCAAAGTATCCTGTTACATCTGTGCGAAAATAACCTTGCTCCTTTAGAATCTTCTGTAGCTGCTCGACATGCTTCCCGCTTTGCCCTTGGCGGATGAGCGATGAATAATTCGCAAGTGATGACGATGCTGATTGCGTTGGACTTGATGATTGTGTATTTGTGTTCGATGACGTTGGTGGTGCTACTTCCCCGTCCATTAATTCTAGTAGCTTGTTTAACGTTTGCGGACCCGCAATACCATCCACTTGAAGGTTATGCTCCTTCTGGAATTTGCGTACCGCTTCATTTGTAATCGTGCCGTAGTAGCCGGTAGACTGGTCGTAGTTGAAGAACCCTTTCTTCTTCAACGCATCTTGTAAGTCCTTGACGTCCGGATCGGTCATACCTTTACGTAGCGTCTGATCACCTAAAGCAGCATCTGCAACCTGTGGCGTGGTGATCAAAAGTCCAGTCGCAAATGCGGAAGAAATGACAACTCGTTTCAATGTCTTATTCATTCTAGTATTTTCCTCCTTGTACACTACTAGTATATAAGTCTAATAATTTCATTTTATAGTTATCTTTCAATTCTTTCCATCATTATTTTTATTGTTGAAAACGATTACATAAACACTATTATAATAGAAGAAACTCGGTTTTTCGGTTATTAAGGTTTATTTTTTAGTTAAAAATGAGTCTAAAGTCGCGTGTCTATAAGTCTATTATTGTGATGTGATGGCTTATTTTCAAGCGTTCGTTATATAGTCTATAATACCCTAATATAGTTTTTGATGTTCGTTATTGAGTCATTTGACTGATTCGATATATTGAACCTTGCGTTTAGAAGCTTCTAGGAGGCGATTGTAGGCTTTTTTGACTATTTTGTTAGGGAGAGTCGCGATAGCGAAATAATGAGCGTATGAGTTGATTGAGGGGGAGTGAGGAGGAAAGAGATTAGTGATAGGTGGGTATCTTTAAAAGTAGAGACCGAACAATCAGATATATGCGATATTTCATATGTTAACTATAGATTTTGACAGAATATGCTCTCACACCAAAGACCAATTAATTATCTCATTATCACAAATATAAGATTCATCAGCAAAAACGCCAGCGCAAGCAAATTTCCGCTTACGTTGGCGTTCACACAACTATTCTTTCGTACTTATATGCATTCGATGTGTCAGAATAAATCCACTGACAAGTATGAGAATACCGATAATTAAGAAATTGTAGAAGTTGGTTGCTGTCGCTGGTAGACTACCAACTTCTTCATATCCTTTTGAACCATCAGAAGATTCCTCTTCCTCATGACCTGGCTTTGGTTCTGGCTTTGGTTCTGGCTTCGGTTCTGGCTTCGGTTCTGGCTTCGGTTCTGGCTTCGGTTCTGGCTTCGGTTCTGGTAGCTCTTTATCAGGATCCGATATAGGAGGGTTAGCTCGATCTGATGACCCTTCATCTAAGTCTTTGTTATCACCTTCTGGAGGGTATGCGACTATAAGTGTAAACACCTCAATTTGATCTTGATAACGATCACCGTCGATTGTTATCCGTTCAATAGAAATCATATATTCTCGGCCACCTTGTAAGCCTGTGATTGTATAGGATGTTTCAGAGCCATCAAGCGTCGCAACGAGCTCGTTATTGACATAGATCATATAGTTAGCAGCTAAACCGTCTTCGTTCCATGGGGTTAGGTCAAATGTTGCCGTTGTTTCTGTGACTTCCGTCGGTTCAATAGATGGAGCAAAGGGTGGATCTTTTATCACGTTCACACCACGACTTTCTAATTCGGCAAGCACCGTCGTGGCCGAATTAGAAAGCGGATTCCCACTAACATTTACGCTATACAACTCTTCTAATTCAAGTAAAAAATCAATATTTACGACAAGGTTCCTCGAAAATGAGAGTTCCCTCAACTCTTCAAAATAAGCGAGTATTGAAAGGTCTTCGATTGCATTATCATCAATTGTTAAATGGCTTAAATATTCTGAGAACTGTTCTAGCTGAGATACATCTTGCAGCCCGACATTCGTTAATGATAATTGCCGTAAATTCGATATCGATTTTAGCGCATCATAATCAACACTAGTTAAATGACGATTATTGATTGATACCTGCGTTAAAAATTGAAAATCACTAAACCAATCTAAATCAAGTGTTTCATTGCCATCGATGTACACATTATTTAGATTTATCGCAAATTGTAGCCCCTCTATACTTGTCACGGTAGCATCAATAAGAATGCTATAAATGACCTCCATATCGGGTGGGTACACGTCACGATAATGTAAATGAAGTTGGTCACGAATCATTTGCTCTAGTGAATCATCAGCAAATGATACTGGATCCCCAGTCGGTTCTGCTACCGTCGCAATCGTAAAAATAGCATCGCCCATACGTCGTTCTCCGTCAAAAAAAGCGGCAATCTCGATTTCATAGCTAGTCTCTGGTTCAAGGTCTTCAACAAAATAATAATAATAGCAACACTCTCGTGAAGGGTCTGCTTCGACACTCGTAAAAAGTTCCCCATCGAGATATATTTCATAATAGTCCACATCGAACAGGTCATCGGGATAACTCCACACAATGAGAGCCGCACGATCATATTGATATTGCGCATAAGCATACATTCGTTCAAGAACGTAATCATTCTCTATTTCATTCTCATCTTGAATTGCTAGTAATAAGCTCTGATCTTCAATATGTACCTGTTCCATTAAAGTGGTTGTGGTTGCCTCCCCCGTCGTGGACACAATGTTACCTTCACCATCAAGCTCTCGTACTTCTAACTCATATGCGGTATCAGACTCGAGCCCTAAAACCTCATATGTCTCAGGATTCTCTGACCAAGTCTCCCATTTTTCACCATTCATTATTAAAGAAAGTGTATGATTATTATCTAATGTATAAAGTGGTTCAAAATGGAGAGTCAAATAATCTATTCCTGCTTCATAAGAAAAATTAAGCCCAACTTCCTCCTCTTCTGCTACGGCCACATTCGATAATGACACCTGATAAAACGAAAATACCCATGTCCAAATTAATAACATTGCTAAGGTTTTTTTCATACGCATTTGAACTCCTCCTAATTTATTTCAACCATACTAAAAAAGTAAATATCTAACTAATTTAGTATCCTCAAATGTTACTCTTCCAATTATACTATTGAATGACAAAAGATTACACATTTAATAGTCATTTTTTAACTATATTTGGTCACTTTTATTAAAAAAGTAAGACTTTAGATTGGAATAGTCTCACTTCATTAAATTTACTAAACCACTTCTTCGAAACAAATCATTAGCCTTCTCATGATCATGGCATCAACCCTAATGGGATTCTTTGACCACAAGACGCAGTACGATGTGAACATTTTGAACACTCTATACTAGACTTTTTTTGTCAGAAGATTATGATAGTAAGATAGACATTTCATTCATTGGAGGTATGAGAAGATGAAAACCTATACATTGAAAAATGGAACGGCATCTGCTGAGGTGATTCCTGAACGTGGTGGGATCGTGACGCGCTTGCAGCTTGAAGGGCATGATTTGCTCTATTTGAATGAGGATACATTATATGATTTAGATGCTAACGTACGAGGTGGGATACCGATTCTTTTTCCGATTAGCGGGCAGCTTGAGAATAAGCAATATGAGTGGGAAGGAAAGACATATACGTTGAACAACCATGGCTTTGCACGCAATGTACCATGGGAGGTTGTAACACAGGATGAGGATCAGCTCACGATTCGCTTAACGAGCACAGATGAGACGAAGGCTGGGTTTCCATTTGATTTCGAGCTTGAATTTACGTATCACTTGAAAGAGGGTGGACTAGTCATTGAGCAGACGTACACGAATTTGTCTGAGAAGCCGATGCCGATGTATCCTGGCTTCCATCCGTATTTCCGTACAGAGGAGAAAGGAGTTGTCGTCGAAAGTGATGCGACGATTATGCTTGATTACAACGATCATGACTTGAAGCCATTTGATGGGATCGTTGATTTAAATGGGAAGAAGGAGGCGATCGCTCTCATTGATGCGGAGAAACCTCACGTCGTCTTTGCATTGCCTGAACTAGGGACGAAGGTACGTATTAGCTATGGCGAGGATTTCCCATATGTCGTGCTATGGACTGAGGAAGGGAAGGGATTTGTTTGCGTTGAGCCGTGGATGGCGAAGAATGGTGAGTTTCATCGTAAGGATGAACTTGTTTATGTGAAGAATGGAGATCCGTTGAAGACGTTTTGCCGAATTGAACTTGCGGATTAATAGAAGAGGCTTCCCATTCCAGGGAGCCTTTCTTCTGTTATTGAATCATATGCTCCACTTCAGCAAGACCAAATGAGATAAGGACATCTATTTCCTCTTGTGTGAATCGATCCTCTAGCTTTTCTTGAATGCGTTGGATAGACTTATCATTGATTCCTTCTTCGGCAATTTCATATATCTCCATCAGCTCTGTTATTGTTAAACGAGCGACTAATGATTCGATCGTCTCTCCTTGAGCCGTTGCGACAACTGCCTGTTCTTCAGAAGGCACTGCACTCGCCGTTACAGCCTTCTCACGCCAAGTCTTCTCCGTTATCTCTTTATTCAACAGCTGGCTCTCGCCCTTTTTTGGATGATGCTGAACGGTGTACGAGCTGTTCTTCTCATCGTACGATTGATAACCTAAGTAGCCAGCACCTATAAATAACAGGAGGACACACACAGCTCCCGCTCCGATCGCTTTCCACATCGATCTCAGCTCCTTTCTCTGTTCTAGCATCAGTGTAGCCAACCTACACCGATGTCATACGCAGCAAAGCGGTACAAGGACGTTAGGAGTATTGCGAAAGTTGTCGTATTTGCTCACGTGAGCGCTTACACTACTTTTGTGAGCGTTTTCAAACAGTTTTTGTGCATTCTCGCAGTCGATTTGCACACTCCGAATCAAAATGAGAGCGTTTTCACAATCATTTTCCTCTTCTCTCATGAAAAAACCTAAGCACATACTCTCAAAAAACCTACATCACAAGCAGGAGGCATCCCCATTGGGGGCGAATAGTACCAATATGAAAGGAGTGATTCAATGATTGTAAAACCTTTGCGTGTGCCACAGATCCTTTTTCAGCTGGATGCATTAAGACGACGACTTCCGCCTAGTCATGAGCGGCAGACGATGATTCGTGAGCAGTGGCGGCGACGGGTGGCGGGTTATAAGGGCGAGAGGTCGCTAGAGTATGAGCTGAGCTTCTTAGATCCGAAGAGGTATGATCTCTTTCATGACGTCCGGCTTGCAGTCGGGGACTATTTCGCCCAGTTTGATCTGCTTATTGTGTGCTCGTGCTTCATCGTTGTCGTGGAGGTGAAGAATATCGCCGGTCAGCTCTATTTTGATCCTGACTTCCACCAGCTCATTCGCACCTTCGAAGGCGAAGTTGAAACGTTTCCCGATCCGATTTTGCAAAATGAACGGCAGGCCACACAGCTACAACGATGGCTCTCCTCCAACCGTTTTCCGGCTACTCCGATCCTTCCACTCGTGGTTATTAGCTCCCCTCATTCTCAAATCCAAACAAAAAAAGGCCACGAATCACTCTCTCACTATGTCATTCATAAGTCATTCCTCCCACAAATGATTCAACGTTATGAACGAATCTACCAGCAAACTTCTTATACTAATAAAAACCTCCGTCAGCTAACCACTCTTCTGTTACAAAGGCACGAGGCTGCTGCTTACTCTCTCCTTTCCGATTGGGGTATTGCTCCAGCTGCTTTACAACGCGGTACTCATTGCCCATCATGTGATCACCTTCCTCTCATCCGCACTCGTGGAAAATGGCTTTGTGCTTCCTGTGGTGAGTTTTCACAAAGTGCCCACTTCCATACTCTTCGTGATTATGTTTGCCTCATTGACGGTCGACTGACGAATGAGGAGGCGCAGCATTTTTTACAAATAACTAGTAAGCATCTCGTTCGCTCATGGCTAAAAAGAATTGCTGTATCTGATGGGAAGAAGCGGCGCCAGTCGTACGAAATTTCACTTGATTCATTACCTACCTTACTACATATCTAGCCACATAATGTCCTCTTATTCGCTAGGGTTCTCCGTATTGTAAAATATTTCTTATGGTTAACTTGGTAATAAAATGTATAATTAGAGACAAGAGGGAGTGTGGGGACATGGATTACATACAACATATTCGTTCGATTGCCGGTTCTCAGCCGTTAATCTTAACAGCCGCTTCGATGATTGTAATCGATGATGAGGGACGTGTTTTGCTACAGCATCGAACGGATACGAATACGTGGGGCTTGCCTGGAGGATTTATGGAATTAGGTGAATCGATTGAAGAGGCAGCCAGGCGTGAACTAAAGGAAGAAACCGGGCTTACGGTTCATGGGATGGAGCTCTTTGATGTCTTTTCTGGTAAGGAATTTTATTTTCAATATCCTAATGGAGATGAAGTATATAACGTGATTGTTTCATTTGTGACAAAAGAGGTGAGTGGCGATATTTTGATTGATCACGAAAGCCATGACGTGCGTTATTTTTCGTTTGATGAGCTTCCTGAACAAATGATTCCAACAACACGAAAAATGATTGAGCGTTATAAAAGAGAGCAGGGGGATCGTGATGAAGAAGCTAAATAAATGGTGGATCATTGCTATTAGCTGGTGTCTCGTCATTGCCATGGCTACCCGTCGTCCTGGGCTAACGGGGGAATCGACGGAATCGTTTTTTGATTTTATCGTCTTTATTGATCCTGAAATTATGAATTATTTCTTTCGCAAAGGGGTTCATTTAGCCTCATTTGGGTTGTTGGCTATCTTCTTTTTCCTGGCATTAGATCGTATCCGTCGACGAAAAATACGTTATTATGGCGCATGGATTCTAGCGAGTGGCTATGGCGTGATTGATGAGGTCCACCAAAGCTTTCTGCCAGATCGAACGGCAAGTGTACTCGATGTCTTAATTAATTCGCTCGGTGCATGTCTTGCTCTAATGATTATACATTTATGCTACATCAGCAAGCTCGAAAAGGAACGCCGCATGCTACGCAGTCGGCAGTTGGAGATGTAAATAGATATATTTATTCGATAATGAATAGTATGACATTGGAAAGATGCTTATTCTAGAGGAATAGGCATCTTTTTTTATCGACACTTGTAACTCATGACTATTAAAAGCCTAGAGAAGAGTTTTCCAAGTGCGGCGAAAAAGTTAAAACGAACTTTTTTCACTACACTTGTTGATTCTCCGCTCTAGGCTCATTTTTACTCGATATATTGAATCACATGCTCGCTCATTTCGTCATGCGTACTGCCGTTTATCGGCGATGCTCCGACTTCACTTAGCTCTCGAACGCGAAATGAACCTTCTTCTCTCGTCACGACCGTCGGTTCAATGTGAGGTGAATGGACCTCCAGGGAAACGAGCTCGTCATCAAGCGTTACCTTTGTCACATCGATGGTTGCAATCCCACCAATGTCCGTATAATCAAAGTTCTGCCCTGATAGGAAGTTCCCTAATGAATAGAACACCGTCGTTTCATGGCCATCCTCTTGCTCGATTACCTCAATCGGCTGCAAAACGTGCGGGTGGTGTCCAAAAATAATGTCAACACCAGCTTCGGCAAGGAGGTTCGCCTGTTGAAGCTGATCTTCATTTGGTTCCAAAATGTATTCAGCTCCCCAATGCATATGAACAATCAAAATATCGACCTCATCACGCAAGGCTGCAACATCTTCCTCCATTTGCTCATCGTCAATTAAAGCAACAACATAGTCATGGCCTTCAGGTACAGGAATGCCGTTCGTTCCGTACGTATAAGCAAGAATGCCGAGAGTAATACCATCGACATCGACAATACGATCTGTATCGCGATCGTCCTGGTCACGATACGCACCGACATAGCCAAGACCAATTTCTTCATAATAATCGATCGAATTGTATACTAAATCAAGCCCACGATCTAACGTATGATTATTGGCAACAGACACCATATCAACACCAGCCAACTGTAAGTCACGAGCAATTTCTTGTGGGCTGTTGAACGTCGGATACGTTGATAGCCCTAGCTCTTCTCCCCCAGGTAGCGACTCTTGGTTAGCCATCATAAAATCAGGTGCCTCCATCAAATGTTTGACAGGTTCAAGCATTGGCATGAAGTCATAGCCATCCTCTACCTCCGCTGTTTCATATAGACGTTCATGTAAGAGAACATCACCGACAGCCCCGATCGAAATCGTCGTTTCCTCCTCAACCGGTGGCGGTGGTTCTGGCTCTTCCTCTTGTTCTACCTCCGTTTCCTCAGGTGGTGTTACAGGCTCTTCTACGGCTGGTGGTTCTGTTGCTTGCTGACAGCCGACTAGCACGAGCAGCATGAGCACAACTGCCATTTGAATCTTATTCATCTTGTTCACTCCAATTATGTATCCGATTTGAATCGTGTCTTATTGTATCATGTTTCATCGAACCTTCGCGAAAAAAAGTATGTTTTTGCCATTTTCTTACTAATACCTTCTCTCAATTATTCAGTTTCCCCTAGACGAAACGGGCGATTTCGAGTACGTGCTTCATTCGAAAGGAATCATTTGTTTAGGTGCGATAATCCCCTTTTTTCCGTACTGTAAACATACCGGGAATATAGATGAAGCGCGTTTCTAGAAGGATTAGTAATATGATTGAAAATAGGACATTTGCTGAAGTTGCCAAGCAGTACGAGCCTCTCATTAGAGGACAAATCAAAAAGCTGAACATCTATCGTAATCGTGAGGAATTCTATCAAGTTGGGCTAATTGGACTTTGGAAGGCGTATGAGCAATTCGATCAGGAAAAAGGGAGCTTTTCGACAATTGCGTTGTTCAAAGTGCGCGGTTGCTTGCTTGATTTTCTACGTAAGGAAGGTCGCTATAGCGACCACCATATTTACGGAATGGATATCGTGTTTGATTATATGGAGGATGAAGGCTGCCTGATCGCTGAGTGGCTTGACCACAACCTTGATGACTATCGCAAATTTCTAACTGATCGAGAAGTACAATGGCTGTACGACACGGTTATTCATGACAAAAAGCCCGCACAAATTGCCCACGAGCAAAAGGTTTCAACTAATACTGTAGCAACTTGGCGTAAAAAGGCAAAAGCCAAGCTCCAGGAAGCGATGAAAAAGGGCGAACTTAGAGGTCACTGAAAAAGTCCTTTCTAGTAACTCAAGGAAGAGTAATGGCTCCGCTCGTTGCGCGCCTTGCTATGAGAAACCCACTCATTGCAAGGCTTTCAAAATCGGGCAACGGCTACGCACATTACTTCAAAGCCACTGAAAAAGTTAAAACCAAACTTTTTCAGTGGCCTCCGAACTTAAGTTTCATTTGTGAACAGTTTATGCACAATTGGTGAACTAGTTAGCCATGGATAATGAATAAAGCCATCGTTATCCACAGTGTTATGCACATTATCCACCGATTTCTATGAGAAATCCACAAAAACAATCGTTTCTATCAAACAAACTTGATAACGACGCGTTCTGTTTTTGTGGATAACTTTTTATGGTTTTGTTGATAACTTCCTCACCGTTTTGTCTAATAAGACCGACATTTCCTCTAATGTCTGACCCATTTCTGTTAGTTGAGTCGCCGTTGAAAGCTGCTCTTCTGTCGTTGCGGCGATTTCCTCCGTACCTGACTGTGCTTCATCAACAAGCTCCACTGTACCGAGCATAAGTTCATTCACTCGCTCTCCTCGGGAAACAAGCTCTGCCATCATCTTTTTCATTGCAGCCGTTTGCTCTTTAATATCATCGGTTGCATCATCAATTGATGTCATAACTTGTGTCGTTCCTTGCATTTTCTCAACAATGCCATTCATGTCGGCTTCATTTTCATGAATATCACGAACCATATTCTCTACTTCTTGCTGGATGGCTGTAATATGAAGGTGAATTTGTCCAATTGATGCCTGAGACTGTGTCGCCAAGTTACGAACCTCATCTGCAACCACCGCAAAGCCTTTCCCATGCTCTCCTGCACGCGCTGCTTCAATCGAAGCATTTAATGCTAGTAAGTTCGTTTGCTCAGAAATCGACGTAATCAGCTCAATGATTTCATTAATTTCACGCGACTTATCACTTAATCGTTTCACACTCTTTGCAGTATCTGTAAATTTTGTCTGTGTAAGTGTCGTCTTTTCCATCGAGGACTTAACCGCCTTCTGTCCTTCCTTAATAAGTGAAAGCACATCAGTTGCGGAATCATCGACTTGATCGACACGACTTGAAAAGCTCTTCATTTCCTTTGCAGTCTTATTCGTTTCCTCTACGACAACTTGGATATCCTTCACCATCGTTTCCGTCGTTTGTGAGAAATGCTCTGTTGTCGTTGCAATTTGTTCGGATGATTGCTGTGTTTCTAATAGAGCATGTCTCATCCCATTGGATTGCTTCGAAAGCTGATCACTTGATGAGCCTAACTCCTCTATGAGAAACTCCATTTGCTCTGCGGTCTCATTGAAAACCATCCCGAGCTGTTGGAATTCATCGCCCGTTCCAATGCTCACTCGTTTTTCATAGTCATTCCTTTTAAAGGCCTGTGCGATTTCTGTTAATTTGGCAAGAGGCTTTTTAATGAGAAAATGGATAATTAGTACACAGCCAACCGCACCAACAAGAACAGTGAAAAGGGACGTCACAACCGTTACCATTGTCGGATTGGCAATATGCGCATGCGCAAAACCTGTTACCGTCGTACTAATGCTCGTAATGATAAAAATAAGCACTACAAGCAACACCGTTACCTTTAATTGCAAATTCATTTTGAGTTTTTTACTTCCAGTTTTAATAACGAGCCCTCCTAATCTAATGAAATATTCCCACAAGTTGTAAAGTCCATCTATTTTAAAAGCTTATACCCAATATCGATTAATTTCTTCTAAATTCAACATCTTTAGGTATAAGCTTACATAATGTGACTTTATCACTAGTATACAAGACGTGTAACTAGTTGCATAGTAGAATTTTTTTAACGTGTGCTAGTCGGGTACTTGTCGTAGAAAAGATCAATCCCACAAAAAAAGATGTCCAAAGGCCTATTAACCTTTGGACACCTCCTGCTAACTAGGATGAAGATCCTCGTCATTCATCTCGTTTTGCTAGCCCTTGAAACAAGTACTCGACTTGTGTTCGGACAATTTCTTGACGTGTTTCCTTTTTTGTCTCTGGATAGAAATAAATCATTTTTAAGCTATGAATGAGCGTACTTGCTACTATCTCTGGATGAACAGGACCCACCTCGCCAGACTGCTGGCCTTCACGTATAACCTTCGCAAGCTCCCCGATAAACATGCCATGCTTTTCCAATAGCCATTTATGTAATTCATCAGGCATTTTGCCAAAATCATTTAACATGAAATCGCGAAATTTCACTTCCTGCTGAAAGAAGTTCAAGTTGCATAGAAACAGGCGCTCGACTTTTTCTCGGACGGTTCCTGGCTGCTCAATCGCATCAAGCAGTTGTTCAAGAAAATAACCAAACCCTTTCTGCACGACTTCAAAGAGGAGTGCCTCCTTGCTTGAGAAATACTCGTAGGTTGTTCCTTTACCTACACCGGCCACTTCGGCCACTTCCTGCATCGTCGCTCGCTCATAGCCATCTCTTAAGAAGACATGAAAGGCTGCCTTCAATATTTGCTCCCGCTTTGTTTCTTTATTCTTCAACTGGATCAACCTCCTGCTTTCGCTTACGTCTGAAGGAGAATGAACCCATTCGTTTTGATAGATTATCAAAGAAAATGTACATGACCGGAATTAAAATAAGCGTGAAAATCGTCGATGCCATTAAACCGAAGATAATGACAACAGCCATTGGTGTTTGTGCTTCAGCACCTTGACCAAGTCCCAGTGCAAGTGGCACCATCGCTAGAGCGGTCGTTAACGTCGTCATGAAGATCGGACGCAAACGCGACCTACCGGATTCAATAATCGCTTCGTGACGGTCGAATCCTTTTTCCCGCAAAATATTAATGTAGCTCACAAGTACAATCGCGTTATTGACGACAATTCCAGCGAGCATAATGACCCCGACAAAGGCTGGTACACTTAACGGCTCATTCGTAATGAATAATCCTCCGAGAACTCCGACAAGCATCGTTGGTAGAGAGAACATGATGATAAAAGGGAACAGGAATGATTCAAATTGGATCGCCATCACCATATACACGAGGAAAATCGATAGTAAGAATGCTAGGATGAGCTGCTCAAAGGCATCGATCATCTCTTGTGACTGTCCACCAATCGACATCGTGTAGCCATCTGGCTGGTTCATTCGTTCTAATTGTCGTTCGATTTGCGTTGTTGCCGTTCCAAGGTCTACACCGACGATGTCACTCGTCACTCTCACCTCTCGCTGCTGATTGCTGCGGTTTATTTCGGTTGGCCCTTGAATCTGACGTAATTCAGCAATATTTGATAGCGGAATTTCCGCACCTTGCTGATTATGGATCATCAACGTTTCGACATCTTGAATCGTTTGTCGTGACTCCTCTGGTAAAATGACACGCACATCAAATTCATTCCCCGCTTCACGATAACGTGTCGCCACTTGGCCATTATAGCCGAGCATGATTTCATTCATGACTTGCTGCTGCGTTAATCCGTATTGTGCCGCCATCTCACGATCAACGACAATTTGTAGCTCTGGGCTTCCTTCATTAACCGTACTATCTACATTCGTAATACCTTCATTATCTTCAATCATCCACATGACCTGCTGGGCTAAATCTTCGAGAACGTCCAAGTCGGGTCCACTAATATCAATTTGAATCGGTGAACCGCCTCCGAGTCCAGCGTCAACAGTGGCAATTGTCGTTTCGGCACCTGGTAGGTCGTCCATTTCATCACTAAGCGATTGAACGAATTCCTCGGTCGTCATGCTTCGATCTGACGGCTGAACAAGTTGAATAATAAACTCAATTTCACTTGAGCCACCACCCATACCTTGTGAGCTACCGCCAATCATCGCATAGCTTGTATCAATGATCTCCTCATATGGCTGAAGCGTTTCATTGACGCGTTCTGCTATTTCATCAAGCTCCGCAAGCCTTGTCCCTGTCTGCGTCACAACATTCATTTGCACTTGTCCTTGGTCAGCTTCAGGGATAAAGGACATCCCGATAAACGGTGTTAACGCCAAGCTTGCCACAATCGCTAATCCGGTTAGCAAGACCGTCGTCTTACGCTTAATGAGTGCCCAATTTAAGACACGCTCGTACACATTGGTCCCTTTTTCAAACCAGCGATCAAAGCCTTTCTTCTCCTCAGGCTCATCGACCTTCACTTTTGAAAGCAGCTTCGATGACAGCATGGGAATAAGTGTTAACGAGACGACGAGCGAGGCGAACAAGGCAAAGGCGACTGTATAAGCGAGCGGTCTGAAAATTTCAGATGCTAACCCTTCAACGAAGACAATGGGTAAGAATACAACCACGCTCGTTAATGTCGATGCGAGCACAGCTGATGCTAGCTCTGATCCACCTTCCTTTGCTGCTTCTTTCATCGAATAGCCTTGCTGGCGTTTACTAAAGATATTTTCCAATATGACAATCGAGCTGTCGACCATCATTCCGAGCCCGAGTGCGAGTCCACCCATCGAAAGGACATTTAACGTTTCTCCAGTAAAATACATGAGCGTAAACGTCGAAATGATCGCAATTGGAATCGAAATTCCGATAACGAGCGTCGTTCGGATACTGCGTAAAAATACGAGTAACACAATAATCGATAGTACCGCACCGATGAGCATATTGTTCACAACGCTTGAAATCGATTGGCGAATAAAGTCCGACGTATCAATAATCACATCAACTGAAAATTCGCTGTCCGCTAATTCATCTTGTACTTGCTCAATTGCGCGGTACATGTTGTCAGCTACTTCAACCGTATTTCCATCCGACTGCTTCATAATCGATAATACGACCGCTTCGGAGCCATTAACCTCCGAGCGTAGATCAGGTGTACGGAATGTATCTGTCACATTTGCGACATCATTCACTGTAATCGTTCCGCCAGATGGAAGCATAACTGGCGTATCTCCTATATCTTCAACAGTTGTGAAATCACCATTGATTCGTAGCTGTAAATCTTGCGTTCCCCTCGCTAGTGTCCCAGCCGAAACCGATTGATTTTCTGTGGATATTGCTTGGACAATTTGTGTACCATTTAAACCATAGGAAGCGAGCCGTGCTTGATCCATTTGCACTTGAATCTCTCGCGTTAATCCACCTTCAATTGAAACCGATGCGACACCGTCCACTCGCTCAAATGCTGGTTGAATATCACTTTCAGCGAGCTGCTGTAATATGTCCGGTGAAGCACCAGACACCCCGACCCACATAACTGGAAGCTGCTGAGGATCAAAGCGTAAGATCGATGGACGTCCAGCATCCTCTGGCAAAACGCCAACGACCTGGTCGACCCGCTCTCTAATGGCGTTCATCGATTCATCAATGTTTCGTCCCCAGTCAAACTGTAGAATCACTAGTGATGATCCTGCTTGTGACATCGATTCAATCGCTTGTACCCCTTCAATAGAGCCCACTGCCGATTCGACCGGCCTCGTTACGAGCTGTTCCATTTCCTGTGGAGCTGCACCTTGATAGGAGGTAGCAATGACCGCAACAGGTACATCGATATTCGGGAATAAATCAATCGATAAATTTTTCAATGAGATCCCACCGAGGACGAGTGCCGCTAAGACGAGCATAATCACCCCGACAGGACGTTTGACTGACGTTTCAACTAACCTCATACTTACACCTCCTCGACGATACGAACGAAGTCGCCATCGTCAATAAGATGCTGACCTTTTACCACGACTTGATCTCCTACTTCGATTTCTCCACTAATCGCCGATTGCTCACTATCAAAGCGAATGACCTCTACTTCTACTTCGCGTGCTGTACCTTTTTCTACAACGAAGACAAATGCCCGTCCTTGACTTTCTAGAATCGCCTCTGTTGGAACAATTTGCTCATCCTCAACCAACACTTCCTCAACAAAGACTGAAGCGACCATTCCTTGGCGGATATCGGCTTCTGTATTTGTAAGCTCTATTTCAATTGGAAAGAGACGTGAATCATTAACAGATGGAGCAATGAACGTGACCTCACCTGTTTGCATATCACTGACGCTACTAATCTCCACCTCTAACTCCTGCTCAAGTGAGAAGTAGCTGAGCTGATCGGCTGTGACATTTAACGTAACGATAACCGAATCAAGTGAGATCAGCTGAGCAAACGGTGCTTGTGGGGAGACGATATCACCCTCACTCGCTTCAACCGCCAACACCTCTCCGTCTGCCGTTGCACGAATAATCGCATCATCTAATCGCTCCTGCGACCGTTCCACAGCTTGCTCGGCTTGCTCGACCATGCGTTTAGCCTCATCTACAGCTAGATCGGCTTCTGTGACAGATGAGCGCGCCATATCAACACCCGTTTCGGCCTGATCAACAGATGCTTCAATCGATGCTATACTTTGCTCTGCACTCATTTGCGCATTTCCACCCGATTGTGAGGCAAGCAACCCTTGCAGAAGCTGCTCCGCTTGCTCCACCTGCTCTTCGGTTGCGCCCCCCTCTTCTAATGATTCTCGCAGCTGATCAACCATCCGCTCCGTTTCAGCAATTTGTTCTTCTAACGCATGCTCTTGATCATTTTTCGCCTTATTAGCATCCTTTAATCCTTGCTCTGCTTGACGAAGCTGTGATTGTGCTTGGCTCACATTGGCCTCTGCCTGTGTCTTACCATTTTCTGCTCGGCGAAGCCCACTACGCGCCTGCTCTAATTGCGCCTCATCAGCTTCAAGCTGTAATCGTAAGTCGCGATCGTCCAAGCGGGCTAGCACATCGCCCTCTTCAACTTGATCCCCTTTTTCGACAAGCACTTCAACTACTTCACCTGCCACCTTAGGCATCACGACCTGTTGGCCACCAGCTTGAACTTGTCCGATAAAACGGTTCTCGCCGACAATGTCCCCCTGTATCACTTCCTCTACCGCTACTGCTGTTTCCTCTGGCTCAGCTTCTGTCTCTACATCTGATCCGCAAGCTGCAAGAAACAGTACAAAAAAGCCTACTGTCCATGCTCGTAATGATTTCATCGTCACACTTCTCCACTCCTCTTTTTTCTTTCACAAACACCCCGACTGACCAGTCAGTTTTAACGCTACTTTGATTGTAATTTCTCGTCCTATTAACGTCAAGAAGATTCCCCTCATTTCTAACGAAGGTTTAATGTGAAGGGCATACTTGTTCCGGTAGTGAAAGCACCTTTTTTGGGTTGACATGCACAAAATTACGTTTCAGTGCGCTTTAAATCGTGTAAGCGCTCATACGGCACAATTCGACACCCCCTTCTCTCACCACATGAAAAAGGGAACCCCGCTTATCGGAGTTCCCCTTCTTCCTTAATTGTCCTCGTCCTCTGCTAATTCATCACCAGTCTCATCGTCTTCTAAATCAACGTCGATTTGTTCCTCAGGATCATCCATATCTGCCTCTGGATCTGTTTCGAGTGGCTCATCCATCGGCGACTCTTCATCTGGCGTTTGAGCTGGATCATCAATACCATTACCATCTTCCATAATTGGATCTTCTGGCGCTGGTTCTTCTTCAGCTGGTGCACATGCTGTAATTAACCCCACTGTCAAAACAGCAATTGTGATTGATTTTAACCATTTTTTCATCATATTGTGATACCTCCATGTTGGAAATTGTCTAGCTGTGTTGTAGTATTCACCTGCATTATCCACTATATTCATATTTGTACAAATTAATATGAATTCTCACCATCAGAAAATCGGTGCGCAAGGATGCTGAAATCGTTTGATTTTTAACTTCTCGCTGTTCTTTAAATAATGTGTGAAACCCCTTGATACGAATGGGTTTGTCTTATCAAGCGCGCAAAAAAGTCAAATCAAAGCCACTGAAAAGGAGTGTGTCCTTATTCAGTGGCTCATCATAGTCGCTCTTTCATTTCCCTATACTCTCATTAATGCCTCACATTGAGCGGACGGGACAGGCTTACTGAAATAATAGCCTTGGGCGTGCTTACACCCTTCGTCCTTTAATAATTGAAGCTGCTCCTCCGTTTCAACCCCTTCGCATATCACACTAACACCCAATGTTTTGGCCATACCGATGATCAACCTGACAATCGCATTTTTCGTTTGCGATGGTTCACCACGTACAAAGGATTGGTCGATTTTCAACGTATCAATCGGGAATAGGTTTAGCTGACTCAAGGAGGAGTAGCCAGTTCCAAAGTCATCTAATGAAACGTGAATACCCACTCCCTTTAAAACCCTTAACTTCTCACGAATATCGTCAACTTGTAGAGCAGCCGTATTTTCCGTTATTTCTAAGCACAAATAATCAGGCTCTAAATCGGAAAGCATTAGTGCCTTCTCGACTCGTTTGATAAAGTCAGGCTGTTTAAAAAAGGCTTTTGACACATTCACAGACACAACAAGCTCGCGGCCTGCGTCATGCCATTTCTTCCCTTGACTACAAGCTTGATTTAAGACCCATTCATCAATATGAGCAAGAATCCCCATCTCTTCCGCAATCGGTAGAAATACACCCGGAGCCATCACTCCGTGTGTAGGATGATTCCAGCGAACGAGCGCTTCGACTCCATATGGCTCTGATGTTTCTACATCAACCTGAAGCTGGTAAAAGACCTCGAGTTCATCGCTTTTCAACGCTTCAAATAATCCCTGTTCAAGAGCAAGCTCCTGTCCGACACGATCATTCATTGTCGTTCTATAATAAACATAATGATTGCGCCCTTCCATTTTTGCATGGAATAGAGCACTATCGGCATTTTGCAATAAAGTCGTCACGTCTCCTCCATTCTCAGGAAACGAGCTGACCCCCATACTAATCGTCACGATAAAGGTATGATTACCGATGGCAAAAGGCCTTTCGAAGGCACGGAAGATCTGTTCAATCATCTCTAGTGTTTTAGTATGAGTATAGTTCTTTAATAATATGATAAATTCATCACCGCTCACACGACTCACAATGCTCTCACCCACAATATGGCGTAAGCGTTGCGCTACTTGCAAGATAAGCTGATCACCCATTTCATAGCCATAATTTTTGTTGATCTTTTCAAAACGATCTAAGTCAAAGAAAAGGATGTCTAATCGACCGGATTCATGTTCTTCTTGCCTGATCGCACTTTCCGCAAGCACCATCAACATATGACGGTTAGGTAACTTCGTTAACTGATCATAGTTTGACAAATAGGTAAGCTTCTCTTCTTTCGCTTTCTTCTCTGAAATATCGCGCATTATACCAATATAATAACAAATTCCTGACTGCTGCTCGACCTTCGTAATCGACAACGCCGACCAAAAAGATTCTCCTTCGTGTCGCAAAAATCTAATGTCACCTGACCAACCTTCTCCAGTCATGACCGACTGAAATAGGCGTTCTACTGTTTGTCCATCATCAATCAAAACGTCACGAATAGGCTGATTTAAAACGTCATTGCAGGAAAAATGAGTCATTTGCTCAAACGCTGGATTCACAGCGATAATGCGCATATGATTATCGATTAACAGTACACCATCATTCATACAATGAACGAGCGTTTCTATATTCTTATCATTTTCGACAAAACGAGTAAAAGCTTGATTCATGAGTGGGCCTCTCCTTCATCATGACGTGAAATGAATCGTACTTTTCCGGCTATTGAATAGCAAAGGTCATATCAAGCTCCGCTGCCACTTCACCATCTACTGAAGCCACTGCATGTCCTTTTCCGATTGGGCCCTTCATACGAGTAATTTCAACCTCTAGTCTTAGTTGATCTCCCGGCTTCACTTGTTTCTTAAAGCGACACTTATCAATCCCGGCAAACATCGCTAATTTCCCTCTATTGGCTTCGACCTTCAAAATAGCAACTGCCCCAACTTGAGCAAGAGCTTCTACAATAAGCACTCCTGGCATAACAGGGTATTCTGGAAAATGTCCATTAAAAAACTCCTCATTTGCCGTTACATTTTTAATTCCTACAGCCTTCTGTCCCTCTTCTAATTCAACAATACGATCAATTAATAAAAAAGGATAACGATGTGGAATGATTTCTTTAATTTCTTCAACTGTAAGCAATAACCTCATCCCTTTCCAAGATGTTTTTTTCATATTATACCATAATTTTCTTTTCCAATGCGAATCATTCAGGTCTATGAGAAACAGAAAAAGCCGAGGAAGCTACCTTCCTCGGATCATGTCCATTAAATAATACCATAAATCTGGCTTTAAAATTTCAGCTGGGTTGTCCCCGTCTCCGACAATACCAAAGCCAACCATCAGTCCAACGAGAAAGCTACCACCAATGAGCACGATCGAAAGAAAAATTCGTAGCCAAATTGGGATCATCCGCAAGCGCAGGCGTTTACGACGATATCTCTGTTTTGAGTGTTCATCATCATTTGTTTCGACCTGTTGTGCTGACTCATCGATCGCTTGAGAGCTTGTATTCTGTTCAACAGGTTCCTGTTGAACGATCGGCTCTTCCTTATTCGCTTCTTTCACGTTTTTAGTTGCCTTCTTTTCAGTCATCGTATACTCCCCAAATCTAAATCACGCTTATCTTCGGATTCCGTTTATTAGACCAGCCATATCATCTGCAATTGAAATCGACTGTCCATTAAATTGAAAATGACGCTGTGCTTGAATGAGTTCATTCATCTCATTAGACAAATCCACATTTGAACCTTCCAATACCCCTTGCTGAACGAGTTGTGGTGTGATAGCGGCTGCTTCAATCACGTCAGCCTCATCAAATCCTAACTCAGCCAAATTCGGAACAGCGTAACGATTATCACCAGTCGCAGTTAGGAGTTGTGGCTTTAACACACGAGTAAGTCCAATTTGGCCGACATCTTGCTGAGCACCATCCTCTAATGTTGCGACAAGCATTCCGTTACCCGCTAGTTCAAGAGATTGGAAGTTCTCAGGAACATTCATCCGTTCCCCTGTTGCACTAAGAACAAAGCTTCCATCAGATGTGACAATCGACCATTCACCGGGATTATCGACACTTTCCGTTAAGTAAAATGCTCCATCGCGAGTAAGCTGCTCTGTCACCTCTCCGCCGACAACCGCTTCAATTTGAAAAAAGACATCGCGCTCTGTCAAAGCAAAATCAAGCTCGCGCTCTGTTGTGAGTAGTGATCCTTGCTCTAAGCGTAGAGCTGTTTGTGCCAATCGTGCACCTGATCCAACTCTAATTCCATCAGGAGTTAGACGTCCTCCCTCCATTTGAAGGTTTGTCTGATTGTACACTTGTTGGAAAAGTAAATCAGAAAAGGTTGCTTCTCGACGTTTAAATCCATTTGTATTCACATTCGCCACGTTATTGGAGATCGTATCAATTTTTTTCTGTAATTGTCCCATCGTCACAGCGCCTGCAATCATTGATGTATTCATCCTCTAACCCCCTTATCCAATCCGTCCAACTTCATTCACTGCCTTTTCTAGGCTTTGGTCGTAAGCCTGCAAGACACGTTGATTCGCTTCAAATGCACGATAAGCTGTCATCATTTCCGTCATCGTTTGTCCTGCATCGACATTCGAGCGTTCCGTAAAGCCTTGCTGCAGCTGATACGCTATCTCATCATCGCCTACAACAGAAGGAAGCTCTCCCTCTTCTGTAAAGCGTAGTAGTCCATCGCCTTCCTTCACTAAAAGCATCGGGTCCTCTGCTACAACGACATTAATCTGTCCAACCTGATCTCCGGCTTCATTTGTGACGATTCCATTTGGTGTCACAATAAAGTTCTCGTTATCCACTTGAATTCGTTCACCATCGACATCAAGAACATAGCGTCCTTGTGCTGTTGTGAGGAACCCTTCGCCATCAACTGTAAAATGACCGTTACGACTATAACGAATCTCATCCTCATTATGTTCGATCGTATAAAATAAAGCCATCTCACGACCATCTTCATTCTCAGGTAAGACCCCCTGCAATAACGCGATATCCGTCGCGTTTCCTGACTCGACTAAATCACCTTGCTTAAAATTAGGCATTCGCTCTTGGAGATACACGCCTGTCGTTAGCTCCCCGATCGGATATGAGCGTCTACCCGGCATCGCTTGAGTATCGACTGCATGTAAGAGCATATTAGGAAATGAGCGTAATGATGCCTGATCTGCTTTAAAGCCTGGTGTATTTGCATTTGCCAAATTATTTGACAACATTTCTTGTCGATTTTGTTGAGCCACCATTCCAGCAGCCGCTCCATATAGTCCGCGAAGCATTGACATTCTCCCCCATTCTTTCTTATAAATGTATGTATTAAATCTGAATTTTTTTTGTTGACATACGATCTAAATTATCTAAGATCATTCCAGTCCCTTTCGCTACACAATGCATAGGTTCATCAGCAACGAGAACAGGTACTTTTAACTGATCTGATAGAAGTTGGTCCATTCCGTGCAATAAGGCTCCTCCACCTGTTAAGATAACACCACGATCAATGATATCCGCCGAAAGCTCTGGTGGCGTTTGCTCAAGTACTTGCTTAGAAGCTTGTACAATATAATAAACAGATTCACGCAACGCTCCTTCTATCTCATTTGAGTTTATCGTAATTGTGCGCGGAAGTCCACTAACCATATCGCGTCCACGTATATCAATTTCTTCCTGTCGTGCACCTGGAAATACAGTAGCCACTTGTACTTTGATATTTTCAGCTGTACGTTCACCAATAAGTAGTTTGTATTTCTTCTTAATGAACGCAAGAATATCCATATCAAATCGATCACCTGCGATTTTGATAGAAGAGGCGGTGACGATATCTCCCATTGATAGAACTGCGACATCCGTTGTTCCACCGCCTATATCTACAACCATATTTCCACTTGGCTGAAAAATATCCATCCCTGCGCCAATCGCTGCGACCTTAGGCTCTTCTTCTAAATACACGTTTTTCCCGCCGCTCTTCTCAGCTGCTTCTCGGATTGCTTTCTGTTCAACTGATGTAATATTGGTTGGGCAGCAAATTAAAATGCGTGGTTTTGAAAAGAAGCTCTTGACGTTAATCTTAGCTAGAAAATGCTTAAGCATTGATTCTGTCATTTCAAAGTTAGCTATGACCCCATCTTTCATTGGGCGAAGTGCCACAATATTTCCTGGTGTACGTCCAACCATACGGAAAGCCTCTTCACCAACTGCAAGAACTCGTTTCGTTGTCGTATCAACTGCTACAACTGATGGTTCATTTAAAACAATTCCATTTCCTTTCACGTGTATTAACACATTTGCTGTACCTAAGTCTATCCCAATATCTCGACCAAACATTATTTTCGTTCCTCCCTATTCCGAACATAGAAATCGTATGTTTACTAATACGATGTACCTAATTGTTAATTTTATCATATAAATGTCGAAACGGGTGGAATTTTTTCAAAAATTAGTTAGGAGTTTGTACAGCAGATGGTTGATTGTCTTTTTCGGACTTTCGATACTTCACTTTCGTCGCCTCTCCGCCTCGCAGGTGGCGAATAGACTTGTGATACTCCAAAATTTCCTTCACTTCATTAGCTAGTTCTGGGTTGATTTCTGGTAAACGCTCTGTGAGGTCTTTGTGTACGGTACTTTTCGAGACTCCAAATTCTTTTGCGATTGTTCGAACTGTCTTTTTGGACTCGACCACATACCTACCTATCTTGATGGTTCGCTCTTTGATGTAATCGTGCACACGACTCGCCTCCCTAATTCAATCTTGGTGATTGGTACAGTTTATTAGCGAGGTAAAGGAGATATACCACCTTATTATAAGGACAGGCGCGAGTTTTCTAATAGGGGGGTTGTCTAAGGCTAACCATCAAGGGATAGCAACTTTCCAGATAGTCTGGAACCTCATTCCGCTATTTCACTCATAGAGCCTTTTTCGAGGAGTTTTCCTGAACCTCATTCCGCTATTTGATCGTTTGTGCGTCGCTTGGCACTTCTTTTGGCATAATAGCGGAATGGCGTTCCACTTCGCATGCTGAAACGGCGTGTTTCGCCCCATTAACGGAATGACGTTCCGTTTCATCATTACATCCACTCTAGACCGTTGTGAAAAGAGAGGACATGCGTTACTATAATTTTATATGTTCTTTCTCCATATTGACCTATCCACGATTTTACTCCACTAAAAGGATGTGCTTCCCTTGTCAAATTTTGATCAAGCTTTACACACGTGGCTCGAAAACCAAATAGCCGAAGAGAACAATCACAGAAGACGAGAATTCCTCATTAAAGGACTAGGCCATGGTACGATTAGATTTCTTCAAGACATTTGGTTCCCTACTTTTGGAAACTTTAATCATCTATATCCTGAATGGGAGGTGCGGGATTTCAACAATGGGTACCGTTACCTTGATCTCGCGTACAGACCTAGTCATCAAGCGAAAGGAGCGATTGAAATTCAAGGATATGGTCCCCACGCAAGAGACCTCGATGTAAGACGTTTTAAAGATCTGTGCTGGCGCCATTCATTATTAGCTCTCGATGGCTGGACACTTTTACCCATTGCTTACCTTTCCATTACGGATGAACCTCAACGCTGTCAACAACTGACCCTTGCTTTTATCGGTAAGTTCACTTCAATTGATGTTTCCCCACAATTATCTTGGCTTGAATCTGAAGTTGTTCGTTTTTCTCAACGCACCCTTCGTCCTCTTACTCCTCTAGAAGTTGCTCAGCACCTTCATATCAGTGATCGATATGCACGAATCATTTTGCATAAGCTAGTAGACAAACAAATACTAGCAGTTGCTAGTGGGAACCAGCGCGCTCGCACTTATGTACTCAAATGATGAGTCTTAACGGAACCTCATTCCTCTATTTCACCCATAGAGCCTTTTTTGAAGGCCTTTCCTGAACCTCATTACGCTATTTGATCGTTTGTGCGGCGCTTAGCTCTTCTTTTGGCATAATAGCGGAATAGCGTTCCACTTCGCATGCTGAAACAGCATGTTTCCCTCAATTAGCGGAATGACGTTCCGTTTGGTATTCCAACACCACAAAAAAGTGTGACAAAAAGGATCCTGTCCCTTTTATCACACTTTACACGTAGTATTAAGAATGAAGCTCATGAGATTCAGCTGATTCATCATTGGAATCTGATTCATCTTGATCATCTTCCGCTGGATCCTGTTCTTCTTCTGCTTCTTTTTCATCTTCCTCTTGTTCCTTCGCAATATCCTCAATGGCATCAATTGGTTGATCAAACACATTGTTCGGATTAATCGCCATTTGATCTTGACGAATTTCAAAGTGTACATGTATACCAGCGTCTTTGTTATACACATTTCGACCAGCCGTTCCTAACACATCTCCCTGCTCGACTGTATCACCTTGCTCGACGTCTATATTCTCTAGACTGTGGTAATGTGTCACGACATCATCCTCATGTGAGATTTCGACAATGTAGCCAAGTAGTTCATCTTTTTCAGCACGAACAACCGTACCTGATAAAGCGGCAATGACATCGAAGCTCTCGCCATCAACATGAGCAAAATCCATTCCTTTATTTGGATAGTACTCATTATTATAATAGACAAGTGCTTCTTGTTGCTCCTCAGCCGTCGCATGAACGTCATAAAAGTAACCGACAATGTTCATCTCATGTTCATTTTCAAATGGCATCTGTACGCGCTCTGACATCGATGTAACCGGAAGGGCTTCTTCACCATATGGATTCTCATTTTGACTTACGCCATCAGCATCTATTCCGATTTCAGGTGCGACTGTTTCATCATTATTTTGTAGCATGAATACAGCGCTTAATACTAGAGCAGCAGCAGCTAAATAAAGTGCAGGAATAACCCAACGTTTACGTAAAATACTTCGAATATTCATTTTTGTTTCCTCATTATTAGAAGATCGATTGTTATCTTCTCTCATTTCTCATCACCTCAGCAACCATTGTGATCAGAATGAAGGATTTCTATACATATTTTTCGAAAAAATATTTTTTGTGCTTAGTATTTGAGAGTTTATATAGAATTATACATCTCATTTTGATTACTTTTTGCTTTGATATGAAAAAAGGTTTGTCCAAAAAAAGAAGGACAAACCGGTAGGGAGGGTTATGCATAACCGTTTCCCATTTTAAAAAGCTGATACGGTTTAGTCTTCTCGTATCAGGCGCGCATCGTGTATAGCCATTGCTATTTTGTACAAAGGCACTGAAAAAGTCGATTTTACTTTTTCAGTGGCCTCGTTATATCCTTCTTCAATCGTCTCATCATAAGGTCTCTCTTATTCCGCCTTTGCCGTTAGCTCTTGAACATACGGATCAACCATTTCAATCGTTACGCCTTGATAATAATGATTGACGATCTCCTCATAATCGCTTCCTTCCTTTGCCATGCCGTCAGCACCATACTGGCTCATCCCGACACCGTGTCCCCAACCGCGTGTTTGTACGACGATGTGGTTTCCTTCGCGACGCCATTGAAAATCAGAGGAATCGAGTCCGAGCTCCTCTCTTACGTATCTGCCTGATAATTCAGTACCGTTAATATTTACTTTCGCCACTCTACTTCCTTTTGTTCGTTCGGATATAACGCCAACTGATTGATCTTCAGGTAACGTAACTCCTAACCTCTGCTCAAATTCCTCCACCGTAAAAGTCGTTTCGGCTGTAAACCGTGGTGAACGTTGATCCCAAGGGCTTTCAACGCTTCTTAAATAAGGGATCTCATTTTCCCAATAGTCTTCTGAGTTTTCCGTATAGCCGTTACTAGTCGAAAAGAACATCGCATCAATTGGCTCGTCATCATACGTAAGCACCTGACCTTGCGTCGAGAGGACCGCCTCTTCAATTCGTTTCATGAAGTGTTCATACTCACTCCCCCACGCTTCTCTAAGCTCCTCTTCATCTTTATACACTTGATGCATAATCGTATCTGTAACCATAGCACCTTCAGGTAAATCAACATCTTGAGGTGCAAGCATATGTCTGACCATATAGGTTCTAGCTGTTAGAGCCTGTGCCTTCAGTGCCTCCATTTCAAAGGTTGCATTCATTTCAGAAGCGACGACTCCCATTACATAAATTTCGAGTGGTAACGTATCAATCACTTCTTGCTGACTGCGAAATACGGCAATGGAAACATCTTCTGACGGGTCATAATCCCATCCACTTTCTTTGTCTGTAGGGGCTGATTGCATCACATTGACATCTGGTGTTGGTGATACAACCACAACGAGCATCGTTGGTATGACGAGGATAACTGTGCAGAGAATAAGTGCTACAATGAGAATTCGTTTCATATTTAGTCCCCCAATGTGAAATTGTTCTAGGACAGTATATGAGGACGAAGCGTTAATTAGAAGCATCATTTATTAGAAAATTAAAAGGACACCAATAAAGTAAAAAAACTTTTTCAGTGCCCTCTTCTTTGTATGTAAGGCCCCGCTAGTTGGAGCCATTTCATTTAAACTAGGTTTGTATTTAACTGTAAGGACGATGGCGCTTCAACAGCTTCCGTTTCGGTTTCTACGACTTCAGTCACACGTTCAACATCAGCACCAAGGGCAATAAGCTTATCAGTTAAATCAACATATCCACGGTCAATGTGTTTAAGCTCCGTTACACGTGTCACTCCGTCAGCTACGAGTCCTGCTAACACAAGCGCCGCTCCAGCACGTAAATCAGTTGAGGCTACCTCTGCACCTTGTAGCTTACTTGGACCTGTCATAATCGCAGATCGACCTTCAATCTTAATATTCGCATTCATCCGACGGAATTCTTCGACATGCATAAAGCGATTTTCAAACACGGTTTCCGTAATGACGCCCGTACCGTTCGCTTGTAATAATAATGCCATCATTTGCGCTTGCATATCCGTTGGAAATCCAGGATGTGGCATTGTTTTAATATCAACTGGCTTTAGTTTCTTTGGACCAACAACTCGCAAGCCCTTTTCTTCTTCTGTAATTTTAACGCCCATTTCTTTCATCTTGGCAATTAGTGGACGTAGATGCTCTGATACAGCACCTTCAATTAGGATATTTCCACTTGTAATGGCGGCTGCTACCATAAAGGTACCTGCTTCAATACGATCCGGAATCACCGTGTGCTCGCAAGCAACCAATTCATCGACACCTTCAATACGGATTTCACCTGTACCTGCTCCGCGAACTTTTGCTCCCATTGCATTTAAGTAGTTCGCCAGGCAAACAATTTCAGGCTCTTCTGCTGCATTTTCGATTAATGTCACACCATTAGCTAATACAGCAGCCATCATAATGTTTTCAGTTGCTCCGACACTTGGGAAATCTAAATAAATGTTGGCACCTTGTAGTCTTCTATCAATCGATGCTTCAATAAAGCCATTTCCGATTTCAACTGTTGCTCCCATTGCTTCAAAGCCTTTAAGATGTTGATCAATCGGTCTTGATCCAATTGCACAACCACCTGGAAGGGCGATTCGCGCCTTCCCAACTCGTGCAAGTAACGGTCCCATTACTAGGAAAGATGCTCTCATTTTGCGAACATATTCAAAAGGCGCCTCTGTCTTTAATGTTTTTTCGGCATTTACGGAAAACACACCTTTATTATATTGAACATCTATATTTAAATTACTTAAAACTTCCTTCATCGTATATACATCTGCCAATTTTGGCGCATCATATATGTGGCTCGTGCCGCGGCCTGCTAAGATCGATGCAGCAATGACTGGTAAAACAGCATTCTTCGCTCCCTCTACCTTCACTGTACCGCGTAGCTCATTGCCACCCCGGACAATAATTTTTTCCAACGTATTCCCCTCCGCGTCTCTAAATTATAGTCTCTTCTCTATCATCAATATTCAGTCGTAATAATAGGCGTGCCAATTGTCACTCTTGTCCTAGCGCCCATTCCTTCTACATCACGAAGGGCGATTTGGACATTCATGTGCTCATTACCTGTCATAAGACCAGAACCCCATTCTGGCTGATACGCAGAGAGAGAGATAAACTGTTCCTCAACTAATTCTTCTACTGCTTGTGCATCTAAATGTTCTAACCATTCATACGCTTGTGTTTGTATATTCGTTGTGTTCGTTCGTTCCTTTTCTTTAATTGCGCGCAATTGAGCATAGGCTTCCCCTTCATCTAAGCCCAATTCGGTAATGCGTTGCTCGACTATTTCATTTAAATCATATTCAGTAATCAGATCATTTGCTTGTATTTGGTACGATATGATACGATTACGTTCGTTGCTTTCGGGCGATATAGGATGCATATTAATGCGGATAGCTTCCTTTACAGGTCGTTTATCATCTTCATATGTATACAAAGCACTCCAATCCGTCCCTGTCATATCAAGATCTTGTCGAACCCAATTTTTATTTGATTGAAATAATTGTTCCAAGTCATGCATAAAATCATCCTCTGATGTAAAAGGTAACAATCGTTGGTCCCTCACCCGAATGTGCCACTCTTCCACCTCAAGATCGACGTCATGTACAAATTGATAAAACTGAGTTAACGGTTCTTGATAGTCAAGTACATCCTCTTGTGCACCGTACACATGAACATACCCTGCCGCAAATAAAAGTAAACCTGCTATAATTATTAGTCGCCATAAAGCCATTTGTTCTCCTCCCCAAGAAAACATGATTTAGTATCATTTTTACCAGGAGAGTGCGTTCAATACATGGAAGTTGTAGTCATCTCTCGACAAATTGCTTATTCCCATATGTATCGGAGCATTTGTGAAGAGTACATATAATCTAAAAAGAATTGACTAACTAACTGAGCAATGGCAATCGTGACGATTATCATAAGAACCTTCGCTCTTGGTCCTTCGGGATCTTTGACAAACAAATCAAATCGAAAAGATTGTAATGCCCACCATGTAACGGCTATAAAGAACACATTAATGACGATGGCTAACATTGCTTGTTGACCAAATCCTTCAAGCATAGAAACGACCCCTTTTCTTTGATCTTATCTCTATCCCATTTATTTTAGGTTACTTGTCAACATGACACAACCTTCTCCATCTTAACGGAAACAAAAAAAAAAATCTATAGGTATATAAATCTAATTAAACTTGGCTACACACGGGTAAAACGCTTACATATCAATGGTTCAAGCGACTTTTTATCTAATTAGACAAAAATAAAACTTGTATGGTTTCTTGACATTCTATTCACATTTTACAAAATTTTAAATTAATTTATTTACAGAAGATTAATGAGAAGGTTTCAGCAGATAGAAAGAAACATCCAGATTCCAAACAAAAAAAGGCGCCACTCACGGCGCCTTTATTCTTACTTATTTGAAGCGACATCCAAACGGTTACTTGCTCGGCGTAGGGCGAGCTCAGCACGTTTGAAATCAATTTCATCTTTTTTGTTTGTTTCAATCCGTTGCTCGGCACGCTTCTTAGCTTCCTGTGCACGATCAACATCAATCCCTGAAGGCAACTCAGCTGCCTCTGCCAAAATCGTGACCTGATCGGGGCGAACTTCAACAAATCCACCACTCACAGCTACTTTTTCTACAGTGGTGCCTTTTTTCAAGCGCACTGCTCCAACTGTTAATGGAGCAACCAACGGGATGTGACGTGGTAAAATGCCTAGCTCGCCTTCAATCGTGCGAACACTTACCATATCTACATCTCCGTCATACACTTTGCCATCAGGAGTAACAACACTAACATTAATTTGCATGTGGAACCCTCCTTACTAGCATTGAGCGGAGTACATCAAAGAGCTCTGAAAAAGATGATTCATACTTTTTCAGCGGCCTCATACGCCCCCTCTTTTAGTGTTACGCCATTTCCTTCGCTTTTTCAACAACTTCCTCAATACGACCAACAAGACGGAATGCATCCTCTGGAAGATCATCATACTTGCCAGACATGATCTCTTTAAAGCCTTTGATCGTTTCTTTAACTGGTACGTATGAACCTTGCTGTCCTGTGAACTGCTCGGCTACGTGGAAGTTTTGCGACAAGAAGAATTGAACACGACGTGCACGGTGTACAATAAGCTTATCTTCCTCAGAAAGCTCATCCATACCGAGAATCGCAATGATATCTTGTAATTCTTTATACTTTTGTAATGTTGATTGCACTTGACGAGCTATCTCATAGTGCTCTTCTCCAACAATTTCAGGAGAAAGCGCACGTGATGTAGACGCTAATGGATCAACGGCTGGGTAAATACCCATTTCTGATAATTTACGCTCTAGGTTTGTCGTTGCATCTAAGTGAGCAAACGTCGTCGCTGGAGCTGGATCTGTATAGTCATCGGCTGGTACATAAATGGCTTGGATCGATGTAACAGAACCGACTTTCGTTGATGTAATACGCTCTTGAAGCTGACCCATCTCCGTTGCAAGTGTTGGTTGGTAACCAACGGCAGAAGGCATACGACCTAAAAGAGCCGACACTTCCGAACCTGCTTGAGTGAAACGGAAAATGTTATCAACGAACAATAATACATCTTGTCCATCTTGATCACGGAAATGCTCAGCCATTGTCAAACCAGATAGGGCAACACGCATACGTGCACCTGGTGGCTCATTCATTTGGCCGAACACCATCGCCGTTTTATTAATAACACCAGAATCCGTCATTTCATGGTAAAGATCGTTCCCTTCACGAGTACGCTCCCCTACACCTGCGAATACGGAAATCCCCCCGTGCTCTTGGGCAATGTTATTAATTAACTCTTGGATTAAAACCGTCTTACCAACCCCGGCTCCTCCAAATAAACCGATTTTACCACCTTTAATGTATGGAGCAAGAAGATCAACAACTTTAATTCCTGTTTCAAGAATTTCTGTTTTTGTCGATAACTCCTCAAATTGTGGTGCTTCACGGTGAATCGGATCACGTTTCACATCAGCAGCGATTGGCTCATCTAAATCAATCGCCTCACCTAATACATTAAATACACGTCCTAATGTCGCTTCACCAACTGGTACGGAAATCGGAGCGCCCGTATCAACTGCAGCTGTACCACGAACAAGTCCGTCTGTTGAATCCATGGCAACAGTACGTACGGTATTATCACCAAGATGAATCGCAACTTCTAACGTTACGCTTACATCAACCGCATTTATATCCGAACCTTTTTGCTCAACACGTAAAGCATTATATATTTCAGGTAACTGCCCGTCGTCAAATTTCACGTCGACAACCGGACCCATTACTTGAGTAATGCGACCACTATTCATAGTTTTTTCCATCCCTTCTAATGGCTATTACACCATGTTTTTGATATCCTTTTGTTCTTGTGTTTCTTGTTTGTTTTGGAGCAATGCCCTTTATGCTTTTTTTGCGGATAGAGGGAGCCCTTCTAATAGCTATTACACCATGTTTTTTGGATATCCTTGTGTGCTTGTGTTTCTTGTTTGTTTTGGTGCAATCCCCTATGTGCTTTTCAGTGGATAGAGGGAGCCCTTCTAATAGCTACTACGCTATGTTTTTCGGATAACCATTTTGCTTGTGTTTCTTGTTTGTTTTGGTGCAATCCCTTTATGCTTTTTTTGCGGATAGAGGGAGCCCTTCTAATGGCTATTACACCATGTTTTTTGGATACTCTTTGTGTTTGTATTTCTTGTTTGTTTTGGTGCAATCCCTTTATGCTTTTTTTGCGGATAGAGGGAGCCCTTCTAATAGCTACTTCGCTATGTTTTTCGGATATCCTTATGTTCTTGTGTTTCTCTTTGATTGCTTGGTTTTATTCTAACGCGGCAGCTCCACCGACGATCTCGGTGATCTCTTGTGTGATTGCTGCTTGACGTGCTCGGTTATAGATTAACGTTAAATCATCGATGAGAGCCGTTGCATTGTCAGTTGCAGAGCTCATTGCTGTCATACGGGCACCAAATTCACTCGCTTTGGCATCAAGCAAAGCACCGAAAATGAGGCTTTCTGCATATTGTGGCAATAGCTGCTCTAAAATGACTTGCTCAGATGGCTCATATTCGTAAGCCGCGTTACCTGATTGATTGTCCTCAGCTAGATCCGTTAATGGCAACAGCTTCGTTTCTGTTACTTCTTGTGTGATGGGGCTAACAAAATGGTTATACCAAATGTATAGCTCATCAAACAAGCCATCAGCAAACATGTCGACCGTTGTCTTCGCCAAGCTTTTAATTTCATTAAACTCAGGCTGATCTGATAAACCGACAATCTCTTGAATAATCGGTAAGTTACGCTTTTTGAATAAGTCGCGACCGATACGTCCCATTACGACAATACCGTACTCATCAGGTGATTTATGACGTTCACTTATCTTTTGGAGAAGGGCACGTGTTAAAGAAGCATTGTAACCACCCGCTAACCCACGGTCAGACGTAATAATAATATAGCCAGTCTTCTTCACAGGACGCTCCTCAAGCATCGGATGAGATATCTCTGTTTCGGAAGAAGCAATACTCGCAACAACCTCACGAATCTTTTCCGTATATGGTAGGAACGCTTGAGCATTATGCTGGGCACGGTTTAGCTTCGCAGCTGAAACCATCTGCATCGCCTTCGTAATTTGCTTCGTCTTTTTTGTTGACGTAATACGCCCTTTTATATCTCTCATTGAAGCCATTTCACTCACCACCTTTTTGAAAAATCAAGTGTTTCGATTACTTGCTCGCTGAAAATGTCTTTTTAAACTCCTCTATCGCTGCGTTAAACTCACCAGCTTCAGGAAGATTTCCAGTCGTACGAATGCTATCAAGGAGCTCTTTTTTGTTATGGTCAAAGTATGTAAATAGCTCTGACTCAAAACGTAGAACATCTTCTACTGGAATATCATCTAGGAATCCGTTAATAAGCGCATAAATAATCGTTACTTGCTTCTCAACAGGAAGTGGCTCATGTAAATTTTGCTTTAACACTTCAACTGTACGTTGACCACGGTTAAGCTTTGCTTGAGTCGCACTGTCAAGATCTGAACCGAATTGAGCAAATGCTTCTAGTTCACGATACGCCGCTAAATCTAGACGTAGCGTACCTGCAACCTTTTTCATCGCTTTAATTTGAGCAGAGCCCCCAACACGCGATACCGATAAACCGGCATTAACCGCAGGACGAACCCCAGAATAGAATAAGTCTGATTGTAAGAAAATTTGTCCGTCAGTAATTGAAATAACGTTTGTCGGAATGTATGCAGATACGTCACCTGCTTGCGTTTCAATGAAAGGAAGAGCTGTGATTGAGCCGCCACCCTTTGCATCACTTAGCTTCGCTGCACGTTCTAGCAAACGTGAATGTAAGTAGAATACATCCCCTGGGAATGCCTCACGACCTGGAGGACGACGTAACAATAGGGAAAGCTCACGATAAGCAGAAGCTTGCTTTGTTAAATCATCATAGATCACAAGAACATGCTTACCGTTATACATGAATTCTTCACCCATCGAAACACCTGTATAAGGTGCTAGAAATAACATCGGCGCTGGATCAGATGCACCAGCAGATACAACGATTGTGTAATCTAGTGCGCCCTTTTGACGAAGTGTTTCAACAACACCTGCTACCGTTGATTCCTTTTGACCAATTGCAACGTAAATACAAATCATATCTTCGTTTTTCTGGTTAATAATCGTATCAATTGCAATCGCTGTTTTACCTGTTTGACGGTCACCGATAATTAACTCACGTTGACCACGACCGATCGGAACCATTGAGTCGATTGATTTAATACCTGTTTGAAGTGGCTCATGTACTGATTTACGGTCCATAACTCCAGGTGCTTTACTTTCAATCGGACGAGTCTTAGACGTTTCAATTGGTCCAAGTCCATCAACTGGTTGACCTAATGGATTCACGACACGACCAAGAAGTTCTTCCCCAACAGGCACTTCCATAATACGTCCTGTACGTTTGACCTCATCACCTTCACGAATGTCTGTGTAAGGCCCAAGGATAATAATCCCGATATTATTCTCCTCAAGGTTCTGAGCCATCCCCATAACCCCGTTTGAGAACTCAAGAAGCTCACCAGCCATAACATTTTCAAGACCATGAGCAAGTGCGATACCGTCACCGACACGGATTACTGTACCGACATCTTGTACTTGAACATCAGACTGAAACTGTTCAATCTGCTGTTTTATAAGAGAGCTAATTTCCTCTGGTTTGATGCTCATTTCATTCACCCCTATCTTCTACTAGCGTGTTCCGGCAATTAGTTGACGCTGCATGCGGTCAAGCTGCGCCTTTACACTACCGTCATAAATGCGATCGCCAATTCGGATCTTTAAACCTCCGATTAGCTCTTGATCTACCACATTTTTCACTTCAAGTTGTTTCTTCCCTGCTTTTTTTGCAAAAAGCTCGGCAATTTGCTGCTCGTCTTCCTTCGCTAAAGGCTTAGCTGAATAGACAAGTGCTTCTGCTTTATCCTGTGCTTCTAATGCAAGCTTCTTAAATGTTTGAATTAATGGAACGAGAATGTCCGTACGTTTACGGTCGACTAAGAGGTAAATCAGATGAAGGCTCGGTTCACTTAGCGCTTGTCCGAAGCTTTCCTTAATAAATGCTTGCTTTTTTTCTGTCTTTACCTTCGGATGACTAACAAACTGGACAAATTCAGGAGTTGATTCGATTACGACTTTCACTAATTGAAGCTCGGCATTCAATTCGTTTAGTACGTTCTTTTCTTGAGCCACTTTAAAAAGGGCTTCCGCATAACGATTGGCTACTGTGAGATTGCTCATAGCTTCTCGCCTACTTCTTTCAGATATTCTGAAACCAGCTTCTCCTGCTCATTTGCATCCAATTCTTTCGTAATGACCTTCTGAGCAATTAAGACAGAAAGACCTGCTACTTCTTCACGTAATGATGCAACTGCCTGCTCTTTCTCACGTTGGATTTCAGCTAAAGCCGCATCCTTTAAACGCTCGGCATTTTCTCTTGCTTGAGCAATAATATCTTGCCCTTGCTGTTCACTAAGCTTCTTCGCATTTTGAATAATTTCATGTGCTTCTTCTTTTGCTTTCTCAAGCTCTTTCGTTTGATTCGCAATGAGCTCTTCCGCTTCTTTACGAGTCTTCTCTGCTGAGTCGAGATTATCATTTACAATTTGTTCACGCTTTTCCATTACACCAAGTAAAGGCTTTAACGCAAACTTCTTCAATAAAAATAGTAACGCTAGAAACGCAAATAGTTGGTATAATATCGATCCCCAAGGTATTGTCAATTGGATTCACTCCTTTCATGGATGTGAAGAATACTTCCATTCAATGTATAAGTAATTCATTCATTAGCTTCTTTGTAAGTCGTACAAAAGGAATGGCGAAGGTTCTAAATGAACACTATCGCCATTTCCCATAATAAAGCTTGCTTCTTATGCAAGCTCAAGAATTAGTAGATGAATAATAATAGGAAAGAGATAACGATCGCAATGATCGGAACCGCCTCAGCAAGAGGTACACCGATGAACATAAGAGTTTGTAATGTACCACGTAGTTCTGGTTGACGAGTTGTTCCCTCGATCGTTGCCTTTACGATAATACTTACTGCGAACGCTCCACCGATCGCCGCTAAACCTGCTACAATTGCAATTGCTAATGCTGTCATAATTATAAGTCCTCCTTAAGGATAAGTTTATTTTTTAAATTATTTAAACGCTCATGTATTGAAATGAGCAGTGTTTAATGATCTTCAACTTTGTGGGCCATATAAACCATCGCAAGCATGGCAAAGATAAACGCCTGCAACGACCCGATAAACATTCCAAATGCCTGCCACACCATCGTTGGTAGAAACGCGGCAAAGGTCCAGAAGCCCCATGTCGTACCTAGACCAATTAATAGAACCATTAAAATCTCCTTCGCATAAACGTTACCAAACAAACGCATTCCAAGCGTTAGCGCGTTCGCAAATTCCTCAATAATTTTAAACGGTAATAGGAAAGGCACTGGTTTGACATACCCTTTAAAATACTCCTTTGTTCCTCTAATCTTAATTCCATAATAATGAGTCATAACAATAACAAGCACCGCAAGGGTTATCGTTAATGCTGCATCAGACGTTGGTGATTTCCACCATACTTCGTGAGTCTGTTGGTTATAAATCTCAAAAGGAATCCCTAACATATTCGCAACAAACACATAAAACAAAAGCGTGAAGGCCAACGCGGTAAATTGTCCGCCAACATTCCAATGCATGTTTGCCTTAATAATGCCTCGAACAAAGTCTACAACCCATTCAAGAAAGTTTTGCATACCTGAGGGTCTCATCGACAGATTACGTGTTCCAATAAAACAAATCAGGAAAACGATTACACATGTAACGGTCGTCATTAATACCGTCGACATATTAAACTGTAACCCTAGAAATTCCCTCATAGGTGCTATGTGATCCATTCAATTCTCACCTCTTTCTAGCGAATTCAATAAGCATATCTGCCATAATAATGAAATACATCAGGGCAAAGCCTGCAATGACTGAGATTAAATCTAGCTGCTCTGGATATGTAATGGCAAGCCATACTCCTAGTAATGCGATTCCGATTCGAATAACAAAACCAAACCCTGCTACGACATAGGATAATGTTGTATGGTTTTTCATGCCTGAGGCAGCTTCCCCAATCAAAATGGATTTCCGATAGGTTGTCCAAAGACTGAGTAGGCCTAAGAGGAGCCCAATCATAAAGCCGAGGAAATGCGACTGAAATGAACTTGTCAGATAACCTATCATACATAATAGCACAAATCCTGACACGATTAAGCAATAATTTTTCATTTTTTTTTGAATCGTTGTCACTTCTGACCTTCCCCTAAAAAAGGCTCGACGGTTTTATATACGCCGTAAAACCCTGTACCAAGTCCCAGCAATAAAAAAGCGATGATGAAAAATGGCTTTGCTCCAAATTGGTTCCCTAACCAGAGACCAATAAATACACCACCAACTGTTCCACCTACGATATAGGAGGAAATCGTCGAGACAAGTGCCATCGTCCGCAAAACTCGATTGCCATTTTTGTCATTTGACATCGTTTCACCTCAACATTCTTTTGCTGAGCATATAAATATGTAGAGTTTTTCTTCATACCCTTTGTAATCGTACAATAGCATACCCCTTGTGTCAATGCGTATTCCCACAGATTTACACACTCACAACATATCTGTTCACATTACTGTCAAAAAAATCCGAATACTGTATAAGAGCAACAAGAAGAGTCGACAAGCGTGGTTGAATGCATAAGGATCATAGCCAATACACTAAAATATATTTTTCCCTTTCCACGAGCGGCCAGCAAGCCCTCGCAGAAAGGGAAGGTATTAAGAAAGTATGGTTTTAAGGGTATTGACAAGGCGACCTTTAATTTATGCAATAAGAGAAACCGCTACCTATTTTGAAAAGCTTGATTTTATTTATTCAGTGGCTCTTATGAATGCGGTCTAATGATATCACCAATTGTAATCACTGTTTCAATTGTGTCTTCCTTGCCGTCTTTTCGTGCGTAAACAAGCGCCTTGTACGTTCCATCCTTAACACTAGGCTTCGACCAAGTTCCACTAACCATCCCACGCCCAATGTTGTATTTCACATCAAGAAACTGAATAAATTCAAATGTATCGGGATCATACAAAGCAATACCCATTTCTTCTGCCCCCCCCGGCAAATAGAGCTCGTAGCGATAATCTCCTGGATGATCACCTACGCCAAAGTTAAAAGCCATCACCCGTGGATAATTGGGCTCCTCGATAAAGAAAACGTAAGGGATCGAAATTTCATCACGTCCTCCTTCAATCTCGATATGACCATGATGAATCCCTTCCTCAAGCACAGCAGGAAATAAATCGAGCTCTACTTGTACTTCTTTCTTTTCGCCTGGTTTCAAATCAAGCGAAAAAGGAACCTTCCATTGCAAGCCATCCGGAGCATCAAATGGTGGCTTCACATGATACGTCCGCGTTAAGTGATCATGGTTTTCAATTGTGAACGATACCGTTCTCTTTTCACGGTTATCATCCTTCGACCATTTCCCAAACGTTAATGTCGCTGGATACGCTAACGTTTTCACTTCAAGAGCTTTGTCTACTTGAAGCCTACCTGCCCCTTGCTCGTAGGGTAAATAGAGCTCGCCCTCATCGTTTTCAAGCCTCTTTGCTGTATTCATTAATGCTGCTTTAATTTGCTCTGGTGTCCAATCAGGGTGAGCTTGCTTTACTAAAGCTGCCGCTCCAGCAACATGTGGCGCAGACATGCTCGTGCCATTTAAGCCAAGGTACCCTTGTGGAACAGTGCTATCAATCGCTACTCCCGGCGCGACAATATCAGGCTTTACTTCCCACGTTTGGGTGACAGGGCCTCTTGAGCTAAACGGCGCAATAAAGTCCTCCTCATGACGATAAACTGTCCGTAAATGAGGGGAGTTCGACCCTTTTTTAATCTTTTCGACAAGCCATTCGCCATCTTCCTTCGTCAAGCTTACAACTGGAATTTTCTTCGAAGGTTCAACCATTCCAACAAAAGCTCCTGAGAGGTTATTGTATATAATAAGCGCTTTAACGCCTGCTTCCTCAGCATAATCCGCTTTCTCTGAAAAAGGGATCATCCCCCGTTTCACAAGCACAACCTTCCCCTTCACATCGGTCTCTTTCCAATCGTCTTCTAGTCCATAATCCAAATAAACAAGTTCGCGATCTCTTCTTAAATCCCACGGCAGGGCTCCTCCCATAGGATAGACCGTTAACTCTTTTTCCTCGCCAACATACGTTAAATAAGGTGTCTTAATAGGCGGCGCTGATGCCCCAACAGAAATAGCTTTCGTTGACGTACCAGGCGATCCTACTGTCCACATCTTCGGTCCGCTATTTCCATTTGATGTCACTGCGACGATACCCTCATCAACCGCTTGATCGAGCGCAACACTCGTCGGCCAGTCTGGGCCATTCACCGTATTCCCTAAGGATAAATTAATAATATCAACTTCATCTGCCACCGCTTTTTCGATCGCTTCAATGACTTGCTCTGTCGTACCTGATCCACCAGGTCCTAATGCCCGATAAGCGTAAATCTCTGCTTCTGGCGCTACACCCTTCACCTTTCCATTAGCCGCAATGATACCCGCTACATGTGTTCCATGTAGAGTTGGCTGACCCTGTTTGGACGTTGTTTCCATCGGATCATGATCATAATCAACAACATCGTAGCCACCACGAAAGTTCGCTTTTAAATCTGGGTGATTATAATCAACGCCTGTATCGATAACAGCTACTTTAATTCCTTTTCCTGTTAGACGCTGTCCGTCCCTATCCATCTTGCCACGAGTCGCGTTACCACCAATAAATGGCACACTTCCATCCAAATCAACCGAATATTCTGTGACTCGATCAATACGGTCAATTGCCTCTATTCCCGCCAATAAATCAAGATCCCCTTCCTTAAGCTCTAATGAAAAGCCATTTAATACCGTGCGATACATTTTTCGAATTTCACTATCTGGTAGAAGGGTCATCACCTCTTGGGCGATCTCTTCAAGATTACCTGAAGCGGTTACAATGACAACAATTTCCCGTTCGCTTTGCTTCTTTTGCTCAGGTAATTGATTCAGGGCAAATGATTGCCCACTGCTTAACGTAAATAATAAAGTTGCTATTATGAAAGCAACGAAGCATTTTTTCAACATCAAACTCCCCCACCCAATTCGAGATAAAAATAGTATGATGCACGATAACCATTTTTATGTATTACTACCACCAGAAAGGCGGGTAACGGGAGCATGTACATGATGGAATTTCATCGTAGACCCGCGCCTACTATTATTGAACGGATCCTCATTCCGCTATTTGCCTTTTCAGCCTCTTTTTTCATCTATTCTGCCTAATTAGCAGAATGAGGATTCCCTTTCAATCACTTCTGCAAACAAATATCCTCTTTAGCGGAATGACAATTCCCTTCATTTCGCTACATACAGGTGCGAAACGCGTGAACGATTAACAGCCACCCCGCACGCCGAGGACAAAATCTACTTCAATACAAAAAGCCCAACCATGCCTTTTATCATAGTTGAGCTTCTCCGAGGACATCGACAAAGTTAAAAACTAGACTTTTTCAGCACCCTTTGTTCTTCCCCTTATTTTTCAATCCTTTTATTTCGTGCCAAAAAGGCGATCGCCTGCATCCCCTAAGCCTGGAACGATGTAGCCTTTTTCATTTAGTTTCTCATCCATGGCCGCCAAGTAAATATCAATATCAGGGTGAGCCATCTGTACAGCCGCTACCCCTTCAGGAGCCGCTACTAAGCACATAAGCTTAATCGACGTTGCACCACGCTTTTTAATACTTGTAATCGCATCGATCGCTGATCCTCCAGTAGCTAGCATAGGATCAATGACGATCAACTCACGCTCATTGACATCATTCGGTAACTTCACATAGTATTCGACCGGCTTTAATGTTTCTGGATCACGATACAAGCCGACATGTCCCACCTTTGCTGCAGGAATCATTCGTAAAATTCCATCGACCATACCTAAACCTGCTCGCAAAATAGGTACGAGACCAAGCTTCTTCCCAGCAATCGTTTTAGATGTCGCTTTTCCTACAGGTGTTTCGATTGTCACTTCTTGTGTCGGCAAATGACGAGTAATCTCAAAGGCCATCAAACCAGATACTTCATCAACTAACTCTCTAAATTCCTTCGTACCAGTCGATTTATCGCGGATATACGTCAATTTATGTTGGATCAACGGGTGATCAAATACAAATACTTTACTCATCATTAAGGCTCCTTCGTATTCGGACTTCTTTACACTCTTTGAAATTCTACAAAAAAAGACACGTTCATTCAAGCTATATGGGCGATTTTCTTGCAAGAATGATAAAAATTAAATGTTTTGAATTTACGGAACCTTCCACTCATCCTGATATAAAGCCACTGAAAAAGATAAACTTGATATGATCCGTCATACGCGATAGCAAGAGTCGTGCGCGCACACAGTTGTTTCAATGTGTAACGTACAGAGAAGACACCTCTCCCTACATTCGCGTTCACTCTTCTTAACGGAACCCCATTCCGTTATTTCCTTCATATAGCCTTTTTTAACTACCCTTCCGGAACCCCATTCCGTTATTTAGCTATTTGTGTTTCGTTTCTCTCTTATTTTTTCGCATTAGCGGAATGACGTTCCACTTCGTACACTCAAACAGCGTATATCTTTCATTTAACGGAATGATGTTCCGCTTAGACTTTAACTCCGACAAGAACAACGCTTTTCATTGAATAGCCCCGAAAGCTTCTTCTGTTGTTCTCACACTGCCTGCCTCGCCTTCATACTTTTGTAGGAGCTAATTAGGAAGCCACTGAACACGTATCAATCACCTTTTCCAGTACCTTTCATTTGAGCTCGCTTGATACGAAAAGCTCACACGTAATATGCTTTCAAAACAGACAACCGTTTCGCACATTACTTAAAGGGCGCCAAAAAAGTTAAAAACCAAACTTTTTCAGCGCCCTTCTCATTGGCCTACCTATTCTATTCTCTTCTATATCATAATACTACACTAAATCCCCAAGACCTGGATACATTGGGAATTTCGCTGTAAGAGACGCTACTCGCTTGCGAATTTCTGCCTTCTTCTCTTCGTTATCGACATTCTTCAACGTCAATGCGATTAATTCACCTAATTCATCCATCGCTTCTAAATCTAACCCTCGTGCTGTCACAGCCGCTGTACCGATACGAACACCACTAGTGACAAACGGACTTTCCGGATCAAAAGGAATCGTATTTTTATTCGTTGTGATACCAACTGAATCTAATGCTTCCTCTGCTACTTTCCCCGTTAATTCCAACGTACGTAGGTCAAGTAAAAGCAAGTGATTATCAGAACCACCTGAAACCAAGTTTACACCTTCATTTATAAGCTTTTCACCTAAACGTTTTGCATTATCGATAATAGATTGAGCATATTGCTTAAATTCAGGAGTTAAAACCTCTCCAAATGAAACAGCTTTTGCGGAAATAACATGCATAAGTGGGCCACCTTGAATACCAGGGAAAATGGACTTGTCTATTTTCTTTCCGAACTCCTCGTGACACATAATCATTCCACCACGAGGTCCACGTAATGTCTTATGTGTTGTCGTCGTGACAAAATGAGCATGCTCGACAGGATTTTGGTGTAACCCTGCAGCTACTAGACCGGCAATATGAGCCATATCAACCATTAAATAAGCGCCCACTTCATCTGCAATTTCACGGAACTTCGCGAAATCAATCGCACGTGGATACGCGCTTGCACCTGCTACAATGAGCTTCGGCTTATTCTCAATCGCTAACTGGCGAACAGCATCGTAATCAATACGTTGCGTTTCTTTATCAACACCATACTCAACAAAGTTATATTGAACTCCACTGAAGTTCACCGGGCTTCCGTGTGTTAAGTGTCCGCCATGTGATAGGTTCATTCCTAAGACTGTATCACCCGGCTCTAAAATCGTGAAATATACAGCCATGTTTGCTTGAGCACCTGAATGCGGTTGAACGTTGACGTATTCTGCACCGAAGATTTCCTTCGCACGATCACGAGCGATATCCTCTACAATATCAACATATTCACAGCCACCATAGTAACGACGACCAGGATATCCTTCTGCATACTTATTCGTTAATACAGAGCCTTGTGCTTCCATAACAGCTTCACTTACAAAGTTCTCTGATGCAATCAGTTCGATTTTATCTCTTTGTCGACCTAGCTCTTGTTGAATCGCAGCAAATACTTTCGGATCTTGTTTTGGTAATGATTTCATCTCTCATACCCTTCCCTTCATCTTTCGGAATTTGAACGAAACCGTCCTATCTCAGAATATATTCTAACATAAGACGGCCTTAAATCCGTACATTATTTTTATAAAAATATTTTTCATTCAGATTCATTCGTGATAGACGGCACGAATACCACCGATGAGTCTCGGCCTTGTGTAAGCCATCGTTACATGAGCTTGACCTATTTCTTTAACCGTACTTCTTAATGGAACAGCAACAGGACGAAGATGCATTCCGATGAACGTATCACCGATATCAATCCCCATCTCAGCCTGAATGGTTTCAACAAGGACAGGGTCATCCAATTGGCCAAATGCATGAGTTGCCATAGCCCCTCCTGCTGTCCGAATTGGAATCGCACTAACGATCTCATAGCGACGATCACGTGCTGTTTTGCGTTCTACGACAAGCGCACGATTTAAATGTTCACAACATTGGAAAGCAAGCTGCACATTCGTACGTGCACGGATCTCTGCCAATACTTGAAAGATTGTATCCGCTACTGCCTCTGAACCTTTCGAACCAATTTGCGCGCCAATGACTTCGCTTGTACTAGCGCCTACGACGAGTAAGGAATCCTCTGTAAAAGGAAAAGCCTGCTGTAAGTCAGCTAATGCCACCTTTAAATCAGTTGATAGTTGTTTTGTGAACGGCTCCATCTAGTGCCTCCTTACAGTATGACATGAATACCTTTATATCGTAAATCGTTCGATTGTCACTTTCAATTTTTTTGATTGACCAGAGAGCAGATTCGCTGTTTCCGACATTTGATCAATGACTTGCGCTTGCTCAGAAGTGATTGTCGCTACCTTTTCTGTACTTGCTGTTGTCGTTTCAGCAATCGAAGCTGCCACCTCTTTAGACTGTCCACTCGATCTCTTAATTGCATCCATCTGACGGTGAATCATCGTCGAAATATCCGCAATCACGTCCGCAACCTCTAAGACAGATTGTTCAACATTTGCAATCGCTTCATTCGTCGTCGTTCCTTTTTCAGATTGCTCACGGGCAAAGTCGACTTGATCACCAATCTGCTTCACGACATTTTGTACCTCAGTTTGCATGCTGTGAATGAGCTCAGTTATATTTTGTACAGCTTGTCCACTTTCATCAGCTAAGTTTCGAACTTCATCCGCCACTACTGCGAATCCCTTCCCTTGTTCACCTGCACGCGCCGCTTCAATCGATGCATTCAAAGCAAGTAAGTTCGTTTGACCGGCAATATCTCCAACTAGTGAAATAATATCGCCAACCTGCTTCGCTTGCTCATCTAGTTGACTAACCGCCTTCAAGGAATGCTGGTTATCGGTTGCTAATTGCTTAATCCCATTCACTAATGAATCAAAGATTTCCCGACTATCCTTTAACGTATGTACCATTTCATCTGATGATTTCTTCGATGTCTGCGCACGAGCTTGAACCTCCCCAGCAATGTCTGTTAACTCTTCCATTAAGCCAACTGTCCCATTCAAGGCGACTGCTGACTGTTCAGCTCCTTCTGATATTTCTTGTATGGTCACACCAATTTCCTTTGCTTTTTGCTGCGCTAATTGTGAGGATTGCTCCATTTCTGTCACTTTCGCATTCGTTTGCTCGAAATTATGATCAATATCCTTCACCATATTTCGTAGATTCGCTAGCATTTCATTATAGGCTAACCCCAGTGAACGAATTTCATCATCTGATTTCGTCACCGTGATGTCCTGTTGTATATTACCAGCAGCCGCCAGCCTTGCTGATTGTTCTAGCTCACGTATTGGTTTTGTAATATAAGGTGCGGCGAAATAACCTAAGACTGAGCTCCAAAGAACACCTTTAAGTAATGTAAGCAAAATAAGCGTTTGCATGCTAACACCTAATATATTTAACAAGAAATCACCAAGAATAAAAATAAATATTGCACTCGTACCAAATGTGACTAGTGATAGTCCACTTACTCCAAACACTAGCTTCTTGCGAATACTTGCTCGGTACTTCTTTTTCTCCTCTGCCATATGAGCCACCTCTTACTTTCTGTTTAATTTTTCAATTAGGGGTTCCAAGCACCCTTCTATCTCTTGGGCAACTGTACGATATTGCTCTAACGTCCCCCCAAACGGATCAGCAATATCGCTGTCCTTCTCCTGTTCATAAGCAAATTCCTTTAACGTAAAAAGCTTCTCCTTCACTTCTGGAAAAAACACTTGAATCGATTGCTTATGCGACTCTGTCATCGTTAATAGCAAATCAGCCCAATCGATTAAATCTTCAGTCAATTCTTGAACAGAATGGGCAACAAAGATCCCTTTCTCTTCTAGTACGGTTCTTGTCCCTTCTGACAGAGCTGACATCGTCGAAGCATGTAATCCTGCTGATTTCACTTCAATTGCTTCTCCCATCCTGTCCCGTAACAGTGCTTCAGCCATAGGACTTCTGCAAGTGTTTCCCGTACAAATAAATAGAACACGTTTCACACATTAAACCTCCTTTTTGAGCGAATTATGGCGAATATCGTTAGTATATCCTTAATTTTACCATAGACATCCCCAAAAACCTACATCATTTAAAACAGGTCTTTAGTCACATAAAAAGTAGCTTGCCGCCAAAGCCAATTAAAATACACCCTCCTAACAGTTCACTGTAGGAACCAATTACATGCTGAAATCTAGCCCCTACTATTAGACCTAACCAAGCAAGTACCATGCTCATCAAGCCAATCATGCCAACCGTCATTAACGTCTTTGCCCCAAGAATGCCCAAGCTTAAGCCTGCCGAAAAGCTATCTAAGCTAACACTAATGGCAAATAGCAGTAAGCCCCAACCAACTGGTTGCAAGAGCGATTCCTCCTCTTGGCGCCATGCACTTATGACCATCTGAACACCTATGAATAGAAGTAGCCCACCGCCAACATAGTGAGCTATCATACCAACATATTGCGAAAGCCATTTACCTGTCACCATCCCAAGTAATGGCATAACGATATGAAACGCACCGATCACAAGACCGATACGGAAAATTTGCATGATACGTAGTCCCGCCATTCCCATTCCAAGTGAAACAGAAAAAGCATCCATCCCAAGTGCACATGCCATGATCATTAACGTGACCCATTCCGCCATCTCGCTCACTCCTTGTCCGTGCTAGTCCATATGTATGCACAAACAGTAGGAAAAAGACGTGAAAATGAAGTCAATGAGCGAGTTGGGTACTTTATCCACACCCTCAATTATCAAATAATATCGCTTCCTCGTAAAGTATTTCACTTATTTGATCTTAAATTATGATAGCTAATAAGTAGTAACTTGTCAGCATTTGCAAATGCTCTTTTTTATTGCTATACTATTAATGAATGACAGTCAGTCATTTTTAATTGTAGGAGGAAGATACATGGCAAAAAAAGCAAATAAATTACCACTTATCGTTGATGCAGCGATTATCCGTTTTAAGGAAAAGGGCTTTGAGCACACTTCTGTTTCTGATATCGTCAAACAAGCCGGCGTAGCTCAAGGGACATTTTATTTATATTTCAAATCTAAGAATGAACTAGTTCCAGCAATTGCTGAACGCATTCTAACGACCCTATTTGAATCGATTCAAGAAAACGTAGACGATTACGCTTCAACGATAGAGATACTCACTGTTGTTGTCGACGAGACATTTGCGATTACAGATCAATATGATGAATTGATTAAGCTTTGTTATTCCGGACTCGCCTATTATCATACGTATGAACGCTGGGAGGAAATGTACGCCCCTTATTACAGCTGGATTGAATCTCAATTGAAAAAAGGGATCGATGAAGGTGGGATTCAATCAAAAATCGAACTCTCTTCTTTAACAAAAATGATTATCAATTTGATAGAATCCACAGCTGAGTCTTATTTTTTCGGAAATCAACAAACGACTTCTGTTCGTGAAGTGAAGCAACAGCTACTACTTTTTATTTCGAGTTCACTGACTGACAATCAGTCATAAAATATAAAAAATGGAGGTACTAACATGAATCCGTCTCACAAAAAGGAAAAGCAATTACTTCAGCTTTCCATCTACGGGGCGCTTCTACTTGCGGTTATTGCGATCATTTGGGGTTTTCTTATTTCCTCACAAATGGTCGTTTTTGATGGTCTCTATTCACTAATAAGTGTGAAATTATCATTGCTATCTTTATTAGGTGCTAATTTCATTCGTAAACGAGATTCCAAACGCTTTCCTTTTGGAAAGCAAATGGTCGAGCCTATTGTACTATTAGTGAAATATACAGCTATTTTGCTGTTATGTATCACAGCTATTGTTTCTTCAGGAATAACGCTTTTTTCAGGTGGTTCTGAGGTCAACTTTGGATATGCCATGTTGTATGCCCTGCTATCTACTATACTCTGCTTAGGTATATATATGCATTTGAAGAAGGGAAGCGACCAATTAGGCTTCGTTCAAGCCGAAGCCAACCAGTGGAAAATGGATATGTATTTAAGCGCGGCTGTGTTACTCGGCTTTTTAGCTGCTTTACTCGTCTCAACTACACCCTATGCTCATTTCACACCGTATATTGATCCGCTCATGGTCCTATTTGTTGCTGGGGTCTTTCTGAAGGTTCCGATTACTGAAATGATCAAAGCGTGTCGCGAAATACTTGAAATGGCACCAGATGAATCTATACAAGCAAGCTATGAACAGTTATTTAACAAGATTAAACAAGAAGAGAGAATAGAGAAAATGTATGTCCGCCTAGCTAAAGTCGGCGGAACACTCTTTGTTGAGGTTGACTTTATTTTAAATGAGCATTCCTTGATTCAATCTGTCGATCAGCAAGACGATATTCGCGAGAAAATTAAAAGCGCAACCGACCATTTACCGTATCAAAAATGGTTAACTGTCTCCTTTACAAAGGATGAGAAATGGGCCGTTTAATGAAGATGCAAGAGCCGTTTCGATGGCTCTTGTTTTTGTAAAAGCCATCGAAAGCGCTTCATATATTAAAGCGAGCGCTCTAACTGCTCGTGAAAACGCTCCAATTCTGATCGAAAGCACTCACATGACAAATTTCGAGGATGTTCCCCCTTCCTCGATTCCTCCCAAAAGCCCTAAATAACCGCATCCGCCGCCTTCTCAAGTCGGTTCATGATCGCAATGCCAATTCCTTCTTTCGGGAATGCCTCCGCATAAATAATTTCAGCCTTTTGCTGATCAAACGTACGTAAGCTATCATATAACTTCTGCGCAACTGTTGATAGGTCATCTCTTTTTCCACAGGCGACGACAATATCAGCATCATATTTAGCTTTTCTCTCCTCCGTCGTTAGCACACCGACTCGATGTCCTTTTGCTCTGGCCTCTTGTACATAATTGTTGATTTTTCCACAGTCTGAAACGACGTACAGTTGACCGATTGGCGCATAATGGGTATATTTCATTCCAGGTGAACGCGGGGCTTCAGTTTCAGCTTGCAAGGAAGGATCGACTTCAATCGGGCCGATCACAGCTTCAATCTCTTCCTTCGTGACACCACCGGGTCGGTAGAGTATCACTCTATCCACAGAACAATCAACAACTGTTGATTCAACTCCGACGCCCGTAACACCTCCATCAACAACACCAGCAATCTTTCCATTTAAATCATGAATGACATGGCTCGCGCTTGTCGGACTTGGCTTACCTGATTGATTGGCACTTGGAGCGGCAATCGGAACATCTGCTGCTTCTATAAGAGTTAAAGCGATCGGATGTGATGGCATTCGCACGCCAACAGTGTCCAATCCCGCTGTTACACTCTCTGCTATGCTATTTGTACGCTTTAGTATAATCGTCAACGGTCCCGGCCAAAAGGCATGTATGAGCTTTTTCGCTACTAACGGAACGTCGATCACTAATTCCTTTAACTGCTCTTCCTTAGCAATGTGGACAATTAATGGGTTATCACTCGGCCTTCCCTTCGCTTGAAAAATGTTCTGAATTGCTTCTTCATCAAGAGCATTTGCACCAAGTCCATAAACCGTCTCCGTTGGAAAGGCAATGACATCTCCATTTTTTATCCACAACGCTGCTTCCTTTATTTCACTACTTTTATGTAAAAATTGATCATCTTTATCCACAATCCATCGTTTTGTTTGTTTATAACTCACTTTTCATCGCTCCTAACTTCTCCATTTTGCAAGTGAAGCCACACGATGTCAATATTTCATTCATATTTCGACGTAATCTCGGGTTTTTTTAATCAAATCCATCAGTCACAACATCTCCTTCCTTCTTAGCTCGTTCTCCGTGTTCCTTCAATGCGAAAGAGGTTATCCACACTTGTGGACAACCTGTAGATAAGTAACCCTTTTCAGGCAATGTGACAACACCAAATTTTCACATCATCCGTTTGATGCTTTTTAAAATGAGCTGATTCTTGGATCGCTTTCGGAATACTTTCTTTGACAACCTCTCTAAACCCTAGCTGATGAAACAATGCACTAGTCGCCTTCGCACATAAATAAACGGTCTTAAGCTTCTGCTCTTCAGCATATTTCAGCGTTAATTGCAGAAATTCCAAGCTTAGCTTGGCATCCCATTCAGGCGATTGCAAAATGAGTGATCTTAATAGACCGACCTCCTCATACATTTCAATTCCTACCGTTCCAATTAGTTGTTCAGCATCGTTTTCAACAATTAAGAAATGTTCAATTATATGTTCAATACCTTCATCTCGTAATCCTGCTTTCGCAACTAACCGTTGCACCTTCAGCAAATCCTCTTGCTTTGCCTTTCGGACAACTATAGCCATAGCAAGCCACTTCCTTTCTACTAGCTTACTAAACTATATGCAAGGCTTGTCTCATTTATGCCTCTTATCCGAATATACGCTCAAATAATCCACTAAACCACTCAACAAAGAAAAATGAAACTTCAATCTCCTCTTCATCTGTTTCCTCAGCAATTTCTTCTTCAAATTCATCATCCGTTGTCTCTATTGCATCTCCATTCGCCATATCAATAAAGCATAGAGGTGGGAATAAGACACACCACCAATTCTCACCATTTCCTTTTCCTAGCGTAATTAATACAGCATCGTATATACCCGCTGGATAGACAAGGTGACCATACAGCTTCGTCGGAAAATTAACAGCATCAAAGTCGACCTCATAACCTTGCTCTAAGCCATAACGCTCTAATTCTTGTGCAACAATCTTCTCAATTTCTACTAAATTAGCTTCAATCGTCGCTTTCGCTTCTTCCATATCATCTATATGTAACACCCATTCCGTAATCGCTTCATTTACTCGATCACGTATATCACGCTTTAAAGCTTGATCAGCTACTGAATCACTATTTGCTAGAATGCGTAGGCGAATGGCTTCCTCTTCATTAACCTCCTGATGTAGCTCAGCTATCGCAAGCGAATGTTGAGCTTCCCAATTAACGACTATAACAAATAACGAGAATAATAGATAAATAACAACATTTGGTTTCATAATAAAAAACACCGCCCCTTCACGAATTATTCTCGTCAAAGAGAGCGGTATTTAAACCTATCATTTTTCTTTTTTTGAAAGATAAGAAGGTCACCTTCATAAAACCCTCAAGCCGATGTAATGACTACGTACGACGTAATGGACGCGTCGTCATCGTTCCATAAGCAATTACTATTCGCTCTTTCCCATTAATATCTCGCTTGATTTCAGTCACAGCGTGTGGAAAAACTGTTGATAACATTTCACAAACCGTCTGCGCTTGCCCAATACCTACTTCAAACGCGACTAAGCCCGTTTCTTCTATTACTTGTGGAAGTTCCGTCATAAACGTACGATATACATCTAACCCGTCCTCACCACCGAAAAGTGCCAAATGCGGCTCGTGCCCCTTAACATGAACCGCCAACTTTCCTTCATCACGTACAGGAATATACGGAGGATTCGATACAACCACATCGACTTTTCTTTTCGACAATACATAGGGAGATAGTAAGTCCCCATTCATAAACGTAACATCAGCCTCTAGGCTACGTGCATTTTCCTTAGCAACCATTATCGCTTGTGGTGAGATATCTATCGCTTCTATATTCATCTGAGCATTTTCAAGGGCTAGCGTAATGGCAATCGCTCCACTCCCAGTCCCGACATCAACAACCTGAATCGTTCGCTCCTGAAAAAGTTTCTGCGCGCGCTCACTCACCACTTCCACAAGCTCCTCTGTTTCTGGACGTGGGATGAGCACATCACCATTGACCTTAAAGCGTCGCCCATAAAAGATTTCATATCCAATCAAATGCTGAACAGGAACCCCTTGTGCATGTTGTTCTAGATCAGACGATAGCTGATTCCACACTGCTTTAGAAAGTGGCTCTTGCAGCATCATCAAAAAATGTGTCCGATTCACTTGTAAATAATGCCGTAGTAGCAATTCGCCGACTGGTTGCTCCAGCTTCCTTTCAGCTAAAAAAGAAGAAGCCCATTGAAGAGCCTCTTGGATCGTCCTATTGTTCGGCATTTTGCATCGCTTCCGCTTGTTCTTCAACGATCAGAGCATCGATGATTTCATCAAGCTTCCCTTGTAAAATTTGCTCTAGCTTCTGAAGCGTTAAACCAATACGGTGATCGGTCACGCGACTTTGTGGAAAATTATACGTGCGAATCCGTTCTGAACGATCACCGGTTCCAACCGCAAGCTTACGATTGGAATCATATTCTGCCTGAACCTCGCGCTGAAATTTATCATATACACGCGCACGAAGAACCTTCATCGCTTTCTCTTTGTTCTTAATTTGTGATTTCTCATCCTGACAAGAAACGACCGTTCCAGTCGGAACATGTGTTAAGCGCACAGCAGACATCGTCGTATTAACACTTTGCCCACCAGGACCACTTGATGCAAAGGTATCCACACGAATATCCTTTTCGTGAATTTCCACTTCAACCTCTTCCGCTTCAGGAAGAACAGCAACCGTAGCAGTTGACGTATGAATTCGACCACCTGATTCGGTTGTCGGTACACGTTGCACACGATGAGCTCCATTTTCATACTTAAGCTTAGAATAGGCACCGTTTCCGTTCACACTGAAAATGATTTCCTTGAAGCCACCAAGCTCTGTTGTTGTCGATTCAATGACTTCAACCTTCCAGCCTTGTGCTTCTGCATAACGAGTATACATTTTATATAAATCGCTCGCGAATAGCTGCGCTTCATCTCCACCAGCAGCTCCGCGAATTTCAACGATGACATTTTTATCATCATTCGGATCTTTTGGTAGTAATAATATTTTCAAGCGAGCTTCAAGCTCTTCAATCGTCGTAGATAGTTCATCCATCTCCTCTTTGACCATTGCATACATCTCATCATCAAGCTTATCCTCAAGCATCGTTTTAGCATCTTTCAATTGTGTACTAGCTTCTTTATAGTCACGATACGCCTGTACAGTCTCTTCTAAATCCGATTGTTCCTTTGAATACTCACGCAATTTCGTTGAATCGCTAATGACATCAGGGTCACTTAGTAACTCATTTAATCGATCATATCGATCTTCTAAAGATTGTAAACGATCTAACACGGATTTTTCACCTCATCATATTCCATCGTATAACAGAACTATTATAGTACATTGCCTTACGGTGGTCAAATAAGAAAGATACACAGCGCCTTTTTGAGTCGTGCATCGTCCGTCAAAACGAAGTAGAGCTTTTCTAATAGTAAGGTTCTTTTAGAAAAACGTCACGTATGTAACTGAATCTGCTCATCACCCCAAACTTCCAGCTATTTCTTAAAATTCATGCTTCACCATGAAAAAAGAGGGGAATACTAGTAGTAAACTTATTCAAGCGCCATACTACCTACATCATAAATAGTAAGAAAGGGTGGTTCACATGAGATATGTCATTATTGGTGGTGATGCAGCTGGAATGAGCGCTGCGATGCAAATTGTCCGACATGACGAGAATGCGGAGATCATCACACTAGAAAGAGGAGAGATCTATTCGTATGCACAGTGTGGTCTTCCTTATGTTATTGGAGGACTCATTTCATCAACAACCGATCTCATTGCTCGAGATGTTGAAACCTTTCGTCATAAGTACCGAATTGACGCTCGGACTAAGCATGAAGTGACTTCGGTTGACCTAAAGAACCAAATCGTAAGTGGTGTTGACTTCTCCCTTTCATATGACAAACTGCTACTTGCAACAGGGGCTAGTCCTATCGTTCCTTCATGGCCAGGAAATGACTTGGAAGGAATTCATACAGTGAAAACAATTCCCGATACTGAACAATTAATGGCCGATGCGAAAGAAAAAAAGCATATCACAATCATCGGAGGTGGTTATATCGGACTGGAGCTCGCTGAAAATTTTATTAAAATAGGGAAAGATGTGACCATTATCGAACAAGCGACCCAGCTTGCTGCTAGTTTCGATGAAGACTTTTCCAACATGATTCTAGAAGAAGCAGAAAAGAATGGTATTAACGTTCGGCTTCATGGAACCGTTGAAGGATTTTCAGGCAACGAACGTGTCGAACGTGTGATTACGGATCAAGCTTCTATTCGTACTAATCTAGTTGTCGTGGCAATCGGTGTGACGCCCAACACATCGTTTCTCTCTAACTCTGACCTTCACTTTCATCGCAACGGTGCAGTGATTGTGAATCGTTTCATGGAAACGAATGTAGAAAACGTATATGCAGCAGGTGATTGCGCAACACAATACCATCGTATCAAGCAAAAGAACGATTATATCCCTCTTGGTACACACGCTAATAAACAAGGAAGACTAGCAGGAAAAGCAATGATTGGTCAGCCTACACCCTTTCAAGGTATTGTTGGTACATCGATTATTAAATTCTTCAGCTTAACGTTAGGGCGCACAGGCCTATCAAGTCGTGAGTTAGAGGAGCTTTCCTACCCATATAATCAAATGACCACCGAAATCGGGCATATTGCCGGCTATTATCCTGGAGCTGAGAGGTTAACCGTTCGACTTTGTTATCACCGCGAAACGAATCAGCTTCTCGGTGGACAAATCATCGGTCATGCAGGTGTCGACAAACGAATCGATGTCCTCTCAACCGCTCTCTATAACGAAATGAAGATTGATGAATTAGAGCATTTAGATCTCGCCTATGCGCCTCCTTATAACAGTGTTTGGGATCCGATTCAACAAACCGCTCGGAGACGAGAGTGACCTAAATGTCACTGTGAAAAATCTTTTCAGATCGAAGAAAAAAGCTTGGAGGGAGACAAAAGTGTTTAGTAGAGGTTGAAGGAAGGAAGGAACGTGAGAACTTCAAATAGTAACATTTCACCCATATGTAAGAAACCCAAATGAGGCATAGCCCGATTGAGTTTCTTCAATCCTTAATCCGACTCACGTATATGGACATTATATCTTGGGATCTCTTGGCTAAGCTGTTGACGAAGTTTATCAAAATATTCTTTCTTTTCCTTTTCCTCCATGTCTTCCGGTGCTTTCACATTAACAAAAGCATGATTTCCAGCAAGAAACACCATACCAGATTCAAGACCAAAATCCTCTTGTATAATTTCAGCGATAAGCTGTTGATCATTTCCCAAATGACGTCTCTCTACATCCATAGATCTGAAGTTCGTACCAGTATTGGGCATTTCGTCTAAATCGTAGCGACCTAATTGCTGCTTTCGAATTTGTCCATAATTTAGTGGCCCTGGTCCGAACAATCCGTACATGACGCGATTCGTACCTGGTTCATCTGAAGCATTTTGCACACCCTGACCGTCACCAGAATCATAGTGAGCGTCTTGTTGTTGACAGCCTATAGCAAGGAATAGTGTCACCACAACGATAATAAATAATACTTTCTTCAATCTAAGCACCTCCTCTACATTCAGACTGATTTCTTTTATAGTCTGTCCGATTTTGTAGAAAAGAACGTGACAAATATAGCCATAAGAAAAACGCAGTTGCGTATTTTCCTAATGGCGTCGCGCTGAGCTATAACGCGCGTCCGACATTCTCCCTCGAATCGACTTACATGATAAAGAGCACTGAAAAAGGAAGTTACCTACCTTTCCAGTGCTTTAATGATCTAGCTTACTATACACTTAAATATTGACTAACCTTTGACTCAATTAGCTCTTCTCCTTCATAGACAATTCGTCCTTTATCAATAATATAAAAGTAATCCGCTACACTCTTTGCAAAATCAAAGCTTTGTTCCACTAATAATATCGAAGTTTCCTTGTTCTGTTCTTTAATGTCTCGAATGACATTTTGGATATCTTGAACAATGTTAGGCTGAATGCCTTCAGTCGGTTCATCAAGTAACAGACACTGTGGCTCAGACACTAGAGCTCGTGCAATCGCCAGCTGCTGCTGTTGACCTCCACTCAAATCTCCACCACGTCGCTCCCTCATCTTCTGTAATACAGGAAAGTAACGATAAATCCTTTCATCAATCTCTTTCCTTCTCCCTTTCGGCAGTGCTTCAAAGCCCATCATGATGTTTTCATAAACGGTTAATTGAGGGAAAATTTCACGACCTTGCGGAACATAACTTAATCCCTTTCTGGCACGGTAGGTCGACGATTTCCCTGTCACGTCTTCCCCCTGATAATGAATATTTCCTTGCTTCGTTTTCAATATCCCCATGATTGCTTTAATAAAGGTCGTCTTACCGACACCATTTCGTCCCATTAAACATACCGTCTGACCTGGATAGAGCTTTAATGACATATCACGAATGACTGTACTATCATCGTATGCGACCTCAAGCTGTTGTATATGCAACATCAGACTTCTCACCTTTTCTCCCTAAATAAACTTCCATCACTTGCTCATTTTTTTGAATGACGTCCATTTCCCCATCGCAAAGCAGCCTTCCTTCATGCATAACTGTCACTTTTTCAGCGAACTTACGAACAAAATCCATATCGTGCTCAACAACAATAATTGAGCATTTCTTTTTTAGCTGCTGCAGCAAATGACCGGTTTTTTCCTCTTCTTCTTCAGTCATCCCAGCAATCGGCTCATCTAGAAGAAGTAGCTTAGGCTGCTGCATCATCACCATACCAATTTCTAACCACTGCTTTTGACCATGGGACAGAGCTCTTGCCTCGACTTCGCATTGCTGTAACAAACCAATCTGATTTAACTGCTGCTCAATCTCATCATGTTGCTTTTTCGTCGTCTTCGCAAATAAAATTTTCAATAGCCTTTTATCCTGCTTCATAGCTATTTCAAGGTTTTCATATACGGTTAAATGAGGAAAAATAGATGGCGCTTGAAACTTTCGTCCAATTCCCTTGCGTACAATTTCAAATTCCTTAAGCTTAGTTAAATCTTCATGGTCATTAAAATACACTTCACCAGATTGACATCTCGTTTTACCACAAAGAACATCTAAAAAGGTTGTTTTACCAGCTCCATTTGGACCAATCAAAAAGTGTAGCTCTCCCTCCTTAATCGTGAAGGAAAAGGAATTAATCGCTGTAAACTGTCCAAACTTCACAAGCATATCCTTACACTGAAGAATGGTTTTTGCTAACTTTTTTTGTGGCATATATCGTTCCTCCTTTTAATTTCAAACGGAGCTTTTTCGTTAAGCTCATTAGACCTCCCGGCAAGAACAAAACAACAATGACAAAGACAGAGCCTAAAAAGAATAACCAAATATCTGGATAATTCTCACTGAAGAAGGTTTTTGCTAGGTTTGTTAAAGTCGCACCAATGACCGGGCCAATCAATGTTCCTCTTCCACCAATGGCCACCCATAGGATCATTTCAATTGATGGGACTATCCCTATCGTTGTTGGACTTATCATTCCTACCTGTAAGACAAAAAGCATTCCAGCAAGCCCCGCAATACCAGCAGAAATTGAAAAGACAAAGACTTTAAACAGCGACGTATCATAGCCTGAAAAGCGAAGGCGATTCTCACCATCTCGAATCGCGATCAGCGCCTTACCAAACCGACTTGATATAAGACGGTAGCATAAAAAGAAAATAAGCCCTAAGCACGCTACCGTAATGAAATACAAGAACGTTTGTGTACTTGAAGCGGTTAACGAAAATCCAAATATAGTCGAAAAACCTGTAATACCATTGGTTCCTCCGGTATATTCCTGCTGACTTACGATCAACGTCACTGTTACGATTACTAACGCTTGCGTCAAAATAGTAAAGTAGACATCCTTAATACGATTTCGAAAGATAAAAAAGCCTAGCATCCCTGCCACTAGCATTGGGAACGTGATCGCTAAGAAAATGGCTAGAAACGGATTGGCTAAAACCGTCCAAAACCAAGGCAACTCCGTTATTCCATTCCACATCATAAAATCCGGAACGGCGCCTCCACCTGCTTCAAGCTTTAAATAAATGGCCATTACATACGCACCGATTCCAAAGAAGATTCCATGCCCTAAACTAAGAACCCCTGTATAACCCCACAATAGATCAAGACCAATGACGAGTATGGCAAACGTCAAAAAGCGACCTAATAAATTCAAACGAAAATCTGACAAGAAAAGGGGACAAAGAGCTAATACTAATAAAATAATCGTAAAAAGCCACCTTCTGTCATACATCATTTTAACCATCGACTGTTGCATCATCTTCTACTCCTTTGCCCCTTAATCTAATGAACGAGTTCGTAATGAGAATAAGCCTGATGGCTTCCACTGTAAAAAGAGGATAATAAGAGCAAATACAAGTACCTTTCCCATAGATGCATCCGTCCAGTATTCAAAAATAGTATTAAATACACCTATTCCTAATGCTCCGACAACCGTACCTGCTAACATCCCCACTCCTCCAACAACGACAACCATAAATGCATCGATGATGTAATTCATTCCAATCGTTGGCCCAATCGGTCCAATCAACGTTAATGCTGAGCCAGCTATACCAGCAAAGCCAGCACCAACTGCAAATGTTAACGTATCAACCTTGCGCGAGGAAACACCTAAACACATTGCCATTTCACGGTTTTGCATAACGGCACGTATCCGTCGACCATTATTTGTCTTATACAAAAACAGATATAAAAAAAGAAAACAAACAATTACAAGTCCGATAATAAATAATCGTGTATACGGGAACGTCATTCCAAATAATTCAAGTCCTCCTCGTAAGAAAGTAGGTGCTTCGACACCAACGTTTGGTGCACCAAACATCGACCTTGCCGTTTGTTGTAAAATAAGACCAACACCAAAGGTTGCTAATAAACTGTCTAATGGTCTACCATATAAATGTCGAATGACCAAATATTCTAATAACATTCCGATTAATGCTGCCACGATAAAGGCAAACGGAATTGCTAATATAAAGTACAAGCTATACATCGCCGGAGGGAGAAATTGCTTAAATAGAAGCTGAGTCACATACGTTGCATACGCTCCAACCATAATAAGTTCTCCATGTGCCATATTGATGACTTTCATTAAGCCAAATGTTATTGCTAGCCCTAATGCAATTAATAATAGAATCGACCCTAAACTAATCCCATTAAAAGCCTGCATGATCATCCCTTCCATGTCCATCCCACCTCTTACAATTTAAATGGTGTAGTGTTATCCCAAAAGGTGTCAGGAACCTTTTGGGACAGTACCAATTTATTGAACAGACGAGCTAATATCACTCGCCCAATCGTAGCTTTCCAAAAATGGATCAGGCTTCACAGGCTCACCAGAATTCCACACTTCTTCAAATTGCCCATCGCTCGTAATCTCACCAATTCTAACGGTTTTCCATACGTGCTGATTGTCACCATCAAATATCACCATACCACCAGGTGCAGCCAATTCTAAGCCGCCAGCCGCTTCCTTCACAGCATCGACCTCAAAGGAGCCTGCAGCTTCAACAGCTTGCGCCCACATATGCACCATAAAGTAACCAGCTTCAATCGGATCTCCTGTTACACGATCCTCACCATAGGCTTCTTTATACTTCGTGACAAATTCCTCATTCTCAGGTGTATCTGTCGTTTGATAATAATTCCAACTAGCATAATGACCTTCTAATACGTCAGCTCCGATACCTCGTATTTCTTCTTCTGCTACACTGACCGACAGAATTGTAACATCCTCAGACGAGATGCCTGCATCAGCAAGCTGCTTAAAGAAGGCTACATTACTATCACCATTTAATGTATTAAAAATGACATCTGGCTGAGTATCACGAATTCGAGAAATAATCGTGCTATAATCAGTATGACCTAACGGAGTATATTGCTCATCGACCGTTGTTCCACCGTTTGCCTCTAATTGTGCCATAATGATTTGGTTCGCTAATCTAGGGAATACATAATCAGATCCAAGTAGAAAGAACTCTGTTCCCTTTTCTTCAAGTAACCAATCAACGGCTGGTACAATTTGCTGATTCGGTGCTGCTCCGGCGTAGAAAATATTCGGAGAAGCTTCCATCCCCTCGTATTGCACTGGATAATAAAGCAATCCATCATTTTCCTCGAATACAGGTAACATCGCTTTTCGACTCGCTGAAGTCCAACCACCGAAAACAACTGCTACCTCATCCTGCTGTAAGAGCTTTGTCGCTCTTTCTGAAAATACAGATGGCTCAGAGGCTCCATCTTCAATGATTGGAACGATTGTTTTCCCTAACACTCCTCCCGCTTCATTAATTTCTTCAATAGCTAGTAATTCGGCATCCCTTACTGACGTTTCACTCATCGCCATCGTTCCGCTCAAAGAATGAAGGATACCTACATTTATGTACTCCTCTCCCTCCGCTAATTCCACGTCTGGATCATCTTCTGTTTCCCCTCCTGTTGGTTCAGACGTGGCAGGTTCTTCATTCCCTTCACCACATCCTGCTAACAGCAGTAGACACATAACAATCCCAATAAAGAAAGAATGGTACCATACATTTCTGTTCATAAATGAGCCCCCTTATAACAACTGTTTTTGTTTTACAAGATATACGATAGCAACATTTAACATGTTAGTCTCAATTTACGGAAGATAATATGCCATTTAAATTCAAATATGGCGACACCCTCTTAACTCTCATACATACCTCACAAACAAACTTACGAGCCTTGTCAGAAAGAACCTCTAAAACGAAAATAGGAATGTTTCAAAAGGTCGATCATTAACCTTTTGAAACATTCCTATTTTCATTCGACTTTATAAACTCATTCGATGACCCTTTAATTCCTTTTGCTTCCGCTCCACCTCATGACAATTACGGCAACGAGGTTCATAGGACTCTGATGCTCCTACTAAGATGATCGGATCATCATACGATGCAGGCTTCCCATTAATTAATCGTTGTGTACGACTTGCAGGTGCCCCGCATAATGGACAAATCGCTTGGAGCTTCGTAACATCCTCAGCAATCGCTAATAGCGGCTGAATCGGACCAAACGGTTCACCACGGAAGTCACGATCTAATCCTGCGCAAATAACTCGTTTCCCACGATTCGCTAACTCTTCAGCAATTTCGATAATGGCCTCATCAAAAAACTGTACCTCATCAATTGCAACAACTTGTGTTGTAGCTTCGACTTTTTCTAACACGTCAATGGCTCGCTCCACTGGTAATGCCCAGACCTTTGTTCCATTGTGGGATACGACCTCTTCTTCACTGTAACGATTATCAATCATCGGCTTAAACACTTGAACCTTTACATTTCCAAAGCTCACTCTTCGAACTCGTCGGATGAGCTCCTCCGATTTGCCTGAAAACATACTCCCACATATGACTTCAATTGAACCAAGCTGTTTATCCCCATACATCGTTTACACCTCATCTATAATATATCTCTTCTGACAATTGCTACTACATGTACATGAAAAAACAGGCAATGCACATTGCTATTGCCTGTTTATATAATGCGGTTTATTTCAAGTTGTATTTCTTCTTGAAACGATCGACACGTCCGCCTAAGTCGTTTAGCTTCTGCTTACCAGTGTAGAACGGGTGTGAATCAGCACTTACTTCCACTTTCAAAAGTGGATATGTGTTTCCATCTTCCCACTCAATAGTTTCAGAGGAGCCCTTTGTAGATCCACTTAGGAACTTAAAGCCCGTGCTTGTATCCATAAATACAACCTTTTGATAATCAGGATGAATACCTTGTTTCATTACTTTCAACTCCTTTTGCCCTGAATCTCTTCGAAACAGAGTTATCTCAATCACACATGACGAAATTATATCAACTCAACCGAGAAAAAGCAACTCCATTTTCATCCAATGGTTTATCTTTTCCTTCCTCTTGCGTTCATTTCTTCTTCCATTGATGCAAAAAAGTCAATGTTTGTTTTCGTTTCCTTCACTCGCTTAATGAAATGATCGACAAAATCTGGAGAATCATTCATCGTTTTACGAATGGCCCATAGCTTATCTAACTGACTTTTAGGCATTAGCATTTCTTCTTTTCGCGTACCAGAGCGACGAATATCGATCGCTGGGAAAATACGTCGCTCAGCCAATTTGCGATCAAGATGAAGCTCCATATTACCTGTCCCTTTAAATTCTTCATAGATGACATCATCCATACGTGAACCCGTTTCAACGAGCGCTGTTGCTAAAATCGTTAAGCTTCCGCCTTCTTCAATATTACGGGCCGCCCCAAAGAAACGCTTCGGACGGTGGAAGGCTGCTGGATCGATACCACCAGATAGCGTTCGACCACTCGGTGGAATGACGAGATTATACGCTCTCGCCAAACGAGTAATACTATCCATTAAGATGACGACATCCTTACGATGTTCGACGAGACGCATGGCGCGCTCTAGAACGAGCTCGGCCACTTTAATATGATTTTCAGGCACTTCATCAAACGTCGAGCTAACTACTTCTGCTTTTACCGAACGTTCAATATCAGTCACTTCTTCTGGACGTTCATCAATCAATAGAACAATCAGCTCAACATCCGGGTGGTTTTCCGCAATACTATTCGCTACTTCCTTCATTAATGAGGTCTTACCTGCTTTAGGAGGTGCGACAATCAAGCCGCGCTGTCCAAATCCAACAGGTGAAATCATATCAATAATCCTTGAAGATACACGGCCAGGGGCTGTTTCTAGTTCGACCTTCTGCTCAGGATAAAGTGGCGTTAATGCCGGAAAGTGAGGACGCTCTCTCGATGTTTCAGGCGCATCGCCATTTACAGCTTCAACATGTAACAATCCATGATAACGTTCATTCTCCTTAGGAGGTCGAACCTTCCCTGATACTTTATCACCATTTCGTAAATCAAATCGGCGGATTTGCGAAGCAGAAATATAAATATCCTCTGAGCTTGGCATGTAATTAATCGGTCGTAAGAATCCAAACCCCTCTGATTGAATAATTTCTAGTACGCCTTCCATAAACATTAAACCGTCTTGTTCAGCTTGTCCTTTTAAAATGGCAAAGACAAGCTCCTTTTTCGTTAGCTTGCTATAATAAGACACTTTGTATTCTCTAGCAAGTTCATAAAGCTCTTTTAGCTTCATATTTTCCAATTCTGAAATATGTACACCCATCGTAACACCACGTTTCTTATATATTAGAATACCCATTGATGCTCACCACATCAATGGTTCGATACACTTGTTTTGATTCCTTCACTGACAACATATCCATCTATACTAGGAAAACTATTATTTATCAAATAATAAGGTCATATTTGGAGTTATTGCGGAGAAAAATAGAAGGCTTAAAATGGTATCTACTATCAATCATTTTAACCATATTTCAATCAATTATTCAAGAAGGGCTTTTTCTTAACAATAGCCCTTCTTAGTTTCAAACCTAACTTTTTACTTGTTCTACTTCTTCTTCAGTCATCGATTCACGCCAAATTTTTGCGCCTAGCCCTAATAACTTCTCCTCAAGATGAGCATAGCCACGATCAATATGCTCTACTCCAGAAATTTCTGTTACCCCGTCTGCCAATAGGCCTGCTACTACAAGAGCAGCTCCGGCTCGTAGATCAGTTGCTCTTACCTTTGCCCCTTGTAACGTAGTCGCCCCATTAATAATCGCCGAACGTCCCTCTACCTTGACATTTGCCCCCATTCGTCTGAGCTCGTCAATGTGCTTAAAGCGTGCATTATAAATCGTATCCGTTACAATACTCGTTCCTTCAGCTTGAGTAAGCAACGTTGTAAATGGTTGCTGAAGATCGGTCGGGAAGCCAGGGTATACTAATGTTTTCACATCAACACCTTGCTTTGGTTTATGGTTATGTATCAATAATTGGTCATCATTTACATCAATCGATACACCCATTTCACGTAGCTTAGCAATGAGTGATTCAACATGGTAAGGAATAATGTTATCAATGATCACTCTTTGACCCATAGCAGCCGCCAATATCATATACGTTCCTGCTTCGATCCGATCAGGAATGATAGAATGGCGGCAACCTGGTAATGAGTCGACCCCATCGATTCGAATAACATTTGTCCCTGCTCCTTTTATTTTCGCTCCCATACTTGTTAACAGTGTAGCAACGTCAATAATTTCAGGTTCCTTTGCGGCATTTTCAATAATCGTCTGCCCCTTCGCTCGAACAGCAGCCAGCATAATGTTAATGGTCGCTCCAACACTGACAACATCCAAATAGATCGTTGCACCACGGAGTTCATCAGCGCGCAAATAAATCGCACCTTGTTCATTCGTCACCTTAGCTCCAAGTGCCTCAAAGCCTTTTATATGTTGATCAATCGGTCTTGGACCTAAGTTACAACCACCCGGTAATCCAATCACCGCTTTCTTAAATTTACCTAGCATGGCACCCATTAAATAGTAAGATGCCCGCAATTTTTTGACACGTCCATTTGGGAGTGGCATCGCAATCATATTTTCAGGCTTTATTTTAATTTCTTCAGGAGTTAACTCTACTTCTCCACCAATCTCTTGAAGAAGCTCTGCGAGAAGTTGAACATCTGAAATTTCAGGTAGATTATCAATCGTCACTTCTGAATCAGCTAAAATAGCAGCTGGTATTAACGCAACTGCACTATTTTTCGCACCACTAATTTGAACAGTTCCTTCTAACGGATATCCGCCTTCAATCATTAATTTATCCATAATCGCATCCCTTCCATTGGTGCTCATCTCTCTATCTTCCATTATAACCATTTCAACGAAAAAGTAACGAGTCTTTTTTTAAAGTTTTATTCATTTATATGAAAAGAAATGACGTCTGAAGGGAACTCAAAAAGTTTGTTTTTAACTTTTTTGGTTTCCTTTAAAGCAATGTGCGAAACGTTTTCTGTCTTGGAGGCTTGATACGAATGGGTTAGTCGTATCAAGCGAGCAACGAGCGAACCATTGCTAATCAGATAACATGTCCTTTTCATCGGCCTTCGCGATTGTCACTTTTTCTACATACAATGAACTCTATGAATGGACAAAAAGCAGTTCAGCTGAACTGCTTTTTGTCTACACATAGCTTGCTTATGCTTTATTTGAAGAACCAAAATCACGCATTTTGCCTTTTACTGTTTCTTTAATCGCGTCACGAGCAGGCCCTAAATATTTTCGTGGATCATACATATCAGGGTTTGCATCAATCGTTTCACGAACAGCTTTCGCAGATGCAATTTGGCTTTCTGTATTTACATTGATCTTCGCATGTCCGAACTCAATAGCCTTTTGAACATCAGCTACTGGAATTCCTGTACCACCATGAAGAACAAGTGGAATTCCTACTAGGTCATCAATTTCCTTCATACGATCGAAGCCTAAGTTAGGCTCACCTTTGTATGGTCCGTGAACAGATCCAAGCGCTGGTGCAAAACAGTCAACACCTGTTTCTGCAACAAGTTGCTTACATTCAGAAGGAATGGCATAAGCAGCTTCTGCATCGTCAACAATTAAGTCATCCTCTTGTCCACCAATACGACCAAGCTCAGCCTCAACAGATACCCCTAACGTATGAGCAACTGCTACAACTTGCTTTGTAATCGCAATGTTTTCTTCTAGCGGGTGATGAGAGCCATCAATCATTACAGAAGTAAATCCTGCATGAATCGCTTCTACACACTTTTCAAAGCTAGAACCATGGTCAAGGTGAATCGCAACAGGTACAGTTGTACCATACTCTTCCATTAATGATTCAACAAGCTTGACGATTGTTTTGAATCCACCCATATAACGAGCTGCACCCTCAGACACACCAAGGATTACTGGTGACTTTTCCTCTTCGGCAGCTTGTAGAATGGCTTGAGTGAACTCAAGGTTATTCAAATTGAATTGACCCACTGCATAGCTTTCCGCCTTTGCTTTGTTAAGCATTTCCTTCATTGAAACTAAAGGCATGTTTCTTTTCCTCCTTAAATTGAGCCTTAATCGAAGATCAACATCCCCGGTAGACGTATCTACTTATTTGTACAAAAAGTAAGCGCGTCACGCAAATATGCGTATCTCTATGTAAGAGGCATGATCTTCAAAATGCTCTCTATAGTTGAACGTGTCCATTATAGCATACTCTCCCAAGAAAATACCCATTTATACCGGAGATTCGTCAATTTTTTTAGAAACATTCACTTTGAAATCTCTTCCATTTCTAATGTCTTACGAATCACTTCGCGAATGTCATCAATGTCAAACGGCTTAGCAAAGTGTGTTACCGCACCTAAACTCATCGCTTCATTAATTAAATTCAATTCTCCGTAAGCAGTCATCATAATAACACGAATTGATTCATCATGCTCTTTAATACGCCTTAAAATTTCCAGACCATCCATTCCTGGAATTTTCATATCAAGTAACACAAGGTCTGGTCTATCTTTCTCCACCAATTTAAGAGCTTGAGCACCATTTGCCGCATCAGACATGACATAACCGTCTTTTTGAAGAATTTCACTAAGCAGTACACGTATTCCATATTGATCGTCGACGACAAGAATTTTGTTCATGCTTTCTTCCTCCTAATTTAAATCATATTTACCTCATCAAATATGCTCCTCTATTCTAAACCACCCTCGACATATTCGCCAAGTAATGGCTAACTCCTTCCAAATTCCACTCAATTTTCATAATTTCGTCCGACATATTTTGCATTTCTTGCGTTCCAATTGAAATCCTTTTATAATTTCGAGGTATGTGTCGTTCATAATAGTCAGTTAGTGAAAAAGGGATGTAGAAAGAGCTCTGAAAAAGTTGGTTTTTAATTTTTTCGGTGACCTCAATGTAGCGATTTTTTCAATACGATCGAATAAGAAGACACTGAAAAGAAGGAGGAAACGACTGTGCTTACGATTTTCACAACACAGCTTCAAGGATGCCTCAAGGACATCGCTCAAAAAGAAGAATTAGTTGAAGAGGCCGCCCGCCTTCTATGCCAATCATTAGTCGGAGATGGGAGCCTGTATATTGATGCACAAGAGGAAATGGGCGGTGTGCTTGCTGAAGCACTTTATGGTCAAGATCGCTTTGAGCAAACGAACCCCCTCTATCAGAATGGATCTATGGCAACGATATCTCCTGTTGACCGCGCACTGCTCGTAGCACCCACATCAGACCATCACGTACTACTAAAAACAGCGAAGATCTTAACCGAGCAAGCTGTTCCATTTGTTGCTATCGTAACGAAGCACGAATCGAGTGAGCTTGATGAGCTAGCAGATATAATCATTGACTTGGATTGCATGGATGGGTTAGTGCCCAATGATCTAGGATACCGGATTGGTCACCCTGCTTCAATCGCAGCTCTCTTTTGCTTTATCGCTATCCAACTGACGATGAAGGAAATGTTGGAGGAGTATTAAGTAAGCACTGTAAAGACTAGCGACAATTGTCCACCATATTAGTGTATAAAAAAGCGCCCTCAAGTATTGTCCTTGAGGGCGCTTTTCAACAGCAATCCAATCCTATTCTGTTTTTAACGACGCACCAATAAACTCTCTAAATAACGGCTGTGGGCGTGTCGGTCTAGATGTGAACTCAGGGTGAAACTGAGAAGCAATGAAGAATGGGTGGTCACGAAGCTCAATAATTTCGACTAAGCGACCATCTGGACTTGTCCCAGAGAAGATAAAGCCCGCATCCTCCATTTGCTCACGATATTCATTGTTAAACTCATAACGATGGCGGTGCCGCTCATACACGACTGGCTCCTTGTATGTCACATCTGCAAGCGACCCTTTGTCAAGCTTACACGGATACAAGCCGAGACGTAATGTTCCACCCATATCTTCTACATCCTTTTGTTCTGGAAGGAGATCAATGATTGGATAAGGCGTTTCTGGATTTAACTCAGCCGAATGAGCACCTTCAAGTCCTAATACGTTCCTTGCATACTCAATCGATGCTAGCTGCATACCTAGACAAATACCTAGAAATGGCACTCCTTGTTCACGCGCATATTGAATCGCGACCATTTTCCCTTCAACCCCACGATCACCAAAGCCCCCAGGAACAAGAACACCATCTATACCTTCTAAATATTCAGCAACATTATCCTTTGTCACTTCTTCAGAGTGAACCCATTTAATGTCAATATCAGCATCATAATAATAGCCAGCATGACGCAATGCCTCTGCAACTGAAAGATAGGCATCTTGCAAGGCCACATATTTACCGACAAGGGCAATCGTAACCTTTTTCGATAAGTTCTGAACTCTATTAACGAGCTCTTTCCATTCAGTCATATCAGCTGTATCACACGTTAATTTGAAATGGCGACAAACAATATCATCTAAGTGCTGTGCTTGCAGCTCAAGTGGTACTTTATATAATGAATCTTCATCGCGCGCCTCAATAACCGCATCCTTATTAATGTCACAGAATAACGCAATTTTCTCTTTCATCTCTTGTGGAACTGGCTTCTCCGTACGTACAACAATAATGTTTGGTTGGATTCCTAGGCTTCTAAGCTCTTTTACACTATGCTGAGTTGGTTTTGATTTCATCTCACCAGCTGCAGCTAAATAAGGAATAAGTGTACAGTGAATATACATCACATTTTCAAAGCCGACATCGCTCTTTATTTGGCGAATCGCCTCTAGAAACGGTAAACTCTCAATGTCACCAACCGTCCCACCAATTTCTGTAATGACTACATCAGCATGTGTTTCACGCCCAGCACGGAATACACGCTCTTTGATTTCATTCGTCACATGAGGTATGACTTGTACTGTGCCACCAAGGTAATCTCCACGACGTTCCTTCTTTAAGACCGTTGAATATATTTTCCCAGTTGTAACATTGCTATTTTTACTTAGGTTAATATCAATAAAACGCTCATAGTGCCCTAAATCAAGATCGGTTTCTGCTCCATCGTCTGTCACAAATACTTCACCATGCTGATACGGACTCATTGTTCCTGGATCGACATTGATATAAGGATCGAATTTTTGAATTGTGACTTTCAACCCACGATTTTTTAATAAACGCCCTAATGAAGCTGCTGTTATTCCCTTTCCTAATGACGACACCACACCGCCTGTGACAAAGATATATTTTGTTGCCATGTTTTCGTCTCCCTTATTTTTATACTTTCAATCTAGTTATAAAAAAAAACAAAAGTGAGCGATCCCTCCTGTGTAAAGGGGCACACTTTTGTTTTAACTTCACCATTCGGTTCTTAAGCCCAAAAATGATTCTACCGAGAATGCTCGAAGAAGTCAAGCAGATTCATTAGTTCCCATCTTCTTCAAATTTATCAGAATCATCCTCATCTTCGTCTATATCTTCGACTCCATCTGAATACTCGTCTGATTCCTCATCCTTATCAGCATCGTCTTCCATAGCAATCTCATCTAGTTCGTCTTCAAGATCTTCATATTCATCTTCATAATCATCAAAGTCATCATCGAGGTCAGCTGTTGCTTTTGATTTCTTCTTCGGCTTCACAGGCGTTGTAATCTCTTCCTCAGCCTGCTCTAGTGCATACCAGCTTTTCAACCCCCATGTGTTATCTCCAAGTGAATGGAAACGACCATCAATATTTAAATCTGTATATAAGTTCGCAATTCGTTCAGCTACTTGTTCCTCGTTCATACCTTTCACTTTTGCTACTTCATCCATCAAATCATAGTAATCATAAGGCTTACGACCCTTTTTCATAATTCCGTAAGCAATCTCTACCATTGAATGCTCTATTACTTCGTCTTTCGATAATTCTAATCCCATCTTGCCACGTCCTTTCTTCGCAATCTATCGCACATCTTTTCATTATAAACATAATTATAAGCTTTATTCCATAGCTTTTGTATTTTTCATTCCTGAAAGAAGAATTTCAACTTGAAGCTGAGTGTACTCCTCAATATTGTACAGCTTCTGAATGGACCATCGCCTAAACGTCCACATCTGACCTTGAACAACAATATTATGCGCAATCAGCTTAATCTGCTTCTCATTTAATGTAGCTATCTTCTCTTTTACACAATGGTGAAGAACCTCTTCTATCATCGCAACCATCTGTACTTCCTTCTCCAGCACATATTTCAGTGCGTCCTTAGATAGCGATTTCGTTTCTTGATACATGACAAGGACTTCATCCTGCATTTCATGAACGACTTGGAAATAGGATGAAATGGCATTTTTTAACCGATCCATTCCGCTCCCTTCCTCCTTCAGTAATGATTGCAACCGTCCCCGAACTTCTTCATAAATCGAATCACAAACAAGGAATAGAACGTCTTCCTTCGTTCGAATATATTCATAAAGGGTACCAATGCTAAACCCTGATGCACTTGCAATTTCACGAGTGGTTGTGCGATGAAATCCTTTTTCCGTAAATAAATGTACCGCAGCCTTAACCATTTGCTCCCTACGCTTTCGAATCAATTCAGGATCCTTCACAAGCGATTTCACTGCCTTTTTCATCAACCTGCCTCCCCTAATTTTGCTTATAGCATACTAAATTTCAAACGAATGAGCCATACTTTTATAAGAAAAACTGCGAAGCCATTTTTTCTTACTAACGCTAAACTTCTATTATTTCATGATTTTACAAAATAACCAACATGAATTTCAAGTAAATAGGGTAATCTAGTTGGAAGAATCTTATCAAAAGATCTTCTCCTTTAGAGAAAAGGTAGGTGTTCCTAAATGAATGGATGGTTAATCGCACTTTTTGTCATTGTCGCACTCATTATTTTGATGCGCATTGACTTCTTACTCGGCTTAAGGAAGCAGAAGAAAGAGGCGACTCGTCACGTACAGGAAACTCGTTACGGAGATGTCATGCTCTTGACAGAGGGAGAAGAGTGCTTTAAACAAATGCTTCACGATATGAAAGAGGCAACCGATCATATCCACATCCTCTTCTATATTTTTCGTGATGACCATATTGGAAAAAAAGTATTATCGACATTGGCATTAAAAGCAAAGCAAGGTGTAACTGTACGACTGCTCGTTGACCGCTTTGGTTGCAAGCTCTCAAGACACGTTAAAAGGAAGTATAAGAAAGCAGGGATCTCAATCGCCTACTCTCACCCTCCTTCCTTTCCATATTTGTTCTTCACGATCAATCGTCGTAATCATCGAAAGCTAACAATTATCGATGGAACAGTCGGTTATGTCGGTGGCTTTAATGTCGGTGACGAATATTTAGGTAGAGACCCTTCATTCGGCTTTTGGCGAGATTTTCATTTACGTATTGCTGGTGAAGGAGTTCAAGATTTGCAAGAGCAATTTCTAGAAGATTGGCAAACAGCTAAGCAAACGTACATCAAAAAGGAAAGCCATTATCCGCGGTTAGCAAAAGGAGAAGTACCATTACGCATTTTACCTACTGACGGTAGTTATTTAGAAGAGACGTTTATCGATTTGATTAGACAAGCGAAATCATCTATTGTCATTGGCACCCCTTATTACATTCCAGGAAAATTACTGCAAAAGGAATTACTAAATGCCGCACAAAGGGGAATTAACATTCGGATCGTTCTCCCGAAAAAAGGTGATCATCCACTCGTTCGTGAAGCTGCTTATCCTTATTTCGAACGCCTTTTAAAAGAGGGTGTAAGCATCTATCAATATTATCGTGGCTTCTTCCATGCGAAATGTATCATCATTGATGAGCAAATGTGTGATATCGGTACAGCGAACTTTGACAAGCGGAGCTTTCACCTTAACCATGAAATTAATTGCCTTATTTATGAAAAGGCATTCGTACAAAAGGTCCTTCATACACTTGAATACGACATGCAACGCTCCGAGCGTTTAACCTTAAAAGCATACGAGAAGCGTCCATTCATACATCGCAGTAAAGAAAAGATTGCTACACTTGTATCAGGCTTGTTATAAGAAAAGCGTGATAGCGTCTTTTCTTAATTGCGTCGTGCTAGAGGCTGGGTCAAAGCCCTCCTAGGCTGAGGCCACTGAAAAAGTGCTCGTATACTTCGGACTTGAATGGGAGCTTTGCCCTCGCTCCCGGGATGGGGGTACGCTTTCCGCAGGTGGGCGTTGAACGAACCGGCTGCGCCGGTGGATTTCAACCTGCCCTTCCCTGAGGCCATTGAAAAAGTAGAAATCAACTTTTTCAGTACCTTTGATTTGACAAGCAATGGCTTCACTCGTTGCTCGATTGATACGAGAAACCCACTCAATCAATCTTCTCAAAACAGGCAACGGTTTCGCACATTGCTTAAAGGGCAGAGGTCACTGAAAAAGTCCTTTCTAGTAACTCAAGGAAGAGTAATGGCTCCGCTCGTTGCGCGCCTTGCTATGAGAAACCCACTCATTGCAAGGCTTTCAAAATCGGGCAACGGCTACGCACATTACTTCAAAGCCACTGAAAAAGTTAAAACCAAACTTTTTCAGTGGCCTCAAAAACCAACCTTTTTCAGTGCCCTTCCCTCCTGCAGGAGTCGACCCTCCCGTCCCGTCCGCTTTGTTGAGAGGTAGGATAGACATTCCCTACTCTTCAACGATAAAAATAAGAGAAATAGTTTAAAAGGCCTTTGAGAAATGAGACTCAAAGGCCTTTTATCTACAGTTTGAAGTTTCATTTTACCAAACACTTCACTGTCATTTTAAGGTCATTTTCAAACGAGTCCATCCAATACTTCTAAAAATGACGGACCATCCATTGATGGATAATCGCATTACATTCTTCTGGTGTCTTCGTTGGTACTTGATGTGCAACTTGACTCACGATGACTACATCAATTTGCTTCACTTCTTGAAGAAAATAGACGATATATGGCGTTGAAAACAGATCTCGTTTCCCATAAATCGTTAGAACGGGTACGGAGAGCTGCTTAAGACGTTCAGTCGCTACATATCGTTCCCCGGCTTCATACATATCTTTCAAAACATTCGCATCAGCACGCTTTATCCACCTTCCCATCTCCTTCTGCTCTCGCTTAGAGCGGAAATGAGCTTTCGGTAGAGCAAGAGCAAACAAAGCCAGCAACTCTTTCTTCGCTGCCCAAATCCCAAGCTTAAATTCCTTCTCCAATAAAAACGAGGATACCTCAGGAAACCCGCCAATTAAAATAAGCCCATCCGTTCTTGCGGGGTACGTTAAAGCAAATTCAGTTGCGACTGAACCTCCATTAGAATATCCACAAATAACGGCTGATTGGATATTCATTTTCGTTAAAACGTTATTAATCATTTGTGCCAAGTACGGAACCTCTACCTCAGATGCAGACACATGCTTTGTACTTTTACCACTATTGAATAAATCAATGAAAATGACTTGATAGTGCTTAGCAAGTGACCGTTGCGATTGAAATGTTAATTGTCCCATCACTGGAGGATGTACAAAAACAAGTGGCTGTCCACTCCCGTATATTTCGTAATAAATACGAGCTTTGTCTAATTTAACATACGGCACGTTCTTCGCCTCCTTATTTCAATGGGCCTTGAAAGAGTTTGGCTTTTAACCTTTGTGGTGCCCTTTAAGCAATGAGTGAAACCATATTTTGGGAAGCTTGATACGAGTTGGTTTATCGTATCAAGCAAGCAACGAGTGAAGCCATTGCTCAAATAAAGGGTACTTAAAAAGTCGATTTGTCCTTGATTCAGTGGCCTCATTTCAGCCAATGCGCAGATACAAATACGAACAGTTGATAGCCTGCATATATACCGAAAATACCGAGTATTCCCGCTAGCGCAGGCGGAGCGGGAATAGGCAGCTTAATCCACGCAAACAAGAAACCAACGACTAACCCAGCGATAAATGCAAGAATCATTTCATTCATTTCTAGCCCCACTTTCATACTTGTACTTTGTCTCATGAGGCGACTTTTCATACATTGGTTTTTGAAGGAGAGTTAAGATGACCATACTTGTTGCCATTTCATAAAGAAGAAACAAAAGAAAAACCCGAATGAATTGTTAAATCTTCATCCGGATTACTCGATCTTACTCTTTTCCTTCATACAACCTACTTAACTGTTTCAATATAACTATATAAGGACCCTGAAAATGTTCAATTTCCAGAGTCCTTTTCATCCATTTACATTTTTTCAGGTGATGAAACACCGACAAGTGCTAACGCATTTTTGATCGTTGTTTGAGTTGCTTTCATTAAGGCAAGACGCGCAGCACTCGCCTCCTTTTGATCTGGATCAATGACACGCTCAGCATTGTAGAAGCTATGAAGTGTTGAAGCTAACTCATGAACATAGTTTGTCACACGATGCGGGCTTTGTTTTGCCGCTGCCTCCGCTACCACGACTGGGAAATCACCAATTGCTTTTAGCAAATCATAAGACTTCTCGGACGTTAAGCTTGAAAGGTCAGTCGTCTCATCAAAAGTCAATCCTAGCTCTTGACCTTGACGAAGCATACTACATACACGAGCATGAGCGTATTGAACATAATAAACGGGGTTTTCATTTGACGTCGAAACCGCCAAATCCATATCAAAGTCTAAATGAGTATCGGCACTGCGCATCGCAAAGAAATATCTCGTTGCGTCAATTCCGACCTCTTCCATTAGATCGCGTAATGTGACCGCCTTCCCAGTTCGCTTACTCATTTTCACTTTTTCGCCGCCTTGATAGAGGCTAACCATTTGAATGATTTCCACATCCATTTGCTCGGCATTATAGCCTAACGCTTGAATCGCTGCCCTCATTCTCGGAATGTACCCATGGTGGTCAGCTCCCCAAATGTTGATAAGCTTATCAAATCCACGACTCATCTTATCTTGATGATAGGCAATATCGGGAGTTAAATACGTATAGGAGCCATCATTTTTAACTAAGACACGGTCTTTGTCATCACCATACGACGTTGAGCGGAACCACGTAGCACCATCCTTTTCGTACGTCTCGCCTTTTTCAAGGAGATATGCTAATGTTTCGTCCACTTTGCCAGATTCATATAACGATGTTTCAGAGAACCAATGGTCAAATTCAACCCGATATTCCTTCAAATCGTATTTAATCTTATCTAGCTCCTTCTTTAATCCATACTCGCGAAAGAATGCCCTTCTGTCCCCTTCTGATTGATGTACAAATTTATCGCCATATTCATCAGCTAACTGCTGACCAAATTCAATGATATCTTTGCCATGATAGCCATCCTCTGGCATTCCCTTCTCTTTTCCAAGAGCTTGAAAATAACGAGCTTCAAGAGAAAGTGTCAAATTATGAATTTGATTCCCAGCATCATTAATATAATATTCCCGTTCGACCTCATATCCTGCCTTGTCCAAAATATGACAAAGCGCATCACCAACTGCCGCACCACGCGCATGCCCAAGATGTAACGTCCCAGTTGGATTAGCAGAAACAAATTCGATCTGAATCTTTGTATCTGCACCAATATTTGTTTCGCCATAGCGCTCACCCATCTTTATAACCGTTGGGACGACCTCACGTAAATACGCTTTATCCATATAAAAATTAATAAAGCCTGGCCCAGCAATTTCAACTTTTTCAATTGAAGCACGAGCTTGATCAAGATGCTCGACAATTTGCTCCGCTATGGCTCTTGGAGCTTGCTTGGCAATTCGCGCTAGCTGCATCGCCATATTCGTCGCATAGTCACCATGTACTTTATCCTTAGGTGATTCTAATATACATTCTGGGATCGTTTGATCATCCGCTAACTGAGCAGCCTTCACTGCATTCGTAATTTCTTCTTTTAATTGCTGCTTCAATTGCTCTACACTATTCATCTATTTATTCCTCCTCAAGCGTTAAGCGAACATTATGACGTCCTGTCTCTTGTCCTTGCAATAAGAACCGATAACAGATTTCAATCCGCCCACGTGTCTTTCCTCGCGGCCATTGTACTAATACTTTTTCAGTGATCGCTTCTGTTTCCCAAGATGCCTCTTGTGTCACATAACGTCCAAACGTTCTTTCACCTGCAACGAAAGCTTGTCTCATTAAGACAGCCCCCTGTCTAATTAACATTAATTCATGTCCATCCCATTTCATCGTCGTCTGAACCTTCTCAAGACCTGGGGGTGCCTCTTCAAAGCGCAAATAATCTTGACTGCCTTTATGAAAGAGCTCTCCTCTAGTTGTGAAATCATTCGTATCCGTATGGTCATCCTGCTCTACTTTCGTCTGAAAATGCATTTTCACAAATCGTTTTAGCGCCTTTTTCATGTGGCTCGCACACCTCTCTATCTTTCATAGTTTAGCGAGTTTCAGGCTCAGTTGCAAGAAGCGCTTCATATCTTTTCCAGTCAAATTAAAGGTACTGAAAAAGTTGATTTGTACATTTTCAGCGGTCTCGTCTAAGTCCTTTAGAAGACTTTTCATCCTCTTTGAAAAAAATGAGCAGCCACTGTTGGTTGCTCATCTTCTTTCAAATTAGTCTCTTCCGATTAATCTTGCTACAAATCGTGGTAAAGCAAACGCTGCGCTATGTAAATCCTTCGTATAATAGTTTGTCTCGATTTGATGAAAGCGACTGTCCTTAACCTGTAACGGGTCATATTTTTTCGATCCAATTGTAAATGTCCAAAGACCACTAGGATAGGTTGGAATGTTCGCTGTGTATAAATTCGTAATCGGAAAGATTTCCTGCACATCACGATATACGTGCGAAATTAATTCCCCTTGAAACCAAGGGTTGTCGGTTTGTGCGACAAAGATTCCGTCTTCCTTTAACGCTCTTGAAACCCCTTCATAAAAGCCTTTTTCAAACAATTTAACAGCTGGTCCTACCGGCTCGGTCGAATCTACCATGATCACATCATATTCATTTTCTGCTTTGGCAATATGCATAAAGCCGTCATCAATTTGCACTTCGACACGTGGATCTTCAAGTGCACCAGCAATAGTCGGTAAATATTTCTTCGAGTACTCGACTACTTTCCCATCGATTTCAACAAGGGTCGCCTTTTCCACAGAAGGATGCTTTAACACTTCACGGATTACACCACCATCTCCTCCTCCAACGACTAATACACGTTTCGGGTTTGGGTGCGTAAATAACGGTACATGAGCAACCATTTCGTGGTAAACAAATTCATCCTTCTCCGTTGTCATCACCATTCCATCTAGAACAAGCATATTTCCAAACTCTTCCGTTTCAATCATATCTAATTGTTGAAACTCCGTCTTTTCCGTATGAAGCGTCTGCTTCACCTTTGCTGTAATGCCGAAACGCTCTGTTTGCTTTTCTGTATACCATAATTCCATTACTTTCACCTCATATTAACGATTCATTTCTGTTCTGTCGTGCTGCTCATCATTTTTGATTACTAAAACGTAATAAGTCGTTTCTTCAAAAGAAAGTATATAGCAATGCTTGAAAATCAGCAATGTTCTTCGACACTTTCTCTTTGAATTCAGACGTTTAAGCTTTCATGTTTTTACCAATGATAAAGATAAAGGTACTTTCTCTTATATGGGGGTGGCAACATGGAAGTCATCTTGAATCGACGCAAACGGCGAAGAATGCGTCTTATAAGGTTATTGTTTAGACTCATACTGCTATTATTCGTTTTGCTTACTGCTGCTGCGGTTGGCTTACTTTCTTATACGAAAATGCAAGGCCCTCCACCATTAACAGTTGCACAAACGACGGTTTATTTCGGAGCGGATCAATCCATTATTGGGGAACGCCATCAAGGGGAAAACCGACACTGGCTTGAACTATCGGCAATAGACCACGATGTCATTGATGCAACTATCGCTGTCGAGGATCGGAAATTTTACGATCATTTTGGGTTCGACCCCTTTCGAATTGGCGGAGCGATGCTGGCGAACATCCGCTCACGATCTATGGTACAAGGTGCCAGTACGATTACACAGCAATATGCTCGCAACCTCTATTTAAGTCATGATAAAACGTGGAAACGAAAATGGAATGAATTAATGTACTCCCTTCGCCTTGAAATGAATTATGACAAGGATCAAATTCTTGAAGGCTATTTAAATACCGTTTATTACGGTCACGGGGCATATGGCATCGAGGCAGCGGCCTATCATTATTTTGGTAAATCAGCACAAGAGCTTTCCCTCGCTGAAGCAAGCATGCTTGCCGGTATTCCAAAAGGACCTAGCTACTATTCTCCTCTATTTGACTTAGAGAGGGCGAAGAAAAGGCAAAGTGTCGTCTTACAATCAATGGTAGCAACAGGGGTGCTCACACAGGTCGAAGCAGATGAAGCATATGCTGAGGAGCTTGTATTTGATCATGACGAGCTTGAAGCCACGACAACCGTTGGTCCTTATTTTCAAGATGCTGTGGAACGTGAGCTGATTCAAGAGATCGGACTAGAGCCGACCTTATTTGAAATCGGTGGCCTACGGATTTATACGACGCTTGATCCAAATATGCAACGAGAGGCGGAACGGTTCGTTCAATCAGAAATGCCGAATAATGAATTACAAGTCGCTCTTGTCGCCCTTGATCCAGTGCAAGGAGATGTAAAAGCTCTCGTCGGCGGAAAGAATTACGATGACAGTCCCTTTAATCGTGCGACTGATTTAGAGAGACACGGTGGATCGACTTTTAAGCCATTTTTGTATTATGCTGCACTTGAGAATGGCTATACACCCTCTTCAACTCTATTAAGTGAAGAAACGACCTTTACATTAGATGAAGGACGTGAAGTATGGAAACCGAGTAATTTTAATGACAATTACGCCAATGACTTTATCACTTTGCTACAAGCGATGGCCTACTCCGATAATATTTATGCCATTAAAACTCACCTTTTACTTGGGATGGATAAGCTTGTTGATATTGCTGATCGAACAGGAATGACAAGTCCATTATCAGAACGAGCTTCACTCGCTCTTGGAGCAGCAGAAGTAAACCCATTAGAGCTAGCTACAGCATATAGCGCCTTCGCTAACGGCGGTCAACGCGTCACGCCTCGTCTCGTTCGTAAAGTCGTCGATTCTGAGGGTGAGATTCTATATGAGTCTGAGCCAGAGCTAGAGCCTGCTCTTGACCCTCGTTTAGCCTATATTACAACTGATTTGATGAAGGGGATGTTTGACCCTTATTTAAATGGCTACACTTCCGTCACAGGAGGCTCTATTTCACATTTCCTCTCTCGTGAAGTTGCTGGCAAATCAGGATCAACCCCGACTGATAGCTGGATGGTCGGTTTCACACCACAATTATCGACAAGTGTATGGGTAGGCTATGACCGCGATCACCTGATCGACTCCTCTGAAGCTCAAGTTGCCAAGAGGATTTGGGCACAATTCACAGAGCACGCCTTGGAAGGCCAAAATATAATTCCATTTGACGTCCCTGATGGAGTTATTGGGGTTGAAATGGATCCTTTCACTGGCCTATTAGCGACTGAAGACTGTCCAACCCACCGTACAACTTACTTTCTTGAAGGGACAGAGCCAACTACTCCATGCCCGTCCCCGACAGAAGATGCCATGTTAAACGAAGAGCAAGACCATGATAAAGAGAATATCATTGATCGCTTCTTCCGCTGGTTCGGAAGCTAAGAAAAATGCGCAGCGTTTTTTATTAAATGGGTCGTGCGGAGCCGTTACAGCACGGTTTTCAGTTATTCTGAACTTTCAGAACAACGTGTAACGTGCGAAGCCGTCGCTCTCTTTTGCGTTTGCCAACACCCTCTATACTTTATTTTATACATTCTTATCTTTTAAAAAAGTCAAAAAAGCTGACCTCCATTTTGGAGATCAGCTTTTTTTGTCCTAGTATAAATGTGCGTTTATACTTCCTTTTAGTTTACTCGCTATGACGAAAAAGCTCAATAGTCGCAACCACTGTTCAAAAATCGTTCAAATTTAAGCGTAATTTACCCTTTACATTTATACGACGTTCTGATAGTCAATCTAGCTTGATTAGGCTTCCAAGCCGTTTATAAACGCTAATCATCTAATAAAGCTGCGTGTAGTTCCTCTGAAGAATGCTCCCACATCGCCTCATTATGATCTTTCAGGAAACGGGCAAGGATTTTCCTTGATTTTGTATCCATATCATCGACAGCTACTTTCCCTTTTAGTGATTTATCCATCTTATTCACATGCTCTGGCATACTCTTATACCCACGTCGAATTTCGCGGTCAACGAGCATTTCACAGCCTGCTACACCTGCATAATACGGCTTCTTATCCTTATATTCAATCGATACCCAAACGAGCCAATACAGTTTGCCGTTTGGTACCTCTTCCTTATTTTTCAAAAATTTAATACGTTTCTCGACGGCTGAACGAGCATGAAGAGCTCCCATATCAACAAATGCCTCATCGTCCTCTGGACAAACAAAAATAGGTGACACATTATCTAAATTCATCACCCCTGCACCGTATCCACCATGCCCATCTGTAGAATCCCCACTTAAAATATTAAAGCCCGTTGTCTTCTTCTTAAGGTTGTCATTGTTTAATAAATCCATCTAACCATCATCCTTTCCAAATACTATTATGACAACAGCCCCCGCAACATATGTATATAGGTATATGCTTCATCTAATTCCTCATCACTATAGTTTTGCTTAGCCTTTAAAGTATGAACCTTTTCCTTCTGCTCAGCCATATCCAAATCTTCAAAGTACAGTAACGTGGAAACAAGCTCTAAAAAACGTGAGCTCTTGTCATTTAACGCTTCAACCAATTCCTTCGAGAGAGACTGATTCGGATACATGCCTAAGAATCTCTCCCCTTCAGTAGAAAGTGTATAACGATATTGAACGTAATGCCCTTTATCCTCTTTACGTTCAACGACAAACCCTAAGTTACACAGTTCCTCCATCCTTAAGCTTAACTCTTCCGAATACGGTCCAAACATATGAAACGTATATTTCTCTGAAAAAGGCGCATTCAGCTTCTTCGCAATGTAAATCATTTTCTGCAGTTTTTTTCTGCCGATGATTTCTCCCGCCTGCAAAAACAGCCCCATCACATTGGCGTGATCCTTCAGCATCGTTATCCCTCTTCCCTTTTCATTATATATCTAGAACCTTTCGTATTTGGCGCTTAATCTCACCATACTCTTCTTCGTCCTCTAACCGATCAAGTGGCACATACAGCTTATGATCCGTTCTCTTCTTACCTGAAATCGCCTCAACAACGTCTGATTGTCGCGAAAGCTCTCGTAGCTTTCCATTTGGCATTAACAAATGAATCGGCACTCGCTCTTCTTCCTCACCCGGTCTGTAAAAATCATAAGGCAAATCAGACGAGGAATCCAATACTAAATAATAATCTGGCTGTAAATCAGCCTGCTTAAACAAATCATGTAGCACGAGCCAATCATCCATTCGGTTGTTTGGATTAAATTCAATATATTTAAAAAGACGTCTATTTAGAAATCTTACACAAAGATCGCGCAAAATGCGATCCTCTTCTTCCTGCCAAACTTGGAAATAATACAAGACAATCGCCTCATCTAACCGCAAATAATCGTCCAAGCTCGCTTTTCCTTTAAAAATCGAATAAAAATGTTTCGGCTCCTGTTTAAAGGAGTATTCTTGCTCATAAAGATCCTTCGCCCGCATTAATATTTTGCTTAAAATCACTTCTGCACTTCGCGTGACCGGGTGAAAGTACACCTGCCAATACATTTGATATCGACTCATAATATAATCCTCAACAGCATGCATACCGCTATTCTTAATGACAACTTGATCCTCTTTCGGTCTCATGACCCGCAATATTCGCTCCATGTCAAAATGACCATAGCTCACACCTGTATAATAAGCATCGCGCTGTAAGTAATCCATTCGGTCTGCATCAATTTGACTTGAGATCATACTTGTCACAAGCTTATTCGAATACGTCTTCTCAATGACATCAGCAACATCTTTCGGAAATTGCGGATGAACTTGAGAAAGAACATGATTAATCTCCGTATCACCTAAAATGATCGATCGCGTCCACTCTTCATGGTCAGTGTCGAACACCTTTTCAAATGAATGAGAGAAAGGGCCATGACCAATATCATGCAGAAGCGCAGCTGTTAATACGAGCAATCGTTCCTCATCGTTCCAATCAGGGCGTCCGGTAAATTCCTCTACCATTCTCCTTGTAATCTCGTATACCCCTAACGAATGGTTAAAGCGAGTATGCTCGGCACCATGGAAGGTCACATAGGTTGTCCCAAGCTGTCGAATTCGTCGCAACCGCTGAAACTCCCTCGTTCCAATGAGCTCCCAGATTAATTCATCTCGGACATGGATATACCGATGAACAGGATCCTTAAACACCTTCTCCTCTGCTAAAACACCATATTTACTCATAGTTCATCCTCTCATATTCGACGTTACTACTATTATATAAGAAATATTCATACATGTCTTTTCCCAATGCTTTCTTACACACATTCAATATCTAATTTCTAGCCCTTCTTTTAGTTGACTGTGACACTAATGTTGACGAATAGTCAATGGTAACTAATGTAGCGAGACTATCTCAAAAAGTCTTAAAATGACGCATTTGAGATAGTCTTTTTCAATCACTAACGAAGACATTTAAAAACACCAAATGATATAATCATTTCATACACGCTCATGAAAAAAACGGAAAAAGAGAGGCTTGCAGTAGAAGGTAATAGCTAGTGACATAGTTACATATATGAGTAATAGCACGTTATAAAACTTCGCAAGGATCTACTATCTGATTATGCGATATAAGCTACCAATAAGGAGGTATTTTAATTGAAAATAAGTGAATTATCTAAAAAGACAGGTGCTAGCATCCGATCGATCCGTCACTATGAAAAGAAAAATCTCATTACTTCTACTCGTCTTGATAACGGCTATCGGGAGTTTGATGAATCTTCCATTGAACGAATTAAAACTATCAAAATCTATTTGGGCTTAGGACTAACGACTGATCAAATCGAGGAATTTTTGAATTGTATGGATTCCTACCCACAATATGAAATTGAGGAATGTGATGAAGTATTTGACGTATATGAAGAAAAATTAGCTGAAATTAACAAGAACATGCATGCATTATCAATCGTAAAACAACGGTTAGAAGAGCAAATTAAGAAGAAAGAAGACAGAGAACTAACTCGTTCGATGCGTTGTCCTGCCTCTATTCATCATCATTAACTACGAAAGACACCACATTTTCTTACTCATTTTAAAAAAGAGTGTCCACTTTTACACGACGGTAAAGCGACACTCTTAGCAATAAGCTCTTACGAAGAAGAGACAACTTTTGATTTTATCTTCTTTTCTACTTTGTCTAACAGCTGATCCTCATCAGGGGCTGCTACAGGACGATTATTGACAAATGCGAATGATTTCTTTCGTCCTGGACCGCAATACGATTGACAACGAATATCGATAGTCGCGGTAGGATCGAGCTTCTTTAAACGTGGCATAAGCGTCTTAATGTTCGTTGCCTGACACTCGTCACAAATTCGAAATTCATTGGCCATATCTCGGTTCCTTTCATCTATAGTTCAGCTTACTTTTTATAAAACCTAGCGATTATTTTAACATACCTCCTCCTTTTTTGCACGAAAAAAGGGCAGACATGCTATAATATAACGAGCTTATCTTAATGAACAGGAGTCTACACATGAGCGAAACCTTATCATCCATCTCTAAGCAATGGAGATTGCTAGACCATTCAACATTAGGTCTACATTTCCCACCACTTGATTCTTTTGCCTATGACGACACCTTATGTGCCTTCGTCGGGCGAGGTCATTCTATGCCAACCATTCGACCTTGGGTTCACAATCAAACGATCGTTCTCGGCATTCAAGATAGCCGCCTCCCTCATATTCATGATGGCATTCAACACTTACATTCAGCAGGTTACGAGGTCATCGTCCGAAATTCAGGTGGCTTGGCTGTTGTTCTTGATCCCGGCATACTAAATGTCTCTCTTATTATGAAGGAAAACCAATCGATTTCGATCGATTTGGGATATGATATGATGTACCGTTTTATACAGAAAGCTCTCTCACCTTATAAGGTTAACATTGAAGCACGGGAAATTGCCGGTTCTTATTGCCCTGGTAGCTATGACCTTAGTATAAATGGCAAGAAATTTGCTGGTATATCACAAAGACGCATACGAGGCGGGGTAGCTGTTCAAATTTATTTATGTTTAACAGGTAGTGGCGGGGATCGCGCTCGCCTCATTCGTTCGTTTTATGAACACGCTGTGAAGCAATCACCAACTAAATATACATATCCAGACATCATACCTACAACAATGGCGTCCTTGTCCTCTTTACTTAATGAAGAGATTGATGTCACGAAAGGATTGCATCTCCTGCTCGAAGCGATGCTTCAAGAGAACATTTCACTCTCAACGACAGCCTTTTCTCAAGAGGAGCATGCTTGGTTTTTAGAGCAACAAGTTCGGTTAAGGAAGCGAAATGAAAAGGTGTTCTAAGAAAAACTGCGCAGCAGTCTTTTCTTAGAAGCGTTGCGCGGAGCCGTTACAACGGTTTTAGGCTTTTTATGAAAGTGGCGTTTTTTCATAAAGAACGTGGAACGAGTGAAGCTGATGCCACTGTAATCCGGGCTGCGTTACTTGAAAAACGCTATTTTGACCGTGTTTTGTTATTCTGCAACCCGATTTCATCCTGTTATATCGCCTACACAACATCCTCTCTCACCACTTCTTTTTGAACTCCAAGAAAAAAGGAATACGTGTAATCTCCAACAAAAAGCATGACAATATGGAGCATGAAAAAGTAAATGATATTGGTATTCCTTACATTTAGCAGCTTAAAGCGAATCAGCAATTGATCAAAGAGAAGAGCACAACCGAGCGCAATCGCTTTAAACCTACCTTTTGATAAGAGCGTGCTAATTGTCGGGAAAAAGCTAACAACTAACGCATATACAGGAGCAAGAATAAAATGATTCCAGTCCTTACTTCTTGGCGTAAGATACGGGAATTGAAAACGAAACACGTTCGTAAAGGCAAATAAAAAAAATAACGCATTCGTATAATAAATCACATGACTAAAATAGAGTGAAATCACCGTAAACAGCTTTCTCTTCGAGGAGCGAAAGCCTAACCACCACTGATCGATAAACCAAAAATAAAAAATAATACCAACCACAGTAAAAGACGTATTCCACGTCCGATTCACAAAAATTCCCTTCCTTAAAAAGATCGCTTCAATTCCACCAAACATGAGCGCTAGCCCAACCTTAGTTTTCCACCCAAGTCGAAACAATGTAATGAATGCGGCCTTAACAGGTACAAAGAACGCTTGAGAAAGAAAAGCACCGAATATACTGTCAACCCAAGCATTCCGAAACACCCCAGGCTTATATCGATACATTCGCAATAGGTTTAAAACAACATACTCAAATAAATACGTAAATCCAATCGAGCCCAAAAGCAACGCTATCGTTTGCTTTTTAAAACGTACAAACGTAATAAGAAATAAAATTGTATGACAAATACAAACGATAAAAAAAGGGCGTGTTTGCGTCTTAATCATCATGAATATTCTTTCCTTTTCAAGTATATTGCTCTTAGTGTGAATAAAGATTTGCTTTTTCATACCGTGGAAAAAGAATGGAAAATGAGAAAAGCGTGCAACGGCTTTTCTATTTCTTCACTTTATACGATCATACCTAAAAAGAGCTAAAAGATGAGAACACCTTTTAGCTCTTTTCTCTTATTTCGTTACCGCCGATTTCTGATTAAGAGCCTGCATCGCCGTAATCAGAGAAAGCTTATAAACATCTGCGGCATTACAACCACGAGAAAGATCGTTCACTGGCTTATTCAACCCTTGTAGGATCGGTCCAATTGCATCATAACCACCTAAACGTTGAGCAATCTTATAGCCTAAGTTTCCTGATTCTAAGCTCGGAAAAATAAACACATTCGCTTGACCTTGTAATGGCGAATCAGGAGCTTTCTTTTGCGCGACAGCAGGTACAAACGCTGCATCGAATTGGAACTCCCCATCTATAACAAGATCAGGACGAGCTGCTTGCGCTAGTTTTGTTGCTTCAGATACTTTTTGCGTTTCAATCGACGAAGCCGAACCTTTCGTCGAAAAGCTTAGCATCGCTACTTTTGGATCTATGTCAAACACTTTAGCCGTTTCAGCCGTTGCAATGGCAATTTCAGCTAACTCCTCACTATTTGGAGCGATATTAATCGCACAATCACCAAATACAAACTTCTTGTCCTCTTTCACCATAACAAACACACCTGATGTTCTCTTTATACCTGGCTGTGTTTTAATAATTTGTAAAGCAGGACGTACTGTATCTCCCGTAGAATGAGCAGCACCACTTACTAAACCGTCTGCTATCCCCATATGGACAAGCATCGTACCAAAGTAGTTGACATCAACAAGCTTTTCACGTGCTGTTTCTTCAGTTTCTTTTCCTTTTCTTCGTTCTACAAAGGCTTGAATCATATCATCCATTCCATCATAGCTTGACGGATCCATAATGGTTACATTCACTACATCCAATTGTAGCTGCTTCGCCTTCTCTTTAATCTCCTCTTCACTACCAATTAAAATCGGTCTAACGACTTGATCAGATTTAAGTTTAATCGCCGCTTCCAAAATGCGTTCATCTGTCCCCTCAGGCAAAACGATCGTCGGCTGATGTTTCTCCACTTGATTTTTTATAGCTGCAAATAGACCGCTCACTACATTTCCTCCTCTTTATCCGTTCCCTCTACTTATTTCCCTACTATAAGGATACTCCTCTTCATTCTAAAAAGGAACCATATTTGTCAAGTTCATCAAAGTTCAAATTTTTGAAAAAATCTATCTGTTTCCGTTTTCACAGTCGCTAATCCTTCTCCTTTCGCCACTTTACCCTTTTTCTAGGATGACCAAAGATTTGACGCTTATGTGTCAGAGACTCGCTTCATTTTTTCCTTGTTAAAAAGTGTGATATATTAAAAGAGCATGTTCAAAAAGTACCATAAAACACGGCAATGGCTCCGGTTGCTATGCGTCTTGTGGTCAGAAAACCACTCATCACAAGACTTTCAATAAATGTAGCGACTACTCATTGCTTCGAGGTCATTCAAAAAGGGGAAACCAGGGCACCAAAAAAGTTAAAAACAAAACTTTGTCAGTGCCTTCAAAATCAGCGCTTTTTTGGACAACCTCTTTAAATAATTTACAGAAGATGAGGAGTGTGTATATCATGAGTGAAGCCGCAGTAACATTAGATGGATGGTATTGCTTACATGATTTTCGGACAATGAATTGGCCAGCTTGGAAAACTCTTACTCAAGAAGAACGTAATGAAATTTTAGACGAATTTCATTCTATGATTGCTTCTTGGCAAGAAACAGAAGAACAAGAAAAAGGAAGTCATGCCCTCTATTCAATAGTCGGACAAAAGGCTGACTTGATGATGATGATTTTACGTCCTACGATGGAAGAATTAAACGAAATCGAAACCGTCTTTAATAAATCAAAGCTAGCTGAGTTCACGATTCCGAGCTATTCGTATGTCTCAGTTGTTGAATTAAGCAATTATATGGCCGGGGATAGCGATGGTGATCCTTATCAAAACCCTCATGTCCGTAGTAGACTATACCCAATTTTACCAAAGGCCAATCATGTTTGCTTTTATCCAATGGACAAGCGCCGTGAAGCAAATGACAATTGGTATATGCTCCCGATGGAAGAACGACGTTCCCTTATGAGGAGCCATGGCTTAATTGGCCGAAGCTATGCTGGCAAAGTGAAGCAAGTCATTACAGGTTCTGTCGGCTTTGATGATTGGGAATGGGGCGTGACGTTATTCGCTGACGACGTTCTTCAATTTAAGAAGCTTGTTTACGAAATGCGTTTTGACGAAGTATCAGCTCGCTATGGGGAATTCGGCGCTTTTTATGTTGGGAATCGATTAGATCTCGAGAGTTTACATACGTTTATGAACTAAAATGTTCTCTATCTTGAATCCAGAGGCTAGGACATAACTAGCTTCAAATAGTGAAAAGGTGAATTTGAGTGTACTCAAACTCACCTTTTTCTATTTTGCGTGTAAATTCTTCTATTACCCTATATGTTGGCAATGAACTTTAAGTTCATTGCCATTAACGCAAACCCCATCTCGTTTTCTACCTTCGATTTCCCTCGGACAGAAAATCGAGTGAAACGCAAATGAGCCTTTAAGAATCCAAAAACTCGTTACACGCATTTACGAAAGAGACGCATTTTCATAAACGCTCAACCCCTTTGTATCGGCTCAGCACGAGGATGTAAGTTTTCTTTGCATAAAGAAAAGAAGTCAGTCATATAGTGAAGTAACTGCACAGCCTGCGTCAGATCCAACGTAGATTGACAACTTTTGAATGAGGGGTGAGTAGATGGCAGTCATCAAAACAAATTCAAATGATATTGATACACTTGCTCGTTTAATGAGAGCGGAAGCAGAAGGCGACGGAGAGATGGGGATGCTTACTGCAGGAAACGTTATGGTCAATCGCGTCCGAACACGTTGTCTTGATTTTGGTGATATTAACTCGGTTCAAACAATGACCTTTCAATCACCAGGGGGGTTTGAAGCTGTTCAAAAGAGTTACTTTTACCAAAGTGCACGGGAGCGAGATAAACGGTTAGCTCAGCGAGTTGTCAACGGCGAGCGCTTTCGACCTGCTGAAAATTCATTATGGTTTTTTAGACCTGATGGCACTTGTCCTGAACAGTGGTGGGGACAGTGGAATTCAGGTCGCTACAAAGCTCACTGCTTTTATTCACCACTCGCTTCTGAATGTCCAGATGTGTATCGTACTTATTAAAACAATTCACGACAATGATTACTTAACAAAGGAGAGGTATACATGAGCCAACAATGGTATCAACAGCAAGGACAGCAGCAGCCTATGCAAGCTCAGACTCAGCAAGGGCAACAAGGGGGAGTGCCTTATTTCTCATCTCAACAATATCAAACACCTGGATTCGCTCAAGCGCAGCAATTCCAACCATTAGGAGGAGCGGTTCCAGGGTATCCGCAGCCACAGCCCGGTACTGGCATGCTTCCACTTGAACAATCCTACATCGAGAACATTCTTCGCCTCAACCGCGGGAAGGTAGCTAGCTTTTACATGACCTATGAGAATAATGAGGAATGGAACGCTAGAATTTTTAGAGGAATTGTGGAAGAAGCAGGTCGGGATCATATTATTGTTAGTGAAGTCGATGGAAGTAATTATTATATCCTGTTAATGGTTAATCTTGATTACGTGGAGTTTGATGAGCCAATTGAATATGATTATCCTTTTGCCAATGGACCGGTCTTAGCACAGTACTCTCCACGCCCAGAATAAGGAAGGCCACTGAAAAAGAGCCTTTATGCGAAGAGTGATATGAAAAGACTTAATATTTTCATATCACTCTTCACGCATATCTATTACATGTATCGAAGCACCGCAATCCCCAATAAGACCCAGCCTACGATAAATGCCAATCCACCAATAGGTGTAATCGCACCTAGCTTTGTTATCCCCGTTAGAGCCATGACATATAAACTGCCTGAAAACAGGACAATTCCCACAACAAAGCTCCATCCTGCTCCTGTTAGTACACCACTCGTCATTTTCAACGCTAATAGCCCCACTACAAGCAATCCAATACCATGAATCATATGGTACTGCACACCTGTTTGGTAATTCTTCATCATTCTCTCTGAGAGCTTCCCTTCTAACCCATGGGCACCGAACGCTCCAATGACAACGGATAACGCCATGATTATACTACCTAAGAACAAAAATAATTTCGCCATATTTCTATACACTCCTTCTTCTTTGTTCCAAGATCAAAGTGTCAAAAGATACCTTCTGACAATGTATTTGTTATAGTTTCCATTTTATCAGATTTTTTTGTTTACTAAAAAAAGTATGGCACATTTCCAATTTAATTTGGTATGTGCCACACAAATCATCTAGCCTCTTCCATCCTAATTCGTGATCATTTCACTCTCGTCAACTAACTCCCAGCTTTGCGTGTACGCTCCTTTAGCCAATACTTTTAGATAAGTACCTTCTTCTAGAATGCTACTGGTTGTAAAAGTGACACGTATGCTCTGACCTTCCTCATTCGTACCTGTTAAACGATATTTATACCTGCCATTATCCTCTTTTGGCTCTTCATTTATTTCAACATACACATACTCTTTTGACATAAATGGGTTAAAACGATCTAGATCCTCACGCATAAATGCATACATTCCTAATAGCACAATACTCGCTAGGATAAGAACGATGAAAAATCTCTTCATTATGCTTCCCCCAATCTAACTTTAAATTACTTTCTTCACAATTTGTCGATAATAGCTAACCGTGAATAAGGCGAACAGCAAATAAACCATTGCATACAGGACTATTCCTACCAAAGTAGGTACTAAAATACTTGAGATTACTAAGATTGATGCTACTCTAATCGCAAAGACTGCATGGGAAATTCCAATTAAAAGAGGAATAATAAACACAAACAACTGTTTCAAGACAATACCTTTCAATATGTCATTCACATTAAATCCAAGTTGTCGCAAAGTTTTATAATATCTTCTTTCCTGTTCAGCTTCAGTCATCTGTTTAAAGTACAAAATGCTGCCCGTAGATATTAAAAAGACAAACCCTAGAAAAGCGGTAATAAAAATGAGGACTCCGAAAAATTGAAATGCTTCAATATAAACCGAATGGTAATCGGGCATATAAACACCTTCTTCAACATACGGCATATATAGGAGAGAAGCTTCCTCTAGCTGATCCTTATCTTCAAATTGAAATGTATCAATTTGAAGAATTTCAATGTTATCCCTCCCCTGCACCTCTTGCTTAAAATCATCAAACGTAGCTTGAGACACAACAAGTTGCATACCTAACAAATTGAAATTCATGATATTCTTTATTTCAAGATCAGTGACTGACAAGGTCTTATTCTCAAACTCCACCTGTATCGGATAGCTATACTCATTTTCTTCAATGATCGCTCTAGAATCATAATGAAAGGCTTCACCATAGGCTGGAATGTCAATCTCTAGACCGGCTTCCTGCAAGGGTTCTGCCGGAAATACCATTATTGTTCGTTGTACCACTTCCAACTGACTATTATGCGGAGTGAATTCACCAACAAACCTCATACCTTCCACTTGGTGATTATAAAAGTCAATTCCTTCCTTATCAAGGTCGGTGAGGAAGGATTCTGCTTCACTTTGCATATTTTCAAAAGCTATATCAAATGGCATCGATAAGCGGGTATCCTTTTCTGCCGAATAATACAAAGAGTATGACAATGAAACCATTGTAATGGTCATTGCTGACAACACTGTTATAATCGTTAGTGAATTGGCATCCCCTTTAATTCTGTGCATGAAAGGAGCAATAGATAAACTGTTGAATAACCCAAGATTCCCTTTCTTACTTCTTCTATAGAGGTAGAGAGCCCAACCTATAGTCATTCGAAATATTAAATACGTCCCAAGTATTGTTGTAGCTAGAACCATGAGCATATAAGCAAACAAAGCATCCAAGTTATCAATTATCTTTGTCGATAGGTCATATCCAAAAGCTACAAGTGCCAATCCTACAAAAGCTAATAAACCTGAAATAATAGGATGGATCGTCTTAGATTCATCTTTTTGGTTTTCTGCATATAATAATTCTTTTAGTGTACTTTTAGAAACCTTGATCACTATTTGAATGACAGTGATTGCAATTAAAACAGTAAAGATTAGCAGTGTTTGCCCAACTGCAAGGATTGAGAAAGAAAGCTCGAAAACTTTATCTATCTCTAAAATACGCATAAGTATAATGAGGAAAAACCGAGATAAGAGGATACCTACAACGACACCTACTATTAACCCACCTACTCCTAGTAGAATATTCTCAACGATCAGAAGCCGCCCTATCCAAAATTTCGAGAGTCCACTGAGCTGATAAATACCTAATTCTTTACTACGGCGTCTTAAAAAAATACCATTTGCATAAATGGTGAATACACCTGTAATGACCATTAATAAAATACCAGCAACATGAAATGCACTAGAGAACTGAACACTACCACTCATCAATGTTACAATAGACGAATCATGCTGTAGATTCGCAAAGATATAGTAGAGGCTAACACTGAAGATCATCGAGAAAAAATAAAGATAATACATCTTTAGGTTTTTTCTAATACTACGAATAACTAATCTATTCGTTGTCATTCTGGACTTCCTCCTCCAAGCACAGCTTGCACATCCATAATTTCTTTAAAAAACCCTACTCTTGTCTTATTTCCTCGATATAGCTCAGAAAATACTTTGCCGTCCTTTAAGAAAACAACTCGACTACAATAACTAGATGCGACTGGGTCATGTGTCACCATAACAATGGAAACAACACGCTTTTCATTAATCTCATTCAAATTCTCTAGCATCGCTGCGGCCGTTTTGGAATCCAATGCACCAGTAGGTTCGTCAGCAAAGACGATCGAAGGTTTATGAATTAATGCACGTGCTACAGATGCGCGTTGCTTCTGCCCTCCCGAAATCTCCGTGGGATACTTATTCGCTACATTTGTTATTCCTAATATATTCGCGATGTCATTAAATTCTCTTTGTGCCTCACTCGCACTTATATGACTTAACGAAATAGGTAATAGGATATTTTCCTTTACTGTCAACGTATCGAGTAAGTTATAATCCTGAAAAATAAATCCAAGGTGTTTGCGTCGAATATTCGCAATCTGTTTATCCTTCAGCTTAGAAATATCGTCATCATTGATTAAAATAACGCCATCTGTCGCGCGATCGATGGTCGCTAACACATTTAGTAACGTTGTCTTTCCAGATCCAGACGGACCCATAATCCCAACAAATTCCCCTTTTGTAACACGAAGATTTACTCCTTTCAGCACTTGTTGAGTGCTCCCTTTAGACCCGTACGACTTATACACATCCTGTGCATTTAGAACCGTCTTTGGCATCATTGATTGATTCATGTAATCCCCCTTTTCATCTTTATGTTGACTATTATAGACTTCTTACGTTTCATAAATCGCACGTTTTAGGTGACATTCCACTAGAGTAAAGTGATATTTTTGTCACATTCAAACACAGTTTCTGAGAATCCGCTATTCTACTTAGATTAAACAACCGTATACAAAAAAACAGTAGAAGGCGTAGTCTGACCTCATTTTATGAGATTCAGTCTACTACTCCTACTGTTTTTTTACTTATAGTCTATTTCGTCTAATCGATTCCATTTCATTCTCTTTTAAGAAAAGGATATCCACTGCCGTTCCTTTACCGTATATGGAAGACACCTTAAGTGTTATGTTCAACTTGTTCGCTACGGTTTGAGCTAGGTATAAACCTAGACCGGTTGCAGCATTTTGCAGTCTGCCATTTTCTCCGGTAAATCCCTTGTCAAAAATCCGCGGAAGATCATGTACCTGTATACCACGGCCTTCATCTTTAATCGTTACGAAAACCCTTCCATTATCGCTTTCGCCTATTGTAATAGCGATGTCTCCTCCGTTTTGACTATATTTTATCGCATTGGTTAACAGCTGCCTTATAATGAAACGACACCACTTACTATCAGTCAAAACTCGCTGCTCTTCCTCTGCTTTTACTTCCACACCAATGTTCTTTTCCATACACCAAGAAGCTAAATCACGCACTTCTTCCTTTAAAAGTGACTCAATCAAGACAAATTCCACTACATAATCTGATTCCAACGTAGGAAGCCTAGAAATATACAATTGCCTATCAATAAGTAAATGCATCCGTAACCAATTCGTTTCAATCTTCTGAGCTAATTCATTGCTTCTATGTCCATCAATGGTCATTTTCATCACTGTAAGAGGAGCTTTAACTTCATGAATCCAAGAAGCTAAATAATCATTTTCTAATAAATAGCTTTGTCTCAAATCAGTAAATTCCCTTCTGTAAAAACGATCTACTTCACATAAAAGCTCGTATACCATTTGATCTGGAAACCTATAAATAGGCTCAGGTAAGGACTCAATCCAATCTGTATCGATTTCATCCATTAGTTTCCTTAATTTTCTAAAATAATCTGTCTCCCTTTTGAATCGCCAAATGAAAAAAAGGCAAAAGGAAACAACAGCGATAAGATTTAGATATACGATAGAGGATACACTTATCGTGAACCCTTGATCGAATGTAATAAGTAGATTAGTCACCCCTCCTAGAATAACAAAGAAAAGAATCCAGCTTTTTTTATAAACAAGATATCGAAAAAGCATATTTCCTCCTATAACGTGATAGCCATATAACCTAGCCCTTTTTTTGTAACAATGGCTTCAGAAATGCCTAGAACAGACAATTTTTGCCTTAAGCGGGCCATGTTGGCTGTGAGAGTATTATCATTGATAAATTGATCATCCTCCCATAGCATTCTCATTAATTCATGTCTAGAAATAATTTGATGGTTAGCTTTCACAAGTGTCGTAAGGATAAAAAATTCATTTTTCGTTAAATCTACTTCCTCTCCATCTTTCCTCATTACACCTCGCTTTAAGTCAATTAAAGCTTCATTCCATTCAACCACATCATTTACTCCTTCTTCATAAGCATATACTCTACGAAGAATAGCTTGAAGCTTGGCTAATAAAACGTCCATGTTAAATGGCTTTTGGATATAATCATCTGCTCCCATGTTCATAGCCATAACCATATCCATCGGATGATCTCTTGAGGAAAGAAAAATAATCGGTACTTTTGAAACCGCACGAATTTCCCTGCACCAATGAAAACCATCGTATTTAGGAAGTTGTATATCTAATATGACCAATTGAGGGTTTTCCTTTATAAATGTATTCATGACCTGTTCAAAATCAACAGGACTAGAAACATGCAAAGACCACTGACTTAATACTTCTTTTAATTCTTCCAAAAGATACTGATCATCTTCAACAATTAGAATATTCATCACTATGAACCCCCTTTTAAACAACATATTACACTTTAATGAATAGACAGCATAAACACTCTTCTACAAAAAACAGAGAGCTACATCCCGTTCCCCCAATAGACTCAGATGGCTTTCTCCCGTTATAATTATAGTAACTACTATCAGATAAGGAGCGAGCAAATGTCTATCATTAAGACTCGTATGTATACATTAGATGATTTCGAGGCTTTACTTACAATTCAGAAGGAGGCCTTTCCTCCACCATTCCCTGAAGAACTATGGTGGTCAAAGGACCAAATCACCGCACATATGAACACTTTTGCAGAAGGAGCTATTATAGCTGAGCTCGATGGTGTCATTGTTGGATCCGCTACATCAACATTAATTCATTACACAGGAAAACCTCACACCTGGGAAGAAGTCGCCGATCAAGGATACATGACAAATAGCTTTGACCCTAACGGTGATAGCCTCTATGGTATTGATTTATGCGTACGCCCTAGTTATCGCAGTAAAGGGATAGCTACAGCATTGTACGAAGCAAGAAAAGCGCTTGTGCGTCAAAATGGGTATAAACGATTTTTAGCTGGATGCCGTATTCCAAATTACCACCAGTATGCAGACGAACTCGACGTACAAACCTATATCCAAGCCGTTCAAGCAGGGGAAGTCAAGGATTTAGTGCTTACCTTTATGATAAAACAAGGTCTGACTCCACTTAAAGCTCTACCAAACTACATTGATGACGAGGAATCACGGCATTACGCTGTACTGGTTGAATGGAAAAATGACCAGCTCTAAAAATCAAGTAAATTGGATTTAGGAGGCGTAGGAGAAGAAGATTCCATTGATGAATCATGAGACGCAACATGCGTTTGTGCGATAGACGGCTGCGATTGGATAGGAGACAAAGGTTGCATAGGCCGCGCAGAATCAGTACTCGTCCCCTTTAACAGCCGACAATAAGATTCAATGACTATCGCTTTCTCCTTTACAATATCTGCTTGTCCATGTTCCGTTGCCCGTTTCAAAAGTGCTAATTCCTGCTCTAATTGCTCTACAATCTTCTTAGCTGATACATTCATAGAAAGGCCCTCTCTTTCAATCAATTCTCCTCATAGAATAACACACAAAAAAGGATCAGGCATGTTCCTGACCCCTTGATGCAAAGATCGCCTTAATACCGGCAATATTCACCCCTTGTTTAATTAAAGCTTTTACTTCCAGGAGCGTCTCGATGTCCTCTAACGAAAACATCCGTTGGTTCCCATCATTACGGACTGGCTTAACCAACCCTTGCTCCTCGTAGTACCGAATTTGTCGGGCAGTTAAGTTGGTCATATCCATCACAACTCGGATGGGTAAACATGCTTGCTTGCGTGGAATTTCTGACTTCACTCCTGCCCTCTCCTTCCTGTCGTTCATCCAATCATGTTGATCGTTGTTGGCGAGCCAAATACGTATAAACCTCCTGCAACGTTTCATACCCTAACTCTTTAGCAAGACGTATATTCTTTTGCCATAGCTTCGCGGTGACAAGTGCATCTTCCATTGCATGGTGGCGTACGTGAATGGGAATTTGGTAGTGACGACAACATTCATCTAATGTCACCAGCTTTAACGAAGGATGGACGACCTTCGTTAAAAAAGATGTATCCAAAATTCGATGGACAAAGGTCGTACGTAACAATTGCCATGTAGCGTGCGACATAAATCGCTTTTCATGACTAGCGTGATGAGCAACCAGTGTGGACTTACCTATATATTCATAAAATGTAGGCAACACATCCGACAACGGCTTTGAATCGATCAGCTCCTCTTTCGTTAGCCCTGTTAATTGAAGAACTTCTTCCGAAGGATTTTCACTATACACCGTTGAGTAGAACGTTTCCTTCTCAAGGATTTCATCACCCTTCATTTTAACAGCACCAATTGATAAGATACTGTCTCCTTTATCAGGCGAAAAGCCACTCGTCTCAAAGTCAAAGATGACAAATGGCAGTTCAGAAAGAGGGCGCTCTAACACGTCGTCTTTTTTCAACTCTCGCTGTATTTGTCGTAATTGTGAATGCCTCGCAGCAGCGGATTGCTGCTGCAAGGACGTATACACGCTTGGACTTAGCTTGCCAGATAGTTGCTTCACTAGTTGAACCATGTTGTTCATCATGTCCATTCACCCTCTTTAAATGCCCTTTCGATTTCTCGATACAACCGGTGACCTTCTCTAACCCATTCCTTCAATTGCTTTTGATCCTCTGCACTTATATCCTTCAATGATAAATGATGCACTCGATCGTATTCCTGTACATTTTTTGTCCATTCGATTCTTTTTTCTAACAACCTTTCATACGATTTTTGCTTATGCTTAATAGCTTGATGAACTTCCGGCAGCTGCTCAAACCGTTCAAGAGTAGACGGTTCATAAATCTGATGCTTTAATGCAAGCAATCGCATTCCATTCACATAAGGGAAAAGGACAATTTGCTTTAAGTCAAACAACCCTTGATGCTTCCCTTTCGTTTCAACTAACAATTGATTGAATAATCCAGTTCCTTTGCGAAGTCGACCTGTATTTTCCGTAAATCGCTTTAATAAATATGGATGCTCCTCTATACAGGAAAAGAGGTACCCTTTCAACTCATATAACAGCTTTTCTTCGCCGGTCAATACACGAGAATCAAAGAATGTTAGCGTATACCTGAGTGACTCCCATCTATTCTCCTTCAACCAACCAGTCAATTGCATCTTCCATTCATCAAGCGACATACACCATTTCCTATTAGAGGCCATCACGTTGCCATCACACGGCTCATACCCTACTTGACTAAGTGCATCGACGATGTTTTGACCTAGTAGTACAAAATAATCTCGATGCCTCTCACTCTCTCCTTCATAAATGATGCCATGATCCTGATCACTCCAAAAGGCTTGCTCTAGCCTTGCTCCACTGCCCATAAGAAAGAACGTAAAGTGAGTGGGACTCTCTCCCCACTCACCTTCTGTCCTTTTAAGCGCGAGACTGACCGCTTTCTTCATAATCAAATCATGACTTCGTTGTAAAGAAGCTGAGGTATGTGTGTAATCATGGATAACCTTCATTCGTTCATCTAGAAGCTCTTTTAAATGCTGATTCCAATCACGTTGTAAACCCTCAGACATCTCACTCATATTACGCGCCTGTGTTCGTACCTTGACCAGGCATATTTTCTGGGTAACCATAGCTACCATGCTCACTTAAGTCAAGACCGACAATTTCTTCCTCTTCAGATACTCGTAATCCACCAGTAAGAGCTCCAGTAATCTTAAGCAAAATGTAAGAAGCAATGAATGCGAAGAGACCACAAGCTACAACACTGACAATTTGAACACCTAATTGTGTGAAGCCACCACCATAGAATAAACCAGCGCGACCACCAACCAGATCAGCTAACTCTTGAGTAGCAAAGAAACCTGTTGAAATTGTACCCCAAATACCTGCAACACCGTGGACAGATAAGGCAAAGATCGGATCGTCGATTTTCGCTTTATCAAAGAATCTCATACTTGCATAAACGATTAGACCTGCAATTAAACCAATAACAACTGCCGCCCAAGGAGCAACGAACGCACAAGATGCTGTAATCGCAACTAAACCTGCTAACGCCCCATTTAACATTGTAGGTACATCTGCCTTACCGGAAACAGCCCATATAATGAACATCGCTGCAACCGCACCTGCACCTGCTGCTAATTGTGTGTTAAGAGCAACATAACCAAAGAACGCACCATCAACCTCTAACGTACTACCAGCATTAAATCCAAACCAACCTACCCAAAGAATCATAACACCTAATGCTGTATACACTTGGTTGTGACCAGCTAAATCATTCGAAGAGCCATCTTTGTTAAACTTACCAAGACGAGGCTTTAATAGAATCGTAGCTGCTAAGGCTGCCATCGCACCTGTTAAGTGAACAACTGTCGAACCAGCGAAATCTTGCTTACCAAGCTCTGCTAACCAACCATCACCCCAAATCCAGTGTGAAACGATCGGATACACTAACGCTGAGAATAAGACTGCAAAGATAATATATACAGATAATTTCGCACGCTCAGCAAAACCACCAAACGCAATCGTTAAAGCGATCGCCGCAAACATCATTTGGAAGAAGAAATCAACTGAACCGACTAATCCTTCCTCTGCTGTTGCGAAGTCACCGTAGAAGAAATCAGATAATCCTATGAATAAGTTCCCTTCACCGTAGGCAAATCCCCAACCGACTGCCCAATATACCAAGGATGCTATACCAACTGTGAAAATTGTCTTTCCAGCAATGTGACCCGCATTTTTCATTCGAGTCGAACCTGCTTCAAGTAAAATAAATCCCCCTTGCATAAACAAAACTAATACTGCACAAATCATGACCCATAAATTATCCATAAGTGCTATTTCTGGCATGATATTCTCTCCTCTCAAAATTAAAAACGAGTCAGCGTTAAAGAAGCTAACATCATTTGTTAACTCTTATTATACGTACCTCACATATCGCTTCTACAATGTTGTCAGTTTATCTGACACAGTAATTCGATTTGAGAAGATTTCCCACTCCCCTTTCTTTCATTTCTATCATCATTGGCTTAGAGTAAAGAGTTAGATGTGTAGAAAACAATGCTATAATACAGTGTCCTCATTTGCGGTAACTCAGAGTATTGTTCTTCGTCACTTGAAGCGTTTCCGTATGTAGCAAATGAAATTAAGGAAATCTTAAGATTTAACAGCAGTAAATATTAAGTTTTGTCGTTTAACATAAAGGTAATCCAGTAGCAAATATGATCGAAAGGATAGTTGAGAGGAGGAAAACGATGAATTCATTTACCATTTTAGTCGTTGATGACGACAAGGAAATTCGAGAGGCTATTGAAATCTATTTGAAAAACGAAGGAAATGAGGTCCTACAGGCTCAGGACGGAATTGAAGCGTTAGAAAAATTAAATGAGCACACGATACACTTGATCGTCTTAGACGTCATGATGCCACGGCTTGATGGGATCGCCACAACATTTAAAATTAGAGAACAGAAGAATATTCCCATTATTATCTTAAGTGCAAAGGGTGAGGATACGGATAAAATCTTAGGCTTGCAAGTTGGAGCTGATGATTATGTAACAAAGCCCTTTAACCCACTCGAATTAATCGCTCGAGTGAAATCACAATTAAGGAGATATGTCACCCTTGGTACATACGAAGGAACAAATAAAGTCATTGATTTATCTGGATTAACACTTGACCCAGAGGCTAAAGAAGTGAAAGCGCATGGAGAAATTGTCAAGCTAACACCGATTGAATTTAAAATTGTCGAATTATTAATGAGAAATGCAGGACGTGTATTTTCAATTAACGATATTTACGAACGAGTGTGGAATGAACCAAGCTATAATGCCGAGAATACAGTCGCCGTTCATATTCGAAAGATACGAGAAAAAATTGAAATCGATCCGAAAAATCCGAGATATTTAAAGGTGGTATGGGGAATTGGATACAAAATGGAAAAATAGATTACTCGTCGTGAGCTGGTTTCTTTTACTAACTTTTGGTCTTAATGGTGTCGTCACCCTAGTTACGCATGGACCTTATTATATGAAGAACTATTTTAATACGGCGGAATTTGATCATCATTTCGAAGATTTCATTACGAAACTCAGTATTTATGAATTAAATCAATTACCAAAAGAGCAAGTGAAAGCCCTCATTACAGTAACCAACGATGAAATAGAAGAGTATCGTTATCGCTATGGAGATCTTTCTACGCAACTCGCTAGTATACATGATCAATACGAGAGCCGAATTACAGAGGCACTTGACAACGACAACCAAACCGTAGCAGATGCATTGATAGAGGAAAGAGAAAGAAAAATAGAGGATATCTCTAGCAATTTCTCAAATGATGATTACGTTAGGGAAAAGGTTATTAAAGAAAAGGAACAAATCATTGATGACTATTATCGACAATTAGAAAATAATCGCTCAGAATTTGACACCCTATCATCTAGCTTTCACTATTATTTAACCGATATTCAGTCAGGGGAAGTGTTTACGAATATTGAGCTAGTTCCAGATGAGATGAATAGCTTCTTTAATGCGAATGATATGCATTATATCGAACATTACCCTTCATCTAATAATCGTTATTTATCTACGACACATTATGGTATAGCAGATGTATATTACGATATCGATATGAGTGTTATAGAGCTACCAAATCGAGAATTCGAAGGGAAAATTGCCGTCCCTCAATCACTACAGAGCAATAGCATCATACAGTCCCACTTTGAAAGCTACCAAAAATGGAGAATTTATTATTTAACACTGGGAGCACTAGGATTTTCAGCTTTATTTGCTGCTTATTTTATATATCGAAGACGGAATCCTATTCATTCCATCGACCTATCTCGCCTAAAAGGCTATCATGATCGCTTGCCAATCGATATTCAATTATTATTATTTGGATTTTTTGCGATCGTAGCCGCTAGTAGTATTACTCAAACCATTTTTTCACCTTATGACTTAATGAATCAATTCTATTCGTTTCTGTCGAGAGGGATAAAATATTTATTGCTAAACACTTTTTTTGTGGCAGGTACACTAGTTCAAGCTGTGTTACTAAAAGATTTTATGAAAGATCCATTTAAAAGAAAAGAAAAATGGGAAAAAGCATTACTATATAGAGGCTGGTTAACGTTACAGGATGCTTTTGCCAACAGACATCTGGCAACGAAAGTGATTCTATTACTCGCTATTACATTCGGGTTTGGATTAGCGTTCTCACTTGTATTTATGGAGTCCTTCCTTATCATTCCATATGGGATCGGTTTTGTCATCATTGGACTCCCAGTGCTATTTCTTCTATTTAAACAAATTGGTTTCTTCAATCGAATTGTGAAGCATACTGAGGCGCTAGCAAATGGACGGCTTGAATCCAACCTTCCTGAAAAGGGAAAATCGATGCTTGCTAAGCATGCGCGGCACATTAATACTCTTAAGTCTGGTGTGAAAACTTCTCAACGAGAGCAAGCAAAAAGTGAACGTTTAAAAACAGAGCTTATCTCTAATGTCAGTCATGATTTGCGTACACCCTTAACTTCCATTATCACGTACGTTGAATTACTAAAATCGGCTGACCTTAATAAGGATGACCGTGAGGCATACACTGAAATTATTGACCGCAAATCGAAACGATTAAAGGTGTTAATCGATGATTTATTTGAAGCATCCAAAATGGCCAGTGGAAATATCGAGTTAGTAAAGAAACAGGTAGACCTCGTTCAACTACTCCAACAGGCTCTTGCGGAATATAATGAGGCTATGAATGAATCAAGTCTGCAGTTCCGTATTTCTACACCTGATACACCGATTTATGCAAATGTGGACGGCCAGAAAATATGGAGAATGTTCGATAATGTAATCGGGAATATTTTTAACTATTCACTCGAGCATACTAGAGTATATATTTCAATTGAACAAAAGAAGGAAACGGCTGTGATCATTTTTAAAAATGTCACAAAATACGAACTAGGCGGAAGTGTCGATGAATTGTTCGAACGCTTTAAACGAGGGGATACATCTCGACATACAGAAGGGTCTGGTCTTGGGCTAGCTATCGCTAAGTCTATTGTTGATTTGCACGGAGGTCAATTAGATATTGAGGTTGATGGAGATCTCTTTAAAGTTATTGTTGTCCTATAAGAAAAACGCGTTAGCGTCTTTTCTAATATGCGGAGCCGTTTCACGGGTTCAAGTGTTTATGAGCTAACGAGCGCGCCCAACGAATCCTGCGAATACCTTCACAAAGAACAAAGGGAATCCTCATTCCGCTAAATCGGAGAAATCCCGCTTCCTGAGAAGAAAAAGGAATCCTCATTCCGCTATTTGAGCTAAATGAGGCCAAAATAAGCAATAAAAGCCGAAATAGAGGAATGAGGAACCACATACAGCACTTAACCTTTGCATCCGTCTCCACCCATCCCTCTGCCGTTTATCGGGAGCGACTAAAATGGAGAATTACTTATAGATTCTAATTCTATAAAAAAACGGCTCAACAATCTTTTCTTAATTGGACACCCTTTACCATCTATTCATTTGGAAATTCCCAGTTAATCTCCTCTTCTCCACGTGCCCTTAATAATTGATTGATCTTTGAGAAAGGCTTACTTCCAAAGAAGCCTCTTCTAGCAGACAATGGACTAGGATGAGGAGCTATTAACACATCGTGATGTGGGGCAATAATCGCTTGCTTCGTCGCAGCTGATTTCCCCCATAGTACATAAATGACCGGCACTTCCCTGTTATTAAAGGATTGAATCATCGCATCGGTAAATCTCTCCCAGCCTTTCCCTTGATGAGATTGAGGCTCTCCCTCTCTAACGGTTAAGACGGTATTCAATAGTAGGACACCCTGCTGCGCCCAATAAGTCAGATCTCCATTACTAGGCGCTGAACATCCAACATCCGCTTCTAATTCTTTGAAAATATTTCGCAGTGACGGAGGTAGCTTAACACCCTTTCGTACAGAAAAGCTCAAGCCATGTGCTTGACCTGGTTGATGATAGGGGTCCTGTCCTAAAATGACTACCTTCGTTTCATGATAAGCGGTTTGCTTCAACGCTTGAAACAGATCATTAGAGTTCGGATAGACGGTATGGTTTTCGTATTCTTGCTCTAGAAACATTTGCAATTCTTTCATATAAGGCTTCCTTAGCTCTTCAGCCAGCACTTCACGCCAATCATTCTCGATACCAACCCATTTATTCATATAACGTCCATCCCTTTTGATTTAAATGCTCCTCTAACGCCGAAACGGTCATGGCCTCCGTTGAACGAAAATGAGCATCTGCTTCCTTTAAATAATCATAATCACCGACTCCAACCGCATACATATCTGTTTTGAGGATCGCCTTTAACCCTGGTGCTCCGTCTTCAATCGCGACACATTCACCTGACTTCACTCCTGCTAAATTAGCCGCCTTCAAAAAAATTTCCGGATCAGGCTTCCCGCGCTTTAACGTTGTCACATCAACAATGTCCTTGAAGTAGTCTTTTAGCTTCAGCTGCGTTAATACAAAAGGGGCATTTCGACTTGCTGAAGCAACAACTAGTGGAAGACCAAGCTCACTTAACTGCTCGATAAAGGAACGTATACCAGGCTTTGCATCACCCTCAGTCAATTCTTCTAATAACCTCCTATAGTGTTTATTTTTTTGTTCACACAGCTCTTCAAACTCTTTCTGCGTGACCTTCTTTCCCGATGCAGCGACGAGTTCTTTCACTGTATCCGTACGACTTAAGCCTTGCATACTCATATTCCATTCATGGCTATACTCTATCCCTAGCTGATCCGCTACACGTTTATTCACAATATAGTGAAGCGGAATCGTATTTGAAATCACTCCGTCCATATCAAATATAACTGCCTTTATTTTCTTCATGTTCTACTCCTTTTTACCAAGTCGTTGTTATCGTTATTTTGTTATTATTTGTGTACAATAGTTTCAGCAATAGCGCCTCAATTAGAACGAGCACACCCTTTTACTATTGCGAAAAATAAAAAACCCACACTTTGACGGGTCGTTCACGAGAGGACGAATACATCATGACTCAATCTGATTACAAAACAGGGATACTCGCAGCAATCTTCGCCTATATTTTATGGGGGGTTCTCCCACTTTACTGGAAGCTACTTGAACCCGTTTCAGCAGCAGAAGTACTAGCACACCGAATCATTTGGTCCCTTCTCTTCATGCTCCTTATCTTAACATGGAAACGACAATTACGAGTAGGTTTAGCCGAATTAAAGCGTATATTCTCAAACTGGAAACCAGCAATCGGGATGATACTCGCTTCATGCTTCATTTCATTGAACTGGTTTGTGTTTATCTGGGCTGTTAGCCATGACCGTGTCATCGAAGCAAGTCTCGGTTATTATATTAATCCTTTATTAAATGTTATTCTTTCCTTTCTATTTCTGAAGGAGCGTTTTACACGTTATCAAATGTACGCCGTCGGGTTTGCTTTTATTGGCGTTACAATTATGACAAGCTATTATGGTGTCGTTCCATGGGTGGCCTTCGTGCTTGCTTTATCGTTTGGAATTTACGGTCTAATGAAGAAGCTCGTTCAAGTTGGAGCAATGGTCGGACTGACTATCGAGACGCTCTTAATGACGCCCTTTGCCCTAATATTCATCATCTGGCTTTATCGTCAACCGACATATAGCCAAGCTTTCACAATAGAAGATTTAACAATGAGTAGACTGTTAATCGGGGCAGGAGCCGTTACGGCCATACCGTTATTACTTTTCGCAATTAGCGCAAGGAGAATTTCATTATCTCTCATTGGTTTCTTACAATATATCGGACCAACGATAATGCTCTTACTCGGTATCTTTCTTTACAACGAACCGTTTAGCCTTGTTCAATTTATTTCTTTTATCTTCATATGGATTGGTTTGTTGATCTTTACAACATCAAAAACAGCTCTGTTTACACGTCTATTTCATAAACCAAAAATAAACTCACACAAGAAGAAAGCACAACGCCTTTCTTAAATAGCCCTGTGCAATGTTGTCTAACCGGAAAGCAAAAAAGAGAGTGACACAATGGCCACTCTCTTTCATTATCATTAAAACTTAGCTTGATATGTTGCTACTTCCCAATCTGTTACGGCAAGGCGATAGTCATCACACTCAGCACGCTTAAGTGCAACATACTCACCAAACGCATGCTCACCTAATGTCTTAGGTCCGATTTCTCCGTTAGCAAATCGCTCTACTGCAGCCTCTAAGCTTGTAGGAAGATTCTCAATGCCACGAGCGTCGACTTCCTCTTGACTCATGCTGAAAATATCAGCATCTGTTGAAGAGGATACGTCTAACTTGCGCTCCACTCCATCTAACCCAGCAGAAGCTACGACTGCAAATGCGAAATACGGGTTCGCAGCTGGATCTGGACAACGGATCTCAACACGAGTTCCTGCTCCACGAGTAGCCGGGATACGAATTAACGCTGAACGGTTTGATGCAGACCAAGCAATGTAGCAAGGTGCTTCATAACCAGGCACTAGACGCTTGTAAGAGTTAACTAGTGGATTTGTAACTGCAACAAAATCTTTAACATGCGTCATTAAACCAGCGATAAATTGGTAAGCTGTTTCAGATAATCCTAGCTTATCAGACTCATCATAAAAGGCATTCTCTTGCTTCTCGATATTAAATAGAGAAACGTTTGTGTGCATTCCACTTCCGTTTTCACCAGAAAGCGGCTTAGGCATAAATGTCGCATGGTAACCAAATTGTTGCGCAACTGTTTTAACAACCCACTTGTAAGTTGTTGCTGCATCAGCAGAACCTAATGCATCCGAATACTTGAAGTTAATTTCATGCTGACCAATCGCAACTTCGTGGTGAGATGCTTCAATCGTGAAGCCCATCATTTTCAAAGCTTTATAGATTTCAAGACGAACCTTTTCACCGTAATCCTTCGGTGATGTTTCAAAGTAACCACCAACGTCTTGTGTACGCATAGTTGGTTGACCATACTCATCTGTTTCGAATAAGAAGAACTCAAGCTCAGGACCTACGCTAATGGAATAACCGTGATCTTTAGCACGCTCTACTGTTTTTTTTAGTACGTTACGCGGGTCCCCTTCAAAGTCAGAACCATCAGGCTTCTTTACACTACATAAGAAACGAGCTTCAGAATAACCATCTTGCTCTGTCCAAGGTAGTACTGCAAATGATGTTAAATCTGGATCTAAATATAAGTCTGATTGGTTAATAGGTGTGAAACCAGTTATAGAAGAACCATCAAACATTGTTTTCCCTTCAACTACTTGGTCAATCTGATCAGAAGTAACCGTAACATTCTTTAACGTTCCTTCGATATCAACGAATTGTACGTGTAAAAGCTCAACATGCTTCTCTTTAATTGTCTCCTTAATAGACTCAATTAAACTCTCTCTTGTCGGTGTAGATACTGCCATCCTCTAACACTTCCTTTTCATGTAATGTTTTGTGACATCGTTTTGTTACGTCTACTTTATGATTTTCTCGACTTCCGCGCAACGGGTATGTCAGATAATCTGACAAACAAATATTATTCAACTGTCTATACAATGAAAATATTCTGAATTCATTAAATGAGGATTTTTTTGAAAGCAGCAAGGATGTAAGAGCTTACAAAGGAGGGAAATTAATTGTGAACGAAATGTGAACGGAGAGGGAGGCTTTTTATAAGAAAACAGCGCAATATCAACACTTACATGTTAAATGATGGCTAAATCTGACATCATTTCTCAGCATAAAATAAAGCATCGTTTCGTTTCTGTTAAAAAAAAGAGCTATTCGACCCGCCTTTAAACGGATCGGATAGCTAACTCACAATAGAATGAACTACTGTGTGGTCTGCTGGTTATTGCAGCATTCCAATAAAAGGGTAAGGGGATAACACTTGCACTTATAATGTAGCAAGATCCCTCATTGCTGACAAGCCAATCAACCATTTCTTTATAATCATTAAACAATTCCTTAACAATTGTCATGTATGTTCATACATTGTTATGCATTTTTAGAATAGGTACGCTTTTTATTTGGTCGGCTTCCACTTTGTCTTCTATTCCCGCGATCATCCTTGCGTGAATTAGAACGACGACGATCATCTCGACGACCACGATACGGTTTACCACCGCCACCACCACCGTCACGACGCTTCTTCACTCGTAATGGCGCTTCAGCTGTTAAATTCACCGGAGTGGCATCCGGCTCTTTCGTTAATAGCTTTAGTGCAGCAGCTAGAGCGGTTGTTGCGTCGGTTTCTTGCAATAAGCTTTTTGCGACTGCACGATACGCATCACTGTCAACATCATTAATCGCTTTTCGTATTTCTGCTATCGCGATTTCCTGCTGACCCGCAACGGCTTCATCATGTGTCGGCTTATGAAGCTTTGTCATCTTCTTCTTCGACATCTTCTCTATCACTTTTACATGATCCATCTCACGTGGAGTAGCAAATGTAATAGCTACACCCGATTTCCCTGCACGTCCCGTTCTTCCGATACGATGAACATAGCTTTCAGGATCTTGTGGTAAATCAAAGTTATACACATGTGTGACACCGCTAATATCTAAGCCACGAGCAGCAACATCTGTAGCAACTAGTACATCAATGTATCCAAGCTTAAACTTGCGCAAAACACTATCACGCTTAGCTTGATTTAAATCACCATGAATGCCTTCTGCACGATAACCACGTTTCCCTAACGCTTCCGCTAATTCGTCGACACGTCTTTTCGTCCGACCAAACACAATTGCTAGTTCAGGATTATTGATATCAAGCATACGAGTAAACACATCGAACTTCTCTTTCTCATGAACTTCAACATAGCCTTGTTCAATGTTTTCCATCGTCACTTCTTTTGCCTTCACTGCAATGGTCTCAGGATTGCTCATAAATTGCTGTGCAAGCTTCTCAATTCGCTTTGGCATCGTAGCAGAGAAAAGCAACGTCTGTCTCTCTGTCGGGACTTCCTTCAAAATCGTTTCAATATCTTCAATGAAGCCCATATTTAACATTTCATCTGCTTCATCAAGAATAACCGTATCCACCTGCTGTAAACGGACCGTCTTTCTTCTCATATGGTCCATTAAACGACCTGGTGTTGCCACGACAATATGCGGCTTTCGCTTCAAATCGCGAATTTGCTTACGCATGTCCTGGCCACCATACACGACAACCGTACGAACGCCTTTATGCTTACCAAATGAAACGAGGGACTCTGCGACCTGATTCGCAAGCTCTCGTGTAGGGGCAAGGATAAGTGCTTGAACATGCTCTTCACCAACATCAATACGATGGATTAAAGGAATACCGAAGGCTCCTGTTTTACCTGTTCCTGTTTGGGCTTGCCCAATAATGTCTTTTCCCTCAAGTGCTTTAGGGATGGTTGCTGTTTGAATAGGAGTCGCTTCACTAAAACCCATATCTGTTAATGCACGAACGACTCTATGGTCTAACTCAAAATCATAAAAAGTTGCCAAATAAATAATCTCCTTTAAATTTGTATTAATAATAGCTATACACTACTATTTAGAAAACATCTCTAATCATACCACTTCCTAGAACAAGATACAATTTATTTTTTCTTCTTATTTATATTACCTCCCTCCCTTTACCCTTACATCATTATTTATTGTTCGACTAACACGTTTTTATACATGGAAATGTTGTAAGAGGGAACAGTAAAGATAGGAAAAAGAATTAGTTGGAGGTCACTATAATGAAGATATCTCATTCACTTGAACAACTTTCACCAGATCCTTATTGGCACGCATCAACTTCTATACCTTCCTTTCCATCCTTAAACGAAGACCTCGATGTCGACGTAGCCATTGTAGGCGGAGGAATGACAGGTTTGACGAGTGCTTACCTTTTAGCGAAAGAAGGAAAGAAAGTCGCTCTACTTGAAGCAAGTGAACTAGCTAATGGAACAACAGGTCATACAACAGCAAAGATTACCGCTCAGCACGGCCTTATCTATGATGAGTTACGCTCACATTTTGACGTTGATACCGCTCGTTTGTATTATGAAGCTGAAAGCGAAGCTCTACATTTTATCGAAGAGCTCATTACTAATGAAGCGATTAGCTGCCATTTCACAAAGGAAGATGCCATACTCTACACGACGATGAATCGTGGCGTCAGTAAGCTCGAAAGGGAATTTGAAGCCTATAAACAAATGGGCGTAAACAGCGAATGGCTCGATACATTACCATTAAACAACATACCCGTTAAAGCGGCACTTAAGATGGAACAGCAAGCGCAGTTTCATCCAATTGAATATATTAATCAACTCGTTGAAAAGTGCCAATCATTAGGTGTTCATATGTATGAACAGACCGTCGTGAACGATGTTAAAAAAGGAAAGAAGCAAACCGTTCACACGACTACAGATCATTTAGTCTCTGCTGACAATGTCATTATTGCTTCTCATTTCCCGTGTATCGATGGAAATGGATTATACTTTTCACGAATGTATGCTGATCGTTCATATGTCATCGCAGGATATGTTCCTGATGACGAATGTCCAAATGGAATGTATTACAGCATTGATTCTCCAACTCGTTCAATACGCTACACGATGGTCGACAACCGAAAGCTAGCGATCATTAGTGGAGAATCACACAAAACCGGGCAAGAAGTTGATACGGCTTTCCATTATGAAGCATTAGAGCAATTTGCGAATGAATTGTTTTCAGAGTTTGAGCTTTCGTACAAATGGTCAGCGCAAGATTTAACAACACTTGATAAGATTCCTTACATAGGGCGAATCTCTCGTGGATATCCGAACGTCTTTGTTGCAACAGGCTATCGAAAGTGGGGCATGACAAACGGTACTGCCGCCGCCCTGCTATTAACAGATTTGGTTATGAAGCGCGAAAATCGTTATGAAGCTCTATTCCGACCATCACGCTTCGCGTCACACCCTAGCTTGCGGCAATTTATAACACAAAATGCCGATGTAGCCAAACAGCTTTTAAAAGGCAAGCTCGATCAAGAGAATCGACAGCCTGAGGATGTGCATGTAGGAGAAGGAGCTGTCGTTTCTGTAGAGGGAAAACGAGCTGGTGCTTACCGAGATGAGCAAGGACAGCTCCATGTCATCGATACAACGTGCACACATATGGGCTGTGAGCTTCATTGGAATGACGGCGAGCATAGCTGGGACTGCCCATGTCACGGCTCAAGATTTTCCTACACTGGCGATGTGCTAGAAGGACCTGCAAAAAAGCCTTTAAAGAAATTGGAGTAAGTAAAGCTGAGTATTTACCTACTTTAATCGCGCACTCAAGTCAAAGAAAACGTCAAGAAACACAGAGTTGATAAGTCTCTGTGTTTCTTGTTTACCCTTCTACGGAAACGAATTCATTCTGTGCAGTTTAATAATTTTTATTCAGCTCTATGCCACTAGCAACCTCTATACCATGATCATTCAATTCTCCAAAATAACAGATTTAAAAAAGGCGTTCCCTCTGTTCAACAGAGAGAACACCTCAACCTATTACTCATTCACTGATGCTTTTCGTCTGATCATAAATACAAGCATCCCCATGATTAGAAGCAACGCCCCGATTAGAAGCGCATTGAAAGCATTTGTAGCTGTTTCTGGTAATCGTTCACCATCACTACCATCTTTCCCTAACTGCTCTTCTTTTTCATCATCATTCGTTACCTTCTCATCGTTATCATCATCAGAAACACCGTCACCATTTCCAATCTTGTCCCCATTAGGATCCTTTCCATTATCCTCAGGTTTCGGTTCCTCCCCTTCTGGATCGCCACCATCTCCTTCAGGTTCTGTCCCCTCGCCATTAGGATCTTCTTCTATTGGTTCTTCGGGCTCTTCATCGCTTGGACGCAAGCTTCCTGGATTTTCAAAAAGCTCTTCAACCACTTCCGCCGTTAATGCAGAACCGTCGAAAATGATCAATTCATCCATTAATCCTTGGTAAGGAATATCCCAATAGTTCACACCGAGAGCAAATTCCGCATCTGTCGTTGTAAAGACATTCGGGAAGTCATCTCCAGTAAAGACCGGCTCTCCATTCAAGTATATCGTAATCGTACCATCCTCAACGGTGAACGTAACATGCGTCCATTCTCCAGTTTCAATCGTCGTTCCTGATGGAGCGTCATAGAAGGTGGAGCCGCCAGACCAAATCATCGTTTCACCACCAACTGGACCACGCGGAACAAGGCTCACCCAATTATTCTCTGTACGTGCTCCAAAGAAGGTTGTCGTAAAATCAGTTAACTCCTCAGGATTTAGCCAAAAGGAAACAGAATAAGCACTACTCGAAATTAACCCATTTGGCAATCGAATACCCGATTCTCCATCAAAGTAAGCGGCGTCTCCTACAACCCCTTCCTCATACGTAATCTGACCACCCTCATTATTCAATCGATCTCCCGTTACCGTACCGTCTTCAAAGTTGCCAGTTAAGTCACTTAATTGACCATCGAAATCATAGTAGGCCGCTAATCGTCCTTCTGTTTCAGCCAAAACCGTCACCGTCGAGCTCCATTCGGCTACCTCATCATTTAATGAAATCGTCGCAGTTAATTCAACTGACTCATCACCTATTTCTGGTCGATTCACATGACCCTCAGTTGAAATAACCTCTTCATTTGATGAAGCCCATTCGATTTGTGCACCACGAACCGCTTCAGTCGGCAACGTTAAATGACTGATTACCGTTTCCGGAATGAGTACGTTGAGTTCCTCTTTAATAGAAGATAGTACATCCTCATCAGAGCCACTCTCTGCTTTACTACCCCAAACAGTCACTCCGTCTGAAGATAACGCACTAAACGTCATAACCCAGCTTTCTGAAACTTCATCCCATTGTTCAAGGAAGACACCGTCGAAGCTAGAAGCTTCTCCTTCGATCGTTAACGAGACACGGTAGTCGTCATAAAGCTCCCATGTTCCTTCAACAGCACCCGTAATCGTACCATTCTCTTCAAGATTCACCCAAGTCGATTCAACTAACTCAGCAGAAATATCCTTTCCATGATTAATATATTTGTACGCTCCTGACACCTCATCAGATGTCACCGCATCAACCGATTCACCTGCATAGCGATGTGGCGTAATTACTGGCCATTGCTCACTATTTTTAACCATTTGATGAACGCGAATTTGATGCATTTCACCTGATTCAGGGAAGCGCGCATGAAACACATTGAACTCTTTCCCCGTCTCATCATCAATATAATAAGAGTTATGCCCAGGGGACATGTAGCCAACACCAATCCCTGTTCCTGGCTCACCTAAATCTCGTTTAAATATAAAGTTACCTGTTAGTTTATTTCCGTGACCTGCATGCTCAAATGATTCCCCTCTGTTAGCTGGTACTCCATCATCTAATTCATCTGGTAATACCGCCTCCACTCCAGCAGCGTCTACATACGGACCTTCGGGACTTTCTGCTCTGAACTGGCGCATATGATATCCACCATCCGCTCCGAGCCAGCCATATGTTACATATAGAAAGTAGTAACCTGTCTCTTCATCATACACAGCATAAGGCCCTTCTCCTGAACGGCCATACCCGCCAGAAATTTTCGTTCCAAAGTAACGATCAATCATCCGGCCATCTTCCGTCACACCATCTTCGCCGGGGTAAATTGGCTGCCCCGTCTGCTTGTCCACCTCTAAAATGAAGATACCTCCAGCCCAAGAGCCATATGTCATCCAAAGCTTACCGTCTTCATCAAAAAAGAGATTCGCATCAATGGCGTTTGTATACAAGTTATAATTATAACGTCCATCCTCGGTAAACCAGTCCTCATTTTTCTCATCGAATACACCTTGCTCAATCAATTCAGGTATATTCGTATTAGTCCATTCTTTATTTACTGAGCTATTATTATCATAAGCTTCATGATCAAAGAACCCTGAATACATGATCGTATCAACATACTCATAAGGTCCTTCAATATCCTTCGCTACTGCATAGCCAATCGCTGAGCGAATATAAGTAGAAGACGCACTATAATACATCATATAAGCGCCTGTTGAACCGTCTTCATGAACATAATGCTCATTCCAGATTACCTCTGGCGCCCATACCGCAAAGCCACCGGCACTATCCGCATCATCTTCTCCAGCCCATTCAAATGAACCGGCTAAGTTCTCTGACAAATCGCCAAATAACGTATTATTCGGTGTCGTATACCCATTTGTGAAGTTTTCCCACCTCATTAAATCAGGTGATTTAGCAGCATCAATATGAGTTCCAAACGCATAATACGTATCGCCTACCTTAATAATCGACGGGTCATGTGCAGATGCCTCATTAAATTGCGGGATCTCCCGCTCCCCACTTGAATCATTCGCAAATGAATAACTAGGTATGATTAATAAAAACATTAACAACAAAAGAACACTTTTTTTGACTATTTTTCGTTTCAATTTTTTTAACCCCTCTCCATAATATGTTGATTCATCGGAGCTTCATCATGTTGTTTCTTACTTATTTGCTTTTAACTACAAAAGCAAACGCTTACAATTCCTCAGTTAATTCGCACCTCCATTAATAAGATGTACATTTATTAATATTAATAAATGAATGAAATATTCACTTCAAAATTAACATTACTATAAAACTTTTAGAATCTCAAGAGTCTGTTCTCCGTTCTTAATCATACTTTTGTCCTAATTTTCATTCTTATCCTTCACTCTTATGCTAAAATAGAGCAAATACTTTTTCTTTAAAAGAAGGCGAGCTTATGCACCCTACCATTTGGATTGAATTCATTATTGTCGGACTTATCATTGGAATCATCATAATTGTCTCCCGTTTTTTGAAGAAAAAAAGGCTAAAGATGGGCTTGCTCTTAATCACCATCATCCTTTGCCTGTATACACTCTTTTTTTTCGCACGCCCATATTGGATTGATTCACAAGTAAACAAACAAATAGTATTTCTAGAAAATTATTTGATCGAGCAACATCCACAACAAAAGTGGACAATCACAACTGTGCCACATCGAGAGGAAGGTTATAAACATTTAAACCCATACTACATCAGAGTGACGTTTGAAGACGAACCTGAAGTAACCTATTATTATTTGGTGAAAAACGAGGATACAGTTAAACAAGTGGGGTGGTTTTCAACGAAAGAATGATAAAAAAGAAGCGCTCGGATGCCATTGTGTGGTCATCAAGCGCTAACAATTATAACGATTTACGAAGCTCCTCTTGTGGTACATGTAGTTCAATCAAGTAACCATCTGGATCTTGACAGAAAATTTGTGCGAAGCCACTTTTACTATGAGGCTTCTCTATCATCTCAATTTCATTCTCTTTCAGCCACTTTACCGTTTCATTGTAATCCTCTACACGAATAGCAAAGTGGGGATTTCGTGAATGCGGTTCTAACGGATTGTTCGGAATACGTGCCTCATCAACAATGAGATGAAGCTGCCCTGCCCCTAGTGCAAACCAAGCCCCCTCAAAGTCAAAATCAGGACGTTCTATTTGTTCCAAACCAATCATATCACGGTAGAATACGACTGATCGCTGTAAATCGCGACATACAAGGCTAACGTGATGAAGCTGTTTAATTCGGATCAACTTCTTCATCCTTTCTATATGATTTTCATATCTTTAATTATACAATTAAATTCGAGCACAAAAAAAGGCCAAAAATCGATTAGCGATCCTTAGCCCTAGCAACTTCTATTCCTCAAGTAACCATAAAATACTCGTTACCCCACGTGGATAATAACGACTTGCCGCTATCTCCCCCGCAATAATTTGATCACTCCAGCTCCAGTAAGATAATTCAGGATGCTTCAGCCACTTCACATGTGCTCGATCCGCTGTACGACCTGCTTCATCCCACTCTTGACCGAGAATGTGACGATAGATAAATTGGCATAGATAAATTTTACTTAACCATGAATTGTCACTTGTCGATGATAGCTTCCAACCCCCATCCTCGAACAAACAAACTCCCGGCTTTAGCACCGTATGAATATGTTTGATAAGTGCTTTGATGTAATAAGCGTATGGCCCTTCTTGACTAAGAGCCTGTTCACAGCCTGTAAAATATGGGAAAATCAATCCTTCAATGGCAGGAATAATCCTCGATTCATTTCCTTCTAAAATAACCCCAGGAATATAGCCTTCATTAGTCATTTGATTGGTTAGCATGGTTGCACACTTTTTCGCTTGAATTTGCGCTTGTTCAGATAAGTCACCTTCACCGAGTTGCTTAAATAACTTCTCAAGCGTAACATACATCCCCCAGCATTTAGAGGCGATATAGCTGTTATTTCGAGCTTGCCCTAGCGAAACATCTAGACTATCATATGTCGTAATTTCCGCACCCTCTGCTGTTCTTAAGCTATCCAAACCCATAATTCCATTTCGCTTATGCGGATCCGGATGATCACGGTGAAGCATGCTCGTAAAAGCTTCCTTCATTAAGCCCTTATGCTTCTCAAGAAATGTCTCATCCCCTGTCTGCTCTACATACACCGTCACACAGCAGAGAAAATTAATCAATTGTTCATGCGTCATATATGAAAAGCAACCATCAATGCCCGCTACCTCATAAGATGAATGTCCCGGCCTTGAAAACGAGTTGGCCACCCCCATATCATGGGTGAAGCTAACTCCACCAGAATAACGTTCTCCCCCATTTGGAAATTTTACTTCATCATAATAACTATAACGATCGATAAACAGCTCTAGCTCATTTCTCACGGTCCACGGGTTCATTTTCAATTCAAAGAACAATTGATCGACGGTTAAATCAAATGTATTCATCATACGATACTCGCCTTCATTCACAACCCAAATTGGATTCCCTTGACGATCATCTAAAAGCTGGGTGTTCCCATAGTAGCTTTTTATCGCATGAGCAAGCATAAATTGTTGTTCTTCAGAAAGATGTTCCTTTTCAATCAATTGATTCCTTTTTTCACATATTAATGTGAGTCTATCAAAATGTGAAAGGGCATATGCTGACACATCTTCAATTGAGGAGAAAAAGCGAGTATACGTATAGCGTGTGTCAATTCCTGTTGTCACCCAACCTCCTTTATAAAAGCACACGGCAAACGTGTATTCCTTCTTCGTTCGTGGAGGTACTTTCATTAACAATCCACCAACACGCCCTAAACCAAAGCCATAATTCACATCGTGGTCAACCGTTAAAAGCTTTTCAATCGAAAAGGCTTGTCCAGCCCCTACGCCTTCCTCTTTCGACACGATCGCCGTCTGTCTCCCTTGACCAACACCAACAAATTCACCTTCATTCGTATCCTCTAATCGGCGCATTGCCGTATATGGATCATTACCTTGATAACCAAAGAAAGCTCTTCTTTCCTTATCACTACTCGTATTATCAATCGTCATCTTGACGAAAACCGCTGGCAAAATGGCGTCTTTCAACTCACCTGCTGATGCTTCTGCTGGATCAGGCACCGATCGAACTGGATTATAGATTGTAAACTCTAAATCTCCAGCTTTCCACGTATCCGTACCCAGCTTGAGCTCTCTATTAATCTCATCATCAACAAAGTGACGAATCAATTGTTCTCCTCCGCTTGCTTCACCGTTCCCCACCGCAAATCTTGCTAAGTCCTCTGCATTATCCCCAAAGAACGGCAACGCTTCATAATAACCCGTTTCTCTACTTTCTAATCCAATGTACACATTTTCATTTGCCGGCTTATCAAGCTCCAGCCCTAATCCACCTTTCGCCCCTTTAAAACCAAGAGTAAAACTAGCAAATGCTCCAATTGGTGAGTGGTGCGCATTGTAAAATAGATTTTCTCTCATTCGTATTCACTCCATCCGCTCCAAAATTACCAAGGATATGGCGTACCCTCGTAATCGATAAAGGTTGACTTATCGACATTTTCTTTATTTTTCTTAATCGTTTCATAGATTTCCTGTGCTGATTCCCTCGGACTTAAAGGAGCCCTCTCTCCTCCCATATCCGTTTTCATCCATCCTGGATGAATTGCCAAAACCTTCACTTGATCTTCCTTCCACTCATTTTGTAAAAGAGCACTTTGCATATTAAGAGCAGCCTTTGACATGCAATAATCAAACTCACTGTTTCGTTGACAATTCGCTATACTCCCCGCTTCTGAAGAGATATTAACCCAAACTTTCATTTCGCCCTTTTTGATTAAATCAGCCAAATTCTTAGCCACTCTTAAAGGACCTAGTGTATTGATATTAAAAGCTTTCAACGACGTATCAATATCAATGGCATCTAAAGATAAAAGCGTTTCTTTAAAGCGAGCAGCCGCATTATTAATTACAACGTCTAATTGATCGGCATGCTTTTTGATCTTAACTGCAGCTTCAGTAACGGATTGATCATCGGAAACATCGACTTGAATTACTATATATTGTTTAGGATAAAGATTTTCTAATTGATCGGTCACTCGATTAGACTGACGAATTCCAGCAAAGACACGAAATCCTTCCCCTAAATACTTCTTTGATAGCTCCAACCCCAGCCCTCTCGCTCCACCTGTGATAAAAATCGACTGATTGTAGCTTGTCATCTACACATTCTCCTCATTCGGATAAATCATAATTTTAATACTTGTATCCTTCGCTGTTCTAGCCATTTCAACCGCTTTCTTAATATCTTTAAGCGCATATTTATGAGTAATGATTTTTTCAATGGATAGGTCAGAGTTTGATAACGACTGAATCGCAGCAGGGTACGTATTCACATAGCGAAATACTCCATGAACATTTAATTCAGCATCAATGAGCTGATTGACATTCAATGGGATCTCATCTTGAACCGGCATACCGACTAACACAATCCGCCCACCTCGTTTCACGACATGAACCGTGTCACCGACTGCACTAGCATTACCTGATGTTTCAATCACGACATCAATCCCATTTTCGCTTGTCAAGTCGTCTGTAAGCTGCTGATTCACATCTCCTTCTAACGGATTTAGAACGGCTGTTACGCCAAGCTCTTCAGCCAACTGCCTCCGAAATGGGACAACGTCGCTTGCATATATTTCAGTCACCCCAAATAATTTTGCTGCTTGTACAGCTAGTAAGCCTATTGGTCCTAAGCCGCTTATGAACAGGCGATCAGATGGCTTAACCTCACCTCGAATCATTGAATGAAAACCAACTGATAACGGTTCTAATAACGCTCCCTCTTCAAAGCTCATTGAATCAGGTAATTTGAAGGCGAAATCTGCACGAATTTTGACATAATCAGCCCAAGCCCCATCTACAGGAGGTGTTGCCATGAAGACGACATCAGGACATAGATTATAGCGACCAGATTTGCAATATTGACACGTTCCACACGTCACACCAGGTTCAATTGCGACACGGTCACCTACCTTAAGATGAGAGACCGACGCTCCAATCATTACAACATCACCTGCCAACTCGTGCCCTAAAATAATCGGCTCCTTTACAACGTAACGTCCAATTTTCCCGTGCTCATAATAATGAACATCAGAGCCACAAACACCAATACAATGGACCTTTACTAACACTTCATTTTCATTGATCGTTGGAACGTCTCTCTCTTTCACTTCAATATCTAGTGGCTTATTTAAAACAGCTGCTTTCATTTTTCCACTCATATGCTAAACTCCCCTCTAACGCTCACGGTATTGAAAATAATTAAAATCAGCATGCTTCTTGCGCCCACTTAAATCTTGAGCACACAGTCCTACGAATGCTCCCGTAAATCCTTGATCAAGAGCAACTCCATCCTTCACAAGTTCAGCATTTTCATCGGAAATAATACTCGCATCTAGCGTTGGAGCTACTTCATCCCATTGCTGACCATCTGTTGAAATAGAAAATCGCATCTCTTCATGATGAATATCCGCTTTTAAATAGATGCTCTTATGTTCTTCTAGCGATACCCAATCTTGTATAGGTTCTTCATAGACTCCACGATTACTCGACATAATCCCTAAATACTTGCCAAACTCTTCATCATAACTAACGAATAAATAATGATAGTTTTTCGTGTTGTAATAATAAATTAATCCCGCCATTTGTTGAAAACATTCCGGTTCATATTCCATGACTGTCTCCACCTCTACCGAAAATGCTTGTTGTCTTCTCGCAATTAAGCTTTGGCGCTGTGTTGAATATAATGACTCTCTCCCTTTCAAACGGAGAAATCCCGGTCTGTCTTTTAATGATAGCCAACCTTCATACTGTGGCTCTCGCAACGATTGAAATTCAATAGGTAGTTGATCAACAGAAAAGTCCACACGCCCCGCTGTTGAATGAATTCGATATTCAGGTGATGGAGGAGCAGCAATTGTAACTTGAGGATCATTGCCACCTTTAGCTAGTCGAAGCCAACCTTCTTCTGTCCATTCGCACAATTGAATTGCCGTTTCCCGACCGAGAATACAGTTCCCTGATGGCTTTACAGGTCGTCCGCATAAGTGAACAAGATAGAGCTCATTATTAGGAGTTGTTATGAGGCTACCGTGTCCAGCCTTTTGCAGCTCTAGCTCAGGCTTATAAGCAGATGTTAGCATTGGACTTTGAGGATCTACTTCATAAGGGCCAGTTAATTGAGTCGAACGAGCAACGGTTATCGCATGCTCCCATCTAGTTCCCCCTTCTGCAGTCATTAAATAATAATAACCATTATGCTTATAAATGTGTGGACCTTCCGTCAAACCAAGCTCGGTACCTTTAAAGATGTTATAGATCGGACCTACTAAGCTCTTTTCTCTTTCTGAGTATTCTTGCATAACAATCCCTGCAAACGAATTCTTATTTTTACGATGATCCCATATCATGTTTAAAATCCATTTCTTTCCGTCATCATCATGGAACAACGAAGGATCAAATCCGCTGCTATTTAAATAAACTGGATCTGACCACGGCCCCATAATATCGGTTGCTGAAATTAAATAATTATGAGTATCTTTGTAAGGCCCCATATGACTAATGACATCTGTATACACTAAATAATAGACACCATTATCATAGCTCAAGCACGGTGCCCACACCCCACCAGAATCTGGATCACCTATCATATCTATCTGCTTCTCACCAACAGGGTGAGTGATTACGTTCCAATTTATTAAATCTTGTGAATGGTGGATCTGCACACCAGGAAACCATTCAAAGGTTGACGTCGCAATATAATAGTCCTCTTCCACTCTAATAATAGACGGATCAGGATTAAATCCTGTTAAAATTGGATTTATAATTTTTTTCATTTTTTCACCTTCTTTTATAGAGAATGAACCAAAATATACATAGAATGTTAATAACTTGTATAACTAAAGGGTAAAAAGAAGACCTGACCAAATGAAATCACTGACCAGGTCTTTGATTGTTCAACAGACGGTTTATTGACGCTCTGCGTATAACTCTTCTAATTCAGCACGAATCGTATCTCCACCACGACTTCTCCATGTATCTACTTCAGCCCACCAGCCATCTTCATCAATCGAACCTGTTACGAAGCGGTACTTCGCATCATTAATTAATTGATCTAAATCAGCACCTAACTCATTTCTCGTATCAGAAATTAAGTTAATGGCTGGATCCATAACAGCAAATTCATCATTCTCTACTTCAATTTCTCGAACACGCTCTTCAAGCTCTGACAATTGACCTTGCGTCATAACATCATCAATTGGAGCAGTTACTAACGGGAAGCGGTAAGGGAAGCCTACATCATTCATATAAACGTCATAATCAATATATTGCGGCTGACCATCAACCATCTCATAATGAGTACCTTCAATACCCCAACCAAGTAAATCGACCATTTCTTGATCATTTAATGTCTCAAAGAAACCTAGCAATTGCAGTAAGTGCTCTTCGGTTTCAACAGAGCTTTTCGGGAACATAAGAATCCCGTTTGAACCCATTGCACCCTCTAGCCTTCTCTCACCATCAACCCCTTCAAGTGCACTGTAAACACCAAGCTCCGCATCAGGAAAATTGTTTAACAGGCGACTTTCAATCGACACAACATTGTTAGTAGCTGCGCCGTAGAAGCCTGTTATTCCATTTTCGAAATCTGCCTCTCTCGTCGAACGATCTGGAGCCACAATATCACTATTTACAACTCCGTCTTCATACATTTGGCGTGAAAACTTTAACCCTTCTAAATACTCTTCGGTTTCATGTTCAGCAATAAAATTGCCCGCTTCATCAACATCCCAATTATTAGGCGCACCAAATGCTAAACCAAAATCTAAACCAAAGTCACCTGGCAAAGCAACACTCGTGTACCCTCTCGTATCATCTGATCCTGAGTTATTCGGATCATTATTCGAAACAGCTTCAAGCGCCGCATAAAATTCATCCATATTTGTCGGTTCATCAATTCCTAGGTTATCTAACCAGTCCTTACGGTAAACCGTTACAAATCGAGATAATGGACGATATCTTGGAATACCATATAATTCCCCATTTACTTCTACATTGTTATATACAATATCAGTCATCGACGCTAAATTCGGAAACTGATCAAGGTATTGTCCAATCTCCCAAAACACCCCGTCTTGCATCGCACTAAGCAGATATGGCTGATTCGGTGGTCCACAACTCGGAATGACATCTGGCAAATCACCAGAAGCAATTAATACAGGTAATCGTTCACAGAAATTTGCACTAACCATATGCGTAATATCCAATTGTGTATTTGTATATTCTTCAATTAAACGTTCTACTTCATTTCCACTCTCTGGAGCCTCTGTTCCATCAAAGTTCAAGCCCATCGAAATTTCTAAAGGTTCACCTGATTCAGCTGCTCCTTCATCTGATGGTTCCCTCGGTTCATCTGATCCATTCTCATCCTCGCCATTACTACAAGCGACAAAGACTAGCACAGTGAACATAAGCAGCAATAATAGAAACGGTTTAAAAAAGACCTTACTTTTCATGACTACCCCTCCATGTATGTTTGTATTTATAAAATGATAAGCCATTCAAGAAATGGATTATCCTTTTATCGAGCCTAGGAGCATTCCTTTCGCGAAATGCTTTTGAATGAATGGATACACTAACAAGATTGGTACAATCGAAACGACAACTACAGCCATTTTCAATGATTGACCAATAAAGGAAGAATCGGCATCCATTGCACTTTCAGTTCCAATATTTCCGCTTGCGAGTATGACGACTTGCCTTAAGACGACTTGAACCGGCCATTTCTCTGGTGAGTTCATATACATAACCGCCCCGAAATATTGATTCCAAATACCAACTGCATAGAATAATGAAATGGCTGCAATAACTGGCATCGAAAGTGGCAACACAATTCTAATTAAAATGGACAAGTCGTTGGCTCCATCAATTTTAGCTGACTCAATAATTTCGCCAGGGATATTTTGAAAGAAGCCTCTCATAATGATTAAATAGAATGCCATAATCAAATTCGGAAGCATTAATGCCCAATACGTATCAATTAATCCAAGACTTCTCACAACGATATATGTTGGGATCATTCCCCCATTAAATAGCATCGTAAAAATGACTGCGAGCATAATCCATTTTCGTCCTGGCAATCCTCTAAATGAGAGGGCATAAGCCATCAACGTTGTCACCAAAATACTTAAGAATGTTCCGAGCAACGTAATGTACGCCGATACTCCTAAACTTCTAACAAACGTGGCTGTTGAAAAGATATACTTATATGCATCAAGTGTAAAACCAGATGGAATGACACTGTTGCTCGAGGAAAAGGAAGCGATCACAACATATATAAATGGCCCAATACAAACCATTGAAAATACAGCAAGAAACACATAATTTAGACCATCAAATATTCGCACTGACACTTTTGGTTTTTGCTCCATGAGCGACACCTCCTAATAAATACCTTCTTCACCAAATTTCTTCGCAATCCAGTTCGCCCCCATGACTAAAACAAGACCTACAGCCGCTTTAAACAATCCAACCGCAGCACTGTAACTAAATTGCCCTTGCACGAGTCCGACTCGATAGACATACGTATCAAAGACTTCCCCTACTTCCCGATTTAACGAGTTAACCATTAAGAAAATTTGCTCAAAGCCTAGATCAAGGAAATTCCCTAATCGTAAAATTAATAGAATGATAATAATATTTCGAATCGATGGTAACGTAATATGCCAAATCAATCGAAGTCGATTCGCTCCATCTAACCTAGCTGCCTCGTACAGTGCTGGATTCACACCTGTAAGCGCTGCCAAAAAGATGATCGTCCCCCACCCTGCATCCTTCCAAATCATTTGCATCACAATAAGTGGCCGGAACCAATCGGTACTCGTTAAGAAATCTATACTAACTCCAAACGAGCTGAATAAGAAATGTTGAATAATACCGCCTTCTGTTGAAAGTAAAATGTGCGTAATCCCAACGATAACGACCCATGAGAGGAAATACGGAATATAGACAATCGTTTGTACACTCTTTTTAAACCACTCCCTCGTTATTTCATTTAGCATAAGCGCTAAAATGATCGTCAGAGGAAAGAAAATAATTAAATCGTACAACGCAAGCAATAATGTGTTTCGAAATAACATCCAAAAGTCAGGTAATGTAAAAAATCGCTCAAAGTGCTTTAACCAAACCCACTCACTTCCAAATATACCTAAGTGAGGGCGATAATCTTGAAAGGCCATTACAAGTCCCCACATCGGGGCATATCTGAACGTTAGAAAAAACAAAACCCCCGGTAGCATAAAAGCATAAAGCCAGCGATACTTCCAAATATTTTTAAATCGGCCGTTTGTCAGCTTCACATTAATTTTTTCGTATTTTGATTTGATAGCGTTTACATTCATAGCAATAAGCACCCCCATATTCTGTAACCCACTAACTACTGAGGCTTTATTTCTTAGTAGTAAGGACTATTCAACTTGTTGATTTCATTGTAACAAGACGGTGAACCAATCGTCTATGTACCTTTCTGCAAAACGATTTACCCAAATCAACACAAAAGCATGACAGCATTTATATGCGCTAACCGAATGGGAAAGAGGGCTGTAGTCTGTCCGAGTGAGGAGCTTACGTCCGCCTTTGAACGTTGCGCTCTTAACTAAGACCTGCTTAATAACTAAAACAATACGTTAAACAGAGACCGGAACCCATCGTCCTACCCGTAAAGAATATAACTGTTCTTAAACAAAGGGAGCTGCCTCAAGTCAATTAAGACTTATAGGACAGCCCCCTTATTTTACCCATTACTGAACTTGTTCTTGAGAAACAATTAAATTCTTTCTAAATTGACTCGGTGTTAAACCTGTCCACCTTTTGAATTGGCGACTAAAATGAGCCACATCATAATAACCCATCTTTTCTGCTACTGCCTCAATTGAATCCTCCCTTTTGAGAAGGCTCTTTTTTGATTCATTTAGTTTTTTAAACGATAAATATTGTCGTGGTGACATATTATAAACCGATTTAAATATTCGATGACAATAGGAACAACTGATATTAAGCTCTGAGGCAATTTGATCAATTCCCATTCTAGCATGATCCTCATCGGAAAAAGGCTGTTCAACTAATTTTTCAATTTCATGTGCAATTCGATAGGCTAATTGCGCCGCTCGTTCTGATACTTTTTCTTTTTTGACCTGTTTATGTTGCAATCCACCGACAAGCGCAGCTAAAAGCTCAAACATTACCGAGTGCATATGCATCGTTTCTGCCAAACCAAAGTCAGCTTTATTTGATAAGTTGATTAACCGTTCTAGAAAAGGGTAAATTCTACGAGCCAATAATGAATTAGCAGGATAAAATAGTTCACAGGAATCTTTTAAATACGGAAGAAAGAGCTTATCATCAATTGTAAAGTGCAAACAGAAATACGTAAATGTTTCACTGCTTCCACCTTTACTAGAATGAGGCTCACCCGGACGACAAAGAACAATATCTCCAGCGTATTGATCATGCGTTTTACCATTTACAATAAACGTTTGGTGCCCTTCTGTTACTAAATTAATTTCATACATGGCATGCTCGTGCGTAGGGTAGCTCCAAGATTGATTCACTTCTCTTACATGCATTCCGTAGAGCTCAAATCCTGTTTTAATATCAGGATAAATATACTCTTTAATCGAGTATGGCTCTGTAATCTTATGGTTTTCTGAAATGCCTTTATCTTCAAATGTAAAATTCATAGCTTACCCCCTTCTAATCAATTCCAACAACAATTTCTTATCAAGACGGCAACACAACATTTGAACTGTTTAACCTTGCTCGTTTCAGTTGGATGATCATTAACGGTATGCAATTTCATTTTATACATTCATTATAGCATGTTCGTCAATTAACCCTTTTGCATGAAACGATTAATAAATCGTCCGTTTCTTCTCATCATGAATGCCTGATTTTCGATAGAAATACGTATTAACCATATCACGCCATTCCTTGGCATTTGAAAGCTGCATATCAAGCCTTTCACGAACGTTATGATAGCGCTCTTCATCAATCCTCCCTTTCACCTTTTCCCAAGTCAAGATCAACTCCTCCACTTGCTCGACTCCTTTAAAATGAGTGTTATAAATGTGCTGTATGACCGTCTCACCAGATTTCAGCCGATGTGTATATGGGACATGGTGGAAAAAGAGAATCAGTTCATCTGGACATGACTCAATCGACTCATACATTTCGGCGTTCGGTGAAAAGTATTGTCCAGCATAGCCTGTTCCACTCTTCGCTGTGCGGTCGACACCGATACCTTGCCAATCAGCAAAATGATATGTTCCCCAAACGGAATATTCATAGCCATCAATATTGGGTCCGTAATGATGATTGGGATTCACCATCCAACCAATTCCAAGAGGTGCTGTGTAATTTTCATAGATCGACCACGAGTTTAATAGCATTGGATACACTGAATCATTCACCTGACGGTCTTCTCCAAACGTGAGCCTGATCCATTCGTCGGCAATTTGTTCTGAGGAGAGCTCTGGATCCCAGATTAATCGGCCATATCCATAGAAGTTCGCTTGTGCTAACGTATGCCCCGTCCAATTTTCATCATCACCAATGTTGGAAACAGCGGCAATTCCGCTATACTTACTGTCATACAGCGAGCCGTCCACTATCGATTTAATTGGCGCATCTTCCCCTTTAGCAAATGTGTTAAAGTCGAGTACTTCTTTCCATAACGGTACAAGATAACATAAATCCTTTTGCTGACCTGTATACTCTTGAGTCACTTGAAACTCCAACACTTGATTTGTTTCCTGCATTGCACCGAATAAAGGAGATACAGGCTCTCTCACTTGGAAATCCATCGGACCATTTTTAATTTGCAAGACGACATTCTCATGGAACTGTCCATCTAGCTTCTTGAAGTGATCATACGCTGCTCGTGCTCGATCTGTCTTTCGATCTCGCCAATCTTGCAAGCAATTGTAAACGAAGCAGCGCCAAATAACGACCCCATTAAATGGCTCTAACGCCTCCGCTAACATATTGGAGCCATCTGCATGATCACGTCCATAGGAGAACGGCCCTGGACGATGCTCTGAATCAGCTTTTACGACAAATCCACCGAAGTCCGGAATGAAATCATAAATTTCCTGCGCTTTAGCCTTCCACCAAGCTTTCACTTCTTCATCTAACGGGTCCGCGGTTGAGAGATTGCCAATTTGAATCGGACTCGCATAATTGATACTTAAAAATGTCTTTATACCATATGCACGAAACACATCGGCTACCTCGGCAACATCTGGCAGGAATCGCTTCGTAATTAAATGGGTTTCCACTTCAAACACATTCACATTATTGATGGAAATCGCATTAATCCCTACAGAAGCAAGTAATCTTGCATAGTCTTTCACTCGCTCTAAATCTTTTCGAAATTCGTTATCTTTATAGAAAATCGACTGACCTGCGTAGCCTCGTTCAATACTACCGTCCATATTATCCCATTGATTGATCATCCGAATTTGATTTCGTGGACGGTCGATGATATTGAAAGAATCGATTGCCTGATCACGTTGAATATCTCTTAAAAAACGAAATGCAGCATAGAGCACACCAGTTGGACTGTTCCCAACTAAATAAACAGATTTTGTTTGTTCATCACTTTCAATCATAAAACCTTCATCATTAACATCCTCTAACGGTTGCGCTTTAATGTGATCGGCCTCCTTTGGAAGCGTCTCACGGGTTGCTAACACGATAGCCTGATTCACGGAATTAGATATTTGCGGTTTAACACCGACCATTGATGCTAAGCCTCGTACTAGCTCTTCTTTCGCTGTCTGCACTTGTATCGACTGATCATATATAGCAATATTCTGACACCATTCAGCCAACTGATCACGCTTTTGTACGTCTTTGATTGCATCATATTGTAACCAGCTTTTATAACTTTCTGCGTTCATCTTTGAACACTCCTTTATTTTAAAGTGACTTATTGAACTTGAACCATCCAAAGTCAAAATTACACCCTGGTAAGAAAACAAAAGTAACTTTCTGAATGCCCGTAACCTTTTCTAAGTCAAACGTTTTTTCTTCATAGTCTGCTGACTGATCGAACTCAATCATTTGACTTGATTCACCTTCATCATTTTCAAAACGGATTTGGATCGTATTTTTATCAACAGGAGCACGACCATAAACCGTAATGGTTGACGTTCCTGCTGTCGTAAAGTCGATTGACTCATACGTTAACGAAACATTATTCCCGATTCTTTCTACCGTTTGGTCCTTCAATTCAAAGGAATCTCCATAAATATGCTCAGCATCTAATGCCAAATTCGTTTCAAATGCACGATTTTGCTTTTCAAAGGAAAAGCCTTTAATGTGCACCTTCTGATTTAACACAAAACAAAGCGACGTAATTCCTTTCAACTTCTTGTTCAGCTTATACGTTTCTTCTTGATATACATTCCACTTCGATGGCTTCTGATAGACGACATCAGCTACTAATGAACTTCCTTCTTCTTCAGGCATCCCTTCCCAAATTTGAATCGGATATTCCTCACTCGACAAGGCGAATATCGGAATCGTTATCGTATTAGAGCCACTTTCACCAAAGTCGATCTCCCGAAAACCGACTTGCGTTTGACCATCCCGACTTGTTGCAACACCACGTTCGTTGCCATTCGTCACTTCACCTTTGCTGTAATCATAAAGCCCTGCCGAAATAAATCCGTACGCATCCTTATAGGCTGTCCCTAGCCCTACTGCTTTCATCTCTAATTGCGAGATAAGCTTCGTTTTTCCTGTTCCATTTTTGCTCGTACAGCGCAAGCGAAACTCTCCATCTCCTAACGCAGTAACGTTCGCACGATGGCCATCAGACTCTACCTTAGCTATGTTCGATTCACTACCGTTGTCTGCTACCGCACTCCATTCCACCTCTTGATACGACGTATGTTCTGGATGCAGTATAGCCGTTACAGTCAGCTCTTTTTTATTCGGATCTAACTGTTGACCCGCATCACTGACGATCTCTATTTTACGTAGTGGAACTTCGTCAGCATCACCCATCACAACAGGTATACGTTCATTTTCCATAAATGCTGAAACACCTACCAGATCTTCGTCTGTCGCGATCGACTTTATCGTTATCTGTTCGCTTTTGAATTCTTTTGAAGATACTTTTATATGAACATCCCCCGGCTCTAGCTTTGCAGCAATGATTGCCATCAGCTTGCCACTAAATAACCGGCGACTTGTTCCTTTATATTGATCATAATCCGTGCTATCACCATTATCGAGTCCGACTAACCGTCCAGCACCAGATACCATCACATCCACACGATTATTGGCATTTTCGACTCGATTGCCATCTTTATCAACCATTGATATTTCCATAAAGACCAAATCTGTCCCATTCGCTCTAAGCTGCTTCTTATCTAGCTCTAACCGAATTTCCTTCGCTTCTCCAAATGACCTTCTTATATCTGTTGCAATCACCTGATCGTGCTCATCATAGGCAATTGCTTTTAACTCACCTTCTTCAAACGGAATCTTCCACCAACCGACAAGGTCCGTTCCATTTTCATGATCAATATGATGCGTTCCAACCGTTTCGCCATTGAATTGCAGCTCAATTTTTGGAGCATTCGAGCAAACACGAATATCGATGATTTGACCTTTATTAAAATCCCAGTATGGGAAAATATGCACCATCGGACTCGTCTTATAATCCGTCCACTCAGCTTGATACACATAGTACGCATCCTTCTTAAACGTAGCCGTATCTATTTGCCCAAAGTACGAATTCTTCGTATGATATGGCGTTGGCTCACCAATATAATCAAAACCCGTCCATAAAAATTGGCCTAATGAAAAAGGCGTGTCTCTTTCTGCAATGATGCACGCTTCAGCTGATTTCGCCCCCCAGCTCGTCGAACTATTCCCAAGAGAAGAGCATTGTTCATTGTCATCAGCTAAAATCGATTGCTCAAACGGAAAATGATAAATCCCCCGACTTTGCACAAGCGAAGACGTTTCACTTCCATAAATAATCCAATCAGGATGCTCCTCATGGTGCTTCTCATAATACTTCTCAGCATAATTATAGCCAGCAACTTTGACGATATCAGCACATTTCTGGGCATTTTCCCACGGCATATAGTTTGAGCCAATTGTCACATAACCATTTTGCTTCGGATCAAATTGTTCTACATATTCCATGAGCTTCCTTGTAATTTCCTGACCTCTTTCATCTGCATGAGTGTCATAAATTTCATTCCCAATGCTCCACATGATTAAGCTTGGATGATTGCGATCTCGTCTTACCCAGCTTCGTACATCCTTGTATGCCCAGTCTTTAAAGAAACGCGCGTAATCGTATTTCGTCTTCGGCCTTTCCCACATATCAAATGCTTCAGAAACGACTAAAAACCCCATTTCGTCCGCTAAGTCCATTAATTCTACAGCTGGCATATTATGAGCCGTACGTATCCCATTTACACCCATTTCCTTCAATATGACGAGTCTTCTTTTTAATGCCGTCTTATTAAAAGCCGCACCTAATGCCCCTAAATCATGGTGCTCACACACACCATTTATTTTCACCTTTTCCCCGTTAACAAAAAGCCCCTTTTGTGAATCTAATTGAACAGTTCTAAATCCGACCGATAGAGAAACCGCTTCCAATAAATTCGAATGCTGCTCCACCTCAGCTAAAGAGAGAGTTGTTTCTAGTTCGTACAAATTCGGTTCATTCACACTCCAAAGCTTTGGACTTGCCACAAATAAGCTCTGTTTATTTATTTCGGTAGCTGACAACACTTGTTCGCAGGTCGTTGTGATCACCTTCCCCTTATACAACAATTGATGGGAAACAATGACGTCATTTGCCACATTAAGCTCCGTTTCAACCTCAACTTTCCAACCGTCTTCCATTTCAGTAGTAGAAATATAGATTCCATCTGACTCAATGTAATGATCACTTCTTGATTTCAACCAGACATTACGATAAATCCCAGCACCTGAATACCATCTACTATTAGGCGCTTGAAAGACTACTTTGACAACGATTTCATTTTCACCATCTACAAGCGCATCTGTTATTTCATATTCGAAAGAGGAGTAACCATTTTTCCACTCTCCGACAAATTGACCATTTACATAGATAGAGGAATCCATATAAACTCCTTCAAAATACAAGAACATTCGTCGATTCTTCGGACAATGGAATGTTTTCCGATACCAACCTATACTCGTTTCATATAAGTTTGACGTATCGTAAATTAACCAATCATGAGGGAGGTCAACAGGCTCATATGAAAGGTTTTCATCATCCGTCACATCTAAACGACTCTTGGCAAACTCCCAACCATCGTTAAATAGAATTTGATTATTCAACATAACAATCAGCTCACTTTCTACAGCTTCAGTTACTGTACCTTTTCGCTTCGATTATTGTCCTTGTCTCTTTACCATTTAAACCTTTCCCTTATGAACCCTCCTATCACCATACTAGTATGGTAGTTAAGATCGTCTTTTCATTATAAGGAACTTAATCTCTTATTTCAATAAAATATTCATAAAATACAGTTATTATGTACTATAAAGATTAAGAGAAGTCCACGATAGCGGACTTCTCTTAGATGTGTCATCGATAAAAAAATGGCTCTTATTTATCTAGCTTCAGCTTCGACAGAGCATCTGCTAAAGCTGAATTCGTAAATTCACTATCCTTTTGCTTCTTCATATATTGATTCACTTCTCGCTTAGACACTTTTTTATGTTGATTTTTCTTTCTTTTTTCTTGGAATGTCGACATCTTTTCCCGATGTCCACAAACACAAGCAAACATTTGGCCGTCTCCCTCACCCCATAGCTCCATCTTCTTTTTACAGTTAGGACAACGGGCATTGGTCGTTTTGGAAATGTTTTTCTTATATCCACAGGCTGGATCCTGACATACACGTCGTTTCCCATGCTTGTTTTCTAACTCAAGTAATAGTTTTCCACATTGTGGACAAGGGGTTCCGGTGACGTTATCATGCTTAAAGGTTTGTGTACTCTGTTTAATTTCTGACACAATCGTTGTCGCATATTGCTTCATTTCAGCAATAAAAGCTGCTTTATTTAGCTTCCCTTTTGCAATTTGGTCAAGCTTTTGCTCCCACTCTGCCGTCAATGCCGGTGATTGTAGCTCACTTGGAACAAGCTCAAGTAGCTGCTTCCCTTTCTTCGTTATAACTAAATCCTTACCACGCTTTTCCATTAATTGCGTATTTAACAGCTTTTCAATAATATCTGCGCGCGTTGCTACTGTCCCAATTCCACCTGTTTCGCCTAAAGTCTTAACAAGCTCTGCACTTTCTTCCTCTAAAAAGGCTGCAGGCTTTTCCATCGCACTTAATAACGTTGCTTCCGTAAGCCGTGCAGGTGGTTTGGTTTGCCCTTTTTCTAGAGAAGCCCTTTTAATAGCTAACGTTTCACCTTTAGTCACCTGCGGCAGTGTTGCCTTTTGCTCTTGATCGTCCTGTTCATTGACAACCTTCCAGCCTGCTGCTAATGGGCGTTGGCCTTTAGCAGTAAAACGTTCTTTAGCCGCTTCAGCTAAGATGGTCGTTTGTTCATATTCATAGGCAGGTAGTAAATTTGCTAAAAAACGCCTGACAATTAAGCGATACAGCTTCGCTTCTTTATCTGGTAACGAAGCTGAGACAGCTTGCTCTGTTGGGATAATCGCATGGTGGTCGCTTACCTTCTTATCATTGAAGCACGCTAGGCGTGATGAAAGCTTCTGCTGTTTCACTTGTAATACCGCTTTTCGAAATGGCTGAATATCACACGCTTTAATACGTTCTACGAGTGTATCGACAAGATCTGACGACAAAAAGCGTGAATCCGTTCGTGGATACGTAATGACCTTATGCTGCTCATATAAACGCTGTAGACTCGAAAGCGTTTCTTTCGCAGAGTAGCCATAACGTTGATTAGCCTCTCTCTGTAGCTCAGTTAAATCATACAGTGCAGGAGCATAGGTCTTCTTCTTTTTCACATCAACATTCGTGATCACTAACGAGCTCTTCTCAACCTTCTGCTTAATAAGCTGAGACTTCTCTCTGTCAAACATTCGTTTTTCATTTGATGATGCATGCTGCCATTGTAATGAAAAACCGTTACGGACCTCAACAAATAACTCGTCATACGTCGTCGGTTTAAAGCTTTGAATGTCACGCTCTCGTTTTGCGACCATCGCTAATGTTGGCGTTTGAACACGACCACATGATAATTGTGCATGATATTTCGTTGTTAACGCCCGTGTCCCGTTTATTCCAACATACCAATCGGCTTCAGATCTAGCGACAGCAGAGTCATATAAACCTTGATATTCTCGACCATCCTTTAATCGTTGGAACCCTTCTTTAATCGCTCGATCGGTCACAGATGAAATCCATAAACGCTTAATCGGCTTTTTCACATGTGCTTTCTCTAAAATCCAGCGAGCGACAAGCTCACCTTCACGCCCAGCATCAGTCGCAATAATAATCTGTTTGACATCCTGTCGATTCAGCTGGGCTTGCACAGCACGAAATTGCTTGCTCGTTTGCTTAATGACTTCAAGCTTCAGCTTTGGCAACATTGGCAATGTCTCAAGCTTCCATGTCTTATATTGCTCTCCATATTTCTCTGGCTCGGCTAATGTTACTAAATGGCCAAGCGCCCACGTCACAATATAGCGATCTCCTTCGATGTAGCCATTTCCTTTCTTATGACACTTCAGCACACTTGCTATATCTCGTGCCACAGAAGGTTTTTCCGCTAAAACGACCATTTTACTCATGTAAACAACTCCAACTATTATTTATGTGATTATATAATAACCTTATTATACTAACCGATTCCGCTATCCACCTCAAAATATTCTCCATAATGCAACGAACATCGTTCATTGAATTCATGTTTACAATAAGGACATTGGAAACTTGATTCCAAATACTCGTTTATCGACAATTCTGTTTGACACGCCCCGCATCGTACAGCTTTCTCATCGAATTGTTCTTTTTTCCAGACAGCTGGTTTGTGATTCGCTAATTCAAGATGACATTTGATACATGCATAATACGTATGACAGCAGCGATGTTTGATTGCGATGACATCTTTTTCGGTATGATAATGCGCACACCTCGTCTTTTGATCAACCATTACACCTAGCACATCTATTGAATCGCCCAACACAATTCCCTTCTTTCTTCATTGTACGACTAATCCAGATTCCCATGTCTTCTTAAAATACTCATTTCTCTACTTAATTCATCTTCTATTCTCACTCGTATTTCTTCCATAATTTCTTCAGAATCAATATCCCATGCTACGCCTTGCCCTAAATAATCATGCCATATTCGCTCTGCTTGTTCGTCAATAGGTGTTAAACGTGGCATCTCAATGTTTTCCATAATATCTTGGTAGAGGCGCTGAATCTGTTGCCCAGAAAGAATCTCACTTTGCTGCTCTAACGTTTCAGGAATCGCTTGAGCTGGCATATAACTTGGAACGACACCGTATGTCCCATGCATCGAATGCTCGAAGGCTACATATTCCATAAAGGCCCACGCCGCTTGCTTATGCTCACTTGCTGACGGAATCGCTAAAATCGTACTACTATCTAATGCGTATAAATCAAGGGGAAGCCTAGTTGCCTTCCATTTCCCTTTCTGCTCAGGAGCAATATCTCCTATTTGGTATTCGCCCCAGCTTCCTTGATAGAACATTGCAAATCGATCGTCTCGAAATGCATCCTGTCCATTTGATTCATACAAATTATATCCCGGACTTAATCCTTCTTGATTAATCACTTTCGCTAATTCAATCATCTCTTGCATGTCTTGATCCATTCTAAGAAAATTCATCTCTTGATCAAACAGACCGACATCTTTCGCTGCCAAATTGACGATTTCTGTTACCCACTGCATCATCCATCTTCCGTCCTGTTTGAGCGTCCTCGCCATTTCCAACCATTGTTCTGGACTAGACATATACTCTGCTAAGTCCTCCGGTTCAGTTGGATAGCCATATTCCTCTAATAAATCCGGCCTATAAAAGGTAACAATTGGAGATGCCGAGATCGGTAAGCCGTACATCTTCTGCTGATTAAAGGATTGTCCTATTGACCAAAAGGACTCATCTATATCTTGCTCATATTCCGTTAATGTATAGGGAGGCTCTGCTAGGTTTTCTAATCCCTCTAGATCGATAAACTTGGCAAAATGAGTACTATCAAAAACCATAATATCAGGAACACTTCTAGACAATAAGGCATGTAAGTAGGTGTCCGTATAACTATCATATGGGAAGGCCTCCACTTCAATTGAAACATTCGTGTACACTTCAGTAAAGTCCGAAATCGAATACTCCCAACCACTATCATAAAATGACCATAATGTTAATTGAACATCCTCCTCTCTCCACGACTGAGAACTCTCATGTTCTAATTCTTGCCCTATTTCATCATCAACTTGACTTCCACCTACACAGCCGATACACAGGAATAACGCTATTAGCGCAACCATACATTTCCTCATCATAATCCCTCTCACTTATTACAAAGTTCAATGAAGAAAAAAACACGATAGCGCCTTTTCTTCATTGTATCGTGCGCATCCACGAATCCGCCTACATCCACCTTAATTAAGTGTCTAGAATTTTATAGGTGCTTATCTTTTAAGAAATCAATGATTTCTTGCTCAGGCAATGGTCTACAGAAATAGTAGCCTTGGAGTTCATGACAGCCTAATTCGTTTAGAACCTGGCTTTCCTCTTTTGTTTCAATTCCTTCTGCTACAACATTTAATTGTAGTGTCTTAGCCAAATCCACGATCATTTTGACGACGGAAGCCTTTTTGCTATCATGATGAATGTTTGTTATAAACTGTCGATCTAGCTTCACTTCATTAATTGGTAAATGTAACAGTTGATTCAAGGAGGAATATCCAATTCCAAAATCATCAATCGAAACACTCACACCTAATTGTTGAATTTGGTCCATGACTGAAATAACTCCTTTAAGATCTTTATTAAACACACTCTCTGTTATTTCAATTTTTAAACGTGAAGGATCAAGCTTTGATTCTGCTAATGCTTGTTTTAAAATTACTAGAATATGTTCTTGATGAAAATGTTTAGCTGAAATATTAACAGAAACAGAGATAGGTTCATTTAATTCTCGTTCCATCTCCTTCGCTCTCTGGCATGCTTTAAATAATCCCCAACGGTCAATATCATAAATAATACCTACTTCTTCCGCCACTCTAATAAACTTATTTGGAGGAACTACCCCTAATACAGGGTGCTTCCACCTCATCAATACTTCTAAACTCGTTATGCAACCCGTGTCAGCTGCTACTTTCGGTTGATAATACAATTCTAACTGATCATGACGCAACGCATCTCTTAACCCATTTTCAATCAGCATCTTCTCTTCAAATTGTGACTGCATACTCTCATCAAAGAAGCGCATTGTCGTGCCTCCTTGGTCCTTAGAGCTGTACATAGCCATATCTGCAAACTTAACAAGCGTATCAACATTCTTTCCGTTATCAGGGTACATACTCACCCCCATACTCGCACTAACATAAAGGGTCATATCCATCACATCAATTGGATCGATAAAGAGATCCTCCAGATTTCTTGCTAATTTGCTTAAATCTTCATCTAAGACGGGATGAACAACAGCTGTAAATTCATCACCGCCTAACCGAAACACTTTCACATTATCAGATATCGTTTTCTCAAGACGGTAAGCCACCTTTTTCAATAGCTCGTCCCCAGCTACATGACCTAACGTATCATTAATTTGTTTGAATTGATTTAAATCGATAAATATAACCGCAAACCGATCTTCACCATATGTTTCTATCAATTCCTGTAAATACTGTTGAAAGTTCAAGCGATTAGGTAGACTTGTTAGCATATCAAAATAGGCAAATTGATGTAATGACTTCTCCGATTCTCTCAGCTGTGCTGCCTGTTCCATTAATCGCTCATTCATTTCCTCCTTCTCATTAAACATTGATACAAGCTTCGTTGACATATGCTTGAAATTCCGAACTAGCGAGTGAAGTTCATACACCCTAGTATCCGGCCAATGTATCACGCTCTTCTGCTGTAATTTCCGTGGAAGCCCCGTCGTCGTTGCTGCTAAATTGTTAAAACCGAGAATTAACAGGCGGTTTAACAAATAAACAATCCCCATAGCAAGAACGACAAACAGAATGAACGTTTGAAATTGATCGATATATGCATCGAACATCCTTTGCTGAAAATAAGACAAGGGGAATACGACAACAGCCGATAAATTGCCAACGTTTAAATCACGCCAATAAAAATAATAGCCTTCTCCCCATCTCATTAATTCATTTTCTGATTCATACGGAATATAACGATAAAAGTACGGTGAAATTTCCTTTTCTTCATACATCTCTTCATATTCTTTTGAGGAACGTATATCTCCATTTGATAGACCGCTCGCAATAATCACTTCATTATCATTATCAAGAACGACAACGTTATACCATTCATCCCCTGCATACTTTTGAATGATATCTTCTATGTAGCCTCTTTGTACGGTCCCAAGTAATTGCAATCGCCTTAAATCATCTTGACGCCAATTTAATAGCTCCAGTTCAAAGCTATTAATCGTATTTACTGCAACTTGTCTCGCTTGACCCTTCTCCAATTGATGAGAATGTAAGTTCGTAATACCAACAATAAGTAAAAAGGGAACAATAATCATCGCAATAGAAAAGTGAAAGAGAATCTGATGAATATACATTTCCCCACTTCGCTGATCACGACGATTTGTCATCCATTTATGAAAAGGAATATAGGCTAATAAAATATCTGCTAGCAATGCATTTAATAACCCGTTCGTAACATTAATCATCGCCTGAAAATAAAAAACATTTTCAATATGTTGAACATACATCAAATGATAGATTAGAATTGAAAGTGGTCCGCCGACAAAAATCCAAAATATTAAATCCCAAAAAACGAGATTCCCACGTTTCATAAATGTTGCTAAAGCACTTACACAAATAATCTCCAAAATAAAAACGATATCGAATACTGGCGTTTGAAAGAGTAAAACGAATAGTAAATGGATTATTACCGCGGAAATAATCGCTTTTTGTACTCCATATAATCTTAAAATCAAAAACAACCCTACACTCGCTAAACTAATCGAAACACCTAACATAAAGGGAAGGTTGTACAATTTCAATATGAAAGTAATAATAAACAACAGCGCAAAATTCACGTAATGCCCTACCGAATGGGGAAGGAATTGCTTTATATTCATAGTTGTACCTCCATTCCCTATATCCATCTAGATTAATAGTACCTAATAACTAGTTAATATTCAATCTAACTAGTTAATATTGTTATATAGGTTTAGAAAAATTAATAAAGACCTATCAACAAAGCACCCTTTGATCACACAGGTCTTCATTAACAGGTCAGACACGTCACTTATCTATTTAATTCTCCATCAGAGCTTGTTAGTACTTTATACAACTCTGGCCGCCTATCACGAAACAGTCCCCATTCTGCCCGTAATAGGTCAAGCTGATCCAAATCAAACTCTTCTACTAATATAGACTCATCCGTTCGATTCGCCTCATTTAACTTTTCCCCTTGCGGACCAGCGATAAAGGATGACCCGTAAAAGGTAATGGAGGAATCCTCCTCTTGCTCCACTCCGATACGATTGGATGCAATAATAGGGACAAGATTACATGCAGCATGTCCGCGCATACACATTTGCCAATGCTCTTTTGAGTCAATGGACGAATCATACGGTTCTGATCCGATAGCCGTTGGATAAAATAGTAATTCTGCCCCCATTAGCACCATACTTCTAGCTGCCTCTGGGAACCATTGATCCCAGCAAATTCCTACACCTATTTTCCCATAAGCCGTTTCCCACACTTTAAACCCTGTATCACCTGGGTTAAAATAAAATTTCTCTTCATAACCGGGACCGTCAGGGATATGACTTTTCCGATAAATACCTAATAAACTCCCATCAGCATCAATAACGGCTAATGAATTGTAGCGAGCGTTGTTCTTTCGTTCGAAGAAGCTTATAGGCAATACAACCTTTAGTTCCTTCGCCACCTTTTGAAAATGGCGAATCGCCAAATTTTGTTCAACCGTCGTAGCTAGCTGGTAATAGTTGACCTTTTCCTTTTGACAGAAATACAGTGTTTCAAATAATTCTTGAAGAAGAATGATTTGTGCACCTTGGCTAGCTGCTTCCCTGACTAGCCGTTCCGCTTTCTTAATGTTTTCTTGAATATGCTGTGTGCAACTCATCTGTGTCGCTGCTACAATCACTTTTCTCACCTTAACTTCATCCCTTTATCATTTGTTGGGTTGTACAATGCACATTTCCACCTTCCTTTATAATGGAACGTCCATCCACGAGTCGCACACATCTTGTCGGAAATGTCTTTTGCACGATCGCTTGCGCTTGGCGATCGGCATCTGCCGCTTCTCCTCCAAACACGGGTAAAATGATTCCATTGTTAACAAAGTAAAAATTAATATAGCTTAATGTTAACCGTTGATCATTAACATAAGCTGCAGGTGGTTGTTCTATTTCAATAATCTCAAGCTTCCGACCCTGCGCATCATGTTCGTCATGTAAAATTGCCCTATTCTCCTGTGTAATGGCGTAATTTTCATCTTGTGGGTCGTTACAAACTTGCATCATCACCTTCCCAGGTGCAGCAAAGCAAGCTATGTTATCAACATGGCCATCTGTTTCATCACCACTTAGGCCACGCTTTAACCAAATGATCTTTTCAACTCCTAATACTCGCTTTAACGTGCCTTCAATTTCCGCTTTCGTAAGATGTGGATTACGATTTTGGTTTAACAGGCACTCTTCTGTTGTAATCAATGTTCCTTCACCGTCAACGTGGATCGATCCACCCTCCATGACAAGAGGAACATCAAGCTGATCTACACCAAAGTGAGTCAAAATTTTCCCAGCAACCTCATTATCTAAATCATATGGGGTATATTTCTCCCCCCAAGCATTAAATCTCCAATTGATCCCAAATGCATGCCCGTGTTCATCCCTTACAAGCGTCGGCCCATTGTCTCGAAGCCATGCATCATCATGCTCCAACGCAATGATATCAATTTGATCATTGCAGAAATGTTCACGGACTTTCTCAAGCTCCATAGGGTGAGCTAATACAGTAACCGGCTCAAATTCCGCAATTGCTTCAATGATTTCAATATAGCCATCCATAACCTTCTCATAATCACTCGGATACACCATTGATTCTTGAACTGGCCATGAAATGAGTGTACGCGCATGCGTCTCCCACTCTGGTGGCATGAAATATTGTTTACTCATCTTATCCACTCTTTCTTAGCCAAAATACTTGCAAGCAACATCTTACCTCATAATATTAAACGACACAATAAGGAATACATGCCAACCTTGCTCTCTTCGGACCCTTCTTTAAAACTCATCTTCTAACTTTACCGCTGTACCACTATTTGCTGAACGCAAAGCGGCTTCTGTCACTTTAAACGTCTTATAAGCATCCTCATAGCTTGATAGAATACGTGATCGATCTCCTGTCTGAACCGCATGAATAAACGCTTCACTTTCCCTTTTATAAGGATTGCACTTATTATCATGCTCGCTAACCTGATCACCTATACACTCCTTTAAACGTTCAGGTGTCCACTCTAAAACCCCTTCACTCGTATATATCGAAAGACCGACCTCAGACAAGTTCCCTGGAACGATACACGTATTTGTGATCGTGGCGACACTGCCATTTTCAAGTGTTAATATGACAGCACCTACATCGGCAACAGAGACACCGTCATATTTTTTGTCCATCGCTCGTGTTGCATAGGAAGCATAGACCTCCTTCACTTCCCCAACAACGTACCTTAAAAGATCTACGATATGAGTCGTTTGTTCAATAAATTGTCCTCCAGAACGCTTTTGGTCTCGCCACCAAGCAACCTCTGGCATACTTCCGATCCATCTTCCTGTCGCCATTCCTACGGTATTCGCTTGCAAGTATTTCTTCATCTGTATAACGGTCTCCTGGTAACGAAAGTGATAGCCCACTGATGTAATCAGATTGTACCGTTTGACTTGCTCTTCAATTTGCCGAGGCTCTTCATCTTTTACTCCTAACGGCTTTTCAACAAAAAAGGGGATCTTGCGGTCAATCGCCTTCTGCTCAATATCGCCATGGGCAAATGGTGGCACACATATATAAAGAGCGTCAATCTCCTCTTCAACGAGCATCTGATCTATGTGTTCATAAGGCTTGGCATTAAATTCCTGAGCAATAGCAGCTGCTTTTTCCATACTAGTCCCACAAAACGCCTTAACACAAACGTCCTTCATTTCTGCCAATACTTCCGCATGCATTCGACTAAATCCACCTGTGCCTACAATTGCTACATTTACATTCATGATCATTTCCACCCTTCATCGTATCATTTAACTATAAAGATTATCTTAACAGATCTTAACAGTAAATAGATTGATATCGTTTACAAACATCGCTCATATGTATGGTCACTCATCGATCATTCCTATATTAGGATTGCTACGTATAGGAATGATAACGAGCAAACCTTTCCATGCCGTATCGACCCGTTATAATTCAACCTCCATAATCGTTGAAATTTCTTCAAAGCCTAAACGTTTGTATAGTTCCTTAGCTCGATTGTTGGCAAACACGTTAAGATGCGCTGTTTGGTACCCTCTTTGTCGAAATTCTCCCAGTGCCGCTCTCATTAACATCGCTCCATAGCCCTTCTTTCGATACCGTGGTAAGACGTATAACTCAAAGACCATAGCACTTACAACATTTTTAAATGGTGCCATCGTCTCCCCAATGACGATCCAGCCACAAACCCCGTCATGATCGAGTACCCAATATTCACAAGGTCCATATTCATTCATCGGTGTACTCGTTTGCAAATAGCCTAAGGTCGCCTCCTTTTGAACGGTCTCACCAAATTCTTTAATACGCATTCGCTCGTAATCTGTTGCCCTACGTATAACCATGACAAATCCCCCTCTCCTCTTGTTGATTTACCTTATTCAATCAAGATCAGAGATGTTAGCGTCTTTTTTTAATATTGCTCAAGAACATGTTATGATAGTATTAAAGATTTCAATAGGGTGGGGTTCTATGAATTGGGTATCTGCTTCAGAGAAAAGAAGTTTCCTAAGATGGTTTCTAGATCAGCACCAGTTAAAGCATAAGGACGCACGAATGCTACTGGATCACATCATAAAAAAGCATCATATTCTTGAAAATGTCACATTTACAGAAAACATTCAACAGCGAGAGCGTACGATTGTTATTTCGAGTACTAGCTCAGATGAGGTCGGCTTTGTGTATTATTACCACAACCAAAAAACAGAGGATGTCTCAAAAGCACTCGGAGACTTATTAGCCAATCCCGCCGACAAAGTGTATTTAATTCTTCATTTTTACGGAAAACAGTCGAATCAGCGTTATGTACAGCTAGTCGAAACACCAAGGAAAGACTCCTTTAAGCGATACAAGCAATTTAAACAAGATAGCAATGAAATTGACGCACTCATTGAACTAACCATGTTAAAGAACCAAATTAATGAAGCACTCGACAACCGAGATGAAGCTCGTTTTCGTGCACTCGTAAAAAAGCTAGAAACGTTGCAAAAGCAAACGGAATTCCAACGTTAAGATCTAAGGCACTGAAGCATTTGATTTGTTCACAAATTTCAATACCCTTAAGCCAGCTTTAAAGCCGCCTTCTCGTATCAGGCGCGAAACATGTGCAGCCAGCTTATTTACATGTTAACTCATCCATATAGGCTGCTATTGCGTCCATTGCACCTACTTCATCTGGGTTCAAGATAAAGGCCAATCGTAGTCTTGAGGCTCGCTCACCAAATAACACGCCAGGGATGGCTGTTACATGTCCACGCTCCAATAAATCATAGCAAAGCTCATTATTTAACTTAATCTGATGCTTACGCTGTAAAAGATCGCGAACCGACTCAAAATCTACATAAATCGCTGTTCCTGCTTGAAATACAATGTAATCAAGCTCATATACAGAAGCAACCCGCCGCTCAAACTCTCCAACAGCTTGCTCATATCGACGACTTAACTGATCAATGAATTGTTTCCCCTTCTGAGAAAGCTCTTTCCTTTTATACAGAGCTTCCGAGCTAAAGCGGTTATGATGCACAGCTATGGTTTCATACAAATGCTGGAGTTTTTCCGGGAAGGTCGCTTTCACTGATCTTTGTCCAGTTAATTCGTCTACATGTAAAACAATCGTTCCTTCTGAATAGTAGGACTGTATTGTTACCCCAACAGATGAATCGTTCACCTCTATGACGCATATTCCATATTTTCTACACGCCTGAACAAATATTTGCCGTTGCTTTTCATCCCACCTTACGAAAAAAGAATGAAAGCCTTGTTTTACAACAAGCTTTGCTGGTTGCATCCCTTTTTGACGTGCTTGTTGAATATGACGTTCAAACTCAAACACATCTATTTGTTGAAAGGGCGATGTAAACCACTCAACCGTTTCATCCTGTAAAATACTCGTTACATGCATCCATTCAATCGGAGCAGGTATCGGTAATAGAACATCCCCCTCAACCATGGATAAAATATACTGCAATGCTTCTCTTTCATTCATAAAATCAATTGAACGTTTTTCTTTCTCGTCCGTTACTTGGGCTTCGAATAAATCATCCTTCCATTCACGATAGTGAGCACGATCTAGCTCATATATTGGTTGTCCATTTGTTTTCTTTTTCAAGAGCAGCTTCTTATATAATTGTCCACTTGCTCCATCCGAGTAAAACGTCTTTTTTACATGAATATTAGAAGATAAATCACTATATACTCGTTCCCTTATTTTAGGGTCCTTCACAAAGCTTTCAATATCATATTTCACGACAACATGCTGAGCAATATCCGTTTCAAATGTATGGACTAACGATTCAATTAATGACTCATCTTTTGTTAAAAAGGCCAGCTTAGGCATATCATCAATAAGAAAGTGCTCATTATGAACATAGATAATCCCATACTTACTACCTAACTTCTCACCAGCGAAAAAAGTCAAGTTGGGAATTTCTTTGCGGATAAAATAAATATCTATTTTCGCTTCAGCAAGATTCGGAATACGCTCATACAGCTTACTCATAAATTTCAAGCAATTTTCTAGTCGTTTTTCAACTTTGTTACGATCCTGTTCACTTTCTATATCTCCTATAAAAAATAGGTAGTTTGTCTTTTTTAACCGTTTATTCTCATAACGCTGCACATGCTTATCGACTAATTGCTCAATATTGGTTTCCCGCTCTAATTGAAATGGAGCATTGTATGCATAATAGGTCCCTTCGAAGTTTTCCCATATTTGTGGATTTTCCGCAGGATCAATCATTTCCATGACCCGGCTATCGTTATTCCACTGATGTACAGGTAGGGTATTCGTACTTTCGGTAATTGCATCACCCTCGGAAAGAGTTCTTCTCATTGGAAACGGGCGCGTTGCTGTCGTCAGCATCTCCTCATAAATAGCTTGTGGCTGTTTAGGTTCATAAAGGGAATTATTTGGGTAAGCACTATAGCCTACGTGCTGCTCAATCATTTCACCTAAGAAATGGAGATTACGATTATTCTCTTGCCGATCGAACACATAAATGACCATTGGATGAAGCGACAACGTTGGAACAAAGATCAACTGATCATTCTCTACTCTTTGTTCACATAAATAAACTTGGTCAGGGTCAATAATTTCTGAATCAATAAATGTATAGCGCTCAAAATCAATACTTCGCCCTTGACTAACATACATATCATGTTGTATATGACCCTTCTTATACTTTGCTTGCTCGACAAAAGCGAGTGTTGACGTTTGTAGCAGTTGAATATGTCGAACCATTTCCGTTACAAGTCCGATTAACACATCATTATGATGTTGGTACTCAAATGCATTAGCCACATCGCCATGGCCGAAAAAGGCATTTCGATACGTTACTAGCATTTCAATGACGTCAATCAATGCAATCGATGTACTTCCTGGCTTTCGTATTTGATACCGTGGCTTTCGTTGTTTAATAAGCTCAAATAATTCTTTTCGAAAAGAAACGAGCTCATTTAAACCTTTTCGTTCCACAAATAGATCCTCAACTAGTTGTGGTGTGTAACGCATCTTTTCACATGCCTGTTCATCGTCCTTCTTTAATTCGACGTAATGAGACAGTAACCGTTTCACCAGCTCCTTCCAGTCGCCAAATGACGGTGCCTTCATTAAGTTCATGCAAGACTTAATAAATTCCTGTCTTTCCATTTCATCTTCCTGACAGTTTCCTTTATACTCTGCGAGTAGAATATACGTTAGATATTTCGGAATGAATTCCATCAACTTATTAAGTCGCGTATGTGTATTCTCCTCCTCCGTACGGATTAAATATAAATATTTTGCAATTGGAAATATCGTGTTCTGTTCTATTTCCTTCAATTGTCGGTAACGGTCTTCTACAATCATTGATGTCACACCCTCTTAACGAATAAATACATCTGCCTCATAACGATCAAAGCCTAAATAGTTTGTCATGACTAATGAGCCAACCTTTGTAAAACCAAGCTTTTCATGGTAACGAATCGATGGTGTATTGTTTAATGGCTTCGTTGCAATACAAGCTGAAATTCTCTGATGCGGATACATCGAAAAAACAGCCTCATAAAGCTTTGTTGCTACTCCTCTCCGAGCAAACAAAGGATCTACTGCTACTTGTTTCACATATATGGTAGAACTAAGAGCAACCTCTTCTATCATTTTGGTATAAGTTAAACGGTCAGCTGGATAGTGTTTATTCAGCCACAAATAACCAGCTATTTCACCATTTGCCCTCGCAACATAAAATTCATCGATATGCTTATGAACGACTTCTTGCTTAAGCTCTCTAATTAAAAAGCCCTTTTCTTGATTAGAAGCTCCGTGTAACAGCCTCTTTGATATCGATACAATTTGATCTACATCCTGCTTAATCGCCTTTTCTATCTTCATGATTGCTTCCTCCTAATCATCATATTTTTTCGTTTATTTACGAACAGCTTTAAGCTCATGATCATCAAAAACGTTACACAAATAAATAAAACGATTCCTATAAAATGAATCGAACCTGAACGAAAATAATCATCAAATATAAACTGAAACAGCCCTGTAAACAACAAAACCGGAAACCCATAAATTGTAATTCCGTTAATTAACCGATTCGTACCGGCTTCACTATAACGACTAATCGTTGATTCAATCTCTGCAACAGTCGTATATAACTGATCAAGCTCAGATTCCAACCCCCACATTTTCTCCGTCGCTATCCGAAACTGTTGTACGTAGTAATCCTTTGAACTCGGCATCGTCTCCAAAATCGTTTGACGTAGTTTCACCTTATAATACGTTAGACGGTCGTTCAATCTATTTAGCCCCTTAGGGTGTAAGCCTTTCCTATGATTCAGACTTTCCCAAATGACACTTACTTCCTTCTCAATCTCTACTTGCAAATGCGACAGAGCAAAAAATCGCTTTACCATATGATCAAATTCTGTTTGATATACCTCTACATGAGATTCATCATAGCTCCAATCATCAAAGAAAAGCACACCATAGCGATTAATAACCGCAAAGCCACCTGGAAATGTTAAAAACGTAAAGCTATTTGATGAAGGCAACTGAAGTAATGTCGGTTCATGTCCTTTTGGTAGCAATAATGAAGCTAAGTAACGCTTCATCGTTGGCGACAAAACGAGCGGTTGCTGTTCAGTTGATGCGGTCCATTTCATCGCAATCAATTGCTTATCTTTTCTTTGCATAAGCGGAGGACATTCACTCAATAGGCAGTGCTTCTTTAACGCTCCACCATTTTTAAAAGGGCGAGCATATTGTTGCTTCGCTGGATGATACACCTGCCAAATCGCATCCGTCACATCACTCCAAGAAAGCTTTGAGCCTAGCTGCTGTGAATGAATTTGTTTAGGTGCCGCAATAATCGTATACTTCCCCAATTCATGATACCAAGGCTCATTTGCTGAAGAAACCTCTGGGAAACGAGGTTGATCAGAAGGGCGCTCCCCCTGCCATTTCTTCTCCTCCAAGCGTTCAAGCTCCATCCATAAATCACGTAAATCAACACCTATACTAGGGTCAACAGAAATGACCATATCATTTCCTGTACCGACAGCTTGAGGCCGATACAACGCCATTAAGCCGAAGCCAGATTTAAAATATGTACGCTCCTGATCATTACGCAAAAACGCTTTTAATGCCCCAATTGGCTTTCGCTCCGTAGCAATAAAGGCATCTACCATTACCATTCGATTGGAATGCTGTAAAGGTAACGGAATCTGAAGGCATTCTGCCGTTGAAAGGAGCTGCTTATATTCTTGGTATTCATGATGTATAAGAGCCTTTGCACGGTGATATTCACTTGAATGTTGAACAACTCCAACATCAGCAGGGTTTATATTTGCTTTTAACAAATCAATTGTAAAGAACACACACGCCTTAAGCCCATCATGAAAGGATATTTGGTCCACTTCTCCATCATGAAAGCGAATATAATGATGACCAAGTGCATTGATCAAGCAGCCCCATGATTGAAACGGTGTACCTGTTGTCTTGACATCACCAGACTCCCAACGATTCACATAGTCAATCCATTTAACCGGAACCTTATTGATGTCCCCACCTAATTTTCGATAACATAATAGTATAAAGGCAAGGCAGCTATCCGGAGAAAGGTCTTCCATTACGAAGCGTGTATACTCAAGGCCAATCATGGGCCCATCATCATTAATAGTACGTTCGTCTACAACGAGCTCCGTTACAGAAGCATACTTTGTTCCTTTATGATTCAACACCTTCCCGTCATTCTCATTACTCACTCCGAATCCAATGAGTACTTCATTCTCGCTTGCTTGCTTCTTCGAAGGGTCAAAGCTCGCACGAAGCTCATCCTTCATCAACAATCGACCTATTTGTTCCAACACGTCCCTCAATGAGTTCATCCTTTCCTACAATCTAGCTTTCTAACAACACACATGCCTTTATAACTATTTTAACATATATACTACTTTCATTTTAGGCTATCCTTCATATGTCATTTTTCACAATGATCCATCATTAACACTCAAAACAGGCAAAACACACCTAGTGCTATTTAGGTGTGTTTGCTCTCAATCTATTCACTCGCAACCAAACGTTTTCTAATGAAAATTGCTAATACTCCCGCAACTATCAGCAGTAAGCCTGCTAGTAAAAAGCTATAGACATTTGTTGCTGTATTCGGCAGTTCATCTTCTGAATCACCTTTAACTATTTCAAGCTCCTTGTCATCTATCGTCTTTTCACCTGGATCTCCTTCTGACGGCTTAGGAGTTTCACCATTCTCTCCGTTCGGTCCGCCATTACCATCTTCAACCGAACCTTCCTTCTTACCTGGGTCTGGATCTGGGTCTGGATCTGGGTCTGGATCTGGGTCTACTCCAGGGTCTGTCCCCTCTCCTCCATTCCCATTGTCGGCTTCTTCTGGGAGTTCATCTAGACTTGTTACGATGGCCACATAATCAATGTATGCATTCGTTGTTCCTTCAGATCCAGCAGGACCGATAAATTCAATACCAATCTCTTGGATAGACTCTCTCGAATTTAGTTCACTTATATCATAAATAATTTGAGAATAGCCACCTCTATTAATCTCTTGCTCACCAGAATCAGACCAGCTCCAGTCACCGCCAGATTTCACAAATAGCTTCCCTAACAATGCATCCTCAGCAATCGTGCCTGACTCATCATGTGTTACATTTGCCACAATATAACGATAGTCAGTTAAATTGTAACCAGATGTCTTCTGAACCTCCGATGTAATACCGTCACCTAGCTGCACAATAGCCCTCATATGATCATCTACAATTTGAGCCTGTGAACCACTCCATCCTTCTAGGCCAGTTTCAAACTGATAAATAATAGGCTCTACTTCCTTACCCTCAGAATCCGGCGCCTCAGGTACTTCTGCTGCACCTTCATCATGCACCGCTCTTAAATCATCAAAATAAAGTACTCCTTCACCTTGACCTCCACCTACATAAAGAGCAAACTGGCTCACTCTCTCCAAACGGCTTTGATCAATAATGGCTGTTTGATTGGACTCCCAACCAGCAGGTGCAAAGTCAACAAAAGGTATACGAATCATCCCTTCATAAGGCTCATCCAATTCCACATTATGCTCAAAGCTCACGCCACCTATTTGAATTTGTACCGTTAAATGATGCCCCGGACCATCATGCTTCAACCAAAACTCAAACGCATTCGCACCCCTCCAATCAACTGGACCAAGAGATGTTTGTCTACCTGCGTAACCCATGCTACCAATCGTATAATCGTACTCCATTCCGTATTCACCATTATTCTTATACTCAGAAGAGAGTCTTAATGTAATCGGGTCACCATTGCTTGAATAATGACGATGTAACAGCGCGTCGTCGCCCAAATACCCTTCGAAATTATCAACTAGCCATGGATCTAGCGGAGCCTGAACATACGCATTTAAAAGCTCTACATTGTCAATATAGAACGCATCTGACATATTTAATTGAATACCAATTAACGAAAATGCAATGGACTCAGCTTGATCAGCACCAGCTACATCAATCGCAACTGGAAAATGCTTATAGTGAGCACCATCGATTTCTACATTTTCTAGCTCATCTAACGATTGACGATCTGATGCAAACTTTGTCTCCCAATCAGGCGGCAATTGCAAAGAAGCCTCTATATCACCTTCACCCGCAGTAGCCGGAATATACGCATCAAACTTCAGCCTCGTTACGTGAGCAAGTTCATCACCAAGCCCTTCTAGCTCAAGCTTTAATTCCTGCCACGTCTCATCAACCGGCATTCCATCGACTTCAACCTTTAATATACCGTTGTTCCCATCCACAACCGCATGGGACAAATGGCTATTTAATTCTTCCGGCCAAGTGCCATTGCTTTTCACTCCATCAAGGCCTTCATCAAACGTTAGCTTCTTAATCGATATTTCTGGCACTTGAAGATAAAGTCTTACTTCCTCGGAAACGATTAACTCCTCTCCAGCATGGTAGTTGATAACGATATCTACAGAGCCTCCATTTTTAGAAGCAGTAGGAATGTAATCGGCAGAATAATACCCATTTTCATCTATAGTCATCTGATAAACTTCTTCAGAACCTGCCACTTGATACGTAACGGATGGATCCTCATCGTTCACTACTTTCGCTCGTAATACAACTGACGAGTCTGTTACATATGTACCTGTCGTCGGGGAAACAACATACATAAATGGCTCGTGATCAGCAACAACATAACTCTCATCACGATTGTAAACACTTTCATTTATATCTTTACGAAATGCCGAGTATTCATCTTCGTAAAACTGTACAAAGTCAGGTAATAACTCATGATCTCCACCTAAATCCCCATTCACATCACGATACGGAACAAACATATTATTCGGCCACCCAAAGTTAGCCCACGTTAGCATGTAGGATATGTTTCGTGCATCTTCATCTGCTTTTATCGCATTTAACACACGCGTATGCCAATCTAACGTATTACCCGTTTGATTCATCCCTTCAGCGCTGTATCCATATTCAGTAAAGGCTGATACCTTCCCTCTTTCCTCAGCCAATTTCGAGATCATCGCTAAATCTTTTACCATTCCGGATAACCAAGCGTCTGACCCCGCATTTGACTTACTATCATAATTATCAATTCCTAAAATATCGACATAATGATCACCTGGGTACGTTTCTAAATATCGATCTAAATCCCCAGCAGGACCTGCACCAGGGGAGAACCCATATAAAAAGTTATGAACACCTTTTGCATCCCTTAAATATTCGACTGTATATCGAAAAATCGCTTTGTATTGTTCAGGTGTTGTCGTGCTTGCCCCCCACCAAAACCACGAACCAGTTTGCTCATGGAACGGACGGAAGATGACCGGAATAGGCTCTCCATTATCATCAACTAATTCATGTGCTAAGGCAGCAATATTATCTAGCCAAGCGTTAAATTCATTATGCTTGGAGCCACCTGGCAATATTTCTTGAACGACGTTACCATCCGTATCACCATAGTATTGACCTGTAACAAAGTTATCCGGATGCATACTTAACGTGATGATGCCTCCTAATTCATGTGCCACTTTCATCGATTCTGCCGTATTTAAAATTCTCTGCTCTTGACTTTCCACATCTGTACCTGGCTTTTCACGACCATCTAAGCTGTTCGTATCCCAACCAAAAACAGCTGGATAATCACCAACTGCATTCTTCACCTCCGACTCAGTTGAACCAATTCGATTCCCTTCACCTGTCAGAGTCAATCCTTCATCTGTTGCATGCTGTTGCCCGAATAACACTTGCTCTCCACTCACATCTTGAAGAAACGCAAACAACTCCTTCGTATAGCGAGTCGCATTCGGATCAGATAAATTTAGCACTCTCTCATCAGATAAAACGCTTTCAGAAAATGCCGTTGATGTCGTAGGTAGCAACAATAATAAGGCCAATAGTACAAGTACGCACTTTTTTAGTCGATCCATAACAAAACCTCCTCCATCATTTATATATTGTACAAACACCTTCTAAATGTAAGCGCTTGATAAAACTATTATACTTAATTTAATTTATAATTCAATATATTTTTACTTAATTATTTTTAATTTATTAAGTACACTGTAAATAAATCAACAAAAAACGTGATAAAACCTCCATTATAGCCGTTCGTTTTCATAGTTGTCCTTTATTTAAGAAAAAGGAGAAGCTAATTAATTGATTTATCGTTTAAGTTCCAAAATATAATCAAAGAGACTGGGACAAAAGTGGTTTAACTAAAAGAAAAGCCGAACAATGATAGATGGAGGACGTAAACCGCTCCTGAAATATACTTCGCTTTCCGCGGGAAGCCGGTGAGCCTCCTCGTGCTTCGCACTGCGGGGTCTCACCCTTGGCTTTTCATCCCGCAGGAGTCTACGTATATTTCATCCGCTACGTTCATCTTTTGTTCGGGTTTCCATATAGACACTTTAGTTATGTCCCAGCCTCTTGCTCTGCGGCTAGAAGCCTCGACACCAGAACTTTCGATTTCCGTATCGATACTTTAAATGGGCATGTCGATCAAATATCATGAGACTACTCTTCCCTTTTAAGTACCTCATAAATTGAGAGACACTTAGTTTTGGTGGGATGCTCACTAACATATGAATGTGGTCAGGACATGCATTTGCTTCATGTATGACGATCCCTTTTCTTTCACATAAATCCCTTATGATTTGACCAATACTTTTTTTATATTTCCCATAGATAATTTGCCTTCTGTATTTTGGTGCAAAGACGATGTGATACTTACAATTCCATGTTGTGTGTGCTAAACTATTCATGTCCTTCACAGGGCATACCTCCTTCTTTGGTGAGATAAAGTGGTCGGGAAACCAACTTTATCCTACCACGAAGTGAGGTTTTTTTAATACCACGCTAGAAGCTCTTTTGAACCCCCGGCATAGCCAGGGGTTTTCCAAACCATTAAAAAAGTGCTTCAAAGTATATATCCTTGAAGCACCTTACACTTATTATACTAGCCTCTTCCTCATATACAAATAAGCGAATCCTCCCAATAAAAACAAAGCCGAACCAAGCAACAGCAGCACATACAGATTAGTAGATGTGTTAGGTAAAGCTTCACCTGAGCTCTCATTAAACGATTCTTCAGTCGCTTGTTTCTCACCATTGTCTGGAGACTTTTCTTGAAGACGATCCCTATCTCCGGTCACTTCTTCCTCATTTTCTATTTGAACTTCTCCATGATCATTTGGTTCTTCTTCGTTTCCTGGTTGGTCTTCTTCATTTCCGGGAGGCTCTTCTTCGTTTCCTGGTTGGTCTTCTTCATTTCCGGGAGGCTCTTCTTCGTTCCCTGGCTGGTCTTCCTCATTTCCGGGAGGCTCTTCTTCGTTCCCTGGCTGGTCTTCCTCATTTCCGGGAGACTCTTCCTCGTTCCCTGGCTGGTCTTCCTCATTTCCGGGAGGCTCTTCCTCGTTCCCTGGCTGGTCTTCCTCATTTCCAGGAGACTCTTCCTCGTTCCCTGGCTGGTCTTCCTCATTTCCGGGAGGCTCTTCCTCGTTCCCTGGCTGGTCTTCCTCATTTCCGGGAGGCTCTTCCTCGTTCCCTGGCTGGTCTTCCTCATTTCCGGGAGGCTCTTCTTCGTTCCCTGGGGGAGCCTCTTCAACAACCTGACTAGAAATCATACCAAAATAAGTAACAAACACCTGCTCCTGACCACCTTGATGTTGTACAATCAATTGGTAAGCATGTGTTAAATCAATATTTGAAAACAAATAGGTGCGACCCCCTTCATTTCGGGAAGCAACCGCCTCTCCATGCTTTTGACTGACTAGCTCAACTTGAGTTGTTTCTTCGCGTCGTGTCACTTCAAGATCAATCGTTCCATCCAAGTCGACATTCATATAAATAGAATCAACGGAATCTGCTAACTCCTCACTTATATCCGCTAATTGCAGCTCATATTGACCAGCTTCTAATTGTTTTATACTCAAAAACTCTGTCAATGCCTCATCCAAACGTTCGTAAGCTTCCGCAATTTCCGGTCTAGTCGCTGCTAAGTTGCTCGACACTTGCTCTGCTTTTTCCAATGCGCTTTGTAAGCTTTCTTGCACATCATGATCCGCATCAAATTGACCATTTGCTGTTCCAATTTCTGCTGTTTCATTAAAGGCTTCAGCTAATAAGAATAACTCCTCTAATTCATTTAGCTGACTCACATTAAAGCTTAAATAAACCTCTTTTTCCACACCTTCATCTATGTATCTTAAGAAGCTTAATCCTTGCCAAACACTGTCGTCTGCATTCGCATGCCTAGCACTCGCTTGATACCAGCTAATTTCTTCTGTTTCTTTACGTACAAATTGTATTGGGGCAACAAACGTTTCTCTAACCTCACCATTAGCAGGAGCCATTGATGAACGAATATCTAAATTATCAGACATTCCTACTACAGGAATATTCACCCGAGCTTGGTGAGTTCCAAATTGTTCTAATATAACGGCCTTATCACCAAAGTCTCCAGTGTGTTCAGACAATGCTGCACCTTCCTCAATTGAATCTAATACAATAAAACGTAAAGTGCCTGTCTCAAAGTACTGATCTCTTTTCACAGAATCCATAGCTAATTGCAAATTATTAGACACAGCTTCAACTTCAGCTTGTGACGCACTTGGATCATTAACGACATTTTTAGCATTCGTTAATCGATTATTGATTTGAGACGTACTATACGTATGCTCGCCATTAGAGATCACATTAGGAATGAATGTGCCACTCGGTGGGATCGCTTCAAATAGCGCCTCTGCTTCTGCGATCAAATCGATTAATGATGTTTTGTCAGCTTCAACTTCAATCGGAAGTGTGCTCGTATCAATTTCTAGTTGCACATTATACCAATAATCATACACTCCGCCAGGAAATCCATGGACACCTTCCATATACACATGAATTAAGATATCTGGTGCCTTTGTTACCTCTTCCAACTCATACCGAACGACATAATTCCCATTCTCGTCAGCTTGATCAACTAAACTCGGCTCCACTTCCTGATAACCATCCATACCGGTTATATCAGCACCAGAAATCGTTGCCTTCGGATAGCCTGGTAGCCTGAAGCCAATATAAGGAATATACCCTTCATTTTCAGCCGTTATCTCATGCTCGAAGAAAATTTGCTCCGCTTCCACAATAAATCTGCCTGTATTCTCGACATATAAATACCCATGCGCAGCAGATGTTTCTGATGATCCATCCTTTAAATATCGGTAGTCTGCTTCATATACTCCATCTGGTAAGTCGCCTTCCTCAGCATATGTAGTCGCCACTCCAGGAAATAGTTGTGAAATGAGCAGCATCACAATTATAAAACTAGCAAATGACTTTTGCTTTCTCTTACTCAATGTGTTCCCTCTCCTTTTAAAAAGTGTCATTGAAAAATGAGCAATATGACAAAGTGCTCTGAAAAAGTTTGGTTTTTAACTTTTTGTGTGCCCTTGAAGCAATGAGCGAAACCGTTGTCTGTTTTGAAAAGCTTGATACGAGTGGGTTTCTCGTATCAAGCGAGCAACGATTGAAGCCATTGCTAATCAAAATAAAGGTATTGAAAAAGTCGATTAGTACCTTTTCAGTGGCCTCATTTGGAAGAGGGTGTTTCGCAAGCATTTAATGACTTTTGAAACACCCTCGCAAGCAAGTATCTGTATCATGAGAGATGTAGCATCCTCCTCTCAAGGATGCATAGCGGACATTGCTATCTCTGTTTATTTCCGCTCGTTCAAACCCGCAAAAATTACAACAACCATTCAATAAAGAGCGTCATATAACCACTATGTGGCCCTGCATTTACAAATAATTGAATTTCTAAGTTGTCTAAATTGGCGATATCAAATGTAAATTGAACATTTCCATCTCCATCAACAGCACGATCAGCTTCAACAAAGCTACTTCCGTCCCAAACTAATAAATCACCTAAAATCGTAGCATCCTCTAACGTAATCGTTACCGTTGAACCACCATTAAATATGGCATCTCCAACAATAAATGAACTAGCATGAGCTGAATAATTCTCATCCTCATCTAAAAATTGATAATTGTATGATGCTGCAGAACTAGGAGTCACTAGAGCTAAAGTCAATAAAAGCATCACAAAAAACAAGGCAACAGCATTCTTCATAGATACGGTAGATTTAATCATTTACAAACATCCCTTTCGATTTTAAGATTAATTTTTCATACGTCTTAAATAACTAGAGCGTGGACATTGATTAATCACAACGGACCTAACAACAAACCTTGTTCATACAGGTGGGCTTCTCAAATGACTAATCTCCTTTCATTTATGTGACAATAGCAGACAAAACTACCGATGATAATGAAAATTATTATCAATTAATGTTGATTAAAAAGGCGAGCCGGACGCACACTTTAAACAGTAATGAAAATCATTATCATTATAACTTTAAAAAAATAGCCTTTCTGCATTGGAAAGGTGTCTTGCTGTTGAAATCTATAATCCTTTCAAACAAAAAATACCATTAATACCCATCCGTGTCAATAGAAAGTTCACTTTTTATCTACACCTCATAGCTTCATTAACTGCTCATACACCTCTAACAAACTTTGAAACGTATACGTTGCTTCATCCGGCAGCTCTGTATTTTGATAGGAACTTACACCAGATTGAAGGAGTATCGTATCGATTTCCATCCGATTCCCCATACGTATATCTGTGTAAGGTGAATCGCCAATCATCACTGTGTCTTCTAAATCATGTTGATTCTTTCTCTTTAATGCAGAGATCATCCAATCAGTCGGTTTCCCCATTGTTAAAGCTTTCTTTCCAGTAGGCAGCTCTAGCACGGATAATAATGCCCCCGTATCAGGAGCTCTTCCGCCTTTAATCGGGCAATATAAGTCCGCATTTAAACCAATTAATGAGGCTCCACTATCAAGTGCTTGTAATCCTTTAGCAAAGTGGACGTATGTCAGTTCGTTACTCATTGCAACTAACACATGACTAACGTGTTCATCTCCTTTCATTTGCTGAAGCGTTTTTACACGCCAGCCAATTGATGCTATTTCATCCTTTATCCGTTCATTTGCCAACACAAGAATCGTCGCAACCATCGATTCAGCTCGTAAGAAATCATCGATTGCATCAATCGGCGTGGCTATCTCCTCCTCAACAGGAAATCCTAACTTCATTAAACGTACTTGAATTTGTTTTCGTGTATCAGCAGGATTATTCGTCGCTAAAATAAGCTGCTTTTGCTGTTGGCGAATATATTGGAGAAGCTCCTTTGCTCCGGGTAATAATTGATCTCCCCTAATTAATGTCCCATCAATATCAATCATAAACGTTTGATACGATTTCATCTATGCTTCTCCTATCCTTGTATAGATTTTAATAAAATGACATATAGTAACTGGTGATTTCATCCGTAAAAAGGAGTGTTTCGATGAAAAATAACATTTCAAGTACACAAACTCAAAACTCAATTTCACAAGCACAGCAATCGATCGAGCATGCTCATCACGCCATTAGACAGGCTCAATCGCACCCTAGCCCCGAAACGATTGAACACGCTCAAAACTCATTAGAGAAAGCTGAGCATTCTGTTCAGCAGGCTGCCAATATTGATAACGAAGCCGCTTACCAGCTTCTTCGAGAAGACTTAGCTCAGGAAATCGAAGCGTTACAGCAGCTACAGTCTCATTAAGAAAAAGCTGCTACGAAGGAAGCGATTGAAAAAGTACAAATCGACTTTTTCAGTTCCTTTCTTTTGAATAACAATGGCTTCACTCGTTGATTTGACTTCTTTATTCAAAACGAAATGGAAAAGGTATGAGTGCTTTACGATCTCATACCTTTTACCCTTCCTTATGTAGTTAACACTTCAATTGGGAAGCCAATAAATAATCCTGTTTCTATAACGCCTGGAATCGCTTTGATATCACGCTCATATGTAGCAGGTATCTCATCAAAATGCACATCTAAAATCAAGTTTCCAGCTTCTGTAATAACAGGCCCATCTTTACCAACAGCCATCCGTAACGTAATCTCAGTCGCATTTAACTCTTCAAGCTCTGTTTCAACTAAGTGTAGAGCACGTGGATCAACCTCAACCGGGACTGGGAAGTTCTCTCCTAACCTCGATACAAACTTAGATTGATCAACTAATATGTAGTTTTCCTTACAAGCCTTCATCACAATTTTCTCAGCAAACATCGCTCCACCGCGGCCTTTAATCAGGCTTTTCTGTGGATCAACCTCATCCGCGCCATCAAAAGACCAATCTGGACGAGCATTCAGAAGTGTCGTCGTTGGCAAGCCTAATGTCGAACACGCCATCGACACTTCTTGTGAGGTTGGAATTCCAACAACATTCAGCTTTTCCTCGCGAACCTTTTTACTTATCGCTTGTAGTGCTAGAAAAGAAGTTGAACCTGAACCAATTCCAATGACGTCGCCTTCTTTTACACGTTCTGCGACTTTATCTGCAACCTTTTGCTTCGCCTCTATGTTCGAAATCTTGGCTGACCATTGAAGGTGAGTCGCTAATTTATTTTCCCAAATCACTATAATCCCTCATTTCACGTCTTGTTATACGTACAACTTACCAATAGTATAACACAATTAACATAGAGGAAAGCGTTCACTCGTTAAATTCTTCTTTTAGAAAAGGATAAGGAAAAACGACAGCGTCTTTTCGCCTACACCCTCTAGTAAGAAACATAATTCGTTCTGTTTGAATATGCATGACAATCACTAATATACTAAGAAAAAGAAGAATTAAGGGGGCATACCATGAAAACCCGAATGGAAAAGGATACAATTGGTGAAATCTCCGTACAAGCAGGTAAATATTGGAAGTCCCAAACACAAAGAAGCTTAGAAAACTTCAATATCGGCAGTGAAATGATGCCACTTGAGCTCATTTATGCTTACTCGATTATTAAGGAAAGTGCAGCACAAGTAAACCATTCACTAGGATTGCTAACAACAGAAAAAATGAAAGCAATCTGTAAAGTAACGACTAAAATACGAGCAGGAGAGCTTGATGAGCATTTCCCACTAAAGGTGTGGCAAACAGGTAGTGGGACTCAAACGAACATGAACGTCAATGAAGTCATCTCCTACTGTGGAAATGAATGGTTAAAGCAGGAAGGATACAACGACTCCATTCATGCCAATGATGATGTAAACCAATCACAAAGTTCAAACGACACGTTTCCAACAGCGATGCACATTGCAATCTATACGAAAATTCAACAACAGTTACTCCCAGAATTAGAAAGGTTCAAGCAAACACTTTCCAAGCAAGTAAAAGCCTTTCAATCACTGATTAAAATTGGTCGTACGCATTTGCAAGATGCTACACCGTTAACATTCGGACAGGAAATTAGCGGTTGGCACCGGATGGTGGAAAAAGACACGCGTATGATCCAAACAAGTTCGGAAAGCTTACTAGAGCTTGCTATTGGAGGAACGGCTGTCGGAACAGGAATCAATGCACACCCTTCCTTTGGAGAAAAAGTGGCTGAACGCATTGCGACCATTACAGGATTCCCTTTCCAAACAGCCGTGAATAAATTCCAAGCCTTAACGAGCCATGATGAACTTGTTTACACTCACGGTGCACTAAAGGCGCTAGCAGCAGACTTAATGAAAATAGCCAATGACGTCAGATGGCTTGCGAGTGGACCACGCTCAGGAATTGGCGAAATTACGATACCAGCAAATGAACCAGGGAGCTCCATTATGCCTGGAAAAGTCAACCCTACGCAAAGCGAGGCACTCACTATGATCGTTTGCCAAGTAATGGGGAATGATACCTCGATTAGCTTTGCTGCAAGTCAAGGGAACTTTGAGCTTAATGTGTTTAAACCCGTCATCGCTTACAACATGCTACAATCTATACAGCTATTGAGCGACGGCCTACGCTCCTTTCATGACAAGTGTCTCATTGGAATAAAACCGAATGAGGAAAGAATAAAGGAATTGGTCGAACAGTCTCTCATGCTCGTAACAGCTCTCAATCCACATATCGGTTATGAGAACGCAGCTAAGATTGCGAAACTAGCCCATACCGAAGGACTATCATTAAAAGAAGCCGCTATTAAAAGCGGCCACCTTACAGCTAAGCAATATGATCAATACGTCAATCCTGAAAAGATGGTCTGAGAAAAACTGCGTAGCAGTCTTCTCTTAATAGCATTGCGCGGAGCGTTATAACGTTTTTAAGTTTTTATGAAAGTGGGTTCTTTCATAAATGCGTGTAAAGAGAGAGGCCTGCGCCACCTGCGAATCTGCTTGCATCCACCTTGAATTAAACTCCAAATATTTATTTTAAGTGTAAACAATCGAGAAGAGGGGAAAGCCAAAACAGAGGAGTATACAGCGCAGCCACGACTACTCCTACCGTCGCCGCTGTCTTTCTGTGATACGAAGAACAAAGGGAATCCTCATTCCACTAAATCGGGGAAATCTCGCTTCCTGAAATGAAAAAGGAATCCTCGTTCCGCTATTTGAGCTAAATGAAGCCAAAAGGATCCATAAAAGCCATAATAGAGGAATGAGGAACCGTAATGAAATGAAAAAGGATAATAGAGACAAAATAGAGGAATGAGGAAGCTCATAAAACACGCGACCTATACACCATAGCCTTTCTTAATTACGTCGTGTAGTACAAGTCTACGACTTCGCCTCCACCACACTCGTATCTCGCTCAAACGCATTCTCCTCAATCTCAAATCCTAGATCACGTACCATTTCATAATCTGTTAGGTTTGGCTGCCCTTGCGTTGTTAAATAATCACCAACAAAGATCGAATTAGCAATGAACAGACCCATTGACTGTAATGAGCGCAAATTGACCTCACGTCCACCTGAAATTCGTATTTCCTTCGTAGGGTTTATAAATCGAAACAGTGCTAATATTTTCAAGCACTTCATCGGTGAGAGCTCATCTTTATTAGCAAACTTTGTCCCTTCAATCGCATGCAGGAAATTGACCGGTATGCTATCAGCATCAATCTCTCTTAATGCAAAAGCCATATCAACAATATCCTCATCTGTCTCACCCATCCCACAAATCACACCAGAGCACGGGGAGATTCCGTGTTTTTTCATCGTTTCCAACGTTTCAACACGTTGATCGTATGTATGTGTTGTGACAACTTCACTATGATAACGCTCACTCGTATTAATATTATGATTGTAACGATCGACACCGCTTTCCTTAAGCTTGGCTGTCTGATCTTCGGTAGCAAGCCCTAAACAGGCACAAATTTTCAAATGAGGATGCTCTCTCTTAATTTCCTCAACTGCCCCTGAGATCCGATCGACCTCTCGATTCGTCGGTCTTCTCCCGCTCATCACAATGCAATAGGTCCCTATTTGTCCATTGGCAGCTGTCTTTGCCCCTTCTATAATCGTCTCTTCATCGACGAGGGCATAGGTATCACAGTCACTCGTTGCTTTAAACGACTGCGAACAGTACCCACAATCCTCAGGACAAAGACCACTTTTTGCATTTAAAATCATATTCAGCTTTACTTTTTTTCCGTAGTAATGATGACGAATACGATACGCCTCATGAACAAGCGCAACGACTTCTGTATCTGGTGCTCTTAAAACAGCTAACGCTTCTTCCTTTGTTAACACATAACCCTTAATAATTTTTTCAGAAATTTGACTCCAACGCATAAAAAACCTCCTATTGTTAACTTCAATTTCATTATAAGTTAACAATAGGAGAAGTGGAAGAGTCTTTGTTAAATAAAAATAGTCATGTTCTCCAAACCCAATTATTTATTTAATATTTTTACGAAATGATTCAATTGATCTAATGTCGTTAGGTTTTCATTACATTTAAAGCTGTCTGCGCAAATATAATTACCTCTATTTGTATATGTTTCTTTTCCGGACTTCACTTTAGCCATAAACAAACCAACATCTTCATTTGCATGACATAGTGCACAAATTCCTTTTACGCTCTTCTTAAAAGATCCTTGAATCCCGATTAATATTCCATCGTTCTCTATAATAAGGAATTTCTTTTCGGAGCGAATATCATACCAACCTAAGTACGATAAACTCCTAAAGTCGATCTCTTTAAGAGAAGGCATTTTCAATTTCTTTGCTTTAGGAAAGAGATTCGTTATAGTCTTTTCATTGATCTCTTTAAATGGAACGACAACATTCTTCAGTTCCAGCAAAAAGCGCTCTACTTGCTTATCTTCTTCCAGATGCATCATTTTATTTAATACAGCCTTTTGTCCTTCATTCATATTTGGTATTTGAGAAAAGACTTTATCACGAGTACTATATTTCAAAGCGTTGAGAACTTCTTTATCCTTCGTTATTGAATAAGCATAGACGAGATGTTTCAATTGAAATTTAATATAATTGTATTGGTCATTTTTTAGAAAAGGTACATTCTCTTCTACTGAATTTATCATTTCTGGTCAGCTCCTTATTATTTTTTTAAAAGGAATGGTAAAAAATAAGGCAAAGCTGTTTATCAGAAATATAATTAGGCGATTAGATTCATCACCTCATACAAATAATCGCCCCTCTTAATAAACAACTTTGCATGAGGCACTACAAAATTTGGCGGAAGATGAAACAGTTGCGCCATTTGATATCACCACCTTCGGGAATTCCCACATCTAATATGGGTCAAGACTATCCTTTATACAGCAACCCCTTCACGAGCGAACGTAAGTGAGGTTCGTTCTCATCATGCCTTTTCACTTGATTACGAAAGATGAAATCCTTAGGCGCTACCGCCAGCTTTGCAACAGGAGACACTGGATTCTCTGACACCCATTCTGCCTTTGCTCCACCTTGAACAAAGGCATCACTCGGCAACATATAAATCGTCCCTTCTCTCCATAGCGTTCCCGACCAATCACGATTAAGAGAAAAGTAGTAGTAACGTTTGTTTTTTGTTATAATACAAAGATTTTTCAACGCCCCTTCATATTCCAACCGATTGACAACCGCAAAGAACAACGACCAAAGGCCATCTGCTGAAGCAAATACAGCAGTAACTGGCTTACCGTCATACAATGTTTGCGGTCTCGGTTCAAATATCGAAATGTTCGGGTGATTCGATCCATGAACGAGGCAACCTTTCTCGACAATGAGATAATGTAGAAGGAGGTACAACGGATAGGGACCGTTGTATCTCTCCATCTGATTCGTTCGTAATTGATCGTAAGCATGTTCAAAGTTATGCCGCATATCGTTTGTAAATGAAGGGTACACCATTGTAGAAAAAGAAAGACGATCTAACAGCAATTGTTGAAGCTTTTCTTTCATTATCCTCTCACCCTCTATGAAATAATCTTCTGCTCCGTCCTATGCTGCATTTGATACATTTGATAATACTTCCCCTTCCGTTCTAATAGCTCTTCATGCCGTCCTCGTTCAACGATTTCTCCTTGGTCTAATACGAGAATTTGATCGGCCTGTCGAATCGTTGATAGGCGGTGAGCGATGATAAATGTCGTACGCCCTTCTTTTACGACATTTAAGGCCTGCTGGATAAGCGCTTCTGTTTCAGTATCAATATTAGCGGTAGCCTCATCTAAGATAAGAATCGCTGGATTATACGCAAGAGCCCGCGCAAAGGATATAAGCTGCCGTTCACCCGCGGATAAGGTGCTCCCTTTTTCTAATACAGGCTCATCATAGCTGTTCGGTAACTGCTCAATGAATCGATCTGCCCCAACATCCTTTAAGGCTTGGAGAACATGATCCCTTGAAACACCTGGGTTATCTAAGCTCACATTAGAGGCGATCGTACCCGAGAATAAAAATGGATCCTGCAAAACAATTCCCATATGCTTACGCAACTGCTGTTTAGACATCATTTGAATCGGTGTATCATCAATTGAAATGATACCTCGTTCTACATCATAATAACGGAACAATACATTCATAATCGAGCTTTTTCCAGATCCAGTGTGACCGACTAAAGCAACCGTTTCACCCTTCTTCGCTTCAAAGCTAATATCTTTTAGTACATCCTGCTTTCCGTCATATGAAAAGCAAACTTGGTCAAATTTAACATACCCTTCGTAACGAGGAACTGAATCATCAACGACATCCTCACCCTTTTCATCAAGTAGCTCGAACACGCGAGCGGATGCAACACGCGCTTGCTCTAACTGAGCAAGCTGATTAACAATATCGGTTACTGGTTGGAAAAGTCGATTTAAATAATCAACGAATGCATATAACAATCCAATCGAAATGATTCCAGCGGCTGTCATTGATTGACCTCCAAAATACCAAATCAGCGCAACAAATGTAACATTTCGCAGCACATTAACTAAGTTATGAGAGGTCAAGGCGTTTAAGTTTAGGAGCTTATTCTCATATGTGAAATGTTCTTTATTCAACTGTTCGAATTCTGCGGTCATTTGCTTCTGCCGACGAAAAGCACGAATAATTGGCATACCTTGAATCGTTTCATTAATCATCCCATTAATCTCACTAATCTTTGTCCTAATAAGATAATTATACTTTGCAGCAAGCTTACGATATACGATGATCCAAACAACTATAATAGGCACAACAGCTAACGTAATCAAAGCGAGGTATACATCTAGAATGAACAAAGCGACAAAGATTCCGAGCATATAAATACCACTTGTTACAAAAGAAGCTAACACTTTCACATACAACTCACGAATAGCTTCTGTATCGTTCGTTACCCTTGAAACGATGCGTCCTGCAGGCTGATTATCAAAATACGTAATCGGCAGTCGTTGAATATGTTCAAATACATCTGTACGCATTTTTTGAATGATTCGATTCGCTGCTTTTTGTAATAACAAGGACTTTCCATATTGAAAGAAAGCCGCAAAGATAAGTAAAGCGATATAGACAGCTAATAACACGATAATCGGCCTTATTTCAGGCTGGTAAAATTGAATTAATGCTGCCGTTGCTAGCTGCTCTGCTTCATAACTGACTTGCTCATTGCCACTACGTATCGTGACGACACTCTCCTCAGCCACCCTCTCCCCATCAAACAAGAGGTGCTCTTTTATGGCATAGAAGGAGCGTCCTACTTGTAAAAGCTGTAGCTTACCTTCACCTACTAAATCCTCTGCTGATACGTAAGAGCTACGCTTATATAGATTCCCCTCATACATAACCGTTTGCTCAGTTTCATCTGCTACCTCAACCCACGGCTCCTCAATCCCCATAATGTGATCATCTATTACTTTCTTAGCAATAAAGGGACCGACTAGCTCAGCTGTAACAGCGACCGTAAGCAGGACTAGCGCTACTAGTATCGTTTTTTTAAACGCAAGAGCGTACGCGACGAGGCGCTTCCCTACATTTTGTTGTGATTTCATTAGCTCACCTCCCCGTAAGAATCATTGGCCTGTTGCCGATCATATTGCTCTTTATACCAGCCACCAAGCGCCAATAATTGCTCATGTGTCCCTTCTTCAATCACTTCACCTTCATCTAATACGATAATCCAATCGGCATGCTCTATTGCTGACAGTCGATGTGTCGTAATAAAGGTCGTTTTCCCTTCTCGAACGGAGCGGATGTTCTCGATCATTTTCGCTTCTGTCTTACCGTCTACTGCTGACATCGCATCGTCTAAGAGAAGAATTTCAGGATCTTGAATGAGAGCACGCGCAATCGATAACCGTTGCTTTTGCCCACCGGAAAGAGCCACACCTTTCTCACCAACCAATGTCTCAAGCCCCATTGGCAACTGATGCACCTGGTCAAATACAGCTAGCCGTAACGCTTCTTCGATCTCATCTTCAGAAACATGCTCTTTTCCAAACATTAAGTTCTCACGAATCGAACGAGAGAAGAGAATTTGCTCTTGCGGAACATAACCAATCCATGAGAGCAAACGATCTAATGGAATTTGATCAATAGCCACACCCGAAATCGTAATCGCTCCTTCACCAAGTGGGTATTCGCGAATAAGCTGCTTGATTAATGTCGACTTTCCACTTCCTGTCTTTCCAACAATACCGATCGTCTCTCCTCTTTCAACTGTAAAGTTCACATCCTTCAGTTGCTTCCGTTCTGTTGAAGGATAACAAAAATAGACATGTGAAAATTCAATTGTATGAGGTAGTGGAACATCCACAGTTTGATGATCATCCTTCACATCAGGCTCATAGGCTAACGTCTCATTCACACGATCTAGTGATGCACTCCCCCGCTGCAATATGTTAATCAATTCACCAATGGCGAACATCGGCCAAATGAGCATTCCTAAATAAATATTAAAGCTCACAAGCTGCCCGAGCGTAATTGCTTGTTGAAACACAAGGTAAGCACCGTACCCTAAGCCAATCACATAACTGAAGCCAACTAATATTTTGATCGTTGGCTCAAAAAGCGAGTCCACGCGAGCAACGTCAATATTTTTAGAGTAAACATACTCGGTTTGCTGCTGGAATCGTTTTTCATCCGCCCGCTCCTGTACGTAGGCACGAATGACACGAACTCCTCCAATCGATTCTAATACTTGATCATTTAAATCACCAAATGCACCTTGTGCAGCTGTAAATCGTTGGTGAATCATCTTACCATAATAACGAATCGCCAGAGCCATAAGCGGCAACGGTATAAGTGCTGCTAATGTAAGCTGCCAGCTAATCGTAAAGCCCATGACAGCAATAATGATCATCATAAACACGGTCGAATCAATTAACGTTAAAATCCCGAATCCTGCTGTTAACGAAATCGCCTTCAAGTCGTTTGTCGCACGAGCCATTAAATCACCTGTTCGATTTCTTTCAAAGAAACGAGGCGTCATGAAGAGGAAGTGACGCATTAAACGAAAACGAAGCAAGCGCTCCAGTACAAATGCCCCACCAAACAGCTGATACATCCAGACATACGTGATTAAATAACTGGCCACAATGAGCCCCCCATAGAAGAGTATCAGCTCACGCAGGCGTTCTGGAGTTAACTGGCGAAACTGAATATCATCAATCGCCATCTCAATGATTTTTGGTGGAATAACATCGAGCACACTAACAATAAGTAAAAGAATAATCGCGATCGTATAGCGCTTCCAATACTTCTTGAAAAACCAACCTAGTTTAAATAAAATTGTAAACATAACCTATCCCACCCTTCTCAACCACATTACCCATTTTTTTCCCACACAAAAAAATACCGCACACGAATGCACGGTATCTAATCATACTACCTATAGATAAGGTGCAGTTACATATGTAACCACACCGATTCTACTCCTAAAAAAGTAGCTCGTATCCGACCGGTCGGGTTACATTTCTATTTCGTTTTCTTTTACGACGATTAACCTTATCCATTTTTGTAACCCTCCCTTCTATTTTGTATAATGTATTGTAGTATTTTCCAGTTGCAATTGTCAATGGTTTTATTCAAATTCCCATTCATCTTTTAAATGTAAATAGAGAGTAAACAGCATTCGCTCACGCTCTAACGTCGTTTTTCCGCTTGTATCGATGCCAACCTTTTCAATGAGAATACTAGAAACCTTTTTTGTTAGCTGCTCACGCTCCTCTAACGGTACTTGTAAATAACGCTCCACATACGTTTTTAACAAATTCCAATCCTTTTCCTTGAAGCTTTTGATCGTCCATTCTTCTAGCTTCCAATCGTCCCTTGTAATGCCTCTTCGTTCAATCTCTTTCTCGATTGCTGTTTTTTTCTTTCTCTTTCTTACCCGTCTTTCATGAACGACTAGCGTCCCAGCAGCTAGATCCCCTAAACGCTTATGCTTCGAATGAAAGAATATCATTAATATTCCCAGTAAATAGCCTGCAGGCAGTTGATCAACAATGCGTAACAAGTTTCGGATAAAGCTTGATAATAGTGTAATACTATGGCCATTTTCCTGCATCACTCGAATACCGAGCATCTTTTTCCCTATCGTTCTCCCACCCGTGAAGTACTCTAAGAAAAAGAAATAACCCCAATTTATGAGAAAAGCAAGAATCGTTACAATAGCGATTGGCACCCATGATGTCCCCATGAATAGCCCCATAAAATCCATTAAGTAAATTGCACCAATTAAAATCGTAAAATTAGCAATCATAATAATCACTTGGTCGATAATAAAGGCAGATGCTCGACTTCCTAAACCTGCCGATTGAAATTGTAAGGATACATATTCTGGTGTTTTGACTTGTACTTGTTCCTGATTCATAACGTCCTCCATCTTTACTTACTACAATCATTTTACTTCGAGACATTCAATCGCTTCTTTAAAGAAAATATTCATATAACCTGTTTCTATTTTACCATTATTACTATAAAATAGTAGTTATGAGTTTTTTAATAAGAAGGTGTGGCTCAAAATGAATATAAAACAATTTACACAACAGCATCGAGAAGAATGGAACAACCTAGAACAACTCATTTCGACTCTACAAAAGAACAATAGAAGCAGAACAGGAAGTCAGCACATTCATGATTTCCACCGTACCTATCAGAAAGTGGCTCAGCATCTTTCTTATAGCCAAACAAATTTCCCTTCCGCTGATGTGACTTTTTATTTAAATGGCCTTGTCGCAAAAGCTCACAATCTACTATACCGTGACCAACTATCGAGCTGGAAGCAAATCAAATATTTTTTTAGTACAAAATTTGTTCATTTGTTATTTGATCAATGGAAGTTTGTGCTCGTTGCGATGCTCCTGTTCACCCTCGGTGCAATTGGAAGCTTCTTTGCTGTTATGCAGGATGAATTAAGCCTTTATACTGTATTGCCGGCAGAGTTAGCAAAAGCATTTGATCCAACCCAAGTCGGCGCAGCAGAAGGCACCGTAAATGCACCGGTTATGTCTGCTGAAATTATGGTGAACAACATTCAAGTGGCTATTCTTGCCTTTGCTGGTGGAATAACATTTGGCTTATTAACCGTCTATATTTTGATTTATAACGGAATTATTATCGGTGCCATTGCCGCTCTCTTTTGGCACTATGGCAACAGCTACGAATTTTGGGCATATATCGTCCCTCACGGAATCGTCGAACTAACTGCCATTTTCATTGCAGGCGGAGCTGGTCTATTAATGGGCTATCGATTGTTTGCTCCTGGTGACTATTCAAGAGCTTATCAACTAAAGGAAAACGCCAAACGATCCGTCCAGCTGTTACTTGGAACGATTCCATTATTCGTCATTGCTGGTGTGATCGAAGGCTATATAACACCTGCAGGCATTTCGTTAGAAGCGAAATACGCTATCGCTCTTATCACTACCGTCGGTTTAATCCTATATGCTCTCATTGGTAAGGCGTTAATTCTCAAGCGAGAGCAGTCCAACCAATCTTAGCGGAAGCCATTGAAAGTAGCTTGACTTATCAGTTAAGGAAAACGTGTGTCTTTTAAAAAGCGATGTTCGCATTCGTTATCGACTATAAGGACGTTCCTTTTGATCGATTCGTAATGATGAACATCGCTTATTACATGTTTACATAGATTCAAACACGATGCATCCAAAAGGGAAAACCGCCCTTTTGGGCACTGGTTTCGTTCGCTACGCGTCAAGGGGAGAGAAGACCACTATCCACTTGACTTTTACTTCTGTAGCGACTTCGCCATGCCACGATGCATCCAAAAGGGAAAACCACCCTTTTGGATGCATCTATAACAGTCCGCGGTTCATGACGTCAAAGTAAGTCGAGACAGCGGCAACGGCTAATCGTTCTTCCTCCGCTTCAATCATATGAAGTCCTTGCCTCTCCCATTTTGCCTTTTCCCGTTTTTTCACAAGTATTTGCTTCATCGCCATCGCTTTGACAACAGCTGTCCTCACTTCTTCAGGATCATCCCCTACTTTCGACTTTAGCATTTCATCCTCGACACCAATCATGAAGAATAAATGCCGCTGACGTAAACGTTGTAAATACACAAGGGCGCTTTCCTCATGTAAAAAAGTGCGAACATCACTAAATAGAAGTAGTAAACTCCTCTTTTTCTGAACCGTTTCTAAATAACGAAGGACATCGGCATAGTTTGATTCGACCCCATCCACCTCTACATCATAAATCGCCTGTAAGATCGTCTGTAAATGAGCCATTCCTTTCGCCGGTGGGACAAAGACTTTAACTTGATTAGAAAAAGCTAATACAGCTACTTGATCCCCTTTTTGTAAAGAAGCGGCAGCAACCGTTATCGCAGCCTCTAGAGAACGCTCTAAACGGTTTCCCTTCTTCAACTCCGCTCCCATCATTCGCCCACAATCAATTAAGAGTGTGACGTGCTTTCCGTGTTCAGGCTCGTATTCATTTGTCATTAACTCCTGCAATTTTGCCGTTTGACGCCAATTAATCTTCCTTGGATCATCACCAACAACATAATTTCGAATTTGAGCAAATTCTCCAACATCACTCCTGCGTTTGCGAATATCCTTTCCTTCATGCAGTAAAAATTTCTGCGCATTTTCAAGAAAATGTCTCGTATCCGTCAAATCAGGTATTACTTTTACTTCAGCTTCAGATTCTTGAGCCATTTGCTTCTCCCATAAGCCGTAAACACTTTTATAACGTATGTACAGCTTTTTAACGAGATATTTACCACGAATGGGTGCTAAAGTTTCATAACCGATAGAAGATTCGCTTTCTGAACCTGCTTGTAGCACAATCGGAAAGGGGCGCACGAAGGATTGAGGTAAATCATCAATGATACGAATCGCTACCGGATAGCGTGATTGATTCGTTACGATTACCTTCCCTTGATACGCAATGCCTCTCTCCAATTCCCCATCTAATTGACGAGAGACATTCAATTCGTCTCTGCTTGGAGAAAAAAGCAGATCGAGCAAACTAATGAGCAACACAACTCCGTTTCCGATGATGATCCATACCCATGAAGCACCAAAGAAACCTAAGATGACAAAGAAACTTGAAATCGCGATAAAAAGTAGAAGCAACCGTTTCGTAGGCAGTATCCCTTTATCGCGGAACAGGAATCGACCCAACAAGCTCGTTAATAATTTGATCAACAGTCGTTCCCTCCAATTCTATATGTGGAGATAGTTGAATTCGATGTCTTAATGCTGGTTTGGCTACAAACTTAATATCGTCTGGCGACACATAATCACGCTCTGCTAAATATGCCCATGCTTGCGCAGCCTTCCCGATTGAAATCGCTGCGCGTGTACTAGCTCCAAAGCGAAGAGCTTCAGATTCTCTAGTTTTGCGTACGATCTCAACCATATATGCATACACATCATCACTTATTGTCACTTGCTCGATTTCCTTACGTATGGAAATAAATGCTTCAAGATCTAACTCTGATGCAACGGCCGCTGTATTCATTCTTTTCTCAATGACTTGTTTGAGCACTTTCTGCTCTTCCTCAACTGATGGAAAATCAATGATTAGCTTAAATAGAAAACGATCCTGTTGCGCTTCAGGAAGTGGATATGTCCCTTCATATTCAATCGGATTCTGTGTGGCGACAACAAAGAAAACCTCTGATAAAGAGTAGGTTACACCTTGAATCGTCACCTGCTTTTCTTCCATTGCCTCAAGCAATGCGGCTTGTGTCTTCGCAGGAGTTCGGTTAATCTCATCCGCTAGCAAAATATTCGTGAAAATCGGCCCCTTTAATGTTTGAAATTGACCATCTTTCATATTGTAAATCGTACTACCTGTAATGTCGCTCGGAAGTAAATCAGGAGTAAATTGAATACGGTGGAAATCGCCACCAATAAGTCTAGCAAGCGTGCGAACCATTTGTGTCTTTCCTGTTCCTGGTACACCTTCTAAAAGAACATGTCCTCCTGAAAGGACAGAAGCCAGTAACAATTTAATATTTTGACTTTGTCCAAGTATCGTTTGCTCATAAGATTCTAGTAAAACCTTTAATTCTGCTCTCACCTTTTCTCCACGCCTTTCTGTAATTCATTTAACTTTTTAGCCCAAAGTAGGTATTCTTGCTTGCTAACCACTTCTTTTCTTAAAACTTCCTCTAGCTCATATACGAATTTCCGTGTTTCCTTTTCTGTTTTCGCATCCCACTTTTGTACGAGATTATCTGCAATATCGGACCACTCTTTCGTTAGAGGAACCCCCCATTTTTCTTGCATTCGTGTTCGTACATAGTCACTTTGAATTTGCAAAGATCCCGAGTAATGCTTCCCTTTTATAAACCATGCACTTAGAGCATGAAGAGCCTCATCACTAAATCGAACGGTCTCCTCTTTTTCTACCAAAACCGGTCCAAACCTTTTGCCCTGATAGAGCAACCATAATAATGTAAAGATACCAAGTTGTAGCATCAGGATAATAAACCATTGAGGATAGACTTCGAGCATGCTTGTTGAGTTATCATCACCATGAACATATTCATCAAACCACAGTTCATCAGCATTAGCTTCCTCTATTAATGTCAGGATAAGCGGAATGTGATCCTCTTCTAATATAAATTGGTTCATAAGCCAGTATGGTTCATTAACAACCATTAAAGCTCCGTCACCAAATTCACGTTTAAAAGCGACAACTCCTAGTTCATCTTCTAATAAAATCTCATCTTCATCTGCCGGCACCAACCGTAAAGGAGATCGCTGTTCTGCATAATACGTCTCTTCTCCCCAATAAATAGGTTCATCTTCTAAGAAATGAAGGATCGGGTCATATTTTAGCCCAAACATCCCCGCTGGATTCTCACTAAAAAGGACAATCGTATTTCCTGCTTCCATAAAAGCCTCATACTGAACCATTTCATTACTCGTTGGTACGAACGCTGGTTCAATCATAAGCAGAGCACGATTTTGTTCATGTACTGGTAACTGATCTGGAGTTCGTTCCCAACGTCGCACCTTATCTCGTTCCTCATCCAAATATGTATACAAAGCCTTAATCCCCGTTGGAGAAGGAGAATGAGAGACATAAGGCGGATATTCACGTGGTGGCTGTCCAATAGCAATGAAACTACTAGCAAGAAAGATTACAAATAGAATTGGAATCCAAAACCACGCTTTAAACCTAAATTTATTTCTATCCAAAACGACCTCATTCCTCCTTCCCATTACGTGCATCTTGATTAGATTGTATCCAAGCCATCACAACCTCTTTGTAATGGAGGTACTCTTCATTCCTTACATGAACATTCCCATATGTGACACGATCAAACAATAGCGCGACATCTTGGAAGAGCGCGGATGTCTCCTTATCAACCTTCTCTAATTCATATACATATTCCCAGTTCGTCTTCCAAATCCGGGCCTCGAGCCATTCATGTTCATGAAAATACAGCAAAAATCCTAAAAATAAATGACGTAACGCTTGCGTATGGTTCCCTCTCTCCTCTTGCACCTTCAGCTGTTGAAAATGCATCTGAGATGACCACTTCATCTCATTTTCAGACTGAATCGGGGGTAATTCTCGAAAACGACGCTTTCTCTGTAAATACCTTGCTACAAAGATTAATGCTATAATTAGCGCGATCGTCCCGACTATCACAAGTCCAATAACAACTAAATTAGCTGCTTCATGTGAGGCTCGCATTACCGGAAGCAATTCAATAATAAACTCTATTATCCATTGCCAAACAATACTAATACCACGTTCTAGCAAAGTTCTTGTCTCTTCATAATATACCGTATACTCTCGTCCATCTAATATTTCAGCAATACGCTCCCTTGCCTGTGCCATAACCTCACCTAACCTTTATTCCGAACTAGGTTTTTCTGACTCATATTCATCAATGAGTCCTTTTAAATCATCTGCCTCATTACGAACTTTTAAATCAAAGTAAATAACAGCATACCCAACCGAGAAGATTAATGTCGTAACGAGCGACACCGTATTTATAATTAACGAATAAAGAACACTATTGCCAAGAAACAGCATGGCGACAACCTCAATAGCACCGGTCACAATTCCAATAATGAGAAAAAGAACAAGGTACAACCCTATTAACGCCCACACTCTTTTCTTCGTTAACCCCCAGCTTTTTCTGAATCCAGGTTTACTTTTATCAATAATAATTGCTCCGAAGTAAAAGCTCCATCTAATTGTAAAGTAAAGAATTGTCACAAAGAGAGCGATCATGAAAATAACTGATAAAACCACTCCAACTCCGCCTATCAATTCAGTGATAATTCCTGAGAAAAATGCCACAATTATAATCGGAATAACCATCATACCAATTAAAATTAATATATAAAGCAACGTTCCTCCGAGCGCTGGCCAAAACTTTGAAAATGCTTGCTTTATCACTTCTTTAACCGTATACTCCTGCTGCAAGCGAATCCGGTTTACTATCAGCATAATGGCCGCTTGAGAGACAATTAATAGGACAAAACTCGCCATCGATATAACTGTTAACCAGTTGTCAAGCAGCGTTGCAGGCGCCAACAAATCCTCTTCAAAACCAGCTATAAAACGATCAATCCAGGAGCCACTACTTCCTATTTCCTGAAAGAAATTAACTCCAAATATAAGCTGAATCACTGCTTGTAATACATATAAAGGGCCTAATAATATTAGCGCCACCTTAAACAAATCAGGGAATTTTGACTTTGTTATTGTAAAAATATGATCTAAAATTTGCCCGAATCCTTTAGGCTTTGAAAATGTCACCTTCACTACCAATCATCCTCCAAACATAAAAATTGTACGATATCCACATAAGCTCTATTTTAACATTTTTTCCTAAACACATGTTAGTAATATATGAAAATCATTTCTAAGAAAGCGCAATTAGAACAGGATGTTCATATACATGTTTAATTGTTGGGCGTTAGGGAGGAACGACTTTACCTTTATTCTCCCCTCTTACCCTTTTCAAAAAAAAAGCAATGGATAAAAGACTGTTCCCTTTTTACCCACTGCTTAAGAAATTATTTCGCTTTTTTTATCTGTTTACTTCTTAGCTGTCCACAGGCTGCATCAATGTCCGTTCCATGCTCTAGCCTTACACCACAGTTAATCCCCTTTTTCTTTAATGTATCAAAAAAGGTGCGAATTGCTTCATCTGTACTACGCTGATACTGTCCATGTTCATCGACTGGATTATACGGGATTAAATTCACGTATGAGAGCTTACGCTTATCAGCGATTAATTCTGCAAGTTCAAGCGCGTGCTCTTTCTTATCATTAACATCCTTTAATAAAATGTACTCAAACGTAATCCTGCGATTCGTCTTCTCCAAATAATAGTCAATCGCATCCATGAGCTTCTCAATTGGGATCGCACGATTAAGCTTCATGATTTGTGACCGAAGCTCATTATTAGGCGCATGTAAGGAGATCGCTAAATTCACTTGCGAATGGACATCGGCGAACTTTCGGACTTTATCTGCAAGTCCACTCGTCGAGACGGTAATATGTCTTGCTCCAATAGCTAGTCCTTTTTGGTCCTTCACCACATCTAAGAAATCAATTAAATTTTCAAAATTATCAAATGGTTCACCAATCCCCATGACAACAATGTGACTCACTCTCTGTTCTTGACCAAGACCATCGAGGTAGTGCTGAACATTCATAATTTGCTCAACAATTTCCCCACTCGATAAATCCCGACTCTTCTTCAAAAGTCCACTTGCACAGAAGCTACAGCCGATATTACAGCCGACCTGGGTCGTCACACAAACCGAATACCCATACTTATGCTTCATGAGAACCGTCTCAATTAAATTTCCATCCTGAAGACGAAATAGGAATTTAACTGTACCATCCTTAGACTCCTGCTTCACATGCTCCTCAAGCGTTTGAATGTCGTAATGCTCTTCAAGTAGCTGCAAGCAATCCTTATTAACATTTGTCATCTCAGCAAATTCTTTCACACGCTTTTGATACAGCCAGCCCCATACTTGCTGTGCGCGGAATTTTTTATGTCCGTATTCAATTAACCAATCCGTCAATTGCTCGAACGTTAACCCATATATAGATGGTTTACTCATTCTTTTACCCTCTTTTCACTTCGTAAGAATATATTCCCCATTCTACTGAAAGTCAGCAAAAGTAGCAAGAAGAGCCACCTTCCAACTTTAGTTAAGAAAAACGTGGTAACGTAAGGGCACGGATAAAAGGCTCTGTACTTATTCATTGTCCTCGCTCAGTGAAGTTGTTAAAAGGGCTTGAGATGAACTGAAAAGGCTCTCCTTTCAAATCAACATGTAACGTATAGAGCGGCACCCTTCGCTGAATTCACATATAGTCTGCTTGATGGAACTTCATTCCGCTATCTCCTTCATAAAGTCTTTTTTGACGGCTCTTCCGGATCCTCGTTCCGCTATTTGACCGTTTTTACTTTGCTTTGCTCTTCTTTTTGTGTATTAGCGGAATGAGGTTCCACTTCGTACGCTCAAACAACGTGTTTATCCCATTTAACGGAATGAGGTTCCGTTTAGTATAAAAAAACCTACGTCTTCTTTCATCCTAGCTGATAACGTACGGAGCAGACACCCTCACGAATCCTCCTACGCCCCATTGATTAAACTTTTATGACCTTTATAATTCTAAATCTTCTAATCATTCATTAATAAGCTTCCGAATTTGATTCAAAACGGAATCATTGCCAGCAAGAATGAAATATCCTTTATTCAGCTTCTTTTTCTCTATAACGCCGCCAGCCTCCTTTACAATAAGCACCCCTGCTTCAAAATCCCATGGGTTAATCTTATATTCCCAATACCCTTCGAAGCGTCCAGCCGCTACTTGACATAAATCCAAAGCAGCACTACCAGTCCGCCGAATTCCACCAATATGTAAAATAACCGCATTAAACTGTTCAACATTATTAAGAGGATCCGTCGCACGATCATACGGGAAGCCTGTAGCAATTACCGAATCTGTCAACCGTGTACGTGTCGATACCGTTACCTTCCTCCCATTTAGAAAAGCCCCTTCGCCCTTAACCGCCGAATAGCTTTCGCCTATCTTAGGGGCATGCACAACCCCAATGACCGTTTCACCTTCATATTTCACAGCTACCGATATCGCAAACATCGGAAAACGGTGAGCATAATTTGTTGTCCCATCAATTGGATCAATCACCCATTCATAGCCTGATCTCCCTTCAGAAACGCCCGTCTCTTCAGAAAGAATAGCATCACTAGGGAAAAATGTACGGATTCTCTCTTGAAAAAATTCATCTGTCCACACATCCATCTCTGTTACTAAATCAATATTAGCTGACTTCTGCTCAATTTTTAGCTCATCATCCATTCTTTTCACTTGCTCTTGGCCTGCTACTTGTACCCATTCTTGAATCTTTTCAAATCTTTCACTCCACTGTTTGTTCATCGTAGTAACCTCCATATGAATTCATTTAGCCCACAATATACCCCATTCATAACTATCTTTATCATAATAATACGCTAGCCTCAAATCGAATTTTGTCAAATGACTAATAAAATCGTGTGCTGAAGCCGATATATATAAAGTAGAATAAAGATGAATCATGTCGAATTATAGTGAACGTATTACAAAAGGAGGTCAAACGTATGAAATCAATGATGAGTCGCATACCTACTATTTCAACGACTAAATTACGAACCCAGCTTTTATCTTACTTCATCATCATTACAGCAATCCCATTACTTATTATCGGCTCTCTCTCCCTTTATCAAATGAATCAGACTCAACAATTTTTAATCGAACAAGAACTAACTGAATTAAATGAGATCGGGGAATATAACGCTGAATTTATTACCGAATGGATCAATGTTCGTATGAATGAAATGCGTTATTTAGCTAGCTTAGACGCCGCGGGACAAGTGAACGTTGGTGAATTAGACCATCTCCTTGATCGGATCGCCGAAAGCAATGGCTTTTACGATACCATTTACGCTGTATCTCCAGAAGGGATAGGATTAAGTGGTATTGCATATGAAAATGAATCGTCAATCATCCTTTCTCAAGCAGAAGTAAACGACTTCAATGTTGCTGATCGCGACTGGTTTCAATCAGCGATTTCAGGAGAGGATACATTTTCTCAACCCCTTTTGTCTAGGTCAACTGGAAATCATGTCATTACTCTCGCTACCCCTATTTATGATGAGACAAATGCCATTGTAGGTGTTATGCGTGGTGCTGTATTATTAGATACGATTTTCGAACGCATTCAGTCTCTTGACGTTGGTGAGTACGCAGATGCATATCTCGTTGATTCCGAGCAAGTTCTCGTTACTCCCGCTCTATCAATTGAAGATTCCGAGTCACCTGTTGACACAGTCGCATCTCAAGCTATTGCTAATACTGAGAGTGGATCAGCCGCATACGAAGACCCAGCCGGAAATGCCGTATTAGGCTCCTATCAATATATCCCATTACTCGATTGGGGGCTCGTACTAGAAGTCGAAGAGCAGGCAGCCCTTCAAGAAGCAAACCAATTGCAAACGCAAATGATAACGTTATTTTCTATCGTTATCGCCGTTTCCATTGCATTCATTGCATTTATTGCATTTGCTATCGCTCGCTCCTTAACGAAGCCAATCATCCAAATGGTAAATGGCGTTCAAAGAGTGGCCAATGGCGATCTACGTGAAACGATTGATATTCAAGCTCATCAGCTCAAATCGAAAAACGAAATACACCAGTTAGCTCAATTTTTCAATAAAATGACTGAAAGCTTACAGCAGCTCGTCTCTCAAGTAGTGGATAAATCACAAAATGTCGCTTCTACCTCTGAAGAACTAACGGCAAGTACAGAACAAATTAGTAAAGCAACAGAAGAAATTACAGAATCGATCCAAAACGTAGCGACTGGAGCCGAACAGCAAATGAAGACGTCTGAACAAACAACAGCGTTATCCAACAATACGGCGAAAGAAGCTCAACAAGTTGCTACGCACATGGAGGAGATCGATCAATCGACTTCGAGGACAGCTAGTTTATCATCTGATGGGGATAAGCTCGTTCAAAAAGCAGTACAACAAATTGAAATCATTAATGAACGAACCATTTCAAGTGAAAAGGTAGTCAAAATGCTTAATGATAAAACGAAGGAAATTGGTCAAATTGTAACAGTTATCACGGAAATTGCCGAACAAACAAATTTACTATCGTTAAACGCATCAATAGAAGCAGCTAGAGCTGGAGAACAAGGAAAAGGCTTCGCAGTCGTCGCGAGCGAGGTTCGTAAGCTCGCTGAAAATACAGCTACTTCCTCACAGCAAATCGCTACATTAATTAACCAGACACAGCAAGAAACCGTAGCAGCTGTTGAAGCGATGATCGAAACAAGAAAAGTGGTTCATGAAGGGACCGAATATGTATCAAGTGCTGGCAATGCCTTCAAGGATATTACAGAGGCTGTAACTGGGGTTTCCTCCCAAGTAAAAAACATTATGACTTCCATTCAATCTATGAATCAAACGATTCACGAAGTAGTGGAGGCCAATGAAGCCGTTACAGAACTATCGCGGGAATCAGCTACTTATAGCGAAAATGTCGCTTCCGCTTCTGAAGAACAAAATGCCACAATGGAAGAAATCGCCTCAGCCGCTAATGAGCTTGCTTATATGGCGGAGGAATTAAACAAAACGGTTGAGCATTTTAAATACTAAGATTTTCTCTTAACGATAAGAAAACGCGACAGCGTCTTTTCTAATAGGTGTGCTCATAGGGATCAAACCCTTTGAGCACAACCTTATATTAAACACCACCAGAAGTCACAGCTATTTGGGGCTCTTCCTCACCTTGATCATGATCTTCATCTTTCCCTTTTACTAGAATCGTATCACGATCACGGTAAAGCAAGTAGACTGCAAGAATCGTTGATAGAAAATCAGAAACAGGAAACGCCAACCATACACCCGTCAAACCGAAAAACTGCGGCAAGATAATGACAAGCGGTATAAGGAAAATAATTTGCCGTGATAAGGACAAAATCATCGCTGGCTTTGCCTTTCCAAGAGCTTGATACAATCCACCACTCACGACTTGGATTCCAACAACCGAAAAGACAATAAACATAATACGCATCGCATACGCACCTTCTTCTAGAACAACTGGATCATTCGTAAAGATACGTAAGAACCATGTTGGTACGAGCAGAAGGAGGGCACTAATGACAACAGACGCAATCGTGACGACCTTTAATGTAAGCCAAATCGTCTCCCTCATCCGTTCGAATTTCCTCGCTCCAAAATTATAGCCAACGATCGGCATCATCCCTTGCATAACCCCAATAAGCGGCATGACCGTAAACATAATAATTCGTTGAATCAATCCGAATATACCGAGGTACAGGTCGCCTCCATGCTGCACAAGCATCGTATTAATCGCAATCATCATAATACTTCCTGACGCTTGCTGGACAAAGGCCGGCATCCCAACAGCTGTTACTTCCTTTAATATGTTCCAACGAACAATGAGATCTCTCCATGTTATGGATAGAGAGCTCTTACCTGTCAAATAATAATGTAATAAAACGACCGAAACCGTCGCTTGCGAGATGACCGTCGCCCATGCTGCTCCAGCTACACCCATGTTCAAACCGAAAATGAAGATCGGATCTAAAATAATATTTAACACAGCAGGAATTATCATCGTCATCATGGCAAATTGGGCATTTCCTTCTGAACGAACGATATTATTTGTCGCAAACGAGAAGGAAAAGAAGATCGTTCCAATCAAAATCGGGAACATATAATCGATCGCATAAGGCAAAATGTCAGGAGTAGCTCCAAATAATAGCAATAGAGGCTCTAGAAACGTAAACGCTCCGATCGCTCCAATGACACTCACAATTAAAACGACGCTAATGACCGTTCCAAACACTTGATTGGCTTCACCTTCACGTCGTTCTCCAAGCCGCCTTGAAATGACCGACGCTCCACCAATTCCTAGAGCCCCAGCAACAGCCATTATAATCATCATAAGCGGGAACGCAATCGTTACACCGGCAACGGCATCAATCCCAACTCCATATGAAATAAAGATCGTATCAACGACATTGTAGAAAGCCATCACAAACATCCCAATAATCGCTGGGATCGATAAATTTTTAAGTAAGGTTGGAATACTCTCTGTACCCAGCCGCTCACTTTGCATTTTTTGATCCATTACTCTCCACCCTCTCCCGTTGCCTTGCTTTCTTTCACACATAGGTTCTCTTTTAACCGTTTTAACCAAACAATGAGAAGCGCCTTCTCCTCTTCCATAAAGCCCTCTAGCAGCTCATCTTCAAGTAACGTAAGCTTCTTCCAAAAGATTTGATCAATCTCATACCCTTTATCTGTTAAGTGAATCACCTTCGAGCGTTTATCGCTTGAGCTAGCACGCCTTTCAATAAACCCCTTCTTCTCCATCGTTTCAATTAAACCATTCATCGTCGAACCTTTTATATACAGGCGATTTTGTAGTTCTACCTGAATTTGAGGGCCATGCTCGACAAGCAAATAAAGAGCCCTTGCTTGCGCGACCGTTAAATCAACTTCAGCCAATTTCTCATTGTAACGATTTTGAATAAAATGGGCAGCGATTCCAATATGGTATCCAACATGCCTTTCAATATCACGCTTCTCCATTCGTTACCCCCCTAACTAAATTACCACTTAATTATCTTATCAAATTCGCAAAAATTGTTCAATTGATATTTATTGTAAAAATATTTAATTAGCTAACTAATAAACTGACAGCTCAACCGATATCGTTAGAAATCATATTTGAATCCAATTTTTACACCGTTGAGTCTAGCGTATGAAATGAAATAAACTGAGTTTAATTCATTTAGGAGGCTTTATAAATTATTGGTAGATTCAATAAAGGTCTATTTAAACGGTGAAAAAACGAATGACTAATGGTCAAGAATAAAAAACGAGGATGGGAATTTCCTGGGGAACATAGCCCCTTACAATTTACTTTGAGGTCATTCAAACGGATAAACCGCCCTTTTTGAACAACCTTTAAAAAAATCATGCCATTGAATATGCTCAAATTTATAGCCAATGGCACTTTTTTTCATTAAAATAAGGGGCAAACCTAACGACGAATGAGGAATGCTGTATGTTCAAACTATTACTAATTGAAGATGACGAATCGTTGTTTACCGAAATAAGGGAACGTTTAAACCAATGGTCTTATCATGTCTATGGTGTGGATGATTTTGACCAAGTGATGAGTACATTCACGAATGTTAAACCTGACCTTGTCATCATAGACATTCAACTTCCGAAATACGATGGCTTTCATTGGTGCCGATTGATTCGAGAGCACTCCAATGTACCGATCATCTTCCTATCTTCACGTGATCATCCGACAGATATGGTTATGTCGATGCAGCTTGGAGCCGATGATTTTATTCAAAAGCCCTTTCATTTTGAAGTCCTAATCGCGAAAATCCAAGCGATTCTTCGGCGCGTCTACCATTACACGTCAGACCAAGCTGTATTAAAGACTTGGTGCAACGCGACGATTGATATGGAAAGAAGCACCATTTCGAATGAGCATGGAACCGTTGACCTATCAAAGAATGAGTTATTTATTTTAAAACAGCTTATTGAGCATAAAAACAAAATCGTTTCCCGCGAACAATTAATTTCAAGTCTTTGGGAGGATGAACGCTTTATTAGTGATAACACGTTAACGGTCAACATAAACAGACTTCGTAAACGACTTGATTCCATCGATCTAGGAGAAGCGATTGAAACAAAGGTCGGACAAGGCTATATCGCAAAGGATGAGATACAATGATGTTTCTTCAATATGTATTAGAACGACGCAGCTGGGTTGTCCTTATTGTAAGCTTACAGCTCATTCATCTGTTTATTGCCTATGTTGATACGGCACTCCCTTTCTCATCAAGCCTTTACATCGTCTTTCTCTCCACAATGGTTTTCTTGCTCTTTCTCATCATTCGCTACAGAAAGGAGGCAGCTTTTTTCAAGCAGATCGTCACATTGAGTGATGAGTTAGATTTATCACAACTAAAGAAACCAAGCAGTCCTTTCGAATCTATCATCGATGATGCGCTCAAGGAGCAAGAGAGAATGTATAAGCAGCAGCTTCATGAACACCAAAAGATGCTTGATGATGAAAAGGATCATCTCTTATCGTGGATTCACGAAATGAAAACACCGTTAACGGCTATGCATTTAATTATCGATCGAGTGGGAGAGCAAACGTTGAAGCGACAACTCTCGTATGAGTGGCTACGAATTCACCTTCTACTTGATCAACAGCTGCACCATAAACGATTCATTTCAATTGAAAATGACTTATATATCGAAGAAATCCAGCTAGAAGAGCTGATTCATCAAGAAATCAAAGCACTTAAATCATGGTGCTTCCAAAAAGGGATTGGCTTCGATTTAAATCTAGAAGTCGCGACTTTACTTAGTGACAGTAAGTGGTTATCCTTTATGATTCGCCAACTACTTTCCAATGCCATTAAATATAGTGAACGCGCAGATATTTCGATTAAGAGCTATATGGAAAACGGGCATTGCCAGCTTGAAATCGCTGATGATGGTTGTGGAATTTCTGCAAAGGATTTACCGAGGGTTTTTGACAAAGGCTTCACATCAACAACAACTCATCATGAGCATGCAGCAACTGGAATGGGCCTTTATTTAACAAAGAAGGTGAGCGATTCATTACATATTCAATTGTCGATTCACTCGAAGCTCGGAGCCGGTACGACTTGCCACCTTCTGTTCCCAAAAAAGAATCAACTCGTTCATCTTATGGGCATGTGACAACATTGTCACATGCCTTGCTCATTTGTTCGGTGAATGAAAGGAAAAAACCTCTCCATTACATTAAGATGATGATAGATCAGAAAGAGGAGTGATTCATATGGCAATCTTACACGCGACAAACATCCGCAAAAGCTATGGAAATAAATTCAATCGACAAGAAGTACTGAAAGGAATTGACGTACATGTTGAAAAAGGCGAATTCGTTAGCATTATGGGGGCATCTGGTTCTGGAAAAACGACCTTATTAAATGTATTATCCTCCATTGATACAGCTAGTAATGGCTCCATTATGATAAATGGACAAGAAATGGTCGGATTGAAGGAAAAGAAGCTTGCCGAATTTCGCAAACAGCATTTAGGTTTTATTTTTCAAGAGTACAACTTACTCGATACGTTAACCGTACAAGAAAATATTATGCTACCGCTTTCGATTACAAAAATGCCTAAACGAACGGCACAGCAACGCTTTAAAGAAATCGCAAATGATTTAGGCATTTTTGAATGCAAAAACAAATACCCAAGCCAAATTTCCGGTGGTCAAAAGCAACGATCCTCAGCGGCTAGAGCCTTTATTCATCAGCCAAGTATTATTTTTGCTGACGAGCCGACAGGAGCATTAGATTCGAAATCTGCTTCTGATTTGTTAAACAAGCTACGCCAGCTTAACGAAAAGCGTCATGCTACAATTATGATGGTTACACATGATCCCGTCGCCGCAAGCTATAGTAGTCGTGTGATTTTCATTAAGGACGGCCAAATCTATACGCAATTAACAAAGGGAGAGGAGACTCGACAGCAATTCTTCCAAGATATTATGAAAACACAAGGTGTTTTAGGTGGTGTGCACAATGAGCATTAATCATCTGATCACTCAAAATATTAAAAAAAATCTTGGTCATTACTTCCTATATATTTTTGCTCTTGTTTTTAGTGTGGCCCTTTACTTTTCCTTTGTTACGTTACAATATGACCCGGCTATGGATCCCGCTAAAGGATCGATTCGAGGTGGGGCTGCGATTCAAGCCGCGTCCGTTCTGTTAGTTGCAATTGTCCTTGTCTTTCTCGTTTATGCTAACACGATTTTCTTAAAACGGCGTAGCTCTGAAATAGCCCTTTACCGCTTAATCGGAATGAATAAGGGCGAGGTTTTCCGAATTATTACATTCGAAAATGCTGTTCTTTATATCGGATCGCTATTGATCGGGGCATTTCTTGGCTTTGCTTCTTCCAAATTAATCGCCATGATTCTTTTCCAAGTAACGGGCGTCGATGATATCGCTAGCTTAACATTTTCACCTGAAGCCTTCATCCAGACGATCATCGTATTTAGTTGTATTTTTCTATTATTAATGGTGATGAATAACCTTTTTATTAAAAAACAAAGCATTTTAGCTTTGTTCCAAGTACGCTCTACTTCTGAGCATAAAATAAAAAAATACTCGATCATTGAAATCATCATTGGCGTTTTAGGGATTGGACTGATTATAGCTGGTTATTACGTTTCGTCTATCTTATTTGATGGTAGCTTAACGGACATGATCGAATTAGTAGTGACAATGCTGTTTATTTTAGCATCCGTCATCATCGGGACCTATTTGTTTTACAAAGGGTCCGTTAGCTTCATTTTTCAATGCATTCGCAAACGAAAAAATGGCTATTTATCGATTCACCATGTCCTTTCCTTATCATCCATCATGTTTCGAATGAAATCAAATGCATTGTTGTTGACAATTATCACGACTGTATCCGCACTCGCTATCGGCTTACTATCCTTGAGTTATATTTCCTATTACTCAGCTGAGAAAACGGCGGAGCAATATGTTGCTGCTGACTTTTCCTTTACCGATCAAGAGGCCGCTTTAAGCTTTCAAGAGGCTTTAGAAGAAAACGACGTCAGTTATGAGCGAATAGATCGGAAAACGTATCAAGCTGATTTTAATATTGAAGACATTCTTGATGCGAACTTAGAAGGGTTAAATTTCGATCCGAATACGATGCGACTTTCTGTCATTAGTGATACGAGCTTACATGGTTATGATCTTGAACCTGACGAAGTGATCTTCTCTGGCTATAGTAGTATTCTGCAAAGCTTCTTAAGCTTAAAAGATTCAGGTAGCATTTCCCTGCAGCTTAACGGTGAAGAGCAACCTTTGACTTACTTAGGACTTGATGATGGTCACCATCTTTCTCTTCCGTTTACGAATGGTGGACTCCCGATCGCTATCGTCGATGAAGCTCGGTTCTCGGACATTGAAATGAATCATGATGAAGACATTCAGCTGGACTATAGCGAGTTCGTTGGTTTCCTTATAAATAATAATCGTGATTTAGAATCGGCAAATGAATGGTTTCACAAGCTTGAGTTAAGCGAAAGTTCCGGTTCACTGTCAAAAACAGATACAGCTTCTACACAAAAGCAAAACATGGGACTTATCATGTTTATGGTCGGTTTTCTCGGCCTTACCTTCCTTGTGACGTCAGGCTGTATCCTCTATTTTAAACAAGTCGATGAATGTGAAGGCGAGAAGGGAACCTATACGATTTTGCGTAAGCTTGGCTTTACAGAGTCAAATTTATTACGGGGTATTCAACGGAAACAGCTTCTTAACTTTGGTATTCCTTTAACTGTTGGACTTAGTCATAGTTACTTTGCTGTTCAATCAGGTTGGTTCATTTTCGGTACGGAGCTTTGGACACCCATGCTGCTAGTGATGACTCTGTATACGATTCTCTATTCATTATTCGGCATTCTGTCCGTACTGCATTACAAAAAAGTGATTAGAGCCGCGCTTTAATATCTATCTTGAACACAACAAGAGACTGGGACATAACTTGCTTGAAATAGTGAAAATGGTGGATTCTTCGATTTGCCTAGGTGTTAGCAGTGAGCTTTCTTAAGCTCACTGCCATTAACGCAACCCCCATCTCGTTTTCTGTTTGCCAGGATATCATTAATGTTTTGTTCACTACCATAACCTGCATCTGCGACAATGTGTTTCGGTAACTGGTAGTCTTTTTATTCCATTTCATCTAGAAATGGAAAAGCGTACGTGTATCAGTTGGAGTTGAGAATACACGATTTTGTGTGGTGACTTTCTTTTATCAGAAGTTGCCCTTATTTTATTGTGAAAAATAAACTATTTTTATAAAAATTGTAGTTCTGACGATGGGTTATTCTCATAGTGGAATGGAACGAACCTGTGACAGCCCCTTACTTTAAAGAGTAAGAAATAATGAAAGTCGGTAAAATTTTACCGACCCAGACCGTAGACCAAACGCCTTTGAGAAGTTGATCTCAAAAGCGTTTTAACGTTATTTCTTCTATTTTCTGTTGGTGTAACTGGAGGATGTGTATTTCTCCAGTGACAGTTGGCTAATTGGTTCATGGCAGCAAAAACAAGCATCGCTTGCACTGTTTCAGATCGGCAAAGACGCGTTCAATAGTTTCTTTACGCTTTGCATAAATCTCTTTATTTATATCTGTATGTCGTAGATGTTCGGCTTCATGCAAAGCATCTTGCCAATTGTGCCGTAGAACAGCTTTTGATGATTTTTTACACTTGGTGCATTGGTGTAAGGCAGGACATGTCTGGCAAATCGATGAATCAGATATGTACTCGCGATAACTTTTTTGACATCATCGTCTGTCCACTCCTGTCCCTTTTTTCACTTATATTATAGAAAAAAATTGGACTTCTTTCTCTTATTTGAGGAGAATCCAATTTGCTTTTTGACACTAGACAAAGCGGACGGGATGGGAGGGCCGACTCCTGCAGGAGAAAAGGGCAGGTTGAAATCCACCGGCGCAGTCGGTTAGTTCAACGCCCTCCTGCGGAAAGCGTGCCCCCCATCCCGGTAGCGTGGTCGGAGGACGATTTCTTGGCAATAAAAAAGCTTGTCGACTGTCTCGCTTTTGCGAGACTTTGTCGACAGGCTGAGTCGGTAAAATTTTACCGACTTTTTCATTTCAGAGGAGGGTTTTGTCCAAGACTCTTCATCTCAACGATTATGCATTTTTACGCGTAGGACCTTCTGATTTCTTTCCTTGTGTTTTACGTGATCGTGTCTTTTTCTTTTTCGTTCGGTCAAGAGATGCTTCAAGGGCCGACATGAGATCGGTCACATTGGATGCTTTTGCAGGCTCCTGTTCAGTTACACTAACAGTATGCTCACCAGATTTTTTCTCTTCAATTAAATCAAGTAAGGCAGTGCGATAATCATCGGTGTACTTCTCTGGGTCAAAGGTGGTTGTTAGCTGTTCCACAAGAAGTAACGCTGTATCAAGCTCCTTCTTAGCGACCTTCTGTTCTTCTGGAATATTTGGAACATCTTCTGCTTTACGTACTTCATCAGGGAAATGAATCGTCTCCATAAGGAGCATATGTTCATATACACGGACAACCGCAAGCTGTTCTTTTGAACGTATAATGATTTTCGCTACACCTATTTTTCCTGATTCCTCTAATGCTGTACGCAAAAGGGCGTAGGCTTTCGCCCCTCCACTATCAGGGGCCATAAAATAACTTCTCTCAAAATAAATCGGATCAATCTCCTCAAGCTTCACAAAATCAATAATTTCAACCGATTTATCTTCATTTTCCTTTTTTAGCTTTTCGAGCTCTTCATCATCTAAAATGACAAATTTATTCTTCGCATATTCATAGGCCTTCACAATGTCATCTTGTCCTAATTCCTTTTCGCATCCAGGACATGCCTTCTCATATTTAATCGGAGTATGACATTCCTTATGAATTTGTCTTAACTTAATATCTTTATTTTCGGTTGCTGTATGCAGTTTAACCGGAATATTCACAAGTCCAAAGCTAATGCTTCCTTTCCAAACGGTATGCATCGTTTCACCTTCTTTTTTTCTTACTATGTTGCGAAACGTTATAAATTATGTATCCAATCAATGTACATACTAACTATTAGAAAGATCATTTGGGGCTATCAAACAAACGAAGCCTTACACTTTCTTATATAACTACTCGGAGATGATCATGCTATGAAGCCAATGCGACTAACAACACGTGCATCGATTCCTACAGGGGACAATTGGATATACGAAGCAAAATATGATGGCTTTCGCTGCATGCTACAATGGAAACAAAACAGACCTACTTTACTAAGCAGAACGGGACGCTTATTAAATAAACAATTTCCTGAAATTATTGACTTTTGCCTACAGCATGAGGAGTTGATTTCTCCATATCTCCCCCTTCTTCTAGACGGAGAAATCGTCTATTTAACCCATTCACTTGTGAGCGACTTTACGATTGTGCAAAACCGAGGAAGGCTTCGCAATCAAACAGCCATCGACAAGCAGCAATCGCATCACCCTTGCCATTTTCTAGCGTTTGATTTATTGATAGGAAAAGGAGAAATATACAAAAAACAGCCCCTTTTCAAACGAAAAGAGAGATTATCTTCATTATTCCAAAAGGCGACATGGCCTTTAACACCATCGAAGCAAAATGACAAACGGATTCAGCTAATCACCTACACAAACAATCATCAAAGATTATGGTCACAGGTGACTGCTCAAAACGGCGAAGGAATGATTGCCAAGCACCGTAATAGCCAATATGAAGAAGGGATTCGTACAACTCAATGGCTAAAGATCAAGCATTGGCGAATTGTAACAGTCGTGCTCTCTCATTATGACCGTCAAAATGGCTACTTCCGTGGCAACATTTTAAAAGGTGAGCAATGGATTGAAGTCGTTCATTTTAAACACGGTTTATCAAAAAAAGAAGAAGCGATACTTGCATCCTTTTTTCAGAAGCAAGGTCAAAAAGTTTCTACTGAGCAATGGAAATTAGAGCCTGCGATTTGTGTCGATGTCGCCTGTATTGATTTTGATGGAAAGCATTTACGTGAACCGACGTTTCACCAATTCCAGTTTGATTCCGATCCGTTAGCATGTACATGGAAACAGATGCAACGTCAACTACATCCGATACCAGAGTCCATTTCTATAACTCATGCAGACAAACCTATTTTCCCTAAGCTCTCCATCGATAAAGATGAGTATATACTTTATCTACAAAAAGTAGCTCCAGCTCTACTTCCATTTTTAAAAAATCGTTGTTTAACACTTATACGTTACCCTCACGGTGTCGAGGGTGAATCCTTTTACCAAAAGCAATGCCCGAACTATGCACCTGATTTCATTGAAACAAGGGTCGAGGAAGGGATTGATTACATCGTGTGTAACGATGTTCATACACTGCTTTGGCTTGGTAACCAACTAGCTCTAGAATTTCATATACCCTTCCAAACAATCGACACGAATCAGCCAACTGAAATCGTCTTTGATTTAGACCCACCTACTGTACGTCAGTTCCATCTAGCTATTACAGCTGCCAAGCAAATGAAAGAGGTCTTTGACCAATTTGGCCTCTATAGTTATGTCAAAACGTCAGGAGGAAAAGGGCTGCAGCTTTATTTACCTATTGCGAATAATCAATTCACTTATGAAGAAACGCGACTCTTTACTAAGTTTATCGCGACATATTTATGTGAACAAAACCCTGCTCTATTTACAACTGAACGATTAAAAAAGAAACGAGACAAACGACTGTACGTTGATTACATTCAGCATGACGTAGGTAAAACAATCATTTCTCCTTTCTCGCCAAGAGGACATGCAGATGGACTTGTTGCCACCCCACTTTGGTGGCATGAGGTCAACGAAAATCTCACTCCACACAACTTTGACCTCTTTACAGTCATTGAACGTATAAAAGAAGGAAACCCGTTTGAAAGCTTTTTTGCTCATAAGGACAAGCAACCATTGCGTGATGTCATCTCAGAATTAAAGAAGCGCATAAACTAAAGCCCACTAACCATCCGTTTAGTGGGCTCTCTTTTAGTCTTTTCTTTTAAATCGACTTCCGTTACTTTTTTGTCGTAATCTTTTTAATGTGGCTCCTACCTTAGCTTCCATCCTATTTGTCATTTTTGTATCAATGGTCATCTCAACGATTTGCTCATCTTCAACCGTTAATAACAGCCACGTGCCTTCTTCCGCTGCAGTTGGTAGCTGTTCTTGCCGGACAGTAAACTCCTTCTTCTGCTCCTCCACTAACAAAACAGCTCTATCGCCATCAACTATTCGATCAATAACAGCTCGTATCGTCATATTCATCACCTCACACAAGCGATTCCCTCATTGATAATATCGGTTAATCGTCCATCACCAATACCGTTAATACGTCTTAAATCTTCCATTGATTCAAACGGCCTAAGCTCCATTAACGCTTCAGCACGTTCCTCGCCAATATGATTAATCTCTTGTAGTAAGTCAATCGTAGCTTCGTTAATATTTATACAATCACTTTCTACTACTTGTTCTTCTAGTGGCTCCCCTTCAATCTCAGCTTGTTGCTGATTGCTAGGATTTACATCCCCATCTTTTTCAGTTCTTATTTGTAACGTTTCCCCATCCGATTCAACCACAATCGTTCCATGCACAAACGTTGCATACATCTCAACTCCGGCATCAGATACTCGTTCTACCACTTCTCTATGTGGATGACCATATTGATTATCCTTCCCTGCTGATATAATGGCAACTGAGGGATTCACTGCTTGGAGGAAAGCGGGAATGGTTGATGTACTCGAGCCATGATGACCTAACTGCAACACATCAGCATCTAATTCATAGCCTCGTTTGATCATGGCTTCCTCTGTCTGCTTTTCTGCATCTCCTGTTAACACAAATCGTGTATCGCCATACGTGAACATAGCCGAAATCGAGCCTTCATGTACATCACCCGTCAACTGATCTGGATTCAGGATTTCTATTTCTAACGGACCGACATCATACACTTCACCTGCTCGCGGCTCATGGTAATCAGCACCGCTAGCCTCAATCGCTTCCATCACACGCAAAAACGTTTGTGAGGTTGCTATGTCACCTGACATCCACACCTCAGACACGTCCATTGCCTCTAAGATTAAATCCATCTGTCCAATATGGTCGGCATGAGGATGAGAGCCCACCATAATATCAATATATTCAATATCATTTACTTGTAAATAATGAACAAGATCCTCCTCCATCCAATGACCCGCATCGAACAGAATTCGGTAGTCCTCTCCTTCAGCTGAATACTCAAATAACGTCGCATCGGCCTGACCCACATCGATGAAATGCACCTTTAATCGCTCTAAGCTTTCCTCTACACCCTCAGAACGTACCTCTTCCTCATTTTCATGATCTACGTTAGTCTCTTCATTCATTTCTACATCACTTGGTAGATTCTGTTCTAGCTGTCCACACCCAACCAAGACGATAATCGAAAACGCTGTTAACCATTTCAGCACATATGTATACACTAAGCTGTCACCTCTACTCTTACATTGTTCACTAATCAAACTCTCTAAACATTGCACCAATGGGTTCATGACTTTTATCCGAAACAGAAAAAGGCTTAGGAACTCCCCCTAGCCTTTTTCAAGGGTCTCTTTTTTCTATATTCAGAGTCATAGCTTAACCGATACAATCGCAATATCATCTGCTTGTTCGCCTGCAAATATCCCCTTACTTAGTTCTTCTAACTTAGATGGATGTAATTGATCAGCAATACTTAGCATATAATGTTCACTTTCTCGAATAGTCATCCTCAATGTACCTGCTACACCATCTGTGAATATAGCTAATTGATCTTCCTTTTCATATTGAACTTGATCTGTTACTGGTTCCATATCTTCACTTAAGCCAATAGGAGTTGTCGTTTGCTTCAACAAATGATTTCTTCCATCACCAACAAGAATACCTGCTGGATGTCCCGCATTAAAATACTTAATCGACTGTTGCTCGACATCAATATATAAATAGATTCCTGTACAAAAATAATGCTTAGAATGAATGACCGAACGAAATAATGAGTGAAAGTGCTTATTTAACTCAGCATATACTCGTTCTGGATCACTCACTCGACGAATAATTCCAGGGAGCAAGGCACGTAAGGACATGCTAATTAAGCTTGAAGCTACTCCTTGCCCCATTATATCTAGCAAAATCACACCATAGTGACGTTCATTTATTTGGTACCAGGAATAAAGATCCCCCGATAAATGTTCGGATGGGCGCAGAAGTGCGTTAATCATGACATTTTCATTTTCAATCGGCGGAACTAATACACTTTTTTGAATCGCTTGCGCTAATGCAAAATCCTTGCTCTGTTGCATTTCTAACCGTTTGCGATCAGTTATGTTGGTATGAGTAATAACCGCACCTTCCATATGTAACTGGTCAGGCGCCTGTTTCAAAGGAGTGACAACCATCGCAAACCATCGCATTTCATTTGGAGAGTGACAAGGATACTCATATCGAAATACTTTCTTTCTACCTTGCAATACGGACATAACCCCTAACTGAACATCTTTTCCTGAAACCTCTAAATACTGGCTACCAACTCCACAATCATCCATACGTCCGCCATTAATGAGGCAGAAACGATCCCATTCTTCATTTGTCGCAACAATCCAACCATCCTGATCAATGATCGCAACTTGATGGGCCATTGAATTAATGACATGCTGATAAAAGGGCTTATTTAATTGTATAGTTTTAATCGCCTCCCTATTTTAATGTCTGTTTACGAATAAACACAACCTTCAAATAGTTACCTTCTTTAAATGATTTCGTCGTCTTAAAGTCTTGTGGCAATGAGAATTCTTCGACAATTTGATACGCAGCTCCCATCTCTTTAAAAGCCTGATCAATAAATACCTTAAAACGTTTCATTTGAAATTGGGCACAATTAGTCGAAGCAATAATGAGTCCATTATCCGCAGTAATCGCAATCGCTTGCTTTAAAAGATCTGGATAATCCTTTCCTGCCTTAAACGTATGTTTCTTTGAACGTGCAAAGCTAGGGGGATCTAAAATAACAACATCAAAGGTTAGCTGCTTCTTTACCGCATATTTAAAATAATGAAAGACATCCTCTACAATAATGTCATGAGCTTCATAATCCAACCCATTTACACTAAACTGCTCAATCGTCTTTCGTAAGCTTCGATTAGCTAAATCAACACTTGTCGTTTTCGTCGCTCCACCAAGAGCAGCGGCTACTGAAAAGGCACCTGTATAGGAAAATGTATTTAACACCGTCTTACCGTTTGCATAGTGATCACGTAACGTTCGTCTCACATCACGCTGATCAAGAAAGACCCCGACCATTGCCCCTTCGTTTAAATAAACCGCAAATTGAATACCACTTTCCTTCACGATAAGAGGAAACGAGCCTCTTTCTCCGACTACATAATCATCCTCTTCTACATACTTCCCACCTTGATCAAATCGCTTCTTCTGATAAATCCCACGGTATTCCATCGTTTTCTCTAAAGCTTTGAGTATTGGCTTCTTAAAAGAATAGATCCCTTGACTGTACCAGTTAATCAAAAGGAAACCTGCAAAGTAGTCAATCGTTAGGCCACCAATCCCGTCTCCTTCTGCATGAAATAAGCGAAATGAAGTCGTTTCTGGGTCACGAAATAGAGAATTTCGCTGTTGAAAGGCAGCTTGAAATTTACGAATAAAATAAGCTTCGTCTATCACTTCCTGCTCATCATACGTTAACACCCAACCGATTCCTTTATTTTGCTTACCATAATAGGCTCGCGCAATAAAGTCATTCAAATCATCAACTAGGCGAAATACGACTCCTTCTTCTTTTAATAAGTTAGCATGAATCGCTTCATCTGTAATGAGCGGATAGCCCGCTTTATATTTTTTTATAAAAGAAGAAGCCACTAAACAGCTGTATTCTTTGTTCATCTTCTCATCCTAACGTATGAATTTATTAGCTACAGTATATCACATTGTTTGCGATCATCGCCTTTTTCAAGCTAGGTCGAATCTTATTATGACGATAACATTTGATCGCATAATTTTGTGATCAACCTCTCCATTTCTTTAATTTTACATTTTTATTCGCTAAAATCAATTGCGTAGTCGTTACAATGGTTTTAAAGTTGGATGACGTGCTCTAACCGTGTAACGAGCGAAGCCGACGCCACCCGTGAATCCTCTTCTCTCCATGATTAACACTCAAAGCTCTATAAATAAAATGGAAAAGCCTTCACAATCTAGTAACGGACTGTGAAGACTTCTACTACAGGTCAACTCGATTATCTTTATGACTAACTCGTAAAATTTGACCTATATACCAAACAGCAACAAGAGCTGTTAATAGTAAGCCAATGACCATTGAAATCTGATAATCCATACTTAAGCCTTCAGGCGCATAGAATATATACGTACATACGACACCCGTCATAAAGACTGCTGGAATTCCACAAATCCAATGGAATTTAAATTGCTTTAATAAATACATTGTCGCTGTCCATAGCATGACCGTAGCAACAACCTGATTCGTCCAGCCGACGTAACGCCATAAAAATGTATAATCAATCGTCGCTAAGAAAAACGCTGGGATCGCAACAGGAATCGTCACTATTATGACCTTCACTTTGCCATCCATATTGTAAAATTTCGCAACGATTTCCGACAAAATCATTCGTGATGAGCGTAGCGCCGTATCACCAGTCGTAATAGGTAAAATAATAACACCAAAAACAGCTAAGATAAGTCCTGCCGTCCCTAATAATTCCGTTGAAATCTCATTCACAACACCTGAAGGTCCACCCACAGCCAGCGCCTCTTGTAATCCAACTGTTCCGTTGAAAAAGGCCATTCCCGCCGCTGCCCAAATGAGTGTAATAATACCCTCTATGACCATCGCCCCATAAAAGATTCGCCGGCCATCTGATTCCTTCTTCATCGTTCGTGCGATGATTGGGCTTTGTGTACTATGAAAACCCGATATCGCTCCACACGAGATCGTCACCATGAGGAGTGGCCAAATAGGTAACTCTTCAGGATGAAGGTTACTCAACGTTAAGTTCGGAATCGTACGATCAGAGAACATAAGCGCAACGGCAACCGCTCCAGCCATAATGAGCAAAACTGCGCCTAGAAAAGGATAAATTCGCCCAATAATTCGGTTAACTGGCAAAACGGTCGCTAATAGAAAATATGAAAAAATCAACATAAGCGCCACTAAAAAGCTTAATGGCGTTAATTGGGAAATTAATTGAGCCGGGCCTGCTGTAAATGCAGCCGCCACTAAAATCATTAACACGAGTGAAACAATATTAATAAATGACTTCACATGATTGCCTAAATACCGACCGACTAAATAAGGAAATTGAGCACCACCATGACGCATAGACATCATACCAGAAAAATAATCATGAACCGCTCCGGCAAAGATACAACCGACCACAATCCAAATAAATGCAACTGGTCCATATAGTGCACCAGCTACTGCACCATAAATCGGACCTAACCCAGCAATATTAAGTAGCTGAATCAAATTCCCCTTCCACCAACTCATCGGAACATAATCTAAATTATCCCGTTGTGTATAAGCTGGAGTTTCCCTTGAATCATTTATGACAAAAATACGCTCTACCCATTTTGAGTAAAAAACATATCCTAACATTAATAATGCCATTGCCCCTATTAGTGTTACCATCTAACTTGCCCCCTACTTGAAAAAACTCCTTCATATCTTATCACGTTTTTTCAAAATAAAGAACAAATTTTCTGAACAAATTGATTATTTTTTCTTTTCTAATATAATATTTTTTCGTTTAATCAAAAAAAAAGATGCCGCACTAGGTTACCCCTATGACACATCTTCTCTCTATATTACTTCCCTACCATTTCCTTCACTAACTCGCGATTTCTTTCCTTAAACACATCATTATGAGAGGATACCATCGCCGCCTTCTTCGCTTCAGGATCAATAAATTGCTTCGCCTGATTGACTGCATTAGCAGCATCCTGGAATGCACCTGCAATCAAATGTAGCTTCCCATCATGCTTTAAAATATCTCCAGCCGCATACATCCCCGGTATGGAGGATTCACTATTCGTATTTCCTTTTATATAAAAGTCTTCTTCCATTTCAATATTTAATGTACTATTTTTCAATAAGGATGAGTCACGTTCATAACCGTGATTAATAATAATGTCGTCCACTTCAATAAGACGTGTCCCTTCTTCTTCATGATTCGTCACTTCTACTTTCTCAACGAGATCTGCACTTGAATTGGCAATAAGCTTAGTAATCGACGTATGAAGCAGGCAGGAAACGGAACTACTTAGTAATTGATTGACTTGGGCCTCATGACCCTTTAGCTCTTCTTTTCGATACGTTAAGTATACCTTTTTCGCAATAGGTTCTAATTCATTGGCCCAATCAACCGCTGAATTACCTCCACCTGAAATGATCACAGTACGATCCTTAAATTGCTTAAGAGACTTCACTGTATAATGTAGGTTTGTGACTTCGAACCGTTCAGCCCCTTCAATCTCTAGCTTCTGTGGCTTTAATATTCCCGATCCGACTGCTACAATAACCGTCTTCGATACATGCTGTTCTCCTGAACTTCCTTTTAATACAAAGAATCCATCCTCACCCTTAGAAACCGATTCAACCTTTTCATTTAACACGACAGTAGGATCAAACGTCATTCCCTGCTTAACGAGCTGATCAATAAGCGCTTGCCCAGTAATAGGAGTTAATCCACCAATATCCCAGATCATTTTCTCTGGATACACATGTACTTTCCCACCTAAAAACGGCTGAAATTCGATGATTTTCGTTTTCATCCCACGAAGCCCACTATAAAAAGCAGAGTAAAGTCCCGCAGGTCCGCCTCCAATAATCGTCACATCGTATACGTTTTGGTGTTCCACTATGACCACTCCTATTTTCATTAAATGATTATCATTCTCATTAAACTATACGCCACATATCATTAAAATACAAGTAAGAAATGACAGAACTTTTATTTTCTTCACACAAGATTATCAAGCTCTCAGACTCTCAAAAAATACTATTGACATAAGGACTGTTTTAACTTTATAGTATTCTCATAATCGAAATCGAGAATCATTATCACTAATTTGTCGATGAGGAGGCAAATCATGACTCGTCTTTTTACAGATAACATTCAGGTTGGTTACGGGGAACAGCCCATTGTGAAAGGGATCAGTATTAGCATTCCTGATCAACAAATCACGACTATTATTGGACCAAATGGATGTGGAAAATCAACGTTTCTTAAAGCCATTACGAGAATTATTGCTCACCAAGGTGGTGATGCCATTCTTGATGGGAAACCCATCGCTCAAGTACCAACCAAGACGCTTGCAAAGAAGATGGCAATTTTACCACAAACACCGGAAAGTGCTAGTGGTTTAACTGTAGGTGAACTTGTTTCTTATGGACGATTCCCTCATCAAAAAGGGTTTGGTCGCTTAACAAAACGGGATTATAAGGTAATAGATTGGGCACTAGAGGTAACCGGTACGAGTGAATTCAAGTATCGGTCAGTCGATGCTCTATCGGGTGGTCAGCGGCAGCGCGTATGGATTGCCATGGCACTTGCCCAAGAAACGGACATTATTTTCTTAGATGAACCAACGACTTACCTTGATATGGCTCATCAGCTCGAAGTTCTTGAGCTGTTACAACGTTTAAATAAAGAAGAAAGACGAACGATTATTATGGTTCTCCATGACCTTAATCAAGCAGCACGTTTTGCAGATTATATGATTGCTTTAAAGGAAGGCGTTGTCGTAAAAGCCGGTGATTGTGAAGATGTCATTCAACCGAATGTCCTTCGCGAAGTCTTTCAAATTGATGCTGAAATAGGCCGAGATCCACGGACAAATAAACCGATGTGCATAACGTATAACTTAATTAAAGGAGAATCACCTAATGAAAAAGCACCTAATCTTATTTACTCTGCTGTTAGTGGCGATTATTAGTAGCGCCTGCAACAGCGAAGCGTCTAAGCCGATTGATTCAGATGAAGCTAACGAACAAACAGAAACAACTCACGACGACACGATTACATATGAGTCGGAAAATGGACCTATTGAGGTACCCGCTAACCCTGAAAGAGTTGTTGTTCTCGCTTCCTTTAACGTTGGTAGTGTCATGGCACTTGATGTTAACTTAGTAGGTGTCGATACTTGGGCAATGAACAATCCTCGCTATGCTCCTTATTTAGAAGGCGTAGAGGAAGTAACGGATGAAAGTATTGAGAAGATTTTAGAGTTGGAGCCTGATTTGATCATTGCTGACCCGACCAATAATAACCTCGATCGACTAGAAGGTATCGCCCCAACCGTGACTTATACGTATGGACAAGTCGATTATTTAACACAGCATTTAGAAATTGGTAAGCTTTTAAATAAAGAAGCAGAGGCACAAGCATGGATTGATGACTTTAAGCAAAGAGCCGAAGCAGCAGGAGAAGAAGTGAAAGATGTACACGGTAAGGATGTAACTGTATCCGTCATTGAAAGCTTTGATAAGCAACTCTATGTGTTTGGTGACAACTTTGGACGAGGGACAGAAATCCTTTACCAAGAAATGAATCTTGACATGCCAGAAGCGGTTAGCGAAGTGGCTCTAAATGATGGCTTTTACGCACTATCACCTGAGGTGTTACCTGAATATGCCGGTGACTTTATTATTTTAAGTAACGACGGTGAGGATAGCTCCTTCCAGGAAACAGAAACGTACCAAACGATTCCAGCCGTACAAAACGATCGTGTCTTTGAAGCAAACGCAGCCGAATTCTATTTTAATGATCCTATTACGCTAGAATTCCAGCTTGACTTTTTTATCGAAAGCTTTTTAGATCAGTAAGATAAAGGTATTAGAACTATCGTGAAGGAGTTACTTAACCGTCGTTTAGGTAACTCCTTCTCATCATATATCAATCCTATCATCGATACTTAAGAGAAAAGAAGCGAGGACTATGACAAATAGAAAGACAGGCATCTTCTCATTTACAACTAAATTCTTATTCAGTCTCCTAATATTTGGTATCACCTTCATATGTGCAATGGTATTAGGAGCGGCCGAAACAACCATTCGCGATGTATGGTTCGCCGTAACGACAAATGAAAAGGATTCGACCTTAATTATGCTTCGTGAAATGCGCTTTCCTCGTGCCACCGCTGCTATGATCGTCGGAGCTGCATTAGCTGTTTCTGGTGCGATTATGCAAGGAATTACCCGAAATCCATTGGCTGATCCTGGTTTGCTCGGTTTATCAGCTGGAGCGAATGTTGCTTTAGCTGTTACGATTGCGTTTATTCCTGCTGCTAACTACTTCGGTGTGATGATTGCCTGCTTTATCGGTGCTGCTATTGGAACGATTATGGTGTTAGGAATTGGTGCGATGAAGCGCGGAGGCTTCTCTCCATTCAGAATTGTTTTAGCTGGCGCTGCCGTTTCTGCATTTTTAACAGCAATCGCTGAAGGAATTGGCCTCTATTTTAAGATAACAAAGGAAGTATCAATGTGGACATCAGGTGGACTTGTAGGGACAACGTGGAGCCAGCTTGAGGCGATCACCCCTTTTGTTTTAATTGGGGTCATCATATCTCTTCTTCTATCGAAGCAGCTGACCATTTTAAGCTTAAATGAAGAGGTTGCTGTCGGTCTCGGTCAACGTACAACTCAAATTAAGGTCGTTCTCTTTATCGTTATCGTCATTCTGGCAGGTGCTGCTGTAGCGCTTGCTGGAAACATGGCCTTTATCGGTTTAATGATCCCTCACATTGTGCGAGCCATCGTAGGAACGGATTATCGCTTCATTTTGCCGATGTCTGTCATTTTTGGGGCTTCATTTATGCTCCTTGCTGACATGGCAGCACGAACAATTAGTGCACCGTATGAAACACCGGTTGCTGCTATTGTATCGATATTAGGTTTACCTTTCTTCCTCTTCATCGTTCGGAAAGGAGGGAAAGCATTCTCATGATTCATCCAGCAGTTATAAAAAGACAACGTCTTCTCATCGGCCTTCTACTATTACTTATTTTCTTAACAGCCTTTGTTGGAATTGGTTTAGGCTATTCCTCTGTCTCATTTAATCGTATTGTTCCAACCATTCTAGGGCACGGAACGTTTAAAGAAGAGTTTGTCTTTTTTTCAATTCGTTTACCGCGAATTATTGTAACGATTTTAGCAGGAATGGCACTCGCATTATCGGGAGCCATCTTACAAGGAATTACTCGTAATGATTTAGCCGACCCTGGAATTATTGGTATTAATTCAGGCGCTGGTGTAGGCGTCGCTGTTTTCTATTTATTCTTTCCGATTGATGCAGCAACCTTCACATATTTATTACCATTAATCGCCTTTATGAGCGCGCTCTTAACAGCCGTCGCCATTTATGCATTTTCCTATAGCCGTCAAACAGGGCTTCGGCCTGTCCGCCTCGTTCTAATTGGAGTTGGATTTTCAATGGCGCTCTCGGGCGTTATGATTGTTTTATTCTCATCGGTCGACCCTTTTAAGGTGGATTTCATTGCTCGCTGGCTTGCAGGAAACATATGGGGAGATGATTGGCCTTTTATTTGGGCGGTTCTACCTTGGCTCATTCTATTGATTCCTTTTACATTATATAAAGCGAGTCGTCTCAACATTCTCAGCCTCGGTGAACAGGTAGCCAAAGGCGTCGGTATCTCGCTTGAAAAGGAACGTATCCTATTATTATTAACGGCTGTTGCTCTTGCTGCTTCTGCCGTATCTGTAACTGGTGGTATTGCCTTTATTGGACTTATGGCTCCACATATGGCTAAAGCATTAGTTGGACCACGTAATCAGCTCTTTCTACCAGTTGCTTTATTATTAGGAGGATGGCTTCTCCTTCTAGCCGATACAATAGGTCGGAATCTCATTGACCCTGATGGTCTGTCTGCCGGTATTATGGTAGCCTTAATCGGTGCACCGTATTTTGTTTATTTGCTAGTTAGGAAATCATAGATTAAGAAAAACGCGATAGCGTCTTATCTTTAAAAGCATTGCGCGAAGCCGTTAATTGGGTTTAGCTCATAAATGCGTGTATCAAGCGTGAACGACAGCTTTTGCGAAGCAGCTTGACAGTGCCAACCAACAAAGGCAATCCTCATTCCGCTATTTAAGCTAAATGAGTCCAATAGGGGCCATAAAAGCCAAAATAGAAGAATGAGGAACCGTATAACGACATGAAACAGGGAATGATGGAGGAAATAGAGGAATAAGGAACCGCATAGAGTGCGGAGCCGTTACAACGAATTTAAGTTTTTATGAAAGCGGAGTTCTTTCATAAAAATGTGTAACGCGCGAAGCTAACGACATCTGCGAATCCGCCTACATCTTCATCGATTCTTCACTAACTGACATCACACGTAAAGAAACGCTCAAAGTCTTTAGTTATAAGACTTTGAGCATTCCCTATTTCACGAAATCGGTACTCGACGATAGACCATTAAACCACATACTCCCGTCATAACAAACATCAAGCCTAGTATGAACCAGCTATACATATTTGTTGCTGTATTTGGTAACGACCCTTCTTTCACAGTTTCTAATTGATTATCTTCACTGTGCTCTGAAGGACCTTCCCCGCCGTCACCAGAAACTGGTATTACTTTTTTCTTTTGATCATCTTTGTTTGTTGAATCTGAGTCCTCTATTGGCTCTTTAGGATCTGGTAGTGGTTTACGATCAAAATCAAAATCCTCCTCTGCCCCTTCTACGATACGCCCTTCTACTGTATCGTAAGGAGCCTGTACCGTACCGATTTGATCTAAATAATCCGTAAAGACATCGTAATCCGGTATGAAGAGCTCCGTCATTCTCCCCTCATCTTGCGCTTGCTTAAACATCGTATAACCATCCCCGCCGTCTGCCGCAAATGCATTAGTCGCAACCGTATAAGTATGATCAAGCTTTATTGGTTCATAGCCCTTTTCCGTTTCGACTTCTACGCGAAATACACGCTGAAACGCTGGTTCATTTCGATCAAAGTAAAAACGTAGCCCTGCCACTTGCAAAAAGCGCCCATGCCCATCCTCAATTGAACTTACACTTAACTCCAACGCTTCCATAATCTCTTCTCCTGTTAATTCAAGTGTGACTAATGTATTGGCATAAGGTAGCACTGTTAGCACATCACCCAAAGTAATACCACCTTCTGCTATGGATGCCCGTATTCCACCGGAATTTTGTAGGGCTATTTGTGCATCAACACTTTCTTTGGCCTTCACTAGCATCCCATCAGCAATCAAATTTCCTAAATTCGTTTCTTGCGTCCGAATATGCTCACGCTCACCATCAAGAAATACAGCGGTTTGTCCAACGACCTGCTGCTTCAATTCCTCAATTGGCTGCTGTAGCTCGGCTAAGCGCTCACGTGCAATTGAATCCTCCTCATACTTAAACTGACCTTCCGCATTTTGCTCATCGACTTTAATCAATGTCCCATTCCATGACTGAAGGACACCTTCCTCATCAAACTCAACGTCTAAACGTCCAAGATATTCTCCGTATTCCTTTGCTTGGACTACAAGCGTCGGTTCAGTATGCTCAAGAAATACGACAGGCTCCTCAAGCAACGTATGACTATGCCCTCCAACGACAATATCAATTCCTTCTACTTGCTTAGCTAATATCTCATCATATCGATAGCCAAGATGCGTCAATGCAATAATTTTATTTACACCTTCATCTTGAAGTCGTTGTACCGTTTCCTCTGCTTTTTTCAAATAATCCTCGAATTTAATATGAGCACCAAGGTTGGCAATGAAAGCTGTATCCTCTGTCGTCAATCCAAAAATCCCCACACGTTCACCATTAAACTCTTTAACTATCGCTGGATAAACTCGGCCTTCTTTTCCTGGGCTTCCTATTTGATCAATAAACAAATCATTAAAGACCGGCTCTCGGCTATAATTAATATTCGCACTTACAAATGGAAATGATGCATTCTTTATAAAATCAGCTAACACTTGTGGTCCCTTGTCAAACTCATGGTTACCAGGAACCATTGCATCATAGCTAGCCATATTCATAAATTCAAGGTCCGCCTGCCCAAGATATTGATTAAAAAATAGCGTCCCCGAAAATACGTCTCCTGCATCAAGCAGCAAGGAATGTTGCACTTCCTCACGAATCGAACGGATCGCTGTAATTCGACGCGGAACTTGATCTAAGTGGGCATGGGTATCATTTGTATGCATAATCGTCAGCTCAAATAGACCATGTTCCTCATCATTGATCGTTGACACTTCATAGATCGACATCGTTCCCGACACTTCATTAGCTGCTAATAATAGCGGTTTGCCTGTTGGGCTATCAGCTTCTTCAACGAACATCAGCCCTTCTGTTCCGAGGTCACCTGCTTGTCCACTCGCTGGGTCCTTCGTGAAATCACGACTATTATAATAGGTCACAAGCTTTGGATCGTGTGGATCGGTCACATTATATACGATAATTCCTCCAACTCTTTCTAAGCCAATAAACGCATAATACTGCTCGTTAATGACCCCAATCTTCACATCCTCAGGCTCTGGCCCCTTATCATCACTACGAGTTTCCCCAGTATTCTCAGTGTGATTCGCATTAAAATGGCTCTCCCCAAGATAATGCAAAACCACACGTTCAAACTCACTTCCACTGTCAAAGACAAGCTCCATTGTACTAGCATCCCAAATGGAAAATGAACGTGCACCAAAGCTGTAAAGCGCTTCGTATTCACCATGCTCATTTTTCCCCATTTCAGAAGTTATACGGAGTCGCCCTAGCTGCTCATCATTAAATACCCCATTTGCCACCATCTCGTCAAGCTCAGCTTGAGAAAAGCCTTGATAATAATCCGCATTTAAAGCAACCTGATGACGAACATTCTTCGCTCTTAATTCTTCAGAAAAACCATCATAGTCACGTGCGTCCCCTTCATTTGCCGTTACAATATAACGTGTCCCATTTCGTTCTAGTAAATCAATACCGTCTGGCTGATACATTCCGAGCACCGGCCAAGACTTAATCGCTACCTCTCCATCTCGATCAGAAGCATCTAACGCATTTTCAAGCAATGAGTGATCTTTAAATCCTAGCCCATGAACATAATCAAATTGCTTCGTTTCTAGGTTCAGTGTCGCAATCGCATTATTTTCTTGTAAGGACACATAGGCGACCTTACTATCAGGTGATACAACGATATATTCAGGTTCAAAATCCTTTGCTGCATCTGCCCCCGGACCAAAGATACGCACCTGTTCATCTATTTGCTCTGCCTTCAACTGACTAAACCCAACTGTCACGACGTGTTCTTCCATTACATGAGGGCCATCTGAAACATCAATAATCGTCACTGAGCCCTCAGGATCAATCGTATATGCATCATTCGGCTCACCTTCATTCGCTACTAAAATCATTTCACCGTTAGGGCTAAATGTCACCATATCGGGTAGCGCTCCTACTTCAACGTGAGTTATCACTTTACCATCAGGATAAGCAAGAACGACTCGTCCATAATCGGTTCTTGGTTCAGCAGGTACACTAAATGCTATGAAATCGCCACTAGGATGAATCGCAACACTCGTAATATCGCCAACTTGAAATCCAGCACCCAAATCTAGCTCACTCACTTGAATACGACCTTTCCTTTCCAATAGAAGATTCACATCACCAATAGTAGAAAGATCCACAATATCAATTGCATAATGCGCCCCATTAACAATAAACGCTTGTTTCGTGTAACGATCAAAGGTTACAATCTCTGCTCCACCTTGGTTAAAGCCTGCCCCACTATCATAACGCCCAATAAGCTCCAGCTGTATTTCCTTTGTCGGTGACAGACCTTCATCTAGAGCGACCACTTGAGATGATAATGGATACAGCAACAGCTGTACAACGAGCATACTTGCAAGAAATAAACGTAAATTAGCCACGTTTCTCGTCCTCCTTTTCTCTATTCATCAAGAATTTTAATGGACAAACAATAAGCACATTTAAAATACGTAAAATTCATGTAAAGAATGAACATAGATTCTATATTTTCGTACGACATTTCTTGCATTAGTATGTACAGCTTTGTCACAAAATGTGACCACTCATCGTCATAGAGGGTAAAAGGAACAAAGGAGAGGGTATGTATGGAGAAAAAGCAATGGGATATTATTATTATCGGTGGTGGGTTAGCAGGGTATGTTGCGGCAAACTATTTAGCAAAAGCAAATTTATCAACATTAATTCTGGAAAAGTCAAAGGAAATCGGCGGAAGAGCACGAACCATTAATAAAAAAGGATACCTTTTTAACTTAGGGCCACATGCTCTTTATCGTAAAGGTAAAGCTGCAACTATTCTTGGGGATCTTTCGATTGAGTTAAAGGGGCGTTCACCAGCAGGAGGCGGAACAATCCTATATAACCAAGTCGACTATTTAGCACCTTTTTCGTTTTTAAATGTATTAAGAGGCTCTTTCCTTTCAATAAAAGAACGATTTGACTGGATCAAAGTGGTCACTAGCTTTAACCGAATCAACCAATCAAAAGTCGAAAATCAAACATTTCAGCAATGGGTCGAACAAACCACTGCCTCCCATCGTGTTCAAGCACTTATTTATGCATTGGCAAGGCTTGCTACTTACTGCCATGCTCCAGAGCTAGTCAATGCAAGAGTCGTTCTTTCACATTTATCATTAACATCGGGCGGAACACTTTATTTAGATGGCGGATGGCAGCAAATAATGAATCAACTTCACGACAAGGCTCTTCTCTTCAACAGTATGGTTCAAACAGACACTACTGTTACGAAACTTGAGTTGAATGATCAGCAACAATGGCAGGTCGAAACGAACAATAACGAAACGCATGTCAGTAACTTTGTCCTATACACTGGAGCTCCCGAGCACTTACAGCAAGTGACCAATCAGCAGCTTAACAGCTCCATCCCTCCTATCATTCCGATTAAAGGAGCAGCATATGACATTGCCTTATCTACATTACCCGATCGACACGAGCTTTTTGCATTAGATTTAACAGATTCGTTATATTATTCCGTCCACTCAACATATGCCAAGCTGGGACATCATAACCATATCGTCCTGCACCTCTTTAAATATCTTCACCCTACAGAAGATAAGAATACACAGAAGGTGAAAGAGGAGCTAGAGCAATTTCTAGAAAGGCTCCAGCCTAATTGGAAGCAACACGTTAAGGCGAGCCGGTTCATGCCGAATATCACTGTAAATCAACGTTTACCGCAGTTAGGTGAAGATCACTATTTCAATAATCAGGAAACCGAGCTGCCCCGATTGTATGTAGCGGGAGATTGGGCGGATCCACAGCTCATCTTAGCAGAAGGAGCTATTAATAGCGGAAAAAATGCCGCACTGGAAATTATTGCGAAAAATCAAGGGGGAATGCAACAATGAACATCAGTCAAGAGGAATTTATAAAATATAAACCACTTCTCTTTTCGTTAGGCTACCGTATGCTTGGCTCTGTTACCGATGCTGAGGATCTCGTTCAAGAAACGTTCTTACGGTGCTATCAAATCGACACCATTCAATCAAATCTAAAGGCTTACCTCTGCAAGGTGATGACAAATTTATGTATCGATCTATTAAAATCATCCCGTTATAACCGTGAGCAATACACCGGTGAATGGAACCCAGAACCTTTACTAGTTAGTCAAGACGAACCTTCCTTTCATGCCATCCAAAAGGAAGGACTGTCCATCGCTTACTTACGAATGATGGAGCATTTAAGTCCTTATGAACGTGCTGTTCTTATATTAAGAGAGGCGTTTCACTTACCTTATCAAGACATTGCAAAAATGATTCATAAACAAGAAGCAAACTGCCGAAAGCTATTTAGTCGAGCGAAAACGAAAATCTCTTCTGTTGAAGCCGAAAGCCTCAGCTATGACCAAAATCGCATCCTTATTGAACGTTTTATTAAAGCCTTTCAAACACAAAACATTGCTGAACTCCTTCAACTGCTCTCAGAAGACGTAACGCTTTATTCAGATGGTGGTGGCATTGTAAAAGCAGCTATACGGCCAATTAAAACCCAGTCACATGTGCTCGCCTTTTATAATGGGATTATCCGAAAGGCCAAGAAAGATTTCCGTGTGTCTATTCACAATCTAAACGAGCAACCGACCATCGTTATTTATATAGATGATACGATCTTTAGCGTTATAAGCTTTTATATAAGAGATCAATGCATTAATGAAATGTATATGACAAACAACCCTAACAAGCTCAATCATCTTCAACCCGTTTTAACGATACCAAAAGGAGACTAACCTTATGGAGCAAGCGTGGCATACATTATACAAACAGCTTCAATCCATTACCTCCATTCCTTTAGAGGAGTGGAACATATTTAAAGCATTAGGCAGTTTTCAAAGAATCGAAAAGACTAAACATTTTGTTATAGCTAGTGAAACTCCTGAATCAATAGGATTTTGTTTAAATGGACTTTTTCGCTTCTATTACACAACAAAGCTGGAATCCACCTTTTCACAAAGGCACTGCGCTATCAGTTAGAAGATACGAACATTCATGTATTCGAGGTCATTCCCCCTGTTGTTGATACCGAGATGACAAAGGGAAGAGGCAAGAACAAAATGACAACCGAACAGCTTACAAATGAGTTCATTAAAAAGTTTAAAAACAATCATTATGAAATGGAAATAGGCAAAGTAAAGCTATTAACAACGATCAATCGCTGGTTTCCGCCCATTGCAGAGAGGATATTAAAAAAGATGTAATCGTTATTGCCTCTCTAAAAAAATTATGTTAAGATACATTTAACAATTACAAAAGACGAATCACATGTGACTGATTCGATCAGGCATGGTGGTAGTTAAAGAAAGATTTTTATGCTCTTTCTTAACATACCCCCATGCCTTTTTTGTATACAAATATCCGCTACCTTTACAGCAAGGAAAGGAGTTTCTATTATGTTAAAAAAATTTTTTACAAAAATAAAAAAGGTTGAAATACTTTCCCCTATGACTGGAGAACTAGTACCACTAGAAACTGTGCCAGATCCTGTCTTTAGTCAAAAAATGATGGGCGAAGGTGTAGCTATTATTCCACATACCGGAGAGGTTCGATCACCAATTGATGCGGAAGTCCTCCAAGTAGCCCCGACCAAACATGCGATTGGCCTTAAAACCATTGACGGAACAGAAATCCTTATTCATATCGGTCTGGATACCGTACATTTAAAGGGGGAAGGCTTTACTATACATGTAGAGAAAGGGAGGTTTGTGAAAAGAGGCGAGCTTTTAGCAGACGTTGACGTTACCTTATTAAAAGAGCGTGGCAACCATATTATGACACCCGTGATCATCACAAATAATGCAAGTACCAAACATGTATATAAGTTCCACGAAAATAAAAACGTAACAGCAAACGAATCTCTTATCATTTCATATGAATGTACATGAATACAGTGAGAGGAGGTGACTAGCTTGAAAATTAAAAAGATATTAAACAATAACGCCGTTGTTGTTTCAGATCACGGGCAAGAAAAAATCGCAATAGGAGGAGGTATTGCTTACCATAAAAAAAGAAATGACATTATTAAGCCGAATGATGTTGAAAAACTCTTCGTATTAAAGGAAAACGAGAAGCTCCAACAGCTTCTATTGCGTATTCCCGAACAACACTTTATCCTCTCTGAAGATATTATCGATTATGCAGAAAAAGAGCTCGATACAAAGCTGAATGAACATATTTTTCTTGCTTTAACTGATCATTTGTCATTTGCGATTGAGCGAGAGGCACAAGGAATTCATTTAAAAAATAAACTTCTTCAAGAAATAAAAATACTTTACAAAGATGAATTTGCCATTGGAATGTGGGCCATTAAACATATTAAAACGACTATCAACGTAGAAATGCCTGTTGATGAGGCGGCGTTCATCGCACTCCATATTCATACAATGAAAATCCAAGGAGGTGATATGAAACAAACCGTCAGACAAACGGCTATTTTACGCCATATGGTTGATACAATAACACAATTCCTTGACATCACCATTAATGAGGATGACCTGTCGTATGAGCGATTAATTACTCATCTTCGCTTTGCACTAACTCGCATGAATCAGTATAACACCCATTCAATGGATAACGAGATGCTCACAATCATTAAGAAAAAATTTGCCCATTCTTATCAATGCGCTATTCACGTTCAACAAGAGCTTATTTCCTTACATGGAATCGAATTGCCTGATGAAGAACTCGGTTATATTACACTTCATATTGAAAGATTACAAAAAAAATAACCGATACATGATCTAAAAATAGAACAAATATCGCTTTGTAAGAAAACGCTTTCATTTATATAATTATATGATTTAAGGGGGAATTCTCATGATGAAATATTTACAAAGACTTGGCCGTTCTTTAATGCTTCCTGTTGCCGTTCTACCAGCAGCAGCGATCTTAATGGGTATTGGTTATTGGATTGATCCATCAGGATGGGGAGAAGGAAATGTGATAGCGGCCTTCCTTATTACAGCCGGAAGCTCCATTATTGACAACATTCCAATATTATTCGCTCTCGGTGTCGCTCTAGGGATGGCAAAGGAACGCGACGGCTCAGCTGCGTTAAGTGGTCTCGTTGCCTATCTTGTTATTACCACTTTGCTTTCTCCAAATTCTGTAGGGATGTTAACTGGAGTAGAGCTAGAAAATGTCAACGCTGCTTTTGACAATATTGGCAATGCGTTTATTGGAATATTATCTGGCTTAGTAGCAGCGAACATGTACAATCGCTTCAGCAACGTTCAGCTCCCAGATGCACTTGCCTTTTTCAGCGGAAAACGACTTGTACCTATAATGACATCTGTCTCTATGCTTATCGCTTCTGCGATTTTATTCTTTGTTTGGCCTTTTGTTTATTCTGGACTTGTATCATTCGCTGAAGCCATTAGTACGTTAGGAGCGATCGGTGCTGGATTGTATGGCTTTTTCAATCGCTTATTAATCCCAACCGGCTTACATCATGCCTTAAATTCCGTGTTCTGGTTTGATGTTGCAGGTATAAACGATATCGGAAACTTCTGGGCAGGTACAGGCGAAAGAGGCATAACCGGTATGTATCAAGCGGGTTTCTTTCCAATTATGATGTTTGGATTGCCAGCTGCTGCACTAGCGATGTTCCATACTGCTAAATCAAAAAGAAAGAAGCAAGCAGCTTCATTATTACTTGCCGCTGCATTTGCCGCTTTCTTAACAGGAGTAACAGAGCCAATTGAATTTGCCTTTATGTTCTTAGCTCCAGCTCTATATGTCGTTCACGCTGCACTCACAGGATTATCTCTATTTATTGCAGCAACATTCCAATGGACTGCTGGGTTTGGCTTTAGTGCTGGGTTAATCGACTTTGCTTTAAGCTCAAGACTACCACTAGCTAATCAGCCCTATATGTTACTCCTACAAGGTCTCGCATTTTTCATTGTTTATTATGTTTTGTTCCGTTTCTTAATTGTGAAATTTAACTTGAAAACACCAGGACGTGAAGATGAGGACGTTTTAGAAGCTTCGAAAAGTGAATCTACAACTGAAGCCGGACAAACAACCGCCATAATGGCAAAGGAAATCTACGAAGCATTAGGTGGAGACAAAAATGTCTTGTCCGTCGATAACTGTATTACACGTCTCCGACTAGAAGTACGTGAAATGGATAATGTCGATCAAGAACGAATCAAATCAACCGGAGTCCCGGGCATTTATGTCATCGATAAGTACAATATCCAAGTCGTGGTTGGAACAAACGTGCAATTTGTAGCAGATGAAATGATGAACCTGAGAAAGTAAATAGTCAGCAAAGAGGCTTTGTCCGTGTTAAACCGACGGGACAAAGCCTTTACTCTTCATTAGCTCAAGAGCATGATAATTCAATTTCATACTCCATTCGTCTCGCTGTTTCAATAGCAGCTTCTTTTCCGTGTAATCGAGAAATAAGATAAAAAGACATATTGATCCCTGCTGAAATCCCTCCGGAAGTGATAAGTGCTCCCTCATCAACAAACTTAACTCCACGTTGGACTGATACAGAAGGGAATTCTTGTTCTAATCGATCGATATCCATCCAATGGGTTGTTGCTTTCCTTCCATCAAGAATACCGGCTTTAGCAAGTAGGAGCGCACCTGTACAGACGGACGTCATAAACTCTACTTTCGGTTGTTGATGTTGAATCCATTCAATGACTTTCGGATTATTTATTTCAATCTCTTCAGCGCCATACCCTCCAGGAATAATCACAATATCCAATGCAGGGTGATTAGCAAAACTATAATCTGGTTTCACCTTTAATCCATTTCTCGCCGTTACTAATTCGCCACTTTCTGAAATGGTTTTTACAACAAACGGCTTTTCATTAGAATGCAGTATAGACGTAATAGAAAAGACTTCAAATGGCCCTGCAAAATCTAATACTTCTACCTCATTAAACAATAATATACCTACTGTACGTTGTGGTATTCTCCTCATCTCTCGCATGCTTTAGCTCATGCTCCTCTCACTCTCAATTATATTCCAACAACATCACCGTTTATTTAAATTAAAAAAACCTACTGAAAAGTATTGAACTCGGTAGGTTGAATCAAAAATATGATCAAGCAAATTATCGTCTCGCAAAAGCAGGTAATCGAATCGTCCAGTGCAACTTATGTAAGACCCACGCAATGAGCAAAATTGGGATTTGAACCATTGTGAAGCTTGCAGCAATTCGTATCCAAGGATCAGCAAAAAGCTCCTCATAGCTAATTGGGTAAAATTGAATAAAAGAAAAGGTTAATGTTAATTCAAAAATAACTAAGAATAAATAAGACGTTAATGTAATCATTACACTAATTAATGGGTGGTACCGGAAGATAAGCCATATGAGCAAATAAAAGCTTAATAAACTCAAAAAAGGCTTCAAGGAGTTTTGCATGTATAAACTAAATATAAATACAAAAGCTCCTTGAATCACAGCAAATAACAAAATTGACTTTAACTTCTCTTTAATCGGTAATCCAAATAAAACAAATGCTACTACTAATAAAACGAACGTTTCAGGTAGTGACATAAATAAATAGCTGTACCATGACATAAAACCGCTCCTTAGAAGACCTTCACATTGGTGCTAAAAAGTATTACTGTTCTTTTTCAGGTGGTTCAGGCTGATAAAGGAGAAAAGCAGAGGCCGAGCTAATCTCTGTCTTAGACACAAACACAATAACACCGACTAGTGACGCAAGTACTACTTTAGCTAACCTTTTCATTTTGAGTCCTCCATTCTATTATATTCTCCACCTTCCTAACAATTTTATAGGAAAGTGGAAGAGTACTACTAAGTTGAAAGAGTAACCCTAACACAGAAGCCCAAACGATTTCAGCATTAATATTAACTAGATTATAAATAAGTATAACCCAAATAAACAAGAGAATGAAAGCAAATTGTTGTAATTTTTTTCTCTGTTTTTTAGTACTTTTTTTATAGAAATGATTAGAGGGAGCATATAAATAAATGCAAAGCAATCCAACTATGAACACAATTGAAATGGAAATGAATAAAAATTGTTCATTATATTGAACCATTACTTTAGAAGCAACAAATGAAATCGCTGTCATACTTAGCAAGCCTGCTATAAAGCATCGGAAATACGTCGAGTAATGATACCCACCTGTTGCCATTCGAAAAATAGAAAAGGTTAACAATGTTGCTACCATAGCAGGAACCACCCCTAGGATAAATGCAACCCCCATAAGGCAAATCCACTTCAGCATACCACCTAAAATAATCTCCAATCCATAACGCACGTGTTCTATCTCTTGTTGTCGATTCGTATACATGCATAACCTTTTTGCTACATATCTACTTATTTTGGTTATCATCATTTTTCTCCTTTTGGAAAAACTAAATGAAACACAACAATAGATTGTTCACTTTTCATATGGAGCGTTCCCCCATATTTCTTAGTCACCTCCTGAATAATTGATAACCCAAACCCTCGAGGTTGGCTAGAGCCCTTCGTCGAAAACCCTGATTTCAAGAAATCCCCATCTAATTGATGAGCACAAGAATTTCTTACGATAATATCGTAATGATCCATTCCCTCGGCCATTTCAAATGCAATCATTTGTTTATCCTTTATCAATTCAATCGTTGCTTCATATGCATTATCTAGCAAATTACTAACGAGTCGAAGTAAATCCGTCGATGTAAGACGCTTTGTAATCCCCTCACTTGAAATATCGATAGAGAAAGGAACCTTATGCTTTTGATATAATTCCATTTTTGAAAATAAGATGGATGCTAGAACCGCATTTTTAATCGATAATGCTTTATTATTAATCTTCACTTCACCTATGACCTCATTAATATACTTGACAGCGCTTGTATAATTCTCAATTTTTAATAAGCCTGCTACAACCGTTAAGTGATTGTTAAGGTCATGACGATCAGATCGAACAGAAGCCACTAACGCCCGGAACTGCTCTTCGTGAGTGGATTCCGTATATTTGATTTGTTTTGTTTCTTCATTTTTTAATAGTGTTACAACTAGAACAAGAGAACCGATATTTAATACACACATTAATATAAAGTGTATAGGAATTCCATATATCTCCATGAGCTCACCAAAAGCAACCCATGAACCGATTAAAAAAAAGTTCAAAATAACTTGCGCTAAAATAAATACGATTAATATGAATATATGCATAGCCATTTTGTTGATCAAATGTGTTTGGTCTATTGTGGTCATGCACAATATCCAATCCAATCGATACTCCTCCTATTATAGTTAACTTAATTATAACATTTATTTGTAGTTCCTTTTACATTTCAAATGAAAAAGATTTAATTTATCTATTACTTTCCATTGAAAGATAATAGAACCTGTCATAAAATTATTACATATGAGACAAATACATAATGGCGATGAATTACTAAACGTTCTAGAGGCCCTTTCTAATCCTTACCGACTTAAAATCATTTCGATCTTATTCAACAAAAGACCATACGTCAGTCAATTGGCACGAGAGCTAGCCATAAGTAGGCCGTTGCTCTATCTTCATTTGAAAAAATTAGAGGAGGCTGGACTTGTTACAGGGCAACATGAAATAGCAGCAGATGGGAAGACGATGAAATATTATGAATTGAACACTTTTCATATCCCTTTAGATGAACAGTTCATTACACAAATGTCTTGGAGCCTTACAGTAAAGCCGAAAAAAGAAAGAGGTGATTAAATCAGTGGATTCTTCCATTCATTTAGGATCAATTCTTTATCAATTAGTCGCGTTTCTAACCATATTACTACCCCTTGCTCTGTTCATCTTCTTAATCATCTATGTGATACGTATTGTGCGACGCACGGAACGACGTGCTGAAGAACGGTTGAGAATCGACCAAGAAATAACAACATTACAGCAACAGCAAATGAATGCCATTCAAGATATGAACAAGAGACTTGAAGCGATCGAGGACACTCTTAAGCAAGTGGATTAAGGAGGGTTTTAGGTACATGGAGTTTATTTCAGTATTAGTCGTATATCCTATTAGTCTTATTCTAGCTTCTATAATAGGCTACATTCTATCTCATAAGTGGATGCTAATGCCTATACTAACATTTATCGTATTTAACATTTACCATCTTTAATCCTTCATTCTTCGTTTGGGTATTGATTTATACGCTTCTTTCCTTGTTAGTAAGTTTAATGATGAAAAAGGTGAATACATAAACAGGGTTCAACAAACCGTACGCTAACTCAATGAGCAAATACGAAAATAATGTACATGTACACTATGAATACTGTCTTGGCAATTTCGCACCTCCAGGTGTGAACCAACATTCAAATGGAGGTGCTTTTTTGATCAAATTTGTATAGCTCAACACTAATCTGCTCACTACTTTTTCCGGCGTAGGTACACAATTTCTCCTATGAGAAGAGGCGCAATAAAGAATACAGCAAAGACCGCCCCAAATGCAACCCAAGCAAACATTATAACACCTGAATCGTTTACTTGAATCAGTCGTTGATAGACCCAAAATAACGAGACAAGGAAACTTATCATTGCCATACAAAATGGCCATATACGAGAATGTCCATTTGCCACACTAGTATATAAAATTAACATGACCGGGAGAAACAAGCCCAATTCGTAATCACTCAAAATGTATGCACAATAAGACAACGTCGTGATAATTAAAGCAAGAGTAGGTCGTATGTTTTGCCAAAAAAGCGAAACGCATCCTACAAACACCAATACAAACGCCATCCAATCCGTCTCTCTTGTCACTATCCAATGATCAACCGGATTCAAGGGTTCACCCGTTACACTGGCGTAAGTTGCCAACAATTCAATAGCGAGCACGACAAGAATTAATAGCCTATTGAGAGTGTTTGATCGAACAGACTTTGAAACAGTTATACTCACACCATTTTCACTTTTCATCTTTTTCACTCCAGAATTTTATTTTTGAGTGAGTGATCACTCATTTTTAGGTTGACATAGAGTGAGTACTCACTCATAATAAAAAGTGTACTCGCGATTTTATTTATTGTCAAGAAATTGAAAGGCAGGGATCCCAAATTGGAGTTACGAGAAAAAATCATTCAAGCAGCCAAAGAGGTTATTCAAACAAAAGGACTTTCACGAACGACCACTAAAGAAATTGCTCGCTTAGCAAATTGCTCTGAAGGCTCAATTTATAACAATTTTGAGAATAAAGAAGATTTATTTTTGTATGTTTTAAGAGGAGAGCTAAGAAACTTAATGAGTGCTTTAACGATTCTTCCAGATCGAATAGGAACAAGAACTGTAAGAGAAAACTTGGAGGAAGTCGCCATTATCGCCCTTGAAGACTACTATCGTTCAATGCCTTTAATGGCATCTATTTTTTCCGATCCTTCATTATTGACTCGTCAGAGAGAAGGATTTAAACAGCGTAATGAAGGCCCTCATCGAGCAAATGAAGCCATTGAATCTTACCTTCACGAAGAACAACTAATCGGCAGATTGTCATTAAGTATTAATCCGAGAGCTGCTGCTGATATGATACTTGGTAGTTGCTTTCAATATGCATTTCAAATGAATTTTCTAGGAAATGAACATTCAGATTCAGAAGCAATTATAGTAGTTTATCGTACGTTGGACACTTTATTTCGACAGATAGATGTAGACTATGATTGTAGCTAGATTTATTTTTCTGGAGATCATCGTAGACGTCTAGAGAGGTTTAAATACAGCCTCTTTTATATTATTTGAGTGAGCACCCACTCAAATAATATATTGTGATGATGTAAGACTCTTATATTATGAGGAAAGGAGACAACACAATTGAAACCACAATCATTTAATAACCATACTAGATCGGTACCCGTATTTCACTATTTCTTAGTTCCGCTTTGCTTCATTACTTTTATTTTTGCTATTAGCAACGCCTTTTTTGAGGCACTAAGAGGAGAATTCCTTTTCACCTCCATGCTATTAATTTCAATTGCATTGATCGTAACAATTACAGTATTTTTTCTTCGGTCTTTCACCTGCAAGGTACAGGATCGGGCTATAAGAGCCGAGGAGCGTATCCGTTATTTTACTTTAACAGGAACATTACCAGACTCTCGTTTATCAATTAAGCAAATTGTTGCCTTACGCTTTGCATCAGATGAAGAATTTCCAAGCTTATGTAATAAAGCTATTCAAAAAAACTTGTCACCTAATGAGATTAAACAATCCATTCAAAGTTGGAAAGCTGATCATGATCGTGTATAAAAAATCAAACATGATTTATAAATGGGAGAAGCATTCCCTAATAAGGAGGAAAAATAAATGACTAAACAGAAACTTGTACCCATTTTCCGAGCTTGCCTTGGTATCATTTCTTGGACCTTTACTCTTTGTATCATCATTCAGGTCCTACTAACAGGATTTGCATTATTCATAAACCCAATAAATTGGAGTTACCATGTGATTTTTGCTAGATTCTTCTTTTTCCTTCCACTTATCATGGCATTATTGGCCTATTTTGCCCAATTACCAAAGAAAATCATTTGGAAAAGTATTGGTTTATTCGTTATGATTATTGCGTTGTTTTTTACAGCTGTAATATCAGCAAGATTTAGTATTTTTGGGGCCTTGCACCCTATTATTGCACTGTTTGTCTTTTGGAATTGTGTAAAGCTGCTCCCTCCTTATAAAGAGTACTAGATACAGTTTCTTTTGGGTATACGTACTATGTAGTTCGAACACATAGGAGTGACGAAAATGAGTTTATTATGTTTAACGAGTGTATTCATGCTATGCTTCATAGCTGTATCACTTTTAATATCGCCCATATTTGCTAAGAAATAAAGGAGTATGAGTTCAATATCTTACCACACTCATACCACAAATTTAATAATTGAACTTTTTCATTTTCGAGACGCCTCTACTTATCATGGAAAAACACTTTATTCCTCTTCTTCTAAAGAAAAAAAGCCTTATTTACTTATACCTGTATCAACAGCTATAAGTAAATAAGAGCTTATAAAATACTTATTTTTCCTCTTCCTCTCCAGGTTGAGGAGTTTCTTCAATCGGAGAGATCTCTTCTTGTATGTCCTCTTCATCGTCCCAAGAGCCAGAAGAAGCATTTGCGTTATTGCTTATTCGAATTTCAACCGTATAAGACATTGAAACAAATTCATTAAACTTACTCATTCCAACGACTGTTCCTTTTACTTCTGGTGCATCGACATATTTGACCGTATAGCGAATATCAGCACCCTTTGATTGGTAGTCCTCGTAAAATGCCTGCGGTAAATCCCCTTCAAGCATACCACGATAGTCCCTTAAGTACGGACGTCCTTGCGAATAAACAACCTGTATTTCTTTATTATCGCGATCGGTCAACTCAGTACCAGCACTAACCGATTGTGAGATTAATCCGCCAAATGGAACTTCAGAATGATACCTCTGTTGAACCATTACGACTAAATCACCGTAACTCGTCGCTTCTTCCATTGTAAGTTCACCAAAATGAGGAACCGTTGTTGCTTGTCCTAGCGAAATGACAACTTCCATTTCATCTCTTTTAGCAACCTTATCTTCTGGTGAAACACTTTGACTTACGACTAGCTCCACTTCAACACTATTTGAGGCTTCTTCTTTATATGTGATTTCAATTTCATTTGTTTCTGCCCATTGCTCTACTTCGACTCGTGTTTGACCCGTAAAGTCTGGTACGTCGATATCCTTTTCAAACACTTCCTCGCCCCTAGAATAATAAACGATGGCGCTATCGCGTCGGCGGTATTCCTCCTCCGCAACGTTTGAATCACGGATTACAAGACGAATGAATTCGCCCTCCTCAACATCATCATTGTACTCAGATAATAGTTGAAGGTTTTCAACTTTATAATCTGCTATCCATGTCTCAGCCTCATATTGACTCATTTCAGTGAAATCAGGTAACTCTATGTGCTCATCTGGATCTGGGCCCGTACTACTAACAAGCGAGATTGTCTCGCCCTTTCTGACCCTATCTCCTGCAGGAATCGCCTGTGACATCACTTGATTTGTGTCGTATTCCATACTACTTTCATGGGTTAGGTCAATTTCGATATTATACTCAGCCGCCCAAGCTCGCGCTTCAGAAACGGGCTGTCCAACAAAGTCCTCCATTGCGACATGGACGGAACGATCATAAATGAAGAAGATGAGGAGAAGAGCTAAGACTCCTCCTACAATCGATATAATGATTGTTCGTCGCTTCTTCCTTTTATAGGTCGGATCAATTTCCGTTTCCTCTAACTCTTCATACCTTCGCCCCTCATTACTTGAAGAAGGAATCGGTTGAGTAGAAGGCTCAGAAGCAGATGACTTCGTTTCGGTCTGCTCCACTTTTTCTGTTGAAGGCTTTTCCGTCTCAGTATCCTTTTCCTTCTCATTCACCAGCTCATCATACTGATCTTTATTAAATTTTGATAGAAAATCACTCATGTGGCGTTAAGACACCTTTCCTTAACGAGAATATTTGATCCGACTGCTGTGCAATTTCTTGCGAGTGAGTGACCATAATGACACATTTTTGATGCTCATGAGCTAGCTTTTTAAAAATATCAATAATCTCCTGTTCCTTTTCTTCATCAAGGTTTCCGGTAGGCTCATCTGCTAAAATCAGCTCAACATTCGTTGCTAGCGCTCGTGCAATAGCTACACGCTGCTGTTCTCCCCCAGATAACTTATTGACATACCGATCTGCCTTACTTTTTACAATACCAATATAATCTAAGAGATTGTAAGCAACAGTTTTCATATCATCTGGAATGTCATTTTCCGTAATCGTCATCGGTACTAGTACATTTTCTACAGCTGTAAATGTCGGAATCAAATTGTAGCTTTGAAAAATAATGCCGATGCTATTACGACGATATTTCTCATAGCCAATTTTTTTAATATCTTCGCCGTTAAACAACACACTTCCACCATGAGGTGTATCAAGTGCACTAAGCAGGGCCAATAACGACGTTTTACCAGATCCTGATTGACCGAGAATCGTATAAAATTTCCCTTTTTCAAATGAAGCACTCGTATCACGTAAAATATAACGCCTGCTTTCACCATCTTGATAATAGTAGTCTACATTTTTCGCCTCTAAAATCATTCATATCACCTCTTTTTCTACATTAATATCTTCTTCGGATTTAAACGGACAATGTATAATAACGGGATGACCGTTGAAAGTAAGACTGTTAATAAGCCAACGACTAAGAACCAAACGATATACGTTGTACTCAATTGAACCTCATACGAGTCTAGTACATCATTAGAAGAAACATTTGTTTCAAATTCATCGTAATAGTAAAATCCATCATCAAATCCTTGATTTTGTTCATCATTAGCTATTAATGTATCAGACACACTACTAGCTAATAGATTTCCACTAAATAGAGAAAGAGCAATACCAATAAGCGCAATGAGCATAACTTCAATTAAGATTTGACTAACGACTCGCCCACGACTCTCGCCTAAAGATAAATAAATACCGAGCTCACGCTTTCGATCACGTAGGAAAAGAAGAACAACTAATCCAATAATTAATACAGAGGCAATAATCGAAGCAATGAGAACATAGTTTGATTGCTTTGACATCGACTGAATCGGCCCTGCGATATTATCATATTGGTCGACTGCACTCCTAACGAGGTACATGTCAGGTAATAGTGGCTGAACTTCTTCTGTAAAGGCTTCTACATCGTCTACTGAGTGCAATACATATTTTGGTGTATAAAAGCCATCAATACCTTCATCATAATACATCGCATCTTCTGGATACAGTTCAATGGTTTTTTCAATTTGAAACTCAAATTCTTCTGCTACAACGCCATTTGGTACGTATACCGTGTTTTGCGCTTCCATATCCATGAAATCCCACATACCACGATCCTGATTCGATTCCTCCCCTTCCTCTACACTCGAAAGAGGCTCAAATAGGCCAATCACTTCCAATGCCGTATCACGTGAATCGTATACTTCTTCATCACCAGAATCATAATCAAATACGATATTTGTTAGAGCAATCGTATCACCTATTGCGATCTGATTATGTTCGGCAAGGTTCTTTGAAATAATGGCTACAGGAGTATCGTTCGCGATTTCTTCATCATTGAAGACACGTCCATCAACGAGCTGTGCATTCCCTTCTTCAAAATCCATTACAGGTGCATAGTTCGTCCCTTTCAAACGGAAATCCATGCTATGCCCTTCGTACATATCCATCTCCATATCACCTTGATAGCTATCAAGATTATCTGAACCTAAATAGGTGGAAATGCTATAATCATAATATTTCACATAATTTAACTGCCCGACTTGCTTAATTAAATCAAGGCTTACAGTCGGATATTCAAAATCCATCCACTCTTCTTCACTCATTTGATTCATTGCTTCATGATCCGGTTGCAGCGTAGCTGATGTCCCAAGTCTTTCTTTGATCGTTTGTTCCACATTACTTGTCGCTTGCTGAATCGAGATCCCACCAGCTATTAAGTTACCTAATATGAAAATAATCGCTAATAAAATAAGAGACTTCCCTTTTTTTCTCGTAATACTTAACAATCCTCGTTTAAAAAAATTCATCCTTTTCCTCCTTAGCAGTGAAAAATATACTCATTAAAACAGGTTGCCAATGCCTGCTCTCATCACCATCCAGTTAAAAATATGTAAAAATGACAGGTTTTTCTACAATTCTATTATAATCTTCTTATATATTTGCAACAACTAAAGATTAAAACTATATTTCGACATCTTTTCACTTCATTTTTACTAATTCCTACTACCTCCATTAATAAGACGAAAGACATAAACCATTCGTTTCAAAAATAGTAAAAAAAAAATTAAAACTTTATCGCACTCTCTGTATTATTTTTATTAATACAGTTAATACTGTAATGAGTTTTCTTTTTTTTGTCAACCACTTTTTACTTGGCGAAAAAAGAGCTTCAAAAGGACTCATCCCCTTTGAAACTCCTATAATTGAAGTTAAAACTGCACCTCTTGTCGCTTTTCAGGCTTGACCGCCTTTAACACTGTGTCCGTGATCAACTTCATCGTTTGTTCGATTACTTCCTCTTTCGTTGCCTTCATCCGATTGTTTAAATAGCTAGTCATCATCCCTGCCCAGACAAGATAGGTTATATCAGAAATCAGTTCAACCTCAGCTTCTTCCATAAAACCTTCGTTAACAGCCTGCTTAATATATAGCGCACTTCTTTTCGAAAAGCTATGCTGAACGATAATTTCTTGAATGGGCTTTGGCAACCCAACTAGGTCGTTGCGGTATAGTTTATAGTACGATTCTAGTAACTCTTCTGGTACAACACCTAAATCGTCAATAAAAATGATGGAATAGATCGATGGATTTTCAAACGAATGCTTACAAAAGCATTTCCAACTATACAGCCACTTTTCCACCGTATGATTTCCTTCCTCCATATAAGACGGTAGTTCTTCAATGTACTCCTTCGTAAAGCGCATCGAAGCAAAGAAGATTAAATGAGATAACTCTTTAAAATAGTTATACACCGTTGAACTCGTATAGCCTGCCTTATCAGCAATTTTACGAATGGTCACCTTTTCAATGCCTTCTTGTTCAATCAATTCTACCGTTGCATCAACAAAATAACGCCACATTCGTTCCTTCTGTATGTCCTTTCTACTTGTAGCCATTTACGACACGTCCTTACATCACTTCCAATGTTATGACACTATTCTATCATTCTCCTTAAACATGGTCACGTTCAATCGATTTTTCCCACGTGCGAGTGAAAACCTGCTTGCCATTTTCAAAGGCTGTTAAACGATTAATAAGGAAGAAATGTGTCTCATCACTCCACATTTCACTATACGTTTCAAGCCTTGTCTGCCAATTTTCACCCCGACCTAAAGTAAGCTCCCACTCACATATATTTCGTGCCGAGAGGGGATCTCCTTCTTTAATGCTCCATTTATTACGATTGATACTACCATATTGGATACCATTACTCGGCAACCGGCGCTCCCCTTCATCTGAAAAGTCGGCAACTGTCCACACACCTTCAATAGGGTCATGAATGACTTCTCTCGTTCTCTCTTCCTTACGAATCACCTCTCGCTCCATCACGTCAGCCGTTTCAGGTCGATCAAATGAAATCATTTCCCCATCTCCAGTCTGAGCCGTTCGAACAGGTAGCTCCATTCGTGTATCACCTTCAAATAATCTGAGTGTTACTGGCTTTGGTGACGGCCACGCTGACGGCCAATAGGTTGGCGCTACAGCCACTTCAAGTCGATGCCCCTTTGGAATTTGTTGCCCGAGCGAATCAAGCTGAACCTGAACGTGATATCGATGATTCGGCTTGAGCTTTTCTGGAAACTCGTGGGAATGACGGTGATTTAAATTCAGCATACCCCAGCTAATTAACGTTGATTCGCCTGTAGGTGCTTTATCCATAAGTCGAACAGCAATCAGTGCGTTCTCTTGGTCACTAGACAGCTCTGCATGAAAGACTGGGTGACCTAATAGCTCAATCGTTTCTTCTAATGGCGCTGATGTAAACACAACCGCCTTCCCATTTTCATTACGTTGATCAGCAGGTAAATCTCCTGGCTGGCCAAAAGGACAGAATACACCTGAATAGAACCCATGCTCTTGGACACTCGGAACCACCTCTTCAGACTGTCTCACATCTCGCTTGTTATTGAGTAATCTTCCACTCGAAATCCACCACGATTGCCCATTTACATTTGGTGACGGCCACGATGGATCACCAACCCATTTCCCAGGCCGCTCCTCATACGTCACAGCCGGACGCTCGCTATTTTGTATCCAGGTCATGAGCTTTGGCTCTTCCATAATACCCGTATCTTCATCCTTCAACCATTGATCCCACCAACGCAAACACTCTTGCAAGAAACCAATCGCAGGTTCCGGTGTCGCGACTTCAGGATATTCATGAGCCCATGGTCCAATTAACCCTTTGCTTTCTTTAGGCAAATGCTCCAACAGTCTAAATACAGAATCGGTATACCCATCCTGCCAGCCACTTACTGCAAAGACAGGGATATTTATCTTTGAAAAATCCTCACAAATAGAGCCATGCTTCCAATAATCATCACGACGTTGGTGCTTCAGCCATCCCTCAACGAATGGTGGTGTATTTAAACGCTCATACCAATTTTCCCTCCAGCTATTGCCAACGACTGCTGGGTCCTGGGGGCGTGCATTATAGGCAAACATCGTTGACGCCCACCAAAGCATATCTGAAGCTAGCACATTTCCGCCACGATAATGAACATCGTCAGCATAACGGTCATCGGTTGAACAAAGCGTAATAATCGTCTTTAATGCAGGATGAGCTCTTGCTGCCACTTGCAAGCTATTAAAGCCTCCCCATGATTTACCGATCATTCCAACCGCTCCTGTTGACCATTGCTGTTCAGCAATCCAGCTTAATACGTCCAACGCATCATCCTGCTCCTGCTTTAAATATTCATCAGGTAAGTACTCATCAGAATCACCCGTACCACGTATATCAACACGAATACTCGCATAACCATGTCCAGCAAAGTAAGGGTGGCGAACCGAATCACGAATCGCTGTAAAATCATTTTTACGATACGGAATGTATTCTAAAATGGCCGGTACCGGATACTCATCTGCATCAACCGGTAACCATATCGTCGCAGCTAGCTTTTTTCCATCAGACATCGGAATAAAGATGGAATCAATTTTCTTTATTTCACGTGGAAAATCCGTTTTCACCACTCGTTCATTTGAATCTTTAATATTAAATACCATAACAACCATCCTTTTTAAGAAAAACGCGACAGCGTTTTTTATTAAATGCGTCGTGCGCAGTCGTTACAATGGATTGAAGTTATTCTGAAGTGGGGTTCTTTCAGAATAACGTGTCCCGAACGGAGACGACGCACATCACTGAGTCTGCTTCCGTCTTCTTGATTTCCCCACAGTACTTCTAATAATTTTATACTTTCTTATCTTTTAAAAAGGGTGTCCTTCAAGTTTTCATAAACCTTTAGAGACACCCTTATCTTTATTTTTTCACATACACGTGCTTGTCTTCGTTCTGCTTCAACCATTTCACGAGTGAGACAGAAATAAGAATATACATGATTAATACAGGAACAGCAACGAGTACAGATGTCGTTTGAACAACATTCAATCCTCCTGTCATCGTTAAGCTTATCGCCAATGCTGAAAGGAGAATTCCCCACATTAATCGATGCCAACGAGCAGGCTGTGTTTCTGGTCCTAGCTCTTTGGTTGCAACACTTGCGATAACATAACTAGCTGAATCAAGGGATGTCGCTAAGAAAATAAAGCCAAGAATAACGAACAGAATCGAAACCAATACTGGTAACGGCAATGAATTTAGCACAGCTACAATGACAGCTGGATCACCGGATTCTGCTTGAATACCAACAAGATTCACTTTATCTGATAATTGAAGATCCATCGCATAGCCACCAAAGACTCCGAAATAGACCCAGCTACCAACTGAACCCCAAAGTAACACGTTAAATACGAGTTCACGAATCGAACGTCCTTTTGAAATACGAGCAACAAAGATTCCGATAAACGGTGCTGTCGCAGCAAACCAAGCCCAATAGAAAACCGTCCATGCTTGTGGGAACCCACTTTGATTAATCGGATCTGTGTACAGACTCATCATCCAGAAATGATCAAGCATAATACCTAAGCTATTCGTAAAATACGATAAAATAAATAATGTTGGTCCTACAATAATGACAAAAATCGCTAGTCCAAGTGCCATATAAATGTTCCAATCACTTAATCGACGAATGCCTTTATAGAGACCAAAATACGCACTTGAACTGAAGATAATTGTCCAAACAACAATAATAATAATATTTAAGCCTACTGACGGCTCTAAACCGAATAAATTAGCTAAAACGGCAGAAATCATCGGCACACCTAACCCTAATGACGTACCAAGACCTCCAATCATACTCCAAATAACGAGTACATCAATGGATTTCCCAAGAAAACCATCTGCGTGTTTTCCAAGCACACCTCGGCAGGCAGCACTAATTTTCAATGATGGATTTTTAATGACATAGAAGCTATACGCCATAACGACCGCTGGTAACGCATAGAGCGCCCATGCAGAAATCCCCCAATGAAACAGCCCGTAACTAACAGCATATTCCGCTGCTGCATTCGACTCTGCTTCGATTCCAAATGGTGGCCACGTAAAATAATAAAGTGGCTCAACAATCGACCAAAACATAATACTTGTTCCCATACTAGCCGAAAACAACATGCCTCCCCAACTGAACCTAGAAAACTCTGGCTTGTCGTCAACGCCACCGAGCTTCACCCGGCTATAACGCCCGACCATTAACCAAATTAAAATAAGAAATAACCCAATTGTTAAAAATTCAAATGCCCAATCTAAACGAAACGTAATAGCTGTGAGCATCCCCTCAAGCATTGGCCCAGCTGATTCACGAAAAACAACTAGTAGTACTGTAGCAATGACAATTAATAATAAAGACGGGATAAATATTGACTTTTCTACCTTTGAATAACTCATGCAGTTCACATACCTCCAGTATTTTTATCGTTTATTTGAACGCATTCATTTTATGAACATGTTCATTGTGTGACTGTGTTCATAGTAACATAGATAGATATGTTGTCAAATGGAGCATTAAGGAAGACTTACTTAGTCATTTTTAAACTTAGCAGCTTTCTTCAGCATCCAGTAATTCGGTATTTGCTAATTCAGCAATAGCCAAACCATTCTTCTAGTCAAAAAAAAGAAAAGGTTGCTTAATAAGGCTTCTCCTTACTAAACAACCACACCATTAAGTCACTTTTGCTAATGTCCAGTTCTTCACCTTAAATCGGCATTCCTCAGATGTAGCAAAAGTTACCTGTTCACTTTCTTTTGTCGGGTAGAAACGAGTTGTAAAGACTTCCGCACCATCATTCATAAATAATTCAATGGACGAGGTATCTACAAATAGGCGCAAATTACGTACATGCTCTAGCTGACATTGACGCTTCTCTATTACCCCATCAACATAGCTTTTACGTTCAAGCGTCAATACTCGTTGCTCGCTCGAATAAATGATCCGCGCAGCATGACGAATCGTCAGCTCAAACCAACCCTCATCGAGCTCCACCTTCTCTACTAACAGCTCAAACGCTTGCCCATACGCTCTCTCAACTTGCTTGACATGATTGTTGAGTACCACTTCCTCCACAACAGCATCACCCTTTCGAAGATTCTCAAGCTCTTTAACTGGAGCTTGATAGAGCTTATCTCCCTTGAGCTGTAGCTCGCGCGGAAGCGTCATCGTATGGAGCCATTTATGCTTAATCGTTGGATGCATCTGCTCATCTTGATCAGGGACACTCATCCAAGCAAACAATAGCCGCCTTCCTTGATCATCGGTAGTTGTTTGTGGAGCATAGAAATCGAAGCCACGATCAAGCTCAATAAACTTATTATGCTCATACTTTCCTGCTTTTGGATCAAACGCTCCAACTGTATAACCTGCTTGATAGACATTTTGATACTTCATACCATCCGGCTTTAAGCCTTGGGGGGAAAAGACGAGAACGTCCTTCCCATCAAGGTGGAACAAATCGGGACATTCAAACATATAGCCGAAATCCGTTAATTTCCCTGAGTCCCCTCCTGTAAGCGTTCGAACCCATTTCCAATCTGTTAAATCATCTGATTGAAAAAGGACAATCGCCCCTTTTAGTGCCTCTGTTTGAGCTCCAATAACCATAAAATAACGATCGTCCTGTTGCCAAACCTTCGGATCACGAAAATGCGCTGTAAAGCCGTCAGGAAGTGTAATGACAGGGCCATTCTTTTCAAAATGGATGCCATCACGCGAAGTCGCTAAGCATTGATACGATTCTCGTTCATCATTCTCATTCTTTACATTCCCTGTATAAAATAAGTACAGCTCCCCTTCATGCTCAATCGCACTTCCTGAGTAACAGCCATTTTTTTCAAACCATTCTGCTGGTGTAAGAGCCACCTCTTCATGCTGCCAATTTACTAAATCCTTTGATGTAAAATGACCCCAAAATTTAGCTCCATGACCCGTTTTAAAAGGCATCCACTGATAAAATAAATGATAGGTACCTTTCCATTGAATAAACCCATTAGGATCATTCAACAAACCGACCGGTGGCATAAGGTGATAGTGAAGACGATACGAATCTTGCTCCACCATACTCTTATGCTTAGCCAATTCCTCCGTCACTTTTGCACGTAGCTGTTGATCGCTCGTCATCTCCTCACCTACTTAACCGTTTTTCTACTTCTCTTAATGTTGGTAATGCAGTCATCGCCCCTTTCGTCGATGCAGCTAAACCTCCAGATACCGTAGCGAAATTTGCCATTTCAACCACCTGATCGACAGATAGCGATTTCAAGCTTCCTTCATATTCATGAAGCTGATACAAAATTCCTGATACAAATGCATCCCCTGCACCAGTCGTATCCATTGCTTTCACACTCATAGCTGGTACATGCTTAATTCCATCACTCGTACAAACATAGCTCCCGTCTGCCCCTAACGTAATGAATATAAGCGGAATATCATATTCTTTTAAGCCGTTAAGCCCTTGTTCGATATCCGTTTCACCGGTTATAAATGCTAACTCCTCCTCAGATAGTTTGAGCACATCTGCTTGCGAGAGCATAGATTGAATCGCCGTCCGAGCATGCTCCTCAGATTCCCATAACGCTAAGCGCAGATTTGGGTCATAGGAAACGATCATTCCTTTTTCTCGCGCAAGCTCAACTGCCCGTTTCGTCGCTTCCTTCGCCGGACTCCCAATCAGCGAAATGGAACCAAAGTGAAGTAGCTTATGCGTAGCAAAATCCTCCTCTATCAAATCTGCAACAGAAAGGAATCGATCAGCGCTCGGATTAATATAAAAATCAAAATGACGCTCACCATCCTCAGCATTTGTTACAAAAACGGCTCCTGTACGCACTTCCTTTGAGAATGTTAACTGATGTGTATGTACACCAAACTGCTCTAGCGTTTCTTGTAAAAAGCGCCCTAACACATCATCACCAACCTTCCCAACAAAAGACGAGCGAACCCCTAGACGAGCTACGCCAACAGCCACATTTGCCGGTGCACCCCCAGGACTCTTTTGATACGTCATATTTGTCTGATCCAGCGGAATAAAATCAATTAATGCTTCTCCAAGTGATATAATTCCTTTTCTCATCTATGCATCCTCCTATCATTTGATGAAAATAATCTTACTTTTTCTCTTCATCCCATCCTAACAATAGTGTAGCAATAAACGCTGCCGATAGGGCGATTAAAAAGGCAATCGCATAATTTAATGGATCTTGAACGATCGCAAACAACGGAACTCCTGTAATCCCGATCCCATTTGCCATCACTTGTGTAAAGACGACATACGCTCCACCAAGAGCTCCACCGATTGCTGCTCCAATAAATGGTCGACGGTATTTTAAATTAACTCCAAAAATGGCCGGCTCCGTAATACCGAGAAAGGCTGACACCGACGCTGGCAAAGCAATCTCCTTCGTTTTCTTCACCTTTGTTTTGAAGAAGACGGCTAATGTTGCTCCCCCTTGAGCAATATTAGCCATTGCCCAGATCGGTAATAAATAGTTTCCACCAATATTAACGAGTAATTCGGCTTCAATCGCATGAAAGCTATGGTGAACCCCCGTTAAGACAATAGTTGAATACAAACCACCGAAAATGAACCCGGCAATCGGACCCGCTGTTCCATATACAAAATCAAGAAAAGCAGTGATTCCATTACCAAGCGCTCTTCCTAACGGACCAATGACGAGCATCGCTACAAACCCAGTAAAGATAACCGTTAAAAAAGGCGTTAACAGCAAATCCACAACATTGGGAATCACCTTACGAAGACCTTTTTCAATCTTTGCCATCACATAAACGGTTAATAATACTGGAATAACTGTCCCTTGATAACCAAGCATCTCCACACCAAAACCAAAAAAGTCTAAAGTAGCAGGCTGTGCATCTGAAAGCCCCCACGGATTTAGTAATTCAGGATGTATCATAATTCCACCAATGACCGCACCTAAATACGTATTCCCTCCAAACTCCTTCGCTGCACTATATCCAATTAATATCGGTAGAATAATAAACGATGCCGATGAAAACATATCAAGCAACACAAACAGACCACTCTCAGTGTCTACCCAATTATAGGTCTCCATTAAACCGAGCAAACCCATTAGCATCCCAGCTGCGACAATCGCAGGGATGATTGGCACGAAAATATTAGAAAGCGTTCTAGCAAATCTAGCGAGTGGATTCATTTTCTTTTTCGCTGCATCACCGTGTGAGACAGGCGTCTCTTCATCTTCGCCTATATTGACATCAACAAGAGGAGCAAAGTGTGTAAATACTTTGTTAACCGTCCCAGTTCCAAAAATAATTTGAAATTGGCCAGAGCTTGAAAAAGCCCCTTTCACTCCTTCTAACTCTTCAATCGCCTCCGTATCAATTTGACTCTCATCCTCAATTACTAAACGAAGACGTGTTGCGCAGTGTGTCGCACTTACGACATTTTCCTTCCCACCTAAAAGCGAAACAAGCTGCTTAGCAACTTCATTATAATTCATACGATCACTCCCCCTATTATTCTCTTTTTACACTAGATTTTTAATTCCAAACAAAAAAAGACAAGACCTAAAATACATAAAAAGGACAGACGAGTAGCGTAATTCTGTAAGCCACTCTGTCACTTACGTATTCTAGGTCTTGCCTGCATCACCAGTCACAATCCCCAATATGAAGTTTGGATAATTGAAAACTATTCTACAATAGAATAAAAGCGACGTCAACCACCTCGTTAAGAGTCACTCCGAATGAGCCTTTGAATATGCAAAGCAATGTAAGCAACCTCTGCTGGTGGAAAATTCAGTTCATACTCTTGATTTAAGTATTTGATGACCTCACTTGAATAAAAATAAGACTTTTCATATTTTTTCTGAATTAAAGCGAGCATTTCTTCATCTATAGGTTCAATCTCACTTCCCTTTTGTATACGATTTAATGCAAAGCGCAAATGAGTAATGAGGCGCTGATAATTAATACTTGTTTCTTCGATTGTTACTCCTGCTACTTGTTGTACCTGTTCAATAAAATCACGTAAAATCGTAGCCGTTTGTAATGATTCATTCATCGACCGACTATCCATCTTAGCTGTATGAATGTGCAGTGCAATATGGGCAACCTCATCAAGTGGGATATCAACTTGTAACTGTCGTTTAATTTCCTCCTTTGCCCATAGTCCAATTTCAAATTCTTTTTTATATAGAAATTTTATTTCATTTGTTAATTTATTTTGAATCGCAAAGCCTTGCTCGATCCTTTCTAAGGCAAATGATAAATGATCTGTTAAAGCAATATGAATATGATCATTTAACGGTGCTTGTAAATGCCCCTCTGCATAGCTAATAATCCGTTCGGCAAGCTCAATATGAGCCTCTGGTAACGTCTTTAATAGCTCCTGGAATTTTTCTGACGACTGCTCATGTAGAACGAAAACTTTTTCAATTTTATGATTTGGGACAATATCATTATTCTTTTTCTGAAAGGCAATGCCTTTTCCCATCACGATCTTCTCACGCGAACCATCGATGACAACGATCGCATTATTATTTAGAATTCGAAAAATTCGCATCCTTTTCCTCCGAGTTTATACTTCCATTTAGTTTATCACGTCCAAAACGCCATGCACAGTCTACGGAGATGATTGAAAAAGTTGATTTCTTCTTTCTAGGCGGTATCCATCTTTTATCACATTCATTCTCCCTACTTTATTCCCATCCTCAAGCAGACAGAAACTGATTTTTACTTATTCAACCATTTATTAAGTAAGGTCGCACTATATACGTATGATTATTCTCTCTGTAAAATAATGACTGGTAAAAGTTTCATAACAATGAAATATTTGAATGGAGTGGACATGTTGAATCAGACCGAAATAAAAGCTGAAAAGGAAACGATTTATTTCATTTTAAGTATCATCTTTAGCATGATTGTGTATTTGTTCATCCTTATTCTGACACAATTGCTTGGAGTCGCTATTTTACTCGCTATTTTCTTTTTACTTACTTTTTATAACTTTATATCTTTAGGCTTCATTAAAGGAAATGGGGTAAAAATAACCGAATCCCAATTTCCAGACATTCATCAAAAGCTTGTACATTACTGTCAAGAAATGAATATTAAGAGAGTACCAGATATGTTTGTCATTGAATCCATGGGGATCTTAAACGCATTTGCTACACGCTTTTGGGGCAATAACATGGTTGTTATATATTCTGAAGCCTTTGAATTAGCACGTCAACAGAATGAAGAGGAGCTAGACTTTATCATTGCTCATGAACTAGCCCATATTAAGCATCATCACGTCTGGAAAAGCATCCTGGTCACACCTGCTAGACTCATCCCTATTTTGTCTCAAGCCTATAGTCGTGCGTGTGAGTACACATGTGATCGTGAAGCGACTTACATCATTCAAAATCCTGAAGCGGCTAAACGTGCTCTAACGATACTTGGTGTCGGGAAAATCCTCTTCAAAGATGTCAATACCGTTGCTTACCGTCAACAGATTGAGACGGAGTCCCATGTTGCCGTATGGCTTAGTGAAATCTTCTCAAGCCATCCATTAACACCTAAAAGAATTCAGTCCATCGCCTTGTTCTCAGGGACAACAGACGGCTATGTGTATGAACAGCGAAATGGGCCAATTATTTCTGGGCTAGCGATTTGCTTTGGGATTTACGCGCTCATTCTCATGCTCATTCCAATTGGCTTAACCGTATCATCCTTTGTATACGGAGACCAATTATCTAGTTCAGTTGATGAAGGAGTAGAGGTTGATCGTGATCCTGGAACTTCTTCACAACCAGCTATATCGACGGTCGAAGAGGATGAACAATATGAAGAGACTTCTGAAGAAGAGTACGAATACGATCGAACTGACTTATTCGATCCTATTCTAATGAGTGATTATAAATTATTAGAGACGCTTATAAACGATGGAGCCGATTTGGAAGAGACGGATGACTTTGGGTATACAGCTTTACAGTACGCCATCCAATTCGACTCACCAACAGCGTTCTATATACTACTTGATGCCGGTGCTGACCCTAATTCGCAAAGCAGCCCAGACCGCCCATTACAAACAGCCATTTTTTACGAAAACGAAATCGCCGTTAGAAAATTAATTGAGTATGGCGCTGATGTCAATATGCTTAATGATTATGATGTCTCTCCACTCGTCTACTCCATTCAATATGAATACTTAGAAATGACAGAATTATTATTGGAGAATGACGCTAATCCTAATTTAATGGCTATGGGGACAACACCTCTTTATTTTGCAATGGAACTCGAAGACTATGAAACGACTTTACTCTTGCTCGATTATGGAGCCGATCCAACTATCATCGATGATTATGATGAAGACATATTAACGTTAACAGGCTTTGAAACGGCAGAAGATCTCTATGAAGAGATTGAATCTTTTATTAGATAGCTATAAACGGTTCAAGAGGTTGTTCCTTCTTCAACTAGAACATTGAACCAAGGGTACTAAAAAGTTAAAAACCAAACGTTTTCAGTGCCCTTTGGAACAGCCTCTTATTCAGATCATTGATTAACTGCCATTCTGCCAAGTGCGCCCTGTTCATTCATGATATCTTGTAGATCAAATACAGAAATCGGAAACATCGGAAATCCCACTACATAAGGGCTAATTTCATACAACTGGAAATAAATGACTAACGACTTATCAGCCATGTAAAAGTCTTGATCCGGCTGAATGCCAGAAAATCCATCAAGAAGAGGGATATCCCGCTCCTTTATTTGCAGAGCAATTAATTCTGATAGCCTATCAACATAGTTACTCCCTGGCTTAAATAAATCGTGTAGCTGACATAATTGCTTGCTCTCAAGGTCAAACGTCAATGATTGCATCAGTGTCATACCATGTGCAGCTTTTTCATGATACGTGTAATTTGACAGGGATAGGCTAAGTACCTCACGTTGATTGTTTTTCAATTCAAATCGACCGATCATCTCGACAACGGTTGAAGGTGTATCACCTACCTGCTGCTGTTTCATCCTTTCAGCTTCATGGGCAATTCGTTCATTCATCGATTGTTGCCACAAGTGATCAGTCATCGCCATCGCCTGCGGATAGAATATCGACTGATTTTCTCCAATTGTTTTCTCGACAATCATAAATGATAAAGGGAGCCAGCTTAGCATTCATATCACCCTCTGTTTTTAACTAACCTTATTCACAGAGAGGTAAAATCATGAATAGCTCTTTTATATTCAATCTATTTTAATCATGAAGGGTGGATTTTCTATGAAAAAAATCATCATTATAGCTTTAACGTGCTCTTTAATCGCATGTAGTGGAGGGGTACAACAGGAACAACTCGAAGAAACGGAAGAGAGTGACGCGTCCTCAGTAACTAAATACGAAGAGGATGAACCAGCACTTGACGATCATATTCATAGTGAAGTCATACAAAAAAAAAAATACGAGGAGACTTCCACATTCCAACAATGCAAATTGAATCTCCATTTAATGATGAAGGAAATATTCCTTACGTTCATACTGAATTTGAAATCGTTGACGAATTTATCGATGAAGATGGCCGAATCTATTTTCAACTAGACGACAACCCCATCAGAAGCATCATTAGTAGTTACGACGAGAATGTGATTCATATTACGAATTATAATGATACGATGATCGACATATTAGCGGCAGAGGCTTACAAGCTTGAGGAAGAATTAATAGAAGAAGCCTATCACTTCTTTATTAATAACCCTCCCGCGCAGCTTTTAGGAACAGATCCTAATGAATATCGTACTTGGGACGATGCGACAAATTTAGAGCGCGCCATGATTCAAATCGTCTATTTAATTGCACCAGCTTTAAATGAGCTTGATACCATTGCAAATCATGAGCTATATGACCATGAAGCACTCCCAATCTTGTTAGAAGAATTCAAAAAAGTAGGTTCACCAACTACCCTAATTCCTGGTCCGCAGTCTTTACTCGACATTCAGTTGTACGATAACATGTCCGCCGTCCAAATGATGTGGGGCCAATTAGGACAATTTGAAAGCCCAGAGGATAATAGAGAAGAATTTATCGAATACCTTCAACTAGTTCGAGAAGAAACGACCCATCTAGTGGGAAGAGTGAACTATACATTAAGCGAAGAGTAACATAGTCACAGATGTTAATTGACAAACGATCATTCTTTTTATCATCGATTTCCAAGTTGTGTTGCAACTAACTAAGAAATTTTTGCAAAATTCGCTTCAACTGCACGATCTCCTCTTCCTTAAAAGTGGAAATCGACGGTGTTTCGCAAGAGGAAGCAGAAGAATTAGTTTCATCCGCTCACCAGGTATGTCCTTACTCACGCGCTATAGCTGGAAATGTTAAGGTTGAATTATCGGCTATAGCCAAATAAAATTATCATTTATCATGTATTCAATGAGAAAAAGAGATGCTCCCATTACACGAATGGAACATCTCTCTTTTCATGATCACTTACTACGTGATTCCCCCTTTAATGCAAACGCTTCAGAAAAACCATTGATCAGTTGACACATTATCGTCACATTTATAAAATTGACGTATAACGTGTCATGATTTGTAGAACACTAATGACTGTCACAAAAGTATATAGCTACAGGTAAGGCATTTCTCACTTGCGCAAGTTGTTACATCCTTCATAACGCACTCCCTTTAACTGCATTCTTTAAATCGTTTTATGAACATGATTATGTCATACGGTCTGCCCTAACATGAATCTAATAGGTTATTACTTGACAAAGAACCTATACTATTTGTTAAACTGTTCATAATTAGAATTATTATTACTAAACAAATCGTTTAGTTAGTAATTCTTTCAATCATTATTCATTAGGAGGAAGATGTTAACATGTCTTTAATCGGAACTGAAGTACAACCTTTCAATGCAAAAGCTTACAAAAATGGTGACTTTATTGATGTCACAAACGAGGATTTAAAAGGACAATGGAGTATTTTCTGCTTCTATCCTGCAGATTTCACTTTCGTATGCCCAACTGAGCTTGAGGATCTTCAAAACGAATATGCAGCATTAAAAGAGCTTGGTGTAGAAGTATACTCTGTATCAACAGATACGCACTTTACACATAAAGCTTGGCATGATAGCTCAGAAGCCATTGGCAAAATTACTTACACCATGATTGGGGATCCTTCTCAAAAGATCTCTCGTAACTTCGAGGTCCTAGATGAAGAAGCAGGTCTTGCAGATCGTGGTACATTCATTATTGACCCAGATGGTGTGATTCAAGCAGTTGAAATCAACGCTGGTGGTATCGGTCGTGACGCAAGTATTCTTGTTAATAAAATCAAAGCTGCACAATATGTGCGTAATAACCCTGGTGAAGTTTGCCCAGCGAAATGGGAAGAAGGCTCTGAAACACTTAAGCCAAGCCTTGACCTAGTAGGAAAGATTTAAGGGAGAATATTAAATGGTACTTGAAGCAGAAATTAAGCAACAGTTAGATCAATACCTTCAACTATTAGAAGGTGATATCCTCCTTAAGGTAAGTGCAGGATCTGATGACATATCAAAGGAAATGCTTGCATTCGTAGAAGAGCTAGCTGACATGTCATCGAAAATTAGCGTCTCAAAGACGGAATTAAAGCGAACACCAAGCTTCAGTGTCAACCGTGTTGGAGAAGATACAGGCGTAACGTTTGCTGGTATCCCGTTAGGACATGAGTTCACTTCGCTAGTGCTTGCACTCTTACAGGTAGGCGGAAGACCTCCAAAGGTTGACCAAAGTGTTATTGATCAAATTAAAAAAATCGAAGGTGAGTACAACTTTGAAACGTATGTTAGCCTAAGCTGCCATAACTGCCCAGATGTTGTCCAAGCTTTGAATATGATGAGTGTTCTTAACTCAAATATTACGCACACAATGATTGACGGTGCTGCGTTCAAGGATGAAGTTGAGAGCAAAAACGTCATGTCGGTTCCTTCGATTTATCTAGAAGGTGAATTCTTCGGTGGCGGTCGTATGACCCTTGAAGAGATCCTTGCAAAAATGGGATCTGGAGTCGATGCAGCTGAGCTTTCTAACAAGGAGCCATTTGATGTTCTTGTTGTTGGTGGGGGTCCTGCTGGCGCAAGTGCTGCTATTTACGCAGCACGTAAAGGCATTCGTACAGGAATTGTAGCAGAGCGCTTCGGTGGACAAGTCCTTGATACGATGAGCATTGAGAATTTCATTAGCGTGAAGAAAACAGAAGGCCCTAAGCTTGCTGCGAGCCTTGAAGAGCACGTGAAAGAGTATGACATTGACATTATGAACCTACAACGGGCAAGCAAGCTAGAAAAGAACGACTTATTCGAGCTTGAGCTTGAAAATGGTGCTACCCTTAAGAGTAAGACTGTCATCATTTCAACAGGTGCTCGTTGGCGTAACGTCGGTGTTCCTGGGGAACAAGAGTTCAAGAACAAGGGTGTCGCATATTGCCCACATTGTGATGGACCTTTATTCGAAGGGAAAGATGTTGCCGTTATTGGTGGTGGTAACTCTGGTATTGAAGCAGCGATTGACCTAGCTGGTATCGTGAAGCATGTGACAGTGCTTGAGTTTATGCCCGAGCTGAAAGCAGACGAGGTTCTACAAAAGCGTCTATACAGCCTTCCGAACGTAACAGTTCTAAAGAACGTTCAAACAAAAGAGATTACTGGTACAGACAATGTCAATGGGATCTCCTATATTGAACGTGATACAGAAGAAGTGAAGCATATCGAATTGCAAGGTGTATTTGTTCAAATCGGCCTAGTTCCTAACACTGAGTGGTTAGGCTCTGAAGTGGAACGAAACCGTATTGGTGAAATTGTCATCGATAAGCATAATGGCACAACCGTACCGGGCTTGTTCGCTGCTGGTGATTGTACAGATAACCCTTATAATCAAATCATTATTTCAATGGGCTCAGGTGCGAATGCATCATTAGGTGCATTTGATTACTTGATTCGAAATTAATTAAATGCTCTTACTAAAAAGTCCGAAAAGGTTAAGTTGACCTTTTCGGACTTTTTGTCTACAAAAATTAAAATAAGCGATTAGTCCTTCATTTTAAAACCTTCCTCTATTATGTTCCATGTATCCTTAAATGAATTAGAGCAAATGTCTTATGAACCTCAACTATATGATCCAGATAACTTCTAACACATAGTCCATTAGTCATCTTCTTCTATCCCATATGCTTATCTTGTTCCTATTTGTTAAAAAAAGGGCCTTGAGGTACTATATTCTTGTTCCTTATAACTTATAGAGGAGTGCAGGATTCTATTTTTGACATAGGAGGAACTTGAGATGAATCATGACAATCAACCGCAAAACAAATTAAAAGTTATTTCGTATAACCAAGAACAAAATAAAATAGTCGAGTTCGAACAAAAGCTCATAACATTTGCCGATGTAGGTGGATTAGAAGATGTAAAGAAAAAAATAAAAATCGATTTTATCATGCCTATTCAATCACCAGAAATCTTTAAAGCGTACGGTAAAGCAATTGGAGGTGGGTTACTATTTTATGGACCTCCAGGCTGTGGTAAAACCTTTCTTGCACGAGCAATTGCTGGTGAAATTAATGCTCGCTTTCTCCATTTAGATTTACAATCAATTCTTTCGAAGTGGTCAGGTGAAGCGGAACAAAACTTACATGAATTCTTTGAGGATGCAAGACAAAAAAAGCCATGTGTTCTATTCATTGATGAATTAGATGCTTTAGGCGGTAACCGACAAAAGCTACATTCCCACCATGAACGTTTACTCGTCAATCAATTATTAATGGAGCTTGATGGATCAACATCGAATAACGAAGGCATCTATGTAATCGGGGCAACCAATACCCCTTGGTATTTAGATCCCGCACTTCGGCGCCCTGGACGCTTTAATTCACTTCTATTTCTACCACCGCCAGCATTAGAAGAAAGAAAAACAATTCTAACTTTAAAAACGTCAGGGAAACCACAACAAGAATTACAATTAGATCTTGTAGCAAAATATACTGAGCATTTTTCCGGTGCTGACCTTGAATATTTAGTAAAAGATGCTGTAGACCTAGCGATTGCTCGCTCCTTTGAAACTGGAACGGTCCAGCCTTTAACAAATCAGGATTTACTCAATGCAATGGAAAAACGACAACCAACCACACTAGAATGGTTTGCAACAGCCAAGAGCTATGCCAAATTTAGTGATGTTAATCAAGAATACAAAGATGTCCTTGATTATTTTTATAAAAACAACTTAAAACAAGGATGAGCAAAATGGAAGATTCATTTTATGAGAAAGTTAGATTAATTAAACTTTACATTAACAATGGAGAAATAGAACGGTCTAAGGATTTAGCTGAGGAAGCGATTCGAGATGAACCTGAGAGTTATGTAGGATACAGCTTGATGGCCTATCATTACCATTGTTTAAACGAATTTGAAGAAGTACTTAAATGGACAGATGAAACACTTAATCGGGCACCTGAAAATGAACATGCGCTTGAAGTTGTTTTAAGATTCTATCCAAAGCTCCCGGAAAATGCACAAAAATGTAAAGAGATAGCCGAAACTGGGTTACGTCTTAACCCTAACAATCACACCTTTCTCTTTCATTACGCAATTGTGATTTTATTTGAGGATCAAGAAAAGGGATTGGAGCTCTTAAATGAAACAATAAGACTTCAACCAGAGAATGATTTTTATTTAGGTACGTACACGAATATTTTATTTCAACTAGGAAGAAATAAGGAAGCAGAAAAATATGAACAATTGGCTTTGCAAGCAAATCCTGAAAATAGTAATAATTTGCTTGATTTTGCTTGGTACGCCTTTCAGTTAAAAAAATATAAAAAGGCACAAGCTCTTATCGCAGAAGCGATAAGAATTGAACCAGAGGATCGGAATATTCGTAGGTACTATCAAATCATATACCCATCTAAACACCCTTTTGTTCGACTGAGATTTGATTTTAATTCTATACTAAAAAAACCTTTAATACGTATAAGTACGTGGATATGGACATTATTTAAACAAAAGCCTCCATTCTGGACTGTTTTTCTAAGTGTTCTGTTTTTAAGCATCATCGGTCTGTATTTCCTATTAGGAAGAAATATTTTTATAATAACGATGAGCATTTACCTTTCCTTTATATTTATAAGCTATAGAATATCAAGATCTCTACTTAAAGAAACCGGAATTACGGACGATGAAGAAAGATCATTAAAAAAAGAAACAAAAACAACACAAAGAGAAGCTATAAAGGAAATGAAACAGTCTCTTCCAATAAAGCATGATCCTTATCCAGAACAATCATCATTATCACCAGATGAATTACAAGCTAAGCTAACAGAGCTATGGGATTCTGATAATATTACTGAAATAAAAGAAAACACAAGATATATAGAATCAAAACCTACAGCTGAAACCAGGAACAGAAACAACCAATCTACCACAACAGCAATAGATTGGTCCGAACGATACCAAGAACTTAAAGAATACAGCAAATGGCCTGTGTACGTTATGATATCTGGACTGATTTTAAGCTTACTATTTCGATTTGGCCCACATATACTAGAAAATGAATCGTCACATCAACCAGTATCATCAGAGGTTCAAGAATCAATTATAGAATTCCAGCAAACACAAGCAGAGGAAGATGATGATGAGAAAGATGATACTGTTGCCGACCAGACTGAGACGATTCAACATTTTATAAAAAGTATTATTGAGCAGAATGTAGCCGAAGAGATGCCTGAACTTGTTTCTTCCAGTGTATTATCAATGATCGAGGACAATCCTGATCACGCTCTCTTTGATCAACTCGAAAATAGTGAAATAAAAGAAAGCTTCTTCCCCCACCGAGGTTTATCAATTGGTTATTTCTACTTGGAAGACGTTGACGGTAATGCTACTGCGTTTATTGAAGTTTTTAGTGAAAACATAATGAATATTTACGCAAAAGGCTGGAGTAAAACAGAAGAAGATATAGAAAAGTATTATGAACTTTTAGAGTACGTAAAGTAAAAGCTTTGAATTAGAAAGCTTAATTAAAACAATAAAAGGGGATCAAAGCATTATTACAATCGGCTCAAGAGTGAATTTCATCATTAGGTGCATTTGATTACTTGATTCGAAATTAAATCAATGGATAAAAAGAATGTCTCCACTCCATGCTGGGGCATTCTTTTTTCTATGAATTTTAAATTTGAGACTTTCCACTTTCTTTTTTTATCATCTTATGTCATTATAAAAGACAATGATAATCATTATCTTTTGTAAGAACCTATACATTCTCATTTAAAGGAGTTCAATTATAAATAGAGGAGTGATATCAATGAGGACCCTTTCAAGCCTTGCAACAACGATAAGAGAGCGCCGCTCCATTAAAGCCAATTATTTAGATAAGCCTATCTCGAAAGAACTAATACACCAATTATTAAACACCGCCATTTGGGCACCTACTCACGGATTACGAGAGCCATGGCGATTTATTTTTGTACCAACAGAGCACAAAGAATCCTTTGTACAAAAATTAGTTACAACTTTTCCTAAAGAGCTGCAAAAAAATAGGGAGAACTATTTCAGACAACCAGCTGCCTTTCTTATCGTTATTATGCAAGAGGACCCTAGACAAAAACAGTGGGAAGAGGACTTTGGCGCCGTTAGCTCCCTCATTCAAAACTTTCAGTTACTTGCTTGGGAGCAGCAGTTAGGCGTTGTTTGGAAAACAAACCCTCACATATATGACCCTAAAGTACGAGAATTACTAGGAGTTAACCCCGGAGAGAAAATTGTAGGCTTCTTACACTTAGGCTATTTTGACGAGGCTCCGACCGGTGCAGCTCGTACTCCCGTAGAAGAGAAATTAACAATTTATGAATAATCACGATAACATTGAAGATGTGTCAAATAGACTCATTGACACATCCTTCTCCATTTACTTGGAACCAGCGACTATTCAATAGAGGCTAGCTGAATGAAAAATGGGCTCTTTTCAAACGACTCCCAAACGTTTTTATTGAGGCCACTGAAAAAGGACAAATTAACTTTTTCAGTACCTTTGAAGGAAGAGCAATGGCTTCACTCGTTGCTCGATTGACACGAGAAACCCACTCGTATCAATCTTTTCAAAACAGGCAACGGTTTCGCTCATTGCTTAAAGGGCACAAAAAAGTTGGAAACCAAACTTTTTCTGTGCCCTTCCCAATCAACAGCTTATACTTCCTGTAGGATGCGTCTTTCTTCATCAGCATCTTCCTCTTTATTCACTAGTTCAAGTGTCTCAGCTGCAGAATCACGAAGGTCACGAATCAGGTCTGCACGTTCACTTAACGTTCCTCCATATGAAGGGATCATTTCTTTTAGTTTCGGCTCCCATTCTTTAATTTGTTGTGGAAAGCATTTCTCAATGACCTCCAGCATAACGGAAACAGCAGTTGAGGCACCTGGAGAAGCACCTAGTAAGGCCGCAATTGAACCGTCAGCAGCATGAATCACTTCCGTACCAAATTGCAATGTCCCTTTTCCAGCATCCGTATTCTTAATCACCTGTACACGTTGACCGGCTACTAGCAGCTCCCAATCCTCGCTCTTAGCATGTGGAATAAATTCACGTAACGCTTCCATACGTTGCTCTTTTGACAGCATCACTTGATTAATTAAATATTTCGTCAATGCAAAATTTTTCAGTCCTGCCGATGTCATCGTCGATACATTATTCATTTTAATCGACATAAATAGGTCAAACAAAGAGCCTGTCTTTAAAAACTTCGGCGAAAAACCAGCAAACGGCCCAAAGAACAACGATTCTTTCTTGTCAATCAGTCTTGTATCAAGGTGAGGGACAGACATTGGTGGTGCCCCGACTGGCGCTTTACCATATACCTTCGCATAATGCTTTTCAACAATTTCTGGCTTCTTACACACTAAAAATAATCCGCTTACAGGAAATCCACCGATTCCTTTCCCTTCAGGAATACCTGATTTTTGCAACAAATGTAAGCTTCCTCCACCAGCTCCGATAAAGACGAATTTAGCTGTACGACGTTCACTCACACCTGTATCCAGGTTACGTACCTTTAGTTCCCAAGCACCGTCATCTGTACGTTTTATATCATCAACACTGTGTTTATAGTTTATTTGAACGTTTTCACTTTCTAAATGGTTAAATAACTTACGCGTTAACGAACCGAAATTCACATCGGTTCCAGTTTCAATTTTTGTCGCCGCCATTGGTTGATCCACTTTACGATCTTTCATCATAAGTGGAATCCATTCTTTCAGCTGCTCGGGATCATCAGAAAACTCCATCCCTTCAAAGAGTGGATGGTTTGATAACGCTTCAAATCGCCTTTTTAAAAACAATACATTTCGTTCCCCTTGAACAAAGCTCATATGAGGCAGCTGCATAATAAAGTCTCGCGGATTTTGAATGAGATTACTCTTAACAAGATAAGACCAAAACTGCTTCGAAACTTGAAACTCTTCATTTACTTTAACCGCTTTACTAATCTCTACGGAACCATCTTGTTTTTCCGCGGTATAGTTAAGCTCACATAATGAAGAATGCCCTGTGCCTGCATTGTTCCATTCGTTAGAGCTTTCCTCTCCTGCGCTTTCGAGCCTCTCAAACACTGTAATCTCCCAATCTGGAGCTAACTCTTTCAACAGTGACCCCAAAGTTGCACTCATAATTCCAGCACCGATTAAGATAACATCTGTCTTCGTTTGTCTGTTGCTCATTTTTACCTTCCTTATCCCCTAAGATTTACAGAAAGGATGTAAGGAGTTCCTACAAGCCAGGGAGCGACCTAATCCCACATCATTTCTGGATCAAATATACACTTATACCCTAGTGTATCACTATTATTTAAAAAATTAAAATGTTTATTTGTGGTTATCGTGTTGTCATAGAGTTCCACTTCATTTTTAGTAGATCATCAAATGTTTAAAAGCTGATGCAAATATGATACTAGCTCGGTACGATTCTTCACACCTAATTTCTCATAAAGCTTACTGCTGTAATTTTTGATTGTACCTATTGATAAATAAATTTCTTCTGCCATACGTTGATTGGAATATCCTAATGCCATTAAATGCAACATTTCTTCTTCTCTCTCATTTATATATATACCATGTTCTTGTAATTGTTCTTTTATTCTAACGCTCATCTTATGCTGATTGCTTAATTGCTCCATCAATTTCATTTGAACCGATTGAGGGAATACCATATGGCCATTTAACACTCTTTCCATTGATAAAATAAGCTCGTCGATTTCAATATCCTTTAAGACATACCCAGCTGCGCCTAACCGCATGGCTTCTAATATGTACTGATCATCGACAAATGTTGTTAGCATAATGACAGGAGCCATACATTCCATTTTCTTTAGCTCCTTCAATGTCTCAAGTCCATTCATTTCTGGCATTTGAATATCTAACAAAATTAAATCAATCTTCTCTATATGGATCATGTCTAATAGATGGACCCCATTCTTTGCTTGTATGACGACTTGAAACCTCTCTCTAAGGTCAATCATCGTAGCTAATCCTTCTCTAATAAGCGCTTGATCATCAACTATAGCGACCTTTATCGGATGTTCCATGATGCCCTCTCCTCTCTGCTTCAGTATCTCTAGACAATAATAACTGAACTCCTATACGGCTCCTCATAATACCACAACTAATTATCTTAAAATGTTGAAAAAATTTAATAATTGATTGGTTATCGTACATCATGTAGCTTACTTTCATTTTACATCGTTCGCTATGTTTATCAAGAATAGGAATAAACTGTGTAGCAGCCTTTTCTGATTTGCGTCGTTACATAGACCAAAGTGGTGTACACAGAACAGCGCCATCCGTGCGGTCACATTCAACATTCTCGACGGAACGTCATTCCGTTATTTTCTTGATACAACCTTTTTTGCCTTCCCTTCCGGATCCTCAATCCTCTATTTAACCATTGTCGCTTCGCATTTCTCTATTTTGGGTGTATTAGCGGAATGACGTTCCACTTCGAACGAATAAACGGCGTATTTCTTCCATTTAACGGAATGACGTTCCATTTGGTAAAGGAAAAACGCTCAACGCCGATACTACAGCCTAATACATTTACACCTTCATGCTTATCTCCTAATTTTGCTTCTATTAAAAAATCCATGTTTCACTATGCAAAACACTAGTGAAACATGGATCATCCAGATTGTTATTTGCTTATTCTAATAAAAATTAACGTGACTTAACCGAATGTTGTCTACGATAGCCGATAAAGAGAATACCTCCAAATACAAGCAAGAAAATCCCCATTAATAAGTAATTAAACATAGAAGTAGCTGTTTGTGGTAATGCATCGCCATCACTAGCACCTTTGCCGGTTCCGTCGCCATCCCCGGGACCTTCACCATCTCCTGGGCCTTCGCCGTCTCCTGGGCCTTCACCATCTCCTGGGCCTTCACCATCTCCTGGACCTTCACCATCTCCTGGGCCTTCACCATCTCCTGGGCCTTCACCATCTCCTGGACCTTCACCATCTCCTGGGCCTTCACCATCTCCTGGGCCTTCGCCATCTCCTGGGCCTTCGCCATCTCCTGGGCCTTCACCATCTCCTGGGCCTTCGCCATCTCCTGGGCCTTCGCCATCTCCTGGGCCTTCACCATCTCCTGGGCCTTCGCCATCTCCTGGGCCTTCGCCATCTCCTGGGCCTTCATCTTCTTGACAAACTTCCATCGTACTATTCTCCAACGTAATATTTCTAAAGAAGACGTCCTCACCACATGGACTTTCAAGAATAGAAGAATCACGCATCGTTAAATCTTGCATCAGAATATCTCTTGTATTCGGCATATCTGCACGTGCTGCAATCCGAATGCCACTAGATCCTTCAACAATCCCGCCGTTAATCGTAATACTAAAGCTGTTTTCAATTAGCATTGCGTTATTCCCTGTGTTCTTAATATCAACGCGCTCAATGACAGCTCCACCACTTCGGGACACACTGAAAATACCTCTACCGCCTCCACGAGCAACGACTTCATTAACAAAAACATTTTTCGAATACTCATCATCAATATTCCCATTTCGATTGGCCATCCGGAACGCTGCATACCCCGTACCTGTTCCTGCGCCAAATCCATAGACCGTATCCACCTCAGCATTTATTGTGTCATTTAATAGCACGCCAGCATATCCGGTATCAACTGCTGTCACGACACCAATCTTAATGCCATCAACTCCATACGTTTCCACACCATGATCGCTCGTTCCAGATACGTAAACGTTATCAATTTGAACATCACGAACGCCATACACACTATCATCATCACGACTATCAATTCGGATACCCAAACCACCATCTAGACGTAAGTCAATATCACCTAGGTGAACATTTTCAGATGTACGAACGAAAATACCAAAGTTCGGAGTACCTGTTACACTCAGTTTGGGAATCGATACATTCTCAGCGTGCATGACACGTACTGCCGCATCTTGATATCCATAACTGAAACCGTCACCTGTCCCTTCTACATGAATCGTTCCATTTACTTCAAACAACGTATGACTCGGTAGTTCAACCGACTGATCACCTTGAATCGTACCAGAACCATGAACAACAACCTTCTCTTGCGTCGTACGTTCAGACGTTAAGCTATCGACCGCCGCCTGCATCGCTTCATACATGTTATCTCCAGAATAGACAACTTCTTCCCCATTAACCGCTTCCCAACCATCATCAGTTTGGAAAACTTGAGCATCATACGAATCATAATCAGGTGTTTCTCGCGATTGTGTTTCCCTTTCTTGCGCGACAATCATTTCTGATGATTCCGAAATTCCACCAGCATTTACAGCCTTTACAGCATAGTAATATGGATTCGTTGAATAAATATCCTCATCCGTAAACGCTAGCTCACTCGTCATACCAATTAACTCATATGAATCTTCTACATGAGGAATCTGATCTTGTTGAAAGCGCGTTCGATAGACATAATAACGTTCTGCCTCATCTACTTCATCCCATGAGAACGTCACCTTTTCCTCTTCCACCACTTCGCCAAGCTCTAGACCTTGTGGACGATTAGGTGCAGAAACGTCTTCATCGACCATCGTCACCGTTACTTCATTACTCGGCTCCGTATCAACATTTAAATCCGTTTTAGGTGTAACCACATATGTGTACGTATAGCCGAGCTCTGGTGCCTCGTCTTTGAAGCTTGATTCAGATGTTTCACCAATTGATGTAAAACGGTCCTGTCCCTCTGCTCTTCGAAACACTTCATATGAATGTGCTTCTTCCATGCTATCCCACGTTAAATGAACGTAAGAGTCTTGTCCAAGAACTACCTCAGATACCTCTAAGCTCGTAATCATTAAAATAGGAATGATTTCTACTGCATTAATACGTGAATCATCAAAGAATTGAATGACTAATTGACCATCCGTCACCTCAACATTATCATCATACGTGATATATTGTCTTGGAGCCGTTACTTCTCCACCTTTTACCTCACTATCTTGAATAGAATAGCTTGTCGTATTCTCATCCCATTCAGCCCCCGTTGTAATGAGAACTTTGTAATGTCCATTCGGAACATCGGCTTTAAAACTGTTATCACCAGCTGTAACAAAATCTCTTGTTAAATTATTTGCCTGATCACGTGATCCAGCTACGCTATCAAGTCCGTATCCAAGATCACTGTCATAGACCGTCGTTTCTGATACTTTGGTATACCCTTCTGCAATAGGGCTTGTCTCTGTCCCTAGATCGAACTTAAACGCAAGTGGCTCATCAGAGTCTTGCTCCGTAACTTCAATCGCATTAATACGTGCCCAAGCATCCCAAAACTCAATTGTAAGCTGACCATCCGTTACGGTTGCTGTATCTTCATACGTCCTAAAATGCCCGCCATTCGTAGGGTAGCCACCTTGATCTTCCCCACCTTGGATTCGATAGCTCGTCGTATTGAAATCCCAATTCGATCCCGTAATAATGACAACATCGTAATCACCATTAGGTAAATCAACCATAAACGTGTGACCGCTCGCTAAAACGAAATCTCTACGTAAATCGTCACCTTGATCTTCAGCGTTTCCTTCATTCACTTCTTCAAAACCATATCCCTGATCACTCGTATATTTAGTCAAATCTGAAACCTTTGTAAAGCCGCCCGCAACAGAGCTTGTCTCTGTTCCGAAATCAAAGCTTAATTGAGGACGTTCCTCTTCATTTGTAGCAGCTACTGCCGCAATTCCACTCGTCGAAAACAAAGAAAAAATTATCACAAACACCATAAAAATCGATAGCTGTTTACGCTTTTTCATCTAATCGCTCCTATAATTTTTTATTTTTACTTTTAACAACTTGAAAGCGCTGTCATTACCGGGTAATCACATCCCTCCTCACTCATCCTCACGATTCTCGATGCCCAACATCGCTATGTATGTAGGTGATTACTTAAATTGTGAATGATTATTGAATAATTGTCTTGTCTCAGATTGAGGTTATTGGATGAATTTTTGACTGAGAGTGAGGTTTATCTGTTTTTATTTATGATTCATGTCGTTTCATAAGGAAAATACATCAATTAAAACAACCAATTCCAATAAAACAAAAGGTATATGCTCATAAAACCAAATATCTTACATGAAAACTGCCTGCCCGTAATATTGAGTGAATTTTCAATCTTTTTATTATCTAAATTTGATTTTATGTTACAGTTATCCATATCATACGAGAAAGCGAGTGATTCTTATGAATAGGAAAAAACCTATATTAATTCAAATAAAAGTGAGGTATGGGAGGGACAATTTATCTTTTATCTAGAACCCTTCCATGAATAAAAACCAAATACGGAGGGTAACTGATATGTCATTTAGTTATTATGGTGAACTTTGCACGGAGCTTTACAATTTAACCAAAAAGGTCGGACAGTCTTTAGGTGGGGATATAGAATATTACCGTGAGAGACTTCAAGATTGTAAAGGACCTATCCTTGAAGCAATGGTAGGTTCAGGACGTGTGATTATTCCACTTTTAGAATCTGGTCTTAATGTAGATGGGGTTGACTACTCTCCTGAAATGTTGGCTTCTTGCCGTCAACATTGCAAAGATCGAGAATTAAAACCAAATTTATATGAATCAAATTTACTAGAATTCTCTTTATCAAATAAATATGAGGCTATTATCATTCCTGCTGGATCCTTCTTATTAATTGAAAAACGAGACGAATCCATTGCCGTATTGAACCGTCTTTATGAGCTTCTTTTACCAGGTGGAAGATTAATGCTTGACCTTTTTCTCCCCAACCAATTTGAGATTGATGGGAAATTTTCAGGAACATCAGCCTTTAGCTTACCAAACGGGGACATGATTACAATGGAAGAGAAACTAGTCGAAGTTGATTTTTATAATCAATACAAAGTTTCCTATTATAAGTATGAGAAATGGCGTGAAGGACAACAGATTCAATCCGAATTACAGCGTTTTGCTTTACGTTGGTACGGCATCGAAGAATTTAAGCTAGTGTTGGAAGGCATCGGTTTTTCAGAGGTGGTAATATCAGCAGATTTTGAATACGGTACGCAACCAACAAATAGCACACAGAAATTCGCGTTTGAAGCTATTAAAAAATAAACTATGAATGTGATACCAATCAAACCCTAACCGTTAAGACGGAAAAGGGGTTGATTGGTATTAATGTTACGTGGCCTCAATAGTGATCATTTCTATTTCATTATAGCCCCTTGCAGTTTAAATTACGGAATAAGGTACGTACACAGTATGATTTGATTCTGGATCAGTCATGATATTAGCTCTAATTCGAAAAACGTTACGAAGCATTTCTGGTGTAACGACTTCAAGCGGTGGGCCGCTACTATAAATCCGTCCATCCTTTAAGACAATAACCCGATCGGCATACGCTAGCGCCTGATTGATATCATGCAATACCATTACAACCGTCTTTCCTTCTTCTCGGTTAAGTGAAGTGATCAGGTTCAATATATTTAGTTGATGGTGCACATCCATAAAAGTAGTCGGTTCATCTAATAGAAGTATTTCTGTCTCTTGAGCAAGTGCCAGAGCTAACCAAGCACGTTGGCGCTCCCCACCTGACAGTTCATTCAAATATTGATGCTGAAGAGGTAGAAGGCTCGTCCGCTTTAAGGCATTATGGATCGCTTGGTGATCCTGCTTACGAAGCATCTTTAATGCCCCTGCATGCGGAAATCGACCTTGCTCAACTAGCTCATAAACGGTCATGTCAAGTGTCTCGTTAATTTGCGAGAGCATAGCCATTTTCTTAGCGATGTTTCGATTCGATTGAGCGGCAATATCTTGACCGTCAAGATAGATTGATCCTTTCTTAGCAAGTAGTAATCTACTTATTGTTTTTAAAAGGGTTGACTTTCCGCTTCCATTAATACCTAGTAAAACGGTAATCTCACCTTCCTTCATTACGGCATTAATATCCGTTAAGATAGCTTTATTTCCATATGAAAAGGAAAGCTCCTTTGTTAACAATTTGTCTGAATTCATATCAACCCCCCCTTTTCACTACATGTTTGCGCAGAATATAAAGAAAAAATGGTGCCCCTAGTAAAGCAGTTATAGCACCTGCAGGCAATTGAGCCTCTTGATTAAATGATGGGATTGGTACAGCCACGATTAAATTCTGAGCAATAAAATCAGAACCTGCTAGTATTAGAGCTGAAATCAAAATGCTTAATGGAAAGGCCTTACGTGCATCCTCTCCAACAAAGCGTTTAGCAAGATGTGGCCCTATTAAGCCAATAAACCCGATAGCTCCTACTACTGATACCGCTCCTGCGGTCAGGATAGCTGAGAGTCCGAGTAATAATAGACGTGTTTTCTTAACAGGCAAGCCTAAAAGAGAAGCTTGTGTATCACCTAACCTTAATCCGTTCGTTAAACTAGCTGATAGTAGCCCAAGCGTAATCCCGATTAAAGCAAATGGGAGAATAATATACACATGAATCCAAACTCTTCCATTTAAAGAGCCAATAACCCAAAGTAGAACACTGCCCATTGCCTCCTGTCTTGTTAATAGGATAAAGGACGTAGTCGCTTGAAGGATGGAGGATATCAAAACACCAATTAATGCAATTTGTACGTCTCCATTACCTGCTTTATTACTTACATAAAACACCAACAGCGTAGCAATTAAACCACCGATACAAGCAAATACAGGTAATACACTTGAAGTTGTTAAGTATGACGGGGCCATTGTAATAGCTAAGACTGCAGCTAGCACACTACCACTGGTCACCCCGATAATACTTGGCTCTGCAAGTGGATTTTTCGTAATACTTTGCAAAATAACACCAGCCAAACCTAGCATGGAGCCTGCAAGGACAGCAATAATGTAGCGCGGGAGGCGGAGCTGCATGACGATTCGTTCTACGACAGGATCAGCTTCATCACCTTTGAAAATAAACAAAAACTCAGTTAACGATATAGACGTTTTTCCAAAAAGCATCGTCACCATTCCAATAGTCAAAATACTGATAACTAGTAAAATGGAAATTAGCCATGCTTTAGAACGATATAGTTGCCTCATGTTCTCACACTCCTTCTGTAAAGGAGTACTAGAAAGAGACTACCACCAATAATAGTCGTCAACAAACCTACTGGTAGCTCAACTGGATAAAATAATATGCGCATTAACAAATCCCCTGTTAGAAGAAGTAATCCACCTAATAGCGCTGTTATTGGTAAAACAATTGCAGCATTTGATGTACGAAGCAACCGTTTTGTTAAATGTGGTGTAATTAAAGAAATAAATCCGATAGGACCACAATTAGCTACTACAACTGCTGTTAAGCCTGCACTTATTACAAGCAATAGAATTTTCATTGTAAGAACCGATGCTCCTCTGCCTACCGCCGCTTCATCTCCTAAGCGAAGAACATTAAGACTTCTTGCACTCCCTAATGCCAACGGGACAAAAATAATGAACCACGGAAGCAAATGCGATACATGGCTCCAATTTCGAGCAGACAAACTTCCAGCCAAATAAAAAAACAATAACCCTATTTGGTTTTCTCTCCCTAAAGCAATAATAATGATAATAAGTGCATTTAAAAATGCTGAAACAGCTGTACCAAGTAGAATGATACTTCCTTTCTTGAATGTGCTTTTGGCACTTGCTATAACGAACCCTCCTGCAATAAGACCACCTAAAAGTGCTAGAAATGGCTGTACTGTAAATAGCACTGGTAAACCAAACACAGTCATACAGGCCATTACAAAAGATGATCCTGCCGTCACACTAATTAATTCAGGTGTGGCAAGATCATTTTGGAAAGTGTCTTGTAGGATATGCCCAGCTAATGCAAGCATCATCCCAGCCATAATCGCTATAATCGATCGAGGCATCCGAATCTCCCAAACGACAATCCGATGAATCTCCAAATCATATTGATTAGTTAGAACCTGACCTAATGTAGCCAAATCTAGCGTTGGTTCGCCCATTAGCAATGACAAAATAAATAGACAGATGATACATAAAAACAAGAATGCCCCTATATAAATTGATTTGTGGATTTTCTTGTTTTTCATTTTTTATGATTCCAAATCTGGATACATAAGTTCCATTGCCTCATTTAAAATAATCGTTAACGACCCGAGACCCCGTCCATTCGCCCAAATATTCGTTCGAACTTCATAGACATTATCCGTTTTTACAGCGTTTAGCTCTCCCCAAACAGGATTACTTGACAATTGCTCAGATAAATAGGGGGCATCATCCCCGAAACGAAAAGTTTCCAAAAATAAAACATCTGGATCTTCCTTCAAGATCTCTTCTAAAGATAGCTGCGCACTCCCATCACTATGATCGGTCGTCCAAGGGTAATGTGCTATTTGTGCGATCATAGAGCCGACAACAGATGTTTGCGTATCTACACCAAAATTAGTATCAGATCCATACATAATTAATGCGGTTCGTTTTTCCGTTACACGATTCATTTGCGTTTCCAGATGCGCTTCAAATGTCTGAACAGCCTGTTCTGCCTCAGTCTCTCTATCAAGAGCCTGTCCTAACTCCATAATAAATTTGATCGAATCCTCATACGTCTCAGGTGATACAATATACAGTGGTATCTCATCTCCGAGAGCCTCTCTAATATTCTCGTGAACGCCTCCTAACCCGATCACAAGATCAAGCTCTTGTACAAAGATATCTTCCACATTTGGTTCAAAGAACGAACCCCCAATCTTCGGAATAGACGCTGCTTCATCACCATAAAATTCTGGTTCACCTGTAATACCGTCACCTGCTACAGCAGCAGGAGTAAGTCCCAGTTGCTTTAACGTATCTACACATATTTCAGTTAAGCATCCGACCTTCTCTGGTGGTAAATGGAATGTCAACTCTGTCCCCAAGTCATCTATTAATTTTACTGATTCACCTTCTCTATCCAATTCAGCATCATTCGTAGTAGAAGTCGAACAAGCAGAAAGAATGATAGCTAGACATACACAAAAAAATAATTTTCGATTGATCATTTTAAATTCTCCTCCGTTTTTCAAATCGTAACAATTACTATTTAAATAGTAATTTAGTTATATAAATATGTAAAGCTAATTGCTTAGTTGTTCGGATCATGCTGCTCTCTATGGGACTATTCCGTCAGTTCCCGTAATAAATAGTAGAATGGCCAAACAATAAAAACAGCGTAAGCCCTGGACAAGAAAATAAAGTCCTAGACTGCCGCTGTATGATTGACCAAACGTTCCTCATCAGAACGATTAATGTATTGTAGACCGACTAATAGCGTTGTTTACGCATCAGATTGATATAGGTTTATGTGCATTCAGTTAAGTAGTTCTATAACCTCCAATACGGTTCCACTTATTTCATAAATTAATATTTTCCGAACCCATCCTCACACGTAATATCCAATTCTAGAATACCGTAAAGATTTTGTTTAGATTCCTCTAATTTTTTTTGAGCGTCTTCTATTTCTACTATTTTTTCTTTAATAATGCGTGTTTGTTCATCTTTTGACATTCCATTTTTTGAGATCATAGATTTTATATCATTAATAGAAAAACCAACAGCTAAACAATTTTTAACAACAGCTAGATAATGAATAATTTCTGAAGAATAATTCCGATAATTATTCTGTTCTCTCAGTATATAATCATCAGTGATAATGCCTATTTTCTCATAGTAACGGATAGTTGATATGGGAAGGTCAACAAGCTTTGCTACTTCACTAATTTTCATATTAATCACCTCGTTTTTATTCTTGCTATGAAGTATACTTCATAGTTTACAATTCTCATAGTGAGACCTCACAAATATTAAAAAGGAGTTAATATGATGCCTCGAACGCATGCAGTACAATTTTGAAACCAATAGATGAAGGAGAGAAAATTACATGAGTATATTTACTAAAAAATTCCATGAAACAAACGATTTCAATGAAATCGTCTTGGAGCGTCGTTCCGTTAAGGTCTACGATCCTGAAGTGAAAATCAGCCGGGAGGAAATGACCGAAATTTTGGAGGAAGCCTCCCGCGCTCCTTCTGCCATTAACATGCAGCCGTGGCGTTTCCTTGTCATCGACAGCGCTGAAGGCAAAGAAAAACTTGCACCGCTAGCCTCATTCAACCAGACGCAAGCTCTGACTTCCTCGGCTGTTATTGCGGTATTTTACGATGCAAACAACATTGAATATATTGACGAAATTTTTGGCAAATCAGTGGAACTTGGATACATGCCACAGGACATTATGGATATGCAATTGCAACAAGCGAAACCTTATTATGCGAACCTGCCCGCATCCGACCTGCGTGACATGAACCTGATTGACTCGGGTCTCGTTTCGATGCAACTGATGCTTGTTGCCCGGGCCCACGGATATGACACTAATCCGATGGCCGGTTATGAGAAGGACCAGATCGCTGAGGCATTTGGCCTTGATAAAGACCGATTCCAATCGGTCATGTTGATCTCAATAGGGAAAGCAGCCAAAGAGGGCTATCCTTCCTACCGCCTGCCGGTTGAAACGATTACAACTTGGGCATAATCAACAGTTACTCTCAAAGACTAACATAACTATGGATGTTGGTATTCATTATACCAGCGCACGTGTTCAAAAGCTTCGTGCAACAGGCCGGTGGGCAACCACGGCAAGAATTTCAAACAACCGACTAAAAAACCACCGGACTCTAAGGCAGCCAACCTATTCCCGGTGGTTTTTCTTGTTCTTCGTTGATTAAACTTTATTTTAAAGCGACACTATTCACTTAGCTGATTCTATATTAAATCCACCTTCTAGTCGAAGCCTTATACCTCTCATATTCCGCTCCAAACGTTTCGTTTAACGCATTCTCCTCATGCTTAATATACCATCGGTCTGTCACAATTAGAAACAATAAAACAAACATAGCGGGAGAAGCCTCACCCAATACGACAAGCAAGCCTACTAACGCAATCAAAAAGCCTACATACATTGGGTTTCTACTATATTTGAACAAGCCTTCCATCACTAATTGATCTGGCTTTTGGAATGTATGAATGTTAGTCCGATGTTGGCGAAATGTATTCGAACCCCATGTAGATACGGCTAAGCCTGCCACCACAAGAACCACTCCCGTTAGATTATAAGGCATCGAAATCCATAAATAATATGGGTAATACATTCTTAACAGCACCATACCAAGACAACAAATGAGAAATAAATGAGGTGGTAGTAGAACCTTCATAGACGATTCCCCCTTGTAGGATTTACTACTATTTTAAAAGGATCATGATTGAGTGCATTAACATAGGTTAAGATTGAATAGTAGTCCTTCAAATCAAAAAAGCTTGATAAAGGCACGGTAAGCACCTTTTATCAAGCAAATGGTAAACACTAATCCTTCACTAGCTTTCCATCCATTACTTTCGGCAAGCTCTCAAACTCAGGAACATCAACAACATATACATTGCCGTATCCCGTACGGTCACTCGTAAACAGTACTTTCGATCCATCAGAGGTCAACCGAGGGTGGACATGAACCTGCTGAACTTGAAAGCTTCCGCGATGCTTACATAAGACACGCGGTCCTTCCATGCCAAAAGCGGTTTTCCTCCATAAGAAAATACAATCCTGATACCTTTCACCGTGATAAGCGCTCGCTTGTTGCCCATCTCCTACAATAAGAGTAGCGCCATTGGAATGGATGTGCATATTCTGGTATGGAAATTCAAACTCCTCTGACGTGCTATTATCATATTTCGCATAACCTAGAAATTTGCCATCCTTACGATCAAGCGAGTCAGTAAAGCCATGATAGCCAATATGAATTCCATCTGCATGCCAATACTCATGACCGGCATACTGGTTCGGCTCTCCTTCTCTTATTTTCCAAACTTCACCTGTCTCAACATTCATTGCCCATATACGATGGTCGACCTTCTCCCATGGACCTTCATGACAAAAGCTAATTATATGCGATTGTGTCGGTGACGCATTCACATGTCCGATCCAACGTTTTTCTTCATGAATCACTCTAGCTTCTCCCGTTGCAAGCGTCAGCAAGTAAATTTGACAATGAGGTCGTGCCGCTTCTGTCTCCTCAAAGCCAACATAGCCCCCTGATAAATTCGTGCTAATCGATTGCGATAAATCCTCAGAAAGTCCAAAGCAAAGCGCTTGACCGTCCGCCGTACAGCTAATATTACTAAAATGATACCCATCTGGTTTTGTGTAAATAACTGTCTCTTCATACGTCTCAAGATGAATCAAAACAATCGATTTTCCGTATGTAAAGTACGCCTCATTTTTCTGTGGATTTATATACGTTCCTTGTATACCTTTTGGAACCTTTTTATCTAAGTCCGTCAGTTGTGTTAATTGTCCACTTGTTGTATCCAGGCTATATAAATTAACCGCATTCCCCCGTTCGGAACAAACTAATAATTTTGCTCCGTCATCATACCAACCATCATTCGTGAAGTACAAATGATAGCTATGCGCAAGGTAGTCCGTCCATTGCGTAATGGAGGCTCCCGTCATTGGATCTGTAAACGTGCTCTTCTCAGACGACCATGTTGTTCCTTTTCCCATTAATGATCCCTCATTTCCTTTGAAAACCTTTAAGTAATCGTTTTCAAGTATGACTTGTACTATATTTCGACAAAAATGAGGGGAATCCTTGTTATGATTTCATTTAATAAGAAGTCTGTCGATCTTTACGATATTGATACACCGAAATCGTTAAGAAGAGCCAAGTCCCACTTACTAAATAAGCGCCTAACACATCACTCGGATAATGGACACCGAGATAGATTCTACTAACTCCCATAGCTATAATCATCACCACGCTAAATACAACCAAGCATGCTCTTCCCATTGAATTTGAAATATGCCGCCAAACTAAAAAGGTAATAGCCCCATATAGCGTCAATGCAGCCATTGAATGTCCACTCGGATAACTGTAGCCTGTCTCTATAATGAGTGGGTCGATGAATGGTCTTTCACGCTTAAATATATACTTTAACAGCAAATTTAATCCCATTGATCCAAGTGAGACGATAACAAACAAGATCACCTCATCACGTTTTCTGTATAATTTATAAATAACAAGAAGCACCGATAGTGAGATGATCACGACTGGCCATGTGTTACCGATAAAGCTAAGTGCCATCATTCCTTTTGTAACAACAGGGTGTTCAGAAGAGCGAATATATGACATGATCCTCTCATCTAATGAAATCGTTATCCCTTGTACAACACAATAGGTTAATAAGATGAAGCCTACAAGTGGTAAACCCCCAAGAAAGATCATCATTCGTACTAGTTTCCCATTCAACCATACACACCTTCTTTTCCTTTTAAAGAGCAATGATAAAGTTAAAAATCAACCTTTTACAGTGGCCTTCTAATACCTACCTAGTGTGAGCTTTCTTACAAAGAGAAATACCCGTCACTTATCGAATTCGATAAGTGACGGATAGGGAGGGTGCGGGACTCGATTTTACAAATGACCGAGTATCACCCTTCATGTTCCTAGATTAGCATTTAGGAAAGCTACTTCCTACAATAATTAACAAAATAAACAATACAACAATCAATACGAAGCCACTCTTTTGAGCAGGTGCTGCATAGCCATATGAAGGGGCGGCGTAGTCATAGCCATATGAAGGGGCTCCATAAGGTGCATCCATTGCTCCAGCAACCATAGTCGGTGGGACATTTGGCGGGACATTAGCTCCTGCCATCATATTAGGGGGCATATTTGCGTAATCATACATATTAAACACTTCCTTTTCGGTTAGTTGATTTACACTACAGTATACTCACCTAGTCAGAAAGTGAACCTGTCAACCAAATAAATGGGTGAATGTCACAAGTTTTACAATCCCATTAGATTTGGTGACCATTTAGAAAATACTGATAATCGATACAGGAGATTGAACAAAGGTTATGGTGAACGATCTTTTTAGTTGGTTGATAGAAGATGGAACCACGATGTAAATGCAACAGCATATGCATCGTTTCAGGAGAAATTCTTGTTAGTAAAGTGGCTAAATAAGCCGATTGCATACTTCCTGGAGATCTTTGTTCATTTAAAAATTGGATCATCTCTTCGGCAGTCATGATCCCGAAACCATGACCGAAGAACGTTCCATCACTCATCACAACCGCATTTTCACCTCGATACCATGGTGTATGCGGATGGAAATCAGGATTATTAAAATACACAACATCTCCTGGCAAAAAACGAGTTGAAGAGTAAACAGAGTTTAATTCTAAGCTAGGGTCTGTATGCCAGCTATATAAATACAGGTTTTGAAAAATAGAATTAAACCGTCGGCTCCCGATGCTTTTTAAAATGGCCTGATAATAAATAATGATAATCGCCGTCGCGCATTCAAATGCATAAAGGGAGCTGTTCCGATAAATGTCTAGAATAGCCTCAGATGGCTGCACATCATTCCTTAATAAAAAGCCTCCAGCATACGTCAAAGTCCAGTATGCTGGATTACATTGAGCATGTTCAAAGGTCGTAAACGTGACCTGACTCGCATTCATCTCTTTTGCACTATCTAAAATGTGTATTCGCATGTTCAGTTCAAAGTGAAGCTCATTCATCGAAGGGTAGGCAAATAATTCAGGTGATTCAAGCATTTGTTGAAGGATTACATGCCCCACGCTTCCCAAGTCTACTGCATTCTCTTGTGAAAATGGTCTTCCTGCTACTTGTATCATATCATCCCCCATTTCATTTTGATCCTTAAGAACATGACAGAGACAAACTTCTCCTTTTTAGAATCATCAGATGGAATCTTTATCTAAATCTATATGTTTAGGTAGGGGAATACTTGCTAATAGGTTTTATATTGATCATTGTGTAGCTTTAACTATATGAAACAAGCAAAAAAAGACACTCACAAATGAGTGCCTTGCTTCGTGATCGTCAAATTTTTATTAGCACAAAACTTCAACTGTGAATCCCCCAGGTGCCTCAACATAGAATGTGTATCCATGTGAATATTGCGGAGGCTCCACTTCGAAACCGTCTTCCTTCAAGCGTTGATAGATCATGTTTACTTGGTCTTCGTTTTCTTGAGGAAAGCCAATATGAAAAGTCGCTGGATATTGAACGTTAGTCCCTTTCATCAGAGTCAAAACAAAATGGTCATCATCAAACATAGCCACAAATCCATTCCCTCTACTACTAACACACTGCATACCGAAATACTTTTCTAAAAATGCGCGAGAAGCTGCAACATCCGTAACCGTTAAATTTAAATGATGTAATTTAATGATCATCACACCCCTTCTCACTCATACTAGCAAACTAAGCGTTTTGACACCCGACAATTTGTGAATCATTTTTGTAGGAGGTTATAAATTGGATTTAGATCTCACATTGATTATTTCTGAAGCTTGCTGTAGTAACCAAAAGTCATTCAGTCACATCTCGTATTATTGATTATAAATGACCGGCGTCTTAAATCGCCAATCGTCCCATACTTCGTCTTTTACCACAAGTTCAGCTATAAAATGACTAACATTGATTCTACTCGTTTTACCAGCATCGAATAACGGACTTCTTATAGGAGATTCGAAAACCTCATATGAACTTTCCTCATCATGGTTGACTAATGTATCAGGCCGTACGACAACCCATTCCACCTTTTCATATTGTTTTCCAATTTCGTTCATCAAATAATGGGCTACCTTCATGTTATCTCGATGAGGAGGAACCAAAAGCTTTAGTAAGAAATGGATAATTGTTTCCCATATTGAATTTTTCTCTCCTGATAACGTATTTGTATAACCGGTTGTACCCATTAGAATGAGTTTTACTTCTTTGTCATCCTTATTTTTGACTATCTCACTCATTTTTTTTATCGCATCAAACACTAAATAACGCGGTTTACCAAAGACCCCTTTGAGCGTCATATTATGACCGAGGCAGGAAATTAAGACATCGCAACCATGTAGAAGGGCGTTCATCTCGTAATCATTTAATTCATTGACATTTCCCATCACAATTTCCACTAATGGATGGTTTCGCAGTTCCTTAGGAAAAATGGCACTTTTTCTAATAAGAACCCTAGCTTTGATTTGCCTTTTCATTAATTGGTGGACGACTAGTGTACCGGTCGCACCGCTTGCTCCAAGAACGAGTACTCTCATATTCTAACCTCATTTTCATTCGTTTTTATTTCAATAGAATGAAACCCTCTAACTATTAACATGATAGCTAGAATCATCTCACAAAAGGCTACAGGTGCATTTAATATAAAATAGAACGGGCTCACTAATTGGATGATATTTAGCATCAACAGTAGCGTAGCTAAAAGAGTAAAGAAAGAACCGATCATACCCCATATTGATAACCATCTTGGAATCAATCTCATATGAAAGAAGCAATAATAGAGAATAACTCCTCCAATGCTCCATGGCAATATCATTCCTATATGATTGAGGATATCTCTCCCTTGCCTTAACATTTCAGCTATTATTTCAAAATACGATGTGTTAGCTTGACTAGATGTAGCAAAACTCTGGCTCAACGATAATAAAAGGAGTAGGGAAGCTATTCCAACAAATAGAAACCCAGCTCCGATAATCCTAAAACCGAAGTATCCGACCGCTAATTTTTTATTGTATGTTTCAAGTAGGGGATATAATAACACGGTGATACTGACATATACTACGGCCATTGCAGCTTGGAAAATGGTTGCAACCAAAACCTGAGTTTCGATTTGTGGCAATGTTTCAAGGTAATCTGGACGTTCTAACGCTGGAACAGAACTAAATACCCCAAATATAAAACTGAATATTAGTAACATTCCAATAATTATAGCCGTTTTTCTATCAGGTTTCATCATTACACACCCCTTTAATAGCCATTTGATTATACACTGTTCCGCTCGGTCAAAAGCCGATCAAGCTCCACTTGATTAAAGCCTTTGCTAATCAACCAAAGGGCCATGACCATTTCCTGCACAGCCAAAGGAATATACAACACATCCAAGTGAAGGTTGAATCCAAGCAATATCACTAAGTCAACAGTCACATAGAAAACGGCTGCGATTAACCCCCACCCGGATAACCAACGAGGGATAAGCTTAGTAAGATAGAAAAGAGTATATAACAGCATGGCCCCAATGATAAAGACAATCGTCAAGACGGGTGTAACAATATTCTTAGTCTGAAGAAACACGTTACCAACAACCTGCAGAGGAACTGACTCTGCTCCAGCTGCCAGAAATTCTTTGCTGAATACACCTAACCATAACCAACCAACTACGACTAAAATATATGTGCTTCCCTCTAATGGCCCTCGAAAAACAACCATACCTAAGGCTAGAGCCTGATTCTTTCTTTTGAAAAGCGGATACAGAAAAACAGGCATCGCCGCTAATGACAGCCCCATAATAAGAATCATTAATGCGCCTAAATTAAGCTGAGATTGGTTTTCGGCAATTTTGGTTAAAAAATCTTCTCCAGCAAACAAATCCCTAGTAACAGCAACACTTAAAATTCCTGATAAAGTTCCGATGATATAGAGGATACCTACTATCACTGCGGTCATTCTGTAGGTTTTCATTTTTTATTCTCCTTTGTCACCGTAATCACGCTATTCCCTTGAATGGCTTTCATTGGACAGCTTCCTCCTATTCAATAAATTGTGCACCTTCACACGATTGACTGAAATCAAGAGTATACCTAGCTGATCAGCTACCAAACTGATTAACAGTGTAGCACCGTTTGCTTCAACTGTGCAGGTCATCGCGTCGAACCAACCTTTTTACTCGGTCCGTAGGTGACCATTGACCGTACGCTGATCTATCTTAGGCTTCACTTGTTCCATATGGAAAAAAGTATAGCGCCATTGTATCGATATTAGATAGACACTTTCGTGTATATTTACAGCAAGCCGTATTCGCGGGCACGGGCAACCGCTTCCGTTCGTCTTTGTACTTGCAATTTGCCATATATTCTGCGGTTATGTCCTTTCACCGTGTCAAGAGCGAGAAAGAGGATTTTACTTATATCTAGATTCGAATGACCTTCAGCAATAAGCTGCAGCACTTGTAACTCTCGTTCACTCAAAGGCTCGATAAGTGGGTGGTTAGGCGTGTCGCCCCCTTGTCTAATTTTTCGCTCCATTTCAAATGCAAGCTTCAATTTCTGTGTATAATCCGGCATCATTCCTTGAATAGCACCTTCAGTTAATAACGATTCCATCGATAATCCCTCGTCAATAAACATTCGGATATAACCGCCCGGCTTTGCCATGGCAAGGATTTCACCTAAAACCTGAATAGCTTTGTCCCGTTCTCCCTTGGCTCGGTAAGCAAGAGCTTGCAAAGCCATTAGTTTCATTCTTTCGTCATTCCAACCTTTCTCTTCTGCCTGCTGGAGTAGCGACTCTAATATGGTCAGGGCGGAGAATGCGTTTCCTTGCGCAAGATGAACCCGTGTTTGACTTATGGAGTGTTCATATTTCGTAACTAGCTGTGCCGATCTGTCAAGCTGACCTTGCCTAAGAAGTATCTGAATCCTAGTAGCAACAATCTCTGGAATTTGATAGGTAAAGTTATGTATCCATGCTAGCTGTTCAGCTTTATCCAATATTGCCATTGCACTAGTATCATTTCCTTGGACAAACTTTAACCGAGCGAGAAACACCTCACTAGCTACCGATCTGTCGGTGTTTTCAAATTGCCGTGCCAATTGAACCGCTCGCTGTCCATGCTTTTCAGCGTTATCGAGATCATTCCATTCATAATATATACGTGCTAAACCTAGGTGTGCTTCGCATGCTACCGGCATCGCAGGGTCCCCAGCTAATTTTAGAGCATGTCGATAAGTCTCAGCCGCCTCATACAGCTGATTATCTCCTTCATGAATGCTCCCCAGACCGAGCGTAGTCATAATGGTGATAATCACATGTCCAATGTTCTGACTGATCGATAATGCCTCAATATAGGCCTTTCTAGCTGCTGCACGATCTCCTTGAAGTTGATAAGCATATCCCATCGTCCAAGTCGTCGCTGTCCGAACAGGCAAATTATCCGGATGCAAATACTCTAAAGCCCGACGTGACTCGTCAAGAATCGTTTCTGTCTGATGCTTACTTACAGCCAACGTCGCCCTTATGGAGGCAATATGTCCGATAAGATCGAGAGTTTTATCGTCTTGCTCAACACCTTGCAAAGCATTTTCGGCAAATACCAGCTTTTGTTCGACACCAGCCATTTGACCAACCGACAGCAATGCAGAGGCATACATCACCCACAAGGACGGCCTTACATCCAGTTCCTTCATTGGCAATGAATCAAGCCATCTTTGTACAGGTGTCACCGCCCCACTGAAGAGTAGAGGTATCTCTCCTCCCTCTATTAAGTGAGCCGCTCGGTTCACATCATTAGCAGCAACGGCATGGTGAAAAGCCTCAAGCTCAAAGCAATTGTCTTCATACCATATGCTCGCAAGTATATGTAGTTGAGCCATGCTTCTCTTCTCATCCGCTATAGACGAATGACGCAGTCGTCTTAGCACATCAACAAATAAGTGGTGATATCGATACCAACGCCTCTCATTGTCTAGAGCGATGATGAACAGGTTAGCGTTTTCGAGTCTTTCTAGGACTTCTTGACCTGGAGACGTTATGCGTTCTTCGTCTTTCCTTCCAAGAACAGCATCACAAAGAGGGCCGCACAACCTTTCCAGAATGGATGTGTGTAGCAAGAACGCCTGAATGTATTTAGGTTGCTGTTGCAACACTTCTTCAACTAAATAATCTAATACAAAATGATGGCTACCTGTGAAGGATTGGATGAAGTCGCTGACGTCTTTATGATCCTGCATAGACAGGGCGGCTAATTGTAGACCAGCAATCCATCCTTCAGTTCGAGATTCAAGCAAGGCGATCTCTTCTGCGGAAAGATTTAAACCCATCACACGGTTGAGAAATTCGGCAGCTTCATAGGAGGTGAACCGCAAATCTACTGTGCGCACTTCTGTCAATTGACCCCGGGCACGTAACCGCGCTATAGATAGACGAGGCTCTTCACGAGTGGTGAGAACCAGATGCATCTGTGGTGGCATATGGTCAAGTAGAAATTCAATGGCGTGACCAATCGGATGTGCATCGATCATATGGTAATCATCAAGGACAAGAATGAAATCGCTTTGAACGGAAGAAACATCATTAATCAACGAGCCTAGAATTGAATCTATTGGAGGCAATTGTGAGGATTGAAGTAAACCAATAACACCTTCTCCAATATTCGCTTCAATCTTCCGTAAAGCAACAAAGAGGTATGTAAGAAAGCGAGCAAGATCATTATCTCCTTCCTCCAGTGATAGCCACGTAACCGGCTGCTCGCAGCTAGTGAGCCATTGACTCACAAGTGTCGTTTTACCGAAACCGGCACCAGCAGATATGATGGTAAGCTTGTGGTGCATCCCCTCGTTCAACTGTTCAAGTAGCCGAGGACGAGCAACAATTTTAGATCGAATTGGCGGAATAGATAGTTTGGTAGATATAATTGGCATCTTCATACATTAATTATAGTAACCACTTTATTTCACTGTCAATGCAAAAAGAAACTGGAAGTCTGCTTTACCAACGTTTAACCGATGGCGAAATTACGTTTTACATTTATAGAGTTTTAACACACCCTTCTAACTCATAGTAATAAATTCAGCCCACTTCTTACTTTTCGTTATTACGGAAGCTTACTTTAGCGACAAAGAGAAACATAGACAGCATCGCGAAAAGTATCAGTATAGAAAGAGCCCAAAAGCTTAGGTCCATTTCTAAAGCAGCTCGATAACCTCTTTGCAACCATTCAAATGGGTTGACCCAGCTTATCCATTGTACAATCTTAGGAGCTCCTGCAATATTAAAAAAAATGCTGCTACACAATATAAGAGGAAGCATAATTAAGTTTGTGGTGATACTTAATTGTCCTTCATTTTTTGGCAAACTCGAAAGTGCAAATCCTAACAATGTGAAAATAGCGGAACCTACCCAAAATAGCGGAATGAAAAGAAAAATACTTAAGGCTGACATATTGAAATGGAACAGGCTATTCTCTACGAATAATAAAACAATTGAAACTGAGCAGGCAATGATTGTTTGACTAAACGTTATAGCAGAAAGATACTTCCATAATGAGAATGGTGTGATCTTTAATAAATCAAAGACCCCTCTTTTCCGTTGTGAATAAACTGAAAAGGAATTCGTTATACAACAGTAGAAAAAAATACTAATACTTAAAACTCCAAGCAGAGTATTCATTGATACATCAATATTAAAATAATTCAACCCGAATAAAACAGCGAGTGGAAGAAAGATTGACCAAAATAATAAATAAGCATCTTTCATATTTTTATATAGTGTAATACGGGTAATATTAAACATATGGATTCTCCTTCCTTGTCAAGATATAAAATAGTTCCTCTAAGTCTGTTGCATCATATTTCCCTAGTAGTTCTAACGGTTTTCCATTTTCCAAAAGTCTACCATCGTCCATAACCAATACTCGATCAGCTGTATTCTTGACCTCTAACATATCATGGGAGGAAAATAAGATACTTTTGCCTTGTTGCTTTAAACGATGAATCATGTTCTGTACTTCACGTTGTCCACTTGGATCGAGACCAGCAGAAGGCTCATCTAATATCACAAAATCTGGATTGTGTAAAGTTGTAATGCTAATGGCCAACCGTTTTTGTTGTCCTAAAGACAGCTTAGAGGCATTGGTCCTTTTTGCATCTAACAGCTGATACTTTGTTAAAATGGCATCCAATTCTTCATTCGTTAATGGTGCTTGATAAAATGTAGAAAATAGTTTCAAATTATCTTCTACATTAAACCCTTCAAAAAAAGGAGTAGCTTGAAGCTGAACACCCACTTTTTTATTAAAGTCTTTTGTCCAGCGAAATACCTCTCCATGATCAGGGCTAGTAATACCTAAAATCATCCTGATAGTAGTCGTTTTGCCAGCTCCATTTGTTCCAACCAGTGCTACAACTTCATTTGAATGGATAGAAAAATTGATATCCTTAATGATTTTTCTTCCTTTAAAACGTTTCTCAATATGTTTCAACTCAATAAGCTTCATAACCTATACTCTCCTTTGTATACTCAACTTTGACTATTCAACTAAAAATGAAAGCCACTACAAATGGCTTAACATTTTTTATTAACCTTCAATGATTTCCAAAGCTCGATCTATTACCTTTATTTGTGATTCAATCATCTCAAACATATGCTCAAAAACGATAATCGTAAGTTGCGGAATATCACCTTGAAGCGCCCTTTCCTTTGCTTCAAATCCCGTTTTAACAGCTTGTAATTCAAGATATAATTGATCTTTATTCTTTTTCAGTTGTTCTATTGTTTTTTCTTTTGGTAGTTGGTGAGCAAAGGAAATACCCGAATACAAATCAGTCGGATAGTTTACTTTGGCATTTCCAAGACAGTCCAAAGCTAGTTGCTTCTGATAATCCTCGCCAAAGGCTGTTATTTTGTAGATTGCCTTTTGTCTATGTCCATTATTTTCGAGACTCTCAATTTCAATATAGCGATCTTTTTCTAATTTTTTTAGTGCATTATAGATCGATCCTGGCAGCACACCAGCCCACCGTTGTGCGTCATTCAATTCAAGCATGGATTTGATTTCGTATCCAGACATTGGCTTAATGCTGAGCATTGCTAATACTAATAATTTAGTCAAAGTGAATTCCCCTTTGTTTATTCAACGTTGAATATATAAAGAATTATAGAATGTTTTTTTCCTATTGTCAATTTAAAATTCTAAATTAACTATTAAGGCAAAACATTTGAGATTAAAGTCAATGTCCTTAGATCTATTTTCGTGAAATAACGGCATATCGCTTGTTCAAAAAAATTAGGAACCTAAAAGCAGGTTATATAATATCCCTCACGCAGAAACGATTGAAACCGTGAATAAAAGAAAAAGCTTTAATAAAAATGCCATTAGACAACGGATATCTTTTAGGAGCAGAGAATAAAGTGAAGGTTATCATCCACAATAAAAACAAAACAATAGCGTCAGCACCTATTTGTTTTACAGCATAAATACATTATTTGAAAGGAGGGGTTGTTTTTGGATTTACACTTCATATGGAAAGCGGTTGTCGTCGTCTTTGGAGGAGTTCTAATTTTGCGGTTAGCTGGCAGAAAATCAATTTCACAGCTAACGGTTGCTCAGACTGTTATGATGATAGCTGTTGGATCACTAATTATCCAGCCTCTTGGTGACAGGAACATTTGGATTACAATGGTGATTACAGTTTTAATGGTGATGACTCTTCTTTTTATTGAATATATCGTTTTGAAATCCGATACTCTAGAGACGTTAATTTACGGAAAGTCACTTATCGTAATCGAAAACGGACAAGTTAATGAAAGCAATTTAAAAAAGTTGCGGCTAACGGTTGATATGCTCGAAGTACGAATGAGACAACAAAGTATTCAGCATTTTACTGATTTACAATGGGCTACAATAGAATCAAACGGTCAGTTAGGCTATATGCTAAAGCCCGAAAAACAATACGCTACTAAAGAGGACATTCAAATGCTAAAATCTCTAATCGAAATGACTCACTCTACTCCCCAGAATGGAGCATCACAAACTCGAATAGACGCGTCAGATAACATATTCACTGAGGTTAAAAATAGAAAGCATACAGAAAAACCTAAAGAGAACTTGGATTGAGAGTAAGACAGACATTGTTGCTAGCACCCTTTATGTGAGCTGATGATGTAATTCTTTTACGTCTACATAAATACTTGGAACTTCATAAAGAGAGTAGCTTCAATGATCTACTCTCTTGCTACTAAGTAGAACCTATCCTATTAGTAGTTTACTGACCATGTTTAAAAACGTACATAGGTTGCGGTTCTACGTGGTGCATCTAAATTGAAGTTAAATGGTCAATCTATGTTTCATTTTTATTACCATTTCCTTTAATTATGAAACAAGCAAAAAGGACACTCAAAAACGAGTGCCCTGCTATTTCAGAGTGAAAACAAAATGATCATCACACCCATAGATGTAGGTGAGAATTATCTATTCATTTCCCCTTCAATTGTCATCAACTATATCATTAGTAACCTATTTATATTAAAAATTTATGAAATATTTACATAAAAAGTAATAGCGATAAACATTGTTAAAGTAAAATTAAATTGCTAACTATTCGTTTCATTTTTAATTCTAACTTTCCATTCATGTATTTTCTTTCATTTCAAGAAAGGGGAAATTCGTATGGCAATGCCCATAAAAAATCTTCATGTTTATTTAAGTGCTATTTCACTCATGATTTCAGGTGTATTATTCATCCTATATCCGGCCATACGTCCGTTTTCAGATGAAGCATCTTTGCAAGGTGCAGCTGCATTCGCTTCTACTGAATGGCTAGTATCTCATATTCTAGCCATGGTCGCCTTCACACTACTTCCGCTCGGTTTTTATGGACTTCTACACTCCTTACAGAAACCACTTACTTATTGGGCATTCGTACTTTGCTTAGTAGGGGTAGGTCTCACCTTGCCGTTTTATGGTGGTGAAACGTTTGGCCTTTACGCTATTGGTCTAGAAGCCATCAATCAACAGTCCGCCGATTTAATTAGTCAAGCGGACATCGTTCGATCTGGAGTAGGTCTCATACTATTTGTTATCGGACTCTTACTTGTCGCTATTGCGTCCGTTTTACTAACGATCTCCATATGGAAATCAGACAAATATCAGAAAATAAGCGGCATTCCACTTACATTAGGCATGATTCTATATCTCCCACAGTTTTTCTTTGACCAGCCTTTAAGAGTGACTCATGGAATATTAGTTGCAATTGGCTGCGTATGGATCTCTATCGAATTATGGAGAGGAAGCTACAGGAAGGCTGACCCAAAATCGCAATCAAATACTGTTCACCTCTAAGACTTACTCATTAAAAATGATGAGGAACAGGTTAGAAATAACACATTGTACCTCATATTCACTCTCTAGATATTGTTTAGAAGCTCCCTTTTCGATATCAACAGATTATGGCTCACTGGCTTTAAAAATCCATGTTCCACTAGTAAAGCTTATAGTGAAACATGGATTTTAAATTTTTAATGTATTTTTCAACTAATTCATTGGATGGTTAAGAGCTTTTTTCTACGATATTTGATAAAGAGAATCCCTCCGAATACAGACAACGAGACTCCCATTAATAAGTAAGTAAACATAGACGTTGCGGTTTGTGGTAACTGACGATCAGCCTTCAGATCGCTCTGCTCGTTACCATTCTCTATCTTTTCTTCATTATTGTTATTTTCGTCGCTTCCAGCTTCTGTGTTAGTGTTCTTTCCCGCTTTGCCTCCGCTATTGTTATCTTCTTCGTTCCCAGCTTCTGCGTTATTACCCTCTTCCGGCTCTTCTTCTTTTTCTTCCGGTTCATCAAATACTTGTTCATTATATAGTGTCACATATAATTGGTGATCCTTAACGACTTGAGCGTAATAATTCAATGTTGTCGCAGCCAACTCCTCATCAAATGACTGAACCTCTGTATTAAAAGAATGCATTAGATCTGTTGCAAATGATTCATTCCCTAATTCAATGGCCGCACGACTATGTGCATATGCTGTTACTTCTGCACTCGCTTTTACAAAATGATTAAGGTCTTCTATTCCATTAAAGTCTGTTGGACCTACTTCATCTTTATAAGGAGAACGTTCTTTAACTAAAAATGACTGGTTATCCGTTTCTAACGTTCCCCAATGAATATCAGGGAAATTGTGTAATGCGCGTACCCCACTAATTGTTCGACTAGCATGTGTAGGGAATGCAGACCGATCAAATAAACCAGATAATTCAACAGCTGACGGCCCTTGTGCCTTAATATCTAAAATAATATCGTCTTCTGCTAATTCCGTTTCACCTTCGATTAAAACATAAAAACGATCATAACCTAAGCTACCTAACCCCGCATTGACTCTACGTGCAATGTCTTTAATCGTGAAATAGTCTTTCCCAACCATTTCAATGATCTCTTCATCTAGTTGGTCAACATAAGAGTCCCAATGGCGTACTAGCTCCTCCCATTCATCTACTGTTACTTCCGTAAGACGATTATTTGTTAAATCGAACATACGGCTGCCAGCCTGCATCGTTGTCCAAGTCGTTAATTGATTATTCAAGGGCTCATTACTCACTTCTTTTGCAAACTCCCCCATAAATCCATCTAGCTGATCTGCTGTAAAATAATACTCTTGAACATTGACGGACCCATCGGCAGCATTCGCTAGCGCCTGCCGATAATAGTAGCCATATGCTTCAACGACCCCAACAATCTCCTCAGCACTTAACTGTAAATTCGGCGCAGAGTCATTAAGAAGATAGAGGCTTGTTCCATAGTTCAACAAATCAAAGTAAAAAGGCGCAATTCCAGCTTCATCAAAATCATTTAATTCAAAAATAGCTTCCTTATTTCGATTACCATAAAAACCGATGTTCTCAACATGCAGATCACCTGTGACCCACGTATTTGCTTTACTTAAGGCTGACCAATTTTCTGGAATGTTTACAACATGATTTTTTACATCAAGGAAAAATAAGGCTGCCGTCCCTCGATAAAAAGCGAAAGGACTTGCTGCTAACCCTTCAAGCTTGCTATTTTTCACACTATGATCATCAATATGCTCATTTGACCGAATGATTTCGTTCTTAATTGTTTCGATCCTATCTTTTCCAACTAGCGGGTTTAATGCCTCTAGATCAATCGTTGTTTGACCAGGTATAACAAAATCAACATCTTCAATTTCATCATAATAATGAGCAATTGGAGAAAAGTCATTTATTGAGTTTCCGTCAAGGTTTAGGCGTACTCGTAAGTGTTTCAAATCTCGTAATGAACGAATATCCGTAATATGATTATCACGAATATTCAAATCTTCTAGAACGACTAAATGTTGTAAAGGCGAAAGATCAATAATGTCGTTTCTTCTTAATACAAGTCTTTCTATTTTCATTAAGTTTGCTAACGGTGTTAGATCGCTAACTCGGTTTGAATGTAAGTTAAGGTCCGTTAGCTCTGTAAGGTTTGTTAATGGCGTCAAATCGGAAATGCCATTATTTCTAGCACTTAATTCTTTTAATTGAACTAAGCCTTCTAAAGGCTTAATATCAGTAACACTATTATCGCGAATATCAAGAACTTCAAGTGATACTAACGGTCTTACAGGTTCTAATGACACAATTGAGTTCGATCGTACATCAAGCTCAATCAAATTCGATAATGATTCAATCCCCTCAAGAGAAGAAATATTATTTTCTCTTAAATCAATTGATTCTAATTTCGTTAACGAAGAAAGGGGTGTTAAATCAGAGATGTTATTTGAACGCATGTCTAGCTCTTTCAAATTAGTTAACAACTCAATCCCTTTTAAGCTTTCTATACGTAAGTTCCTAGCATTTGCTAACGTCTCCACGTCCTTCAATGCTTCATACGATAATTGGGAGTGACCATTCGACTTAACCACTTCATTTATCACATGAAACAAAACCTTATCTTCAAATAATAGGTGAATTTCTGCTGCTTCTCCATCAAGCTCTTCTTCATCCGGCTCTGACGGCAAAGGTAAAGTAAAATCAACATCTTCAATCTCATAATAATAGTGAGCAATAGGTGAGAAATCAATGATCGGATTACCGTCGAGATTTAACCGAACTCGTAGCTTCTCTAAATCCCGTAACGGGCTAATATCGGTAATGTCATTATCGCGAATATTCAGATCTTCAAGCTCGACTAAATATTGCAACGGCGAAATATCGGTTATCGCGTTACCTCTTACAATTAGCCTTTCTATTTTCGATACGTTCATTAAAGGTGTTAACTCGCTCACGTTATTTGAATGTAGGTTCAGCTCAACTAAATTCGCCAAGTTCGCTAGCGACGTTAGATCAGAAATTTGATTGTCTCTTGCACTTAACACTTGTAACTGAACTACATTTTCTAATGGCTGCAAATCAGTCATGTCGTTATCACGAATATCTAGCTCGAGCAAATTAGTTAACGTCTGTATTCCTTCAAGTGAGGAAAGGTTATTTCCTCTTAAATCTATTAACTCCAATTTCGTTAGCGTTGAAAGAGGCGCTAAATCAGAGATGTTATTTGAGCGCATTTCTAGCTCAGTCAAATTGGTTAAAAGCTCGATACCTTTTAAGCTTTCAATTCCTTCATTTCTAACCTTTGTAAGCTGCTTCATCTCTGATAACGCTTCATACGATAATTGAGCATACCCCATAGACTTTATTTTAGCTTCTATAACTCCCAGTAAAGCTTCATCTTCAAATTCCCTCTCAATGCTAGTAGCCTCATCGAAACTATCTTCAGCACGAATTTGTTGAAGTGGGATCAAATTTGAAAATATGAGTAGTACGATTAAACTTACATACATGATTCGTCTCATGTTTTCCCTCCTTGGTTATCTCTTTACTTGTCCACATATAGTTTAAAATAGCACTTTTCACTTTTTCCAAGGTTGAATTAACATAACTTTTACAATGAAATTACATTAAATTCATACTATTGCTAGATGATAAAAACACTCTTACGTATTATTATTTGCTCATTATTAAAACCTATCTCATGAAATTTTCCATTGAATCTGATACGATTGTTAACACCAAAAACCGACTCCGTTGCTATGGAGCTCTAACATAAAAAGAGGGGGAATAACAAATGAGTCAACATGCAAAAAAACAAGAAATTCTAGGTGCCTTTCAATTTAGACATGCGACGAAGGAATTTGACCCAACAAAGAAAATTTCTGATGAAGATTTCCAATTTATATTAGAAACGGCAAGGCTATCTCCAAGCTCTGTCGGGTATGAGCCATGGAAATTTGTTGTTGTTCAAAAACAGAAATTAAGGGAAAAGCTACGTCCAATTACATGGGGAGCACAAGGGCAGCTCCCGACCGCAAGCCATTTCGTGATCATCCTCGCTAGAACGATTAAAGATACAAAATATGATAGCGAGTACGTAAAGAACCAAATGATAAACGTAAAACAGATACCAGAGGACCTTTTTGAAAAAGTGAAAACTCGTTACAAAAGCTTTCAAGAGGATGATCTTCATTTATTGGAAAGTGAACGTTCGATGTTTGATTGGGCTAGCAAGCAAACGTACATTGCATTAGCGAATATGATGACCGCAGCCGCCCAAATAGGCATTGATTCTTGTCCTATTGAAGGGTTTGATTATAATCAAGTACAGTCACTCCTTGCTGAAGAAGATTTACTAGAAGATGGTCACTTGGCTGTTTCCGTCATGGTAGCATTCGGCTATCGCGCCAAAGAACCAAGACCAAAAACGAGAAAGCCCTTGGATAAGATTGTGGAGTGGGTTGAGTAAAGAGATGGAAAAGCAACGTTTATCGAATACAACGTTGCTTTTTTACATATTTTCCATTTCTAAATTTCCCTTGAAACGAGGACTAAATAGTCTGATGCAAAGAAGGAAGAATTCACCAATTGCAAGAGTAGTTTACAAAGTTTATATAAAAATGAGATAGTAGAATGTATAACAATTCCATATGTGTACTTACTTGAAAGGGGTATGAAGATTGTATAGGGTTGGAAGAAGAATAATGAAAATACTTCTAGTTGTCTTTGGTGGAGGTATTCGCACTATTAATAGAAAGCATTTACCAAAGCGACATAATGGCTATGTCGTTGTATGTACTCATAAAACTTGGATCGATGTGGTTGCCTTAGGTATCGCAATGAAGCCTACTCCTTTGTATTACATGGCAAAAAAGGAGCTCTTTAAATCAACATTCATGAATTGGTTTTTCACATCATTACATGCATTTCCTGTAGATAGAGAAAATCCAGGACCAAGCACTTTAAAAATCCCACAAAAACTAATAAAAAATGGAAAGGTAGTAGGGATATTCCCTAGTGGAACGAGATCAGTAGAAAATGCAGGTCTGAAACGCGGAGCTTTTGTCATTGCTAAACGTGCGGGGGTTCCTATTGTTCCAGCCGTTTACAATGGCCCTATCTCTTTAAAAGGACTCTTTAAGAGAGAGAAAATAACAGTCGTTTTTGGAGAACCCATTGATCTAAATGATTACCATTCAAAAGAAGACGCTGAAATCGTACTTAAACATATTGAAGATACTTTTTTACAGCTAGAAAAAATAGAAGAAAAATGAACTTAGCGTTCAGCTAAGTTCATCGGATTCATTCCTTAGACGATCTGCTCCGTACAGCGTATCCATGTGCTCCATATGAGCCACTCCCCAATCGTTCAATGCCTGAAGCACCGTGCTTAAACCTTTGCCATACTCGGAAATCGAATACTCTACTTTCGGAGGGATTTGGTTATAAACCTCTCGATGTACGATATCGTTATACTCAAGCTCCCTTAACTGTTGGGTAAGCATTTTTTTGTTTATTCCCGGTATAGCTTTTTGAAGCTCGCTGAATCTCATTGTGCCGTTGGAAATCAGTTGTAGCAAAATGACTGGCTTCCATTTCCCCACCAAAATATGAAGCGCTGATTCAAATTTACAATACTCCTTCATTGAACTCCCCTCTTCCCTATGCTTTAAGTAACTTTTTATTTACTATGTTTAAATAAAGTGCCTACTTCATTGAACCCGATTACTAGACTATTATAACCTTAGAGAACGCAAATAAGTAATAAGGAGGTTGGCACCATTTATGAATATCGCATTATGGATCGTTCAAGGCCTTGCAGCGCTGGGGTTTGTCTACTCAGGGTGGTTAAAGGCGTTTCAGTATGAAAAAGCCAAAGCGTCTTGGGGATGGGTGAAGGACGTTCCCAAAACGTTCGTCGCCTTTATCGGGGTCGCAGAATTGGTAGGGGCATTCGGACTTATTCTGCCTCAAGCGATGAATATCGCGCCCATATTGACACCCATTGCCGCAACCGGACTTGCCACAGTCGTTCTTCTCGGCGCCCTTTTCCATGTCGCACGCAAGGAATATCGAGATATCGGCGTAAACATTGTCTTCTTTGTGTTAACTGCATTTATTGTAATCGGCCGTTTTTAAACCGATGTCTCCCTAAGCCAGCTTCAATGATTTAGGAGTGGTTATAGCAGCAGAGAATCGACCTGCAGTTCGACTCTCTGCCTTATGATAGTAATCCTCTAAAATAACAGTGATTGTTACAGCCATTCCCTTTCTACCTCCTCTCATATTTTCATTGGGTCACCATTATAATCAACAAACACATACTGACTCGTTATTTCCTTTTTTCGCTCCGCTATCTCGACGATTCCTTTTCCTGGCTCCATTGGATAAAGGAGAGCATTTTCACCACCCATATCCGTTTTCATCCAACCAGGATGAATCGATAAGACTTGGATATCTTGATCGTGTAAATAACAATTTAGTTTTTCCGATAACATATTTAGTGCAGCCTTGGAAATCCCATATGGATAATCACCGCTATAGGAATTCGTTAAACTACCTGCTTCTGATGAAATATTAAGGATCGATTGATTTTCTCCTCTCTTCAGTAAAGGAAGAAAATGCTTAACGACACGAATAGGTCCTAAAATATTAATATCAAAGGCAAGCGTGCATGCTTCAATATCAAGTTCTTCAATCGACTTACCTCTTTCATTTAAAATGGCTGCATTATTTATTAATACATCAATATGATCCGTTTTTTCTGTTAATTGACCTAAAGCTGCTAGAACTGAATCCTCCTTTTGGACATCAATATCAATCACTTCCAAGTTCTTGTTATAGGTTTCTTTCAGCTCGAGTAATTCTTTTATTTTTGCTTCCTCTGGCCCTCTTACTCCAGCAAACACTGTATGACCATTCAATAAGCTTATTTTCGTTAATGAAAGACCAAGACCACGATTGGCCCCTGTAATGAAAAATTTCAAGAACTTCTCCTCCTTAGTTATCATTTTCTAACAATTCAAGAATCACTTTCAAATCGTTAAAGGTATCCATATAGGCATATCGACCGTCAGTATACTCTCCTTTTTGTACTAAAGGCATATTTCTCGATTCCATTTTAGCCACAGTACCTTTCATATCTTTTACGACAAAGGCAATATGGTGAACCCCTTCCCCATGAGAATCTAAATGTTCTCTCCATGTACTAGGATGCTCATCAGGTTCAATCAATTCCAGCTGTAAGGATCCCATATCAAAGAACGCTAATTTTGCACGTGCTTCTGTTGGATTCCCTTTATAGTTTGTTTGTGCCTGATCCCATAGATCGGTTGGATTTGCTGGCGGCTTTTCTACTCCAAAGAAATCCGCAAAAGCTTGAGACGTTTTTTCAATATCCTTCACGATAATCCCTATTTGTGCCACTATATTGGTTCCTAATACACCTGTACTCATCGTATCATTCCTCTCTCATTTTCTTCATGTAAGTTCATGAAATTTTTCTAGTAATTCCAAATCCATCTTTTCCAACGGCGTTTTACTGCTATTTCTGGTATCTAAACGAAAATAAATAATCTTATAATAATGAATGAAGGATAGTGGTGTTGTGAACACGTGTTCATTGATAAGGTATAACGCTTGAATTCGCTTACATTTTTAATTAAGGTTACTATAATCTTAATAATATTTGGTGTCAATAGACTTTTGAGAGAAGACTAATATGGCTCATGAAACACTAGCTATCCAACGAGGCAGGTCGGTGTTGATATAGAAAAGCTCTTGCATATCTAACTAAGATCATACAGAGCTTTTACAATTTCTATTTGCTTCTCTTCATTTATTAGTTACTCTATGAGTTTGTATCCCCATTAAAATCACAACAATCGATAATGTCACATATTACTATTCTATACCCACAAAAATGAACACCTCAGATTCTCCGATATCATGATAGGTTACAACAAGAATCCTTTTTGCATTAATAGCTTGAATTGGCATAGTAAGCGCCATGTTCAGAACCTGTTTTAGCGAAACTAGTTAAAAAAGCGAATCTCATTATGATATTTGACCAATATACGGCATATCCATTGATATCTGATTCATCTTCCGCTTTTCCAATGGTGATCGTCATTTCATTAACATGATCCATCGTATATTGTACAAATGAAGGTCTGTACTGCGGTAAAATAATTGACCTTACGTAGACGCCAGCAGGTCTTCACCGAAGCCACTGAAAAAGTCCTTTCTAGTAACTCAAAGAAGAGTACTGGCTCCACTCATTGCGCGCCTTGCTATGAAAAAAACCACTCATATCAAGACTTTCAAAATCGGGCAACGGCTACGCACATTACTTAGAGAGCACTGAAAAAGTGAAAATCGTACTTTTTCAGTGCTCTTTCTTCACCTTCAGCATAGTAGAGGTTCAATGTGATCGAGACCTCACACTTCTGCAAAGTGCGAGGCTTTCCTTTTACTGCCCTTTATATTGAAAAGGACATTCTCCTTGTATCGGTTCTACGTCATCTCCAATGAAGAATTGCTTCCATTCATTATGATCAGGGTCTCCAAAGTGAGAAATATCAGGATGTTTAGGGAGCTTATCCCATTTTTCTACTCGTTTTCTCACTTTTTCACGAGACATAATCCCACCCTTTTGTGTTCCTTCAAGTCCTTCAAAAATCTTTCTTGGCTGAAAACCAAGAATAAGGCTGTTTCCAAGGTTACGCGTTTTTCGTTGTTTGTATGCAGGAGCATTTCCAAACACAAAGATCGGTTCCCCGCCAAAATGGAAGTCCCATAAGTAATGTTCGGGATCTTTAGGTTTGTTGTCTGGCCATTTCTGTTTATCGTTTTCATGCAAGTATTGCAAAATCTCCCAAAACCTTTTACGGTAAAGGTCGATGTCATTCTTCTCTTCTTCAGGTTCTACAAAAACAAAAAGGCCATGACGGACGTAAGGGGGTTCTACAAAAAGCATTAAAAATTCCTCTACCGCATTGGGTAGGTTAGACCAATCCTCTTTAGTGATATAGGCATAACGGAGCTCCCCTTTCTTCTCTGCTTTCATTCCAAAATAACAGGGAAATGTATCATTCGTTACGATCTGATGGAAGGTATTGTACTCATGTATAACCCATTCAGGAACGACCGCTGGGTTTGTCATATCATCCTTTGTTAACAGTATTTTATTCGTTTCCTGCATACCATTTCTCCTTTTTACTAGTATAGTTACCCAAAAATCCCTATCCAAAAACGCTATTTATGGGCAGTATAAACATATTCTCTCTTGTAACCCTTTAATGACTTCTTCTGGCACTTCTCTGACCTTAATATCCCCACCTAGAAAAAGCAGCCAATTCGTTATTTCGGTTAATTCTTCTGAATGATTAACATTGATAAAAGTCTTTAGAATCGCTGTGGATTGGTAAGGACTCGTATAAGAAATGGAGACTTTCAAAGGATGGTATTTTTTAAACTGGGCAATCGCCTTCGGACCAAGCTCAAGGGTAAGGTTGGTGACTTCTTCCTGCTTACGTAGTTTTTCTAAAATTTTCTTCTTCCTTAATCTTTTTTTGGTAGAGTATGATTTGACATTATTTAAACTATCAACAGGAAATATCTTCCTCTTTTCATCCTCTAAGTCAAAGCCTTCTATCATCCAAAGGCCTTTTTCATTATAAAGGTGCAAGAGAAAAATTGGATAAGACTTTATGACCTGCTCTTCTTTGATGGTGATCAATAAATAGCTATCCAAAAGAAGAATTTGGATAAGTCTTTCTAGCATAGGATGTGGGAGATCTGACAATTCAAGCAGGTCGGGATTATTCGGATTTGTCCCTTCAAAAAGCAAGATTTGATTTAATAGAACAAGGTCATCTTGCTGGTTTTCTGATATGAGCTCTAGTAATTTTTCAGCTAAAGACTGACGGCTCTTTAGATAAGGGAGTTGTTGATTTCTTGTCGCCATAAAGGCAATAAAAAGAGCTTTAATCTCATTATCGGTAAAGCGAACGGTAGGCAGGACAGAATTGTTCATGACAAAATAGCCCCCATCCCTTCCAACTTCAGCGACAAGCGGCATCCCCATGGCTTCAATTTCTCTGATATCTCTAATAGCGGTCGAACGAGAGATATTAAATTCTTGCATGATCTCAGAAATGGTAAAGCGGGATCGGTTGTTGATATATCGCATTAAGATATTAATCCGTTCAACTTTTTTCATCGGGGTCTCCTAAACAGTATCATTTTTTGACATGATTAAAGACTATTATAAACTCATCAAATGAAAAGATAAATCATTTGATAACTTATTCATAAAGGGAGGTTTGACTATGGCAAATTATACACTAGAAGAAAAAGAAAGCTTTACCGTTTTAGGTATTGGAACTGAGCTTAAGAGCGATTATACAGACTACGCTGGCACAAACAAGGAAAAGTTAGTCTTTTGGAGTGCAATCAAACAAGATGGAAGACTTGATACGTTAAAAGCCATAGCCACAAATGACTACATGTTTGCCGTGAACGAAGCCGTGAATCATAAGATGATGCATTATGCTGGCGTCATGACAGATACAACATTACCAGAAGCATCCAGAGTGATTCAGTTTCCTAAGGGAAAATACCTGGTTGTAAAAGGGGAAGCAGAAACGGCTAATGCGTTGAGTAATATGCTTACTAGTATGGCCTTTGGTCAAATCTTGCCAGAAGCAAAGGATTTTGCTTATGTTGGCGGACCAAACACAGCAGTTGAGATGGGGCAAAGTAACGGCTTAATATTTGGTGAAATGTGGATTCCTATTGTAAGGAAATAGAAAGATAACGGGAGGGATGGAAATTGTCCTTTATTGTTGATTTTAAACATGTGTCTACAGTTGGCTTAGAGTCTTCACCTGTAACAGAAGCGCTTGCTGGTCTACGTGCTAATGAAGCCCGCTACTTTATGAACAAATACAAGCATGAATTTACAGTTATACCAGCTAGCGAAAGTAAGGAGACCCTAGATTATGTGAACCATATTTTGAAAGAAGAGCGTGATATTGAGTTTGCGGCTAAACCTTTAGAAACGTCACGTTTTCAAGTGGAAAATATCAAATGGGCTTTCGTCTTTTTTGAAGATGGTTTAGAGGTCAACGTTATGTATACGGTGGATGACCCTAAGAAGCGGGCCGTTGGTTTTAAGCTCTCTGAGGGGATGGAGATACCAAAGGAGTTAGAAGGAAAGTTTAAGTTTGCTAGGCAGAGGTCTAAACTAGCTGGAACCATTCGAGGCTCGTTTTTTGTCATTAAAGGCGAATATTAAAAGTTAACCTTTTCATTTTCTTCCTTAAGTAAATAAAAGGCTTGGTTAATTCGACAAACCCAGCCTTTTATTCAACTTAAAATCCAATTATTAAATATCTTATTTAGAATAGATTTATCAAAAATAACCTCAACTTGCTGCTTTACCATCATATATGGAACCATTCTCCGTGGTGATTTAAGTGGCAAAAAGAATACGTTTGGAATAAGTAGTATTGACAACTCCAATTTCAAAATGAGATATACAGTGTTCACCGATAAATTTACATCATGCCGCCCATTACGTTCCAAACTGTAATATTTTATCGGATTGCGTTAAATTAATGTTAAATTTAACATTGTACAAACTCCCAATATCTATCCTTGAATTGTTTAGGTGTTAATTCACTACCCTATCAAATTTGAACCTTCCAGTTCGAACTTGATTAATTTTAATTGTCAAAGTTAATGAAAGGTTCTCAAAGAAACCGTTATAACAACATTTTACTAATCTCACTTTTCAAAGTTTATTCTATTTTATCAGTTAAACTCGGCACAAGAATCGGCACGCGTTAACCATTGAAGTGAGGAGAGTATGGGCGTTCCACAATCAAGTGTTTATCGCATTAATTACTCATTGACTACATGTTCTCAGTTAACTCGAGACAATAAGTAAGCGAAAAACCTTACAAATCAGTCGTTACCTAAGAGCGGCTTTGTTGAAGCTGACACGTGTTTGGCTTCGTAAAAATTGAAGATCGATCAGGTTAATCACCAGACACAATAAAGTCAAGTTGGTAATGAGGATAATTTATGGATAATAGTTGCTCAATATTATGTTTACTAGTTCGCAATGCTGCTATCGGGACAACCGGTTCCGTAAATTCAAGCATGACAGATATATGGATAAACATGCCAATCTTGCGAACTTGACATGTAGTTAATAAACAAATATCTGGAAGATTCTGCTCAACAATCGGCTGTATTTGTTCGCGCCACTGCACACGAGGTGTGATCCCTGAAGTAAGCTCAATAAAGCTATTTTTGAGTAATGAAACCGGTGTTAGCCAAGCAAACATAACCAAAATCAGACTAATAATTGCATCACCGATATAAAGCACGAACGAAAGTGGCCCTCGTTCATCAACGAGCAGAAACAATCCGACACCTGTGGCCACACCCGTAGCCATTAAACCATCGACAAAGGCAGTACGTGAGTCAGCCGCGAGTATCGTGCTTGCTTCCCCAATCTTTCGGTTCTGATAACGCGCAAATATTGATAAGCCAAAGCTCAAGACAATCATTAGCATAATATAAGGAATAACCGGGGTAACATTTAATTTATCTACATCACCTGTTCGCCAGTATGTGTACAGGATAGCTGCACTTTGGCTCAGTGCAATTAGCAATAAACTAATCGTAACCAGAGATTTGAATACCGCATATAGCGGCTCTAATACAAATCGTCCGTATGGATAAACCTCACTGGATCTTACGCTATATCGAGAAATCAAGATCGCAACTATGCTGGAGATGGCTACGATCAATGAAAAGTATGCGTCTAAAAAGACCGCCGGTATTCCCGTCTGAGCGTATACTCCAAAAGCAGATGCACCGAGTGATATATTAATTAATATACTGACGATTAATGTCTGTTGTTCTACTCGCTTTTGCTGCATCATACCCTCCCGTTCCAACTGACATCTCAATCCCCACAGCTTCATTGCCTCTGAATCGGACAAGTCGCGCATCGAAAAGCCCCATCCAATCGAGCATGCCAAGTAAAGTCGACAGGTTCAACTGTATATCCCCATTCTTCCAAACGCTTCTGTAACTCCTGATGTCGCTTTTGTATGATAATCGTCTGCGGATCAAGCACAAGAACGTTCGTCCCCATCTGAGTACGGGTGATATCATCCACTTCAATAAATTCATAGGTATGAAGCGGTGCTGGTAGCGGTTGCTGTAAGGACTCACGGTGAATAATTCCTCGTTTATCACCAATGATAGTCATACAACAATCAAGATGCAGAATACCATCATTTGTAAGCTGAACCGGAATGACTTCTGCCTGATCACCAAGTATGGCCTGTAGCCATCTACTCCCTTCTTGATTACTTGCATACTTGCCTATTCCTACATATACATATGGCAAATCCACGATTACATCGCCACCTTCTAGATAAAGTCCGCTTTCCGCAGCAATTCGCTCAATGCGAGCTTGCTCCAGATCGAACATCTCAATCAGCTTTTCCATTCCTCGCAGTTCTTTATGCCTCATCTCGATCTGAAGTTGTCCAGCAATCAGCCGATCATCTACGCATAAAATAGGATCGCGAGCAAACATCTGACCTAGACCTGGCGGTTCCTTTGACTGAGGCTTGATCGCTTCAGGATGATGTACATGAACACCATGACGTAATAACACCTGCTTTAATTCAGCCAATTCCTGCTGGAACTTCCTTGTTAACCATTTCGGCGCTCTCTTCCCCTTTAGCAATGGGTAAAGATATTGGGTAAGCATCTGCTTCCACCATGGACTCGCTGATTCAGTTTCAATATTATGCATATCAGGAATATAGAGTTCTTCAGCGGTTCCCAAGATCACCTCTTCCAATTTTCCATACTCATTTCGAATCCTAATGCGAGATTCCATTTCTTTCACTCCTCTTCCACTTATGCTAGATTCATAACCATTACTACACGCTAATTCCAAACCAAAACATTCGCCACATCGTCTCAGCAGTCTGCTTGAAGGATTCATCTGACACATAATGGATTTGCATCATCACACCATCTGCTGCACAAAGAAAAGCAGTTACCAGATCTTCAACAGGCTCCGTACGAATAACTTCGTCTTCTATCCCTGATTTTATGACCGAAGCCAGCGAATCTTTTAACAGTAACTCGTACTCCTCCAGTTTGAGTCTTAATTCCTCATATAGAGCTGTAGGTGGAAAAAACAGCATATGTCGAAAAAATTGAAACTCAAACTGTTTATTTTCTTCTAACGGATATTCGCTTAAATAACGAAAATAGGTATGCAATTGCCGCTCAATAGATTGATCTGCCACTTGCTTCCTCAGTCGCTGCAAACTTTGCTTGTTATCTTCAACTAAGTCATGGACAATCGACATGAACAAAGCTTCTTTTCCCTTGAAATGAGAATACAAACTTGCTTTGCGAATTCCTACTTGTTTCGCAATCGCCTCCATCGATGTTCCTTCAAAACCATGAATTGCAAATAATTTCATCGCCTCTAACTGAACCCGGCCTGCTGCATTCGTTGTTTTCAAATAAAATCACCCCTTATCATACAACCTACCGTTCGGTTGCTTTTATTATAAAAAAAGGTTCGCTTTTTGTCAACCTTTCAGGTTTACCATTTGTATGAATAACGGCCCCAAAACCTCTGCTTTTTGCTCTTTTGGGGCAACCTCCGTAGGGACGTGGCACGACAAGCCCTTGGCCCTGTCAGTTATGCATTCTGCCAAATTAGTGGCACAACAAAGAGCATGGGCTTCATAACGAGGAATTTCGATAACCATTTGATAATAACCCTCTCGCCTTTCACTTCGAAAGCAAAAGGCAATCGCCAAATTCATTACAATTCGGTTTATGAAGAGTTAAAAGCCAAACAAAATAAAAAGCTAGCAAGTAAAGAAGGACGAACGCTCTACCTAAATAGAAAAATCGAAGTGGAGAGCGTATTTGGTCATGTCAAAAAATCCTTGGCTTTAGAAAACTCCACCTTCGAGGCATGAAAAAAGTGAAAATAGAGCTTGGGTTATTGGCCCTAGCGTATAACATGAAGAAGCGAGCGACAGTAGATCGTCGCTCGCAGGAACAAAAAGCTGGTGAGAAATCAAAAACTTCTCATCAGCTTTTGTAATTCAGGGCTTTTGAGACAGCCCCATCGGATGTGAAAATGATTCCATCTGAATTGGTTAAACATTTATTAGAGTTGGATGTTCAAGGATTCATCTAGAGCGATGTAAAAACAACTTTTCCTCAATGGATCACAATCAAACAAGTCAACGATCAGTTCTAGGACTGTGGATAAAATAGAAAACTTTAACTTTTCGGAAGTCAATCTATCCAGACCTTTACACTTATCCATATACTGTATCTTGATTCAGATTATTCAGAAGAAAATTCGGCTTCAAATCCTGATCTACTAATTCGTTACCTTTAACTAACCTATCCTATTAAATAACTAATCCATTTTATTTTTGAACATCACCTTTTCGACTTTATGTCTTACTGTGCTATGCCCCTCTTCCGTCCCTTTCCCAATTGCTATAAGCATGACATCTAAATATCTTTCGGAAATATTTAAAGCTTCTTTTAATTTCTTCGAATCATATCCCGACATCGTAATTGTTTCAAAACCAGCTTCATTTGCTAATAAAACCAATGACATAGATGCAAGACTAACATCTCTAGTTAATTCTAGCTTTAATTCTTCACGAGATTGATTCTCATAATAATTGATCGCATTATTCACTAATATGTTTTTTAGTGATTCATCTAAGTATCCTGCTTGATATGCCTCTTCATTTATCTCTATAATATTTTCTCTTTCAAATGCTTGATAATCACCCAACATAACGATTAAATGAGATGCATCTACTACTTGTTGTTGATTATAAGCAATAGGAAGTAATAACTCTTTTAAGCTCGGATCGTCAATTATTAAGTATCTAGTAGCTTGAATATTGTTTCCATTAGGGGATTTTGTTGCACTTTCAATTAATGATGTAAGTACTTCCCAACTTATTTTATAACTTGAATCATACTGTCTAACTGAACGTCTTGTTTCTACAATGCTTTTCACACTCATTTTATCAGCTCCAAATGTTTTTATTTCTGCACTCTTCAATTATAATTAAGGATAATAAATAAGAAAATAACGCACAAAAAAGTGGGTTAGCCACAATTTTGTGCCTATAGGGGGAAGAGCTATGGTTAGCTATAATACAGGAATTAATATTTTCATGAACGTCGCAGGCGGAAAGTGGAAATGTTTAATCCTCTATTTTCTAAGTCAAAAATCAGTCAGAACAAAAGAGTTTTATGATTTGATACCGGGGATTACACAAAAAGTCTTAACTGAACAGTTAAAACAGTTGGAAAAGGATGGACTTGTAAGAAGAGAAATATTTAAAGAAGTACCTCCTAAGGTTGAGTATAGCTTAACTGACCTAGGGAGATCATTTGTACCGGTATTGAATGCTATGTGTGAATGGGGGAACCAATATGCGGGTATGAAAGGAATACACAAAGATCAACTCATTGATTGTGAACATCATTAAGCATAGCTTTTAGCAAAGACCGACGAAAACAATATATTCATTTAACTCAAGAGGGAGAAGTTATAATGAAACAGGCATTTGCCACAATGGAAGACCGTTTTCTAAAACGCATACTAAACGCTTCTAACGATGATTTAGAAGAGATTGAACGTGCTATCCATACTCTCCAGAAGAAATTATTTCATTCTTAAACATAAGTTAACTTTCAATCAAAAACCTCATTTACTCAATAGTTCTCAGTCACAGAATATGAAGAAGCCTCACACTTCTGCAAAGTGCGAGGCTTTCCTATTACTGCCCTTTATGATGAAAAGGACATTCTCCCTGTATCGGTTCTGCATCATCTCCAATGAAGAATTGCTTCCATTCATTATGATCAGGGTCTCCAAAGTGAGAAATATCAGGATGTTTAGGGAGCTTATCCCATTTTTCTACTCGTTTTCTCACTTTTTCACGAGACATAATCCCACCCTTTTGTGTTCCTTCAAGTCCTTCAAAAATCTTTCTTGGCTGAAAACCAAGAATAAGGCTGTTTCCAAGGTTACGCGTTTTTCGTTGTTTGTATGCAGGAGCATTTCCAAACACAAAGATCGGTTCCCCGCCAAAATGGAAGTCCCATAAGTAATGTTCGGGATCTTTAGGTTTGTTGTCTGGCCATTTCTGTTTATCGTTTTCATGCAAGTATTGCAAAATGTCCCAAAACCTTTTACGGTAATGTTCGAGGTCATCCTTCTCTTCTTCAGGTTCTACAAAGACAAAAAGACCATGACGGACGTATGGGGGTTCTACAAAAAGCATTAAAAATTCCTCTACCGCATTGGGTAGGTTAGACCAATCGTCTTTAGTGATATAGGCATAACGAAGCTCCCCTTTCATCTCTGCTTTCATTCCAAAATAACAGGGAAATGTATCATTCGTTACAATCTGATGGAAGGTATTGTACTCATGTATGACCCATTCAGGAACGACCGCTGGGTTTGTCATATCATCCTTTGTTAACAGTATTTTATTCATTTCCTGCATACCATTCCTCCTTTTTACTTAGTCTTTCTCTATAGTTACCCGAAAATGCCTAACCAAAAACTCTACTTATGGGCAGTATAAACATAATCTCTCTTGTAATTCTTTAAAGACTTCTCCTGACACTTCCCTGACCTTAATATCCCTACCTAGAAAAAGCAACCAGTTAATTCGGTTAATTCTTCTGAATGATTAACATTGATAAAAGTCTTTAGAATGGCTGTGGTTTGGCAAGGGCTCGTATAGGAAATGGAAGCTTTCAAAGGATGGTATTTTTTAAACTGGACAATCGCCTTCGGACCAAGCTCTAGGACAAGATTGATGACTTCTTCCTGCTTACTTAGTTTTTCTAAAATCTTTTTTGTTAGGGTATGATTTGACATGATGTAAGCTATCAACAGGAAGCATCCTCCTCTTTTCATCCTATAAGCCAAAGCCTTCTATCATCCAAAGGCCTTTTTCATTATAAAGGTGCAAGAAAATGGGATAAGCCTTTATGACCTGCTCTTCTTTGATGGTAATCAATAAATAGCTATCCAAAAGGAGAATTTGGATAAGCCTTTCTAACATAGAATGCGGGAGGTGTATATACACAAATTTCTATTTGACCATAAAGTATATACCAGTAGAGCATCAAGCTTAGTAGCCAATCGTAAAAATGCCCAATCGGGTTGCTTAAGCAATTCTGTTACTTTTTTTGTTTAAATCGAATAAATATATGAACCGAAAGTAACACTATACACAAAACTAATGGGGGTAGTAATGACATGAAACAGATTATTCTCTGGTCACTCTTGATATTGCCTTGGGCGTCCTTGTTTTTTTTGAAAATGGATACTGTGCGCAGGTACATGCCGGTCGCTCTATTTATGACCATTATACATACCTTATCATATCAAGCGGCTTATCATTACGGATGGTGGAACGAGGCAGATTCCAGTCTTTTCGGGTGGGATAAGGTCGCGCCGATTCCTTGGGTATATGGAGCATATTTAGTTATAGTTATCTGGGTATTCCACTTTACTTTTAATAATTTTTGGATGTATCTGACTGTCAATATACTTTTGGACGGGTTATATATGTACATCGTTTACCCGGTATGGCAACGGGTGGGTCTTGTTTCGAGTGAATCGACTATATCTACAATAGCTATTGTTGCTATGATGATCGGTTTTGCGCTTATCATCTATCTGTATCAAATGTGGCAGGATGAAGTGTTCAAACAGCCCAAAAGCGAAACTTATAAATGACCGAGAACTGACTTGATGTCCCTTCATTTGAGAAGAAAAGCGAAATGACCGGAAACATGGATATCTGCGATTCTAAGACTTGTCGACATTGACTTTATAATAGCACCTTGTACGAAGCATTCCACACATTCTACATTGGTTTCGCCTTCACCTTGCTAGGCCTTGTTATTGCGAAGTTGGCCATGGCTGTGAGAATCTGTGCATTTCCCTCAAGGATTCTCCTCTCAATCAAATGATACTCCTTGCTTATGCTTTATTTATGGTACCGTTTCGCCGTAGAGTATCTAAATGAGGTTTTATAATACTAATTTAGGCCCACTATTCAACAAAAATGAATCTTACCGTTCTTCCATTCCCGGAAGGCAGCTAGCTAGCAACCTGACTCCATTTTCAATTTCATCAATTGATAAACCACCAAATCCCAACATGATATAGGAATGAGCATCAGGGGGTGGATGAAGCCAAAACTTTACCGGGGAATAAACGTTGACACCCTTCTTGAGACCCCTTTCAATCAGCTCTAAGGCTGTTATCCCTTTTAGTTTCAATAAAATATGTAGGCCAGACTTTTCTCCTACGATTTTTGCTTGAGTGCCCATATAGTGTTCAATGCTCCTTAGCAAAGCCTGGTGCTTTCTTTGGTACAGCTTGCGCATTCTTCTAATATGCCTTTCGAATTCTCCAGATTGCATGAACAAGGCTATTGCCCATTGAATAATAGGAGAGACAGATTGATTATAAACGGCGAACTTCCGTGAATATTGAACCATTAAAGAAGGTGGAAGTACAATATAACTTAATCGAACGGACGGAAGAAATGATTTAGAGAATGTACCTAAATAAATAACTCTTTCCCCTTTATCCAGAGATTTTAGCGAAGGGATCGGCTGACCCTGATATCGAAACTCCCCGTCATAATCATCCTCGATAATGTATCCTCCCGTTTGATACGCCCATTTTAACATTTGCATTCTTTTTGAAATGGACAGAACCATGCCAAGTGGAAATTGGTGAGAAGGCGTTACGTATACGGCAGTTGCCTTACTCCTTTGAAGATATTCCATTGACAATCCGTCCTTTTCAAGAGGTATTGGTTCAATATGGCATCCCTGATCTTCAAAAACCGATCGCACACCCGTGTAACCTGGTTCCTCCATTGCCAAGGTTTCTTCTCGTAGTGCTAAAAGTTGGCAAATCTGCGTCGTGGAGGCCTGTGTTCCAGCCGTAATCAAAATTTGCTCTGGTGTAGATCGCACACCCCTTGATTGCAGTAAATAATTTGAAATCTCCTGTCGTAGTGCCAGTTCTCCCATTCCATCACTGTACTGACATAACCAGCTGCTCTCTTGATCAATTGCATCTGTCAGACATTTCTTCCATTGTTTTAAAGGAAATTTCTCAATATCAACATTCCCATATTCAAAATCAACAAGAGCCTTGCTTGGCGGCTTACATTCCAAATTAATAGGATGCTCCTTCGCAATCGGATGCAAAAAAGGTTTCTCGATCTCTGCTACCCATATTCCACTTCTAGGGACACTTTCGAGATATCCCTCTGATTGTAACTGCTGATAGGCAGCCTCAACCGTGTTTCGACTAACCTTTAAATGAAGCGTTAGCTGGCGAATGGATGGCATCTTCATTCCTGGTAAAAGTCTGCTTTCTTCAATTTCCTTCTTAATCCAATTATACAACTGACTGTATAATGGATCTTTTAAATCCTTTTGTAAAAATGGGGTCAATTCCACATTCAATCCTCCATCTGTCCCTATCAAACTTTTCAATTCTGGCACTTTTCCTGTGTACAGAAATTGTTTAAAATCATTTTATCATTTAAAAAGAGAGTGGGGATGGAAAATGAATAAAATCCGCCAAGAAAAATTAGAATGTAAGGATGATAAGCGTATTGAACAGTTTTTAAGCGAGACACGGACAGGATACCTTGGATTAACGGGTGGAGAGGTTCCTTATGTTGTACCTTTGAATTTTGTCATGATGAAGGAGGCCGTATATTTTCATGGAGCTGCACATGGGAGGAAAATAGATTTGATTCATTCCAACCCCAACTGTTGTTTCACAGTATCTGAAGATTATGGAACGATGGTAAGTCCTATACCAGCCAAGACTGATACTGCTTATTTTAGTGTGATGCTGTTTGGCGTACTCGAAGTAGTAACGGATTTGAATGAAGCAACAGCAGCCATGCAAGCGATACTCGATAAGTATGTACCAGGATACTATCATAACAGCCTATCACAAGCTCATATTGAGAAATACCGCTCCTCACTAGGCAGTCATACACTTGTTTATAGACTAGTTCCCAGCGTACGTACAGCAAAAGAAAATCCGTTGAACCCGCAATTGGCTTTTTACTCAGGGAGGAAAGTGGATATGGATATTTAACTTTCTTTTGTCTTGTGAGTCATTTCCGGTGGGGAGGGAGAGCTGATGCTGAAGGAGACATTAGCTCACTTTTCTACCTTTAATCGGTTCTGATATTTCTACAACATGTTCCTGTGACTAGCTAATTCGATAACCATCCCAATGTCGCTTTTTTTTATAAGAGGTCTATCCAAATTTTCAATGCTGATACATTCTTTTTTACCCTTTTTTTATCCAGAACTTTAATATACCATCTTCTTCCGCACAACGGTTTGGACCAATTTCCATTTAACGTTGTTTTTCTACTAAAGATATGCATACAAATTAAATCCTAAGTATAATGCCATTCCCAAAATTATTATTGCTGAAATCTGATTCATTTTTTTTAACAGCATTCGGCTGTTTCCAAGTTGTCCAATCTTCCGACCTAAAATGGCCAAAAAGAAAAACCAAATCCAAGAAACGACAATACATGCGATGGCAAAGATCAATTTGTCATGACCTGTGTAAGTGAGAGAACTCGTTCCAATGACACCAATAGTGTCAATAATCGCATGAGGATTAAGTAATGAAACTGAAGCAGCAAATGTGATCTGTCTTCTCGCAGAAAAACGATTTTGATTTTCGATATTGTCATTGGCTACTGGATTACTCCTCCACATCACAACCCCCATATAGATTAAAAAGATAAATCCAAATATAAATAGCAAAATTGTTAACCACTCAAAATTTAATACAACCACTGATACTCCTGTTACAGCCAGAAAGATAAGTATTGTATCACAAATCCCTGCTGTAATAATAGCGGGACAAGCATGTATGAATTTCTTATGTGTTGCCCCTTGGTTGAAAATAAATACATTTTGAACCCCTAAAGGTAAGATTAAGCCAAACGACAAAATTATTCCGTGAATAAGAGCCTGCAATTTTTTTCACCCCCGAATGTAATTTCTAGGATACCTAATGTATTTTATTGTGTCTTCAACCAATTGGATGGAAAAGCACCCAACCAATTTGCTAGTATATAAGTAAACAAGAAAGATTGAGGGTTATCTAATGAAAGAAATGAAGTGGAAACCACAAAAAAGTTCTTCAGTGCCTCTACATTTACAAATATATAATTACTTAAAAAGAAAAATAATGCATGGAGAATGGACAGTAGGAACGAAAATCCCCACCCAAAGGGAGCTGGCTAAACAGTTTCAGGTAAATCGAAGTACAGTGGTGTACGCTCTTGATGGTTTGATTGCGGATGGGTTATTAGAAACGAAAGTCGGTAATGGTACATGGGTAATAAATAATACTTGGAGTTTACTAACTTCCACACCTCCTCCTGATTGGAAAAGTTATGTTTCTTCAGGTATATATAAACCAAACCTTACTATTATTCAAGAAATCAACAGGGCTGAAGCACAACCAGAATTTATAAGATTAGGAACTGGTGAATTATCTCCAAATCTATTGCCGAATGATAAAATGAAGGAAATTTTACGGACAGGTAATGAGGCCTTGTCTTTAGGCTATGTCGAACCAAAAGGGCTTTTATCCTTACGTAAAACGGTTAGTGACTATCTAAAGCTTAAAGGAATTGTAGCATCTCCGGAATCCATTTTAATTGTCTCTGGAGGGCTCCAAGCCCTCCAGTTAATTTCCATTGGATTGTTAGAAAGAGGATCAACCATCCTTCATGAAACACCTTCGTATTTAAACTCTGTACATGTTTTCCAATCTGCAGGAATGAATTTATTAGGTATACCATTGGAGCAAGAAGGAATTAGAGTTGATGATATTGAACATTTAAAGCGACAGCATAATGCTACTTTACTTTACACAATTCCTAATTTCCAAAATCCAACTGGTACATTAATGACTGAAGGGAGACGCTCTAAACTATTAAATGCCTGCCAAAAATTATCTTTGCCTATTATCGAGGATGACGTTTATGGTGACTTGTGGATTGAAAGTCCTCCAGTCAATCCATTAAAAGCAAAAGATACTCAAGGGAATGTCTTATATATAGGGAGCATATCGAAGACACTAAGTCCCGGACTACGAATAGGTTGGATTGTTGGCCCTGAACCCGTCATCGATCGTTTAGCAGATATAAAAATGCAAACAGATTATGGTTCAAGCTCTTTATCACAATATACTGTAGAAAAATGGTTGGCTAGTGGCTTATACACTAGTTTCTTAAAGGAAATAAGAGCGGAGTTAAAGTCTAGAAGAGATTTTACCATTCAACTCTTAAACGATTTTTTTTTAGAAATTGCCACTTGGAGTCTTCCGAAAGGTGGATTTTATATATGGCTTAGGCTCAAATCTAATATCTCAACTAAGAAACTATTTGATTTAGCACTCAGAGAACATATCCTATTAAATCCGGGAATTATATATGATAAAAGCGATTTAAATCATCTTCGGTTATCTTACTCTTTTGCCTCATTAGAGCAATTAAAAGATGGACTAATTAGATTATCACAACTAATAAAAATTCTTACGTGAAGTAAAGGACGGATCGTACTGGGAAGGGAAGGAAATGATATATGATTATATGAAATAGATATTTGAAAGGAGAAATGGATTATGGAAACGACAATGGTTCAAAAAGTTGGACAGATTGGTGTACCTGTTAAAGACTTGAATAGAGCATTACATTTTTATAAAGAAAAAATGGGTCTCTCCCTTCTTTTTAACACTGTCAGTATGGCCTTCTTTGAATGTAATGGTTTACGCCTAATGTTAACACTACCAGAAAAAGAGGAATTCGCTCATTCAAGTTCGGTTATTTATTTTCAAGTCACTAATATTAAAGAAACTTATGAGCGCTTAGTAGGTAAAGGAGTTAGTTTTATCGATGAACCACATGTGGTAGCAAAAATAGGACAAACAGAAACATGGATGGTATTTTTTAAAGATACAGAAGATAATACGCATGCATTGATGAGTGAAGTACACGTTTAAGAATATTAAAAGAAGACCGTCTAAATCACATGGACGGTCTCCTTCATTTTGTATTAGCCTTTTAATACTTCTTTATTTATGCAGAATTACTTTTATCCTTAGCTTTTAACCTTATTAGAAACGGATTCTTTTTTCATTTATTTAGTGAACGAAAGAGTTACGAGAAAGTCTATTAGATAGGCGATATTAGCTTATTTCTGAAAATAGAATAGGACTGGTTTATATTTATTCACCGTCTACCTTTATTCTGCCTAACATACTTCTATATTTGTTTCTCTAATCCTAGAACATTAGAACTCCAGTCCCATAATTCTTCCGCTCGGTTTTTATTGTATGATTCTTTAGATGATGGAATTTCTTTTAGACCATCCCAATACTTCCCACTCTTCCCCGCGAAGCTATTATTCACTGTTAAATTGGCAAGATCCTTACCTGATTGTTTTGTCGTTCGAATACCTGGATGAAAATAACGCATTAAAGGAAAGACATTATTCCACATGAATTTGACGAAAAAATTATAATCCCGAGTTAAACCTGATCCTTTTCCCGGCATAAAACCAGGGTTAAACGCTTTTACAGTAATAGGAAGTTTAGCTTTTTCAATGCGGCGTGTTAATTCATAGCTGAAATACAGATTACATAACTTAGAAGTCGTATACCGTGTCGGACCTTTCATATAAGAGGGGATATCCAATGATTTATCAGATTTCTGCGGATCTGCCAGTATACTAGGGTGAAAATATTTCGGTGCTGGCATCCCTGTTTTCTTACTGGGGTCATGCGTATCACTGCTTACCACAATGACAGATCCTTGCTCTTGAAATTGGTTAATAAGTAATCTGACTAGTAGAAAATGTCCAAGATGATTGATCCCAAATGTACCTTCAATCCCATCAACCGTCGTTTCGGTTTTAGAAAATTGAATTCCTGCATTACAAATAATGCTATGTAACGGCGGGAAGTCACTTTGATTAAACTCTGAGACAAAATGATGAATAGATGAAAAAGATACTAAATCTACAACCATTCCAGTGATATGTTGATTTCCCGTAGCTTTGATCAATTCACTTACAGCGGCATCCACCCTTTCTTTGTTACGTGAAGCTACAATAATTTGCTAATCTCTTTTTTTCATTGCTATTTCTCTAGCTGCTTCATACCCTAATCCAGTATTTCCTCCAGTAATTATGACCGTTTTATTTGCATTCTCCATATATCACGCCTCCTCATCTTTATATATGATACGATACTGTATCGTATAATATATTGTCAATAAAAAAACTTGCTTAACAGCAAGAAATTTTATCAGTTGGCTTTTATCCCGTTTAACACCATATCAATACCTGCCTTCAAGCTGGATTCCATATCCCTTGTAGTTGGCTTGAGTAAGAGTTGATAGATAATAAATCCGATTAAAAGTTCGGAAACAAGATCAAGATCTGTATCATCGCGTAATTGATCTTGTCCAGAGTACTCTAGCAAAATCTTTGAAATTTCCTTCGTTTTAGGTAGAGAGTGGTTCTCCCAATACGTTTCGGCTATTTGTGAATTACTTGATAAGGTTGAAATTAACAAGGAAAGCATCTGTTTACCAAGAGGATTATTCATTTGCTTAGAAAAGTTTTGCGATAGTTCATATAAGACTTGATCTAACTCTCCATGTGCAGGCATGTTCATCTCAGGTTTCAAGTATCCGAGAGCTTCAATAATTAAATCATCTTTATTATTCCACCTGCGATAGATCGAACTCTTGCCTACCTTTGCTTTCGCAGCAATAGATTCTATACTTATTTTCTCAACCCCAATTTCTGAGAGTAACGTTAATGTTGCATCAATTATACGTTTATCAACATCACTACTCCTTGGTCTTCCTTGTGAGTTTTGTTTGGGGGGAGTCATTTTATGAGAATCCAACGGTATCCCTTCTTTCTCTTCGTGACTTTAAAATATTGTATCATATATGCCTGTTTCTTATTAAACTATCCAGAGACTAAAATATGAGAAAGTTCCGCTCTTTGTAGCTTTATTGCCTTTCCATATTATACCTATGCAAACAATTAGGAGGAATAAAGAAGAGACTTTGGAATATATCCGGATTCATGCTGTTTAATAGGCGTGATAGCTGAGAAATACTAATTGAATCAAGGTCGATACCATTTTGAACTTGATCATCAAAAAGGGCAATCACTTAGTGCATGAAGACTTTCGATTTCCTGCAGCTGTGCAAAACTAAAAGAGTGAAGAGTTTGGGTGTTTTTAATATTGGAATTTAATTAATGCAACACTAGTGTAAATCCGCGTTGCTTTCCGCTGAAAAGTGGCTCAATTTTAAATTATCAAATACAACATTAAACCAAAAGCCTCATTTACTTATGGTACGGTTCCCCCCGCACTATCCGAAACGCCCGATATACCTGTTCCACCAACACCAACCTCATCAACTGATGCGGAAACGTCATCTTCGAAAATGATAGCGCTTCATTCGCGCGTTTCATGACTTCATCACTCAATCCAAGCGATCCGCCGATGATGAAGGTGATCTTGCTTTTGCCATAGGTCGCAAGCTTGTCAAGGTTTTCGGCGAGTTGTTCAGATGTGAGCATCTTGCCTTCGATGGCGAGGGCGATGACGTGGGCGTCTGGGTGGAGCTTGGCTAGGATGCGTTCGCCTTCTTTTTGTTTGACCTGCTGCATTTCGGTTTCGCTTAATTGTTCGGGTGCTTTTTCGTCAGGGACTTCGATGATCTCTATTTTTGCGTAGGCGCCTAGGCGTTTTTCATATTCGGCGATCCCTTGCTTTAAATATTTTTCTTTAAGCTTCCCGACCGTGATAATCGAGATATTCACATTGTTCACAACCTTTTTATTGTTTATCCACAGGTTTTATCCACATATCAACATGTGGATTTACTTATTTTATCGTGTAAACCGGTTCGTTTTTGCAGAAACTACATGTTGTGGACAGTTTTTGGCTCTGTTCGATTTTGTCGACGATTGGCGGATGCTCTGTTTCATCGACTACTATATCTAGTGCTAGTTCAATATGCTCTTCACACGCGTAATACATTTTGACAACATCCTTTCACATTTTTTCATTATATCATACCCACAATTCGCTTGTGGATGAATACTATTTATTGAACCTCGAAGCGATTTGGACTTTGATGAATTCATCAAGCGAGCCCACTGCTCTTCCTTAAATCCAAACTTCCTTCCAAAAAGAAAAGCTATCCACAAGAGGATCACCTCTCATAAATAGCTTCTCTTATCTATGATTAAAAGCTTTGCTGTTCGCTAAGCTGTACATTGACTTCTCGACGTTGGCCGTCTCGGTAAATCGTGACGACAATTTCTTCTCCGATGTTTGTTTCTGTGTATAAATACTTACGGAGATCATGACCGTCATTGATTTCTGCACCTTCGATTTCAACGATTACGTCATATTCCTGGAAGTCTGCTCGATCAGCTGGGCTTCCTGGTGAAATGCTCGTAATGACGACTCCAGCTTTCACGCTTTCTGGTAGGTTCAATGTTTCCTCCCAATGATAGCTTGCAATTTCGCTTAATGAGCGAATACCGACACCCATTTGTGGACGTTGCACTTCTCCTAATCGCTCCAAATCCTCAATAACCGGAATCGCTATTTCTGTCGGGATTGCAAAGCCAATCCCTTCTACGGCACTTTGGGCAATTTTCATCGAATTAATCCCAATCACTTGACCTTCAATATTAATTAGAGCTCCACCACTGTTACCAGGATTAATCGCTGCATCGGTTTGCATGACCTCCGCATACCAATCTACTTGACGATTTCCAGTTAGATCAACCGGAATGCTTCGTTCCGTTGCACTAATAATCCCTTGTGTGACCGTACTAGAGAATCGGAGCCCGAGTGGGTTTCCAATCGCAATCGCCGGTTCACCGACACGAAGCAAGCGCGAATCACCAAATTCAGCAACGGTATCCACGTCGCTCCCATCTATTTCAAGGACGGCTAGATCGGTTATGACGTCACTTCCTAATAGCTCTGCTGGGACTCGCGTGCCATCCGTTAAGCTCACTTCAATTTCTCGTGCATTTTCTATTACATGATGGTTAGTCACGACAAAGGCTCGATCTCCTGCTTGCTTATAAATGACCCCTGAGCCCGTGCCCTCCTCAGTCGATTCTTGCTCAAAGAAGCTTGCCTGTCTCGTATCAACGATAATACCGACGACCGCATCTGACACCTTGTCAACCGCATTCGTCACATCTGAATTAACATCCACATTAACGGTACGTAACGAATCCTCAGCTTGCTCTCCACTCTCTATTAATCCCAATTGTTCATCATTCGAGTCTAGGAATGAAAGATATCCGAAATTCGCTAGAGTTGGAATTGCTAATAAGACAATAAGTCCACCGACGACCGCACCAAAAAAGGCCATCAGCAACGAATTGCCCCGCTTAGGTGCTGGAGACTTTTGGCGTTGCATCTCCGTTACGTGATCATCATAATACCCCATAATCAACTAACCCCTTTCGACTTTATTCTATTAATTCTATAGCAGTCTCACCTGCTTTATACAAAAAACACCTTATACTTATTATTATAAGGAGGTGTGAATAAAATACTAGAACTTCGCTTACTTTTAGGATATTTTTGACGATTGTTTCATATTTACCATATAAATATGAGTCATTGTGTGACTGGATAGATACAGACACCGTATCAAGTGGATCGTCATTCCGCTATTTGCTCCATAACGTCACTTTTTAACACTTTTCGGAATTCCCGTTCCTTTATTTAGCGATTTCAACTTCAATCCTCTTGCCTTATAACCAATTAACGACATAAGGATTCCTCTCTATTCTCATATCAGGCATATTCTTTGTTTTAGAGGAATGACGAATCCGAATCCATATTTTCTCGTGTCACAAGTTGGATGAACACTCTCTGTATCCATCTATTTTCCTTTACATCATATATAAAACGCCTGATACAAGTTATTCTCGTATCAGGCACATAAGAAGCTATTATCAATCAGAGGAAGGACATCGTCCTCCCCCATTAAACTCCATCTATGAAACAACCGCAAGCGGCGTCGGCTTCAGCGGATCGGTATCGTAAAGCTCAAATTGCTCGCCAACCGCCATTCCTTGCTCCTTTAACACTTGCTCGACCGAAAGACGAGCTAAATCCTTCATATTGTTATCTAAGCTTAAGTGCGCAAGGTAAATGCGCTTCGTATTATCGCGTATGACATCAGATAAGGCAAGTGCCGCATCCTCATTGGATATGTGACCAACATCACTTAATATACGTCTCTTCACACTCCACGGATACTTACCCATTCGCAGCATATTCATATCATGATTTGATTCAAAGATAAACATATCTGCGCCTTCAATGGTTCCTTTAATGCGTTCACTTACATAGCCCATATCTGTTGCAAGCACAAGCTTCTTGCCACCATGATGAAAGGCAAAGAACATCGGCTCAGCTGCATCATGCGACACCGCAAATGACTCGACATCAAGATCACCGAAGCTCTTCACTTCGCCTGTTTTGAAGATGAATTTCTGCTCTGTTGCGATTTGGCCAAGCTGCGAATCCATTGCCTGCCATGTTTTTTCGTTTGCATAGATTGGGAGCTTATGCTTTCTCGCGAAAATCCCGACCCCTTTTATATGATCACTATGCTCATGACTCACAACAATTCCGTTCAATTCCTTTGGATCACGCCCTATTTTCGTAAAGAGCTCGTCCATTTTTTTGCCACTTAAGCCAGCATCAATTAACAGGCGCTCTGTTTCAGTTTCCACATAAACAGCATTGCCTGTACTACCACTAGCTAAAACACTAAAGCGTAATGTCATCCAATCTTCCTTTCTCCTTTTGTACCCCTCTATTACGTCAAATGCTGTACGGAGCTATTAATCGCATGAACTAAATAGATTTCCTCTTCAACCGTTACTCTCCACATTGGGGCAAACACTTGAACGTCACCAGCTGGACTAAAAAAGCTATAATAGCCAAACTGAACATCTGTAATCGTATCGTTCATTCCAATTAGCTGATCACTCCACAGCTTTTCAATCGCCTTTAAGCTCGACAGCATCTCCGGTTCATTATCCTGCTGTTCTTCAAATTCAAAGTAACGCTGTTCATATGATACCACTTCACGATCATCATTTAAATACAACCTTAACGGCTCATCATCGAATGTATAGGCTGTGTAATCTTCGTAAGCCTGGTATAAATATAATGATTGAGTCTCCAATTCATACCCACCAAAGCGATAATCCATACCTTTATACACATAAGACGATAAGAACTGAATTAAATCCTCAAAAAACTGCTCCTCTGACAGGAAGAAAGGCTCCTCTAAAATCGATTGAATTGCATGATCCTCTTCCATTTCAATTAATTGACCATTTGTGACGAGTTCACCCTCTTCAAATGGAACGTGTTTTCCAACGATTAATGGGCTTAAGATTTCAACTTCAGGAAGCTCAACATCAATGGTGACATTGTTTTCAATAAGCATTTCTTGAATCGTCACTTCTTTAATTAAGCTCATTTGATTCGCATTATTCGTTTCAACGAGCTGCCATGTTAAGTACACATTCAGGAGCAGAAACGTCACTATGAAAATCGTTTTAGTTCGATTCCAATCCATCGTCGTCATCTGCTCCTTCCTCTTCATCAACAGTTTGCTCTTGGCTTACTGCCTCGACCTGGCTTGCCTCAATTCGTTGCCAACGATTGCCGTATAACACATACCAATGTGGCTCCAACGTAACAAATGTTGGGTTTCGCATTTCCATTTCATAGCCGAGGCTCACCTTTACGATTCGTTGCCGTTCATAGTAATCATCCTGCTGTAACGAGCGAACGACATCCTCACCAGAAGGCAGCTCAACTCTTTGTGTCGTATTTAATGGTACTAAATCAAGGTCAAATAATGGCCTAGAGTAAGCAACTATTTGATTCCCGGACCTCATTACTGACAGCTTCATTAGATCTTTGCCATCAATACTAAATACAGGGAGACCGTTCATATGTAAACGGAACTCAACCTCTTCTCGATTATTTAGATTCATCCAATTGCTGAGTATATAATCATCTGTCCAGCCGCCATGCCCATTAATAAATTCATATCCGGCTTGAGTTACATGCTTCGACAGCTCCTGAACCTCAGAGAACATCGGATTGCCATACTCCATAAACGTGCCATTATGACGAAGGTTAATCATTCGATTTCCGTCCGTATACGAATCCTCACCGTCTGACTGCTGATAATACTTCACCGCACTCGGATCGGTAAATAACGATTGTCTAAATAAATCAATCGAAATCGGTGACGCTCCATAAGACAGCGTATCAACAATCATTGGCTCAGTCGTCACATACACATGCTCAGTCATGAGTGACGACTGTGCTCGCTCCTCCTCTAAAGAACGTACTGTGACGTATTCATCACGATTTTGAATAAATAATCGCTCAAATTCACCAACCGATAAATTCGATTTCAATGAGCCGACTCTGCGCTCATCACTTGAATAATATTGCATATACACTTGATCGTGTACATCATGAATATAAAGATAGACACGATCAATTTCCGAAATAGGTGTTTGATAGTCATCCTCTAATGTTAACATCGTGAAAAATAGTTCCGCTGGTATCGAGGTAGGAAATACGAGCTCAATTCCCCCCCGTTCTGTAATAAGAGGATACGGCTCCGTCATAAATACGTGATCGGCCTCATAATTAGCCTGTCCCAGCTTTTCTAATAGCTCATAAAAATCCTCACGGTCTCGCGGGATCATCGCTTTCTCACCATCAGCATGTACAACGATTTGATCAGGTCGAATCACTTCCTGTAAGCTCCGCTCTTCTCCAATCAGTTCATTTGATACATAACGTGATGACACATCTAGTAGCGCAATGTCAGGCTGATACGTATACAAACTCCAAGATAAAATCACACTCATACCAATAAGAATAATTAATATGGCGGATTTCATATGCTCCTTATTCATGATTTTGCCCCCTTACTAGCATAAGGCAAAGTAATAAATATCGTCGTCCCTTTCCCGTACTCACTCTGCGCCCAAATGTGTCCACCATGCGCTTGAATGAGCTCTTTAGCAATGGCTAATCCAAGCCCTGTGCCACCAACACTCCTTGCTCGTGCTTTATCGACACGATAGAAGCGTTCAAAGATTTTTGTCTGACTTTCCCGGGGAATACCCATTCCTTGGTCAGAAATACTCATTCGAATATTCTTTCCTTGCAGTAACAAGCGGATTTTTACTGTCCCGCCCTCAGGTGAATACTTCATCGCATTCGATATAATATTATCTAATACCTGTGTCATTTTATCACGATCAATGTCCGCATAAATTGACTTTTTATTCAGCTTTCGATGAAAGTCAATGTTCTTATTTGACGCAATCATTTCAAAGCGTTCAATCGTCTCATCCAAATATCGATTTATTTCAACAGTCTCTAGATTCAACTGATAATCATCACTATCAATTTTCGAAAGCTGCAGTAGATCCTTCACGAGTCGAATCATTCGATCGGTTTCATTTTGAGTCACATGTAAGAAACGCGGGGCAATCTCTGGATCTGCCAACGCACCATCCTCTAATGCCTCCAAATAGCTTTTCATGGTTGTTAATGGCGTTCGTAGCTCATGAGACACATTTGCTACAAACTCACGTCGATCCTGTTCGATCTTTTCTTCCTCTGTTACATCATGTAAAACAATAATTAAGCCATTGACAGGACCACTTTCCTCTTGAATAACCGAAAAATTAGCCTCTAACAAAAACGCTTCCTCATCGTAACTAAAATCAAGCAAGATCGAATCCGCCTGCTCATATAAGTCCTCAACGGTTTGTTCCTCTAAATGGAGAAGTTCGACAATCGATTTCCCTACAGCCTGCTCACTTGTAACTGACAACAGCTCCTCAGCACGCTTATTCATTAAAATAATGTTCCCATCTTGATCGGTCGACATCACCCCATCTGTCATATGTGTTAAAACCGATTTAAGACGCTTCTGCTCACGATCACGAGTAACGGTCGCATCACGTAGCTTCATTGTTAGATCATTAAAGGACATCGCCAGCTGACCAATTTCATCGCCACTATAAACGGAAACCTGATTCGTAAAATCACCACGCCCCATACGGAGGGCTTGCTTTCGCATATCAATAATCGGTGCGGTAATCGTTCGTGCTAATAAAATGAATAAAATAATCGAGATAATCGTTGCAATGAACACACCACTAATGAGAATCGTCGTAATTTGTCGTGTTTGATCATAAATCTCTTCAATGGACGCTTCAATATAAAGAGCGCCAACCGTATCCTCTTCGATGTTAATTGGTACAGTAAATACTCGAACACGCTGTCCGTTGCTAGGATCACGAAGCAAGGCTTCATCTGGTGTTCCAAGTAAAGCGCGCTTTACACGAACCTCTGTGGTCTGCTGTCCGACAATTTGTCGATTAGCTAAATTGGATGTACTTATAACAACCTTGTTTTGATCAATGACTTGCACTTCGGCATGTTCAATCGAAAAAATATCACGGAGCAGTACATTAATATTGGAAATAAGCTCTGATCGCTCCTCATGCTGACTTTCTATTTCCTGCGCAATATTGTATGCAAGTAAATTAGCGCGTTCATCTAGCATCTCATAATAATTTTCTAGCATTTGACTTTCAAGCTGATTGGTGAAATAGACACCTACTACTTGCATAGCAACGAAAATAATTAAGACGTAAATAATAATGAGCTTAAACTGGATTGACTTAAAAAAGCCGACCTTCTCATTCATTTACGATTGCTCCTCTGATGGAGAAGCGAGGTAATAGCCAACACCACGTCTTGTCATAATCCAAACAGGGTAGCTTGGATTATCCTCAACCTTTTCCCGTAAGCGGCGAACCGTTACATCCACTGTACGAACATCTCCAAAGTAATCATACCCCCACACGGCTTGTAGTAAATGCTCCCGAGTCATCACTTGATCAAGATGCTTCGCTAAATAATGAATCAATTCAAATTCACGATGCGTTAAATCAATCGTCTCACCGCGCCTCTTCACTAAATAAGAATCTGGGTAGATCGACAGCTCGCCAATCGACATTTCCTTATGTGCTGGCGTCTCCTCATTTGACTTGTGCCGGCGTAGGTTAGCCTTCACACGTGCAAGCAGCTCTCTCGTACTAAATGGCTTTGTCACATAATCATCTGCTCCAAGCTCCAAGCCAAGCACCTTATCAATTTCTGAATCCTTTGCCGTCAACATGATGATCGGAATATCATAATCCTTCCGCACCTCACGACATACGTCCATTCCGTCCTTATATGGGAGCATAATATCTAACAAAATCAAATCAGGATTCTCTTCTTTTACAAGCTTAATCGCTTCTAATCCATCATAAGCACAAAGAACGTCAAACCCTTCCTTCTCTAAATTAAATTTCAAAATATCTGCAATTGGCTTTTCATCGTCAACAACTAAAATTCGTTTATCCATCTGCACTCTCTCCGATCTCTTTAACAATTTCGTTCATCTATGTCTAATAGCTACCTTTTCTTACTTGCGTCGTACGAATGTAGGATCCTTACAGATCAACGTGTAACGAACATGAACGAAGCCGACACTGTTCTCACTTTTTTAAATTTTATACTTTCTTTACATATAGAAAACATATCTCATAAAGAGGCTTACTAGTAATAATTCTCTACCTTTTACTTTATCTCCTTCCTTCCTAACAAGCAAATCAAAAAGGAAAGACAAGTTCTTCCTCGTAATACATTCCTATTTTTTTAGAAAAAAGAAAAGGCAAGTTAAAAGTACTCTTCTCTTTTAACCTACCTTTTCTTCAATTAACGATTCAAATAATCCATTGGATCACGAAGGCTTCCATCTTCATACACTTCAAAATGTAAGTGAATGCCTGTAGAGTTCCCGGTTTGACCCATGACTCCGATTTTCTGTCCCTTCGAAACGGTTTGACCGACACTTACATCAATCGAATCAAGATGTGCATACATCGTTTCAACGCCATTGTTATGATCAATACGAACGACATTCCCGTATCCACCTTGACTACTCGCTTGAGTCACTGTTCCGTTATCCGCAGCTAAAATATCATAGTTACTCGGACGAGCAATATCAATTCCTCGGTGGAAACGACCCCAACGATTCCCTTGATAACTGGAGATGTATCCTCCAACTGCTGGCCAGCCTAGCTGACCTGACCCACGAGATGGCGTTTCCTTCGTACCTTTCACAACGATACGATTAACAGGCTCCTCTGTTATTTCCTCAGAAAGCACATCACGCTTCGTTAATGAGCCATTTCTTTCTGTAATTTCGTACTCAATTAATTGTGTACCCTCTTTACCTTCTTGAGTGACCTCTTGTTCACCCTTCCACATCGAATCGTCTTCCTTCACTTCTGTTTCATAAGGAATCGACTCTTCGGTTATACGAATTTGTACAGTGATGACATCTAATACCGATTCATAGGCTGTCACATTCATTTCGTCACCAATTTGAATTAAGCTATCCTCTTCAAGCCCGTCATTCAAGCTTAGAAATTCCTTTAACGTTAAATCATGGTCGTTGGCAATACTGCCTAATACATCACCTTCTTGAACCTCGTAGACCTTTTCTTCAAGTACTCCTTTTTTCAATAAAGTTAAAGCATCCTTTAAGGAAAGCACTTCACTTGGCTCAACTGTCGCTTCTTCTAATTCGACCTCTTCATTAAAGTCAATGTCAGTGTACATACGTTCATCGACTTCTATATCGCTCGTGTCCATTTCTTCTTCTAATACCTCTAAGAACGCTTCATAATCCTTTTCAGAAACATATTGAATAATATATTCCTTTAAAAGCTCATCCGCTTCTTCCTCAGAAGCAACATAAACAGCTGGCTCTCCCTCTACGACAACCGCTATTGCCTTTGCCTCTACTGTTAAATCCTCTTTCAATATTTCTGTAACTGTCTTATTCTGACTACGCGTATGGAAAACAAATTCTGGAATCACTTCAAGCTCTTCTTTAATATGTAAAGATACTTCTAGATCGTCTGATTTGCCTTCTTCTAGCTTCTCTTGCACAACCGTTTCAACCACTTCTTCATCATTAACAAAACCAATATGTTTATCATCAACGTAAACGTGGTATATCGTTTGTATGGAAAGTGATTCTTCCGCCTTAACTGTAGTTGTTCCGACAAAAAAATACATCATCATGAACACACATAAGAGTGATGCTAAAAGTAAACCACTTGTATTCCTTGAATAGTACTTATGTATTGAGCTATCCCCTACTTCACTCATGCCAAACCTCCTATTAAACATATAAAATTAAAATGTAAACGTCTATCATGTATGTCAAAAGTTCGATTTTAAAGACAAGTTTCGATAACCTCTATTATTCTAGCATAAACTTCGCCTATTTTCATAAATATATTTAAATGTTAAAGGATTGTAATATAACTGTAAGATAAGAAAAACACGACTGCGTTTTACTTATAAGCGTTGTACGGAGCCGTTACAACGTTTTTTAGTCTTTATGAAAGTGGGGTTCTTTCATAAAGACGTGTAACGTGTAACGTGTGAAGCCAATGCCACCTATGAATTCACCTACATCTTCCTCGATTCTCCCCTAAGTTTCTTCTACGTCATTTAGAAATTCGTATTTTATAAGAAAAGCGAGAAGGTGTTTCATTGATCTGAATGTGGCCTCTCCTCACATCCCCATGTAACAAACGAGACCATCGACACTTAAATTAACCGACCTTGATGAACCTCATTCCATTATTCTTTGTTTCTGTATTATCTTGTAAATATGACAAGGCAAGTTAAAAAAATAGGTAGAGGCTACTTATTAGAAGTGCTACAAGCCAAGATACTGTTTAATTCATAAAAAGCGTAAGCAACGATTTAATCCAGGTGCTCTTAACAAAGCTATGTTATACGATACGGTCAATTAGCATGAAGTAACAGACTACATCATAAGAGGAAACGATGGTGTCGATTTTGCCACACTTATGAAGAAATTGGAAAAAGAAGACTTTTAAGCCCTTTTCCTTTTCCACTATAAAATCCAAATACCTAAAAAACACAAAAAATCCGCATGAATTCTCACACGGATTTGAAAGTGCCGGCCAGAGGACTTGAACCCCCAACCTACTGATTACAAGTCAGTTGCTCTACCAATTGAGCTAGACCGGCAAATGGTGGCTTGGGACGGAATCGAACCGCCGACACATGGATTTTCAGTCCATTGCTCTACCGACTGAGCTACCAAGCCAAAATTCATATAAAGTGGCGGTCCGGACGGGACTCGAACCCGCGACCTCCTGCGTGACAGGCAGGCATTCTAACCAACTGAACTACCGGACCGAATAAAGTGGTGACCCGTACGGGATTCGAACCCGTGTTACCGCCGTGAAAGGGCGGTGTCTTAACCGCTTGACCAACGGGCCACTTTATCAAAAAATGGTGAGCCATGAAGGACTCGAACCTTCGACCCTCTGATTAAAAGTCAGATGCTCTACCAACTGAGCTAATGGCTCTTGTTTTGCTTAATTCAAGAGCCTGTACTCTTGACGACAAGATTTATAATATCACACAAAAAAAAGACGTGCAACTACTTTTTTAAAAAATATAAACGCTAACGTTTTGAGAAGCAAGTACATACAAAAAGCGTATACACTTGCTTCTATTTTATTTCAATTATGCAAAAACTCCGCGCACTAAATTCGTTTGATCACGATCTGGACCTACAGAGAAGATCGTTAATGGAATACCTGTAAGCTGTGAAACACGCTCAATGTAATGACGAGCATTTACCGGTAGCTCATCTAACGACTTCACACCTGTAATATCCTCATCCCATCCAGGTAGTTCCTCATAAACTGGCTCACACTTAGCCAACGTCTTCAGACTTGCCGGAAACTCTTCAATGACTGTCCCACGATACTTATAGGCTGTGCAAATCTTTAATGTTTTAATCCCTGTTAATACATCGATTGAATTTAACGACAGATCGGTTAACCCACTCACGCGACGAGCATGGCGAACAACGACACTATCGAACCAACCGACACGACGTGGGCGCCCTGTTGTTGTCCCATATTCATTTCCTACCTCACGAATTCGATCGCCAATCTCATCATGAAGCTCAGTAGGGAATGGCCCATCGCCTACACGAGTTGTATAAGCCTTTGAAACACCAACAGCTTTTGTAATCTTCGCTGGACCGACTCCAGAACCAATCGTTACTCCCCCAGCAATCGGATTCGACGACGTGACAAACGGATATGTTCCCTGATCAATGTCTAACATAACACCTTGAGCACCTTCAAATAAGACACGACGTCCATCATCTAATGCATCGTTTAATACAACAGATGTATCACATACATATTGTGCAATTTGTTGACCATATTCATAGTACTCTTCAAGGATTTCCTCTTTCGTAAATCCTTCTACCTCATAATATTTCTCAAATAAACGATTCTTTTCTTCTAGAATACGTTCTAACTTTTCCTCAAACACTTCTTTATCTAATAAATCGGCAATACGGATTCCAATTCGTGCAGCCTTGTCCATATAAGCAGGTCCTATGCCCTTTTTCGTTGTTCCAATTTTATTAGCGCCTTTACGCTCTTCCTCAACGATATCAAGCTTCAAATGATAAGGAAGAATCACATGGGCACGATTACTAATTCGTAAATTGCTCGTATCAACCTGACGTTCATGCAAATAAGCAATTTCCTCCACGATCGCTTTCGGGTCTATGACCATTCCATTACCAATGACACAAACCTTATCTTTATAAAAAATACCAGAAGGAATTAAATGTAGCTTATATTTCACACCGTCAAACACGATCGTATGACCTGCGTTGTTTCCCCCTTGATAACGGGCGACAACCTCTGCTCGCTCTGAAAGGTAATCGGTAATTTTCCCTTTCCCTTCATCACCCCATTGTGTTCCTACAACAACAACTGATGACATGACATGCACCTCCGCATTAGCCTTTAGTAAGTTTAGTTTTCCAAAGCCACTGATTAGTATACCAACTCCTCCTCATAGCGTCAATGTAAACACGAACATTTATATATTTCTTACATAACTTCGTTCGACTGTAATTCGTTTTTTGAGTGAGAATCAGCAAAAAAAGCGACCAAAAAAGAGAAATTTCTTTAATGGCCGCTTCATTTATGCACCTGGTGGCATATTACTTTCATCATGTCTACGATCTAAATTAACAAATTTATTATATTCCTTCACAAACGCTAATTCCACCGTCCCAACCGGACCGTTACGTTGTTTCGCTATAATGATCTCAATAATATTTTGATTTTCCGATTCTTTATCATAATAATCATCACGATAAAGAAAGGCGACAATATCAGCATCCTGCTCAATACTTCCCGATTCACGAATATCAGACATCATTGGCCTCTTATCCTGTCTCGACTCAACACCACGAGAAAGCTGGGATAAAGCAATAACAGGTACTTCAAGCTCACGAGCAATTTGCTTCAGTGTACGAGAAATCTCTGATACCTCTTGTTGTCGGTTTTCGCCACTCTTGCCGTTCCCTTGAATAAGCTGTAAGTAATCAATCATAATCATACCAAGCCCTTGCTCCTGCTTCAATCGGCGACATTTCGCTCGGATGTCATTCACCTTCACTCCAGGAGTATCATCAATGTAGATACCCGCTTTCGCCAAACTTCCCATCGCCATTGCAAGCTTCTGCCAATCTTCGGCATTTAACGCACCTGTTCTCATTCGCTGCGCATCAATATTGCCCTCTGCACAAAGCATCCGCTGTACAAGCTGACTCGCTCCCATCTCTAAGCTAAAAATCGCTACATTCTCCCCCGTAGCCGTTGCCACATTTTGAGAGATATTTAACGCAAAAGCCGTCTTACCGACGGAAGGTCTTGCTGCAACAATAATTAAGTCATTACGTTGAAAGCCTGCGGTCATTCGATCAAGCTCTTGGAAGCCTGTTGGAATTCCTGTAATTTCCCCTTGTTGGTTTTGTAGCATTTCAATCTTTTCATATGTCTCAACTAAGACATCTTTAATCGAAATAAAAGCACTCGTGTTTTTACGCTGCGCTACATCTAAGATGGTTTTCTCCGCTTCTGACAAAATCGTATCGACTTCTTCTTCACTTGCATAGCCGTCAGCCGCTATTGATGTTGAAACTTTAATTAACCTTCGCAAAATCGACTTCTCTTCGACGATTTTCGTATAATATTCCACATTTGCAGCTGTCGGTACAGAATTAGAAAGGTCACTTAAATACGCAATACCGCCAATATCATCAAGCCACTTTCGATCTTGTAACTCTGAGGTCACTGTTACTAAATCTACTGGCTCGTCTTTTTCCGACAAATCGAGCATCACCTCATAGATTCGCTGATGTGAGGCTCGATAGAAATCATCAGGGGCAAGTCGTTCAGAAGCGGTGACAAGAGCATCAGCAGATAGAAAAATAGCCCCTATGACCGCTTGCTCTGCTTCGATATTTTGTGGTGGTGTACGATCTGCAAATAAATCACTCATGCCAGTACCGCCTTTCTCATAATGATTTTTAAAGAGGGTATCGCATCTCTCTTTTGCGACACCCTCCGCTATTTTCTTATTCCTCTACAACGTGCACTTTAACAGTGGCAATAACCTCTGGATGTATTTTAATTGGTACGTTCGTATAGCCAAGTGCACGAATGGGATCATCTAGCATAATTTTACGCTTGTCTACCTTCTTCTTCATTTTCTTTAACGTTTCAGCAATTTGCTTTGTGGAAACAGCTCCGAATAAACGGCCACCTTCTCCTGCTTTTGCTTTTATTTCTACTGTTAAGGCCTCTAGCTCCGCCTTATAATCCTGAGCTGCCTTTAACTCTTCATCTTCCTTCTTTTGCTTACTTTTCTTTTGTGCTTCTAAATTCTTCACGTTACCTTGCGTAGCCTCAACGGCCAAGTTATTTGGTAACAAATAATTGCGAGCATAGCCTTCTGAAACATTTTTTGTTTCGCCTTTTTTCCCTTTTCCTTTTACATCCTCTAAGAAAATCACTTTCATTAATTATTGACCTCCTTCGATATATTGATCAATTGCTTCCTGTAGCTTTTCCTTCGCTTCCATAACCGTTATATCTGTTAATTGAGTCGCTGCATTCGATAAATGCCCTCCACCATCAAGTGATTCCATAATAATTTGAACATTCACATCACCTAATGAACGAGCACTAATGCTTACATAGCCATCCTCTCGCTTGGAAATGACAAAAGAAGCAACAACATCCTTCATTGACAATAACGTATCCGCAGCTTGAGCAATAATAATTTGGTTATATGATTTCGTTTCGCTTGCTGTAGCAATCGCAAAACCATCTCGATACGTTTCTGCACTTTTCACTAGCTTCGAGCGTGCCACATATTGATCTAAATCTTCCTTCAAGAGCTTTTGAACGAGCGTAGTATCTGCTCCATTTGAGCGAAGGAAGGATGCCGCATCAAAGGTTCTCGCTCCTGTTCGGACAGCAAAGCTTTTCGTATCAACGATAATCCCAGCAAGCAATGCTGTTGCTTCTAGTCGGTCCATCTGTAGACGCTTAGGCTGATATTCAAGTAGCTCTGTAACAAGCTCTGCCGTCGATGACGCATATGGCTCCATATAAACAAGCACAGGATCCTCAATAAACTCTTCACCACGCCGATGATGATCCAAGACGATGATGCGCTCAACCCTATTTAATAATTCTGGTTCGATCACCAATGATGGCTTATGCGTATCAACGATAATTAAAAGCGTATCTGATGTGATTTGATCCTTTGCTTCTTCAGGAGTAATAAAGTGCGACCATAAGTAATCATGCTCCTCTATTTCCTCCATCAGCTTTTGAACCGTGTAATTAATATCATTCGGGTCTAAAACGATGAAGCCCTCCTTATCGTTGACCTCAGCTAACTTCTGAACCCCAATTGCCGCACCAATTGCATCCATGTCCGGATTTTTATGCCCCATTATGAGAACTTTATCACTTTCTGTCACAAAGTCGCGCAGTGCATGAGAAATAACTCGCGCTCTTACACGCGTACGCTTTTCCATCGCGTTCGATTTCCCACCATAGAAACGAACACGACCGTTTGTGCGCTTAATAGCCACTTGGTCACCGCCACGTCCAAGTGCAAGGTCTAAGCTTGATTGCGCGATTTTTCCTAATTCACGCAAATCGTCTTCATCTGTCCCTACACCAATACTAAGCGTAATCGCTAATTTTTCTTTAGCCGTTCGCTCACGAATATCATCAATAATTTCAAATCGACTTTCTTCCATTTCATTAAGCGAGTAGGCATGCATAACCGCAATAAAACGATCCGCCGATGTTCTCCTTAAATAGACCCCATAATAGTCAGCCCACTCATTTAACGTCTTCGTTACAATACTCATCATCCGTCCGCGAACTTGATCATCGATCCCCTGCATCACTTCATCATAATTATCTAAATAAAGCATCGCTAGAACGGTTTTAGACTGATGAAATTGCTCTAAAGCCTGCTCTTGCTCCGTCACATCAATCATATAGAGCAATCGTTCTTGAGGCTCAATCGTTACTTGGTAAATGGACTCATCTATGTGTAAAAGCCCTTCCATTGTTTCCTCTTCTAACCATTTTTCAAGCTCTTCACTAATCACACTTAGAGGACAATCAATGAGCTTCTCATCAAAGGTTGAGGTCATATACGGATTGACCCATTGAATCGTATGTTCTTCATTGTACAAGAGTATACCAACGGGCATCCTCTTGACCGCTTCTTCCCCTGCTTTCGATACACGTGAGGATAGAGTCGAAATATAATTGATTAAGTCGCGCTCAAACGCCATTCTTGCTTGAATCGTGAAAACAAGTACGACCCCTAATAAGAGGAAACCAATGACTCCTACCTTCCAATTGTACCATGCGACAAAACTAACAAATCCAGTTGCAACGATAAAGAGAGCAATGACATGATACCCGTGCCAGCGATTTAATAAAAAGTTTGGCATATCGTCAGCTCCTATTATCCTGGCCAGCAATGCGCTTACGCAAATCAAAGCCTAAGTCAATAATTCCTACTATACGAATAATCTCAATGATTGGTAAAAGGATGAAGGATGCTACGACAATGATAATAGGGAGAGCGATAGAAACTTTTTTATGATGACAATAAAAGAAAATAAAAGCGAATCCTTGAATTGTCAAAACAAACCCTAATAGCATCATCAGGTTTTGCACAACCGTAAACATCACTGTTCCTTCTTCAACACCGATTAAAGCAACAATAAGTACAACTAAATAATACCATAAGAAGCTTTTCGGAAACGCCCAATGACGAAAGGGAGGCAATTTCTTCACATCATGTCCTAATCTTTTTAAAACGAAATAACTAAGAAGCACCGTAATGATCGCTAATAGGATTCCTGAAAAGACAATGGCTACCGGAGCTAAATACAGTAATGTATCCAATGCTTCATCAAGCATCTCAGTATTCATTTGTCCCATTCCACCTAATGTACGCTCAACAAGCTCCATTTGATCACGTGTTAAATCAGCTGCTAGCTGCATAGGACTTTGTCCAACTAACAGAGTCATACCGACGAATAAGAGCAAAATATGTACGATATATGCCAAAGATGCACCTAGCAGAACGGCAAAGCCACTCAAGCCTCGACGGTGAATCTCACCAATCACCATACCAGCTGTTCCAAACATGATAGCCGGAATTATTGCTAATACCCCTCCACCTAGAATAAAGCCTAAAAAGGAGGAAACAAGTAATAATACCGTCCCGGCCTTCAGCCCTCGACGAAATGTGAAAACGACAAAAGGCAATGGCAACGCCCACATTATAATCGTGTTTATTAGTGGAACATATAGAGTGAGAAGTAATAGAATCGTAACGATAGCAGCCAATATGGCTCCCTCTGTCATCGTTTTTGTATCTCTCACAAATACACCTCATTTTTCCGATCTTTTATATCTTTATAGATATTCCTTTATATTTTACCGTAATTAACAGGAAAGTTAAAGCATACAAAGGTGAACATCCTATTACATGTGTTGTTTCTTTATAAAATACCATGGATATTGGCATCATTTAATAAGTGATTGTCGTTGGTATGAAGATCCTCAAGTTATAAACAATGGTGGAAATGGCCTATGCATGCGTGTGATAAATCTAGTAAAAATAGGAAATATGTATCTTAATAAAGGAGTTTGGAACAATAATCAGATTGTTTTAGAAAGTTGGATGGAAGACTCTACTGCCCCTCAATATCTTACATATAGAGATATCGGATATTATACTCGCCACTGGTGGACGAAGCGTATTTTTTAGGATCAGCCTTGGAACGAGCAAAATCATTATTATTTTGCTTTGGGGTACGGTGACCGTTGTTGAAGTAGCGAGTAGGATAATCAAGAGCGTATTTTGATCAATTTTTCAAAACACGCTTTTTCTATTTGCTCTTTTATCAAGGTTTATAGAGTTAATTTAATTTATTCAATTTTTATTTCAAGGCCACATGGATGTCGTCTTCTAACATATTCTGACTAGAAAGCTTTATGAGCTTCTTCCCTTCCTGCTATTCCAGAAACCCTTCATTTTCCCACCCTATTTAGGTAAACTCGGCTTTGCTATTATGAACTTAGATGAAATTAAGCGGAATGTTAAAAAAAGCACGACAGAGACTGTATCTCTATCATGCTTTGTTTTGATATATCTAATTAGTTAACATCATTCACATATGGCAATAATGCGATTTGACGAGAACGCTTAATGGCAATTGTAAGTTGACGTTGATACTTCGCTGACGTTCCAGTTACACGACGAGGTAAAATCTTACCACGCTCAGAAATGAAACGTTTCAAAAGGTCAGTATCTTTGTAATCGATTTTCGTAATTTTGTTTACAGTGAAGAAACAAACCTTACGACGCTTTGGACGACCACGACGAGCCATTTGACAGCACTCCTTTCCTTTTAAATTGTATTCTATTCACACAACCATTCATTAAAGGTGAGAGGTAATTAAAACGGTAAATCATCATCTGAAATATCAATTGGCTTGCCATCATTTGCAAACGGATCATCAAAGCCAGATGGACGATTTGGTTGCTTACCAAAGTCGTTATTCCCTGCTGAACTTGGAGGTCCGCCAAATGATTCATTCCCTGCCCCTCCACTATTACGAGGCTCAAGAAATTGTACACTTTCTGCAACGACTTCTGTGACAAAGACTCTACGGCCTTCATTGTTGTCATAGCTACGTGTTTGTATACGGCCATCCACTCCCGCTAAACTACCCTTTTTCAAATAGTTTGCGACATTTTCAGCTTGCTTCTGCCAGACGACACAATTAATGAAGTCAGCCTCACGCTCCCCTTGCCGATTCGAAAATGTCCGATTCACAGCAAGCGTAAAGTTAGCAACAGCAACTCCATTTGGTGTGTAACGCAGTTCAGGATCACGCGTTAAACGTCCAACTAGCACGACTCGGTTAAGCATTCATACCCCTCCCATTTTCCATTCATTATTCTTCGTCTTTTGTAATAAGAACACGAATAATGCTTTCGTTGATCTTAACAAGACGGTTAAATTCTGCAATCGCTTCTGAATTAGATTGTACATTTAGCAATACATAGAAACCCTCGCGGAAATCATTAATTTCATATGCTAAACGACGCTTACCCATTTCATTCACCTTTTCGATTTCAGCACCATTCGTTGTAAGAACATTATTAAAACGTTCAATTACTTCTTTAGTTGCTGCCTCGTCTAGGTTTGGAGCGATGATGTACATAATTTCGTACTTACGCATTCCGATCCACCTCCTTTTGGTCTAACGGCTCCACTAACGGAGCAAGGAGCAAAACTCATCAAAATAAGTCATTTTACTCACATTCCAATATTATAACAGATCGTTCACTGTACCGCAATCTCTTTCCCTTAAAATAAGTATACTAAGAGAAAACGCGGTAGCAGGTACACTGGAAGTTTGGTTGATAAATTTCCAGTGTACTCTATGAAAAGAAAAGCTGGTGACTCCACAATGCATAGCGCTATGGAGTCACCAGCTTCCCTCGGAAAGCGAATTATATATCAGGAGCGGTATATTTGCACCAAATGTATTTGTTCGGTTTCACATTAAGAGGAATACTTTGCTTTCATCTATCATCACTGCATTTAATTACACATTAAACCTAAAATGGATAACATCTCCATCTTGAACGATGTACTCTTTTCCTTCTAAGCGAACTTTCCCTTTTTCCTTCGCTGCATTCATTGAGCCAGCTTCCATTAAGTCATCATACGATACCGTTTCAGCTCGAATGAAGCCTTTCTCGAAATCAGTATGAATAATCCCTGCCGCTTGCGGCGCTTTCGTTCCTTTTCGGAATGTCCATGCACGCACCTCCTGTACACCGGCTGTGAAGTACGTTTGTAGGCCTAATAGCTGATAGGCTGCGCGAATTAATTGATCTAATCCTGACTCCTCAATACCGAGCTCTTCAAGGAACATCTCCTTTTCGTCACCTTCAAGCTCAGCAATTTCTGATTCAATTTTTGCACAAACAACAATGACTTCACTATTTTCTGCATGAGCAAATTCTTTTACCTTTTGTACATACTCATTATCATCTGGGGCTAATAGGTCATCTTCGCTCACATTTGCTACATATAAAACAGGCTTAATCGTTAGCAAATGAAACTGCTTCACGATAGCCAGTTGTTCATCCGTGAAATCAATGCTTCTTGCAGGCTTCTCTTCTTCAAAAGCCTCCTTAAGCATTTCTAACACTTCAAGCTCAGCAACGGCTTCCTTATCTTTTGTCTTCGCTAGCTTCGCCACTCTAGTAAAGCGCTTATCAACCGTTTCAAAGTCCGCAAGAATTAACTCTAAATTAATCACCTGAATATCACGAAGCGGGTCTACCCCACCGGAAACGTGCGTAATATTCTCATCTACAAAACAACGAACGACATGTGAGATCGCATCAACTTGGCGAATATGGGAAAGGAACTTATTTCCTAATCCTTCTCCTTTACTTGCACCTTCGACAATACCAGCAATATCTGTAAATTCAAAAGCGGTTGGGATCGTTTTCTTCGGTGTTACAAGCTCTGTTAGCTTTTGTAAACGTACATCTGGTACTTCAACAATTCCGACATTCGGATCAATCGTACAGAACGGATAATTTGCTGATTCAGCTCCTGCTTGTGTAATTGCGTTAAATAACGTTGATTTTCCGACATTTGGTAACCCTACAATTCCTGTCGTTAAAGCCATTCGGTCACTTCCTTTTCTATTTCAACTTCCACTTCATCTATTGATCATAATCATTCCAATTATAGTGAGTTTGGATTAAAAATACAACCTATTGTCAAAAGGCATTGAAAAAGATCATTTTTTCAATACTCTATTAGCAACGTACAGTGGCAAAGCTAAATCTTTGATTAATACTACCAGGTACATTCCCATAGTAAAAGGCATCATAGGAGGACTTACCTCTTCTATAATGCCTTCACACCGTTTTAAGTTGAAGCGCGTTCTAGAACTCGCTTCATTTTCTTCAGAAATTCTTTACGAGGTAGCATGACACTGTGCTGACAGCCTAGACACTTAATCCGAATGTCCATCCCCATCCGAATAATTTGCCAACGGTTTTCACCACAAGGATGCTGCTTCTTCATTTCAACTACATCATGCAAAGCAAATTCCTTATCTGACATGCCATGATCCTCCTTCTTCATTAATCCTCTTTATTATACATGAATTGATCGCGAAAATGAATCATTTCACGATGGAACGATGATGTAATATTGGATATAGTAAAATCGCCGCCAATACATACAAGTTCAACACACCGTATAGTGGATATAAAACCGAAATTAAAGTCGAAAAGCCAAAGGTAGTTAATGGAGCCATGATGCTCACAATTAGTAGGGCAATGAGCCATGCAGGGCCCTTCAACCATTCTCGCATACGTGAAAGAAGACCAAATACCCCCGCCGCTGCAGTCGTATAAATCGCCAACCATAATAGCCCAGACATAACGAGCACCATAAAATAAGGATAATGCTTTAGTATCGCAAATAATGGGATTTCATAGAGCATGATATCACCAGATACTTGCAAGAGCGATTCATTATAAAGATACGAAATCCCTCCTAAAATAACACCACTCCCTATACTTGCGATCCAGATCTCCCCTTGACGGTTAACCTCTTTGCCGACCGCACTTAAGACCGCTATTAACGGTAAAATATTCAAAGCTGTAAATGTTAAGGCTGACGGCCAATTATGCTGCTGTTCAACTCGAAATTGAATCGGAAACCCTAGTAATGATTGAAAGGCAATAAGGACACCTAATAGAAAGACAATCAATACTGGAATGATAAGGGCGTTCATCGATGTCATTCCACGTGTATCCCATAGAAAGAGAATGACAACCATTCCTCCAATAAAAACGGTTCCTAGCCAGTATGGAACATGAATAACCTCTAACGTAGCTCCGCCACCAGCAAGCATAATAACCGTTACAGAAAACAAATAGATTAGGATCATACAATCATACATTCTCGCTAGTTTTTTTCCCATAATTTCTTGGAGAACCGGTAGATAATGAGACGATTGCTGCTTTGCACTTATCGATAGAATGATAAAGCAAGAGCTAGCAAATAAAACAGAAAACAACATGATCGCTAGTCCACTTTCAGCACCAAAAAACTCCCATAACTCCCTACCTGAAGCATATCCAGCCCCAATCATTGTTCCTATGATTAAGAACATCCACTTAAAACCATTCGCCCACATAACCGTCATTCCTCTCTTTTTTCCTCTTTCTTCACTCTCTATGTATAGAAAGGAAAAATGCACCGTATACTGTTACTACTATGGCAAAGGAGGCGATGTTATGAGTACAAACCATCGTCTATTCATAAAAAAGGAAGAACAAGCTCGTTTTCACTATGATGATCCACAAGCTATTAATCAAATGGCTAGTATCCTTCATGAAATGACCGCTTTCTTTACAAAAAGGGATCTCATTATTATTTGTATTGGTACTGACCGCTCAACAGGTGACTCATTGGGGCCACTTATTGGATCAAAGCTTGAAGCAGCTTCATTACGCAGGTTCCATGTATACGGAACATTGGAACATCCCTTTCATGCCGTTAATATGGAAGAACGACTAGAGAAGATTAAAAGAGATCATTGGCGTCCGTTCATTATCGCCATCGATGCTTGCTTAGGACAGCTATCCAGTGTTGGCTATATGACGTTGGCCCACGGACCTGTACAGCCAGGAGCTGCCGTTTCGAAGAAGCTCCCGCCAATTGGAGATATCCATATGACGGGCATTGTAAATGTTGGAGGAATGATGGAGTTTTTTGTCTTACAAAACACACGTCTTCATACGGTGATGGAAATGGCCGATTCAATGGCAAAGGCAATTGTAAAAGCCGATCAAATGCTTCCAAATCAAGAACGGATTCCTACATTCTTTGAAGCATTGAAACGAAAGGGAAAATCAGCTCTATCTTAAAAGCACTGTGCCCAGTCGTTCTATGTTTCGACGAAAACATAACGAGCTGTGCCAGTGCTCTATCATTCTACAGGGGGGATTTTTGTAAACCTTCAAAGTTTTATTTTATCAGGTAGCGTCGACATCACTTTTTAAGTAAAGCCATCCACGGTTTACTTATATCAAGTACAATATTGTGACGATCACAGCAACTACGACAATTCCCGGTAATAGGTTTGCCACCCTAACCTTCAATAACCCAGCAATATTTAAACCAATCGCCATGATCATAACACCACCTGTCGCCGTCATCTCGACAATAAATTGATCCATCAGTGCTTGAGGGACATATTCATAAATTTGCGTCGCTAACAAAGCAATTCCCCCTTGATACAGAACAACCGGGATAGCCGAAAAAATCACTCCTATCCCGAGCGTCGATGTAAATAACATGGCTGTAAAACCATCGAGCATTGATTTCGTATACAAAACAGAATGATCTCCTCGTAAACCACTATCTAATGCTCCTAGTATAGCCATCGCCCCTACGACATATATGAGCGTTGTTGTCACAAATGCCTTCGCGATTGAGCCTTCTTCAGCTGCACCAAGTCGTTGTTCAATCCACGCTCCTACTTTATTTAATCCTCCTTCAAGATCTAGAATTTCGCCAATAATCGCTCCTACAACTAAACTAGCAATAACAATTAAAAACTGTTCACTCTTTAATGCCATATCAAGCCCTAACACAACAACAGCTAATGCAATGGCTATCATAATCGTTTCTCGCATTTTATCTGGAATTCTTCTAATTAATAACCCCATTAAAGAGGCTACAACGATCGCAAGCCCATTCACAATTGTACCTAGCAACACCATTTTTTCTACTCCTCACTATTAAAACGCTTCACTTATATCTTGTAATGCTTGGATAAGAGTATCTATTTCATCTAATTTATTATACGGTCCAAAGCTAACTCGGATTAATCCTGTATCAACTGTCCCAAGCGCTTGATGAATGATCGGAGCACAGTGTAATCCAGCGCGAACGGCAATATGATAATGCTCATCCAGAATCATCGCTACCTCATGGCTGTCTAAACCGTCCAATGTAAACGAAGCAACAGCAACCCGCTTTGTTAAATCTGTTGGTCCAACTAGCTTCAATCCTTCTATTTTTTCACTTTCTGAAACGAAGTGCTTGAGTAGCGATTGCTCATGCTCGTAAATGTCATCTAGTCCTCTCCTATTAATTTCATCAATCCCTGCTGCTAAACCAACAATTCCTGGAGTATTCAACGTACCCGCCTCATACCGATCAGGCCATGATTGTGGCTGATAAGGTAACTCAGAATAACTACCTGTCCCCCCGACAATCAATGGAGTTAAACCATAATCGTTTTTACTTATTAATACACCTGTTCCTTGTGGACCAAGCAATGATTTATGTCCAGCAAAGGCAAGAAGATCAATATGGTCCTCCTCCATTGAAAGAGGGAGTGTCCCCGCTGTTTGTGAAGCATCAACAAACAAGACGACATTCTTTTGCTTGGCGTATGTTGAAATGTCCCGTATTGGTACAACGGCACCTGTTACATTTGAAGCATGGGTAATCGCAATTACGACCGTACGGTTCGTCATCTCTTCTATCACGTTTTCAGCTACTATAAGTCCTGAAGCATTTGGTTCAATAAAAGACACATCTATTTCTTTTTCCTTCATTAATTGTTTAAGCGGACGGATGACTGAATTATGCTCAAACATCGTTGTAATCACATGATCCCCTTTTTTAAATGGGAATCCTAATATTGCTTGATTAATAGCCATCGTCGCATTTTGATAAAACCATACATTCTTACTACTAGGTGCGGAAAACAATTGCGCCACTTTTTTCCTAGCACCTTCAACGGCGAGGCGAGCTTGCTCTGCTAATCGATGACCACCTCTTCCAGGATTCGCACTGTATGTAAGAACCGCTTCCGACATCGCCTCTGCGACTTTCTTCGGCTTCGGGTATGATGAAGCAGCATGGTCAAAATAAATCATTTCATTCACCCTTTCTACTACTAATTGTTCCTGATCAGTCTTAAGAAAAAAGCCGTTCGATGAAGGTCCACCAAACGACTAAAGGAATATTCTTTTTATATTATGCATGATTTGATTCTAATAATTGAATAATACGCTCTAAGTCATCGTCAGAAAAATAATCAATTTCAATTTTTCCTTTTTTCTTTCCTGGCTTAATCATGACAGATGTTCCTAATCGTGCTTGTAACACCTCCTGTTTCTCAAGCAAAATAGGAGGGAGTGAGACTTTTTTCTTTTTTGTTTCACGTGGAACATACGAATTCATTTCATTGACAAGTGACTCTAATTCACGAACGCTTAGTTTTTCTTGTAATACTTTCTCAAGCAAAGGAGATAACTTCTTCTTATCCTTCAAGCCTAATAAAGCTCGACCATGCCCCATCGACAGCTTACCATCTGAAATGAATTGTTGTACAACGTTTGGTAATTGCAACAGTCTCAGATGATTAGCAATATGTGGTCTACTTTTCCCTACTCTCTGAGAAAGCTGATCCTGTGTCACATTCAAATGCTTCATTAGCTTTTCATAAGCCAATGCTTCTTCAATTGGATTTAGATCTTCCCGTTGTAAATTTTCAATTAATGCGAGCTCCATCATTTTTTGTTCATCGAGCTCTTTTACAACAACCGGTACTTTCTTCAAGCCAGCTTCCTTCGCTGCTCGGAACCTTCTTTCTCCTACGACTATTTCGTAGCCTTTAATTGATTTCCTAGCAATAATTGGCTGCAAAACCCCATGCTCTCGAATCGAATCGGCTAATTCAGAAATGGCCTCATCTGAAAATGATTTACGTGGTTGATACGGATTGGCTCTTAAATCTGAAAGAGAAACTTGCTCCACTTTCTCATCCATGTCCTCTGAATGATCGGGAAAAAACGCCTGTAGTCCTTTACCTAACCCTTTCGCCACTCGCAATCACTTCCTTCGCTAAGTCTACATACACTTCTGCACCACGGGATTTTGAATCATATGTAATGATCGGCATCCCATGACTCGGTGCTTCACCTAATCGAACATTTCTCGGTATAATCGTTTCAAATACTTTCTCTCTAAAGTATTTTTTCACTTCTTCTATCACTTGTATCCCTAAATTCGTACGCGCATCTAACATCGTTAATAATACGCCTTCAATAGCCAGATCAGTATTTAAATGCTTCTGTACAAGCCTAACTGTATTTAATAATTGGCTTAATCCTTCTAACGCATAATATTCACATTGCACTGGAATTAAAACTGAATCTGATGCAGTTAGAGAATTAATGGTCAATAGACCAAGTGAAGGAGGACAATCAATGAAAATAAAATCATACTCCTCAGAAATGGTAGCTAATGCCCTTTTCAAGCGTACTTCTCTTGAAATGGTCGGTACTAGCTCAATTTCAGCCCCTGACAGTTGAATAGTAGAAGGGATGACATCCAAACGCTCAATGGCAGAAGAGCAAATGACCTCTTTAGGATTGAGATCTTCTACTAACACATCATACACACATTCATCTATATCGCCTTTTTCTATTCCAATACCACTCGTCGCATTTCCTTGTGGATCTATGTCAACAATCAATACTTTTTTCCCTAAATGCGCTAAGCATGCACTTAAGTTTACAGCGGTTGTCGTTTTACCGACCCCACCTTTTTGATTTGCAATGGAGATGATTTTCCCCAACACTGTCACCTTCTTTCCATCCTACAGTTCGTCTTTTATTTTAACACACTTTTTGTTTCACGTTTTTATAAAGTTTTCTTACATTTTAAGAGATTGTTCAAAAGAGATCGTTTTAAAAGCAATAAAAAAATTTGGCGTCAACTTTTTCGAGGCCATCTAGTTTCCTTTTTTGAATGAACTTGAAACAATGGGCGTAGTCGCTACATCTTTTAAAAGTCTTGTGATCAATAATTTCTGGCGATAAGACGCGTAGCATTCAAAGCCATTGCGATATTTTTTGTTGCTATTTGAACATACTCTTCAGCAATTTGTCATTTCGCGAAAAAAGTAATCTATCTTCTTCGATAGATTACTTTTTCGGAATCCGTATCGTAAATTGATAGAAATCCTCATGCTCCTCTTCATCTGCATCAACGGTTAGACCACTTTTAACGACCATATCAACCGATTGACGGATCGTATTCATCGCAATCCTCATATCCTTAGAGTATGCTTTTCGTTTTGGTACCTTCTTCTTTTCACCATTTTGCTTTTCTAAAATAGCTCGAACACGCTCTTCTGTTTGCTTGACATTTAAATGCTTTTCAAGCACTTCCTCTAATACTTTTTCTTGTAATTCAGTATTCTTTAAAATTAATAATGCTCTTGCATGTCTTTCTGTTATATGACGTCCCATAATGGCTTGTTGGACTTTTTCTGGAAGATGTAATAGACGAATTTTGTTTGCAATTGTTGATTGACCCTTCCCTAACCGTTGTGCAAGGCTTTCTTGTGTGAGTCCATGTAATTCAATTAATTTCGCGTAAGCGATCGCTTCTTCAATGGATGTTAAGCCTTCTCTTTGCAAATTTTCAATTAATGCAACGGAAGCTGTCTGTGAGTCGTTAAATTCCTTCACAAGTGCAGGTATCGTTTCCCAGCCTAACGAAGTGACAGCTCGCCAACGTCTTTCGCCTGCAATAATTTCATATTTTTCATCATAAGCACGTACAACAATCGGTTGGATAATCCCATGCGTCCGTATTGTTTGCGCTAATTCAGCGATCCGCTCTTCATCAAAAATAGTACGAGGTTGAAAACGATTCGGGACAATATCCTTAATAGGAATTTCTCTTACTTCCTCGTAGTCGTGTTGTTCCAATTCCTTTATCTCTTCTATTTCTTCGTTCCCTAACTGCTCTTCTTCAGCTTGCTTGTCCCCCAAGCCAAAAAGGCGCGAAAACGGTTGCTTCATCGCCATGACACCACCTTTTGATTGTAACCCATCTTACTCATTTCGACGTTGACCGTATAATTCCTTCTATTTTCCTACCTCATTTATATCCTTGAAATGACGAACCGTCAAGTAAAAGATAACAAAATGCAGTGGCGTCTTTTCTACATTGCATCGCACAGAGAGTCGTTACAACGATTTTGTGTTGTTCTGAACGCGCGCTTCTTTCAGATTAACGTGTAACGCACGAAGCCGATCCCCCCGAATTCACTTACGCACCATTTACACCAAACTTGTTCAACAGTTCCAATTTTTAAACCTGCAACCAATGTTTCACGTGAAACATTGGCTTATAACGGTGTTTTATTTGGCATTCCAGGCTTACGAGGATATTTCTTAGGTGTTTTCTTCACTTTCGTAATATGAATAATATGTCGTTCACTTTCCTCTATCGGGAGATTGAAGGAATAATCCCCTTTAATCTCCCCTCCTAATATCTCAATCCCCTTTTTAGCATCATCTAGCTCCGTTACTCCACCAGATGCCTTCATCGCTAGAAAGTCTCCACCTTCTTTTATGAGGGGTAAGCATAATTCAGATAAAACAGAAAGTCGTGCAACAGCTCTTGCTGTAACAATATCAAAGGATTCACGAAAACGTTTATTCTGACCGAACGTCTCTGCACGGTCATGGTACAATGATACTTTTTTCAAGCCTAATGTTGAGACAAGGTGCTCTAAAAAGCCAATTCTTTTTTTAAGCGAATCGACAATACTAACATTTAATTGTGGAAAGAGGATCTTAAGTGGAATACTCGGAAATCCTGCCCCAGCTCCAACATCAATTAAATGTTTTTCACCTTCAAAAGAATAATAAAACGCTGCACTAACCGAATCATAAAAATGCTTTAAATAGACATCATTCTCAGCGGTTATAGCTGTTAAGTTCATCTTTTCATTCCATTCTACTAACAACTTGTAATACAGGTTAAATTGATGTAGCTGATGATCAGATATCAAAATTCCTTGTTCGGTTAATTGTGATGAAAAAGTCTCTTTGAACATATCAAATCTCCACACTTTTCTTATAACATTATTTGATTTTAGCTAATCTACCTTGTTCTAAATAAACAAGTAAAATGGAAATATCAGCTGGATTCACTCCCGAAACGCGCGAAGCTTGGCCTACAGAAAGCGGTCGTACTTGGCTAAGCTTCTGTCTCGCCTCCGTCGCTAAACCATTAATTGAAAAATAATCAAGATTTTCTGGAATTTTCTTATTTTCCATTTTGCGAGAGCGTTCGACTTGCTGAAGCTGCTTTTCAATGTAACCTTCATATTTCACTTGAATTTCAACTTGCTCCGCTACATCTTCATCTACTTCAACTTCAGGACCTTCAATAACTTTCGCTACATCTTCATACGTCACCTCTGGTCGTTTTAGTAGCATCGTTGCTTTTACCGCTTCTTGTAATGGCGCTGAACCAACCTCTTCTAACATGCTTGCTACTCGCTCATTAGGCTTAACTATGATTTTGTCTAATCGTTTCGTTTCCTGTCTAATTTTTTCTTTTTTATCAATAAATCGCAAATAGCGTTCTTCTTTTATAAGACCAATGTTATATCCAATTTCTGTCAACCTTAAATCGGCATTATCATGACGTAATAATAGACGGTATTCTGCTCTAGAAGTAAGTAAACGATACGGCTCATTCGTCCCCTTCGTTATTAAATCATCAATGAGAACGCCAATATATGCATCTGAACGATCAAGCACGAGACTCTCTTCACCTAATGCTTTTCGAGCAGCATTAATCCCAGCCATTAACCCTTGACCAGCAGCTTCTTCATAGCCAGAAGTCCCGTTAATTTGCCCTGCGGTAAATAAACCTTCAAGCCGTTTCGTTTCCAGCGTTGGCCATAATTGAGTCGGTACAATGGCATCATACTCGATGGCATAACCAGGACGCATCATCCGAACATTTTGCAATCCAGGTATCGATTTTAAAATTTGTAGCTGCACCTCTTCAGGTAAACTCGTTGATAACCCTTGAACATACACTTCAGACGTATTACGCCCTTCTGGCTCTAAGAAAATTTGATGACGAGGCTTATCGTTAAATCGCACAATTTTATCTTCAATCGATGGACAATAACGAGGTCCCGTTCCTTCAATCTTCCCAGAATACATCGGTGAACGATTTAAATTATTCGTGATTAGTTCATGTGTCTCTTGACCTGTATACGTTAGCCAGCAAGGAAGTTGATCGGTAATATACTTAACTGTTTCAAATGAAAATGCCCGTGGCTTCTCATCACCTGGTTGAATTTCTGTTTGCGAATAATCAATCGTACTCGCATTGACTCGTGGTGGAGTTCCTGTTTTAAATCTGACAATATCAAACCCGAGTTCCTTCAAGTGGTCAGCCAGCTTGACAGAAGCCTTCATGTTATTCGGACCACTCTCATATGATAATTCACCTAAAATAATCTTTCCTCTTAAATAAGTTCCAGTCGTCACAACGACTGTTTTCGAGCGGTATTTAGCCCCTGTATTCGTTACAACTCCTTGACACACACCATCTTCAACGATTAACTCATCTACCATACCTTGTCTTAATAGTAAATTTTCCGTTTCTTCAATTGTTTTCTTCATCTCGTGCTGATACATAAATTTATCCGCTTGCGCACGTAAGGCTCGAACAGCAGGGCCTTTACCTGTATTTAACATTCTCATTTGAATATGAGTTTTATCAATATTTCGTGCCATTTCACCGCCAAGTGCATCAATTTCGCGAACAACAATTCCTTTTGCTGGGCCACCAACTGATGGGTTACATGGCATATACGCAACTGCATCTAAATTCAATGTTAACATTAACGTATTGGCTCCCATACGTGCAGCAGCTAACCCTGCTTCAACGCCAGCATGACCTGCCCCAATAACAATCACATCAAACTCACCAGCTTCGTAATTCATGATAGGAACCTCCTTTTTCATTATTTATTTTCCTAAACAAAACTGGGCAAATAACTGATCAATTAAACTTTCCTGTACACTGTCACCGATGATTTCTCCCAATAGCTCCCATGCTCGAGTAATATCGATTTGAACTAGGTCAATCGGTACATCCATCTCGATCGCTCCTAGTGCATCTTCAATCGTTCCCTTTGCTTGCTCTAATAAAGCAATATGACGAGAATTCGAGACATACGTCATATCATTTTGATCAATATTCCCTTCAAAGAACAAAGACGCAATCGCTTCTTCTAGCTCTTCAATTCCTTTATCACGTAGAAGCGATGTTGTCATAACAGGTCTCCCATCAGCCAATCGCTTCACTTCAGTAAGATCTATCTTCTGCTCAATATCCGTCTTATTTACTATGACAATCACATTCATGTTACGAGCCGCTTCAAAAAGAGCGACATCTTCTTCCGAAAGCTCTTCTCCATAATTTAACACGAGTAAGATAAGATCGGCCTCTTTCAACACTTGGCGCGATCGTTCCACTCCGATTCGTTCAACAATATCTTCTGTTTCCCGAATTCCAGCTGTATCAATTAACCGTAACGGCACACCACGAACATTCACATATTCTTCAATCACATCTCTTGTCGTCCCAGGAATATCTGTGACGATTGCCTTGCTATCATGAACAAGACTATTCATTAACGACGACTTGCCTACGTTCGGTCTTCCAATAATCGCTGTAGAAATCCCTTCTCTTAATACTTTACCTTGTGAAGCTGTGACTAACAATTTATTTATTTCCTTTTTGACATAATCTGCTTTCTCACGCAATAAATCATGAGTCATCTCTTCAGCATCATATTCAGGATAATCAATATTCACTTCCACGTGAGCAACCGTTTCAAGCAACGCTTGCCGTAATGCTTGAATATGCTTTGACAATCTTCCTTCTACTTGATGGAGAGCGACATCCATAGCGCGATCTGTTTTGGCACGAATCAAATCCATTACGGCTTCTGCTTGCGAAAGATCAATCCGCCCATTTAAAAAGGCTCGTTTCGTAAATTCACCAGGCTCGGCTAAACGTGCGCCAAGTCTTAATGCAAGCTGTAGAACACGATTCACTGACATAATTCCGCCATGACAATTAATTTCGATAACATCTTCACACGTAAATGTCTTTGGTGCTCGCATTACCGTAACCATTGCTTCTTCTATTCGTTCCTTCGTACGCGGATCTTCAATAAAGCCGTATACGATCGTATGAGACTCCACTTGTTCGAGTGATTGCTTTCCATTATACATTTGATTAGCTATCGCTATCGCATCTTCACCACTTAAACGCACAATCCCAATTGCCCCTTCACCAAGAGCTGTAGAAATCGCCGCGATTGTATCCATTTCCACTCTGATCACCTCCGACAATATGATCATTGTACTATTTTTCCCCATTAATTTGTATTGAATGCTTGTTAGAGTACCCTACTTACACGAAAAGGGCACTGAAAAAGTTTGGTTTTTAACTTTTTTGGTGCCCTTCACGAAAGGAAGAGGCTGGGACAAAAGTGGTTTAACTAAAAGAAAAGCCGAACAATGATAGATGGAGGACGTAAACCGCTCCTGAAATATACTTCGCTTTCCGCGGGAAGCCGGTGAGCCTCCTCGTGCTTCGCACTGCGGGGTCTCACCCTTGGCTTTTCATCCCGCAGGAGTCTACGTATATTTCATCCGCTACGTTCATCTTTTGTTCGGGTTTCCATATAGACACTTTAGTTATGTCCCAGCCTCTTCTACATAAACTTCTAAATATAGAACCAACACTTTTAAAGTGAAGAAGAGAATTTGTTTCCTTTCGGTAAAATCACAATGTGGCGATTAATCCCTTTCCCTTCAGAGACTGTCTCAATTCCGTCATAGGATTGTAGTGTGGAATGAATCATTTTCCTCTCAGCAGCATTCATAGGCTCTAATGAGACTTTCTGTCGCGTCATTTTCGCCTTCTTCGCCAACTTAAGAGCTAGATTTTCAAGCACCACTTGTCGTCTTTGACGATAATTCTCCGCATCTAATTCAATCCGTGTGTATGCGTCCGCTTCACGATTTGCAACAAGGTTCGTTAAGAATTCAAGCGACTCTAATGTTTGTCCCCTTTTGCCGATAATTCGTCCCGTTCCTTCATTAGCAGAAAGGTTAAAACGCAACGCACGATCCGTTTCTTCCTTCTCAATCGTTGCCTCTATACCTAGATGATCTAACGTGCCCTGTAAAAAGGAATGAGCTTTCTCAATCGGATCAGGTAATACAAATACATCCACAACAGCTGGTTTCGAACCAAACAATCCAAAAAGACCCTTTTGTGGCTGCTCCACAACGTTATAGTCTACTTTCTCTTGTGTCGTTTGTAATTCAACTACCGCCTTTGCAATCGCATCTTCAATCGTTTTCCCTGAAACCGTCACACGTTTCACTTCTTTTTGCCTCCTGTCGCTTCAGCTGTTTTATCCTTACCAACATTTGGGCCCGTAATGAAGTATGTTTGTGCTATCATAAAGAGGTTACCTACTACCCAGTATAACGTTAATGCTGTCGGGAAGAAAATCGCAAACACAAAAATCATAACCGGCATAATATATAGAAGCATTTTCATTTGTGGATTATCTGTCACCATCATCATCTTTTGTTGAACAAATGTTGTGATTCCAGCCACAACAGGTAAGATGAAAAATGGATCTGGCGCATCTAACGCAAACCACATAAACTCATGTCCACCAATTTCTTCCGTACGCATAATCGCATGATAGAACGCAAGTAAAATCGGCATTTGTATAAAGAGCGGCAAACAACCAGCCAGAGGATTTACTCCTTTTTGCTGGAATAACTGCATCATTTCTTGTTGTAATTGTTGTTGTGTCTTTTGGTCTTTCGCACTGTATTTCTCTCGAAGCTTTGCCATTTCAGGCTGTACAGCTTGCATCGCCTTAGCGCTTTTCGTTTGTTTAATCATTAATGGCAATATTAAAATACGTAAAAGAATCGTTACGATGACAATCGCCCAACCATGACCTGATTGCTCTCCAAAAATATCCGCTACAAAAAGAATGACCCACGATAACGGATAAACAAAATACGAATCCCAAAATCCCTCACTACTACTATTAATTGGTTCTTCGATGTTAAAACAGCCGGTCATGACAAGAAGCAGCCCTATAATCATCGCAACCAATCCAAACTTCTTAATCACGTAAGTTCCTCCTTGTTTCTCTGAACATTTAAACCATCTATCGTCAAACGAGCCTACTACTCTTCTTAGATGAGTGATACTTATGTAGTACTTTCGCTTTTCTTAAAACGTGCATTAAACTTTTCTCAACTTCATGAAAACTCATCTTCGCAGTCGGTTGCCTCGCAATCACAATAAAATCAAAACAATCTTTAATCTGATCTTGCTCTATGCGAAAGCATTCACGTATATAACGTTTAATTCGATTCCGAGTAACCGCATTACCTACTTTTTTACTTACTGAAAGACCTAACCTAAAAAACGGCTGATCCTCCTTCGATAGTATATAGAGGACAAATTGACGGTTCGCAACGGATTGACCTTTTTTAAATACAATTGAAAATTCTTGACTCTTTTTTATCCGCTGTTCACTTCTCAATATGAACGTCCTCCTTATTTAACTCTTCTTACTATTTAGAAAAAGACCACTGTTAACAGTGGCCTATGCAGATAATACTTTTCTTCCTTTACGACGACGACGAGCTATCACCTTACGGCCGTTCTTTGTACTCATACGCGTACGAAATCCATGTACCTTCTTACGCTTTCTATTATTAGGTTGAAACGTTGGTTTTCCCATTTATTACACCTCCCTGAGGATTAAACTATTCCTTAGACATTCTTGTAAATTATAAGGAAAGGAGTAGGGTGTTGTCAAGGTTATAATTTAAACCCTCTTCACTATCTATATGCTGTATCATCTTTTACACTCATTTACTTTAACAAACAGATTCCCATTTATTCGTTTCACAGGACTATAGTGTCCTCCTCCTTCACGATCTTAGCCATGCCCTCTTTACATCTCGTTTGACTATCCTTCAATAACTTCTTCAATTTAAATAGCCTTATTCTTTTAACCTCTCTAATCAAATCTACTTCAGAACAGGTTGTAGTTTCCCGTAACATCATCCAATTACTTCAATCGTTTTCCACCTGTGGATAATCTTTTTTTGGGTTTTATCATTATCACCATCCTTATAAACAAGAAATTCACATATATAGTGTTGTGGATAGTGCCCTGCTACTATATACAGTTATTTGTGGATAGATTGAACAAACCATTGATCGTATGACTTTTTTTTGCTATGATTATTATGTTTTCACTCGTGGATAATGCAACAACCACTTCGATATATCCACAGGTTGTGGGTAACATTGTGGACATCTTCTATCTGTTGTCAATATAACTTGTCCACAGGTTGTTCAGAATCCTTCTTTAGACGTTTTTCTACTATATTATTATAAACCGTGAATATCGTTGTGTATGCATAATTATTCATTTTTCTAATCTATGCTTTGCACGACATTTTTTTGTCTCTTGAATTGATCATTTTTTAGTTAGGAGGGTAAGTTTTTGGAGAATATTCATGATTTGTGGGATAAAGCTCTTGCAGAAATCGAAAAGAAAGTTAGTAAACCAAGCTTCGAAACTTGGTTGAAACAAACAAAAGCAAATGATATTCATGAAGAAATGATTATCATCACAGCACCAAATGAATTTGCTCGAGATTGGTTAGAAGATCATTATGCTGAGCTTACATCAGATACGATTGAAGATATTACTGGAACAAGGCTTATTCCGAAATTCGTCATTCCGCAGCATGATTCAAATGAAGAGTTCGTCTCAGAACCGACACCTAAAAAGAAAAATAAGGTTGAGGAAAACGAATCATCTCCAGCTGCAGCGAAAACGATGTTGAATGATAAATATTCGTTTAACACTTTCGTTATTGGATCAGGCAATCGTTTCGCTCATGCCGCTTCATTAGCGGTAGCAGAAGCGCCCGCTAAAGCTTATAATCCACTTTTTATTTACGGAGGCGTCGGCTTAGGGAAAACACATTTAATGCATGCTATTGGGCATTACGTTATTGACCACAATCCAAACGCAAAAGTTGTCTATTTGTCTTCAGAGAAATTTACAAATGAATTTATTAATTCGATTCGAGATAATAAAGCTGTTCACTTTCGTAATAAATATCGCAATGTAGACGTTCTATTAATTGATGATATTCAATTTCTAGCAGGAAAAGAACAAACTCAAGAAGAATTTTTCCACACTTTTAATGCACTGCACGAGGAATCAAAGCAAATTGTCATTTCGAGTGATCGACCACCAAAGGAAATTCCGACATTAGAAGATCGATTGCGTTCCCGATTTGAATGGGGACTCATTACAGATATTACACCACCAGACCTTGAAACGCGTATTGCTATATTACGTAAAAAAGCGAAGGCCGAAAACCTTGATATCCCGAATGAAGTCATGCTGTATATTGCTAATCAAATAGACACGAATATTCGAGAATTAGAAGGAGCTCTTATTCGAGTTGTTGCATATTCTTCCCTAATTAATCAGGATATGAATGCAGATTTAGCAGCAGAAGCATTGAAAGATATTATTCCAAATTCAAAGCCTAGAATTCTGACCATTACCGATATCCAACGATTAGTAGGAGAGCATTACAATGTCAAATTAGAGGATTTTAAAGCAAAAAAACGAACAAAATCTGTCGCTTTTCCTCGTCAAATTGCCATGTACCTTTCTCGTGAATTGACCGATTCTTCATTACCTAAAATCGGAAGTGAATTTGGTGGACGTGATCATACGACTGTTATCCATGCTCATGAGAAAATCACGAACTTGCTCGATTCAGACCAAGAGCTACAAACAAAAGTTCAAGAGTTAATTGATCTACTAAGAAATCCATAGCTGTTAACATTGTGTATAACAAAATCCGCCTATCAACATTTTACCCACATGTGGATAGGCTAGTTTTTCGTATGTATTTGCTACTTATCCACAAACTAACAGCGCCTATTACTAGTACTTCTACTTTTTTTAAAAAAATATTATATATATAAGGAGTTTATTTATTATGCGTTTTTTCATTAATCGTGATCGTTTTGTTCATGATGTTCAGCATGTCGCAAAAGCTGTTTCATCAAGAACAACAATGCCTATTTTAACTGGAATAAAAATTGTAGCTAAGCATGATGGAATTACTTTAACTGGGAGCGATTCGGACATTACAATTGAAACATTTATCCCTAAAGAAGAAGAAGGAAGTGAAATTGTTCGTATTGAAGAACAAGGAAGTATCGTATTGCAAGCGAAATTTTTTGCGGAAATTATTAAAAAGTTACCTGGTGATGAAGTTGAAATTCAAATTCAAGATTCATTAACGGCAACAATTCGTTCTGCATCTTCGGTTTTTAATTTAAATGGATTAGATCCTGAAGAATACCCAAGACTTCCTCAAATTCAAGAGGATCAAGTTTTTAAATTACCACAAAACATGTTTAAAAACATTATTCGACAAATCGTTTTCGCAGTGTCCACCCAGGAAACACGTCCGGTATTGACAGGTGTAAACTTAGAGCTGGAAGAAGGTGTACTACTCTGTACTGCAACAGATAGTCATAGGTTGGCTCAAAGAAAGGCAACAATTGAAATAAATGATCAATCGTTGCAACTAACCAATGTAGTCATCCCTGGTCGAAGCTTAAATGAATTAAATAAAATTATAGACGACTCCAATGAATATATAGAATTTGTCGTGACTGAGAGTCAAATTCTATTTAAAATTAAGCATATGCTCTTTTTCTCTCGATTGCTTGAAGGGAAATACCCTGTGACAAAAGGGATGATTCCTAACCAATCAAAAACGTCTATTACGTTGAAAACAAAACCGTTTTTGCATACTCTTGAACGTGCTCTCTTGCTATCGAGAGAGGGGAAAAATAATGTAGTAACACTTAAAACAATTGAAGATAACGAGATTGAAATTTCATCCATTTCACCCGAAATAGGAAAAGTAGTAGAACGTGTACAATCTACTGAAATAACAGGAGAAGAGATGAGAATATCCTTTAATGGAAAAAACATTATCGATGCATTAAAGGTTATTGATAGTGAAGATATTCTTATAACATTTACAGGAGCTATGAGCCCTTTTGTCATTCGCCCTGTTGATGAAGATCATTATTTACATTTATTTTCTCCGGTTCGAACGTATTAAAGAGAGTTCATAATCAAAGCTAATAAAAGGACTTGGCTATCTGTGCGAGGTTTAGTACAATAGTAAGAAAGATAAATGTAACGTTTAGTACAAGACAGCATTTCACTTCACATGATTTGCTGTCTTGCTTTGCTAAAGTAAGGTGAGCTTCTACCCTCTATCTAGAAGAGAAAGATGTGATCATATGGGAAAAATCGTCATTTCAACAGCTTACATAACATTAGGACAAGCCTTAAAAGAAATAGGGGTCATTGATACAGGCGGTATGGCTAAATGGTATTTATCAGAATATGCAGTCTATGTGAATGGTGAAGAAGAAAATCGTCGTGGGAAGAAGCTTGTTCCTGGTGATGAAATTATATTAGGGGATGGATCACGAGTTGAAATTACTGCAAATTAGGGGGAATCCCTTTTGGAAATAACCAGCCTTACTATTCGTCAATACCGTAATTATCAACGGGTAGAATTGAATTTTGATCCGTCTATTACTATTTTTATTGGTGAGAATGCTCAAGGGAAAACCAATGTATTAGAAGCGATCTATGTATTAGCATTAGCCAAATCTCATCGGACTTCAAAGGATAAAGAATTGATAGCATGGGATGAGGAATTTGCGAGAATTGAAGGACATTTTAAAAAGCGAAATGGTCCAATGAGCTTGGAAATCATTTTGTCTAATAAAGGTAAGAAAAGCAAAATAAATGGCTTAGAGCAAAAAAAGCTAAGTGAATACATCGGAGCAGCTAATGTTGTGATGTTTGCCCCTGAAGACTTAAACTTAGTAAAAGGCAGTCCTCAAGTAAGAAGGAAATTCCTTGACATGGAGCTAGGACAAATTAGTCAAGTGTACCTTCATCATCTTGCTCTCTACCATAAGGTGTTAGTTCAACGTAATCATTTGTTAAAATCGTTGCAAGCTCAAGCTGGTTCGAAGGAAATGCTAGAAGTGTTAACAGAGCAATTGATTGTGTTAGCTGCAGAGGTGACGTATCGGCGATTTGCTTTTGTGAAGCAATTACAAGAATGGGCAGAATCAATCCATCATGATATTAGTAGAGGGAAAGAACAGTTAGAAATTCGCTACCTTCCTTCGTCAAACGTATTAGATAACATGGATTTGTCGAAACTAAAAGAAGAATTTCATGCGACGTATAAAGAGAAAAAAGAACAAGAAATACGTAGAGGGGTTACTCTGTTTGGGCCGCATCGAGATGACCTCGGCTTTTTTGTGAATGGACGCAACATTCAAACGTTTGGCTCGCAAGGACAACAGCGAACAACAGCTCTAGCAATTAAATTAGCTGAAATTGAGTTAATTTATTCAGAAATTGGTGAATATCCTATTTTGCTCTTAGATGATGTGTTATCAGAATTGGATGATTATAGACAATCGCATTTATTACAAACGATACGCAAAAGGGTTCAAACATTTGTCACGACAACGAACATTGATGGAATAGATGATGCAATATTATCAGATTCGGTCGTATATGATGTAGTAGAAGGAACGATAAATCAGAGGCGGTGAGAGGATGTTTATCCATTTAGGCGGAGATATTATGGTCCGCTCAAAGGAGATTATTGCCATATTGAACCATGATGCGAAGGAACAAGCTATAACAGCAGATTTCTTAAAGCGAGAGCAGAAGTCGAAACAGACAACAGTTATATCTTCTGATTATATTAAATCAATAGTCTTAACAAATAAAGAAATCTACTACTCCCCTGTTTCATCGTTAACTCTTAACCGAAGAGCGCAAGGTCATATGGAGATACAATTAGATAAAGAAGAGGTAGATTCGTAAAATAAAAAGTGCATTTGATCAATGAGAATGAGGGTGAATGAAGTGACAGGACAACAATCATATGATGAAAGTCAAATTCAAGTACTAGAAGGTCTTGAAGCTGTTCGAAAACGTCCAGGAATGTATATTGGTTCAACGAGCTCTCGTGGCTTACACCATTTAGTTTGGGAAATTGTTGATAATAGTATAGATGAAGCGATGGCTGGTCATTGTAATACAATTACCGTTTCGATTGAAGCAGATAATAGTATTCGCGTTGAAGATAATGGACGAGGGATTCCTGTTGGGATTCATGAGAAAATGGGTCGACCTGCTGTTGAAGTCATTCTGACCGTACTCCATGCAGGGGGTAAATTTGGCGGCGGCGGCTATAAAGTGTCCGGTGGTTTACATGGTGTAGGTGCATCAGTTGTAAATGCATTATCGACGTCTTTAGAAGTGAATGTCCATCGCGATGGACAAGTTTATTATCAGAAGTATGAACGAGGAGTTCCTTCAGCAGATTTGAAGGTCGTCGGTGAAACAGATAAAACTGGAACGATCATCCAATTTAAACCAGACCCAGAAATTTTCCAAGAGACGATTGCTTATGAATACGAAATCCTAGCAACTCGATTAAGAGAATTAGCATTCTTAAATAAAGGCTTGACCATTCATATTGAAGATTTAAGAGAAGAAGAAGGTAATCGTAGCACCTACTTCTATGAAGGTGGAATCGCATCATTTGTCGAGCATTTAAATCGTAAACGAGAAGTACTTCATGAAGAGCCGATTCATATTGAAGGAGAAAAAGATGGGATCACGGTTGAAGTAGCTGTCCAATACAATGATAGCTTTGCTAGTAACATCTATTCTTTTGCTAACAATATTAATACTCATGAAGGTGGAACACATGAATCGGGCTTTAAGACTGGTTTAACACGAGTGATCAATGATTATGCACGTAAAAATAATCTATTTAAAGAGGCAGATCCTAATTTAACAGGTGAGGATGTTCGTGAAGGATTAACAGCGATTATCTCTGTGAAAATCCCTGACCCTCAATTTGAAGGGCAAACGAAGACAAAGCTAGGTAATAGTGAAGCTCGTACGATTACTGATTCATTATTTAGCGAACGCTTTTCGCGTTTCCTCGTTGAAAATCCTCAAGTAGCGAAGCGGATTGTTGAGAAAGGACTTATGGCCTCGCGAGCGCGAGAAGCAGCGAAGAAAGCAAGAGAGCTAACGAGGAGAAAGAGTGCGCTGGAAGTAAGCTCCTTACCAGGTAAATTAGCTGATTGTTCATCGAAGGATGCATCCATTAGTGAAATTTATATCGTTGAGGGTGATTCTGCAGGTGGTTCTGCTAAACAAGGTCGTGACCGTCATTTCCAAGCGATTCTTCCGCTAAGAGGTAAAATTATCAATGTTGAAAAAGCACGATTAGATAAGATCTTAGCTAATAATGAGATTCGTGCAATGATTACGGCATTTGGAACAGGCATTGGTGATGATTTTGATATTGAAAAAGCACGTTATCATAAGATTATTATTATGACAGATGCTGATGTTGATGGTGCTCATATTCGGACGTTGATATTGACATTCTTCTATCGATATATGAGACCGTTAATTGAAAGAGGTTATATATATATTGCCCAACCGCCATTATATAAGCTAGCAAAAGGGCGTGAAGTATCTTACGTATACAGTGATAAAGAGCTAGACGAAGCATTAAAGGACTTGACAGATAAGAGCAAAGTTGGAATTCAGCGCTATAAAGGTCTAGGAGAGATGAATCCTACTCAATTATGGGAAACAACAATGGACCCTGAACACCGAACGGTATTACAAGTAACATTAGAAGATGCGATGAAAGCCGATGAAATATTTGAAGTGCTTATGGGAGATCGAGTTGAGCCTCGTCGGGACTTCATTCAAGAAAATGCTCAATATGTTGAAAATCTTGATATTTAGGCTTTAAGATGGAGGTTTATAATTAATGGCTGAGCAAGATCAATCTAGAGTTAAAGAACGTAACATAAGTCAGGAAATGAAAGCATCGTTTATGGATTACGCGATGAGCGTTATTGTGAGTCGTGCTTTACCCGATGCAAGAGATGGATTAAAACCGGTTCATCGTCGTATTCTATATGCGATGAATGAGCTTGGAATGACTCCAGACAAAGCATATAAAAAATCAGCACGTATTGTCGGAGAAGTCATTGGTAAGTACCACCCTCATGGTGATTCAGCTGTATATGAAACAATGGTTAGGATGGCACAGGATTTTAGCTATCGTTATATGCTAGTTGATGGTCATGGAAACTTTGGTTCAGTTGATGGTGATTCAGCGGCTGCCATGCGTTATACGGAAGCAAAAATGTCCAAGATTTCAATGGAGCTTGTTCGAGACATTAATAAGGATACGATTGATTATCAAGATAACTATGATGGTTCAGAACGAGAACCTATCGTTCTACCTGCTCGTTTTCCGAATTTGCTTGTTAATGGTGCTTCAGGAATTGCGGTTGGTATGGCGACGAATATCCCTCCACACCAATTAGGGGAAGTCATCGATGGCGTACTTGCTCTTTCACGTGATCGAGAGTTAACGATAGAAGACTTAATGGAGCATATTCCTGGGCCTGATTTTCCAACAGGCGCTGAGATATTAGGGCGATCGGGAATACGAAAGGCCTACCAAACAGGAAAAGGGTCTATCACATTACGTGCACAAACATCGATTGAAGAACACAATGGGAAGCAACGAATTATTGTGACAGAAATCCCATACCAAGTGAATAAAGCTCGATTAATTGAAAAAATTGCTGAGCTTGTTCGGGATAAGAAAATTGATGGGATTACAGATCTGCGTGACGAATCTGATCGTACCGGTATGCGCATCGTGATTGAAATGCGTCGCGATGTAAATGCCAATGTACTATTAAATAATTTATATAAACAAACAGCTCTACAAACTAGCTTTGGAATTAATTTATTGGCACTTGTTCAAGGACAACCAAAGGTTCTTAATTTAAAGGAGTGCTTAGAGCATTATCTCGATCACCAAATTGTTGTCATTAGAAGACGAACTGCTTTTGAATTGAGAAAAGCTGAAGCACGTGCTCATATTTTAGAAGGTCTTCGTATAGCACTAGACCACCTAGATGAAGTTATTGAATTAATCCGTTCATCTCAAACGACAGAATTAGCACGTAATGGCTTAATAGAGCGTTTCAACCTAAGCTATGAGCAAGCGCAAGCAATTCTAGATATGAGATTACAGCGACTGACTGGTTTAGAACGTGACAAAATAGAAAATGAATATAATGAATTAATCGCCAAGATTGCTGAACTGAAGGCTATTTTAGCGGATGAGGAAAAAGTACTTGAAATCATTCGTGAAGAGCTTACAGAAATTAAAGAAAAATATAACGATAGTCGTCGAACGATTATTTCGATGAGTGAGGATCATCTCGAAGATGAAGATTTAATCCCACGTCAAAATGTCGTCATTACGATTTCTCATCAAGGCTATATTAAACGTATGCCTATTTCAACTTATCGGAACCAAAAACGTGGTGGAAAAGGAATTCAAGGAATGGGAACGAATGATAATGATTTTGTTCAGCATTTATTCACAACAAATTCTCATCACACCATTCTATTCTTCACGAATAAAGGGAAGGTCTATCGATTAAAAGGATATGAGATACCTGATTTAGGAAGAACGGCTAAAGGGATTCCGATTATTAACTTGCTACAAATCGAACAAGGTGAATCGATTAGTACAGTTATACCGATTGAGGAATTTACTGAAGATGCATACTTGTTCTTTGCAACAAAGCATGGTGTAACTAAGCGTACAGGGCTTTCGCATTTTGCTAACATTCGTAAAGGTGGGCTTTTTGCTATAACCCTTCGAGAGCATGATGAATTACATGGTGTTCGGTTGACGAATGGTAGTCGTGAGCTCATTATTGGAACAAAGCAAGGGATGTCCATTCGCTTCCCAGAGAATGATGTTCGTTTAATGGGACGTACTGCTGCAGGTGTAAAAGGGATTACACTTGGGGACGATGATTGTGTTGTAGGGATGGATATTGTTGAAGAGGATCATGATGTACTTATCGTAACAGAAAAGGGCTACGGAAAAAGAACACCGATTGAAGAGTACCGTATCCAAAATCGTGGAGGAAAAGGAATTAAAACATGTAATATTACCGAGAAAAATGGTTCCGTCGTTGCTCTGAAGGTGGTCTCTGATCATCACGATGTTATGATTATTACGGTAAGTGGTGTTGTGATTAGAACGAATGTGGAAGGCATCTCAGTGACCGGACGTAACACACAAGGAGTTACACTAATCCGTGTGAATGAAGGGGAAGAAGTAGCAACTGTAGCGCGTGTGAATATTGATGATGAGGACGCTAGCGATTCTATCGAAGATGAATTCGAATTAAATGATAATGAAAACGATGAATCATAGTTCATTTGCATTTTCTGTCATATGAAAAAGGTTGTGCCAATTAATTGGGCATTGGAAAAAGTTAGCTTGCACTTTTTCAGTGCCCTTTCCGTTTTACCTTTTTCACACTATTTATGGTAACTAAATGAGTTGAGTTCTTCATTGAATACTGTTTGTATGGGGAGGTTGTGGGTGATGGAAGTGAAATTAAGCCAAGTAGAGCCAGGTTGTATTACAAGTAAAGATGTGGAGGGGTTAACTAAGCTACCATTGGTGAAAGAGAATACAACCCTTACCGTTGAATTACTTACAGTACTAGAAGCCTTTATGGTCGAGACCATTCATGTGAAATCAATAAAGTCAAACGGTGAACGGTTTTTACCCGACGACATTGATGATCATAAACATGAAGAGTTAGTTGATTTTGTATCTATGTATTTAAATGCTGTAAAGAAATATGAATCTTTATTTCAAACGTGGCAAGCAGGACAAAAAGTAGAGCTATACAAAGTGAGGGCTGTTCTGCTTCCTTTGTTGGAACAAGTAAAAAAGGAACATAATAAATTAGTTTATTTACATCACTATAGCACGAAGGACCATTATGTATATCATCATGGTATTTATGTTGGGATTCTTTCTTATTATTTAGCGTATAAGTTACATTATCCTCATGCGGATTGTGTACAAATCGGATTAGCTGGTACTTTAGCTGATATTGGAATGGCGAAAATGACACCGAGATTATTGCACAAGGATGAATCGTTAAATAGTCATGAATATGAAGAAATAAAAAAGCACCCTATCTATAGTTATAATATGATTAAAGGACAGACAGGTATAACAGATTTAATAACATTGGCCGTGCTACAGCATCATGAGCGAAATGATGGTAGTGGTTACCCATTAGGTATAAAGGAAGATAAAATTCACCGTTTCGGTCAAATTGTAGCGGTTGCAGATGTTTATCATGCTATGACATCTGAACGTCACTATCGGAGGAAACGTTCTCCTTTCCAAGTTTTAGAGGAAATCTCTATGGGGCAATTTGGTAAGTTCGACTATAACGTCACTCAAGCATTGATGCAAAGTATTAATTATATTTCTTATGGGAATCGCGTTAGACTTTCTAATGGAGAAGAAGCGCAAATTATCTTCTTTGATGAACAACATCCTACTAGACCACTAGTTAAACTTTCATCAGGTGAAATTATTAATCTAGTACAAAATCATTCTCTTTTTATTGCTGAATTAATTGATAATGATTGATTGGATATTAAAAGGAAAAAGCGAAGTGTTTGCTGCTCTGAATGATAGGAAGATATGTTTGATCTGTTCAGTTGGCTCATTTAAATGAGTTGAATCAATGTGTGAGGTTCTATTTGTCATTGTTGAATTAAACTATTATGTTTTTTTAAAAAAAGTTTGACGTGTATGGATGATTATGATATATTATTAAAAGTCGCTTAAGAGCGATGTCAAACAAGCTCTTTGAAAACTGAACAAAAGCCAAGCGAAAAAGAGACAATTGTTGCGTGAGCAACAAGGAATCTCGTCAATGTTTTATGAAATATATGAGCTAATTCAACTCAACTTTTATGGAGAGTTTGATCCTGGCTCAGGACGAACGCTGGCGGCGTGCCTAATACATGCAAGTCGAGCGGACTTTAGGGAGAACTTGTTCTCCTTTGAAGTTAGCGGCGAACGGGTGAGTAACACGTGGGCAACCTGCCCTGTAGATTGGGATAACATCGAGAAATCGGTGCTAATACCGGATGATAGCGTTTATGCGCATGCA
>NZ_JALKEV010000019.1 GCF_023017105.1 Halalkalibacter sp. APA_J-10(15) | reverse complement strand
GCCAGGATCAAACTCTCCATAAAAGTTGAGTTGAATTAGCTCATATATTTCATAAAACATTGACGAGATTCCTTGTTGCTCACGCAACAATTGTCTCTTTTTCGCTTGGCTTTTGTTCAGTTTTCAAGGAACTCATCGTCGTTTATTGCGACTTTTCTATATTATCAACTAGTGACCACAATGTCAATAATTTTTTTAAATTATTTTAATGTAGTCATGAATGACAACGAGAAATAATATATCATGATTCGTCACCTTTAGTCAATATTTATTTTATTTCTTTTAAACTTTCTTTTCTCGTTTAGATTTATTAACATCGTTCACAACTTAAATATAACATTCATCCCATATAAATGTTATATAACCTAACGCGTAAGTAGTTCTTTTAACTCATATCTAGTAAAAATGACATATGTTAGTTGGAATTAGGGGGATCGATATGGAACTTCAAGAACATTTAAACTTTGTCTGGATTTTTCTTGCTAGTGTATTAGTTCTAATTATGCAAGCTGGCTTTACCGCTCTTGAGGCTGGTCTAACAAGAGCAAAAAACTCTATTAATGTTGCAATGAAAAACATCGCAGATATTATGCTTGCAACGTTAATTTTCAGCTTAATCGGATTTCCATTAATGTTTGGTGAAAGTATTAATGGCTGGATAGGAGGATCATCTTTTTTCTTTCATAATATGTCAGAAGATCCATGGAACTGGTCATTCCTTCTTTTTCAAATTGTTTTTGCTGGTACGGCAGCAACCATCGTTTCTGGTACTATTGCTGAACGTGTTAAATTCTCTGGTTATTTAATAGGAACAGCATTCATCGTTATTCTTATTTATCCCATCTTTGGTCACTGGGCATGGGGAAGCCTTTGGATCGATGGACAAGAAGGTTGGCTTGAGGGCTTAGGCTTTATGGATTTCGCTGGATCAACTGTCGTTCACTCTATCGGGGCGTGGGTTGCTCTTGCAGCAGCCATTATTATCGGTCCGCGAATCGGTAAATACAAGAAGGATGGTTCTGCCTCTTCCTTTAGAGGTGCGAGTCCAGTCATTGCAACGATAGGTGTTTTTATCTTATGGTTTGGTTGGATGGGGTTTAACGCAGGCTCTACTACGTTTGCCGATGGTAACATTGCAATTATTGCCCTGAATACACAATTAGCAGCTATTTCTGGAGGAATCATCGCTCTAATAGTTTCATGGTTCATTTATAAACAGGCTCACGTTGAAAGCTGCTTAAACGGATTATTAGGGGGGTTAGTCGCAATTACTGCCGGTGTAGATGTGATGACGCCACTTTATGCAATGCTAGCCGGGGCTATTGGTGGACTAATCGTTGTATTGGCTCATTTATTAATTGATCGTTTCTTTAAAGTCGATGACGCGATTGGAGCTATTGCTGTTCACGGTGTAGCCGGAGCTTGGGGAACACTAGCAGTTGGTTTCTTCGGTCAAATAGAGCTTCTAGCAGTCGACAGCCGATTCCATCAAATAGGCGTACAAGCATTAGGAGTGGTTGTGGCCTTTGTATGGGCCTTCGGTTTAGGGATACTCTTCTATTGGATCGTTCATAAAGTCTATCCATTGCGAGTCACGAAGGAAGAAGAGATCGCCGGCTTGAATGTATCAGAACACGGTGAGCATATCGCTTTATTCGATTCGATACAAGCTATGAAAGAAATAGCCGCTACAAAAGGAGATTTAACTCAAACATTACCTATTGAACCGTATGAAGATACAGCTGAGCTCCATCAAGCCTTTAATAAATTGGTTGCGAGCCTTAATCGGATAGTCGATCAAGTTAAGACCGATTCCCATTTTGTCCATCGAACGTCTAATACAATGATTGAATTCTCCGAACGTCTTTCATTATTAACTAGTGATCAGAAGGGATATATTGAGCAATCGAAATCCTATTTAAATGACAAACAGAAAAAGTTAGTGAAAGAACTCCTAAATGATGAGCAAGTGCTCGCTACAATTCAAGAATCCTTTAGCAACATGGAGCAAATAGGCAGCAGAGTTTCCACCATTAAAGAGGAAATACAAACGATTGCTTCTCTTATCAATACCATTACAGCTTCACAATCAGAAGCCAATCAATCGATGGATGCATTCACAGAAAAAATGAATCAAATTGCACACTTTTCAACGAAGGTGGGGAATATCACTTCAACTATCTCATCGGTAACCGAAAAGATTAACTTACTATCACTAAATGCTCGTATTGAAGCAGCAAGAGCTGGCGAGCACGGTCAAGGCTTTGCCGTAGTCGCAGAGGAAATTCGGACTTTAGCTGATCAATCTAGAAAAGCCACAAGCGAAATTGTTAAAATTTTAGATGAGAATAGTGAAATCATTCAAACGATAAGCCATGATCAATTAGAAACGGTAACAAGCAAATTTGATCAACTATATAAGGAGCTAAACTCTCTACCAGTTACCTTCACAAGCATAGGTAAAGAAATCGAAAGCGTCCATCAAGAAACGACTTATTTTGTTGAAAAATTAAATCAAGTAAGTCAAGATACATCTAAAATGGGCGAGAACCATTTAAAGCAGCAAGACGAAATGAAGGAGCTACTTGAAATGATCGATCGAATTCACTCAATGACTAACGATTCAACCGATATTGCCAATGTCGTGAAAAACTCTTCGACAAAAATGAAAAAACAAAGTGAGCAATTGCGACAAAGCGTTCAACAATTCAAAACCTCGCCAGCAACATGATAAACGCTACTCTTTCAAGCACTGTGCTTGGCCCGTTTCAAAACTTCCCTATGAGCTATCATTCTCATAAAGAAGTCATAACGAGCGCAGCCAGTGCTCTTCTTTTAAGCAATTTTTCAATGTAAACGTTTCATTCCATATATAACAGGTATACAATTACAATAGATTATTAATGAGGAGAGATGTGACATGATAGAAACAGCAGAACTTATCATAGATGCAAAAGCAACACTCGGGGAATCTCCTAGCTGGGACGAGAAACTTCAAGTTCTCTATTGGGTAGATATTATCGAGAAAAAATGCTTCATCTATGCCCCTTCTAACCATCATCAGAAGACGCTTCAGCTTGGACAAATGGTCGGTGCAGTTGCACCTAACGAATCCGGAGGGCTTATTACAGCTTTAGAATCAGGCTTTTATTTTTATAATAGTGAAGCAAATACGACAGAATTCATCTCCAATCCGGAAGAAGGAATAAACGAGAACCGCTTTAATGATGGAAAATGCGATCCCGCTGGCCGCTTTTGGGCTGGAACGATGAGTCTGAAAGGACACAAAGAAAAAGGAGCCCTCTATTGCTTAGAACCTAATTTATCCAGCACCAAGAAACTTGACTATATAAGTATTTCAAACGGACTTGCATGGTCACCAGACAATCAATATATGTATTATATTGATACACCTACACAAAGGGTTGTACGATTTAACTACGACATCACGAATGGTCAAGTCACTAATCAAACCGAAATCATTACAATTGAAAAAAGCACTGGATCACCAGATGGAATGACGATCGATCAAGAAGGTATGCTTTGGATTGCTCATTGGGGAGGGGCAAAGATTTCGAGGTGGAATCCAACAAGTGGTGAACATTTACTTGATATACCTATCCCTGCATTAAATGTGACATCCTGTGTCTTTGGAGGGCAGGATTTAACGGACCTTTACATTACAACAGCAAGAATGAATGATGAGCAATATGAACACGCCGGGGGCTTATTCCGCATAAAAACCAACATCCAAGGAAGTCCTACTCATCGTTTTAAAAAGAATACCGTTTAAAAAGATATCATCAAAAACTCCATGCAAAAAAGGTTCAAGCAGGGATGTCCCACTTGAACCTTTTGTATGATTTATTTTGGTGAGAAAATAAAGTATAAAACAAAGACAACGAACAATACGTACATTAACGGATGGATTTCTTTCGCTTTTCCTTTACAAATCATCGTAATCGGGTAAAAGATAAAGCCTATCGCAATCCCCGTTGCAATACTGTATGTTAATGGCATCGCAATCACCGTCAAGAAAGCCGGTACAGCAATTTCGAACTTATCCCATTCAATCAAGCGAATGGATGAGGCCATTAAAATACCGACAACAATTAAAGCAGGAGCTGTCACTTGCTCTGTTACAACTGCTAATAATGGCGAAAAGAACAATGCTACTAAGAACAATCCAGCTGTTACAACTGATGTAAACCCTGTACGTCCACCTGCAGCGACACCAGAAGATGATTCAATATATGCAGTTGTTGTCGATGTTCCAAGTACCGCACCAATTGATGTTGCCGTTGAATCAGCTAATAACGCTTTTCCAGCACGCGGAAGCTTATTATCTTTCACAAAACCTGCTTGGTTAGCAACAGCATACAATGTACCTGCTGTATCAAAGAAATCGACAAACAAGAATGTTAGTACCACAATGACTAATGTCCAAATTTCTACTGTCGACCAATCGAACATAAACGCTTGACCAAATGTCGGTGCTAAGCTTTGAACCGAACCAACAATCGCATCCGGACGATCAATTAAACCAAATAGTAACCCAGCAATAACCGTTAGCACCATTCCATAGAAAATACCGCCTTTAAAGCCGCGTACCATTAAAATAACCGTTACGACAATACCGAACACCGCAAGCAACGTCGTCGGAGCTGTCATGTTACCTAATGTAACAGCCGTTGCTTCATCGCCAACTACGATACCTGCTTGCTTCAATCCAATAAATGCAATAAATAAACCAATCCCAGCTCCAGCTGCATATTTAAGCTCTGCCGGAATCGCATTAATGATCATCTCTCGAATGTTTAATAGCGTAATAATAATAAAGATAATACCTGAAATGAATACTCCGAACAACGCAACTTGCCATTCTACTCCTAATCCAATAACAACTGAAAACGCAAAGAATGCATTCAGTCCCATACCAGGCGCAAGTGCAATGGGATAGTTCGCTAATAGCCCCATAATTAATGTTCCAACTGCCGCCGCCAATGCCGTAGCCGTAAATACTGCACCAGGGTCCATTCCAGTCGCACTCAATATATCTGTATTAACAAACAGAATATAAGCCATAGCCAAAAACGTTGTTAACCCCGCAATACTCTCTCGTCCGATTGAAGTTCCATGCTCTTTAAAGCCAAAAAAACGTTCCAACCTTTTCGCCTCCATTTTTTTCAGTCTTCACCTAATTACATCCACAAGCAAACAAGCCCCTTCTAAATCAATAAAAAAACTTCCAATTCATCTCATACGAATGGAAGTTTAACTAGAAATCATCAGATTTAAGACAGGATGCAAGCAAAAATTTAGATGATTATCGTAGTCAAACTATTTACGGTAGTTTGGTAGAGACGTGCAGGCCCTATTCCTGCATTTATACGATAAGACTCTTATATAAAATTATTATTTCTATATAAGAGTCTACCAACATCATTTTTATCTGTCAACAAAAACCGAACAATCGACAACAACCTTTTATTATTATTCGCTTACTCACACTCAATCGTGGCGTATTCCCTTAGAAGCCTTATCGATAGTGACTTAGATACGACTCTGATAGGTAGTTGTAAAACAGCCTAACAAGAAGACCAATAACAGGTATTTTATTACGAAGCTGGCCTGGATAACACCCTTGTTTTGACTTTTAATAAAGCTTAATAGGAAAATGTTTCAACCCGCGAATGATTAAGCTTTGGCGCCATTGTAGGTGAGACAAATCTGCGGCAAGCGAAAGATTAGGATATTCCTCAAGCAGCACTTGAAGCGCGATTTCACCTTCTAACTTTGCGAGTGGAGCGCCGAGACAGTAGTGGATGCCTTTTCCGAAAGCGAGATGAGGGCTTTTCTCTCTTGTGATATCAAGGTTATTCGGGTCGTCAAATTTTGATGGATCATGATCGGCTGAGGCGAGTGAGACAAGGACGTGATCTCCTTTTTCTACTTGTTGACCCATAAATGTAAACGACTCACTTGCCCAACGGTCTGTGCTAAACTCAACCGGGCCATTAAAGCGTAGCAATTCATCAATCGCTTGCCCGATAAGAGAAGGGTCCTCCTTTAATAAAGCTAATTGTTCTGGATGAGTGAGTAAAGCAAGTAAACCATTGGCAATTAAGTTGACCGTTGTTTCATGTCCAGCGACAATTAAAAGGATGACGAAGCCATACAATTCCTTTAACGATAACTGTTCATCTTCTTCTTTTGCTTGAATTAACTCGGACAGTAAATCTTCTTGTGGTTCGAGGCGTTTTTGTTCGATTAATTTTTGTAAGTAGGAGGTAAATTCGTCCATCGCGTCTTCATAACGAGGTGCTTCGGTAATCTCGACGATGACGGTTGACCAACGTTGGAAATCGAGGCGATCCTCAGAAGGAATACCGAGTAGCTCACAGATGACTCGAATTGGAATTGGAAAGGCATAGTCTTCAATAAAATCGACTGCTCTTTTATTCTTCATCATAATTGCTTGTTCTTTGGCGATTTCTTCAATACGACCTCTTAGTTTGGCTATTTTTTGTGGAGTGAAGCCATTTTGAGCGAGGCTACTGAGACGGCGGTGATTAGGAGGATCGGAAAAAAGCATACTGTGGGCAATCGGTGATATAGTTTCATCAGTGAGCTCAGGGTAAACGGTTTTCATTTCTTTAATAAACCGTTTGTCTTTTAAAACAGCTTCTGCCGCTTCATACGAAAAGGCCATCCAAGAATACTGGTCTTCATTGAACATTTTGACTTTAGCAAAAGGCTTGTGTGGCCGGATTTTTTCATAATACTCATAAGGATTTTGATGAAATTCGTTTGAGAATAAATCTACTGATTTCAAGACCATCAATCATGTCCTCCATTCTAATTTTAAGCTCTAACAACTATAATATATAGTATATAACATCCTTAAACTAGAAAGAAGAGTAGAAGTTTCCAAAAATGAGGAAAATAAGTGAACGTGACGATTTTTTCACCCACAAGGAGGACATTGGAATTTCTGAGAGTAGACCCCAAAAATACTAAATAAGTAAAAAGCACAGAGCCTATTATACCTAGACTTTGTGCTTTTCTTTTATACTTACTCCCACTCAATCGTTGCAGGTGGCTTTGACGTGATATCATAGACCACTCGATTCACATGCTTCACTTCATTAACAATTCGTGTTGAAATGATTTCAAGTACATCCCACGGAATACGAGCCCAATCAGAAGTCATGCCATCTATTGATGTGACGGCACGGATGCCAACAGTATAGTCGTACGTTCTCGCATCTCCCATGACACCGACACTTCTCATGTTCGGAAGAGCAGTGAAATATTGCCAAATTTCACGATCAAGCCCAGCCTTTTTAATTTCTTCACGTAAAATCGCATCAGATTCACGAACGATTTCTAATTTATCCTCTGTTATTTCGCCTAAGACACGAATTCCTAGCCCTGGACCAGGGAATGGCTGTCGCCAAACAATTTCATCCGGAATGCCTAGCTCAGACCCAAGCTTACGTACTTCATCTTTAAATAACGTATTGAGTGGCTCAATTAATGTAAACTTCATATCTTCCGGTAAACCACCTACGTTATGATGAGACTTAATCGTCTGTGCTGTATCTGTTCCACTTTCAATAATATCTGTGTACAGAGTTCCTTGTGCAAGAAAATCCATATCTGTTAATTGGCTCGTTTCCTCTTCAAACACATAAATAAATTCATTTCCTATGATTTTACGCTTTTCCTCAGGGTCAGACACGCCATTTAAACGCCCTAGAAAACGGTCTTTTGCATCAATTTTGATGACATTCATATTAAAGCCTTCACGGAACGTTTCCATGACACTTTCCGCTTCCCCTTTACGAAGCAAGCCGTGATCGATAAACATACACGTGAGCTGATCACCAATCGCTTTATGTATAAGCACAGCAACAACAGATGAGTCTACTCCACCACTTAATGCGCAAAGGACTTGTTTATCTCCAACAATTTCACGGATTTTTTCGATTTCGACTTCAATGAAATTCTCCATTGACCACTCGCCCGTACAGCCACATACTTCATAAGCGAAATTCTTCAGCATGTCATCACCAAACTCCGAATGACGTACTTCTGGATGGAACTGAACACCATAGAATTTTTGATCTTCATTACTCATCGCTGCCACCGGACATGATGGATTAGAGGCATCAACAACAAAGCCTGGAGGTGGTGCCAAAATAAGATCACCATGACTCATCCACGTTGTTTGTTCAATCGGTAATCCTTTAAACAAAGCAGATTGATTTTGAACTTGAATCGCCGCTTTTCCATACTCTCGGTGGTCTGCTGCATCTACTTTTCCACCAAAATGCTGTGTCATTAATTGCATACCATAACAAATACCTAATATCGGAATTCCTAAATCAAATATCGCCGGGTCACAATGAGGAGCCCCTTGGGCGTATGCACTATTAGGTCCCCCTGAGAAAATAATTCCCTTTGGATTTAATTTCTTGATTTCTTCTGCCGTCATTTTATTCGATTTCAACTCACTGTACACACCTAAATCACGAATTCGACGTGTAATGAGTTGATTGTATTGGCCACCAAAATCCAACACGACGATCATTTCTTGATTCAATTCACTCATCCTTACCCACCCTTTTTCTGAAGCTATTAACATGCTCCGTAAACTTATTTATGCCTTGTACACTTAAACAACCTTTCTTAACAGTTAAAGAAGGTCTCTTTTCAACGTTAAACACTGATTCATTTTATCAACCTACTATATCTTGGTCAAGAATTCATTTTTTTCACAAAAGCTAACCAACGTGCTTTTTGCTCAAGCCAACTCGAATGCTCTGACTTTTCACTATAGAGAATACGCTCATATTCCTCTGTCATAGCTTCCATTTCATCGGTTACAAATTGATCATCCATTCTTCGTGCATAGGCTCTTATCGTTTCACCAGATTGTCGATGATATCCATTATACCGTAGTAACCATAGAAGATGCTCGTAAGCCGGAACAAACGCTTCCTTTTTTGTCGCTTTCTCATACCTTTTAAGAAGAATATAGAAAACCACACTCTTCCTCTTCATAACCATAACAATGACCGCTAAAAGCAGGAGTCCAACAAGAATCCACGGACCCCCTGGAATCGTCCAATTCCGTGACGTTGCTCCGAGGTCTTGTGTTTGTTCTTCTTCCTCTTCTATTTCTGGCTCCTCTTCCTGTTCCTCTTCCTCAAGCTCTTCCTCTTCACTTGTCACATCTAACGGATCCTCTCCGTTCGTTTCGCTCTCCTCTTCATCAACTTCAAGAAAGTCATACATGTTAGCAAAGCCTTGTGTCGGTTCAAACGGGACCCAACCAACCTCAGGAAAATACACTTCGACCCAGGAATGCGCATTAGAGTTTGTCACCTCATAGACCGAGCGATCTTGACTTAGTTGCTCGACCTCCGTCCCCTGTGTAAACCCCTTCACCCAACGTGCAGGAATATCAAGCGTACGAAGCATCACGACCATTGAAGTAGAGAAATTATCACAATAGCCTCTTCTCGTTTCAAACAAAAACTGATCAACGTAGTCCTGACCACTACTAGGAATGGGAACATCCTCTGTTTCATAAACAAAATCGGATAAACGGAAATACGCTTCAATCGCCTTTGCTTGATCATAACGATTGTCTTCATCTTCAGCAATTTCCTCAGCTAATTCACGTACACGATCAGGTAAAGTATCAGGCAGCTGAGTATAATAATCCACAATATCATTTGGATCTTCTTCATTTGTTGCCTGCAGTACGTCCACATGGAAGCTTGGATACACATAATCATATCGATAGCGTGTCAAAGCAATAGCTTCTTCTTCTCTAAATGTATTCGCACGTTCAGAATATTGATCAACAACAACATCAATGGTGTCATGACTTGTCAATTCAACGAAATCACCAGGGTAAAAGATATGATCAAAACGTGACTCTTCGCCTTCAAATGCAATTTCTGTACTTAATTGCTCAACTGAAATAGCTCCTTCTCTCTCTGTGCGATAAAGCGGGTTTTTCATTCGTTCGGGGGTTGTCGTTTCCCAGCCTCTCCCCGTATAAAGATCCTTTGTTTCACCACGCCAGTAATGCTCCTCAGTTACAGCCGCATAGAATACGATCGTATGATCATCAACGAACCCCCCACCTAGCTGTTCATCAAAATCACCATAGCCAATCCGCTGAACAGGATCATTTCCTGACTCTAACCCTACTGCTGCTCGGACATACGGAACCGGATCAGCCCATTGAGGCTCAGGCTTAGGGAAAAGAAATCCAAATACCCCTCCTAACACAAGAATCGTAATCAACACCCCACTTAGCCTAACAGGTAGCATAGTAGAAGCTGCATGTAATCGTTCTTGTTCAATGAATCGATACATCGTCACAAGCCCTAGTAAAAGAAAACCAATAAAAAACGTACGAACAATAGAAAAGGTCGCATCATACGCCGTAAATGTATCGATAATCGCTACATAAATGACAGTGAAAATAAGGAAAAAAAGCATTCGCCGTGCGTAAACAATCCAATAAAATAATAAATAGCTCATAATCGCTAGCAAGACAAAGAAGAGCAAACTACGAAATAAATCCGTTAACGCATGCCAGCTACCGCCTAACATATAGCTAATATTCAAGGCTACATCTTCAAGAATAGCACCTACCCATTCAAACGAAAAAAATTGACCTTGAAAGAACACTAAAAATAACCCATAAAAGACGACCGCAACTTTCATTAAAGCCGATAACCCAACAGGTAATTGTAAAAACGTAATAAAGAAAAACACAGCTGTACACAACACAAAAATATGAATATAACCTGTATCAGCTACATACGGAAGTGGCAAAAGCCATTCCATTAATAATAAAAAACTTAATCCGTAAAGAAGAAAGTCTCTGCTTAAATCAAGTTTTTTTCTATTTGAGCGCATAAACTCTCTCCCCCTGTTAGCTCATTTCAACCACTTTTACACCTATAGACTCTAATTCACTTACGACTCTCGGATCTGTTCCTTTAAGTGCTACAGTACATATCGTCATCGTTACTCGTTGAGCTTGGAGTGTTCTACATGCCGCTAGCAAAGCTTGATCAAGCACTGCACAAACATAGTAAATATGCGTCCCACTCCATTTCCGATATACTCCGTCAATGGCTTCAATAGGTTGGCGATTTGGCTCAACATAAGCAAGCGCTTGTAAAGCAGGGATCATTGATTGATGAACCGTTATCGACTCCCATCTATCCTTCCGAATATAAAAGCGAGCATACGACTGTCTTCTCATAAGCGTCGCTAATAGAGAAGTCGCTAACTCAATCGATTGTTCAAACATGGGCTGATTTGACTTCTTCGAAAAGGAATCATAGACGAGTAAAGCACCTTCACCTTGAAACGATTCAAATTCTTTGGACATGAGGTCAGAGGAACGTGCTGTTTGCTTCCAATTAATACTGGCTAACCGATCCCCCGGAACATACTGCCTCACACCAGCAAGAGAACGATCTTCTTGAAGAGATGTACGATTACGTTGACCCTCTCTCTCTCTCTGCTGAGCAACCGGAGGTAAGCTGCGTAAATAATGAAAGGATGGATATACAAGAATCTCTGTTTCGTCACCTTGTAACGTTCGTTCTACTTCTAACAACCCGAACAAATCGCCAAACTTACACTTCACCTCTCCAAAACGGTACACACCACGCTTCAAGTTGCTAATCGTATACGTAAAGGACAATGTTCTTTGAAACGAAAAGAAAAACAAAGCTCCAGGTGTATCCTCTTGCTGTAATCTTCCTGGTAGTTCATCAAAGATCCTGACGAAGAAAAAGGGCTGGAATGGGTATTTTTCAACTTTGACAGTCACATCAACAGTCCCCCCCACCTCCACTGCTTCTTCAGAGATGATTCGTCGTATTTGCTTCACTTTAAAAGGAAAAAGAGTGACGACCATCATTAAAACAATAATGGTTATAACACTATAGAATAAATACCAACTTACAAAGCCACCTTGAAACATCGCATATGCAAATAATGCACCAATGATGATAATAAGAAAAACATACTTAAATGCCACTTTCATCCAACGTGTCATTTTATTGTGAAACCTTTCGTTTTATCACCGGAACAGGCACTTGATCAAGCACTTGGCGAATGACTTGCCTCTCTTGTCTGTTTGTCATTTTACTTTCATCCGTTAAAATTAACCTGTGAGCTAAAACAAATGGAGCTAAGTGCTGAATATCATCTGGAATAACAAATTCACGACCTTCAATAAAGGCAAATGCTTGAGCGGCCTTCATAAGTGCAATCGTCCCACGAGGACTCACTCCGAGTTCAACGAGTCGATTTTTCCTCGTTGCTTGAACAAGTTCGACAATATATCCCTTCACATCATCACTAACAAACACATTGTATACTTCCTGTTGAATAGATAATACTTCTTGCGTTGTCATAACCGATTGCAATTGCTCAAGAGGATGCTCATATTGGACTCTAGTCAGAACCTCAAATTCCTCTAATTCATCAGGATAACCTAGCTTCAATTTCAATAAAAAGCGATCCAACTGTGCTTCTGGCAAAGGAAACGTTCCAGCATACTCAACAGGATTTTGAGTGGCCATAACAAAAAAAGGCTTGTCCAATTTAATTGTTTCCCCGTCAACTGTTACACTACTTTCTTCAAGTGACTCTAGCAAAGCTGCTTGAGTCTTTGGTGATGTACGATTTATTTCATCCGCCAGCACGATATGAGACATAACTGGGCCTCGGCGGAATTCAAATTGCTGTGTTTGTTGATTGTAAATTGAAACTCCAGTTACATCAGATGGTAAGAGATCCGGAGTAAACTGTATTCGTTTAAAGTCAGCACCTAAAGATTTCGCAATCGCTTTGACCATCATCGTTTTCCCTACCCCCGGCACATCTTCAAGCAGGACGTGCCCACCGGCAAACATGGCAACTAAGCTAAGTTTAATTTCATCTCTTTTTCCAACAACGACACGCTCAATATTTTCAATTACTTCATTAATTCGTTTTGTTGTTGTTTCCATTTACTTCCTCCATTCTACTTCAACCAGTCTATTTCCATCATACCATTTTATCAACTGCTATAACGTTACATTTGCTTTACCATTTTTGTGGCGAGAAATCCACACACCACAAGACGCGTAGCAAATGGAGTTATTGCTATACTTTTTATGCTTTTTGAACAAGATCTTTTAAATATTACCTTTATATTTATACCATTTGCTTCATACTAGACATAAGGAGGAATAAAACCATGCACTATTTATATTCGCATAATGACCTTGATGGTGTTAGCTGTGGGATATTAGCCCGACTGGCCTTTGGCTCAAATGTAGAAATTCAATATGTATCCATCCAGCGATTGGATCAAAAAATTGAACAGCACCTTGAAACAGCAAAAACGGCTGATTCATTATGGATTACTGATTTATCTATAAACAGCGATAACGAACAAAGAATCCATACATTTATAAAAGCAGGCGGAAGTGTCCAACTGATTGACCATCATAAAACAGCCTTACACCTAAACGATCATTCGTGGGCGCACATTGAGATAGCTCACGAAGAAAGCAAGCTTGCATCTGCCACATCCTTACTTTACGATTTCTTAATCAAATCGGATTACTTACAGCGTTCTCAAGCTCTGGATGAATTTGTCGAACTAGTACGTCAATGGGATACTTGGGAATGGGATCGCAACGAAAATTTCCGTTCAAAACGGTTAAATGATTTATTTTTTTTACTGTCTATCGATGATTTTGAAGACAGGATGGTACAACGACTACCTACGTCTAACAACTTTAAATTTGATGATTTTGAAGATAAAATTCTCGATATCGAAGAGGATAAGATCACTCGCTATATTAAGCGCAAACGCCGTGAATTAGTACAAGTGATGCTTGAAGAGAAATGTGTCGGAATCGTCCACGCAGAAGCATATCATTCGGAGCTAGGAAATAAGCTAGGGAAGGAGTCCCCACACCTTGATTACATTGCTATCTTAAATGTCGGACAACGTAAAATGAGTTTTCGCACGATCCACGACCACATAGACGTATCAATGGTAGCTGAACAATACGAGGGGGGCGGTCATGCAAAAGCAGCGGGTGCAACGTTAAATGACTCTGCTTTCGAGTTCTTTGTCAAAGGGGCATTTCCACTAAAACCTCTACACGTTGATCCTATTCATAATAAACATAATGTAAAAGAATCAGAAAATGGGACACTTTATCGTTCAGAGGACGGCGCTCTCTATTACCTTTACCCTTATCACGAGAATTGGATGTTAGAGCATAACCATGCACCTTACAAAACCTTTGAAACTTTTTTAGAAGGCGAGTCCTACATAAAACGCCGTTATCAAGCTTGGCTCGTACAGGATGAATCCTATATTACCTTTCTAGCGCAAACCGCATTACGTTCAAGACGATAAATGAAAGAGGGTGTCAAAAGGTCTGTTTGCCCTTTTGGTACCCTCTTTCTTTCATGTCTTAAGTAAAGATAAATCAAATTCAGGTACTAGCTGCTCCTGCATTGCTCTTCCTAATAGCTCTACAACCGCATCGTAGCCAGACTCTCCTAAATCAAGTGTATAATCGTTCACATACAATTGGATATGGGCCTCAGTCACAGCCTCTGACATTTCCTGAGCATGAGTAGCAACATACTCTGCTGATTGGTTAGGGTGTTTAAAAGCTTCTTGAACGGAGGCTCTAATCCAATTCGTTATCTCCTCTTTATCGAGCGATCGTTTAGCAATAATAGCTCCTAATGGAATTGGATGTCCTGTATCCTTCTCCCACCAGTCACCAAGGTCGACTAGCATATGCAAATCGTAGTTTTGATATGTGAATCTTGCTTCATGAATGACTAACCCTGCATCAACCTTACCGTCACGAACAGCTGGCATAATCTCGTGGAAAGGCATGACGACTACTTGTCCGATTCCCCCATGAACTTGCTGAGCAGCAAATAAGCGGAACAGCAAATACGCCGTTGACCGTTCACTCGGAACCGCTACTGTTGCTCCTTGTAATTGCTTAGGGTTTGTGGAAGGCTTGGCCGTTAATAACAACGGTCCACATCCTCTTCCCAACGCGCCACCGCAAGGAAGTAGAGCATAATCCTCAAGAACCCACGGTAAGGCCGCATAGGAAATTTTCATCACTTCTGGACCTGTTCTCTCTGCAGCCCAAAAATTCGTTTTGTCTATATCAGCATACGTCACATCAAGCTTCGGAGCACCTGCAACTAACCCATGTACCCAAGCATGAAAGACAAATGTATCATTCGGACAAGGGGAAAATGCAATGTTCATGTTATAATACCTCCGTTATATATTGAGATGTCTCCTTTAATGCTTGCAATGCATCGGCAATTCGCCATGCATCGCGATCCCGTGGACCGATCACATTGGAAATAGCTCTGACTTCCATGAACGGTATCCCTACTTTACTCGCCGCTAAACCAACGCCAAACCCTTCCATCGCTTCAGCGGCCGCTTTAGGATATTGTTCCTTTAACTCAATCGTTCGCTTTGCCGTTCCTGTTACCGTCGATAATGTTAATATTTCGCCAACTTGCATGCTTATATTTGAATCGCTCCCAAAAAGAGTTAATTCATCAACATACGTTTCGTCTGGTACTAATGTTGATTGACCAAAACCTAATGCTTCTACCTTTTGGAAGCCTTCATCCGTTTGCACTCCTAAGTCTGCAAGAATTTGTCTCGAAGCAATGACAATAGACCCGACCGGAGCTCTTTCTTCAAAGCCACCGGCAATTCCCATATTCAGCACATATTGATAGGAACCTCTTGCCAGTTCTAATGCAGTTGCAACCGCTGCTTCAACTGGGCCAACTCCTGCCAGCTTCACATGAAATCGCCTATTTCTTCCTAAGCCTGCTTCAATTGCCTGTTTCTCTGCTTCTACTGATGTCATAATGAGTACGTTGCTTTCGCTCATCTTCTTAACTCCTTTAATCAACCACGAATTAATAGAATGAAGCTATACTTGAACATGCTCTTGTCCAAATTGCGCTTCATATAACCGACTATAGCTCCCACCTTGTTGTAATAGCTCCTCATGGCTTCCTTGTTCTACTATACCATCCTGAGTGACAACAGCAATGCGATTCGCATTTTTTATCGTTGCTAATCGATGGGCAATCACTAATGTCGTCCTCCCTACAGATAATCGTGTTAATGCCTTTTGGATTGCAATTTCCGTTTCCGTATCAAGGGCAGATGTCGCTTCATCTAAAATTAAAATAGGTGGGTTCTTTAAGAACATGCGAGCAATCGAAAGTCGTTGCTTCTGACCACCGGAAAGCTTCACTCCTCTTTCCCCAATGACTGTATCTAAGCCATCAGGCTGAGCGTCGATAAATGATTCTAACTGAGCCTGTCTAGCTGCTTCCATGATTTCTTCTTCTGTTGCATCCAGTTTGCCGTACATAATATTTTCCCGAATGGTCCCAGAAAATAAGAACACATCCTGTTGCACAATACCAATTTGACTTCGTAATGAATCAAGCTTCATTTCACGAATAGGAACGTTATCGATCGTGATTTCTCCATCCACCACTTCATAAAACCTTGGAAGTAAGCTACACAACGTCGTTTTCCCAGCGCCAGAAGGCCCAACAAAAGCGACGGTTTCTCCTTTTTTTATCGATAAATCAATATTAGCTAATACGGGTGTTAACCCTTCATAGCCAAACGTCACATTGTTGAATGAAATATCTCCTTGTAACGTCACGTCCTTGGCATTTGGTGCATCTTCAATGTCAGGCTCCGTATCCAAAATTTCTGTATATCGTTTAAACCCAGCAATGCCTTTAGGATAGCTCTCAATGACCGCATTAATTTTCTGAATCGGGCCTAATAAAATGTTGGCTAACAATATAAAAGCGACAAATTCCCCATTCGTTAACTCCCCACTTATGACAAAGAACGAACCAAATAATAACGTAAATAGTGTAATAATACGCATAAACATATAATTTGCGGTTACATTTTGCGCCATAATCTTATAAGATTGAAGCTTCGTCTGACGATAACGATGATTATTGACAGCAAATTGCTTTTGTTCGTGCTTCTCATTCGCGAATGCTTGAACGACACGGATTCCACCAATGCTATCTTCTACTCGTGCATTAATCTCACCCACGTCATTAAACATCTTCCGAAACGTCCCAGTCATTTTCTTATTAAAATAAATCGCACAATACGTTAATAATGGGATAACTAAAAATGAAAGAATGGCTAGCTTCCAATTGATCGTGACCATTAATATAAACGACCCAACTAACGTCATAATAGCAACGAAAACATCCTCTGGACCATGGTGAGCTACCTCACCAATTTCCTCTAAATCCTTTGTTAGTCTCGAAATGGAATGACCCGTTTTATTTCGATCATAATAGCTAAAAGAAAGCTTTTGCATATGCTTAAATAATTTCCTCCGCATGTCTGTCTCAATGTTAATTCCGAGCATATGCCCCCAATACGTAACAATATAATGCATGCCTGTATTCAGAGCATAGATCAATAACAGACCAAAGCAAGCCCAAAAAATGAGTGACCAATTACCCGTATCTAATAATCGATCAATCACTAGGTTTACCGCAAGAGGAAACGCAAGCTCTAGTAGTCCAACAAAGACCGCACACGAAAAATCTAATATAAACAAGCCTTTATAAGGCTGATAATAGGAGAAAAACCGTTTAATCATTTCTCCACTCCTCACATATTTTCTATCTCTATATCACCACAAATGATAATGAATATCAATTATAGCGAACTATGTAGCAACGTTCAATATAAAAACGATACATTCTCTTTTTTATGTGAAGATTATTTCGCTTAAAGGTGGAGAAACTAACAAGAAAAGAGGGGAAAGGAAAGACACTGATAACATTTGTTTTTAACCTTTTCGATGTCCTCATGAAAGGGGGATTTTCATATGAATAAAATGCCTGTAGGTAGTGTTTTGTTTTTTATCGCTTCTCTGCTATGGTTATTTCTTGCTTTTACCGGAATCGGTAACTGGTCGACACGTGTGTATATATTTTTATTCATCATCTTCATGATCATCGGTCTAATCAATTGGCGAATGACAGATCGAGCTAATTCTGATTAAGAAAAACGCGACAGCGTCTTTTCTTAAAAGCGTTGCGCGGAGCCGTTACAAAGGTTTTAAATTTTTATGAAAGTGGAGCTCTTCCATAAAAACGTGTAATGTGCGAAGCCAACGCCACCTGCGAATTCACCTCCATCTCCCTCGATTCTTCCCTAACCTCCTTCTACAACATTTATAAATCCCTGTCCTAAAAAAAAGAATGCCCCAAAAAAGATCTACCTCTTCCTTTGGGACATCCTTAAACAGGATTGAATATTCATTTTACATGTCCTTACGTATTTCTCTCATAACATGACCTAGCTCAGATATAATTAACTTATCCATTGCTAACTTTACCGCACCACTGGAGCCAGGCATAGCAAAGATAGCTGTATGACGACTCACTCCCGCAATGGCTCGACTTAACATCGCAGCAGGACCGATATCCTCTGTGTAACTTAACATTCTAAATAATTCACCAAATCCAACGATTTCCTTTGTTATGAGTGCCTTAACCGTTTCAATGGTTACATCACGATCCGCAATACCTGTACCTCCATTTAACAAAATCGCATCAATATGAGCAGCTTGAACGCCCTTTATAATGGAGTCATGTATCTCCTTTTGCTCATCTTTGACGATTTCATACTCAGCAACTTTATGACCTTGGTTGAATAATGATTCCTTTATATATGTACCACTTTTATCTGTATCAAATGTTCTTGTATCACTAACCGTAATGACTTTACAATGAACGGTTTTAGGTGCTTCCTTCTTATGTTCAATCACACTCATTTATCACTCACTCCTACTTGAAATAATCGAAACTATCTACTTTTAACAAGTAAATTAACCGCTTCCTGAATCGATACTTCCGTGTCTTCCTCTTTTTCAATTTGCTTTCGTACACAAGATTCGAGATTTGTACTTACAACGACACCTATTGTCCGATCTAAAGCATTTCGAGCCGCTGTCATTTGAACAACGAGTTCTTTGCAATCCTTGCCTTCTTCCATCATTCTTAGTATTGCCTTAACTTGTCCCTCTACACGCTTCACTCTGTTTTTCATCTGATCTGTGTATTCCAAATCGTCACCCCTTTCACTTTTATCCCTACTATTCACAATATACATCACTCTTTATTTGGTCAACTAGTTGCCGTTAGATTCTGTAAAAAAGGATCATCCTCTCCCAATCTCGTCATAAGAAAAGCTTTCATTACACTATATTCCCTTTATGCGTTCACGCCGATAGCATACACCACAAATGTCTAGCCCTTGTACGGCGATTCGCGAATCACAACGGGAACACACCTGAATGGAATGTTGTGTATCCCCTCCAGAAATCAAATGTAATTGATCATGTTTTAAATAACCAAACGTATGATTTTCACTTATTTCATTATTGTAATCCTTTTTAGCCACCCTCGCACCCCTCTGCTGTCTATGTTAATATACTTCGAATCTTTTTTGCGTTTATACAGCGTAACATGACATACCCAATCCCTGATAGACCTTGAAAAAGAGATGGATAAAAGCTCATTTCATCCTCCAAATTTAGTACATAATGACCTCGGACTTGCTTCTGTTCTATGACCCACTTTTGCTTCTGTCTAGCAGTATGAAATAAATGATCATTATTCATCACGATTGACGCCTCTAATAAAAAGTCCAATCGCCCCGCATTTCCAAAACAGAGATGGTCAACACCTTGAACAGAAGACCATTCCGTAAATGCTAGAGCTCTTTTCAAATCCTGTCGGAAGCTTATATCAGCTTTTTGAAACACCGTAAGTCGAGCTAAACCAATTCCAGGAACTCCACTACACCAACCTGCCATGAATGGTTGCTCCAGCGTATCAAAATGACTCCTGTCCTTAAAGTCAGTCCAACTGCTTTCTTTCATCAAACCTTCATATTGTAACACCTCTTCAGCAACTATTTCATAAGGAAGATGCCCTGTGACCCTATACCACTTATACAAGGCATGTGCCATCCCCGATATCCCATGACCAAACCCTGTTAATAGCTGATTTCCATCATCAGATAACCAAACTTTTACTCCTAGCTCACTTTCAACTCGACACTCCATTAAATGCTCTGCTAAAGCATTGCCTAATGTGATCATATTCTTATCCTTTGTTTGTTCATATAAATCAGACACAACGGATAATAACCCAGCTGTTCCCTCCAAAATATCTAAAAGCTGATCAGACTGAATGTTCAATACGGTTACTCGAGAAAGAATTGCCGACGCATTTTCAATATAACTCTTTTCATCTACATACTCACCTATGAGAAAAAGAGCCTGAACAATCCCAGCTATTCCATGTGCCTTGCCTAATGGAATCGTTTCTTTATCCGTTCCTAATCCACTTTGAATCTCGTCAAAAAATGGAGAGATCACTTTCTTAACCGCTTCCTTCACTAACTCATCCCTATTAATCGCATATAACGCAGCAAAGAACAGAGCAATACCGGTACGTCCTTCATATAAATCCCAACCAGTAGACGACCCTTTATCCTCCGAACCTTCCCGCTGCTTTACAGACCACATCACTTCATCGTCACCATTCTCTATCTTACTATGCCATATCTCCTTAAAAATCGATTCAGCTTCCACTAAAAAAAGCTGCTCTAAATCCTCACTATCCCATGGACTTTCACGTTCATTTAAGTGCAAATTAGGTGATTCCAACGGTTTATGAGAAGCGCTTTTTTCATCATGATCTTCGGCTTTCACGAACCACTTATTATATAAAGAAGTCGAACCTCCTACGGTCCTCCACTTAAAAAATACGTCATTCAACAACTCATAATAACTCGCTTTCAGCTCTAACTGATAGTTCTCAAATGAAGTAAGCACGTCACCCACTCCCCACTTTCTCTTTACCTTCATCTAAACCTTATCATTTTAGGTTTAAATACAATTAAATGAAAGTTAAAGTTCCATTAAAATGGTGTTTTAAATTAAGTTGATCCATTCTACAAAGAAATGAGGTGAATTTTTTCCAAATAAAAAAGCCTCATGAGCTTTAGAAACCACTCTTGTGAGACTTAATAACGTTCATTGCTTATTTACAATGATATACTGTTGATGTTGCGATACTCGTAATCTGATTTGGTTGTTGCCCATTTTCAAAAGTAACCTCTATCTCATCCTCAATGATACGCATAATCTCACCTTTATCTAACGAGTAACCATACTCGTTGTTTGCCAACGTCACAAGCCCTTCTACAAACACCTCCTTCCCTTGCTCTAGTAAAGCTTGAACGTTATGCTTCAACCGAATATCATGACGTACAATCTCTAGAAAATCAAATAGCTGTTCCATTGAATTCACGATCAATCACGTCCCTTTCTAGAAATTCCCCCTAAGCATAAGCACGACTGCTATGCTTATTTATAGTATAAAAATTTCACTTAAAATAAACCTAAAATTGAGTTTATAATACAATAAAGAATCTTTAAGTTTCATTTGGAATTCTACTTTCTCGTAATTCAAGCTTATATCCTAATCCTCTTATGTTCTGAATCATTCGATAAGACCCTTGTTTCTCGAGCTTCTTTCTAAGCGTACTTATATGAACGGCTACTGTACGAAAATCATCTAACCCATCACACCCCCATATAAGGCGATAAATTTCTTCGGGCTCAAAAACTCTTCCTGGGTTTTTAGCGAACAGAACAAGAATCTTAAATTCCTTCGAGGATAATTCAACAAATTGTCCTTCTAACACCACCTCACAACGCTGTTCATCAATGGTCATTGAATGAAAGGATATCACTTCATTTTTAGATCTATACGAATTTGGTAGTTTATCTTTCATCACATTTAGCATGGTTCTTCTAATATGTGCCTTAATGCGAGCAATGAGCTCACCTGTTCCGAACGGTTTTGATATATAGTCATCAGCTCCTACAGTTAAGCCTACAATTTTATCCGTTTCTTCATTTTTTACACTTAAAAACAGAATAGGAATATCCAACGTTCTCCTGAGTTGCTGACAAATAAAGATTCCATCTATATCAGGCAAGGCAGCCTCCATTAAAATAAGATCCGGTTGATATTTGGTAACCTCGGATATCGCTTGTTTCCCAGAATAACAACTCCTAATTTGATAACCACTGTGCTCTAGAGATGCCTTTACTATTTGATGAACATGTACTTCATGGTCAATAATAAGGACAGTCGGTTGCTCATTTATCATAATGACGCTCCCCCCTTTCTTTCATTCATCATACTAGAAATAAACCGTGCTTTTATATGAATATGAAAGGTTGTGACTTTCCCCTCGAAAGTGATGACTTTTTTTATAAGAATATGACTTTTTTAAAACGGAACTATAACCTAAAAAGAACCCCTCACTCACCAAAATGTGATGAGAAAGGAGCTTTCTCTTTTACCGTTTAAATGCCTGTACTGCTAGTTCAAGCTCTAGCGCCATACTAGATAAAGCTTCTGCTGTTACAGTTACTTCTGTTATTGCTTGATGCTGTTGCTCTGTGGAGGCTGCTACTTGTTCAGCGAAGTGGGCATTTTCTTCTATTGTTTTCGTTGTATCACTCATACGCTGATGCAATTGAACGATTGACTCATCTATTATTGTCACCGCTGAAGTCGTTTCCCCAACATTTGTTGAGACATCATCAACCGCCTCTGTGATTGATGTAAAAATGGACGAAGCTTCATCCATTAATTCCATTCCATGATGGACAGATTGATGACTAGAGCTTGTGACCGTAACAAACTTTGTAATATCTGATTGTATATCACCAATATGACTAGCAATTTTCTTTGCCGCCTTTCCTGACTGTTCAGCTAGCTGGCGAACTTCCCTCGCCACTACGGCAAAGCCCTTACCATTCTCCCCTGCACGTGCAGCTTCAATGGATGCATTAATAGCGAGCAAATTCGTTCGTTCGGAAATAGATGTAATCATGCTCAAGATCGACGTGATCTCCTTGGATTTCTTGTCTAGTTCAGCAATCATCGTAACTGAGCTAGTTGTTCTATCATAAATATCGGCCATTTGTCGTTTAGCTGCTTGGATCTTATGAATACCATTTGTTGTTAACACCTTAGATTGTTCGGTTCTTTCATCAACTGTTAGCATGTAATTCTTCACTTCTCTTGCTGTGTAGGACAATTCTTGAATGTGAGTTTCATCTTTTTGCGAGGTTCGTAGCACCTCTTCTGTCCCTACTAGTATTTCTGTCATCGAATGAGAGATTATTCCGGCTGCTTGTAATGATTCAGAAGCATGATTACTTAATACACTTGATGAGCTCTTTACTTTATGTGACGATTCAGCAATGTGCTGAACAAGTCGTTTCAACTGGTCAAGCATATCATTAATCGAAAGACTCAACCTTCCTATTTCATCAGTCGAATGAGTAGAGAGCTTTTGAATAGCTAAGTTCCCATGACTTAACTCATCTGTGATGTTTACAACAGCACGTAAACGTTTATTCAGCCTTCTACTATACACATAGATGAACCCTATTCCAACAACAGTTGCGATAATAAATGTGACAACAAACAATTGAAGAGACTGTTGAATCGTCTCCATACTCCTTGCCCTATTGGTCTCCGTCGCTTCTAATACTTCATCAGAGAAATTCAGAATCGTTCGATCTATATCTTGAATGTGTAGAAAAAGTGTTGACATATGGCTCATCGTACTACCAGTACCATCAAAAATTTGATCAACAATCCCGTTAAATTCATGATTCTTTTCTGAAATTAAATGCTGAATATCAGATTGACTACTAACTTCTAATTCGAGAAACAACTCGCCTAGTTGTCCTTCCGCTTGTTCTAGTGCCGGCTCGACGTAGCCACCACGTTCAACAAATTCATTTACTAATATATACTTCTCCTTCATAAGTGAATTAATAGAAGAGAGCAGAATCGCATCTTCCGTACTATTAGCCATCTCTTTAATTTGACTTTCCACGTCTAACACTTGAACAATTTGAATAATAAATGTCAAAGTGAATAGCAAAAGAATCGTGATAAAAATCGTTAACAGCTTTTGACGAATAGATACCGACGGAACTTGTCTATTCAATTTTTGAAATATTCGTTTCATTCGGTTCATTTGAACCCCCCTAACCTACTCTATAGTCTATTAGTCTCATCCTATCTATAGATTAATAGACCTACGCCTTCCGTATCCATTAATTTCATGATAAGAATTGTTTATTTTTTGTAAACGAAAGGATATTTATCATACTTTTCGAATAGAGACACTAATTATAGAATGTCTCCAGCCTCTACTATGCATGACAAAAAATGAACTGACATGGGTGGAACACATCCTCCAATGTCACCAGACGAAATAACATAAAAACGCCTTTGAGAGTCATCTCTCAAAGGCGTTTTGTCTTCTCACATCAAAATTTATAATTTAATCAACTCATCAACCTTCACAGCTTGGCCCGTTTGTAATGAAATATTGCCAGCAATTCCTGTTAGAATTGATTTCGCTCCATCTACATGGGAGGCAGCTCGTTGGAATTCATCCTCACCAGGTTCACCAAATATATCTTGTAGCAATACAGGGTCGCCCCCACCATGGCCACCTTCACCTTCAACCACTTCTATTTCATAAGGTTGACCAAACATAGGTAGAACAGTTATGGCCTTTTCTTCGATAGCTCCTTCATCCGCTTTCTCGCCACCTGAATTAATGTAGGATTGCTCTCTCACCTTCACTTCAATCCTGCCTTTGCTACCATTAAAGGATATAATGAACCCTTCCCACGGTAAATAAGCATTTAATGAATACGTTAAGATCGCCTTATTTTTGTAACGGACCATCACTCCAAGTGTATCTTCAATATTAATGCCATCACCGAATACGCTTTGATCACGCTGGTAGCCATCCTCACTCTCAGCATCTAAATACATCGCCTTTAAATGCTCATTGTCTTCAAGCTGTATTGCAAATGGGTCATCCTTGGCATATTCATTGCCGTGAGCACGTTGATAGAATTGCTTCACCCCACGAGCTTCTGCATTTTCCTTACCATAGAAACGCAAACCACCATTCGCATAAACGGTCTCTGGCTCTGTCCCTAACCAGAAATTCACAAGATCAAAATGATGAGTCGACTTATGGACAAGCAGACCACCACTGTTTCTCTTATCACGATGCCACCTACGGAAATAATCGGCCCCGTGCTGAGTGTCAAGTGCCCATTCGAAGTTAACAGAATACACATCGCCAATCACACCATCGCGAATGAGTTCACGAATTTTTGTATTGTGTGGCGCATAACGGTAATTAAAGGTTACGCGAACTTCCTTACCTGTACGATTAACCGCATCAATAATCTCCTGACACTTCTCCGCATCAACTGTCATCGGCTTTTCCGTAATGACATTACATCCTAGTTCTAACGCCTGAATGATATACGTATGATGTGTACGGTCTACCGTTGTCACGATGACAAAGTCAGGCTGCTCTTCCTTGATCATTTTTTCATACTCTGTATTCAAATAGGTTTTAACTTCTGGATGATCATATTTACTAACTAATAGCTTATTCGCGTAGTTCATTCTCGTTTGATTTACATCACAAAAAGCGACTAATTCCCCAGTCTCTTTAAAATCCTTTGCTAATGATCCGTAGAAAAATTCTGCTCTTCCACCCGTTCCGATTAATACGTATTTTTTTCTCATTTTTCCCATCTCCTTATCGTCATTGTCTAACAACGTTGTTATGATCCCATTAAATATATTTTCCTAACTCGTGCTTCAATTCTTTTTAACCGGTTATTTCACAATCATTTAACAAACGTTCAAGACCACTACTCATTCCCTCTTCTAGCATCAGTTGAAGATAATTTGTAACAGCTTCATGCAACCCGGGTAATCGTGATACATCCTCTCCCCAGACATGCTCGGCTTGTAAAAGTGAAGAAACCACCGTTGCAAGCTCACCGCCCTTATCATAAAACTCCCACGCTTGTGTGACTAATGATAGAACGTCTTCATTTTCTTTCATTTTATACTCGACACCATCACGTAATCCTACTAGACCATCATCTTCTCTTCGAATTGGTTTATAATAAAGAAACAATGAAGCCATCGAAAAAACAATTGATTGTGGTAATTCTCCCTTTTCCTCTACAAAGCGCTTCAATGTAGGTAGCAAGCGAGCTTTAAATTTATTAATAGCATTTAACCCGATATCTAATAAATGATGGTGATTATACGGATTGAGAAAACGCTCCTTCACACTAGCTATAAAGGCTTCCTTCTCTTGCTCATCACCGCTCACTACTTGTTTGATTTCATGAAAAGCCGCTTCAACAAATTGACGAGTTGATTCCGTTTCCATGACCTCTTGTACCGTCCTTAAGCCAAATAAATGCCCGACTGAGAACATCATCGTATGCGGACCGTTTAACAGTCTCACCTTGATTTCACGATATGGTGTAATATCTCCCCATTTCACATTCAGTTGAGCTGCTGATAAAGGAAGCGTACGCTGAACGTCTTCACCACCGTCAATAACAAACAAATGATATGGCTCTCCGACAGTTAATCCTTTATCCTCATATCCTAACCGCTCATGATATTCCTCTATCGAATCGTGTGGATAACCTGTCACAATTCGATCAACTAACGTATTACAAAATGTATTCTTTTTCTCAATCCACTCAATAAAACTTACTGGTAATTGCCAGTCTCGCGCATATTTCATCGTATATTCCTTGAGCTTTGTTCCGTTTTGCTCAATTAACTCACAAGGTAAAATCGTAAGCCCAGGGGCCTTTCGTTCACCTAAGCGTTGATAACGTTCAAATAAGAACATCGTCAGCTTTGCCGGAAACGACTTCGGAATGTCCTCCTGGTTAGGTGGTGTTTCTGCTACATAAGTGATTCCAGCTTCCGTCGTATTCGAAATAATAAGCTCAAGCTCTTCTGAACTCGCAAGCTTCAAAGCGTGCGACCATTGATCATAGGATAATGAACGTGAAACAGATGAAATTACTTCACTCGTATCAACCTTCTTTCCATTCTCAATTCCACGAAGAACCACTGTATATAGAAAATCCTGATCCTCTAAGAACACCTTTGACTGTCCATGTGGGGAAGGCTGATAAATCACCACTTTCCCATTGAACAAATGCTGCTTATTCAGCTGATGAATTTGCCAATCCACAAAAGCCCGAAGAAAATTACCTTTTCCAAACTGAAGAACCTTTTCTGGTAAATGATCAAGCTCAACATATTCAGCACTTTGTGAGCCTTCCGTTTCCAACAACTGCTTCGTCAATGTCTTCATCTTTCACACTCCTTCCCCCTATAAAATAACACCATCTTTGAAAATAGAAATCTCTTTAAAGCCATATTTTTCATTGTTTGCTTGCACTTCACCTGATGCAAGCGCGGCTATATAGTCAAAAAACTCATCCGTTAATTCGTCTTTATCCTTTCCTTCCACTAATTGTCCTGCATTAAAGTCAATCCATCTTCTCTTCTTATTGTAAAGGGCCGAGTTCGTTGATATTTTCACTGTTGGAACAGGTCCACCAAACGGCGTTCCACGTCCTGTTGTAAAGAGTACAATGTGCGCACCAGATGCAGCTAATGCCGTTACAGAGACTAGATCATTTCCTGGTCCTTCAAGAAGGGTTAAGCCAGCTTCCTTCATCCTCCCTCCGTAATCAAGCACATCAACAACCGGCGCAAATCCACCTTTTTGAACATTGCCGAGTGATTTCTCTTCTAATGTTGTAATCCCACCTTTTTTATTCCCAGGCGATGGATTTTCATACACATTTTGATCATGCTTGATAAAGTACTCTTTAAAGCCATTGACCATGTCGACGACTTTATGAAAAACACCCTCATCCTGTGCACGTTCCATAAGAATTTGCTCTGCACCAAATAACTCAGGCGTTTCGGTTAAGATCGTTGAGCCACCATGGGCAATTAATTTATCAGAGAAAGCTCCTAATAACGGATTTCCTGTAATGCCTGAAAACCCATCAGATCCACCGCATTTCAAACCAACCTTCAGCTTCGATATTGGAACAGGCTGACGCTTGAAGGTTTTCGCATAGGAAACAAGCTCTTCCATTGCATCTAATCCTTCTTCAATTTCATCATCAACCTGCTGCACTTCAATAAAACGAACCCGCTTTTCATCATAATCACCTAGCACTTGCTTAAAAAACTCAATGTAATTGTTCTCACAGCCCAGTCCCATTACCAAAATAGCCGCCGCATTCGGATGATGAACTAAATTACTTAAGATTTTTTGCGTATTATGCAAATCATCTCCAAGCTGTGAACAGCCAAATAAATGAGGGTAGTGATAGACACCATCAATGTTCTCGCCTTTATACATGTCATTTGCCGTCTTAGCTACGGTTTCACACGTTTTATTAATACAGCCAACGGTATTAATCACCCAAATTTCGTTCCGAATGCCGACATCACCATTCGCTCTGACATAGCCTTGGAAGGTTCGATCTGTTTGCAATGACTGAAAAGAGAGATTTTTCGGCTTATATTCATAGGTTAACGTACCCGACAGGTTCGTCGCGACATTATGTGTATGAACCCAATCACCGATTGAAATCTTATTCGTAGCTTGACCAATTGGGTAACCATATTTAATGATGTTCTCGCCTTTTTCAATCGGTCGAATCGCAATTTTATGCCCTGTTTCAACGGCTTCTCGTAATGTAACATCTTGATTCTGAAAGGAGATCCGTTCACCAGTTTCATAGTTTTTCAGAGCAACAATTACATTATCTTTTGTGTGAACTTGCAAGTAATCTGCAACAGTCGTCATCTTCGTCCCTCCTTATTCTCGTTATCGCTCAAGCTCTACACCGAAGAATTGATTGGCATTATGGAAGCAAATGTCCTCAACCATTTTCCCAAGTAACGTATAATCCTCAGGAGCTTCACCAAGCTCTACCCACTCACCTATTACATTACATAGAATTCGTCTGAAATATTCATGACGTGTATAAGACAGAAAACTTCTTGAATCCGTTAACATCCCAACAAATGTACTAAGTAACCCATGATTCGCTAGATCCGTCATTTGTCTGACCATACCTACCTTTTGATCGTTAAACCACCAGCCTGATCCAAATTGGAGCTTCCCTCGCGCATCAGATGACTGGAAGTTACCTATCGTTGTCGCGATCACCTCATTGTGAATCGGATTTAAATTATAGACGATCGTCTTCGGCAATTGATCAGTCGAATCTAACTTATTAAAAAAGCCATTTAATGACGCAGCCATATTAAAATCGTACATCGAATCAAAGCCCTTATCTGGACCTAGCTTATGAAACATTCGTTTATTATTATTTCGAATTGCTCCTAAGTGAAGCTGCATGACCCAGCCACGTTGATGATATTGCTTTCCTAAGAAGATCATTGTATACGTACGATATTTCTCAATTTCTCGCTCTGTAATATGCTCACCACTCATTCGTTTTTCAAAAATACGATCAGCTTCCTCTTTCGTAACCGATTCGAATGGTAATGTTTGAATTCCATGATCAGAAACGACACACCCTACTTCAGCAAAGACATTCATTCGACTTTCTAACGCTTTCAGTACATCATCATAACGCTGAATCGAGATATCCGCTGACTCTCCTAGTTTTTGAATATAGCTTTGGAAGCCTTCCTGCTGAATTTCGATCGCCTTGTCAGGTCGGAACGTAGGCAATACAACTGTCTTAATGTCTTGATTAAGCGCAATTCGTTTATGGTATTCCAAGTTATCTGTCGGATCATCTGTTGTACAAATGCCACGAACGTTTGACTTTTCAATAATGCTTTGGGTCGTTAATTCAGGCTGTTGTAGCTGCTCATTCGTTGCTTCCCAAATCCGCTTACTCGTATGCTCATTTAATAGCTCGTCAATTCCGAAATATCGTTTCAATTCAAGGTGTGTCCAATGATACAATGGATTACCAATCGTATTCGGAACCGTATTTGACCATTGCTGAAATTTCTCTTCATCCGATGCGGAACCTGTCACATACTGCTCATCAATCCCTAACGTTCTCATCGCTCTCCATTTATAATGATCACCATGTAACCAAATCTCCGAGATCGTCGAAAATTGATGGTTATCACTAATCTCTTGTGGGCTTAAGTGACAATGAAAATCGAAAATCGGCATATGTGCGGCATGTTCATGGTATAGCTTCTTCGCTACCTTATTTTGCAGCATAAAATCATCGTGAATAAACGGTTTCATTTCATATCCTCCTCAAAATAATAACGTTGTTATTTCTCTAACTAAAATTTTTCTACGCATTCTTTATGTATTCATCATAATATGAATACAAGAAAATGACAACGGTTTCTTTTTTGATCATTAATTAAATGAAGTAAAATCTAAACTTTACGTAAATTTTGTAAAAAAAGAGTAAATCCCATTGTCCGAGCTCCGATGTGCCGATATACTAGCATCGAATACTCATCCCAAAAAAGTATTCATTCGACAATGCTGAAAAGCGCTTGGAACCCCATCCAAGCGCTTTTCGATTGATCATTTATTAAGCTTTAGGAAAGAGTCGCTTTAGCGTTTCCTTCATTTCTGGCTTAATGTTAATTTTCGGACGTGCTTGCTTCGCTAGCTCTTCTGCCTCTTCTATCGTACTCGCTTCACCTAAGGTCAGCAATGTACCAACAGCAACTGTACCTGTTCGATTACTGCCTCCTTGACAATGAACATACACATTTTCTCCTTCTTCATACGCTTGGACGATTTGTTCAATCGATTCCTTTACCGATTCATCCTGTTTATCAGCATCATCAACGATTGGACAATGAACACGATTGTATGCTACATCCTCCTCCCGAGACTCTGCACGTAGATCAAATACGACATCTACCTTCTCATTTTGTTGAACGGTCCCTACATCATCAGCTCCACCAATATAGATCCGATTCTTCACTAGCTCATGATATTTTTTCTCCATGACCTATTCCACCTTCCTTTATCTATCTATACATACTCCATTAATCGTTGCGTATTCTTTCAGCTTATCGTACCCTAGCTTTTCTTCATGAATCCATGGAATAACTGCACATTTCTCAGCTTGTTCGTTATCAACCTTCTTAATCCATTCTCTCTCACTATCAGCCTTAGCGTTCAAAAGTGGATCTGTTGAATGAATTTTCGCTAAACTTTGATTAATAACCCACCATCTAGGCGTAATACTTGCACGCTGTAAATCGTCTTGCAATCGCTTTGCTTCCAAGACAGGTGTCGCTTCCGCATGCGTAACGATAATGACCTCAGTCTCAGCTGCATTACGAATTTGAGGAAGAAGTTTTTTAGCACTTTCTGACACTTCTCCACCTGTCGATCGTGCCATCTCCTTACTGTATGATTCTGACGCATTTAATAATAAAAGTGTATGACCTGTGGGGGCTGTATCAATGACAACCACTTCACTTTCTGTTCTCGCCACCTCATCAGCAAAAGCCTGAAAAACAGCGATTTCCTCTGTACAGGGAGAGTCTAAATCCTCTTGTAAATAAGCTAGACTATCTTCATCTAGCTTCTCATTCGCATGTCGTACGACTTCTTCTTTATAATGCTCAACTTCCTGCTTAGGATCAATTCGACTGACCGTTAAATGAGGATGATTTAATTCGTTTTCAAATTGATACTCTAAGTGAGCGGCAGGATCTGTTGTTGTTAAGTGAACGTTATGACCTTTTTCCGCCAACCCTACTGCAATAGCAGATGCAACGGTCGTCTTTCCCACTCCTCCTTTTCCCATTGTAAATATTAACTTCTTATTCGAAGCAGAAAGATCCTCAATCACATCCTTTAAACCTAGAACACCATCAATCGATGTTCGCTGCCTACCCTTTTCAACAAACTCCTTCTTTTGTAATTGAAATAATTCCCGAAGCTGATTGACACCTGTTAATGAATAAGGTACATATGGTAAGGAGCAAGCTTGTAACGACTCTAATTTAGAAGGAATACTTTCCAGCGCCTGTTGTTGTCGGAAATAAAAGGACTCTGATACTTCATCCCCTTTTGTATAGTGAAGAAATAAACCGTTAATAATAAGCAATTGATTAGCAATCCCAATCTCTGCAAGCTCCCTCGCAGCTCGATCAGCCTCTAGCAAAGAGGAGCGATCAGGACGTGCAACTAGTATTAGCGTTGTTTTCGTTTGGTCAGCAAGTGCTCCAACAGCTTTCGAATATGACTCCTGCTTTCCTTCTAATCCAGACAAAGGACCTAAACAAGAGGCACCGTGTGTACTCTCTCGTAAAAAGTCATCCCACGCAGTCGGTAAATACAAAAGACGTAGCGTATGTCCTGTCGGCGCTGTATCAAAAATAATATGATCATACGCTTCAACGACTTCCTCATTTGTAAGAAAATTCGTAAACTCATCAAATGCGGCAATTTCAACCGTACATGCACCTGATAGCTGCTCCTCCATTGTTTCAACAACAGCTTCAGGTAATTGACCTCGATAAGGACCGATCACCCTCTCACGATAGGTATGGGCAGATTGTTCTGGATTAATATTACTTACAGATAAATTCGGTAATTCAGGAATGATTTTCGGTTTACTTTGTAATGACAAATGGAACACATCTTGAAGATTAGAAGCGGGATCTGTACTAATCAAGAGTACCTTCTTTCCTTGATCAGCTAACCGAACAGCAGTTGCACAAGCTGTTGATGTTTTTCCGACACCGCCCTTACCTGTTAAAAATAAAAATTTTGTCTTCACATCATTCGGACTAAATGTTTGAAACATACGAAACCCTTCTCCCAATATTAGTTTAATGGAGTAACGTCAATGGGTAGACGTACTTTAGGTTTTTCCTTCAAATCATCTTCTCGTAAATGAAACCATTCGGCTAACTCTTCATTTGACGGATATTCTCCTATCTTCTCTACTTGTCCATCTACCAAAACAATCGGTAGCGAATCTGGACCTCTCTCATTCAATAGACGATTCACTTCTTGATTGCTAACAAACTGATCAGCATCATTAGTTAATTGATACCGTTTCACTTGATAGCCCTTCTTCTCTAAAGAATAAACCGCCGATGCTACTCTCGTAAGTTCAGGATCTAAAGAAGGACCACAAACCCCTGTTGAACAACACATCGCCGGATCAAAGATTTCTAATTTCATGCAAAATAAGCCTCCTATCATCAATATATATATAAGTGAACACTTATATAAACGTATACTTATATGTTAGTTGATTTCATACAGAAAAGCAACTATAGAAAAAGGGCATTGAAAAAGTTTACTTTCTCCTTTTTCAATGCCCTACTATAACGTTCGTTTATCCTTCACCAATGACCTCTTCAGCAATATTCACAGCATGATCTCCAACTCGCTCTAAATTACTAACAATATCGACATAAATAATTCCTGCCGAGCCTGTACATTTATTTTCATTGACGCGTTTAATATGTCTCTTCCGAAGTTCGCGCTCCATTTTATCAATCTTTTCTTCCTTTTCTAGAACAGCTCTCGCTTCAGTAAGATCATCTGTTTCAAGTGCTCTAATGGATTGCCTTAACGTTGAGATCGTTAATTCAAACATTTCCTCTAATCCAGAAACAGCCGAATCCGAAAATTTCACTTTATTTGTAATTTGATATTCAATGAGTTCCATGATATTTTCCATATGATCACCAATTCGTTCAAGATCACGAACCGCGTTCATAAGCGTGTGATGAATGTTCGAATCGACTGTAGACAACGAATGCGAAGATACTTGCACAAGATAATCGGTAATCTTCTTATCTAAATTATTAATCGCATCCTCGTATTGTGGAATCAGTTCTCCATGCTTCTTACCTTGAGTCTTAAAATATTGACTAACTTCCTCTAACCCTTTTTCAGACAGTTCAGCCATCCGAAGCACTTCTTTCTTCCCTTGCCCTAGTGCAATTGCTGGTGATTGTCTAATAAATTGTTCATCTAAATGAACCGTTTTATATGGAATCGCTGAATCCTCACCCGGAATAAGCTTGATGACGATCCATGCTAACACTGCGACAAAAGGAAGTTGAATCAACGCATTAGACACATTGAATATCCCATGCGCAAACGCAATCGTCATTTCAGGATTTAATCCTAATTGACCTTGAATAAACTCAATCAGCCTTGTAAAAGGTACTAAGAAAATTAAGACAATCGTCGCACCAACCAAGTTAAAGATAACGTGGGTTAACGCCGTTCTCTTAGCTGCGATTGATGCACCAATTGACGCTAGGACAGCTGTAATCGTCGTTCCAATATTATCACCAAACAAGACTGGCAATGCTGCATCTAGCTCCATTAATCCTTGACCAAAGAGAGTTTGCAATAAACCAATCGCAGCAGTTGAACTTTGCACCGCAATCGTAAAAATCGTTCCAATTAACACACCAAGTAATGGATTGTTACTCATACTAACCGTTAAATCAGCAAATGCTTGTACATCTCTTAACGGTCTTAATCCATCACTCATTAAGTTCAAACCTAGAAACAAAGCACCAAATCCGAAGATAACTTGCCCATAATTATTTAACTTACGATTTTTAAAGAAAAAAATGAAAAAGGTTCCGACAGCAACAATCGGCAAAGCATAGGTCGATATTTTGATTCCGATAATAAATGCAGTTACGGTCGTACCAATATTCGCGCCAATAATAACCCCAATCGCTTGTTTCAACGTCATAAATCCTGCATTGACAAGACCAATTGTTAGAACCGTCGTCCCTGTACTTGTTTGCAGTAAAACCGTAACAAAAATCCCAGCAAACACACCCATAATCGGGTTCGACGTAAAGCGTTCTAGTAAGTCTCTAAGTCCATCTCCAGCAACCTTTTGTAGACCATCTCCTAAATATTTTATCCCAAATAAGAAGATCCCCAGTCCCCCAAAGAACATAAATAATAAGGATTGCACATCCAATACAATCATCCCTTCTTCTATTCATTCGACATGTTTTAACATCTTTATTCCCCTCAACCATCCTAAAGAAAATAACAACCTATGTACATGAATGATATGTAAAGTTTTTGTAAAGGTTTTGTAAATTTAAATGTACTCTTGCTTAAAGTAGTAAGATACATCTAATAAATCTAGCTTTTATGCTCCTTAGCTGTACTCAAATCACCCATTGATTTTCATGCACCTCGTACTATTCATATTTACTATTCATTTACATATGGCACCTATTATTTTTTTTAATAGATTTTTTTACAAAAAACGGTCACTAAGGTTAATTTTTACCGGGTATTTGTTACTAAGTAAAGGTGATACAATTATCCTATTAAAGCTTTTACTCAGGAGGATCGAATGAATTTATTATCTAAAATCAAAAAGTCAATCAATGTTAAATTTGTCTTAGCTTTTGTATCAATTGGTATTATTCCACTCATCATTACATCTTCACTTATCTATCAATCTAGTCGTGAGGAATTAATTATGAAAGAAGAAATGTTGTTAGGAGTGCAAGCCGAAAGTACGGTTCAAGGGATGGAAGAATGGCTTGTAAAACGACTTGATGAAATTTCGATTATCGCACAATCCAATGCGATTCGAAGTGATCATTTAGATGATACACTCCAATTAATGAATACTGTTAAAGCCCAAGACCAGACCTATGAGACGGTCGTCTTCACTGGAGCTGAAGGTATCGTTGAAGCACATACAACAGAAGAACACATTGGCGTTCTTGACCTTTCTGACCGTGACTACTTTCAAGAAGGGATGGCTGGCGATCAGAATATGTCTAGCGTTCTAACATCTAACGCTACTGGTAATCGCATCGTTGTTGTCGCTACGCCTGTTCATGATTCTTCTGGCAATAGACTAGGAGTCATGTCTGCTTCTGTTAACTTTGAAGCGTTGATCGAACAGTTTCTGTTAGATTCAGCAAATGCAAATAGCCATACAGTCTTTATCGATGATCAAGATATCATTCAATCACACCCCAACGAGGATTTAGTTGGCTTACACATCACTGAAGCTAACCTTGAAAGTGATTTAATGACTTTATTTGAATCGGGTAGCGAAGATAGTGGAACATCCATTGTTCAAGCGAACGGAGAGGAAAGCTTAGTCGCACACGCGTCGATTCCAACTGCGGGTTACAGCATCTACTTTTTCACTCCGATGAACGTCGTCCTAGCAGGAGCTGAAACCGTTAAATGGACATCCATTATCATCATGATTATCGCATCCGTTATCATTAGTGGCTTAGCTTTAGTAATCGCCAGAAATATTAGCCGCCCGATCCGCCAGATTACAAGTCATGTTCAAAACGTTGCCAAAGGTGATTTGACGAGTGAACCACTATCCATCAAAAAAGAAGATGAAATTGGTGCTTTAGCTCACCATACGAACCAAATGACTGAGCATTTGAAAGCGTTAGTCGAGCAAGTGAACACGAGCACTGATACTGTTGCTGCCTCGGCAGAAGAGCTATCGGCAACCTCTGAGCAAACGTCTCAAACGACTGAGCAAATCGCTGGATCGATTCAAGAAGTCGCAAAAGGCTCGACTCAGCAAGCAGCAGGAGTTAAGGAGAGCTTGGTATCACTTGATGAAGTGGCAAGAGGCGTGCAAGACATGGCCGAGTCTGCTTCATTTGTCTCAGAAACAGCCTCAACAACAATTGAAAAGGCCCAGCAAGGTGGACGTTCTGTTGAACGAAACATTCAACAGATGAACGTCATCCAACAGTCCGTATTAGAAATGGACGACATTACGAAAAAGCTAGCCGTTAAATCGAAGGATATTCGTAACATTTTAAATGTCATTACAAACATTGCTGAGCAAACGAATCTGTTAGCATTAAATGCGGCAATAGAAGCAGCAAGAGCTGGTAGTCATGGAAAAGGATTTGCTGTCGTAGCAGACGAAGTTCGAAAGCTTGCAGAGGATTCGCAACAATCATCGATGCAAATTTCAAACATTATTAACGAAATTCAGCTCGATATTGAACATTCGAATGAGTCGATGAACGCCGTTACAAGTGAAGTAAGCGAAGGATTAACCATTGCCGAAAAGACCAAACAACAGTTTAGCGAAATTATTGAGTTAACCAATCAAGTTGCTGACCAAATTTCAAACATGGCTGCTACATCTGAGGAAATGTCCGCAGGCGCTGAAGAAGTCACAGCAGCCTTTAACGAAATTGCGAAAATTACAGAAGTAAATTCCAATCGAACACAGGAGATTGCCCACTCATCAGAAACGCAGCTCGCTTCAATGGAGGAAGTTTCCTCGTCCGCACAAGATTTGAGCCATTTAGCAGCTGAATTGAAGGAAGTTCTAGCAAAGTTTAAAGTGTAATCTGATTAATCGCTATACAAAAGCTAACGAGGAACGTGTTTCCTTGTTAGCTTCTTTAGCGAATATATTATCCAATTTAGCCTTAAAATTTCCCAAAGATTACAGCCCCACCTAAGCTGACGCCTTGAGGTAGGACAAAGCCATGGCTAAAAAATAAGTATGAACATTACTAGAATCAAGAGTGTATTTCAACAACATTCTTCGTCCTGTATTTACTTGAGCCATATCAGTCTAAAGAGATTCGTTCCGATGTCACCACCAAACTATATGTTTCTTGATTCAATCGTTCACTACTCTACACTAAACCTAAACGTTATGTCTTTTACCGTCTCATCAGCAATCAGTCTAAACCAGTACTTTCCCTCTACCGCTGGAATCTGTATAGCACCACGAACACGATCATCGACTTCGTTCGACCATATCACATCATCACTTTCCTTATTGAATAACTCAATGGTGAAAGAGCCTTCTCCTACAAAAGCTTCATATTGCACTTGAACTAATAGATCGGGTTCTGAAGATGGAATGCCTATATAAAAGTCCGAATCAAGTTCCCCTCGCAACGTGCCTGCGGAAAGCTCGTATGCGTTATTATTAATTTGGCTCTGATTCAAATTAAGCACTAAATAACCATTTGAGCCGTTATATACGGCATATAAAATGAACGCTATAGCAAAAATGATATTGAACAAAACCATCCCTATAAAACCACCTACAGATTTGCGATTAAAACGACTTTTCGGCGCATGAACTAGGCCATTGAATATGGTTTTAAAGAGTGCATGATTCACTCGAACGGTTATCGGAAACGAGATACCCCAAATCACCAAGAAGTGCCAAGGCCACCCCACGATCATAAAAACAGTTCCTATGAAAATATACGCTAACAGTAAAAAACTATATATAAATATGTATAACTTGTGCTCAATCAACGGTTTACCAAATAAAAACATTAAAATTGCCATTATACCATCACTCTCCCATGATTCACTTATGTAATCGTCAAAAGCACAGCTCTTCTTCTCGTACCACTGTACGGAAGACATAATGTATAGTACCTCCTACGAATGGCCTTTATTATCCAGCTTTTTTAAAAATATTTCTTTTTTCTTCGGGTACACCTTTCGCATAAGGAAAAGTATCCAGAGTTCAAATAGATAAAGAGATAGTAAAAGGAACGCCGTAGCAAAAAGTATCCACGAAAGCGTCATATCGACCCCTCCGACGATCCATATTAGCCATAGAAGTAATGGCATCATAACGGTAAGGAAGATCGCAATCACCGCAGCAAGCACATTTTGCCACAGCAGAGCAAAATAAATGGATCGTTTCCCCCATTTCTCCTCTTCCTTTATCTTCTTGTAAAAGAAGGTTACTTCTGTTTCCCTATCTTTTAACGTTTCTATAAATGTACGAACAATCTTCATACCAACACTGGATCTCCAGTTATTTGATTTTCTTAACATGATAGATCACTCTATAAACAGCCTATTCTAGCACCCTTAGACCTGATTTCCTTATTCACATAATAAGGATGAACAACCTATCGATTGTTCACCCTTACCACCAGTTATTCCTCGACATCCATCGAAAAGTTCTCAATATCCATGAACACATTATCCATTGTTAATGATTCATATAATTCCTCGCCTCCTGGAGTCAGGTCGAGAAAAAAAGGAAGGGTATGATTAGGTTCAATAACACCAAACTCCTCTTCACTCAAATAAATGTCTACCTGATCAAACACGAGCTCACCATCCGTATTCCCTAATGTAAAATCGAATGAAGCATTTGTAATCGGTATGTCTAGCCGATTCACCGCTAAGAAGAACAAACTGCTTCCTTCCTCTGTTATGTAAATATCAAGTGGAACGACACTAAAATCATTCGGGATACCCATCTCTGGATCAGCTGTGACAAGCTCATTAATATCCGCATACAGTGGATGATTTTCAATCGTTACCCCGGCTTCTTGGTCGATTTTATTTACTTGAAGCTGTAAGCCTTCAGTTGCTATAGCAGCAGAGTCTTCATCATCGGTTACATCTAATTCTTCTTCCTCAATTGCAGATGCCTCTTCGTCATCTATGAAGTTATCCTCTTCTTCAACTCCGTCTTGATTTTCTTCTTCCAAAATTACATCGACCCCTTCCTCATCTGTATTCGTATCCTCAGAGCTACAGCCAACTAAGGTCATACCTATTAGGAAAATAATGGTCATCAATAACCTTTTCATATTTTTGCCTCCCTCTAGTATTGTCATCGATATCCTACACTCATCTCAATATACGATTGATCTGAATGTGTTCGTTTATATTCCACAAAGACAGGAGTGGCTTGCTCAACTCCCAATTGATTCAATCGTTCAATTAACTCCCAATATTTCACTTGTGCTTGTTCCTGAATATCCCCTTCTACACGCGTCATGAACATCGGCTTCACCGAAAAGTAGCTACGAAATCGTAAATAATCTTCTGATTCAAGCGCAAATTGCTCTTCCTCTATTCCAAAGAAAATTTCCGCAGTCATAATTTCTTCCGTAGGATCACTCATAATAGAGAAAAAAACCGTACCCGTTGGATGGTATTGATGCTTCTCTAACAACGCTTCAAAATCTTGAAAAGCAAGTTCAATTTCCTCCGGCATAAATTGATAATACTTTGATACAACATTTCGATAGGCAATAGTATGATTATCGATCATCATTACTCGCCTCTCCCTTGAATCGGTACATATAAATCAATGATCATATCACCATACACTTCTAATAACACACAATAAAAAGTATCCTCTAACAAGATTCCTTGTTCATTGGCATACTCTCGTACTCGATCATTGGCTACGTGGAAATCAACCTCTTCATTGGCTTGTCGCAATACTAGAGCATCCTCTATACGAAATGTTCCCTCAAAACGAAAGTCAGGTTCATCCTCCAAACGAACCGCTTCATTAATCGGTAAATAATACGTAAAGTGACCAAAAGACTTTTCTCCCTCTGCAGGTGCAACAGAGAAAAAGACAGGCCCTGTTTTATAGATCCCTTCAGAAAGCAATAAATCCTCCATCATAAAAAAGCCTTCCTGCCAATCGGTGCGTAGCTGTGTTTTTTCGTATACTAATAGATTATCAAATTGAAGTGCACGTTTTTCGATGGTCATTTCGTTCATCCTTTCTATCATCAGTTATTATGCGTTTTTTTCGTCTTTATCCGTTTCCTGCAGTGGAATTAACGTCAAATACTTACCACTCGGCCTAAAATTAAAGCTTTTAAAGCGGTATTTACAATACAAAATGACAAGCTGTTCTGGAAGAATAAAGATCATTGTATAAAATATTAATAAACCTAATACAACAATAAACAAAACTTCATAATCCATAAAATCGACATTTCTCATCAAATATTGCACACTAGCAACAACACCTATACTTCCAGCTCCAATCGAAGCCATATTGATTTTCCCTTCGAACTTCCCCCTCAATCTATCCCGCGAAGACCCTTTTCTATATTTTCCTTTCATAAGCAAAATGTAAAAGCGTATGCACGTCACAATAAATAAGATAACCCCTATTCCTAATGTAATGTAAATATACGTCATAACATGTTCTAAAACATAATTTTCTGGTAATTTCGCTCCCATTGTTAACAAAGGCAAAACAAACCATGAAAACGTCCCGAGATTATGAATCATAAAGATACTTAACAAGTACTGAGACTTTTGATGATTTTTATAAAAATACGGAAATGAATATAAAATCGTTAGCCCTACAATAATAATCGTTATCCATAGATGAATCGCTACTAGTTTATCTGTAAAAGGTAATATGGAATAGTTACCTATAAAAATACTTAAAAAAACCATTAACGCTTGGCCAAAGATACCTAAAATCATAGCGCCACCCAATGATACAGGTGCCTGCCTTCCCGATTCAAACGGGCCTCTTAATACTAAAAAATCCTTTTCTGATAATTTGCTAAACATAATGTTCCTCCAATTAATTAAACCAACCTTTCACTCGATCCATCACTGACTTATCACTCTTGCCAAACTTTACATTTAGCAGAGCATTGGCTCCAATTCCTGCTGCCATCCCAACAGCAGTTCCGACTCCTGGTATCGGTATAGCGACTGTAAATGCCGCCGTTATTCCAGCTTGTACGGCGCCACCTACTGCCAAATCAATGGTAGTATCTTTCGCAGCCCTTCCTACTGCACTCCAACCTGACAAGCCATCTTCCTCAGCATCTCTAAAGTTTGTATAAGCACTTAAACCAGCACCAAATACTCCTGCTCCTTTTGCGACTTTAGATAGCGTATTTGTACTTTTCTTCAAAACGTCTGTAAACGCTCCTACAGCTCCTCTAGCTGCGCCATGAACCCCGGCTTTCACAATCTCTTTTGCTGACCCAACAGGAGTTACCGTATTAGAACCAGCACCGAAATACTGTAACTCCGGATGCATATTCAAAGCTTGCTGACCCGTATTCGTCCAGCCTGGTCTTCCTGGTCTTTGGTCAGCTGCTCGTAATGTTGTTTGGTTGGTTCTTGCCAGATCTTGCTGTGCCACGGTTAACGTTTGACCATTCTTCGGCAATCGTTTATTCAAATCCCGCCTTGCTTGGCCATCCGGTTTCACTCCAAGCTGTTCTAATGCGTCACTTGTCGCATTTATCCGATATCCTGTACCAGTTGAAGTTCGGTGTTGAGAAGTGTCAAGACCGCCATCTTTTCCTGCATTGTACATTGAATTACTGGAAGCTGCTGTTCGTGATTGGCCAGCTACATTGGCTCCCCTTTGGAGCCAAAATTCATGCTCATATGCCCAATCCAATCCCTCTTTAAACCAATTACTATTACTTTGAGCCGAACCTCTCTTAGCTTCTATCTGACTGATTAGCGACTCAATCTCTGAAATAACCGTATTAATGTTATTTATATCACTCTTGCCACTACTCGTAAATTCAGATAGATTCTTATCCAATTTTGTTGGGACTTCAATAACATCCTCTTGATGGCTTGTGACATTGTTTAGGCTAGGCTGTGTAGCCGTTGAGATATCTGATACACTTTGAATAATTCGGTTAATATTATTTGAGACTTGAGCTAGCTCATTATATTGGTCATCGATTTTGGTAACTTGCTCCTCTAAATAGTTGCTCTCAATGATAGCTGATTCATTTGCATCAACATTCGCTTGAAATGCTTCAATATGTTTGTCTGTTGTCGTTGATAAAGCTATGAACAAATCTTCAAATGCTTGAAGAATCGTTATGTGTATTTCATTAAAATATGCTTTTGAGCAGTCGGCCGCTTCACCTTGGAATGTATCCATTTGAATGATTTGATCTATATTAGATCGAACTTCTCCAATTCCATCTAATAGATTCATCGTTTCATTGTACTGTTCATCTGAAAATTGCGTAACTTCTTCTAGCTTTACTTTATGACTCATTCGCTTCGCCTCCTCCCTTAGTATGGTAAAGGTTGTGATCCCGTCGTTGAATGGACATATTGACAAGCTAATTGCTCATCATTTTCCTTCATAGCTTCTCCTGTTTCTTTTAAAATGCCTACATCTACTTCGATCAATTGCTTATATCTCTTTATAAGCTGCAATGCTTCGGCAAACTTTTCAACATCATCTGTGAAAGGAGAAATATTCGTTTGTCCAAGCGCTTTATTCACATTCATTTTTGATTCTAGTTGCGATAATGAGCCTCTAAGCTTCTCAGCATTTGCACGAAACACTTCAATATTAATCTTAACTTCTGCTCCCATATTCTTCACCCTTTCTGTTGAGCAACGCGTTCCCATCTTATTTGATTATCCAGAGAATTTAGTGACCATTGTAGATTAGTAATATCTGATGCAAGCGAGTTTTTTCGTTCTTCCGCCCTACGAAGATCATCAGCCACTCGCTCCTTCGCATCATCAGCTCTGTTCGCATAAGTGCCAACAACCGATTGATAGGATGAATAGCGACTTGAAAAGGTCGATTCATTTTTTCCCTTCCATCTACTCGTTTGAATTGAGAGTTTATCAATCCTTGACTTTGACGATCTTAAGTCAGAGACCTCTGCTTGTAAATTAGACAAAGCTGTCGTTAACCTGGACACTTCATCAGACGCAACGGAATGCTGTTGCTGTTTCGTATACATTTGGTTCGAAACTCGATTTCTTTTCGATTGTAATGTATGTAAATAACTCATTCTCCTCCAGCCTCCTTATTCAGGGATTTTTAATTTAATATGTTGATGATCCATCGCATAATAGCATTCATATGCGTTAGGGTACTTTTCCTTGGCAATATATGCTTGCTTAAAAATGTCTTGATCAGACAATCGCATACTAATAAGTCCAACAATGGCTTGTGTTCGAACATATTTAGCAATTGGATCAAAGCTTGTTCCAATAAAGCTATAATCTCCTGCCAAAATAAAGTAGAGTCCTAGCTTAGCTCCCTGCTCAAAGAATGTAGTCATTTCCTCTATTGTGAGCTCACTACTTTGACAGAAATCTTCTAAATCCGTTATAAAGATGAGCCAACTCGGCATTCCTTCTGTCCCTTGAGTCATTCGAATCTTGATCTCACTTAATAAATCATTTTTAACCGTCTTGTGACCTTCTGTGTCACAAATATAAGCATTCACCTCTGTTGCTACTTCGGATAACTCTTTATCACTCGTATCAAGGAGCATGAGCTGATAATCATCTTTCAGAAGCATCATATTTTTTAAGATAGACTGATTCATCCTTCTTAACCCGTCTTTACGGTCACTTACGACGATGAACTGTCCAAATTTGTTCGGAGCAAATGCCAACGGCTGAACCTCCTCAAACTCCAGACCTAGAGGAAGCTGCTGCTGATTTACAAGCTCTTTTACTTTCTTACTCTGCCTAAACTTCTCAAACTCAATGACCCCTTCTGGCATCATCGGAATCTCCTCAGGACGCTCTCCTTGCCAATATTCATCCATGCTCTTAGCAGTCGTTTGGATTGAATCGATTATTTCTAATGGCTCTGTTCCTTCAGCAGGTAGCATCGCCTGAAATAGTGCTGGCTCTTCTAGCTTCACTAGACCGCGTCCTGGAATTTCTTCAATCTCTAGTTCGGTTCTACCAATAATCGAGCGCGCTTCTGTTTGTTCAATCAGGTAAAGTGGGATTTGAGTCTTAATATTTGATAATAACGGAATGCGCATAGCCCCTTGTCGTCCTGCACTAATCGTTAAATGAACCCCAACACTTGCACCTTCACGAGCGATTTGCGTCACAAGCTTCTCGAACTCCTCAGAGAAATCCGTATCTCGAACAGTGTCAAAGTTATCAATGACGATTAATAGATTCGGTTCAACTTCCCCACTCGCCTTTTCATACATCGATAAATTAGCGACACCATACCGACTTAAAAGCTGCTTTCGTTCTTTCATGACTGTCGATAACAAACGTATCAGCTTTCCAACCTTCTCACTATCATCAACTAAAAATGTATCAGCCACATGTGGCAAACCCTTTAACGGTAACAAACCATTTGTCCCGAAATCGAGCAAGTATACATGAAAATGCTCAGGGTGATGTTGTCTGGCTAAATCCATTACAACCGTTTGTAAGAACGTCGATTTCCCGTACCCTGGACTTGAAAAGACAGCAATATGACCATCCTTTGTTAAATCTAGAGTTAACGGCTTCTGTGACTGAAGCTCAGGCTGATCGAGTAAACCAATCGTCACTTGCAACGGCCTCTTCTCTTCTTCCCAAGCCTCTTCAAAGCTAATAGGGTGAAGCTCTTCTGTCGTTAAATGCTCAGGAAGCGGTGGAAGCCACGGACGTGGCAATGGCGCAATGTCCTGTTTCGTCGTATAATCGTGAATATGATCAATCACAGCATCGAGCTCCGTAGGCACCTTCTCAACTTGTTCTTTCTGACCTAAACCACTTAAATCTTCTGTTAAGATATCATACTGCCCTAGATCATTAATCGCATAGATCGTCGTATCCACTAATTCATAATCGTCCTGATCAGGAATATAATCAGCACCACTCCATGCACTTTGGAATAGCTCATATATTTCATTATTTCCTACTTGTAAATAGGAACGACCAGGCAATGTAATTTCAGCAGCGTCTGGTGTTTTCAATATTTCATTTGAATCACTAGCATTTTGTACTTTTAACGCTAACTTAAATTTTGAATTCGACCAAATCTGATCGTCGACAACCCCACTTGGCTTTTGTGTAGCAAGAATCAAATGAATGCCCAATGATCGACCGATACGCGCCGTTGAAACAAGCTCCTTCATAAAATCAGGCTGCTCCGACTTCAACTCAGCGAACTCATCCGAAATTAAAAATAAGTGTGGCATCGGCTCTTGGACTTTCCCTTGCTTATATAGCTTTTGATATTGATTAATATGGTTTACATCGTTTTCTCCAAAAAGACGCTGGCGCTTTTGAAGCTCCGCCTTAATAGAAGCTAACGCACGCATTGATTGACTACGATCTAAATTCGTAATCGTTCCAACTAAATGCGGGAGCTTCTTAAATAAATTCGCCATTCCTCCACCTTTGTAGTCAATTAATAGAAAAGCTACTTCGTATGGATGAAAGTTAACAGCTAAAGACAAAATGTACGATTGAATAATTTCAGACTTACCTGACCCAGTTGTCCCAGCAACAAGCCCGTGTGGCCCGTGAGCCTTTTCATGAAGATTAAGCTGGACGATGTCCTCTTTTCCACGTAATCCAAGCGGAACCGCCAAGCTCTTATACGTTTCATTTGCACGCCACCTCGTTGTAACACCTAGCTCCTCCACTCGCTCAACCCCATACATTTCAAGGAACGTTACACTTTCTGGGATGGAATTCTTTAAACTTTGCAAATGATTAATCGGTGCAAGAGCACGAGACACTTCCTCCTTATCGAAATTCAACGGAAAGTGATCAGGAACAAACGCACGATTAACAAGCTCGCCTTCTTCTAAGATGATATTTCCTGTCTTAGAATCACGAATATCAATAACCGTTTTCACATGCTCTGGTAATGATTGCATGACATCTTGAACGTATAGAAGAGAAACGCCGAGCTCGCTTGGATCTTCATTAAAGAATTCCATAATCGTATGATCGAGAATGAGCTTTTCGTCCGTAATCAAGACGACATAGTGTGGGAAGAAATACGTTTTTTCATTCGTGTTCCCTTTCTCGTCGATCAATTGCTTTCGCTCCTTCAAGATCTGATACACCGAATAAAGAACTTGATCTCGTGAGCGTTCATGGTACACAAAGCCTCTTACATTCACATCACGCAGGCTTGAATGAGGAAGCCACCGCATCCAATTCCATTCTTCTTTTTCCTCTTCAGGAAATACGGTAATGAACTGAACATCATGATAGCTTTGAAACAGACCTAGCTGCATAACTAGCAGCTGTAGCTGCTCCAAGACGAGATGACGCTGTCCAATATATCCAACCGGACCTTTCATTAAGGAGGCCACGACAGGAACATCGTGTAAATCTTCATGCTGATTCAAAAGCTCTCTCGCTTCGTCTGCGAGTACATCCTTTTCTTGAGTAAACTCTTCTTCATTAAAGTCAATCTCAAAGCTTCTTTCTGCTGTTCCTAATCCTGTACGATATTGCAGAAAATCATGATGAAACATCGTTTTCTCATAGATTCTTGCATCAACTCGTACAGCCATATCTCGTATTTGTTCGATATGAGGAAAATGATAGTTCAAGGAATGCCTCTGCTCCTCGGTTATGTGATATAACTCCTTCGTCTTTCGGTGTAAGTACTCTCGATAGCTCTCTAACCGTTCCTTTGTGTCTACTTTATATTGCTTCAGGTTTTTCACATAATAAATAACTGAAATCAGAATCGTTGTCACCGTCATCGCGAGCATAACGACAATATAAATTCCTCGCGGCTGGAAAATTGTCAATAGAACAAACGCCGCAATCATCACAAGAGGAGGGACAATGGTCCGCGCTAATTGTTCACTCGGCTTTGACGGTTGCGGTGGCGGCTTAGCAATGGTCTGCTTTTTGGTTGGCTCTCGATAAATGACGCGAGGCGAGCGATGGTAATCTGGATACTCCTCACTGTAGTACGTATCCCGCTCCACCAGCTGCGTCAGCTCCGATGCTAGCTTCTCTTTGGCACCACTGACCTCCATATCCTCTGCATTGATGATGATCGAGATTCCATCTACATAGAGCTGATCTCCCGGTTCAAGCGATTGAACATGCTCCTTACATAGACCATTGTGATACACTTCACCACTATTTACCGTTAACTGAAAGAATCGATCTTCTGATGGTCGTATAAGTGAAAAATCAGCATCCGTCGATTCCAGCCGGATATCATGATGTTCACTATTTCCAAATGTCACCGCCTGAGCACCTGCTAAATCATAAACGGTTACTTCTTCTTCCTCTATAAGAAGAAACTCTATTTCCGTCGAGCCTACTTGTAATCGCGTTCGTCCATTATCAGGAAGGGCGTCCCCTTCAAGAACACACTCTTCTCCATCCCAAGTAACGACAAAAGATTCCGTTAAGCTCGTAAATGTGACCGTATCAGACCAATCATTACTTACCGTTATTTCTTTCGATATCCCTTTAGGTAAAAGACATTTGTGTAACTGCTTATCAAAAAGAATTAATAGTCTCGTCTGTTCCATGATTTTCTTCCTCTCTCAATCAGCCAAGCTTGCATCGCTACTCTTCTTCCTCTTCTTGATCAATCATTTCATCAGGCTCTGGAGCAAGCTCTTGTTCAGCATTGGCTCCTTCTACTGGAACTTCCTCTGTTACTTCCTCTTCATTCTCTTCCAAGTAGTCGTCTTCATATCGATTCAGTTCGTCTTGAAGCCTCCTTATTTCCTCATCACGTTCTGAACCACTTAATTGCGGATCATTTCGAACTTGCTCCATTTGCTTAATAAGCCCATACATAATTAATTGTGGGTCATCTATAAACATCGCCTTTTCAATCGATTCTTCAAAATAGCCACGACCATTTAAAATCCAATAGAGCAAATAATTCTCATCACTTCGTAAGCTGACATTTCTCATAATCGCTTCTTTATCTCGATTTGGTAAACTCTCAACTTGAATGTAAGAGTACGCCAAAATATATTTAGTCCGATAAGGTAACCGCTCAGGGTCTTCTCTCCGAAGAGTTGAAATGACTGCGCTATAATCTGACGACAAAAATTCACCGTGTGCAGTTAATAACTTTTCCTGATATGGGTCTTTCACAAACATGTAATAAAATAACGGTACGGCCAGCACGATAGACAACGTAATCATAATGATCGATAATTGCTTGAATAACCGAAACCGTTTCATCGGGACTGTCGTCATCGTTTTTTCCGTCTTTTGTTGCTCTTTGCGATAGCACGTCTTTATGTACGTAATTAATTCTTCTAGACTTTTTGTCTCATGAACATGTCGTTCAAACTCTGTTTCCTTCACCTTCTTTAATGAACCGTTGTATAAATCATCAAAGGTATACTGTTTAGAAAATAAGGCGAGAATGAAACATTTATATTGTTGGAAGAAGTGATCTTCTTTCACTTCATAAGGTGGTAGCAATTGACGAATCCCACGATACATAATAGACGGCATTAAATTGTCATCAAATACGACGTTATCAGGATGGAGAAAGAAAGTCGTCCGAGTTGATAAATAAGGTTTCAGCTTAGCTAAATTCCAAAGCAACCGTAGCTTTTCATTCCGTTGAAGATCCTTAATATCCTTCCATTTCTTTTTCTCATCTTCCACCACAAACGAAAACCTAAAAAGATCCTCTTCCTCTTCGATCGAGACTGGCAAAAAATAGTCCGAGGGTGTCGTAATCAGTCCCATTTGTTGAATCGTTTTCACCTTCGTTTGTGATTTGGCTAATTCTGTGCGCCACTCTTCACCTTCAATTTGAAAATGAAGCGTGAGCGAATCCAACTGAATCTTTTTTTCCTTCATAGCGTTGACTCCTTCACCTTTTCACAGACCTTCACATTCTAGTCTATAAAACTTGTAAAATATCCCCATCTGTAATCGGATAATGACTTAACATATCATCATCCGTAATAAATAATTTTTTCGTTAAAACCTTAATCGCACATAGAGAGGAATCCGTCCGCTCGATATGTAGCGTATCAGCAACGCTTAGCAGTAATTGCTTTACCGTTAATTGAACTGGAATGCGTAAGTCATATACGCCTCCACCCCAATTATGAAAATCAATCGTTACATTAATATGTGTAGACTTTGCCATCATCGACTCTCCTAATCCATAACTTGTCGCATCATCATAAATACCGCTCCGCCAATCATCGTGACAAATCCCATAATGGAGAAAAGGAGGACGTTATTAGCGCCCCCATTAGATCCATCTTCACTTGCTCGGTTTTCAGTTGTCGGAGCCGTATAGCTTTCTGTAAAAAGAGATTCTTGAACACGAGCTACCGTCGCATCTGTTTGACTTTCCATTTCAAAAATAGATTGTTGAAGGCCCTCAAGCCATTCTTCTTGCTCAAGCTGCTTCGTATCAATGATCTCTTTCGTCTCATCTCTAAACAGCTCTGGAAACACTTTCTCAAGCTCTGTTACCGTGTTCGTCTGATCGCCTTCACGATTACTTCCACTAATTCGCTCGAGATCCACATTTAACTTCCCTCTTTCCGCAGTGCTTGACTGATCCTCAGCAAGCACTGCGAACGCCGGTAGGAATAGGCTAGCGATGAGCATATAGACCATGATATTAACTAGCTTTTGAAACCTCTTCATCGTCCATCTCCTCACTTCTTTTAGAAAGGTTGAACACCAACAGATTAAGCAGAACACCTATTAAGCAAAGTACAATCAATACAAAGAATGTCGTTTGATAGTTAATCGATTCACCGAAGGCTCGAACTAGAACATTTTCAACATATTGCAATGGTGAATACGTGCGTAACCCTCCACTTGATACTGAGCCTAGTGCTCTTGTGAAGAATAAATACATACCAAATACGGCAAGTAACAAGAACATCCCAAACATCTTCAATTGTCGTAACAAATAAGTAGAAATAAGTAATATCGTTAAGACAAGAGTCGTTATTAATAGGGTCCATAACATTAATTGAGACCCTTCGATCCCTAAGCTGAATCCAGAAATGAGACCAATCGTTGCACCTTCAATTATTCCAATACCTGCTGAAATAATCGTAATAGGTGTATTTTGTGAGAAAATGGTTCGTTCCCCTTCAAATTCATCCTTTTCTAAACGGCGCTGGTGGATCGTTGAGATCACATACGCAGTAAAGAGAGCTACTATAAAGATAGTTAACACGATAAAATAAGGAGTAAATGTATCACCTGAGACGATGACTCCATCATTTTTTGTTTGAACAGGACTTGATAAGAAATCTAAAAGGTCCTCATTCTGTCTCTCACCAATTCGACTGTTGGCCAGTACTTCCGTAAAGTTCTCAGCAAACTCTTCATCCTCTACTAATTTATTCGTCATACTAGCAGAGAGCTCCTCAGCCTGACTAATTAGTTCATTTCCACTTTCTTGAATCAACGTCGCTTGATTATCAATTTCTTCAAAGGTTTGATAAACGGTCTCTGCCGTATAGAAATTACTTTGAGCTTGTTCAGAAAGAGACTCACTCGTTGCTAGCAGCGGCATGAAATCGTTACTTAATGCTAGAATCGCCTGTTGCTCTTCATTATCCGCAGCCTGCACATCAGACTGTTCATCAATTAACGCCAAGCTTCGTTCACGCCATGCGATGACTTCCTCTAACACTTCAGAAAGACTTTGATTCATGATCTGCGCCTGCTCTGTCGTTGAAACAATTTTCTCAACAAGCTGATCCATGCGGTCTTCAGCACGATTTGAACGATCATGATAGATCCTTACTTGCTCATATAGCTGTTCAATCGGCTCTCTAATTTCCGCTGTAACACCAGCTGTTACTCGTTCAACAACATAATTTGTCATTAATTCATCTAACTCTTGAACATTAAAGAGATAATAGAGAGAAGACTCTGTTGCTAAGTCAGATAAACGATTCCCTGAAAATGAATCTCTTAATTCTGGTGAACTCATATCAAGACCAAAGTAAATCTCTAATAGAGCTGATAATTTCTGATAATCACTAATTGTATGCTCAACAGCATGAATGAGCGCTTGTGTACCATCATCTAATATCGGTGACATGACGCGATGATGAATATAGTTATTGATCACTGTTACCTTTTCGATAATCGGTTCAGGCTCTTCCTCATTACCTTCGTCATTACCTTCATCGCTATCTCCATCTTGATGATCAGACTCATCGGAGTCTTCAGATTCTTCCTGATCCTCGGAGTCTCTGTCCTCTTCTATGTCTTCATCAGGCTGTTCTTCTTCTCGTCCTTCTTGATCCGAATCCTCTTCTTCCTCACGGTTGCCATTCTCTTCATCGACTTCTGGTTCCTCTTCATCTGTTCCCTCTGTTACTGTATTTGCAAGTAATGGAGCAACAGATACCTCATACCCAGCCTCTTCATCTACAAGATCAACATCAGTAATGTTTTCTTGAAGCATATCCCAACTCCAAGTTGCTGGTTGAAACACATCAATCTCACTATTAGCATCCTTCAATTGAAGCTTGATTCTTACAGTGAAGACACCTTCATCATTAGCGGGTAATTTCACTTCACCATTTTCTTGATACACTTCTGTGTAATTGACTTCATCTGATCCTGGTAATGTTAACCATAATCGCTTTAACTCATACTCATTCGGAATGGACAACGTGAAAATTTGTCCTGTCTTTTCGTTAGCTGGTAATTCAACAGAGTTGGTCATGATCACTCCGGTTTCAGCTAACCGATTTTTGATTTCTTGAATTTGCGTCGATAAAATATGGCTGTTATCTAAATCATCTGGCGAAAACTCAAAATCTGGACGTTCGCGATTGTACTTTCTTGCTGTTGCAATGACATTCGTTAATTCCAATATCATCTGTTCGGATAGACCAGAGTCATCTATATCTCGTATACTTAATGATGGTAATTGTTTAATGTGCTCTTCAATTGTACGGTTCATATTTCGATCAGGCCGTCTAAATAATGAGTTCAAGCTCGTCAACTCATTTTCGAAAGCGTTCGAGAAGATACCAGTTAAACGATCCGAAACCGTTCTTTTCATATTCGACTCAAGGGTTTCTTTTAAACTTTTTTCTAAGCTACTTACTTGCTGATTGGCTCGTTCAAAATAATCTCGCAAAAGAGCGGCATCAGAAATAATGGTTGTACTCTCTTCTTGGAGTTGAAATTGATTAAAAATCCTCTCGTTCGCACGAACAAGCTGATCTAACTGCCTTTGTGCATCTGCATCATTAATCGTGGCATTAAATTGGTTCAGAGAATCATAAAATCCTTGCGACAACGCTTGATTCGACTCTGTTAAACCCGTTACATCATTCACATTCGATACAAAGCTTTGACTTAATTCCATCTCTTCTGCCAAACGATCAGTGAATGATTCCAACGTATCCTCTAAACTACTAAAGCTACCTCGTGATACGTCTGTAAAATCCTTCACCGTATTAAACTGATTCGTATAATTAGACAATGGACTTTGAATAGCCGTATTATATGTAGCTGTATATTTCGCTTGCTCGTTCACAATATAGCCAACTTGATCCTGTGCCTCGTGCAAGTTAGTAATCACACTAGCAAAGTACACATCAATAACACGTCGATTAAAGTCATTTAATATGTCGCTTGCTGCTCTTTCAGCCTCTGCTCTAATTTCATCATTTTCTGATGCATTGATTTTATAATTTAATGTAACGGGCTCTGGGGAAATAGAATCCATAGAGAGTGCTTTTTCAGAGAAATCATTCGGAATTACAATCATCATGTCATACGTTTGTCGTTCCAAGCCGCTCTCCGCTACTCCCCGGCTGACGACAAACCAGTCATGGTTTGAGTCATGATCGACACTACGAACAAAAGCATCTCCAAAAGCCAATTGCTCATTATTAAATATCGCACCTTCATCTTCATTGACTAACGCAATCGTCATCCTATGTCCAGCATCTACGTTATTAGTCTGTGTTACTTGATTTAAAGCCAAGTAAGACAAACCAGCAGCTAGTGCAAGTACTAATAGTAAGAATGCTATTAACCGTAGCTCTATTCTTTTCATCATATATTCCTCTCCTGCAGCTTCTTCGTATTTATTCAGACATTTCTATATGGAAAATAATTCTATAATGGCAAAAAATACAATATTCTACACTGTTTTTCTAAAAAATACTCTTCATCAATCCATCCTGATTTTCAGTTACTTTCGCACTTAATAAGTATGAGCTACACAACATTTAGTCATGTAGCTCATACAAAGGTAAGTACAATCTTTAAAGCTACTTATCTCGTTAGCCGTCTTATCTAAGACCGAAATTTTGAGAAAGAGCTTCATCCTGCTGCGAAACAGCTTCAGCCGTTTTAGTAAGTTGTTCTTGAATTTCTAGCATTAAATGAGAGAAATCTTGCACACGTGGACTTAACTCTCTAAACTGATCGTCGAAGCGCTCAAATGCACGTCCTTCCCACTCACCTCTTAACTCTTCTTGTAAGTTCGATAAATCTCTTAAAATTTGATCGATTTGCTGAGAGCTCTGACCGTAACGCTTAGCCTTTGCTTGCAGCTGATCAGGAGTCATACGAATTTGGCCTGCCATGAATACTCATCTCCTTTTTTCAAAATTGGGAATCCGCTAAGTTTAAGTCATGTTTTTCCTTTTCCTTAGCCTATATTATGGTATTACTGGCAATATACAAAGTCAACGAAACTGGTAGACTTTTCTAAAAATCGATAATTAGGACTGATTCTCAAGTCTACTTATACTAAAATCAACATTTTTTTGTTCCTTTTTACCTATGAAATATATGAAAAATGTCTCTAAAATATCACCTTCTCTTGCCGACACGTGCGAAAAATTTGAAAGAAAACGCTTAATTTTTTTGTGGTAATCTGTCTAATAGCCCTTTTATTTATTGAAAATTGATGATTAGCCTCTGAATGAACGCTTCTCATAAAGGAATAAAGTCCTAATTTATTTTTTCAGTATAATATAATCCAACATTGAAGTTATGTCTGTAAAGAAGTGGATGTGTAAAACAGTCAACAAGTTTATATATACTGCAGACCGTAGACGAAACGCCTTTGAGGAAAAATTCTCAAACCAAATCATAGATAAAGTCAAAATTCATAGATTGATCTCATTTCCGAACTAGATGGAACGAACTTTTCAATCCAAACCATCTCCATTTTGCATCCGCTTATTCCAACCTTTTTGACATTTGCCTGTTCACTCCTGTCGTTTTTCAGTTATATTATAGAAAGAAACAGTCTGATGTCTCCTGATTACAGATGGTTAAAGATAAGGGGGCATTCCCTTTTTTTCCTCTATTCAAAATGTGCGTAGCCGTTGCCCGATTTTGAAAGCTTTGTAATGAGTGGAGCCATTACTCTTCTTTGTGTTACTAGAAAGTCTTTTTCAACTCCCTCCTGCGGAAAGCATGCCCCCCATCCCAGCGAGGTCGAAGCGCCGCATCGTGGCAACTACAAAAAAAAAGCCTGTCGTACATCTAATCATTTAATGTGAAGCTTTTAATTGAATAACACTATCAATCTCTTCCTTGTGGGAGCTTTCTTGCAAAATGAGACGGATAGCGCGGAGATATTGTACCAAATAGTCGATCCCATATAATCGTGTAAAAACCAAAATTATAGTGCTCTTGCTGATGATGCTGTGTATGATACGTGCTTGTCGATATCCATTTCATAACTGGATGTTTAACCCATGAGTTCGGAAACGGTTCTACTCCTAAATGTGCAATCAACCCATAGACGATATTAAAGAATAAATAGCCTGTAATCCCAACCCATGAAGCTGGATATATACATAGCACGATAATCCACAGTAGACCAAAGCCTAAGTTTTCTAATGGATTTAAGGCAAATAAAGTAATCGGCCGAGGATCTTCAAAACGATGATGCGTCCGATGAATATAAGGATACAACCATTTAACATGAGCGACTCGATGAAAGACATACATCGCAAAATCCATAATCAGCAATAAAATAAGAATATCAAGCCAAGAATGCCAGCCAAAGCTTGCGCTTAAAACAATGATATCTTTTTTCCATAAGTAATAACCTATCATTGTCACAGCTGAATTCAACAAAACCGATATACTCGCTAACACAAACTCATATGGGCGTTTCGTAACTATTTCTGCAACAGGACGTTTCATGAACCAACGAACCATCCTATTACCAATTAGCACACACATTACGAGTATGATGATATTTAATACTAAAATAATAATCGAAGCTTCCCACCATGTTGCACCTTTTAACCATTCGATTGAGCTTTTAAACATATAATGACCTCCTTTACTAGAAAAGGGTTACTGTCATATTTTAGCATATATTTGTGAATAGCTCAGAATATTCTAGTAATCGTTGTGAATAATGATAAATTGAGACAAAAAAAGAAGGTACCACAAGTATGATCAACTTATGAAAACCTCCCGTTAATGACACCAGCACAACTACATTAAACATTTCATTTTATATAACAATTATTTTGTCAAAAACAAAAGCAACTCTAAAGTTTAATTAGAGCTGCTGTGATGCTTTATTCTTCATTAGGATTTGTAATTGGTGTATGCAGATCATTTCCCCATTCTTGCCAAGATCCCTCATACATTCTTAGATGATCAAATCCCATAAGCCTTAATGTAAAGTACATATGAGATGCCCGATTGGCTTTTTGACAATAGATAATAACTTGCTTATCTTTTGTGACACCTGCTTGTTGAAGCATCCGTTCAATATCATCAGCCACTTTGAAAAAGGGCACCCCGTCTGTTAAAACTTCTTTCCACTCTATATTTACAGCTGTTGGGATATGTCCACCCCTTTTAGTACGAACATCCTCTCCTTTGTACTCTTCTCTAGAGCGAACATCCAAAATAATCTTATTTGGGTTATCTATGCCTGATTTGACATACTCTTTTTCTACTTCTATTTGCGGAGAAGTCTTTGCTTTAAAATGACTTGTTTTCACTTCGGGACCCGTTGTAGATTGCTCCCCTTCGAATGCTTCCCATGCTGCATATCCACCATTTAACACTCTTACATTATTATGACCGTAAAGCTCCAATGCATAAAAAAGTCTAGTGGCAGCTGTATCTACTCCAGCATCATAAATCACTAATTCAACTTCATTTCTAACGCCTAATGTCTTCATTAGTTCTTCAAAAGGTTTTTCTCTAATTAAATAACCCTCGACCGGATGTGTTGAATCAACTAACTTTTTCGTGTCAAATGAAAACGCACCGGGGATATGCCCTTTTCCATAACCTTCATTCCGTGTATCGATAATCATAAGGTTTGGATCGTTCAGTCTCTCTGCTAGTTCCTCCACACCTATTAGTAATTGTTGATTAGGATACGTCACTTCACTAGCAGCCCCTTCCATCGTTAAATATGTAGATAAGATAAAGCACGCAATTAAAATAAATAGAAACTTCCTCATTATACTCACTCCTTGAACCCTTTCTATTGCTCTTATTATGGCCCAAGAAATTAAATTAAATCATTGAAAAAAGCAAGCGTCCTAAATTAGAACGCTTGCTACATTTAGGCTCTTCTGCCTGTTAAGAGTTGAATGATAAAGACGACTAATGCGACCACTAAAAGTAAGTGGATTAGTCCTCCTCCAACTTCAAAGGAGAATCCAAGTATCCATAATACAAATATCACAATTAATACTGTCCATAACATAACTCCTTCACACCTTTCATTAACATTTTAATGCTATTTGTCTTGTACTTATTTAATGCCCGCGAAGGAGCGCAACGAAACTTTTTTTTAGAAAATAGGCTAAATAGCACCGACTAACGATCGTTTACTCTCTCTAAATAGAACCTTCTAACTAGTTACATAATCAAGAAAAGTGGGTAAGTGATATGCTACCTTCTTACTCATTTTAAAAGAATACACTTCATCTACCTCTAAACAAAAAGAAAAACGCATAAACAAGTAAAGTTGTCAGCGCTTTTCTGCAATACCATTTCATTGTGTTAAATTAGTAATTAGTTAACCGTGGATTTCTGCGCTCTTCAAATGAGGCTGAACATAACAAAAGTGATTAGCTGATAATCCGAACATCTAGAGAACATAACGTCTGAAATATGCGTAGACTCCTGCAGGATGATACGCGAGGCCACTGAAAAGTAAAGGTGAAAACCCGCTGTGCGTAACACGAGGAGGCTCATTAGCTTCCCGCGGAAAGCGAAGAATATTTCAGGAGCTGTTTATGTGCACCGCTGTTTATTTGTTCGGTTTCTCATTTATTAAAACACTTTTGTCACAGCTTCAGCGTTCTTCAATGACAAATCGCGTCACATTATCCATATTTACATACTCACTTTTCGCATCGAACCATTTAGCATTCTGAATTTTATCCACTTGTTGATGTAGTTCATACCCAGTTTCAACTTCGAAAACGAAATTTTCTCCACCATTAAAATAAAATGTAAGTTTATATGTGTTCATTCTTAATCCCTCCTAGTTTGACATATTCCCGAACAGTTTCAACTTTAATCGTCGAATTTCTAGAAAAATGTAATAGGAACCATGATTAGATTGTTATATTTTTTGCTTACAACAAGCTAATTTGTAGATTTCTTTCCAAAATACAATAGACCTAAAATAAGCCATCCAGTCATAATGACAAAAGCAAAAATAAGGGTAAGGACTGGACCAAATGCTACAATAAGTGGCACCGAAGCAGCTGTTACAATTCCTCCGCCTACTATGAAATCTAGCATCAATTGTTTATAACTAAACCCTTCTTTTGCTGGGCTCTCCGCTTTAGGATCTGCCAAATTAATTAACAATAGACCAGCAGCGCTCATTCCCATGGCCTGACCTAAATCTCCAATGGCCCGTTCAAACCAATAATTAGGCATAATTTGAGGTGCTATAAAAATAAAAGCAATTACGTTCCACCCTATTGCAGCAATTGCCATAATGAAGAAAGGAACCAGATGCTCACCGATGACTGCCAATGATAAGGTTGCGATAGCTGATACAATAAGTAAATCGAGAGCAAATCCTTGGATACGTGTAACAAGATCTCGATCCAATATCGATTTTTTAATAAATTTATTTAATATAATCTGTACAATGACTGCACCAACCATTGCTAACGGAAATAAAGGCAGATGTACAAAAAGTTCGATACTCTCAGCCCATAAAGCTTCCTCAATCAATATAAACCCTTCTAAAAGCATATACCCAATGGCAATAGCTAAACCAATATAAGCAAAGTGCACAGTCATTGTTTCAATCACTTCAGATCGGGTTGTCTGGTTTCCAGCAGACATTTCTTGTTGATCTTCTTTCTTGATCAGTCCTTTCTTTTGTTCATCTGAAATGTCATCTGGACTATTTAAAATTTCTGTTTTCCCTTTTCGAGCAGCCCAATTAATCAAAATAATCCCTAGTAAAACACCCGTCAGTACTCCAACAGTCGCTAAGCCAATTGCTAAGTCTCTTCCTTCCTCGAAACCAACCCCGCTAAATGTACCCGATAATCCCGCAGCTGTTCCATGTCCACCAACAAAGCTAATTTCAAGCAAAGCTCCGGCAGCTGGATTCATCCCAAATATCGGAGTTAAAACCACTAAAGCTAAAGTAATCCCAACCACATACTGACCCCATGAAAGAAAATGAGCAAACGTTATTTGAGGACCAGCAGTGCCCCAAATTTTCTTTATATTTGGGATGGTCTTCCCTAGAAATAAGGAAGCAAAGATCACACTAATTAGCAGCTCAGGTAAAACACTCCACACCTCAATCATCGATTCAGGAAAAACTCCCTCTCCCTCAAATAACCCTAAATCAAACTGACCAAGGACTTCAGGACCAAGCAATAGACCAATGAGTCCTGCAAGAATCGAGCTTGGGAGGAAGATAGATTGAAGAAACGGTACAGCTAGGCGAATCCATTTGGCGATAATAAGTAAAATGCCTAGAATAATAAAACTAAATCCTACAACCTCTGCTGACATATAAACGAAGGACTCCTCTCTTTTATCTCGTTAAGGAGATATTTCCTAAAAATAAAAATTTTAAACGTTCTCATAACAAGAGCCTTCATTATGTAAACCAGTTTGTATTTTTTTGGTTTCGTTGCTGCTCATTTTTATCAGTAACTTTTAGAGGCACACATAGCCATACAAACGGAAAGGCTATTAATGCTAACAAAGCAAAGAAGCTTGTCACGAACGACACAAAAAGCTAATTGATTTAAGGATTCGTTGTAGCCTACACATATATCCATACGAAGAACTATATGAACGGCCACTTCATGAACAATCTGATTTACTTCTCGGCGAACAACTGGCAGATGAAAGCATGATCTACACATATCTCTCTTCCTTAAGGGGAAGCCAAAGTCTTGCTTCTCATCACTTGTCAGATCAAGTGATTCAACAATTGGATGACGCTTTTCTCGAAAAGAAAAATATACTTGATTGTCTTGAAGCTTTTCAGCAAATAGAGGAACAATTAAGTCAGTCACATCATCTAATTTATTTATACCGATTGCAGCAATTTGCCATCCATGAAAAGCACTTGGAGAATATCCAACTGAATGCATTAGGCTGGGTTGATTATACAAAACTTTGGTATAAGAGTTCTCCCAAAAATCCAGAGTAATACCTATAAGAAGAATTCACCCTATTGTATTGTTCTTATTCACTCTTACTAGAAGCCATTTTTTTACTCCATAAAGCCTTTTTTATAGTCAATCTAGTCAACAAAAACAGGCCTTGCTCATGTCCTATGACACTGCAAGACCTATTGGGGAGTGGCTTATTACATCATGCTACCTCTATGGTGTATCTTTAACTACGTGCAAAAAGAGTCCGGTATATCAACCATTTGTTAAATTAATGCTGTAGCATCTAGATGAAAATCTAGTTCCCACTTTTCACATAACCATACTCTTGTAGCATTTCGGGCCATGGCAGTAGCCATTTTGCTCCGAGAACCTTCTTACTTTCAATCTCTGGTGTTCTGGTTGAACGTAGAAATCATCTAAAATTCTCTCCAATTAGACTTTATGACCGATAATTCTATACATCATATTACTGTTTTTTTGAATCGAATATCCGTTTTTAACAAGCATGTTTCTCGCATGACTCATTAATGTATTTTCTATTTGTGTAACCTTACCGTACACCCACGAACTGTTTACAATGAACTTAGCCCTTTTTATCCGCTTTTTTTCAAAGTTCTTTATGGCTTCAGAAATGGAGGTGCTTTGCTCTAGCTTTTTTGCTAGGATGACAGAATCCTCCAATGCCAAACATGCTCCCTGTCCTAAATTAGGTGTCGTAGCGTGTGCTGCATCACCTATGAGTACCATTCTGCCTTTTGACCAATTCTGTAAAGGTTTTAGGTCATAAATAGCCTTTCTCGTGATGTCCTTTTCCGGAGTTGCTTTAATTACGGTTGATACGGGTTCGGCAAATCGTCTATACATATGAGCTAGCTCTTCTTTAGATACATCCACTTTCAAAAGGTTTTCTGATGTATTTCTTGTCGCAAACCAATAGACAATCGAACTTGATACAGGAACAAACCCAAACCTCAGCCCTTTCCCCCAAGCTTCAAACGTAAAACCAGATTTCGTATATGGGGCCGTACCTCTCCAAGCTTCATATCCACTAAAGCGTAAGACACTATTAGGAAATAAGTGATTTCTGACTGATGAATGAATCCCATCTGCTCCTACTAAAAATGCCCCTGTTTCTTCATGACCATTTTCAAAGCGGGCGGTAACTTCTTCGTTATTTTCTTGTAGTTCTACTAGCTTATAGCCTAATTTCATTTCTGTATTCTCCAAGTTATTAGCTAGTAAATGGTGAAGTTTCGTTCGTAAAATACCAACAGTATGAGTCCCATACGTAGTTGCAAGCTCTTCTAAGAGGATTGTCGCTAATGTTTTTCCTGAGGATGTTAAAAGGGCTGATTCCTTCATGATTTTGCTGTTTTGATACGTTTCTTCTAGTAAATCCATAAAATGAAGGGCATCCGTTCCATTAGACCATAAGGTTAGACCCCCACCTTCATTACGAAAACGATCTGACTTTTCAAAGATAACTGGTGCATATCCAATTCTTTCGAGCATAAGGGCACTTGCTAAACCGCTAATCCCAGCTCCAATAATAAGTACTTTATTATTCATGATTTACCCCATTTCACTAACGTGATAAAATCCTACAACCACACGAATAAAAGCGTAATCGCTAGATACAAACAAAGAGGGCTATAGTATCTTGTATCATACTTTGCGAAAACAGAATCCTTCATTTTTTTTGTAAATCCCAAGTATTTAAAATCACCAATTGCTCTTAAAAAGAACACAAAGGTAAATATTATACAGAATACTTTCGACAGGACATTAGGTTGAAGAAAAGGAGTTGCCCCAAATTGAACGAGTAACATGAATCCAACAAGCAATAATCCAAAGGCTACAATGAATGTTTCTATTAACCTAGGAGTAAACAATGCCGCGCCTTCTTTTTTCTCGGGTAATACCGCAGTTAGACCTCGCCTTCCACCAAATAACCAATAAAAATGGATCAAACTAATAAACGTTAACGCTGCTACAGAAGAATAGACTAAAAATGACATGATACCCTCGTCCCCTCTTTATAACCTGTTGGTTTATTGTGGTGCAATTCCTTTCCATACGATTTCAAATTGTGTATGAAAGATCTCTTTTAAATCTTCATTTGTTCCCGCGATCGACCATGTCATAAGTGAATTGAAGTATATTCCTACCAACACAGAAGCAATATGCTTGGGCTCAGTATCACTCTGAAACAAGCCTTTTTGTATTGATTCATCAATGACAGATGTTAGAACCTCATGAAACTTCAATATATTAGATGATTCCTCCTTTAAAGCTGCTCGAATGGCTTCAGACAAGGTTAATTGTAATAACTCCCCATGTTCCTCATAAACTGTGAACATTTCATCAAAAATGAGCTTTAACCTTTCCTTTAGATTTTTCTCATGTTTCTTTTGGATTACTTCCATAATCAAGTCGTTTTGTGTTTGGCCTAAATGTACTAACACATGTTCTTTTTTCGGGAAATACCTAAAGAACGTACCCTTCGCAATTCCACAAGTTGACACAATTTTATCAACGGTGACATTGTCGTATCCATACTCCTTAAACAGTTTAATGGACGTTAAAAATATCTTCTCTTTTAGTTCTTTTTTTCGTTCATGTCTTAACATTTTACACACTCCAATATAAAATGACCATAGTCATTTTGTGACTATGGTCATTTTATCATTATTTTTATACTATTTAAAGTGCTTTTTGCTCATATGAATAGAAAGATTCTCTATTCTTTCATTTTATTTAACTCCTACCCTTTTATAGGAAACGCTTTCAATAAAATAATAGCAAATATTTCGAATATAAAGAATGTAAAAACAAGTAGATACTGTTTAAAAATTATTGTTATAAATTTTGGTTAGGTTACTCCTGCTTTTTCTTTTGGTTCAACAATAATAACTTATTATTTCCCCTGCCATTCACATAAGATTTCTTCTATGCTGCTGATACTGGACCTGAATTCCAGGGTGCACCACATGCTCTGTAATAATAAATGGAAAGAACATAAAATGTACGATTCACATACATATATTAAATATCCTAGTAAGCCAAAAAGCTGACTTACTAGGATATCTGATGAAAGTATAAAAATCGTTCAGCTCTTTCTACGTTAAAGCTAAGCAAACAAACCTTTGCTAACATGTATAATCTTATTGACTAACTCTCTCTGAGTCCTTCCAAGATGCATCATTCGGTGCATTTTCATCACCTTTTGTCAGATATATTCTATCAATTCTTAGACCAGACTTACCAGCATATATGGCAAAATCATGAATACCTTCATCAATATCTAGCTCAGACAAAAGTGTCCAAAACCAAATTTGTTTTGTACTATAGGTGTATAACCTTCCCTTGGAGAACTGCTCGTCATAAGGCTGAACGGTCCCATCTAAACCAATGTAACAAGAATCTGAAAAATTTTCATCAAATTTAATCAACATCCATACACGATATGTTCCTAGATCCGTCACTTTTATCTTGTAATGAAGGGAAGGGGCATCCAACGCATTCAACCAGCTTAACCCACTCTTTCTGATATACATAGCCATTCCGCTAGATCCGTTTGTCTCAGCTTGTGTATGTGTCCATTCAATCTCTTCATGACCAGAGCTTTTTTGTGTATAAGCATAATTTGATTGTTCAAGAGCATATTCTGCTTCAATTGCGATAACACCATTATTTTCAATAAAATATCCAGATCCAAATTCAGGAATAACATTTTTATATCCAAGTGGGTCAGGAATATATCTAGAAGCACCCTTTTGAAATTGCGGATATTCTTCGTTCAACATATATAACCTATCATAATTCCAAAAATCAATTCCTGCATATACAAGGTTTGGTAACGGTGCAGTACCCGCTTTCATACTATATATATTCGTACATAATTTTTCCATATCTGATACGGTACATTCTGGAATCGTTTTGAAATGACTATTTCTCTCTACTTGGCTATTACCTATAAAATAACTTTCAACCGGTCCGAGGTTACATACCTGCGACTGTAAAATTGAGCTATTCTGATCCAAATTCTCTGGAGATAAACGCGTCATATCCTTATCTGTATACATAACAAATTTACTGATCGTTACATACCGATCGATCATATGAATAGTTAATTTATGAACGCCACTATTCAAAAATGGTAATGACACATAAAGCTTTTCACCATTATTCAATACAGCATTTCTCCAGTTCCCACGCCATTCATCATTCGTTTCAGTTTCAATGATTATAGGCTCCAAATCATCTATTGATACAGCAAAACGAATTTTTCCAGTTGCATCCAAAGTTAAAAAGCGATGAATTTCCAGTAAAAAATGCCCTTTACTTTTTAGTAGAAATGGATACGTTACGGAAGCATGATTCTTTACATCAATCTCGTCAGGATAACCACCACCGGCAGCTTCTATCACACTTCCATCCATTCTTCCTATATCCTTAATGATTTGCCATTGATTATCATTTGAATGACTTTCAGAAGTAAAATGGTCAGCCTTCATAGAAACAAAACCGTCAGCTTCAACATATCCTTGGAAGTGCTCCGGAATATCCTCCCTTTTTTGTGCAAATACATCAATCTGATACTTATCATCAAGTGATGTTTTTATCACAATTTTGCCCTTTTTCTCTTCGTTACCACACTTTTCTTTTAATTTAACTAGAATTCTTTTTTCATCGATGACCGTACCTACATCCTCTGAGACTTCGACCCAGTCATTGCATGAACTTAGATCCACAGTAAAATCAAAACGCTCTGCTCCAGTGTTAAAAATCTCAAACCATTTTACACTCGTACCATAGGAATCAAATGTAATCTTTTGATTCGTTTCAGGTGTGCGCTCACCCCATACAATAATATTTGATCCAGGTTGTTCAATTTTTAATGCAGGGGTACCTGCTGGATACATCGCGGTTGGCGGTGGTGAAAAGCTTTCTGGTGTCAGGATTTTATCCCACTTTCCACCGGACATTATTTTATTATAGAAATGAAGCATACATCTTCTATACTCCATCACCTTTCTAGACTTTTCTATATACGTGTCTGCTGACTGCATTTTTCCTTGTTCATAACTGAGATGGCTTCGATCTGCATAATAAAACTCTGCATTCGCATAATAAGATGCATGAATCTTCATTAGAAAAAGTTGAAAGAAGGAGTCCCGCTCATTTTGAGGCAGGTCGAAATATAATTCATTCGCTTCATCGTATATTTCTTTTAACTGATTCACTCTTAAACCCGCTTCATCTCCATAAATGGTTTGTGAAAATTTGTCTCCAGCCAGGTGTTCAATCTTACATACGTTTGTTATCTGGGTAAAACGTTTATATAAACTCGCTGCTTTCTTTCCGTAATTACCTGTGAAATTAAAATCAATCCACTTCTCAGTAAACAATCGTGTATCTTTCGTTACAGCGCTTTCATTTCCTGCTTCCCAACCATAAGTCAAAAAGTACTCAATATCCTGTTCAAGTGGCTTAAGGGCACCGACATTAAGAACCCATAATTTCCGAATTCCATTTTCGTAGCACTTCTTCATTTCGTTTCCAGTATGCGCCAGTGGTATCGAGTTGATGTACAAATAACTCATACCAGGATGCGCCCAATAAGAACTATGGAAATATACCCCATGGCCACCTGAACGTTTCCGCTCTTTTGCATCAGGGTATCTTCTCATATAACCAAAATTATCATCGACCCAGATAAGCGTAACATCATCCGGCAACTCTAAACCTGCGTCATATAAAGGAAGAACTTCCTTATAGGGGATAAATGTCTGTAACGATGTTTCGGCATTCTCTTTTCCTAATACTTCCCCTAAAATCTTTCTTTGATCCTTGATGATATTACCTAGAAGCTTTACCTTTTCCTGCTCTTTTTCTTCCATATTAAGATTTGGATTATGATCAATCGCATCCGTCTTAAACCCGTAATCATGTACGCCTCTCATTCCGACCGTATAACATACTTCATAATCTTTGTTCTGTTCCACGCTTTCACGCCAGTATTCTTTCAATATTTCACGGTGTCTTCCTGGAATAGAGTAATCGTAACTTATCCCTTCATATCCTTTTTTCTTAAGCCATGGTTCCCATTCATTTTGATTACTACGAAGAAGCATGTCACAGTGTGACGTCCCGACAACAATTCCCATTTCTTCTGCTAATCGTCCATTTTCCGGGTCCTCATTAAAGTAATTCACATGCATAGCCGGCCATATATAATTTGCTTTTAATCTTAATAGCAGTTCAAATATATGAACATATGTTTCAGGACCTATTGTATGATCATTTGTATGTTCTTTTGCCCATGCTTCAAGCTGCTCCTCATCGTTCAAGAAGATCCCTCTATATTGTACTGATGGATAGGATGATGTTTTAAATTCTTTATCTATTACAATAGAATCAAGCTTTTTAACAGGAACATCCGCAAAGAAATGCCATGGTGAAACACCTATCATTTTTGAGAATTCATATATGCCAAAGATAGTTCCTCTTCTATCTGTTCCTATAATGTATAAAATCCCATCCTTCTCTTGGATGAGGTACCCTTCCCACCTGTAGTTTCCTTCACCATCCAGTAGGCATTCCGTATCTATTTCCTTATCTTTGAGTCGTTTTTCCATTGCTTTATTATTCGCAATGGTCCCTATAGCCACTTTACCTTCTCTATCTGAAACTTCTGCCATACCTCCACATACTTGATTGATATCTTTTGTAAGATTATGAGCAGCAATTCTCACAGCTGGAAGTTCATTCTGTGCTAAATAGATGTTTATCTTTTGTTCACGACTACAAATTAATGTTTTACCCTCCATACTTTTCATTCCCTTCTTCACTATAGTGCAAAACCTAAAATTCATCATTACTAGTGATAAACCCATTATAATTAAATACTATTTACATTAAAATTGCATATAATTGAAAATATATTGCATCTAGTCTCATGTCATCCTATACTAGGTGTAATCATTATTTGACTCTAACAAAAGAGGTTTTGTATGAATTTTCAAGATTATTATAAAGATCATCAGCTATTTTTTCATAAAAACTGTGACATGCCACCACATCCCCAAAAATATGGAATGCACGCTCATGAGATTTATGAGTTTTATTATCTATTATCAGGAAAAGGGACTTTTACAGTAGAAGGGAATACATACTTTCTAAATCCTAATAGTATTATGCTCATGCGTTCAAATGAAGCTCATTATGTAAAGATGGATCGTAATCTTCCATATGAACGAATTGTACTTCATTTTTTCCCACAGTTTTTAGATCACTTTGATCCAAATAAAATATTACTTGCTCCTTTTGACAACCGGGCTTTGGGAATTAATAATTACTATCCACCCGGAACTTTTTCTAATCAATTAGTTCGTTCGTGCCTTAATAATATACTCGACGTTAAAAATAATGACTACCAAAAAAGAGTGGCTATTATAACGAATCTTCTTACAATCTTAAATGAATTGAATAAAAGCTTTCATCATGAACATCCACAATTGTTATTTACATCTCAAAGTTCGCAAATGACCGAAGTGATTACCTACATAAATGAACATCTATTTGAAAATATAAGTATCGAAAGTATTTGCAAGCAATTTCATATCAGCAAATCTCAGTTAAATATCTTATTCAAAAAAGCGACTAATACAACCGTTTGGAAATATATAACGACTAAACGATTGATCAGTGCTAGACATTTGCTTTACGACGGTGTTCCTGCTTCTGAGGCAAGCGTGCAATGTGGCTTTAAGGAATATTCGACATTTTACCGAAGATACAGAGATTTCTTTGGTACTTCTCCTCAAGATGATATTGATAAGGTATAACTAGTTTATTCCTATTCGTTTAATTTAACGTTAATTAGAGAAGTGAAATTGGTAGCAAAGCGATTAAAGCTAGCTAGATAAGAGAACACAATCATGAAATGGATATAAGTGCTCCAAAATAAAGAAAATAGCTACTCAGTATGTGTCTACTACGACAAAAAGACGACCACTGCTTAAACGTGATCGTCTCTCCTAATTTTCAACAGGATATGTGTACGGCGCAGTATATGGATCTGTTGTTTTTTCGTCATTTCTTATTCAACATAAGCACCCATTAAAAACGGTAAGTATAGAGGGGCCCATAAATAGTGCTAACTTCATTAACTATTTACTTACTGCTTTTAGCAGGCTATCACCAGTTTCTATTTTTTCCGTTCTTGTAGGAATAAGTTCACTATAGTTGTCACTATTTGTTATAAGGACAGGAGTAACTACAGAATATCCTGCTTGTTTGATTTGATCAATATCAAAGTCGATAAGTTGTTGGCCTATTTCAACCCTATCTCCTTGCTGAACATAGGAATGAAAGAACTTCCCTTCTAACTGTACTGTATCCAATCCAATGTGTATTAAGATTTCAGTACCATTATCAGTTGTTATTCCAACCGCATGATTCGTTGGGAATAGTGCAGAAACGGTCCCTGAAACGGGTGAAACTAACTTTCCTTCAGTTGGATCAATGGCAAGTCCTTTCCCAAGTGCCCCAATCGAAAAAGCCTCATCTTTCACTTCTGACAGTAACATCACATTTCCTTTAAGAGGGCTTGATATGTCCTCATTCTTGTTCTGTGTGACATTCTTATTGTTTTCTTTGTCGTTATTTGAATCCTCAACATTCTGTCCTTTTTTAAAGCCAAAGAAATAAGTAAGAATAAAGCCCAATACTAAATTTGAAACCATTGCGATGATTCCACCCCAAAAACCTATGTCAATACCTTCAGGTCCAATTTTAGATGGAATTCCAAAAATTCCAAGTCCACCTAACATATATACTCTAGTGTCCATTAATGCCATAATTGCCCCACCAATAGCAGAGGTAATAAGGGTGATAATGAATGGTCGTTTTAACGGTAATGTAATCCCGTAAATTGCTGGCTCTGAGACTCCAAATATACTGGAAATAGCCGCTGGGATACTCAATGTTTTATACTTTTGCTGTTTTGCTTTTACCATTACTCCAAGTACAACACCAGTTGTTGCCAGAGATGTAGCAGATATATAGGCTAATAAAGGATCTGAACCAAATACGCTTAAGTTATTAAGTCCAATTGGAACAAGTCCCCAATGAAGTCCAAACATAACAAATACTTGCCACAATCCACCAAGTATAAAACCAGCTAAAACAGGACTAAAATCAAATACCCACATAGAACTGTTCCCCATAATCATTCCTAACCATGTAGCAAGTGGACCTATTACAATAAATGTTAGTGGAACAATGATTAATAAAGTGAAAAACGGAACTAAAAACGACTTGACTACATCCGGTATTACTTTTGTAAGCCATTTTTCTACCTTTGCAGCAAAATAAGTAGCAATGATAATTGGAATAACTGATGATGAATAAGTCATTAGAATAACTGGTATTTCAAGGAATGTAATATGAACTGGCGATTGAAACATGTTTCCTTCAAACAATGTGTAAAGTGGATCTCCAGCCGTTAGAGTACTTAATGCTGGGTAAACTAAAGCAGCACCTATTGCCATCCCAACAAATTGATTTCCACCAAATTTTTTCATCGCTGTATAACCTAGAAAAATAGGGAGGAAGTAGAAGAAACCATCGCCTACAGCTTGTAAAATTTGATATGTCCCACTTGAATTTTGATACCAGCCTAATGCAAGAAACAGGGCGTTAAATCCTTTAATCATCCCGGTGGCGGCTAATACTCCTAAAATTGGGGCGAATATCCCAGAGATAATATCAATAAATTTATTGAATAAACTTTGTGGTTCGCCATTCTCTTCATCTTTTGCTGACTGAGCTTCAAACCCACCAACATCTAGTACTGCTTTAAAGACATCAGGCACATGGTTTCCAATGACCACTTGATACTGGCCACCGCTCTTCATAACAGTAACGACACCATCCATATCTTTTAATACATCTGTATTTGCCTTACTTTCGTCTTTCAACTTAAAACGCAAACGTGTAACACAATGAACAACACTGATAACATTTTCTTTTCCGCCGACATTTTTTATAATGTCTTTTGCCAATTGTTCATATTTCATCTCTAAACCTTCTTTCTCTTATTTATTTTTTAAACCAAAGATAGTCCAACCACAAATGGTATGATTATGGGCAACCCACATTTTGCAAACGCTTTCCCATTACCGTTTAATAACCTAATTGAGATCTATGGTTTACTGAGGCTGGGACATAACTAAAGTGTCTATCTGGAAACCCGAACAAAAGATGAACGTAGCGGATGAAATATACGTAGACTCCTGCGGGATGAAAAGCCAAGGGTGAGACCCCGCAGTGCGAAGCACGAGGAGGCTCACCGGCTTCCCGCGGAAAGCGAAGTATATTTCAGGAGCGGTTTACGTCCACCATCTATCATTGTTCGGCTTTTCTTTTAGTTAAACCACTTTTGTCCCAGCCTCCATTTGTTTCAAGCACTTTCTTATACCAATCAAATGAACTTTTTTTAAAACCGTTGCCTGTTTCATTCCTTCGTTATCACGATCTTCGTCAATCAGGTAATCATCTTCTACTATTAGTCAACTCTAAGAGCCAGATTTAACTGATAGAAGATCAAAGGTTGCTCCTGCTTGTCTATATGTTCCTTTATCCAATTCTTTAGATGCTGAGCTGAAACTGCATCCAATTCACTAGTTTTTTGAAGATCTGATTTCAACAATTCTACTTTTGCTTTATCTTTAATAGAAAACACCGCTGCAAGATACCCTTCTTTTGCACTGTGATTGGAGAATTTAATGTTTTCAGAAACAATTTCTTGTTTCTTATCTGAAATTTTCTGTTCTTCTATTAAATCCTCAATGCTATTAATTTGATCTAATCCATAGTAGCAATACAGTGAATCTGGAGCTTCATTTTCTTTCATTACTTGCTTTAACTTTGTTATCATTTCAAACTCTTTAGTCGCGTCTTGAAGTGGATTTTCTTGGTTTGGATCCTCTTTATAATTAAATAATTTATTACCAAAACGTTGATAACTTTTAGCCATCCAGTCGGTTATTTGCATCTTTAATGTACTGATTCCTTTTGTAAATGCAAAAGAATTATCCAATTGAGCACCCTTGAGCTCATCTGATGTAAAGAGTCTATTCATTCGCATTGGCATTAAGGTGTACTCATGAAGATACTCTTCTTTTCCTGGCATTGGTCCTCTCATATAGATATAGTCGCCGGAAACAATATTGATATTGCTACCAAAGGTACCAAATAGACCAGCATCGTGAACCTCTTCTTCAGATTCAATAACCGAACTTAATGGCTTTCCTAGCATATTCTCCGGAATATCCAAATCATAAAATTCTAATATGGTAGCTGGTACGTCAATATTTTGGGCTAACTGATCTCTAGATTCATTTTGAACTCCTAACTGTGGGTTCCATATGAAGAATGGTAGATGGGCGACTTCGTTGTACACAGGCATAATGTTTTTTCCCCACCATTCATGTTCGCCTAAAAGCAATCCATGATCCGTATTGACAATTAGCATCGTATCTTCCCACATGTTAGTCTCGTCCATAAAGTCTAATACTTTACCTAAATAGGCATCACACATGGTAACGAGCGCTTTATAATATCCTTTAACCACTTCAGACTTTTCAGGTGTAAAATCATCGTGTGAATATAATAACCATCCATTGAAATCGTCTTTTGAGATACCATACATTTTCAAGTACTCTTCTTGTACAAAAAATGGCTCATGTGGATCAAAGCATTCTATTTGTAAAAACCATTGATCAGCATCTTGATTCTCTCTTAAAAATTCTAAACCCGCTTCGACAGTTCTATATAAGGTGTGGTCTTCCTCATTTTTCATGTAACTTCTATTAACAAAGTCTTGAGCCATACTACCGACCTTACGTTTCTTTGCAAAATCAGGAAGGTTCTCTAACCCTTCTATGTCCATATTCTTATTCACTTTTGCCTTCCAGTTGTCCCCTTCTTGGCCACGAATCAATTCATATGAGGAATAGCGCGTATGATAAGTAGCACCTCCATCTCTCCAATAATGTTTATGATCGGTAACAAGATGTGTGTAGATGCCATTTTGTTTCAAAATTTCAGGCATCGAATCATCAAATGGTTCTATTGGCCCCCAACCTCGATGCAAGAAATTGTAACGGCCAGTGTGCAAATCTCTTCTTGCTGGCATACAAGGTAAGCTTCCAGCAAAGAAATTATCGAATTGAACCGTTTTTCTTTTTAGTCGGTCAAAGTTAGGTGTGATTACATCCGAGGTTTCATATGCATTTAAATAATTTCGTTTTAAAGTATCGAACATGACTTGAATCGCTTTCATTACTTCATCTCCTTCCATAAGCGTGTCTGTGTTGTATTACAGTGAATTATATTGTAATAACCGGTGTAAAAGAAGGACTTGAACGGATTATGGGAAACGGTTTCATGACATGGGAATAAACATCTCTTTTTAATTTAAGACAAAATCCATTAAAAAAAGGGCTATTACAATAGCGTGCAATAGCCCTAACGTTTAGTCAGTAAAGTTCTAAATCACTTATTCTTTAACGATTTATTTTTGTATTCAAAATAATTATAGGCAAGGATTTCAATAACACTGTGAAATGCACTTGACGAAGCAAACCAATTCCTAATCATTGTTGAATCATTATTAACATTTACTGCAATACCAAATGTCGCATTATTCATCAACCAATTGTGATGGGATCCGGTTATTGCAAGGATGTTTACGTTCTTAATTAAAGGAATACTAAGTGCTTCCTTAAGAGTTGGATTGTTTCCTGAACCTGAAAATACAATAAGCATATCTTCTTCTGAAATTCTCTCCGTTACCAATTGATAAATATTTGTACTTATGTCCATGGGAAAAGTTTGCATATTCTTTCCGATTCCTAAAAACATCCTTTGCATTTCTTGAGCCAAACTTTGCTGCATGAGACCAGTGCCAGTTATATACACATTTGAACTTCTCTCAATAACTTCGCAAACTTTTGAAAAATCCATTTTATTCAATTGATTTACGGTTTGCTCTACATTGCTGATTAGCATTTTCCCGAAATCTTCTTGTGTAATAGGATTTTCGGTTGTTTGATTTTCCCACTTCATAAAATTTTTCATTTCCGTATATCCAGAGAATCCTAACTTCTGAGCAAATCGTAATACAGAAGATTTAGAACTTAAGCTTTTTTTAGCAAGTTCATTTATTCCTAAATCATAGATATCATCTTTATTATTTAATATAAACTTTGCCAAGACTTTTTCACCCTCACTAAAGGTTGAGTGATTATCATTAATTAATTCTTCTATCTTCAACTAGAATCACCTACTTATTTTTAATATTTTGTTTCTAGTTACTATATCTCGGTGATTTCCTTATTTTTTCAACTTAATAATAGTACAAAAAATTATGTTTTAAACCTTGCTGTTACTCGTGATATGTTCACATGGATAAAAGAAGGTGCACCTCAGTAGCTGAACTGCACCTTCATTTTTTCAAGTTAACAAAGAGCTTACGCATCGATCACACAACGAAATCCTAAATTACCTGTAGCACTATCGGCCGTATTTGAACTACGTGCTGCCACTCGGTATCGATTACAATAAGATTTATGGCAAAGATAGGAACCACCACGCATTACTTTAGTTTGACCCGTATTCGGTCCAACAGGATTCACAAACTGAGATAAATCCGGTGTACTAGTAAACCAGTCCGCACACCATTCCCAGACATTACCTGAAACATTATATAACCCATATCCGTTAGCTGGAAATGATTTTGCAGGTGCTGTACTCACATAGCCATCATCTGCCGTATTCTCTCTTGGAAAATCGCCTTGCCAAATATTACAATAATGCTCACCATTCGGAGTAAGTTCATCTCCCCAAGGATATAGCTTCTGCTCGTGGCCTCCTCTTGCAGCATACTCCCATTCAGTTTCTGTTGGAAGACGCTTCCCAGCCCACTTACAAAAAGCTACAGCATCATTCCAACTTACCTGAATTACAGGATGATCCATACGATCGTCTATGTTTGAGCCAGGGCCCTCTGGCTGATACCAGTAAGCTTCTTCTACTGCAAACCACCATGGCGTTTGCGGCAATTGTTTTGCCCTTTCTGTTAAGTTCCGGGGGATAAATTTGTGAAAAACAAAAGACCACCCAAAATTTTCTGACTCTGTTACATAGCCTGTATCTTTAACAAAAGCACTAAATTCTTGATTGGTTACAGTATAAGCGTCTATATAATATGGGGCCACTGTTACTTTTCTTATCGGCCCTTCTCCATCTGCAGGAAATCCTTCATTGTCTTCGGTACCCATTAAAAATTCCCCTCCAGGAAGGTGAATCATCTTTTCCTTATATTTAATCTGTTCGCTTTGTTCTATTTTCTCACTTTGTTTTTCCGTTTTTATTGGGCTATCAAAATCAGCTCTACTCCCAGCACAGCAAGAACATTGTAGATTCCCCTTATTCATTTATATCCACATCCTTAAGTAACTTCTTTTACTAATTTATATTAATTTTTTTTTGTAATTCCAGTCAATCAATATAATCAATTTAGTTATACCCTATTAATAACAGTGAATATGTAAACATCAAAACTTCTAAGATGATATTATATAGAAGATTATCTAGGGGCAACTACAGTGGACGTAACAACAGGTTTATTATTACTGCTTTGTGCTAGCTACAGGTAGGTTTATTCGCTATGCGTATAAGAGAATGCAAATTGTTGCTTATAATCTGAAATTATACTTTTCCAGAGAGAAATAATCCATTATTTGCGGAAATTGAAAGAAGTTTAAGAAGTGCCGTCAACTGTTATTAGAAAGTTAAACTGAATCGATATGGTTTATCAAAAAAGAGACTTCTCATAAATTAGGATATTTAATGAGAAGCCTCTTTTATTTACATTATGTTAGCATTTCATTATCAAAACACTCATAAAACCTTATAAATCAAGGGTTTTGGGAGCTATCACATCATGCCGCCCATTCCACCCATACCGCCCATGCCGCCCATGTCAGGCATGCCGCCGCCGCCAGCGCCTTCTTCTTCAGGCTTATCAGCGATAACAGCTTCTGTCGTTAAGAACATAGCAGAAACGGAAGCAGCGTGTTGTAGTGCTGAACGAGTTACCTTCGTTGGGTCAACGATACCAACCTCAACCATGTTTACCCACTCACCAGTCGCTGCGTTAAATCCGCTACCGACAGGCTCGCCTTTTAGCTTCTCAACGATAACAGAGCCTTCTAGTCCTGCATTGTGAGCAATTTGGCGAACTGGCTCTTCAAGAGCACGTAGGACGATGTTAACACCTGTCGCTTCGTCGCCTTCAGCGTCTACCGCTTGAACAGCTTTCAATACATTAATTAGCGCTGTACCACCACCAGCTACGATTCCTTCTTCAACCGCAGCACGAGTTGAGTTAAGAGCATCTTCAATACGAAGCTTACGTTCCTTCATTTCTGTTTCCGTTGCAGCACCGACTTTAAGAACGGCTACACCGCCAGCTAATTTAGCTAAGCGCTCTTGAAGCTTTTCTTTATCGAATTCAGACGTTGTCTCTTCGATTTGTGCTTTGATTTGGTTGACACGAGCACCAATTTCAGCTGTATCACCAGATCCTTCAACAATCGTTGTGTTTTCTTTTGTTACAACTACTTTACCAGCACGACCTAATTGCTCAATCGTTGCTGATTTTAGATCTAAACCTAGATCTTCTGTAATCACTTCTCCACCTGTTAGCGCAGCAATGTCTTCAAGCATCGCTTTACGACGATCTCCGAAGCCTGGTGCTTTGACAGCTACTGCGTTAAATGTACCACGAAGCTTATTCACTACTAACGTTGCAAGTGCTTCACCTTCAACATCCTCAGCAATGATTAAGATTGGTTTTCCTTGTTGTACAACTTGCTCTAGTACCGGAAGAACTTCTTGGATGTTTGTGATTTTTTTATCCGTAATTAAAATATATGGATTTTCAAGAACAGCTTCCATCTTATCAGAATCTGTTACCATATAAGGTGATGCATACCCACGATCAAATTGCATACCTTCTACTACCTCAAGCTCTGTTGAGAATCCTTTAGACTCCTCAATTGTAATTACTCCATCGTTGCCTACACGTTCCATCGCCTCAGCAATGATGTCACCAACTGTATCATCAGCAGATGAAATCGCTGCAACTTGTGCAATGGATTGCTTACCTTCGATTGGCTTAGAAATATTCTTAAGCTCCTCTACAGCAGCATTCGTTGCTTTCTCAATTCCTTTGCGAATGACCATTGGGTTTGCACCAGATGTGACATTTTTAAGACCTTCACGAATCATTGATTGTGCAAGAACTGTTGCTGTTGTTGTACCGTCCCCAGCAATATCATTCGTCTTACTAGCTACTTCTGCTACAAGCTTGGCACCCATGTTCTCAAATGCATCCTCAAGCTCAACTTCCTTGGCAATCGTTACACCGTCATTTGTAATGAGTGGAGATCCAAATTTTTTCTCAAGAACAACGTTACGTCCCTTTGGTCCAAGTGTTACTTTCACTGCATCCGCTAATGCGTCAACACCTCTAAGCATTGCACGACGCGCGTCTTCACTAAACTTAATATCTTTTGCCATGATTTCAACCTCCTAATATATTATATGTAGTTCTTTTCGTTAACCGATAATTGCAAGAACGTCACTTTCTCTTAAGATAAGGTATTCTTTCCCTTCATACTTCACTTCTGTGCCTGCATATTTCGAGAAGATAATGGCATCTCCTGTGCTTACTTCAAGCTCAATTCTTTCGCCATTATCTGTTACACGCCCCGTCCCAACAGCAACGACTTTTCCCTCTTGAGGCTTTTCCTTTGCAGAATCGGGAAGTACAATCCCACTCGCCGTTTTTTCCTCAGATTCAACTAATTCAATAACAATACGATCACCTAATGGTTTTAACAAGGAAAACACCCTCCTTCAAAATTCTTATTCTTATATTTATTAGCACTCATCATCATCGAGTGCTAACACATTTATTATAATAATCATATCTAATTCATTTTGCAAGTATTTCACATAAAAAATTTTTCGTCATTTTCAGCTATTATTTTAAGTATATCTCAACATGTTTTTATGTTTACACATCGGCTTCTATTATCCCCAACTTTCCTTACTCTATCCGACTTTATAGACATTCATCAATTTTTCATATCTTCCTAATACATACTTCATTCACTCATATGATACAATAAGAAAAGTTGTTAACAAATGCCTACATAACACAATGAAAGTGGAACATGATAAAAAGGAGACAAACACAGTGAATCGACGTTATTGGTGGATCATTATTACATTTTTAATTATTCAATTTTCAATTTTACCGGGACAATATATTTTATATTGGTTTGGCGTGGAAATCGAACGTATTTTCGGAATGTGGAATGTAATAGCCTTCTCAATCGGATTGGTTATTATGCTGCTATTACTCCGAAAAGATATGCAGGACAGACATTTAGTTAGAGATCGAGCAAGCCGAGGGGATGCTCTCATTTGGTCTATTATCGGAATATTCATGGCATTTGCTGCACAATATGCTGCTGCCTTTGTTCAAATGGTGATTCTAGGATTTGAGCCTGGATCAGAAAACACAGAAATCATCGTTGAATTTGCACAAGCCTTTCCACTATTTATAATCGTTGTTGCTATCATTGGACCTATTATAGAAGAAATTGTTTTTCGTCTCGTTATTTTCGGATCCTTATACAAACGATTTAACTTTTGGATTGCGGGAATTTTAAGTTCTCTTATTTTCGCCGCAATGCATGGTGATTTTCAAAATTTATTAGTCTACACCGCAATGGGGCTTACATTTGCTTTCCTTTATGTCAAAACGAAACGAATTATCGTACCAATCATTGCACATGTGGCCATCAACTTATTTGTCGCTCTCGTCCAAGTTATCTTTGCAGACCAGATTGGCGATATGATTAATGAATTTGAAGAAGTACAGCAACAAGTATTACAATTTATTGGGGGATTATTATGAGAGCTTCACCTATGACTATGGCCGTCGTTTATTTTATAATTGGTGTATTACTCGTTTTATTTGCGATTCAATACGTCAATACATCAGGTTGGAACTTCTGGTCTTACTTAATTATCGGATTTGCGACGATTGACTTTATGATTGCTTTTCGCTTTTTCCGCTTACGTAAAGTCATTAAACAAATCCAAGATCAAAACAAAAAGGATAAGGATGATAAATGAATAATGTTTAGTCCTGCTAAACCGTTAATAGAGGCTTGAGCATTTAGTGGGGGCTTTCAGTAATGCGTGTAACGAAAGCACTCGATGCCTCCTTCTCATACACTCCCTTTGACTTATCTTTAAAAGATGATACACATAAACTCCTGATTCAACTAAAAATTAGGCGACAAATTCAGTTGAATTCGTCGCCTCTTCTCTTATCTTTCTAACACCTCTTGTAAAGGTTGCTTACCTTGGCCTAAGTCATTTTTACGAAAACGAAAAACGTTTCTCAAGTACGGTAACACCCAACGGTCTCCTCCGTATCTCCCAGCATTCGCACCAGCAGCCAGAATAAAGATCGCCACTACTATCATCAATGGATTAGTAGATACAGTTCCTGCAAACAAGAAAGACATATTCATCACGACTCCGAAGAAAGCTGCTGCAGAAGTAAGTACCCCTACTATTAACCCTAATCCGACTAACAACTCGCCCCAAGCAACAACAACGCTAAATACATCCGCGTTCGGAATCGCAAAGCCTTCTAAGAAAGCGACATAAGTAGGATAAACGACTTCCTCACCACTCATAACCGGGTTAGCAACAGACCCTTGTAAATACCCTCCTGCATGAAAATCACCAGTCACCTTACCCCATCCTGCAGATAACCAAGACCACCCTAAATATAATCGTAAGAACACCATAATTCCAGCAGCAATTTTGTTTTCTCTTAAAAATTGACCAAACATGTTAGATTCCTCCCTTTATTATGCTCAATATTTCACATGTAATTGTGAAGTGTTTCACATTCTCTTTACACTTACAGTATAGTTCATTGTCATACCATTGGCTATAGATTCTGAGCATTGTTCAAACTTTGTTCAATTTTTCACAAACTTATTGATGTTCTGTTGCTCATGTCGTGCCGCTCTTGTCCCTCAAAAGCCAGAATAAAGGAACGAGGAATTGCATGCAGCCTGTCATCATTCTAGCATCGGAGCTCCACAGAGAGCCATTTGGTAATCCTCATTCTGCTAAAAGACGAAATACTCGTTGCTTAAGGAGTAAAGGGAATTCCTATTCCGCTAATCTAGTAAAATAAGGCCAAAATGAGTAAGAAAAGTGGATATAGAGGAATGAGAAATCCGTATGCAGCCTATAATTCACCTTTCCCCCACACCACGGATATGGAGGCCACTGAAAAAGTGAAAATCGCACTTTTTCAGTGACCTTTAAGTAATGTGCGTAGCTGTTGCCCGATTTTGAAAGCCTTGCAATGAGTGGGTTTCTCATAGCAAGATGCGCAACGAGTGAAGCGCTCGCTTGTCAAATAAAAGGCACAGAAAAAGTTGATTTGTCTTTTTCTGTGCCCTCTCTTATTCTTTTTTTCTTTAACTTTTAGTCCAGGCTCTTAATTATACGGTTTCCTTATTCTCTTCCTCTGCCTGTTCTCTTTCCTTCTCAGCCTTTAACACCTTACGATACGTAATTTTCGAAATCCAAATACTGAATTCATACAATAACAGCAGTGGTAACGTCACCATCAAATGTGAAATGAATTCTGGCGGCGTAATAAATCCAGCTACGATTAGTAATAGAAAATAGGCAAACTTTCTAACTTGCTTCAGAAAGTCTGGTGTTAACAACCCAAGTCGTGTAAAGAACATCACAACGACTGGCAGTTGAAATAATGCGCCAAATGGTAATGTTACTTGAAATAAAAAAGAAAAATACTCATTAATACCATACTGTTCCGTAATTCCTAGTCTCTCCGATAAGTTGCTCATAAACTGTACTAAAAAAGGAAACAACACAAAGTAGGCAAACGAAATACCTGTAAGTAATAAAAAAAACGCAAATGGAATATATGCGAGCGTCGCCTTCTGTTCGTTCTCATGTAAACCTGGCTTAATAAACGCCCACAACTGATACAAAATGACCGGAAACGTTAAAATCAGTGCACCTGCAAAGGCAAACGTCATAAAAATACGAATAGGATCGGTCATTTTAAACGCATTCATGGGCAAATCTTGTGCTGTCGGTGTACTTTGTAAATATGTGATTAACGGAGTAGCTAAAAAGAAGCCGGCAATGAGAGCGATTGTGAAGAATACGAGCGTAATGACTATTCTACGTCTTAGCTCCACAATATGATCCATTACCGACATGTCTCTTCGATTCATCTATATACCCTTCCTACTAGGCTTTGTCATTATTGTTGTTCTTCTTATCTTCATCTTCATCTGCAAGCCCTTTTGTTGCATTCTTAAATTCACGTAACGTGTTTCCCGCTGCTTTTCCAAGCTCAGGTAACTTCTTCGGACCGAAAATGATTAAAGCGACAATAGCAATTAATGCAATACTACCTGCACCTAATCCCATAGGTACACCTCCTTGTCCATCCTATTATACAGGATAATGCTTCAAAAAATAAACCAATGCTTGTAATTCTACAGAAAGATCAATGTGGTGCACTCGTACCGTGTCTGGCACATCCAATCGCGCTGGAGTAAAATTTAAAATTCCCTTAATGCCAATCTCAACAAGCTCATCAGCGATTCTTTGCGCTACTGCAACCGGAACCGTTAAAATGGCAACCGATACTTCATTTGGATCTATATGCTTCATATCATCGAAATGGCGTATCGTAACACCGCCTACCTCTGTGCCAATTTTCGATTTATCCACATCATAGGCCATCACAATTTGTGTATTATTATTCTTAGAGAAGTTATATTGCAAAAAAGCCGTACCAAGGTTTCCGACTCCTACTAAAATGACCTTCGTTAATTCGTCCTGATCTAACGTTTTTCGGAAAAAGGACAACAAATAGTTTACATTGTATCCATATCCCTTTTTTCCAAGAGCACCGAAATAAGAAAAGTCCCGACGAATGGTTGCAGAGTCTACTTTCACAGCTTCACTTAATTCCGTAGACGACACTCGCTGCTTCCCCGAAGCTTGTAAATTCTCAAGAAAGCGGTAATAAAGTGGGAGACGTTTAGCTGTTGCTTGTGGAATTTTTGTATGATCCGTATTCATTCAATGCCTCCCCCTTCTCTAAATTTAACTAATCATTTCTTAGCTATTGTACACTAATTCACAATTACTTGTCATTCGTTTACTTCGTTGTTCAACAAGTTGTTGAAAGATGCATTCTACGTTACACTAAAAGTGAGAGAACAAGTAACTATGATGAGATGAGAGAAGGAATATCCAAATGATCATTTTACAATGTAACAACCTTTCAAAATCATTCGGCGTTGAACCGATTTTATCATCTATAAAGCTAGAAATTCAAACTGGTGACCGCGTTGGGCTTGTCGGACGTAATGGTGCGGGTAAATCAACGTTACTAAAAATTATAGCCGGACAGCTTTCTTATGACAGTGGCGATTTAATGATGCCAAAAGGAATTGATATTGGTTATTTGGCTCAGGATACTGGCTTAGAATCAAACCTGTCTATTTGGGATGAAATGCTTGCGGTTTTTGAACCATTACAAGAAATGGAGCGCCATATAAGGTCAATGGAAGAACAAATGGCCAATCCATCCATACTAGCCAATAACACAAAATACGAGAAACTCCTTAAAGATTACGATGAAAAACAGCTTCAATTTAAAGACCAAGGTGGCTTTCAATACGAAGCTGATATTCGCAGTGTACTAGCAGGCATGAACTTTGCCGACTTCGATTACGCAACAAAAATTTCGAATTTATCCGGTGGACAAAAAACAAGATTAGCTCTAGCAAAACTACTATTAACGAAGCCTGATCTCCTCATTTTAGATGAGCCAACGAACCATCTAGATATTGAAACACTCACATGGTTAGAACATTATTTAGCAGGCTATAAAGGGGCTATTCTAATCGTTTCCCACGATCGGTATTTCCTAGACCGAATCGTTACTCAGGTCGTTGAAATTTCAAGGACGTTAACAAAGAAATACACCGGAAACTATAGTGCCTATTTAGATGAAAAAGCTAAACAATACGAGCTAGAGCTGAAGCAATTCGAAAAGCAGCAAGGTGAGATTTCCAAGCTAGAGGAATTTATTCAACGTAATATCGCTCGTGCCTCAACAACAAAGAGAGCGCAAAGCAGAAGAAAACAGCTACAGCGTATGGACAAGCTTGATCGGCCAGCTGGTTCAGAGAAGTCAGCTTCTTTTTCCTTTAATATCGAACGTCAAAGTGGGAATGAAGTACTTCGAGTTAACCAATTGCATATTTCATACGATGAAAGCACGATTTTCAGTCAATTGAACCTTGCCATCAACCGTGGAGAGAGCGTCGCGTTAATTGGACCGAACGGCGCTGGAAAGTCGACATTATTAAAGGCGATTATGAACAAGCTGCCAACAGAGCAAGGAACGATACATCTTGGAAGCAATGTTCGAGCGGGCTATTACGACCAAGAGCAAGCCAATTTAAAGTCCAATAAGCTTGTTCTGCATGAACTATGGGACGAGCATCACCTTCTTCCTGAGAAGGAAATACGGACTGTTTTAGGTAACTTCTTATTTAGTGGCGATGATGTTCTGAAGCCGGTCTCAACGTTGAGTGGTGGAGAAAAAGCTAGATTAGCATTAGCAAAGCTCATGATGCAAAAGGCAAACTTCCTCATTCTGGATGAGCCAACGAACCATCTCGACCTCGACGCTAAGGAAGTGCTTGAAAATGCCCTTATCGATTATCCAGGAACGCTTTTATTCGTTTCACATGATCGCTACTTTCTTAATCGACTTGCTACTCGGATGGTCGAGCTAGACCAAGGTCAAATAACTGATTACCTCGGTGATTATGATTATTATGTTGAGAAGAAGGAAGAAACGAAACAACGAGAGCTCTTGAAACAGCAAGATCAAGTCACAGATGTACCGACAAACGTTCAAAATGATAAACAATCCTATGAAATTGACAAAGAAAAGAAGAAGCTAGAACGCCAACGAAATCGTCGCATTGCTGATATTGAAGAGCAAATTGAAGCAATTGAACAATCATTAGCAGATCATGAAGAGGCATTGTGTGATCCAGATGTGTATACCGATCATGAGAAGGCTCAACACATTCAAGAACAAATCGATCAAGGAAATGAAGAGCTAGAGAAACTCATGGACGAATGGGAGCAGCTTCAAGATTCGTAAATTTGTAGCTGTTGCATACCTGATACGCCGAACCAACCCGTATCAGGCATGCAACGTGTGAACCATTTCCATCAAGACTCTTAACCCCCACCTCTCAAGTTTTATCCTCAATAGGCAAAGTCGATTTAGCCGATTGAAATGTACCTACCTCCTTTCGCTCTTTACATTTAGCCAACCAATAATAATGAGTTGAAACAACAGAGAACATCGAAATAGCTGCTGCTACTACACCTGAATCATTAAAGACACACAATGCAAAGGATGCTACCACACCCGATTGCAGAAAGAGCTGCTTCCTTTTGTCTCGTAGCTGTATTCTCTCTTTCCATAAAATAATAGCCACAAGAGCATAGCTCGTTACAAATAGCTGTGTCCAATTAGAATGTCGAATTAACTTAACGTTCATTTTTAACTTCCGTATGACCGTATCAGTAATATAGGTCACATCACCAGCGATAAGACGTTCATAGGCCATACCTATGTGGGTCTGTTCGCCGAACTGTAAACTAAACAAACCGAGCATCAACAAAACAGCAAACAACATAATAAGAATGAGTGATTTTTTCCTTATACGAAGATGAAGCCATTTAACAAATAGAAACCCAAATACTACTGCCGAAGCTAGAGCAGCTCCAGCATTCGTTCCAAGTGAACTTTTACCTAATACGATAAATACAAATAACGACAGTAGCCCAAGACTAACGGTTGAAAGGAGTCCCTTCTTATACATAAAGGGGCTAATCATCATTAGAATCGCAATCATATAAACACCTACAAATTCATTGCCAATTCCATAATATCTAGCACCAATGATCGGATCATATCCTAAAAATGATCGCTGCATGAACCATGAGCCTGCAAAAAGATCAAGCGTAATGACGACTGCTGTTAAACCACCGATGATTGCGATTGGGTAACGGTCAAACCGTTCGAAGAAAAAGCCAGATAGAAACGTTGCTATAATTAATCCAAAAACAAAACCAATGATTCCGATCGAACCAACTAATGGTGCAAGCGATAAAAACCAAAATGGTGACATTAAAGCTGCCAGCAAACAAATTCGGTTCCATTTTCTCCAAACAGGTCGCTGATGGGGATTAAACCAACCAAAAAGGGCAGCTATGAGTAACGAAATAACTAAAACTGTGACGTAGAACGAGACGACCGATGCTCTCATTTTATAGATGAGCACCATATCATCGACACGATCATGAATCGTTTTAGCATGGACAGATGGATCGACCACTTGCATAGGTTGACCTGTCCAATAAGAATCAACGTCCACCTCAAATGATTTCAGCCAAGTTGGAATGAAATCGATACTTGATACGAGGCCATGACGTCTCGTTGTCTGTGACGTTAATGTACCTCCAGCATGATCAGATGACCAGTAAAACACTGGTGCTAACTGATATCTCAATTCATATGCTTCTTGGTGCATCATTGGAGCAATCAGCCAAACATCACTCTCCGCTGTTATTTGTTCAACAAACAGAGTTAATTCGTGTAGCAAAATAGACAACTGATTGTTGAAATGCTCTTTCTCCATAAAAGGCTTCAAAGAAAAAAGCCGATGAAAATCTCCCCATTCAATCACAGAAAATGTACGCTGTGCATTTGTTGTGGATAACCTATCGATAAGGAACTTTCTATCCATCTTCATACTATAAGGGAATTGCTGATCATCCTTAATCGCGAGTAATATGTCCCCTTCTGTATATCCCTCTTCATTCATCGTTAGCAATGACGCATAACGAATCTTTTCATCATTTGTATCACTATGACCATAAACTCGATGACCGATTTGATTGTTAATTAACAACTGTCCAAACCGTCCAGGTACGGCTTTATAAGTTGTTTGTTTATTTTTGTCTACAAGACGATGAAATAATGGCTGAATGATACAATCAGAGCATACCTTCCCTGTTAGCTGTTCCATCCAATCACGACTTCTAATTCCGTTTATGTATTCACGATCTTCGTAACTATTCCACTCTTGAACCCCTACAGCTTTTCCCCCTGACCCAATTGTCACCATATTATTTAAATACGAGTACGGGCCATCTGGTCGAACATTCATTGCTGCAAATGCAGCATCTTTCCAAATAGAATTCTCACTTTGAAACAACAATGGTGTTTCCAAAAAAGAGAGTGCTGGCACAACAATGACGACAACGTCAAGAGAATCATCAGTAGAATGTGAATAACCTGTTAGTGGCTGGACACTTAAAAACGTTAATAAAAATAAAATGATCACTTTTTTCCACATATTCACCAACCTCTACTTATACACTCGATATATCCACACTACACACAGGTTTATACACAGGAAAAACCGTATAAAAGCTTGATTGAAATAACTTATACACATTATCCACATTTTTACCCACAAAGGGTTAGCCACAATCAAAAAGTGATTAAATGAAGCTTTTTCACCCTTTTCCACACTATCCACAATCTATGTGGGTAAGTTATCCCTTATAAATACAAAAAAACACTTATTAGGAGTATATTCTCCAATAAGTGTTTTCTTATACGACGATCTATCGTTACCATTGCTCTAAATCAATAGCTGGGTTTCCATTCAAATCATATCCTGAAAATTGCTTTGTTCGTAGCTTTAAGCTTGCAGCGGCCCCAATCATCGCTGCATTATCTGTACATAGATGTAATGGAGGAATGCTAACTTCTACATCCCATTCAGCAAACGAATCTTTCAACGCTGTTCTTAAGCCTTTATTAGCAGCAACTCCACCTGCTAATACGATTTGCTTCACTCCATACTCACTCGCCGCTCTCTTTGTCTTCTGAACTAATACGTCAATCACACTAGCCTGAAAGCTTGCTGCTAAATCGTTAATTGGAAGCTGTTCATTACGTTGCTTATAATTGTGAACCGTATTAATGACCGCTGATTTTAAACCGCTAAAACTAAAATCATAAGAATCAGGCTCTAACCACGCACGTGGTAAGGAAATGGTTGGCTCACCTTCCGCTGCTAACCGGTCGATATGCGGTCCACCAGGGTAAGGTAATCCAATGGTACGAGCTACTTTATCATATGCTTCACCTACAGCGTCATCCCGTGTTTCTCCAATAACCTCAAACGCTCCGTGCTCCTTTAAAAAAACAAGCTCAGTATGTCCACCTGAAACGACAAGTGCGATTGCAGGAAAATGAAAAGACTCCATGATTAATTGATTCGCATAAATATGTCCAGCAATATGATGGACACCAATTAAAGGCAGATCGTAAGCAAAGGCTATTGCTTTCGCTGCATGCACACCAATTAGTAATGCCCCTACTAAACCTGGACCTTCCGTTACTGCTACTGCATCTAAGTCAGCAAATGATACATCAGCCTCATTCAAAGCCTCTTCTACAATGATCGTTATTTGTTCGACATGATGCCTTGACGCTATCTCAGGAACGACTCCGCCAAACCTCTTATGGCTTTCCACCTGAGAAGACACGATATTACTTAGCACATGACGTCCATTTCGTACGACAGCAGCAGAAGTTTCATCACAGCTTGTTTCTATCGCTAATATTAACTCATCATTCATCATCTAATTCCACCCACATGACTAATGCGTCTTCCTGATTATCCGCATAATATTTTTTTCGAATGCCGCCTTTTCGGAAGCCAACCTTCTTATATAGATGTTGAGCAACTTCATTGGACACTCTTACTTCCAAGGAAATCTTGACGACACCGAGATGGCGTAAAAAGGCGAGCACATAGCGCATTAATCTTTCTCCATGCCCTTGTCCACGGTGACTCGAATGAATACCGACATTCGTAATTTGTGCTTCCTCCATAACCACCCACATTCCACAATAACCAAAAATATGTCCATTCTCTTCATATACAATATAATGAGCAAATTGATTCGACGTAAGCTCTTGCATAAACACACTTGGATCCCAAGGTGCAGCAAACGCATTACGTTCTACACGCACAACCTCATCAATATCCTCAATGGTCATAAATCGAAATGTATATTTTTCTTCCTTTTCTTCTTGTTCAATCATTTTGAATCGCTCTTTTCTGACTGAGCTTGTAACCATTTTGCCTCTGCTTCAGCTAGCTGAATATAGTTAGGAACGAATTGATGTACATTTTGACTCACTTCTAGATCCCTACCAATGAACGCTAATTCGGAAGGCCTCGGAACCGCTAACGTGGCAGGAGAGAATAACGCATGATCCCTTAACGCTGCACAGATCATTTCTCGATGAAGCTTTGCATCTTGACCGACAATCAAGGTGGGCTTTTCTCGCTGTGCCAATTCTTCTAGCCACCTATCTAGCATCACTAGTCGATCCTCTTTAACTGTCGTAATCACTTCTTTTTCAAACGAATATAAGCCCGTATATACTTGTCCTCTTCTTGCATCAACTAATGGAACAATATCTCCATTGAAATAGCGTCCCGCTTGTGCCATTAAAGCAATACTAGAAACCCCGACAATCGGTATTTTCAATGACCACGCAAGTGTTTTCGCTGTTGTCACACCAATTCGTACACCTGTATACGATCCAGGTCCATTGGCCACAACAATTCGCTCAAGCTCACTAGGTTGCATGTCTACGTCTTTCATCAATTTAGATATAGCCGGCATAAGTCGCAATGAGTGATTTTTCTTTATATTCGTAATCAATTCTCCACGAATCGATTGATCTTCTGTCACAGCCACGCCCATCACATAAGAGGATGTATCAATCGCTAAAATCTTTGTCATACCGCTAACTCCTTACTTAGCTCACTCGATCGTGAGCCTGTTGCTTCGATCGTAATAAGTCGTTCATTTTCATCTTTATATTCAATCGTGATCTTTAATCGATCTTGTGGTAATTGTGCAATAATCATCGAAGGCCACTCAATAACGGTCACACCATCTCCATAAAAATATTCCTCAAACCCAAGATCTTCATATTCATTTTCAAGACGATATGCATCCATATGATACAGCGGGACTCGTCCTCTATATTGCTTCATGATCGTAAAAGTTGGGCTATTGACCACTCTTTTAACTCCTAAGCCTCTAGCCAGGCCTTTTGTAAAGCTCGTTTTACCAGCTCCTAAATCCCCTTCAAGTGTAATAACATCACCTTGTTGGACAAGATCCCCAAGCTTTTTTGCAAATACCATCGTTTCTTCTGGTGCCATCGTTCGTATTGACCATGTCTCCATTAAACTTCACCCACGCTTTTGAAAATGGTTGTAACCTTTTTTTTCAAGCTTCGTTAATTGATTTTCTTCTTTCAAATAGACACCTTTCCCTGTTAGAACATGTCCGATTTTCGTTATGAATAGCCCTTCCTCTTTAAATAACTCCTCAACCTTGTTGAAGTCCTCTTCCTTAGTAGTTCCAATTAGAACAAAATCTTCCCCTCCGAAAAACATATACTCTAATTGCTGTTCTCGTGAATAGCTAGACATCGCTTCATCAATCGGAATACAAGACTTGTCAATATGTATTTTTACATTGCTCGCTTCAGCTAATTCATTTGCCTCGCTTGCTACTCCGTCACTTACATCATTTAATGATACTCGCAAGCCTGCATGACATAGTATCCGACCAGCCTTTACGTGAGGCTGAGGTTCTTGATGCGCCCTTACGAGCTTTTGCTCTGCTAAAGAGAATGATCCATTTACACCTTTTTCAAACAACAAATCTAAACCGGCTGCTGACCGACCGGCATGACCAGTGATGAACACAACATCTCCCGGCTTAGCCATATGTCGATAGACCGCGCGGTTACGTTCAACTCGCCCAATAACCGTAACTGTTAAGACAAGTGTATCAGGTGTTGATACCGTATCTCCACCAATTAAATCCATTTTGTATACTTGAGCTAACTCAAGCATTCCTTTATACACGTCTTCTAGCTCCTCTTGCTTCCAGTCTGAAGACGCTGCAACTGAAACGATATAATAAATAGGCTGTGCTCCCATCGCTGCTACATCACTCACATTAATGGCTAAGGCTTTCTTTCCTATTTGAAACGGAGTCAATGTATCTCGGCGGAAATGTATGCCTTCTACCATCGTATCAACGCAAACTACCTCATCATATTGTTCTGAACCACGATAAACAGCTGCATCGTCCCCTATGCCTTTAACAAGGGAGGGCTGGTCAGTCTGTCGTGGAGTAATTGATTTAATAAATTCAAACTCATCCTTCATGATACCACTCCTCATTCAGGTATTAGAAAAACGGAATTGCAGCTTTTCTTAGACGCCACCCTCGAGTTCGCCTACATCCTTCTTAATGAACATTCAAATTCTTAAAAAAAAGCCGAAACATATACGTTTCGGCTTTTTTTCGGTATTGCGGGGGATGGATTTGAACCATCGACCTTCGGGTTATGAGCCCGACGAGCTACCAGACTGCTCCACCCCGCGACGTTTTCATAGTATATGGAAATGCTTTGACGCTATCATGCGTCGAGTTAAAATAAGAAGACTGGCAACGTCCTACTCTCACAGGGGGAAGCCCCCAACTACCATCGGCGCAGAAGAGCTTAACGACCGTGTTCGGCATGGGAACGGGTGTGACCTCTTCGCTATCGCCACCAGACTTCTTTATTAACAGGCAAGATCAATTGTATCATGAATAAAATCCAATAGCAACTGTTTTTTAAAATTAGATTCAAAAAAAGAAGAACCTTCGACAAGTGGGGGAGCTTGCCGTTGGTTCGCGCAGGCTTAGACTATATGTAACTATCCTGCAAATGACGATTTCCTTATAAGGATGGACCCATTTATTCTATTTTATACATTCTTTTTTTGCCTAAAAGTTATTATATACAACCTCTCTAGCCTAATCTTATTGCCTTCTTAAACGTCTCAACGATATCCTTCTCATCTTCAATTCCAACTGAAATACGCACAAGCTGTTTGCCAATCCCTAGCTCCTGTTGCAGCTCTTTAGGAATCGTCCGATGTGACGTTCTTAACGGATACGAAACCGTTGTTTCCACACCTGCAAGAGTAGGAGCAATCTTAATCCAATCTAATGATTTAAAAAAGACTTCTACATCGACATGATCGGCTAAATCAACACTTACCATTGCACCGTTTCCTTTTTCTGAAACAAAGTCTGGATAATAGACTCGTTGAACATTAGGATCTTCTTCCAATGCATGTGCTAACGCTTGGGCATTTCTACTCTGCTTATCCATACGAATACTTAACGTTTTTAACCCCCGACAAGCTAACCATGCTTCAAATGGGCTTAAATTGCAACCCATTGTAACTATTTTCGAACGAGCTTTAGCAAGTAAGCTTTCATGTCCTACTAATACGCCTGCGGTCACATCACTATGACCCCCAATATATTTCGTAGCACTATGAATAACCAAATCCGCTCCTAACACATAGGGCTGTAACAAATACGGTGTTGCAAATGTATTGTCAATCATCACCTTAACATCAGAATCTTTACCTAATTGAATAACCCCTTCTACGTCCTCAACGCGCAACAAAGGATTAGTTACTGACTCGGTGTAAAGAAGAACCGTATTCGATTTAATGGCTCCCTTCACGTTAGCTAGTTCCTCAAAAGAAACAAATTCTACCTCTATACCAAGAGATGCCACTTCATCTGCAAACAGCTGATACGTTCCACCATACAAATCCTCCGAAGCTAGAATGTGATCACCATGCTTTGCTACTGCTAGCACTCCCGCTAGGATAGCGGCCATCCCTGAAGAAGTCGCTACTCCATCCTCTGCATTCTCTAATAAAGCGATTCCCTGTCCTAAATCATCTGTATTTGGATTACTGTAACGAGAATACAAATACTCCTTTTCTCCTTCATAGAAACTTTCCATATCATCTAAATCTTTAAATACAAAAGCTGATGTTTGATAGATCGGCTTTGCTTTACTCGTATTTCGTGCCGGCTCCTTAGATTGAAAATGAACCGCCCTCGTATCAAACTGTTTATCCTTCATCTCAACATCCCCTTATATCAATGAGCTAAGCTACTATTAAATCCTAGCATAAAGAGGACGATTGAGCCAATGTATAGAAAGTGTTCTTTAGAAGACATGAAAAGAAAGCATTGAGCAAAAGACCCTCGAAGCAACTAAAAAAACGCACAGGGAATCCTCATTCCTCTGATCAAGCAAACAAGTGCAAAATGAGTTAAAAAAGCAGAAATAGTGGAATGAGAATCCGTAACGATGAAAAATGTGTCAAAAAAGCCCAAATAGCAGAACGAGGAACCGCATGTATCCCTGATCTGTCTCTTCCCACTACCACTATCGTACTTCGGAGCTCTAAAGAGAGCTAAAGAAGAACGCTTTGCTTTGGCTCTAACTCACCCTTTTACAGAACCCGATGTAATCCCTTCAACAATACGATTACTTAAAAAGAAAAAAGCGAGTAAAATAGGAATAATACTAATCATTAAGGTTGCACCAATGGCTCCCCAATCAGTTGTATATTGCCCTATAAAGTTTTGAATACCTACTGTCAGCGTCTTATAACGATCAGAGCTAATAAACGTGTTGACAAAAACAAATTCATTCCAATTGTAGATCATATTAATAATCGCTGTCGTTGCAAGCACCGGTGTTGTCATTGGTAATATAATTTGGAAGAAGATCCGATGCACAGAGCACCCATCCATCACAGCCGCCTCCTCCACTTCACGTGGAAGTGTTTGATAGAAACCTAGTAGAATCATAATCGTTAGAGGTAAATTAAAGGCTGTATACGTTACAACAATCGACATAGGATGATTCATCAATCCTATATCTGTATAGAAGCTAAATAACGGAATAAGCGTTGAATGCACAGGAATCATTAAACCAACCATAAATAAGCCTAATACGAGTTTACTAAGCTTCCACCTCATACGCGTAATCGCATATGTTACAAAGCTTGCTAGTAAAACTGTTAAAACAACCGCCATCACTGTAATCCAAACACTATTAAAAAAATAAAGACTTATATTGCCCTCTGTCCATACCTTCACATAGTTTTCCCACTTCGGGTCAGAAGGAATCGCAAATGGGGCAAGCTGGAAGATCTCCTGATTATCTTTAAGAGAAAATAAGAGTAACCATATTAACGGAAGAATTTGTAGGATTGCTACAGTAATTAAAATCACATACAATACGATCAAGCTTAGTTTTGAAAGCATCGATTTCGTTTCCTTTTTAATAGAAGAACGAGTAGCTTTCAATTGTGTGGATGCATTCATCGTTACCATCCTCCTTTCATTAATATTGAATGGAATCCTTTGATTCAGTTAGCTTTCTAATGAGCCATGTAACAATTAGACAAATAAGAAGTAATAGAAAGCCAGCTGCACTTCCGTATCCAAAATCATTTGTTCGAAAGGCTAGCTTATACATATAAGAAGCCATCACTTCACTTGCTCCATTAGGTCCACCGTCCGTCATCACATAAATTAAATCAAAGTATTTTAAAGAACCTACAACCGCTAGCACAACCGTGACTTTTATCACTCCCGCTATGAGCGGCACTTTAATTTTGTAAGCAATTTGCCATGGAGATGCTCCATCAATTCGCGCCGCCTCAACTAGAGAATCGGGTATATTTTTTAATGCGGCGTAATAAATCAATATGTAAAACCCTGCGTACTGCCATAAAATCGGAATAAAGATGGCATATAACACAATACTCGTATCTGATAACCAAAGCGGTGGCTGCTCCACACCGATGGACATCAAAAATCGATTCATAATTCCATTTGAAGGATGGTACACTCGCATCCATAGCTGAGCAATAGCGACCGATGACAATAGCATTGGAATTAAATAAATTTTACGAAATAATTGAGCGCCTTTAACCTTCCCGGATAGAACAACTGAAACAAGTAAATACAGTCCCAAGCTCAAGACAGAAAACAAAGCAAGTAAAAAAGAATGCCAAGCGCTTTGCCAAAACTGATTATCGCTCATAAGCTGTATATAATTTTCCAAGCCAATAAACGTCATTTGTCCTATACCATCCCAATCCATTAATCCATAATAGCCTGTCATAATGATAGGAATATATACAACGACTAGCAAAAGAATGAATGCGGGGAGAACGTATAAAGCAATCACTTTTTTATCTGACATAACTCTGTTCATTTTCACCCATCTCCTTTCCATAATTATTAATTGCATCTGTTTAGTCGTTACTATCGTCTTAGTTGATCTGAATTTGGTTTCCTTTTCAAATCAGCGTGTAACGAACAAAGCTGAAGCGCTTCTATGCATTCACATATACTCTACTTAATGAACCTCATTCCGTTATTTCCGTCATCATGTCTTTTGGGATTGCCCTTCCGGATCCTCGTTCCGCTATTTGACCATTTGTGCTTCGCTTTGCTCTTCTTTTTACGTTTTAGCGGAATGACGTTCCACTTAGTACGTATAAATAGCGTGTATCTCCCAAATAACGGATTGAGGTTCCGTTTCATCCCACTTTGATTGACCTTATAAAATCTGATTCTGTAAAAAAAACCGCAGTAGCGGTCTTTTCTTAAAAGCTGTTTTCTTTTAAGAAAGGAGGTGTCTCACATTTTGAAATGGAGACCTCTCCTTCTTCATTCACTCATTATTCTTCATCTGCTAGTGCCTCTTCATGTGTTTTTGCAAAATCTTCTGGTGATACTTCTTGACCAAAGAGAGATTGAATCATATTTAAGTGAGTCTCAGCTACACCAGCGCTCATTTGTACATCTGCAAATAACGTAATATTCGTAGCTTGATTCAATTCACTTAAGACATCAATATAAAGATCTGGTAAGTCAATAGCATCAGTATCAACCTGAGTGGCAGGAATTACACCCGCTCCTGTCACTGCTTGTTCACCCCACTTCTCAACGAAGAAGCGAATGAAATCCTTTGCTTCTTCTTTCACATCTGAATTCTCTGCAACAAAGAAGCCGACACCAGGTCCACCTACCCAGCTGTCTATGTCACCTGCTCCTCCATCAATAGTAGGGAATTTAAAGAATCCGACCTGATCTCTAAACTCTTGGGGAATTTCATCATTTGTCGTGAAGTTCGGTAATTCCCATGAGCCCATCAAGTACATAGCCGCTGTTTCATTTAGAAATTCAGCCTTTGCTTCATCATTATTTAACCCATTAAAGCCTCGATTAAAAGCATCTCTTTCGACTAGATCAACTATACTTTCAGCAGCATCAATTAATTCCTGAGTTTCAAATGTTCCACTACGATCAATCGCTGAATTCAGCGCATCAGGACCACCGTAACGATCAGCTAAATACATATACCAAAGCGATCCCGTCCAACGGTCTCTATTCCCAAGTGCGATAGGAGCAACTCCATTCTCAACTAACGTATCAACAATATGGAGAAAATCATCATATGTTTCAGGTACATCTAAATCATAATCAGCAAAAATAGCTTGGTTATAATACACTGGAGCTATATTCAACTCAAGTGGTAACGCATAAAACGTATCATCCATTTCATAAGCCTCTAGTGTTCCCGCAACAAATGACTCCTGAAGTCCACCATCAAGCACATCATCTAACGGAGCAAATAATTCCCCTTTTACATAAGGCTCCATAAAACCCGCTGGCCAAGTCATCCCTACATCAGGAAGCTGATTAGAAGACGATACAACTTGTAATTTATTTTTGTATTGCTCGTTCTCAAGTACTTCCTGCTCAATCGTTACATGCGGATTCTCTTCAATATATTGGTCAATAATCTCATTGACAATTCGATTCTGACCAGCTGAAGTACCGGCAGGCCAAAGATGCATGAAATCAATGGTTACATCTGCTTGCTCTTCTGAACCCGCATCATTAGCATCATTTGACGCTCCTTGCTGTTCACCTGACGTTCCATCTGAATCTGTGCCTCCACAAGCCGCTAATACGAACAAAAGAAATACAGACCATACGATACATAGTGAATACGCTTTCTTTTTCAAATGAATATCCCCCTTACTATTTTTAATCCTCTTGAGTGTAACAAGGAACGAGCATTGGGATAAGGGTACGATGTTTGTATCATTTTCCACTTTTTTTAGAATCTACTTTAAAAGGCTGCTTAAGGCTGTCCAAAAAAGATTCTTCCTTTTGGACATTCACTTATATGTTTTTCGATAATATCCAGGAGTAACACCTTCGTACTCCTTGAAAATCTTGTTGAAATACTTTTGTGTTTGATAACCGACCTCCTCTGCAATGAGTGAAATTGGCATATCGGACTGTAGCAGCAAATGCTTGGCACTTTGAATTCTTTTTCTTGTCACATATTCACTAAAATTTATTCCTACTTCCTCTTTAAATAATGTACTAAAATAACTTCCGTTTAAATGGACAGCGTTCGCAACATCTTGTAAGCTAACCTTCTCTTTAAGGTGATCGTCGATATACTTTAATGCCTTTTCAATCGCCGGCTCATATCGATCGTTATTTAAGTCCGCTTGTTCTAACAATTGTACATCAATGACTTTCGTTAATCGCTGCCCTTGTTCTTGATCTTCTTTCTTAGAAATTGCATGCTCAACTGCTTCAATTAACTCTTTTTTTCTAATTGGCTTTAGTAAATAATGAATGACCCCGTGTCGTATGGCTTCTTGAGCATAATAGAAATCTGAATAAGCTGACATAATTAATACGATCGGTTTTGCTTCCATATCCGCTATAAGCTGAATAACTTCTAAGCCTGTCATCTCTGGCATCCTAATGTCAGTAATTAATATATCGATTTGCCTCTCACTTACTATTTTAATAGCATCTCGACCCGTGCTAGCGCTTATGACTTCAATCGAATATTGAGCCCATTGCTCCAACGTTTTACTAATACCTTCCCTTGTTCTTGGCTCATCATCTACGACTAAAATCGTTCTATTCATCATGAACACCCTCTCCCATAGGAATGTCAAAATAAACACACGTTCCTTCCCCACGCTCACTTTTAACAGCTAAGCCTCGATGATGAATGTCTTTATAATATAGTTGGAGGCGTTTGTTCACATTTGTCATCCCCATCCCTTTTTGACTGCTATACGCTTGCTGAAACACACCGTTAATGGTTTTCTGATCCATCCCAATACCATTATCGATAATGAAGATGCTTAAGCGATTGCCTATATCCGATGGCTCTATTCGCACTTGAACCACCCCACCTTCACTTCGATTACCAATACCATGTAAGATTGCATTTTCAACTAATGGTTGAATCGTTAGCTTCGGTATCATACAGTGATTAAACTCATTATGATCATCAATATGCCAAGAGATTCGATCTCCAAAACGGACCTGCATCACATACAAATACCGTTCAACATGATCGAGCTCCTCCCTTAATGAGACCCAGTCATCCTTTTTTTGATCACTGATCGTATAACGGAACAATTCTGATAATGTAATGACATACTCAGCTAATTCCTCCTCGTCTTTTTCTTCTAATGCCCAATACAATGCTTCAAGTGTATTAAAAAGAAAATGGGGATGGATTTGTGCCTGTAACGCTTTCAGTTCAGATTGGTGGCGGACAATCTCCTTTGCATATACCGCTTCGATTAAATGATTAATCGTCTCAACCATTTGATTATACGATTGATTTAACTCATTCATTTCCACCGTAGTTGAACGAACAGGAATCGTTTTTAATTCACCATCCTTTCCTTGTCGCATCGTATTTGTTAATCGAATAAGAGGTTTCGTTACATACGTTGCTAGCAAATAAGAAAATAACATAAATACAAAAAAACCCAACCCTGCTGAAAGAATGAGAGCTAGTCGTAATGCTGATACTTCACGTGTAATCATTTGAACTGGAGTAAACATATACGTGCGCCAGCCCGTTTCAACTGATTCATGGTGAACTTTTATGTAGTCTTGTTGATGCACAGTAAACGTTGATTCATCTTGACTAAGAAGCTTTTGTTCATGACCCGGATAGTTCGAAGCAACCGGCTCATATTGTTCATCGACCACAATCATCCATTCACTTTCCATCATGGAATCGTGCACTTCAAAATAAGTAGGCTTTATACGAACTAATAAATATCCTCCTTTCGAAAACCACCTATTCATTAAATTCACTTGTCTCAATGCAAGGAAATAACCAGGCTTATCTCGATCCTTTCCGATCCAAATGAGTCGTCCTTTTTCCTCTTCTGCTTTTCGTATCCACCTATCGTCAATTCGTTCTGAAAGAGAAGCTTCATTCAATGGAAACAACCGACGTTCATTAGACAAATATAATTCAAAAGCATCAATCCCGTTCGAATATGCTTGGAATGAATCGACGACTTGCATGAGTGACTGACGTTGATGAAACAGAGTTGTTTGTCCATGTACTTCTTCTAACAAGAGGTCTTGAACGTAAGCATTTGTTGCAACTTGATTTGTAAGCATATCAAGCTGATGATAGAGAGCATCTACACGACCACTCGCTTGTGTAACTGTTTGTTGAATTTGCTTTTCTGCATTATTCGTTAACATCGATGCGACCATATTGTAAGTCATCACTGCAACAAACGACATGACAATCGCCATTGCCATCACAAAAACAACCAATATTTGATTACGTAAGGTGCGAAACCAGCGAATAGACATTTCTAAATCTCACCTCTTTGTTGATAACGCTTACTTAAAGAATAACAAAGGTTCCTTTGCATGCTACATATAGAAACAACATATAATATTTAAAAAAGTATGAATGAACGATACTATTACAAAAGAAGGTATATACATACACCTTTTTCAATGCTCGATCAGTAACGTACGTAATCGTGAATAGCTCCAATAAACAAAAAGAATGCTCCAATAGGCTTTAGCCTAATGAAGCATTTTTCTCAATACTTTTATTCTATTATGACCAGCTCTTCTAACCCCCACTAACCGGTGGGATAAAAGCAACGGTATCACCACTTTTCACAACGTCTTCCTCATTAGCAAACTCCTCATTTACAGCAACCATGACGTTATCAAACGTACGTATCGAGTAATCACGAATGAGCAGTTCCTTTAATTCTTTAATGGTGACCGGTGCTAGCTCTAAACTAATTTCGTCCTGACCGCTCTCCTCTTGTAGTTGTGCAAACAATAATACTTTAATCATGAGACTCACCTCCACCATCCGGTTCACCTAAAGGATAGGACGTTTCACCTGACTGATCACCAACCCATTTCGTACCATCCTGCCAATACTCCTTCTTCCAAATTGGAACTATTTCCTTAATTCTTTCCATTGCATATGCATTCGCTTCATATGCTGCTTTACGATGCGGGGTTGAAACAGCGATAATGACCGCAATATCGGAAATTTGCAGTAAGCCAATTCGATGAGAGATCGCGACCGTTGCTCCAGGCCACTTTTCCTCCACTTCTTGACCAATATGCTGCAATTTTTTCACGGCCATTGATTCATACGCCTGATACTCCAGCTGGAGTGTCTGCTTCCCTTGTGTAAATTCTCGAACAGTTCCGATAAAAGTCGCAATCGCACCACACTCTCGACGTGTGACCTTTGCTACTAATTCCTCTACCGATAACGGTTCTTGGCTAATTTCAAACATTGAATATTTCATTATAAGCTCCTTATTCGTTTCACAATAAATGATACATACTCTTCTTCCTCACCAATGGTAAACACAGGTACATCTGCTTCAAAAGGTCGTCCCCATGTAATGATTATTTGCACATTTTCCATTTGACTCAACATATGTTGATCTTCATTCCCTTTCAATATGACGACCTTCGGATAACATTCTCTTTTATACCCTTCCACTAATATAAAATCTGCCTCTAAGCTCTGTAGTAGCTTAATCGTCTGTTCCAAGCTTTCAACATGGTTTTGCTTATGAAGAATTAAGTCTCCCCCACCTTCGACAACCGTCATGATTGCCCCAGCTTTCAGGTGCCGATCACTATCCTTCGCTTCTCGACTATCATATAGCCGCTCTCCTCGATGACCATGGTGCTTAATAGTTGCTACATTCCATGCAAGCTCTTCCTTACACCTCTCAAGGATTTTTCTCATTAACGTTGTCTTTCCGCTATTTGAAAAGCCGACTACTTGTAAGACGCGACAATCTGATCCCACGGCCACTCACTTCCTACTTGATCGTCAAGTAATAGAACATCCACTTTCATTCCACGCTCATACCCTCTCGTTCCACCAGGTAGAAGCATAAGGGCATCGGCGCCTGAGAGAGAGCTGACCACTCCTGATTTATCGAGCCCTGATGGCTCAACATACAATGCTCCTTCGTCAAATATTAGCTGCGATCGAACGAAACGCATAAATGGATTCGGCTTAGGAAAATCAACATTTAACGTAGCTGTCACCCTTCGCAAATGAGGCTTCTTACTATAGAAGGCTTTCCTTAAAATAGGTCGAACAAATAGCTCAAAACCGACATAGCAAGCAGATGGATTACCAGATAAACCGTAAATCACCTTTCCTTCTCGTAACAGCGCTACTGTCGTCACACTACCAGGTCTCATGGCAATTTTATTAAAGAGTACATTCGCTTCAATCTTCTTTAAAATTTCTGGAATAAAGTCAAAGTCTCCAACAGAAACTCCGCCAGTCGTAATGAGCACGTCCACTTCATGTAAGGCGTTATTAACAGCTTCATAACAGGAATCAAAATCATCATCTAGCTTCCCAAGATAAACAGCTTCACCACCCGCTCGCTCAATCTGAGCCATCACCATATGTGTATTACTATTACGGATCTTTCCTGGTACGAGCTCTTCATCAACGTCTAACAGCTCACTTCCGGTTGCCATTACACCTATTCTCACTCGCTTTGCAACTGCGACCTCACTATAACCAAACGTCGCTAATAAGGCGATGATTCCAGGATTGATTTGTGTTCCCTTTTCGACTAGTACGGTTCCCTTTTTCGTATCCTCACCTTGAAATGAAATGTTCTCATGCTTCTTTACTTTTCGTTTAATTTCAATCGTTTCATTTGGTCGTTCATTCACAAGCTCTAGCATAATAACAGCATCTGCCCCCTTCGGAATCGGAGCCCCTGTCATGATTCTGACCGCCTGCTGAGTCTTCACTTCTGCATCATATACAAAGCCAGCACCAATATGACCAACGACATCAAAGGAAACCGGTGTCTCGACTGTTGCTCGATTCGTATCCTCTGACCGAATCGCAAAGCCATCATACGGAGAACGATCGAAGGATGGCACATCATGTGTAGCGATTAAATCCTCAGCTAAAAAACGATCCATCGCCTGTTCCAATTTCACTCGTTCAAACGTAGCTTCTAACGAAAATTCCATTACTCTTTTTACAGCTTCCCTTACTTGAATCGGTGTTCGCCTCTCAACCAATCCCCTCACTCCATTCTTGTTTATCGGTTTTGTATGATTTATAATGTCAAAATGTTATGATAATAAATGAATTGTACTTTATTTTAGCATAAAGAGACGCGCTTGAAAAAGAAAGAAGGGGTATTATGGACGTAGAAGGAGTTCTGTTAGCTGGAGGGAAATCATCTCGCTTTGGCAAGCCTAAAATGTTTGAGTGCTACAAAGAGAAGCCATTCTACGAGCATGCGATCACTGCTTTTCAAAAGGCTGATATTGAATCGATTACGATCGTGACAAATGAAGCTCTCTCTGCTCATTTCAACGTATCCTTTTCTCGTACATCTGTTTTAATTGAAAACCCTCCATATGAAGGGCCGCTACATGCACTCTATCAGGCAATGTTGAAACAAGGAGCGGCAAATTGGTATTTTACGTTACCTGCTGATACACCCTTTGTTACATCTACCTTTATTAAAAACCTGCTTTCCTATCGAAGTGATCAATCAGCCATCATTGTACCTGTTGCTAATAACTTTGAGCATCCCTTACATAGTCTATATCCAGCAAGCTGCTTACCAGTTATAAAAAAGCTACTATCAGAACAAAAAAGAAGCATGAAGCTCTTATTTGAACAGTTCCCTGTTCAGCGCGTCGAATTTCATAAATCCCATCAAGATTTTATTAATATCAACACCCAAACAGAATGGAGTCGATACAAGAATGAGTGAGTTTTCCCATTGGAACGAAGAAGGGCGACCAAAGATGGTCGATATTTCAGCGAAAAATGAAACGAAACGATCGGCAATAGCTCGTTGCTATGTACAATTTAGTTCTGAATTATATGATGCGATAGAGCAACAACAATTAAAAAAAGGCGACCCTGTTCAAGTCGCACAAATTGCCGGAATTATGGCAGCTAAAAGAACGCATGATCTAATCCCCATGTGTCATCCAATTGCCATTCAAGGTGTAGATTTCACCTTTCAATATGAAAAAGTCGAAAGCGGTTATCAGTTAATCATTGACGCTTGTGTATCATGCAAAGGGAATACAGGAGTTGAAATGGAGGCTCTAACTGCTGTATCAGCTGCTGCACTGACCTTTTACGACATGTGTAAAGCAGTTGATAAAGCGATTGTTATTAAGGAAACAAAGCTACTATCTAAAACCGGTGGAAAAAATGGTGATTATACTATAACGTAAGCTGTGTAACGTATCGTGTATGATTAAGGTCATTGAAAAATATATTTTTCCAATGACCTTGCTATTCTACACTCTCTTTTCTTTTAAAGCCTGTTCAAAAGAAGAGATAATGTGGCAATGGCTCCGTTCGATAAGCGTCTTGTGGCAAGGTCATTCAAAAAGGGAAAAACCGCTCTTTTGAACAACTTCTTTTAAAAAGGCCTCATGAAACGCCAACGATTTTTCCGCTGAAAAAGCTCGACTAAAATCCTCAATACCTAAATAACCACGATAACCTACCTCTTCTAAATCAAGCAAAACCTGTTCCCAACAAACGACTCCATGATCCACACGCTCCCACTGGACGTTCCACTTCATATTCCCATCTTCTCGCTGCCACTTCGCGTTTTTCACATGAACATGCGCTAAGTACGGTCCCAGAAGCTGTAAAGCCATTCTATGATTCTCATAGCCTTCATGAACTAAATTACCAGGATCATACAATACCCCAATATAATCTGGATGACATCCATCAACTAACCGCCATGCCATTGATGCACTTGGAGCAATTGTTGCATGATGAGTTTCAATTAATCCTTTTACTTCATATTGCTCACAGAGCTGCTCTGCCTGATGAATATACAGACGAGCCTTTTTAAATAAATCATCATAATGCTGACTACCATCATAAGAAGGCACACCTAAACGAATCATTTGAGCTCCTAACTTCTTTGCAACCTTTAATACATTTTCTGTTTCTTGAAGATCGCCACACGTTAAATAAGCGTTTATGCTTAACGTAGACACTTGGAGCTCCGTTGCTTTTTCATGTAAATCAGCTAAATATTGATCTGACATTGCTGGTGTAATCGTACAAAGATTATTTCCCCAAAAACTTGGTGCTTCTACTCTTAACTCTGGCCCCATTCTTTTATAGCGCCATTCCACTGCCGAATAGCCATACTGGTGTAATTTTTCTAGCAATTTCTCAGGTGTCCATTCCGGTGTCATCACCGAAAATACAGAATACTTTGACATAACCGTTGCTCACTCCTTCTGCCCTATAACATGCTTCTTCTATACTGTTCAGGTGTTACACCTGTCAATTGCTTAAATACTTTGCTGAAATGAGATGGATATTTGAAGCCTAATTGATAGGCGAGCTCTGTTACACTTATATTCTTCTCAAGCATTAACTGGATTTTGGCTTGATTCACCCTTCTCTGCTTCACATAATTAAAAATCGTAATGCCTGTGACATCTTTAAATAAATTCGCTAAATAATATTTACTGACATGTATCTCATCTTCAATTTGCTCTAATTCAAGGTGCTCCATATAATGCTCTTCGATAAATGAAATGACGCGCTGTACATGATTTTCCTTCTGACTATTAATCAAAGGAGTCTTCCTTAAATATTGTTTACACAATGGATACAATAGCGCTAGTAACTCTAATACGTGCACATCAACCTGAAATTGAGATAATGAATCAGATTGACATGAAAATTGATTGATTTTCTGAAGCAGCTCCTCCACCTCTGCTCTCTCGCTCTCCTTCAAATGAAAACGAATAGATGGCAATGAGGTAAATGGCTCAAGTAAACCTGGCATATTCATAGAACTAAGAATCTGTTCAATATAATGGCGCTCAAAATGAATAGTCGTACGGATATAGTCCGCACTCTCAAATAGCTTTGGACGATGAAGAGTCATACCATTCATTAAAATGACATCCCCAGGCTTAAGGACGTATATACGATCACCAATTAAATAATTGCATCGTCCACCGTGAAAATAGAAAATTTCATATTGCGGATGTGAATGGAAAGGAATATCTACTTTATTATTTTGACAATAGCCTATGCTAATTTGTTTGTTCATTCCATCGTAGTCTCCTTTCGCATTCATATCACTACTCAACCTTTATCGCTTTTTGTTGAGCGACCAAACATAGCTCCGCAGCTTTAAAGGCATGTTCTTGTGTCATAGCATGTTCCGTACGATTAAGACAATCCTCGATCAATTCACCAAAAAAGGGGAAACCCACCTTCCCTTTCAGTGACAAATAGCTTTCTCCTCGATCATTCACTAAAAAGAGGTGATCTGTCTCTTTACTTTTTGCAATATCTGTATATTTGCGTAATTCTATATATCCTTTTGTGCCCAGAATAAACGTACGTCCATCCCCCCAAGTCCCTAATCCATCAGGTGTATGCCAATCGACTCTAAAGTAGTTGGTTGCTCCATTATCTCCTAGTAATGTTGCATCACCATAATCCTCTAGCTCAGGGTAATCTTTTGCATGATAATTAGCTACTTTACTATGCAACACGTTAGCATCTTTACAGTCAGCATAATATAAAAATTGTTCAATTTGATGGCTACCTATATCACAGAGAATGCCACCATAATCTTTCTTTTTAAAAAACCACCCCGGTCGATTAAAGGCTGATAAACGATGGGGACCGAAGCCTGTCACTTGAATGACTCTACCAATTTCGCCATTCTGGATTAACTGTCCGGCATACACTGCACTTTCAACATGAAGCCGCTCACTATAATAGACCATATACTTCCGACCTGTTCGTTCAACAACCTCTCTAGCATGCGCTAATTGCTCTAACGTTGTAAAAGGAGCCTTATCTGTAAAGTAATCCTTTCCATGCTCCATTACTCGCACACCTAATGCACAACGTAATGACGGTATCGCTGCTCCTGCTATGAGCTGTACGTCAGAATCATTCAGCACCTCTTCTTCTGATGAAGCAACTCGAACAGAAGGAAACGCTTTCAAAAAATCTGCAACCTTTTGTTCATCTTGATCATAGACCCACTTCAAGGTAGCTCCTGCTTCCACTAGTCCATTACACATCCCATAAATATGACCGTGATCTAGACTAACCGCCGCAAATATAAATTCATTCTCGTCTACGACAGGAGACCGTTGCCCTTTTGGTGCATAATTCATTCCTTCTTGTCTGTCCATTACTCTCCCTCTTTTCTAATGAGATCCTTTCACATCTAGTACGTTCATTGTCTCTTTCTTTTCAGCAGTAGATTGCTTGATGCGATCTTGTAAATGTTGATAATAGTGTTCTTCATCAAGTGGTAACGTCACCCAATCATCAATCCATGTTGACAGCTGCATCGCATTGGAAATTGTTAAGCCTTTAATACCTTCTACTCCCGGTGCAATTAAGTTTTCCCCTGTTACTATCGCATCAACAAAGTTTTGCGTAATTCCTTTGTGACCTAGCTCGACCCCTTCAACAGGAACCGTACATTCCCAGCATTCAGGGCTACCAAATCCCCCTTTATATTGCTGATTAAATTCACTTTCAGCAATACGCAAGCGCCAAAACAATAATCGTGATTCCTCAACAACTATTTTTCCACGATCTCCTGCAACCTCAAGTCGATTAGTGCCTGGAGCCTCCCCTGTTGTCGTCACAAAAACACCCGTTGCTCCGTTCTCGTGTTCGATATAGGCCGTTACCTCGTCCTCCACTTCAATTGCACGATGTTTTCCAAATTGACAGAACGCGCGGATCCTTGTTGGCACAAGATCTGTCATCCATTGCCACAAGTCAAGCTGATGAGGACATTGGTTAATCAAAACGCCTCCTCCCTCACCTTTCCATGTCGCCCTCCAGCTACTCGAGTCATAGTAGCTTTGCGAACGATACCAATTTGTTATAATCCAGTTCATTCGTTTAATTTCACCTAGCTCACCTGACTGGACCATATCTCGAACCTTCATGTAAAGTGGATTCGTTCGTTGGTTATACATCATTGAAAATACGAGACCTTTTGATTGACTTAGTTCATTCATTTCCCTCACTTGCTTCGTATACACACCCGCGGGTTTCTCACAAAGCACGTGTTTATCGTGCTTAAATGCTTTATTCGCTAAGCGAGGATGGTCATAATGAGGAGTAGCTATTAAAATCGCATCAATATCATCATTTGAAAAAAAAGCATCCTCATCAGCAAAGACTTCTACTCCTATTAAATACTGTCTCGCCCATTTTCGTTGTGCTTCATTCACATCCAAAACAGCCCGTAGTTCAGCACCTTTTATTTCACCTTGATGTAAATACATGGCATGAGCAGAACCCATTGAACCGACTCCAATTAACCCAATCCGAACATTATCCACTGGTAACACTTCCTTTCATTTACTACTATAATCGTAATAAATAAAAGCTCTGTCTGCTTCAATCATGTTAACTAAATTCGTTATCTATTTATATATAATTGCTGTCTTTTTCTTTAGATAAAATATGAATATGATCTGCTGACTGTTTCTACAAAATCATCACAATGAGAAATAAGACAGGTAATACAACGATTAATAAAATCGTATTAATAAACCAGCTTGAATTGGCTAAATCTTTGTCTAAGTTAAAGAGCTGTGGAGGTACTAACGAAGTAAAACCAGGTGGCATCGCCGATAAAATTAATATCGTCTTAAATGCAATCCCCTCATAATACTCCTTTAACCCGAACAAAAAGGCACAGAATGTGACCGTAACCGGTACAATAACATATTTAATACTCGCTATCGATAGGCTTTCTTTTAAAAACCCCTTAACCTTTGTCACCTGCAAGTTAAACCCTGTTGGAACGACTAACAATATCGTAAAAATGGGAACTAGCAAACTATTTAAATGTATATAGAACTCGGGCCGATCAATGGGCGAAGCATTTAAAGCTCCTCCAATCCCAATGGCAACAATCGTCACAATAAAAAAAGGATTTCTCATCACTTTACTTAAAACAGACGGGGGCTTTGTTCCTTTTTGACGATCACCATAAGACTGAGCTACTGGAAAGCCAACCGCATAATAAATCAAGTCCTCAAACAGGCGAAACAACGCCACAAAAACAAGGCTCGCTTCTCCTAAAAATACAAAGCAAAACAAAGCACCAAAGCTACCTAAATTCGTAAATGTGCCCGAAGCAAACATCGCTCCTTGCTTTTTTCTCGATAGCTTTAAAAGTTTAGCAGCATACAGTGCTAATACACCACCAATTCCAAGCGATAGAGCACCAAGTATTGGGATGTACATTAATCGAATGTCATCCATCTCAACGAACCAAAAGGCTCCTAATATAATTAACGGATTCACAACCAACAATGCCGACATCGTACAATTTTTTAAAATCCAATGCATCTTTGCTGCCGATTCAATTTTTCCTTTATCAAGTAAAACTCTTAATCCTCTTCCAAATAACAGACCGATAATAATAATGGATAGTGCAAATAAAAAATTCCCAATCATGAAATGTCTCCCTCATTGCTGACAACATATCGTTTGTTTATAACGTATCATGGTTTATTGGAAAAAGATACAGTTTGATTTTCACGTAGAGATTTTATTAATGAGAGCTTTTATTTGCCTTCCTTTTGCTCACATAAAAAAAGCACAACCCTATCGGATTGTACTTGTTCGCCCGGCAACGTCCTGGCTCTTGCTTTCTCTTCTACGGGGATGATCCTCTTGGAGACTCCGCTTCGATGTTCCCTCTTGTTGCTTGACGAAGAGTAACCATTCGTCTCACAGGGGACATGTTGCTTTTCTTGATCCTTCTTCACGGCGATCCATCGGCTCTTTCACAGATGATGCTGTCCCTTCCGGAACAGTGCTCGTCTGCACCTTGAGCACTCCCTTTTGTGCACATAAAAAAAGCACAACCCTATCGGATTGTACTTTATTGCCCGGCAACGTCCTACTCTCACAGGGGGAAGCCCCCAACTACCATCGGCGCAGAAGAGCTTAACGACCGTGTTCGGCATGGGAACGGGTGTGACCTCTTCGCTATCGCCACCGGACTTTGAACATC
>NZ_JALKEV010000018.1 GCF_023017105.1 Halalkalibacter sp. APA_J-10(15) | reverse complement strand
GCTCGACTTGCATGTATTAGGCACGCCGCCAGCGTTCGTCCTGAGCCAGGATCAAACTCTCCATAAAAGTTGAGTTGAATTAGCTCATATATTTCATAAAACATTGACGAGATTCCTTGTTGCTCACGCAACAATTGTCTCTTTTTCGCTTGGCTTTTGTTCAGTTTTCAAAGAGCTTGCTTGACATCGCTCTTAAGCGACTAAAATAATATACCACGGTGAATCATCGTTGTCAAATTAAATTTCATAAACAATATGACTGCTACCGGGTGGATTAATAATTTAACATGTTTGCATCATCGAGTCAATATATTTTTCAAAAATTATTGCATATTTCTTCGGTTTCTTTTCAATAGATACTTTAACGTTTCATTTGCAGGAACAAAACGTTTATACATATTGAATATAACCTGATATTTCTCTTCCATCGCTACCTTCACGACGTCATCAATACGAGGATCAGATAAATCTAATAAGATTTCCTCCATTTCCCTTCTTAACATATACTCCACTTCTTGTACTTCCTGCTCATTAAACATGAACCCTAACACGCGACCACCTCGACTATTGGAAATAAATCATCACTTTATTATTTTTGAATACAACTCTATGAGCATCTATCTTGGAAACATCATGCGCAGTCGATACAATCATTTAAACTTGCCTGGAACGAAACGTGTACCGACGGCATAGATACTTTCCCTTCTCTCGTTATTTTTTCCAAAAACTATTTCTGCAAATTTCATGCTTCCTTATCCATTTAAAAAATAACCTCCTTAAATTCTTTTCGTTTCTGATGATTTTTATTCATATCTTGTCCAGTTTTGAAATAGATTGATGGTAACGAACAACGACGAGGAGGACTAAACCATTGAATTTCTATTGGATCGTAAGCGCAAAAAAAATAAAGCAACTAATGCTAATCATACTTGTAGCCTTTTTCACCGCGAGTTTAGTGTTTGTCGAACGAAATCAAATCAGTGTTTTTTCAACAACGGATGGGCCACAAGCTTTTTACAAAGCCGAGATTGATAAGAAGCAAATCGCCCTTACGTTTAACATTAGCTGGGGAGAGGAGCAGTTACTCCCTATTCTTGAAATTTTAGATGAAAAGGGGATTGAACAGGCCAACTTCTTCGTCTCTGCATCTTGGGCTGAACGATACCCTGAGTTAATTGAAGAGATCCACAAGCGTGGACACAGCATCGGAAGTCACGGCTATCGTTACAAAGACTATGTTACATGGGAGCAGGACAAAGTAAGGAATGATTTAAATAAAAGCACACAAGTACTAGAAGAATTAACGGGCGAGAGGCCTACGTTGCTACGACCACCAAATGGGAGCTTCAATAAAGAGGTACTATCCATATCAGATCGAGCTGGTTATAGCACCATTCATTGGAGCGTCAATTCAAATGACTATCAAAATCCTGGGGTAGAAGCTATTATCCAATCTGTAGTGCCAAACACGGAGCCTGGAGATGTGATTTTATTTCATGCTTCTGATTCTGTTAAACAAACCCATCAGGCATTACCAATCATTATTGATCAATTGCAAGATGCAGGATTTTCTTTTAAAACTGTAGAGGAATTAATGGCTAACACAGAAACTCAAACAGAAGAAATACATTAAGGAAGGTTGTTCAAGAAGGACTGGCTTTCCCTTGTTGAATGAAGCAATGAACATAGCCGCTACATCTTTTAAAAATCTTATGATCAGTGGTTTTCTGAGCACAAAGGCGCGTAACGAACGGAGCCATTTTCAGAAGGAGTTCGAAAAGAAAGAGAAAGCCAAATCAGAGAAATAAAGAACTGTATACAGCACGTGGACTAATGCACCCCGTCTCAGTCCAACCGTCTGCAGTCCATCGGAAAGTCTAGAATAGGGGGACCACTTATAAATTCCATCGTGCTAAAGACGTTACAAAAGGGTGCTTCCAATGGTTATTATTAGCCCTAGAAGCACCCCTTATCCTGTTATTTAACTGGCTGTTTCGTAAGCCTGTGTAAAATCAACAATTGATACGTATTAGCAAAAAGAAGAGGAGTTAAGTATAACCAGAGCCACTTAGGATCATTTACAGTGAGTGCAGGCACCCATTCAATCGTTGTCACGACTACCATAAAGAACAACGCAGGCACAAATGCTCCTTCATGCGTATCCCTCGCCTTTAAGTAAGCGACTACTAACCCATATGCTAATAATAAAATCGGCATCACCATGTACCCAAATATCGTTTGTCCCTCTTCAACAAATGCAATATACCTAAAGTAAATAAGGTCAAAAATAACAAACGCAACTAAAATAAGCTGAACGGCATTCCATAGTTTATGTGACTTAAACAAACCAAGTCCGAAACGGTGGACCGTCAAGTAAGCGAAAAAACCCATCTGGCTAATCAACGTAAAGGCTGCACTTATTCCTAAAAGCCAAACAACCCCAAAGACTAGATTCAAGAAAGAGCCTTCTACATACATGTCATAATCTAAAATTAAACCAACAATGGCACCACTAACACTTCCAATAAGCAATGTAGTAAAAAAAAGAAAGACGACTTTACGACTATTCACTAGCTAATCCTCCAAATTCAGTTATGCTGTCATGATTGTATCAAACCTCATTCATAAAATGCTAGCTGTTCTCACGCGTTCATGAATAATTTCAGTGAAAATATCTCAAATTAATGACAAAATGACAGAAAGGAGCTAGACAGCTATGACGTTTCGTACCTTCATCTTATTAATATGTCTCCTTTTCACGTTTCTTACTAGCTGTGCAGCAGCTGAGAACGGCAACCAACCTCCTGATTACGAAAGCATGAAAAAAATGATGGTCGATATGCTTAAAACTGATGAAGGGAAACAGGCCATCCAAGAGCTTCTAGCCGATGAGGAAGTTCGAAAAGAGCTTGTGTTAGAAGATACATTTGTTCGAGACACGATCCAACAAACACTGACGTCTGAAGAAGGAAGAACATTTTGGACTGAGGCAGTGAAAGACCCTGAATTTGCCAAAATCTATTCAGAAACGATGCAAACAGAAAATGAAGAAATGATTAAGGTATTAATGAAGGACCCCGAGTATCAATCCATGCTAATTGATGTCCTTCAAGACCCTGAAATGGAGCAAGCATTACTCGAATTAATGAAATCAAAAGAATATAGACAACAAGTGATGACCATTATTTCAGATGCTTTTGAAAGTCCCTATTTCGTAGCAAGGATTAATGAAATATTAATGGGAATAGCAGAGGAACAGCTCGATAAGCTTGTTGAAAAGCAGGACGAGCAGGGACAAGAGGGACAACAAGAACAATCTAGTTAATGCTTTAAGGAAAACCACGCAATGGGAGAGCACTGAAAAAGTTTGATTTTTAACTTTTTTAGTGTCCTCTAAGCAATGTGCGAAACCGTTGTCTGTTGAATGGGTTTCTCCTATCATGCGAGCAACGAGTGAGCCGTTTGCCTAAACAAAGGTACTGAAAAGTCGATTTGCCCTTTTTCATTGGCCTCTGCTGCGGTCTTTGCTTAATGGCTTCATACGTTACAAGGTCTTTTGGATAAGATCACTTGCTACAGGCGGTTCCTCATTCCGCTATTTCGACTATTTAGACTCATTTTGGACTCGTTTTAGTCGAATAGTGGAATGAGGGTTACCTTACTTTCTTCTCACCACTGTTTCAATCATTTAGCGGCAAGAGGATTCCCTTTAGTCTTTTTATTGGCGTTCCGAGGGGAAATGACTCTGTTCGCTACGCGTCTTGTTGCGAGAAAAGCACTCACCACAAGACTTTTATAAGATATAGCGACTACAATTGCTTCATTCAACAAGAGGACAATCCACCTTTTTTTAAACACCCTCTATAACGTTTTCTCGATCACTTTTTTCGAAATATCCATATAAATCTCTCCGATTGGATGAGTCTCCTCATACACCGAAGGAGCAAAGACATCCTCTCTTAGGTCCGGCTGCCCTAACGGAATACGCCCTAGCATGTCGGTTTTCAACTCCTCGACTAGTCGATCGCCGCCACCTTGTCCAAATACATATTCCTTCTCCCCTGTTAACTTACTTTCAAAATAGGCCATATTTTCTACGACCCCGAGGATTTCATGGTGGGTTTTGATAGCCATAGCACCTGCCCTTGCAGCAACAAACGCTGCTGTTGCGTGCGGTGTTGAAACAATGATCTCTTTTGAATGCGGGAGCATCGTATGAATATCAAGTGCCACATCACCTGTACCAGGAGGTAAATCAAGGATTAGATAATCGAGCTCCCCCCATTCGACCTCGGAGAAAAACTGATTAAGCATTTTGCCAAGCATAGGCCCACGCCAAATGACAGGAGCATTCCCTTCTACAAAAAAGCCCATTGAAATCACCTTAACACCAAATCGATCAACAGGATGAATTCGCTCATTGATCACCTGTGGACGCTCTTCAATCCCCATCATATCAGGAACGCTAAAGCCATAAATATCAGCATCAATAATCCCTACTTTTTTTCCGAGACGGGCAAGCGATACAGCTAGGTTCACCGATACCGTTGATTTACCAACACCACCTTTACCACTCGTCACAGCAATAAATGTTGTGTTGTTGCCTTCATCTAATAAGCTCTTTGCTTCACCGGGTTGTGGAAGTCCCCCAAGCGCTTGAATTTCTTCTTCCTTCAATTCCTCAAATCGAAGACCTACTGAATCCACGCCCTCACCTTTTAACAATTGGACAATTTCTTGTTGAATGTCCATTTGTTCAGCTGTCCCTGTTTTAGCAAGAGCTACCTTTAAGCTAACGTGGTCACCGTTTATTTTAATTTCACGAATCCCATTCGTGTCGACAATACTTTTATTTAAATCACGATCTATTACTCCTTTAAGCCAACCTTTAATCTCTAATTCCGTAAAAGCCAAGTATGACACCATCCCTTTTTTAATAATATATACAGTATAGCACAAGCAGGAAAAGGGCTTCATTCTTTACGGTTCGCAATATTGAAGTGACCATAAAATCACAACGGGGGCTTCTCATTCGTATACATACGTAATAACCCTTGATAGATAGACGCTGCAATTTTCTGTTGGTATTCCTCCGTATTCAGCTGTTCCGATTCAAATGGGTTAGAAAGAAAACCCGCTTCAATTAATACACCTGGAATGGTTGCTTCTTTAATAACATATACGTTATGGATTGGCTTAGCTTGTCGAGTCGTATTTTCCAAATTAACCCGAAGCTCATCTTGGACAAACTTAGCCATAGGTTCATTTTCAGGAATCGCGCGATTATAAAAGACTTGTGCTCCGCTCCATTTAGGTGAAGGGATCGCATTTAAATGAATACTAACGAATAAATCTGCATCTGATTCATTAATCACTTCTACACGTCTTTTTAAATCTTGTATTTTGCGATGGCGGATCTTCTGCGTATCAGCATCAGCAAGATCTCGATCTTCTTCACGCGTCATCAAAACAAGGGCTCCAGCTTCTTGTAAGTAGTCACGTAATTGCTCACTAATGGCCAATGTCACATCCTTCTCTAACACTCCGGCCTTCGAAACCGCTCCACCATCAATCCCTCCATGTCCTGGATCTATAATAATAACCTTCCCAGACAAAGGGAGGTTCCACGTTCCCCATGAATCGTTACTAACAAATTGATATTGAATCACACTTAATAAACACACAACACCGATGGCAAACATGACACCTTTTAACCATTTTCTTATCGTCACCGTATTCCCCCCTCGTCCCCGTCTACTTATGTATATTAGGACAAGTAAAAGAATATGAAGTGATTTTTAAGAAAAGCTGCTCAGCAGTCTTATCTTAATTCCGTCGTGCGAAGACAACAGCAACGAACCGTATACGCACGGCCCCGCCTCCTCCTATCGTCTCCACTTTCCATTGAGAGACAATAGGAGAGCGCGCAAAGAACAAAGGGAATCCTCATTCCTCTAAATCGGGCAAACCCCGCTCCCTGAGAAGAAAAAAGGAATCCCCATTCCTCTATTTGAGCTATATAAGGCCAAAAGAGCAATAAAAGCTGAAATAGAGGAATCAGGAACCGTAACGACATAAATAAGTGAAGTAAAGGAAAAATAAAAGGAATGAGGAACCATATACAGCACTTACTCACTCCCTCCTTCATTACATACTTCTACCCTCTTATCTAATGCAACCTCATCCGATAGCGCTTCTCTCCTTCACGAAAGCCTTTGATCCACCAATTATGAACAAAGGCATCGGTGGCTACCTTTAGCGAATCCAACACATATTCTGTATCAGTCAGCCAACCTTGCATCATATAGAACACCATATGGGTAATCTCCGTTAACTCCTCATCACAACGCTTTTTGACATCCATTTCACTCTCGCCATAATAACCAAATTTCGCGTAGTCCGCTCCTAACAAGTAAGCATCAATCGCCATATCCATACAAGGATCAACTAAAAATGGATGGGAAAGCACATAAGCAGGAAAAACAGACTCAAAATGAAGCTGTACATCCTTTTTCAGCTCCTTTAATGATAAGCTCTTTAATACACTCCGCTCGAATTTCCACTGTTTTTCCCTTCGTTTATCCGCTAATGTTGTTACAACCGTTGTCACAAAATCCTCTCCTCTTGTTTTGTTTTCCTTAGTATGAGGAGTTGATCCATGACACATGCTGAGCAATCGTTGTCGGTTTTGGGTTTAATTACATAATAAAAGCTCTAGGTCTATCCAAAAAAAATAAGCTCCCAAAAGTCGTTTCACCTTTTAGGAACATTTTCTTCATCATTGTTATTCACTTCTTATTATAAATCAGTAGCTCCAGCTCTTCTCGATGCTTCTTTGCTTCTTCCTCCATTTGAGCCTTTTTCCGATTATTCATTTCTTCTTTTATGTATACCATCTCTGTCTTAATATCAGATGTTTTCTCAAATTCAAACGCATTTCGAGCAAATTTCAAGTCTGCCAATAAGTCGTTATAACGGGTAATGAGCTGTTCAATAGACCAATCAGTTAAATTCAATAACCTCTTCAAATTCGGTTCAACTTTATACATGTTCGTTCCCCTTCCTATTTTGGCCTTCTGTTTTTTACCACGGTCGGACTACCTAATGCCGTTCTATCTTAGATACAACAAACATTTATCATTAGGACATGTATTATTCACATAAAAAAAGCGGATACCCAAGAACATAGATATCCACTCTCATATCAGTCCCTTCGGCAACCCGGCTACCTTAGTATAATCCTACTTTAGGCCCGCGGCTTTGCGTCCTTATTTTTCAATAAGTTTGCTATTATCGTGAACAATTATTTATTTTATGTTTCAATTGTACCAATTATAAGTATAAAAATCAAAGGTTTTCTCTTACTTTAGATACATTTTCATCCTTGTTATAGGACGTTTAACTCCATATATGTCTTTAGTTTCTTTGATGTCTCCGTTAAGTTCTCAATTTCCGCCATAAATTCGGTTACGAGCTTCGCTTCTTCTTGAGAGCTTGTCGCAATTTCATGAAAATCCTCCTGCATCTGTTCAATCGAAGACTTAATAGCTGTTAATGTATCCTCTATGCTTAAAGTTGCGTTCTTTGAGTCAATCGCTAATTTTCTCACTTCATTTGCAACTACGCCAAAACCAGCACCTTCTTTACCTACCCGAGCAGCCTCGATTGCTGCATTTAAACCGAGTAAATTGGTTTGATCACTAATCCCTTTAATCGTACCAGCCACTTCCGTAATTTTCGATGAATGCTCTACTGTACTCTTTGTATTTTCATTAATTTGTTCAGTCGTTGCTGATAGCTCTTCAGAATGTGCAGCAATGTGTTGTACTTTTCCTAGTAACGAATCAGCCACCTTATCCATACTTAAAATAATTTCATTAAATACATCTTGGTTTTTCGTGCTTACAGCAGCATTAACTGCTGCAATCACCTTGCCGTTCTCATCTTTAATTGGAAAGGAAATACTATTAAACGGCACCCCTAACAGTTGTTGATATTTCAAAAGAAGGCGGAGAAGAAACCGTATCTCTTATTCAAGAGCTCGGAGCAGAAGCCATCTTCGTTCAAGCAGATGTAGGCTCACGGGATGAAGTAAAACAATATGTCGATGAAACAGTAAAAGCCTTCGGAACGATTGATATGTTTTTCAATAACGCTGGAATAGAAGGGTCTGTTACGAAGTTAGCTGAATACCCTGATGACCTATTTGAAAAAGTGGTCGATATTAATCTTAAGGGTGTTTTCTACGGAATGAAATACGTTATCCCAAACTTCTTCAATTAATTGCTCTCTTGGTAAGAACGTTCCGTTGTTCTCCATGAATTTCTTCATAAGCTTATACTCATTTTTACTTAGCTCTACTCCTTGCTGCTTAAAGCTCATCGTCAGCTTTTGACTATCGATAGACAAGTCAACGATCGAGAACACACTTGTATCCCGTTTTGCATACTCACCGTATACTCGCCGAATCGTTGCTTTCACCTTTGATAACAATATGTCAAACGTAAAAGGCTTTGTGATATAATCGTCAGCTCCATATTCAATCGCCATAACCTGATCAACCTCAGCACTTTTGGCTGAAATCATGATAATTGGCACATTCGAATGCTTTCGAAGACTATGACATAAAAAATAGCCATCATAATAAGGCAAATGAATATCTAACAAAACGAGGTCTGGTTGTATTTGAATAAAGTCCTCCGTAACGGTTTTAAAATCTGTTTGCAAAAAAGCCTCATATCCATGCTGTTCAAGCGCTTCCTTCATAAGAGACTGTAATGATTGATCATCTTCAACGATAAACACCTTATACACGTATTCCCCTCCTCACTTATTTTCGCTTTTGCTTGCGATAGGATAACGGTCTGACTCCCGTTACTTTCTTAAACGTCACATTAAAATTAGCCGTATAAGAAAAGCCAACAAGCTCAGCAATTCGCCCTATTGGCGTTGACGTTTCTCGCAATAGACGCTTCGCCTCGCGTATACGCACAGCTTGTACATAGTCCTTGAACGTAAAGCCGGTTAACCGTTTAAAGCTACGACTTAAATAGGCCGGACTAATATAAACGGCTTTAGCTACTTCATCTAACGTAAGTGCCTGATCATAATGCTTCCTTATATAGCTAGCAACCTCAGTTACCTTTTGTTGTAAAGGGTGATCAGAATGGATGTGTCGGTTGATTTCTTCGACTTCTACTCGTTTCATTTGAACAAATAGCTCGGTCAATGCGGAACGAACACATGCCTCATAACCGATTCGTCGCTCGCGGCTTTCTCGGTACATCTTCTCGATCACCTCTTCAATCAGCGGTTGCTCGTCTACTTGAAACCGAAACAAGGAACGAGAAAACTGGGCAAACGAAGCTTGGAATCGGCTTAATTCCAGCTCTATAAATTCATCTGAAACGTTCATTAGCATCCGCTCACATTCCAGATCATTTGAACTGCTTGTCCGATGAATATCATTCGGCTGAATGAAGATTAAATCTCCTTTTTGCCCTAAGTATACCGTATCGTTAATAAAAAAGTATTTGCTCCCATGATAAATATAAAATAGCTCATATGAGGAATGAGAATGAGGACGTGTCATTCTGGAATACCCCGTTTGGTACATATATTGAATCGAAAAATGAGAGCCTTCAATATAATATTTTTGTTCATCTTTCATTTTCGCCACCCTCTCAAAATTGAGCAAACATCACTAAAAATGAGCCATAATTAAGCAAGAAACACAAACATTTTTTGCTTTTATTATACTAAACTAATAGAAACAAAGGAATGAAAGGGAGGAAAATCATGAAAACGTTTCAAAATCCAATTATCCCTGGCTTCTACCCAGACCCATCGATTTGTCGTGTCAATGATGATTATTACCTTGTCACCTCTACCTTTGAATACTTCCCCGGTGTACCGATCTTTCATAGTAAGGATCTCGTGAATTGGCGACAAATCGGCCACGTGCTCGATCGGCCTTCACAATTAAACCTTGATGGCACACCTTATTCAAAAGGAATCTATGCACCAACGATTCGTTATCACGAAGGAACGTTCTATATGATTACAACGTTCGTTGAAAGTCAAACAGGGGCTCGTCGCAACTTCTACGTGACAACCGAAGACGCAGAAGGAGACTGGTCCGATCCGATTTGGCTAGAAGGCGCACCAGGAATTGATTCATCGTTTTTCTTTGATGAGGATGGCACATGCTACTGTACAGCAAACCGCAAGCCACCTTCTGGTCAACACTATCCAAAGCATATGGAAATTTGGCTACAGGAGGTTGACTTAGAGAAAGGGACTTTAGTGGGGGAACGCTATAGCTTATGGGATGGCGCTCTTAAGCAAATCCACGCGCAAGAATCACCCCACCTTTATAAGCGAAATGGCTATTATTACTTACTGATCGCAGAGGGTGGCACTGGCCACACTCACTCCGTCACGGTCGCCCGAAGCAAGTCTCTTACCGGTCCTTATGAAAACTGCAAGCTCAATCCAATATTGACACATCGTCATTTAGGAAGAGACTATCCTATCGTCAATGTCGGTCATGCCGATATCGTCGAAACTCAGGACGGTGAAGGATGGATGGTTGCCCTCGCTTCAAGGCCTTATGGGGGCTATTACCGCAACCTCGGACGAGAAACGTTTCTCGTTCCGTTCACATGGGAGGAGGATTGGCCACTCGTCAATCCAGGAAAAGGAATCATCGAAATCGAGACAAAACGCCCCTCACTCCGTGAACACCGCTGGCCAACAGCACCTGCTTGTGACCATTTTGAAGCAGCCGAATTAGATCAACGCTGGAACTTCATCCGTACGCCTCGCGGTGACTTCTGGTCATTAGCTGAGCGACCCGGCTACCTACGCTTAAAGCTAAAGCCTGAAATGATTAATGAAGAGGTCAACCCAAGCTTTATCGGGAGACGCCAAGAGCACCTATCCTTCGCCGCTCGCTGTGCGTTAGAGTTTGAGCCGCACCACGAACAGGAGGTAGCAGGAATCGTCCTCTTGCAAAATCACAACTATCAATATCGAGTCGAGCTCTCTTCCATCAACGGAGATAGAAGGCTTCAGCTCATCAAACGCGAGGCAGGAGCTGAGGAGGTTGTCGCACAAGCGAAGCTACCAGAAAGCGAAAAGCTCTATTTAAAAGTAGAGGCTATCGAACAGGATTATCATTTTTATTATGCTACAAAGTTCGAGCAATGGCAGACACTGAAGGAATATGTCGATGGCCGCATCCTCAGTACTGATGTTGCAGGAGGATTTGTCGGAGCGTATATCGGTATGTATGCGAGCAGCCAAGGAGCAGCAAGTGAAAATGTCGCTGATTTTGATTGGTTTGAGTATCGAGGGATGTAGACATATGTGTCATTCTTACATTGAAGGCATTGGAAAGGTGATATAGCCTTTTCCAATGCCTTCTACTGTATCTTGCTTTGTTTTACGAATAACGTTCGTTCATCCACATATTTCTCAACGATTTTAAAGGTTTCACTATTCCTTATTTGAATTCATTTCTTCGTTAAATAATAACTTTACATAATCTCTTCTCGAATCTAAAATTCGATAGATCGAAACATAAACATCATCAAATTTATAAAAAACAATGTAGTTACCACTGACTAAAAACCGGTAATCTGTTTCAATATGAATTTTTGATGATAACTCTAGACCTAACATTGGATAAACTTTTAGTTTTTTGTAACTCTCAATGATAGTTGAAACTATATTTACAGCAGCCGTCGGATTATCAAATTCTTTAATCATATATTCCTTAATATCATACAAGTCTTGTTTAGCAACAGGGTTTATTCTCAACTTATACATAAAGATTAAACTCCAAGATCATTCTTAACTTGTTCTTCAGTTAGCCATTCATCTCCAGTTTTTATTGCTTTTTCAGCTTCCATAAGCTTTGAAAGCAGTTTAATCGTAGCTAGGTTCTTCTCATATTCTTCAATATCAATAATCGCATATTTACCTCGTCCATTTTTCGTTAAAAAAACCGGCTCACCTACCGCGATGTCCTTTAAAACTTCATTATAATTTCTTAAATCTGAAACAGGTTTAATATTTGGCATCATATTAACTCCTTTCGCTGAAATTATTATACCATTATTCCACTTAAAATAATACGTCGAATTCAACAGCAGGAATGTCCTGAAATTGATTAACCCTCATCAGGTTCTCGTAACACATACAACTTATTGAACTCTACTGATTAGAGAGTCTAATCCCCAGTAACTTCTGTTTATTATATAAAAAGTCAATAGCTGTTTATCGCATTCCATCAGAGAGAAAAAAGGATCTCACAAAGAACAAAGGGAATCCTCATTCCGCTATTAAAGCTAAATGAGACCAAAAAACCGAAATAGCGGGATGAGGAACCGAAGAGCACGCGACCTACGCCCCCCGCTTCTGCAACTCTAAACGCTTATAAATTCTGATTATGTAAGAAAAACACGACAGCATCTTTTCTGTAAGCAACGTGTGAAGCCGTTACAGAGGCTTTCAGTTTTTCTGAAATTGGAGTTCTTTCAGAAAAACGTGTAACGCGCGAAGCCGTGGCTCTTCTTTGAGTTTGCCAATACCCTCTATTCTTTCCCCACATTTCCTTCCTCGAATTTTATAAGTCTGATTATGCAGTAAAAGAAGCAAGAGACCCTCCCCTTGCTTCTTTTAGTAATCGATATTGTTTTGATATACCTTTTTGGATAACCGAATTGCAAATAAAAGGGGCAGCCATATCTTAATACTTATAAGATTGTCCACCATCAATTGGCACAACCGCTGCATTGACAAATCCTGCTTGATCAGATAGAAGGAAGGCAGTAAGGTAGCCTACTTCCTCTGGTTTGCCAAAACGTTTCATTGGGTTAGGCTCAACAAACGCTTTCCCTACTTCTTCCCATCCATCTTCACCACCAATTTGTTTTAATGATCCTTCAACCATTGGTGTCATAATGGCTCCTGGTGCAATCGCATTAATCGTAATACCAAATTGACCGTACTCAATTGCTGAATTACGTGTTAAACCAACGACTCCATGCTTACTAGCCGCATAGCCTGATTGGTTACCAACTCCACGAATACCACCAACAGAAGCCGTATTTACGATATGGCCGCTACCTTTTTCTTTCATCACTTTAAGAACATATGTCATACCATAAAATACACCATTTAGGTTGACATCCACAACTTTACGAAACTCCTCAGAACCGAAATCTTCAGTCACGTTTTGTTTCCCTTCAATTCCAGCATTATTAAAGAAACCATCAATTGTTCCAAATGCTTCTACTGTTTTATCCACATAATTTCTAACGTCATCTTCGTTAGCGACATTAGCCGTTACTAAAAACACGTCGGCATTTGGAGCTACTTTTTGAACCTCGCTTTTTGTTTCTTCTAATCCTTTTTCATTTAAATCAACTAAAGATAGCTTCGCTCCTTCTTTTGCTACCTGTAATGCAACAGCACGACCTAGGCCAGATCCTGCTCCAGTAATTAGTACAACTTTTCCTTCAAACCTTTCCATGACAGTCACCTTCTCTTCTTCTTATTAAGTGAACAACATTGCAGGACACCTCGTTAACATTAAACTGCCCAACTTTATCGATTTCATCACAACTTAGGAGAAAGCTACCCATTTGGTTACATTCACATTCTACTATTATTGTGCCGTGTATCCACCATCAACGACTAGGGAATGATCAGTCATGAAAGTAGTGTCATCGCTGGCCATGAATAATACCGCTTTTGCCATTTCTTCTGGTTTACCTAGACGTTTCATTGGTGTTGCATTTGTTAGGAATTCTCTATCTGTATCACCTAAAATGGGTGTTTCAATAAATCCTGGACATCATGCATTGATACGAATATTACGTTCTGCAAATTCTAAAGCAAGGGAACGAGTCACGTTCACGACACCAGCTTTTGCTGCATTTAAACGCTACACCGCATATGGCTTTTATGGTCTGTTAACCAATTGGATCAACACGGGTTTTGAAATTTCTCAGGAAGAATTAATTAAGGAAGTCATAACAATAACAACGCTTATAAAATCTACCTTTTTTAACCGAAGTTGAATTACAAAAGCAAATAACAAACAACCCTCAGACGGATAATGCCTTAATTCTAACGCCTGGATCAAAAATTACTTTAAAGACCGATACGGGTATTGATAAATTCTTAACCGTTGGGATAAAGACTATTCTATCAACTTCTAAGACCTCCCTTGGACATACTTATATCGAAGAAAAGAATAGAATAATTCGAAAGATGCTTCATGTACAAAACCCCGATGTAGTCCCTGAACTTTCTAAATTGTCGTAAGAAGATTTAGCGGTCTAAGAGAAATAGAGCATTCGTTTCAAAGTGCGATAAATAACTTAGGTGGCACTGATTCATATCAGACTTTAGATCAAGCAGTGAATGCATTCGGCAGTCTCATCCGTTACGCAAACGAGCAAGCCCCATATATTCCTGTCGCACTGCATAAAATACAGATTAGAGTTAGCTGGCATTGATACGAACAAGCCCTTTTACATCAATGGCCAGGAATTATCCTTTGATAAGGATTAACTGTTATCAAAACCAAACCGTTAGTTACTAGCTCCTAGCAAAGAGGTAACGTGGAAAGGGAAATAAGCGCTCGTCGATCTCTAATGACCCGATTTTGTCGCATTCCTTATAGATCAGTAGCACACCAACGACAAAAAAAGATGAACGTTGACCCATCTCACATTCACCTTCATCATTGTTAGATTGTTAGTTTTAGCCTGTTGAACAACGTTTCACTTGTTCATCCAGCACTTGTAGATTTCCAACGACATTATTTGATACCTCTCTCAGCATCCTAATCGACTTCGCTCGATTCGTTTGGAAATGATAGTACACATCGTCAAAGACCATCTCTGACTCTCGTATGAGCGACCGTGCGGCATGGTTATAGAAATAGACATTCTGGTAATCTTCTTGACGGAATAACGCCGAATCCACATAGGGACGTAGCTTATTGACGAGTGTTGGGTAATTGTCCTGTAACATAGATAGCCCATTTCGAAGCCCTTGCACCGTATCGATGAAATCATCTAGCTGCTCTCTCGCCCGGTTCACTGCAGCAATAACCTGGCTCCTATAATTGAAAAAGGTTCGTAAAGCGGTATCAGCTAATTGAACTTTTCTCCCTAACCGAGAATCTTCTCTAATCGCAAGCTGAATCGCCTCTGCTCCTAACTTGATGCTTCCTAAAACGACGTCAATCGCCCCAACTAGCGTGACAACAATTGGATATGTACTCAACCTAAACCCTTCAATTGCCATATTACGATGCAATTCTTTGAACTTCATAAAATAAAGCATGTAAGGCGACTCCTCCAATGTCACGATGTTCGTGCTCTGAACAGGACCCGATAGCCCTACTGTCCCCCCTGGCGAACCGCGTCTGTTATTTGATGGTCGACATATTCAAATTCTGAAGCCGTTTGCGATACTTGACTTCGAAACTCCTTCACTTGCGTTAAGACTTGCTCCTGATTCCGACCGACCAATTCGTGGTGAGCCGCTAACTCATCGACAACCACATCCAAAAAGACCTTCTGGCCTCCTTTTAATAAGTCCTCTACTTTGTCCATGATCAGTTCATTGACATAAGAAGACAATTCGTCGACTTTCTCTTCTAATTCATATAAGTAATTTCGAACAGGAGCGAACAAACTAGCCACATCAACGCTCGTGTTAAAAAGGGATTCGACTAACTCCATCGGTGGGGAATTTAAAAGGATATCAAGGGACGCACATTGTGCTTCTGCTTGATCAAGTAAGGTATGTAAACGCTGAATGATCTTTTTTAATTCATTGTGAGGTAAATGGATATTGAAAAGCAATTGACGATCCGCAAGCTGCTCAAACATGTCGAGAAAGGCCTCACGCAATTCATTCACCCGCCTATGCTTTTGCGTTCTCTGATGCTCAACAATATCCATTGCATGAGTCAGATACGTTTGAGCTAACGTCAACCGGTCAATCACAGCAGGCTCTAGTCCTTCACCTAATAGAGACAACTGTTCGTAATCAATCTGAATTCGCTCCGAGCGTTGCCCATATAATGGCTGCCCCGTCCAGATGCTCGTCACAATGTGTCGATCAGCATCCATATAAATATGACCGTACCCTGGCTGTCCGTACTCGCCAATCGTTAACGTTGGCACATGGCGATTGCCGTCCTTTATATACCCTGTATGATTCGGGACAAGCTGTGCTAAGCCCGGAACCCCTTGATAAATCTCAACATGCTTTCCAGGAACTTGATGAGCAATCCTCCCCGCTCGAAGCGCCGTCGTCAGAATATCATTCTCCGTCAAATAATTGGTCATATTCTCATACTCTGTATCAGGATCAAGCAACCCTGCCGGAAGAGGCGCCGGATTCAACGTCACAGCCCGCATATGAGGAAAGGCAACAGCCGCCGCATTCGCCAAACCGCCACCAAGCGAATTCCCCGCAAGCGATTCGACTTCAATCCCTAGCTCTTCCTGAACCGACTCCACATACGCCACTCCCGCCTCAAGCTGTGCAGGCGTTGGCCCCGTCAAAAGCTGCACATTCGTCTTCACATCCTGCATGCCGTACTTGCTTTCGACGTCCGTGCCGACGAATACGACGGTGTATTCGCCGGTTTCGAGGTTTTGAACGGTTAGGGCATCGAGGCCGGTGGGGTGGTCGTATTCGGTGTGGATGACTTCGAATTCTTTTTCTTCAATTGTAAAACGTGAGTTCTCCCTATATTCCAAATAGGCATGCAATCCACCCATTTGAACTAGTTCAGCATCTGTTGTTCGATCCTTTGTCACTTTGGTCAACTTCTTCACCTCTAAACTTTAATCTCGAATAATTTTATTTGGAGTATTGCGTCTAAGATAATTCCGATCATTCCCCGTACCAGTTCGTTTAATTACATTATTATCTCGCAATAGAAAAGCATAGGCCCCACGTGGGATTCCTTCCATTGTTTCTAAATCGTGGACAACCATATTAAAAATCTCCTCATCCGGGTCCATCTTTGGTTCACTCATAAACAATTCAACGGTAATCGATAAATCATTCGCTTCATAACTCTCCACATCAAAATGCTCTCTCAATTCTTCTTTCCTGATATCTGGATTATCGAGATACAACTGGTTGATTCCTTCTAATTCATCCATCGACAAAGGTTGAATAAAAAAGTATGGGGTCGTATAACCCGATGCTATGACATTATTTACCGCCTCTTGTCGAAATCCTACTACCGGATATTCCTTCGTTAATCCGACTAAATATTCTTCTAATGCTTTAAATTCATCCTCCATGATCATCGCCAACAGCCCACCGAAAAGGCTTTGCTCGACTTGCCCTTCCTCTGTCCAAACGTCCTCTGCACGAACTCGTTTGTTTTCTGTATCAATCGGGATAATCGCAAACGTATGAAAATGGGGTTCGCCAACCGATTCAACAAACACCGTCGCCCCTCCTGATGCGCCTACTGCGTTGTGAACGATCACATCGGTTTTGTATTCCTCTCGAAAAAAGGCTTGTACCGCTTCCTCGATGTCGGGGAACAATTCCTGTGCTAAGTCATTCGTTGCTTGACCACCGCGAAGTCTGTATTCTTCTCCTGTATATTCATTGACGCTCATCAACGTACGTTCTGCATGTTCTTCTTCTGAAATTTCACCAAACATCGATAAACAACCTCCTAAACTCATCACACTCACTACCATACACATAGCTAAACAAAGACGTCTCATCGTGCTCCATCCTCCTTACGAGGTTATCAAACTCTATTCTTTACGTTTCTTTTGACAAATTCTAGTGTAACGTAGGAGAAGGAACTATTTAACACTCTTTCTTATATTCGTGTGAAACAGGTCATTTTGATCAGGGCTTGAGAATCAGAAAAAAGGGTAATCATTCTATGAAAAGAGAGGAGTTTAAAGGAGATCAATACGAGTACAAACGCTTCTTTCTAGGAGTAGCTGTTAATTCACTTTATGTAAGTATTGGACCGTAATTAAATTGGATTTTTAGCAAGCACTTAAAAGCATTTGGTTTACTTGGCCACTGAAAAGGTTTGATTTTTAACTTTTTTGGTGCCCTCTTAGTGTAACGCTTCACGGTGCACTTTTTTCTTTGTTGAAGGAAATTGCACCAATAAAGGTAGTTATCCAAATACTTGGTTCCCACACATTAACCGCCCAGAACATCGATATAAAAACCGTAAAACACCTTGATATTACAGGGTTTTCTTTATGAAAACAAAGGTGTACTGTGGATATTTATGGTATAATAGATGATAGATATTCATTCGATTTAGCGTTTTTAAAAAACGGATAGGGTGGTTGGTGTTGTCCCCGAAAGGGGGTGAGGCCATGACGACATTTCAGGCTCTAACACTCATGATTTCTTTCTCGACTATGATGATAGCGCTGATTGCCGTTGTTATTGCTATTTTGAACGTAAAAAAATAGCCCCCCTGTTCGCATGGGCGAGGGCTATTTTTTCTTCATAGAACAGATAACACGAATCCCCTATTAAGAGAATGGATATCTAGTGGCCACAGCGGGAACTGTGGTCACTTTTTAGTATATGCTTTGTTAGTACCATCTTACCACAATTTCTCCAAAAGTACACGACCTAAGCAAAATTAACAACACTCAGAAACCGAAACATCGATTCAAATAAGAAGCACGATGGAGGTATTCTGCCGTTTTATCATGGTCGGTGCTTCATCTGTTTTAAAATACTTACTGACTGTATTCCTTGTATTACCAAGTTTTTTTGCGATTTGCCTTTGAGACATTCCTTCTTTCTCATATAAAAATTTGATACGATAGAATTGAGCCTTCAATCATCCTTTTTCCCTCTCTTCTAATTGATCGTTTGGTCACTTTCAATCATAAGAGAGGTTAGTAAAATTGGAAATGGTGTGGCTCATTTTTTATGTGATCGCCCCCTTAAAAGTGGCTCAATATTAAGTTATCAAATACACTACCAAAATAGCAGATTTACTATTCGAAATCACCACCTGAATTCTTATTGGCCTTCTTATCTTTCACAATGCAATAAATGGCATAGATTAAATAGACTAATGAAAAAGTCAGATGAAATAAATATAGGTAACTTCCTTCACTGTAACCTATATCCCAAAAAAGACCTATTATCACCGATATAAGCATAATGATCGCACCAAATAAAACAACAAACTTTCCCATTGTGTTTCCCACTTCCTCAAAAGTAGTTTAATAACAAATTTATCGCTAATGGTACCACAAAATAGAAAATAGTTCCACCAGCCGGAGATATTCAATTCCGTATACTTCACTCAATTCTTTCAATGCATTCTGTGTCATACTTACTTAAAACAAGATTCCTGAATGCTGTATCAAGTTCGCGAATTATAAAGTAGGAGATATAGAGAACTGTTCATTAAGTAACAACTCTTTACGTAGCTTATCTTATCCTTTAAAATCTTGATTTAATTATATAATCCCTTAAACTTCCTCCTTATACGCCCGCCAGCGCATAAACTACTTTTTTCTTTATTCCATAAAAAGGTATATATCTTGAATATCAATAAATACCTATGATCCTACCGTTACTAGAACGAACATCTCAAAACTTCCTTACCTTTATGATGGAAAAAACTCAATGGTCCTAAAAGTGAGGCAAAAGTGGGTCGTTTTTCCCTAAACAACGAAAAAACCCTCCCTGCTCCATAAGAGCAAAGAGGGCTGAACGTTGATATAACAAGGATATTAACGTTTTGAGAACTGAGGTGCACGACGTGCTGCTTTAAGACCGTATTTCTTACGCTCTTTCAGAGACGGGCGGAAATACCATTATGTGAAATTATATAAACCTCTTTAAATCAACGTTTTTCCCTTTTAGTGTTTCGTGGGATTTTAAGAGATTTATCGTAAAGGGTATTCAAGGGGTATTCAAACAAATAATCAAAGTAAATACGCTGGCAGGCTACATACAGGAAACCTTTTTGTTTTTTTGTTGTTCAGATTTCTGCTCAATTTTTTATAAGAATTGTTGTAACCATTTATTTGTTTTTATCACCTTTGTAGACACTCCTTCAAATTAATTCTGTAAAATTATTCATTTTCAAATGAACGAACGTTTCCCCATTCGGAAACACATAGATACTATAATTCCCTACCGATTATTAGTAATGTCGGTTCAGGACATTTATAATTTTCGTTATTAGAGATATGGATGATTTGAGTGAGATTCGTGTCCGTGAGAGAACGATTTTTTTCCAGCATGTCAGTATCAGTGGATTGGCTTACATAAAGGCATATAACCTAGTGTATCAAGGTTTCTATTTCATCAATAAGTGAGTCATTTTATTAAATGTATGTCCGCGAGAGAATGGTTTTTTAATACATATCCATTACAGTACGGTTTGTGATACATCTTTTAAATGATAAGATCCTCTATCTGCAATAGGAGTTCAGACGTCTATTTCTTGAAACACAAGCGTTTTCCAGAAATCGTTGAATTGTACGTTTTCACAACCTCATATCGACTATTCTTTCATTATAAGCATACTTTACTATACTATATTTGACCCACTTGAACTGAAATTTATTGAAATAAGCCTTCTAGAATCAGTGGAAAATCAAGTATAGAAAAAGGCTCACTCTCTATGAGCCTTTAAATCACTCTATTCAAACTCTCACAAATACTCCTCAAGCGCAAGCACCGGTAACGATTGACCGTACTGCATTGGCGTAATCTTAATTTCTTTGTAAAAATCAAGGGTATCGCCCATTCCCTTTCCGACTGATACCTTTTGAACAGCGCCTTCTTCATTGATCTAATTTACAAACCTAGTGAGAAGATTCACTTAACAAACGTTCATTTAAACTTTAAGTTCTAAACCTATTTATTTGTTCTTTCAATTCATTAGCAATACTTGCTAAATCTGTCGCTAAAGAATCGACTTCATTCGTAATAGCTAATTGTTCCTCAGATGAAGCTGCTATTTCTTCTGTACTCGTCATTGTTTTATTAGAAATCGACGCTACCTCCTTCATTGATAAATTAACGACTTCCATATTTGTAGACATCGTATCAGACAGTAAAAAAAGAACTTCCGTTTCCTGAGCAACTTGAGTCACAGCATTCAAAATATTTGTAAAACTTCTCTCTGTATGCTCAACTAAATGATACCCTTCTTTAACTTGTTCTGAACTATTATTAGTTATTTCTACTACCATTGCGATATCTTTCTGAATACTTGTCACTAATTTTGAAATATCATTTGCAGAACTTCTAGATTGCTCTGCTAATTTCCTAATTTCATTTGCCACAACAGCAAACCCCTTACCGTGCTCCCCAGCCCTAGAGGATTCAATGGTAGCATTTAAAGCCAATAGACTTGTTTTATCAGAAATATCAGCTATAGAATCCATAATATAACTGATTCTTTTAGAATTATCATCTAATACATTGACCAGTTCGATCGTATTATTAGTTGAGTGATAAATTGAGTCCATTTGTAAAATAACTTTAGATAATAATCGATGTCCATCATTCGCTTGCTTAGTTGTATGAGAAGTAGAATCTTTTATACAATAAATAGTATTAGTAACTTTTTTTACCCCTTTTTCTAAATCATTTATTGCATCTGTGCTTTCTTCAATTGCTTTCACCTGATTTTCTGAACCACTAGCAACTTCTTGAATTGCATTTACTATTTGATTAGCAGATGTACTAGTTTCAGTTGAACTTACCATTAATTCTTCTGAAGAAGCAGCAACTTGTTCAGAATTACTTCGAACATTAGTTATTAAATTCCTCGTATTTTCTACCATTTTATTAAAAGCATGAGCTAATTGTCCTACTTCGTCTTGACTTTTCACTTTTACTTTATCTACTGACAGGTTTCCTTGACTAATTTGATTAGAGAAAGTTGCCATGATCTTTAACGGTCTAGAAATCATTTTGCTAAGATATATTGCTATTGTTAAACCTAAAATAATAGCTACTATACTGATGGTTAAGATAACTTTATTACTAAATTGACTCATGTATAATAATGCACCGTTAGCATCTTTTATTTCATTTTGATAATTCATACGTACTTCATCATACACTTCCGAGATTTGACTCAATACAATCTCATTTTGATTCAACAAAGTAGTATAGGAATCCATACCTTCTAATTCTTTACTATTTATGATTTCTTGAACTTGGTTTTGCAATTGTTCGGTTAACCCAATTAATTTTTCTATCCCCTTACTATTACCATCAATAGATAACAATGCTTCTGTGTGATCAAAAAATAAATCATTTTGATTTTGTGTATATTCTATCGATCCGATTGCACGATCATTTAAATAATGTGTAAATCTCAAATATCCTCTATACATCTCTTTTTCCATGCTGTTTAGCAGCTCTACTTTTTCGATTGTATCATCGTTAGTCGATATAAATTGATTAAAATATGAAAAAGCTGAAAATGTTACGCCTGTAACGATGGATAATGAGATAAGTATAGAAATAAATCCTATAAACAACTTTCCCGTAATATTCATTTCCCTTAGTAACTCCCTTAATGGTTTATAAATCGTTATTTCCATACGCCTTCAAAATAATAATGGGCTTCATAGAAAAGTAGTAAGCCATTTCCACCGAAATCATCATTAACTTACTTTATTACCCTCACGTTTTTTTGTTAATTCTGCTTGAATCTCTACCATCTTGTCTTTCGTTAATGGATAGAACTTCATGACAAGTAATGAAATAACCCAACCAATAATTACAATCCCAATATTTAAGAACATCGCCGCCCAAAATAGACTGTCTGAATAAGGTGTATCCACATCAGGGAATGCTACCCTGAACCCAATAGCAGCTAAAACTAAACCAACAATTGTTTGTGACAATGAAGAAACCAACTTATCAATAAATGTATAGGTAGCTGATATCACTCCTGGCACAAAACGCCCTGTTCTATTTGTTTCATAATCTACAATATATGGGATCATTGGGAATGTTAATCCAGAAGAAAGTAATATAAAGGCTGGCCCTGCTAATATTAAGATAACAAAAGCAATGGTCATAAACCCTAAATTATCAAAACCGATCTGTGATGGATCTCCTAACCATAGTAGGAAAAACAATAACGAATACGTAATAATACATCCCCACACTGCAGATATATATCCTTTTCTCGTACCAAACTTCATTGCATATCTAATACCAAAAAATATTATAATCAAATTAATTACTAGACTAGGCATTGCCATTTGACCATGCATAGCATAATTACCAATAATAATCGCATATAACAATACGGGAATAATCTGATTAGATTGCGTTTGCAAAGCAAGTTTATCTGATGCTGCTGCTAAAACAAATAATTGTAACGGACGATTACCTTTCAAAACCTTCCACATATCCTTAAACTTCGTTCGGTTTCCTTCACCAGTACCAAAATTCTCAGCACGGTCCTTCGATCAAACAGCGATAATACCAAGTGTAACAAGTATACCTGCAAGTAAAACTGTTGTAATAACAAATTCATGGAACAAAGAAGCATTGTTAAAGCCTTGATGTTTTGGTACTAAATAAAGCGATAGATACACCCAAAGAAAGCAAAATAAATAGTTGTATAAGTCGTTTGAAAGCCACCTAAAATGGGACGCTGTTGAGGATCATTTGTAAGAACTGCTTGCCCTGAAAGATTGGCAACTCCTGTACATGTATAGCCAACAATATAGATTAAGTACAAAACAATAAAGTAAACAAGTTTTATCCCTTCAGGAGCAAGATGAGCTGTAAAAAACATTAGTAACGTTGATATAGACATAAGTACAAATCCAGCAAGTAAAAACGGCCTTACTTTACCATACTTCCCTTTTGTCTTATCAAGAACCAATCCTACCAGTGGATCAGTAATGCTATCAAATACCCGCGTTCCTGTTATAACGAATGAAGCAACTACTGTCCCTAAACCTACAATACCAGCTGCATAGTAGGAAACGAGCATCATCAACCCCATAAAGACGCCCTGTGAGAAGCCACCTGCAGGAAAGCAGATTAGTTGCCATAGTTTAGCTCGGTTATATTTCTTTTCTCTTTCTGCTAATTCTAATGCTATTCCCTCTTTCGCTATCCTTCTTGCTTCTTTCTTATTCATTCCTATCACCCCTTGATTAATTTTTATAACCTACTAAATGATGTTACAAGGAAGAAAACGCTTACAATATTAACATGAATGATTATTTTTTCATCTATTGAAATGTTGCAAATAATTGATCTTTAACATGAAATATTTATATGAATGAATACACTATTAGTAAAGTGATTTCTTCTATCCGCGATAGAAGAAATCCTTATTTAAAAGCAATGGTTGCCTTACTTTATACAAAGCTAATTTACTTTTTAATCTTAATTAAATCCCGATTTAATCGCTTTAATCTCTGTTCACTAAATAATGACTGACTATCTTGCTCTTCATTTTCATCTGCCATTGATGCGAGTATATCTACTTTAAATCCTTTCATCATACCGTACATTGGAACTTTCGTAATATCTCCTAATGTCTTAACAACAATTGCCTTTGTTTCTTCATTTTCCATCAGTTCTTGTAATGTATCTCCTGTGGAATAAACCCCTTCTGGTATCTCAACTTCTTCAATTAATTCATCGTCATCATATTCCGGTATGTCGAACCAATTAGCAACCCTTTCATTTGTATCATCGACTGGGGCTTCATAGCTTCGATTTGGCTCTAACACTTTTTCAAACCATGCTTGATCTTCAAACTTTTCACCTTCTGAAACTCCCTTAACCACGATGTGATTAGTGCCTTCCTCCAATTTTATATCTTGAAATACTACAATTTTTTTATCACCTACTACAGTTTCAACTTTTTGACTATTCACGTACAAAGTGACTTTCTCACAGTTCGTGTATATTTTAATATCTATTACGTCATTTATCCTTTCAATGTATCGCTTTCCTGCAATGTGTAAAGAAGCTTCATCAGACCAATGAGCTTTATACATATAAAAGGCATCCTTTTTCACTTTTCGATCATACGTAACAAGCCCCTTGTTATTTCTACCCTTTACACCACCTTCATCACGAATATTCGCACCAAAATCAAACATATTCCATACATATGTCGCCCATAAGTAAGGTCTCTCTTCAAAGATCCTCCAGACTTTTTCATGATAAAGTGCATGATATTCTTCTGTATAATCTTTAACCTTTGGTTCTTCACTATGGTATTCAATAATTCCTTCAGCACCATATTCAGAAACGCAAAGACTTATATGAGGATTCGTTTCATGAAAGTTATCCAACCAAGGTGCAAAATCCTCAACCTTTCCATTGTACCAACCATAGTACTTGTTATAACCTATAATATCTGTCATGTAGTTATATTCGTCCTCATCATCGATCATAAAGACATTAGCCATCGTAGTTAAACGCGTTGGATCTTCTTTCTTCGCTATTTCATTTAATTCACGAACTACTTTTCGAACCTCTTGTTCATGTTTACTGCCTATTTGAATTTCATTTTGCAGGCCCCAAAACAAGATTGAAGGGTGATTGAAGTTCTGACGAATTAATTCCACCAGTTGTAATTTAGCGTTTTCTCCTGTTAATTCTGTTTCAGACATCTCAGTAATAAATGGTATTTCTGCCCATACAACCATCCCTTCACGATCGCACAAATCATAGAAATATTGATCATGTTGATAATGAGCTAAACGTATAGATGTTGCACCTACTTCCTTTATCAATTCCATATCTTCATCATGTTCTTCGTGCGTGATGGCCCAACCCATATCTTTACGATCTTGATGACGTGCAACACCATTTAACCGAACTTTTTTTCCGTTTAAGAATAAGCCTTCATTTGGGTCTACTTTAAAATAACGAACACCAAATGGTACAATGACCTCGTCTAATGTATCGTTGTATTGCTGTAAAGACACACGCGCTTCATACATGTGTGCTCCTTTCAGTCCATTCCATAACTTCGGATTATAAATCGTCAGGCCTACATCTACTCGTTTCATTTCTCTACTATCAACCTTTACATCCGCTGCACGATAGCAAACATGGTCGCCATTTTGATCAAATAGATCTACACATAACCTAACTTTACTTTCTACTTGTAATTCATTAGTAATTCGTACATGTAAATGTAAATCAGCTTGCTCCTTATTTACTTTTTCTTGTACTATATACACACCTTGCGAACCATAATCTAACAGATCTACATGAATGGGATTCACAACAAGTAAATTGACATCTCGATATATTCCTCCAAAGAAGGTAAAATCAGCTCTTAATGGATACACATTATCAAAGTGTGAATTATCTACTTTAACAGCTAATACATTTGCTTTACCAAAAGCAAAATGCTCTGTTAAATCAAATCGAAATGTAGAATAACCGCCACGATGTTGACCGAGATGTTGACCATTCAAATATACGTCTGTAACACTATTCGCTCCTTGAAATTCAATATAAATACGGTTATTTTGTTCTTCAATAGGTAATGAAAGCACTTTTCGATACCAACATGCCCCTCTATAGAAATCATTACCATTTGCTCCATCAATCGCATTCCACGTGTGTGGCAAAGACAATGTAACCCAGTCTTGATCGTGATAAGAAATGTCCTTCCTTTCGGCCATTTCTTCCTTAGAAAACTGCCAGGATTCATTTATATTTATCAGTTTTCTCATTTTTAACCTCCTATTGTTTTTATTACAACTAAAAATCCCCAACAATATTCAAAGCGCTTACACAAAAGATGATACCACCTTAATATTTACCGTTATGGTATTTAAGTATTTTTCTTATAATAATACGACTCCTTTTTAACAGAGAAATAAATAACTCTTTAAAAGCAAAATAAAACAAGAATTACAAATGTAATCCCTGTTTTATCTACTTTATTATTTTTCCTTCAATATACGAACTGGTCCAATTAATCCGCTTGGCTCATGATGACCAATACGAGAAAGCATATCATTGTTTTCTTTCACTAGAGTGTTTGTCACTTCTACCTGGATAGTATTGATACCTTCTCTGAGATAATTGCTCATTTCAAATTGGTATGGAGCTTGAAGACGTACACCTACAGATTCCCCATTAACAAAGACTTCCGCTATTTCAAAAACATCTCCTAGATCTATCCAAATACGTGCATCTTCATGTACCCAATTAATTTCTTTTTTATAACGCATTGTTCCAGAGAACGATTGTAATCCTTCTACACGACTTAAATCTAGTAAAGACTTTAATTCACCCCTAGTTGTAAAAGTAGGGTATTGCATCGAAGTTGCTGTTGAAAGCGACCAAGACCCTTCTATCGTTAACGACGTTTGTAATTGTTTCACAGTAGAGCTCAACTCTAACTCTTGTAACTCTGAACTGTTATCCACCACTATAAAGATTGTTTCAAATGGTACTAACTTTAGAGATACTAATGAAATGGATTCCTTCTCTATTTGTTGTGCATCCCACACAATATTCTCATAGGCATCATAGAATAAAATAGTTCCATGAACTGGTAACTCTACTTCTGTATCAATACTTTCAATGGGATGTTCATTAAAAAACATATACACGTCTACTTCTTTTTGCTTCGAATGATAGCAACGCAAATGAGGGGCCTCACCTCTTACTCTTATGTCATAGTAACCAGCTGCTTTCATTGTTTGAGCAAGAACATCGAGTCCAATGACTTTAACATTTTCTCTATCGTCTAAAAACATAACAATATCATCAATTCGCTCGCCCTCGCTCGAACATTTTGGAAGACCATCGATAAAGTAAATCAGTAAATCTTGTTTTGCAAGATCCACAAAGCTTTTTAAGGCATCCATAGGTAGCGCTTCACTATAAGGAATGATTAAGCAATCAAATGTCTCATTATGAGACATAAGTTTTCCGTGTTCAACCTCAACACCTGCTATGATTGCATCACAAGGAAGAATATCGCAGTCGATCTGATTCCTCATTAATTCCTTCACTGGTTTTTGGAAGAACATACACTCCTCATATGTATGCTAGAGGAAAAAATCCGCAGTTTCGCTATTATCGATATTTAAATGAGTACACGAACCGTGTGAGTCACTTACTGTCTAGCGGTAGACATGTTGCCTCGGCGGCGGTACTGCATCATGGAGAAGCAGAATGGTCTGTCTGGCTTCTCTGTTAACGACCATGACTCAGCTAGTGGATTTCGATAAAAATTCCATTCTAGAGAAAGGTTATGATTACTAAAGTCTTCTCTGTCCTCACCTTTCTCTTTGTTTACTACTTTAAGAGACCTTGCATCATATTCAACGTCTACTTGCCCATTTAAACCTATACTAGGCCAACCATCCTCATCCCATGCAACCGGTGCAAGGTTCGTCTCACGGCCTAGATGATGAAGTTTGGAAGTCTTTACAGGTCTAAATCCCAGCATAACCGACCACCATTCCCCATTATGATCTTGTACTAAATCAGCATGACCAGTGCCTTGTATCGGTTTATCGCTACTTCTATTAGAAACTATTGGATTATTAGGGCAACTCTCATATTCTCCGAAAGGTTTTCTACTTCTAGCAACCGTAACCATATGACCATATTCTGTACCTCCTTCTGCAATGAGTAAGTAATACCAGCCATTTATTTTATATAAATGAGGACCTTCAGGAGAATGACCTCCAGTACCATGCCAAATCAAAACTGGCTCATTTAATAACCTCCCTGTATCTATGTCCAATTCTGCTTGGAAGATTCCATCATTACCGAAGCCAGGAAAATGAGCATACGTTAAATACACCTTCCCATCATCATCAAAAAATAAAGATGGATCAAACCCTCTCAAATTCTCAATAACTACTGGCTCCGACCAAGGCCCATTAGGATCCTCAGCCCATACATAAAATGTTTTGCCTACAGTTACGTTCGTTGTAATTACATAAAATCTAGCGTTATGATAACGAATGGTAGGTGCATAAATGCCTTGTGAAGTTGTGTATGAATGTATTCTAGTTAGAGGTAATTGACTTTCCTGTGTTAATACATAACCTATTTGCTTCCAATTCACTAAGTTGACGCTATGATAGATTGGTACACCTGGAAAATACTCAAAAGAACTAGTCACCAAATAATACTCTTCTCCAACTTTGCATACACTAGGATCTGGATGAAACCCACTAATAACTAGATTTTTATGTTTCATTTGTAATCAACACCTCCACGTAAATTATCTTCAAAAAATAAGAACAAGCAAAAAAGCTAGCGCACATGTCCATTAATTTTAAAGTAACACCATCCTTTTTTCTCTTATGGTAATTGAGTTCTTTTTCTGGTACTATAAGGTTAAATTTTAAAGATTATTATACTGAAGTAAGTCGACTTTTTATCATTTTCTGAATATTAATAGTAAATAAAATAAACATCTACGATTAAAAATTCCATTATTACTTTTACAAGGGAGTACCTAAAATGAAGAATTCCATCGATCAAATTAAAGAGAAATGTACGATCATAGCAGAGGCATTTGAAATGCCAGTTCTTTTCATAAATACAAATGGCGAAGTTACTTATGAAAACTATAGCGGTCAAATTTTAAATCCCTTATATGAAAATCAAAAAGAAAAACTATTTAATCCATTGAACTTCAAACCTGAAGTTCAATTCAACACTCCTGTTATTAGAAAATCTGCGTTTTCAGAAAAATTTATATTACTAAGTATTGTAAAAAAGACAACATTTTATGGAACCGTCATTATTGGTCCAAGCTTATCCTATCCATTCTCAGAAGACCGAATATCTGGTATAATTAATGACTTTCGAGCGTTCTTCTATCGAGGAAGTGTTTTGCAGTATTATCAATCATTACCGATTATTAAACCAGATAAGCTCGTCAATATAAGCATAATAGCCTTTAAATTGTTTAATAATATACTCGTTTCTTCTTCATCGGTTTCGTTTGAAGACTCTAGCCTCCCACAAGACAGTAAATCTATCCAAAGCGTCAATTTAACTGTTTCACATAATCTACAAGCAAACAATTTTCATCATGATCGACTATTCGAGAAAAATATTCTATCCATTATTAGAGAAGGAAGAGTGGAAGACTTAAAAGAGTTCCCATATACAAAAGAGGAAGAAGAAGCTAGTGTTCTTTCTAAATCAAGCTATCTCCGTTCTAACAAGAATCATATTATTACAATGATTACGTTAGTTTCTAGAGCGTCAATTGATGGAGGTTTACATGAAGAGGTTGCTTTTTCGTTACACGACAGCTTCATCCAACAGTTAGAGGAATTAAATCGTTTAGATGATATCAGAATGCTTGCGAGAGATGTACTTTATACGTTTGCAAGGAAAGTGAAACAAGTAAAGAATGACCGTCATTCGAGAACAATAACGATCTGTAAAGATTATATTTTTAAATATATTTATGAAGACTTGACACATGAGCAAATCGCTAAGAGAGTTGAATTAAGCCCTAAATACTTATCTGTTTTATTTAAAAAGGAAGTGGGCATCACTATTAGTGAGTATATACAGCAAATAAAAATAGAAGAAGCTAAAAAACTACTCGCTTATAGCAATACCCCTATTTCAGACATATGCTCTTTACTAAATTATACAGATCAAAGTTATTTCACAAAAGTTTTTAAGAAGTTTATCGGAGTTACTCCAAAGTTTTATCGTGAAAATCACCATTTAATTGATAAATAAATGTTTAAAACAAAACACCATCCAATCAAAGCTACATTAGTAATGAAATGGATGGTGTTTCGTCCTATATAAACTCTCTCAAATACTCCGCAAGTGCAAGCACCGATAATGATTGACCGTACGGCATTGGCGTAATCTTAATTTCTTTGTAAAAATCAAGGGTATCGCCCATTCCCGTATGCCCCATCCTAAACTGATACTCGATGGAGCAATAATTTATCAACCCTCAAATATATTTAAATTACATTTCCATTACTTTCAATAACATCTTTGTACCAATTGAATGATTTTTTCTTACTACGCTCCAACGTTCCACTACCGTCATCATTCTTGTCGACATAAATAAATCCATAACGCTTAGACATTTGACCGGTTGATGCACTTACTAAATCAATACACCCCCAAGAAGTATATCCTATAAGATCTACCCCATCTTTAATAGCTTCCCCCATCGCTTTAATATGCTCGCGTAAATAGTCAATGCGATAATCATCATTAATGGTCCCGTCATCTTCTACCTTGTCATATGCACCTAAACCATTTTCAACAACGAATAGTGGTACTTGATAGCGATCATAAAGTTCATTTAGAGCAATCCTAAGTCCAATCGGGTCGATCTCCCAACCCCAGTCACTTGATTTTAAAAACGGGTTTTTAACTCCTCCAATGAGATTACCTTCCCCAGCTTCTTCAAGTGTCTTAGATTTTTTTTCCGTTCTAGACATGTAATAACTTAATGAAATAAAGTCTACTGTTCCTTCCTTTATTAACTCTAAATCCCCATCTTCCATTTCGATGCTAATATTATTTTCCTTAAAGTAGCGTTTAATAAATGAAGGATATTTACCTCTAACTTGAACATCGCCACAGAAATTATTAAAAATACGAGCTTCTTCTAGTGCGTGCATTACATTTTCCGGATTTGAATCATACGAATAAGTAGTTGCATAAAGAAGCATACAACCAATTTGAGCATTTGGGATAATTTCATGCCCTAATTTTACTGCTTTAGCACTAGCTACAAATTGATGGTGGAGTCCTTGGAAGCTATCTTGTAACCGAGTTTCTTCACTATCCGGTGAAAATCCCAGTCCTAAAAGAGGCATGTGAGTTGCACTATTGATTTCATTAAATGTTAACCAATATTTTACTTTATCTTTGTAACGATTGAAAAGTACAGTTGCATACCTTTCAAAAAAATAAACCAATTTTCTATTTCTCCATCCACCATACTCTTTGATAAGATGAAGTGGTGTTTCATAGTGAGCAATTGTTACTATTGGTTCAATATCATATTTTAAAAGTTCATCAAAAACTCGTTCATAAAATGCTAATCCTTCTTCGTTGGGTTCCAACTCATCACCATTCGGAAAAATTCGTGACCATGCTATGCTTAAACGGAAGACTTTAAATCCCATTTCTGATAATAAGGCAATATCTTCTTTATATCTATGATAAAAATCAATGCCATCATGGTTAGGATAGACATATTTTAATTGGTCAATTTCAAAGTTAAACCCTGGTTTATTTAACAATTTTATACGGCTACTTCCACCAGGTAGAACATCTGCTAAATTGAGACCTTTTCCACCTTCTAGATAAGCACCTTCTAATTGATTAGCAGCAGTGGCACCGCCCCACATAAACATTTCTGGAAATCTATTATTTGTTTGATTCATTTAATATTACCTCCTGAATTATTTCAACTTACAAACAAATAGTCTATCGCATCTTGAAACTTTTTGTTTTTCAACCTGTACAATCTCCTCTACCTTTTGAGAAGAATTAGTAATGATTATTGGTGTAACAATTTCCTTGTTTTTACTTTTTAAAAACGGAATATCAAAATGTAATAAAGAATCTCCAACATTAACAATTTGTCCTTCTTCAACTAAAATATTAAACCCCTCCCCATTGAGTTCTACTGTTTCTAACCCGACGTGGAAAAGGATTTCTAAACCGGTAAGAGATCTAATTCCAATAGCGTGCTTTGTATGAAAAACTTGAATCACTTCTCCTTCAACAGGAGATACAAGCACACCTTCTGCAGGTATAATAGCAACACCATCCCCCATCATTTTTTCTGAGAAGACAGTATCTGAAACCTGATCGAGTGATATTAATTCTCCAGCAAGAGGAGAAAAAAATTCTTCCTGCTCTATTTTTTGTTTCTTTTTAAATAATTTATCTAGCATTTTTCGTACCTCCCTTTTGTTCTTTAATGAACAATAGCTTCAAAATCAAGAAACAATCATTACTCTCTCAATTAGGCAACTCCAAGTATCCTAGAGTGCTTTTTCACCAATAATTAATACGTCAGATTTAAAACTGTGCATATCAAACACCGTTTTATTATCTTCAAAGGTTACGCTCGTTTCACCAAAGCGTCTTTGTTCTAAATCTATAATTGTAAAATCATAGTCTTCAAGAAGCATATTTAGTTTAACAGTTGTGTTAACTGGCACATATATCAAGATTTTCATTTCATCATCGCTACTAGCAACTCTAATTTCTTCCGTATTTTTTAACAAGATATCTAAAGGCTGCAAGTTATTGATCTTAAATAATTGAAATACTTTTCTCATAAATGCATAATCCCAAGCACCTTCAAACTTAACTGCATCTCTCCATTCATAAGGTCTATCAAATGCCTCTCCTACTAATCCAAACCCTTTTCCCTTCTTATGCCAACTCCATATACCGTGTGCTCCATAGGTAATGCCTGCTTCAGCACCTGATAATAAACTTTGCCAAGCTGATTTTCTAACATCAAATCGACTAAAGCGACCGTATCGATTCCTACTATAACCCATTTGTTCGTAACACGGCTCTGAATTCAGCGCAGGTCTTCTTATTGGTTTATTACTAAATTCTTCTGCAAGCTCATACGACATACTCTGAAATTGTATATTATGCCCTGATTGAAACATATAAAAATCCAAATCATTGCTATTCATTAACTCATCAGGTAATTCCATTAGTCTACCTCTAATATGTAAGGTAGTTAAGCAGTGAGGACTTAATTGTTTGATCGTCCGCATAGCTAAGGAGTAATACTTTATTGCTCTTTGTGTCGGGAAATCCGTATCCCCACTAACTAAATAAATCGGATTATATTTCGAAAATTTATCGTCCACATATTTTACGTAATTCTCCACTAACTCTATTGGCATATTATTTATATTATTAATTTCTGAGCCCCAAGTATCTGGGACATAATTACACCATAATAGGACTAGCGCAGGTACAAACCCCTTTTCAACTGCCATAGAAACCATTTCTTCCGCTCGTTCAAAGTAAGCATTATTTCGATTATAGAAGTTGAAACTACCATCTTCCTTATATTCAAACGGCTTGAAATTCAAATCCGTCTCACTAGCGTCCCATTGTTGAAGTATATTTATTTGTAAAACATTAAAGCCTTGCTCTTTTCTATAGTCAAGATAATCATTCCATTCTTCTAACGTAGCGTTGGTAAAAGTACTCCATACTGTATCAGCTAAATAAAAGAATTTTTTCCCTTTGTCTGTTTCGAAATGCTTTTTATTATCTGAAATTCTTAATTTTATCAAAATGAAATCTCCCTCCTATTTAATAGCAAGAGAAGATAGTTTTTTAAACTATCCCCTCTTTCTATTTACACTTTATAGTTAAAGTTCTATGAAATTCTGCTTATTAAAAAGGATTTTATGTGCTCTTTTTTTCGATTTGCTTTACCGCAAGCTCTCTACTATAACCAAACAAATATGTTAAAACAAATGCAGTAACTAAAGCCACAAGTAACGATAAGGTAAATCCATAAAATTGTAATGAAAGACCTTCAGGGTTAATAAACATCGGTATACCAAAGATACCTCCAGATGCAAAGCCTCCAAACATACTTGCACTGAAAAAACCTGCCGTTGCGCCACCCAATCCTCCACCTATACACCCGAAAAGAAATGGACGTTTAAGTGGCAAGTTTACACCATAGATAGCCGGCTCAGTAATCCCTAGAAATCCTGAAATTGTCGCTGTTGTTGACAAGGACTTTAGTTTGGCTTCTTTTGCTCTGAAAACAATGGCTAAAGCTGCGCCTGTTTGTGCAAAAACTGTACAGTATAATAAGCCATTAATTGGGTCGAAACCGATAGTAAAGACATTATTGATCATAATCGGAATAAACGCCCAGTGAAGACCAAACATAACTGCAACTTGCCAAATTCCAGCAAGCAACAGACCTGTAATTACCGGACTTAAACTATACAAAGCCATAGCCCCATCAGCTAATAATTGACTTGCATTTACAGACAGTGGTCCAATTACAATAAATGATATAGGAACAATCGTCACTATAATAAATAAAGGTACAAAAATTAATTGCAACGCTTTCGGAATAACCTTAAGAAGTACTTTCTCAAATTTTGCTACTAAAAATCCAGCAAGAATAATTGGAATAACAGACTGCGTATAATTCATTAGCACAACCGGTATTTGAAGAAAAGTTAAAGATTCACCTGCATTATATATATCTATCATCGTAGGATAAACAAGGGAAGCCCCAACAGTAGCTGTGATAAATGGATTTGTGTTAAATGTCTTACCTACCGTAAAACCTAGTAAAATCGGTAAAAAGTAAAAGAGAGCATCTGAAGCAGTAAATAGAATTGTATAAACACCCATATCTTCAGACATCCACCCAAGGACAGTTAAAGCAACTAAAAACCCTTTTAAGATACCTGCGGCAGCCAATACTCCCATTATAGGCATAAATATACCTGACAAGAGTGAGACAAACTTACTAAATAAACTACCTCTCTCTTCAGAAGATGTATCAGTAGATTCACTTTCCTCAGAAACATCTTTTCCAATTAATTTTGTTACTTCCGCAAAAACAATCGGAACATGATCACCAATAACTACCTGGTATTGCCCACCTTTTTGTATAACAGTCATGATCCCATCTAAGCCCTTTATAACCTCTGTATTCGCAAGAGATTCATCTTTAAGCTTGAACCTTAACCGTGTAACACAGTGGATTACACTATGAATATTTCCTTTCCCTCCAACCTCTTGAACAATTTGCTTGGCAAGTTTTTCGTAACTCATGTTTCAGTCCTCCAATCTTATTTTTATACTAGAGTAATGTGATACTTCGTTCTAAAACGGAATAATCTCTGTGAATATTCTAAATTTATATCAAACAATTATTCCTTAAATAAATGAAAGCATTTTTAGATAATGGATTAGATTTTAAAGAATCATTATTAGCCAAATAGAAAAATTCCCTATCATTACACGTAGGTTTTTACTTAAACCTAGATCGAAATAATGCGCTTACAAAATTAATACGAAATCATTTATAGCCGATAGATTATCTAAATATAAGATTTTAATCAAGAAAATAATGATTCATATTAATAACGATTGAATAGCATTTTTCCATTCCGAATAGTATTTTTCTCTAGTTTTTTGACTCATTTTCGGCTTAAAGACCCGCTTTTCTCTATTGAGTTTGCTGATTTCCCCCCCGGAATTCCATATACCCGTACCTAACCCCCCAAGATAGACTGACCCTAAAGCAGATAACTCCGAAACAGATGAAACAATCACTTTAATTCCAAGTACATCAGCAAGATATTGCATTAAAAACACATTTGTTGTTGCACCACCATCTACTCTTAATTCTTTGACCTCAACATTTGTTTCTTCATATATTAGTTGTAAAATATCTTTTACCTGATAAACAATGCTCTCAAGTCCCGCTCTTACAATGTGAGCTTTACTAGTATTTCTACTCATCCCTATAATTCCAGCTCGTGTACTCGGACTCCAGTAAGGTGCTCCTAATCCAACAAAGGCAGGAACTAAATAAACTCCTCCATTATTCTCAAGCTTTCCCACTAATCGCTCCGCTTCTTCAAAACTATGAAATAAGGTAAGATCATCTTTCATCCAACGGATAATGTCACCTGTTGTATTGATGATTCCTTCTAACGCATAATGAATCTTTCCGGAATATCCCCAAGCTACAGAAGTAACTAAACCTTCATTCACATCTTCCAATTGATCTGTAAAAACCATTACGGAAGTTCCAGTACCAAAAGTTGCTTTCGCCATCCCTTTTTCAAAACAGCGCTGAGCAAATAAAGCCGCTTGCGAGTCTCCTATTACTCCTGATATGGAAACTGGAGGTACTTTTAAAACACTATCTTCTACTAACCCAAAATAAGTATCAGATGATTGTACTTCAGGTAGCATTGACTGCGGAATTTGAAAGATTTCAAGTAACTGTTCATCCCAATTCATTGACCTAATATTAAATAACAGTGTTCTACTCGCATTTGTAACATCTGTGGCATGAACCTTACCTTGTGTAAGTTTCCAAATTAACCAACTATCAATTGTCCCAAGTAAAAGTTCACCTTTCTGTGCACGCGATCTTATTCCTGAAACATTATCTAAAATCCACTTTACTTTTGATGCAGAGAAATAAGGATCGATTGTTAATCCTGTTTTCGTACGAACCGTCTCTTCATGTCCCTCTTGTTTTAAGCGTTCACATACCGCGGTCGTTCTACGACATTGCCAGACGATAGCATTGTAAACTGGTTTGCCGGTTTGTTTATCCCAAACAACTACTGTCTCCCGTTGATTCGTTATTGTAAGGGTCTTCATTTTGTCTATAATTTCATGATTGGACCGAGCTATTTTATTGATTACTTTCTTTACATTTTCATATATCTCAATCGGGTCATGTTCTACCCAACCCGATTGAGGATATATTTGTTTGTGCATTGCTGTCTCTTTTGCAATTATTGAACCCTGTCGATTTACAAGAAGAGCCTTTGTCCCAGAGGTGCTTTGGTCTATAGCTAGAATATAACTATCATTCATAACAGCAACCTCCTAGTTACTTATCATCTTTTTTGCAATGCTTGAAACATTCTCTGCACTCAGACCATAATGTTCAAACACTTCTTTTGTATTCCCCGTTACTGCTGGTTCATCAGGAATACCTATAACCTGGACTGGAACAGGATGGTTTTGTGAGACGACCTCTGCCACAGCTGAACCAAGCCCACCATAAATACTATGTTCTTCAATCGTGATGATACGACCTGTTTCTCTAGCTGCTTTAATAATAGCTTCCTCATCTAAAGGTTTAATCGTATGCATATTAAGGACTCTACATTCAAAGCCCTCTGCTTTAAGTACACCAGCCGTATCAAGAGCAACTCTCACCGTCTCACCAATAGCAATAATGGTTAGATCGTCCCCCTCATGCATCGTAACCGCCTTCCCAATCACAAAACGATAATCCTCATTTACATAACAGTCTTCCACAGGGTTTCTTCCAATCCTCAAATAAACAGGAGTAGGATAATCCACTAAAGCTTCAATCATTTTCTTTGCTTCATGACGATCAGCCGGCATCATTACATGTAAACCAGGTATCGCTCTCGTAACAGCTAAATCTTGTAGGGAATGATGGGACATACCCAGCGCCCCGTAACTAACACCACCACTAATTCCAATCAATTTCACATTCGTTCCAGAATAAGCAATATCAACTTTAATTTGTTCAATACTACGCATGCTTAGAAAGCAAGCGGGTGAAGCCACAAAAGGTTTCTTACCAGAAGCAGCTAACCCAGCAGATACCCCGACTAAGTTTTGTTCTGCAATCCCTACTTCTACTAACTGTTCAGGTAGTGTTTCTCCGAAAGGAACCATAGAAGCAGACCCTCTGGAATCACTAGTTAACACAAGTATTTCCTTCTTTTCCATCGCCAAATCTAATAATGTATCACTGATTACTTTCCGATTTGCAATTTGATTCTTTTCAGCATTTTTCTTTAGTGCTACGTTATTCACGCTAATTCCTCCAATCGCTCAGAAAGTTCTTGCATAGCTATTTTATACTCTTCCTTCGTTGGAACATGATGGTGCCAACTTTCAACATTTTCTGCTATTGAAATTCCCTTTCCTTTAACCGTATTAGCCAGAATGATTGTAGGCTTGCCAGTGATTTGTAGTGCTTCATTAAAGACTCTCACTAATTCTCCTACATCATTACCGTCTACCTGAATAACATGCCATCCAAAACTTTCCCATTTTTTATCAAGTGGTTCATTGCTCATTACATCATCTGTAGTACCTGAAATCTGTAATCGATTTCTATCGATGATTCCTATTAGGTTATCAAGCTTATACTGCGCCGCTGACATCGCTGCTTCCCATACTGAACCTTCAGCTAATTCTCCATCCCCCATTAAAGTGAAAACTCTAATAGTTTTCTTATCCATCTTGGCAGATAATGCCATACCTACAGATACAGATAAACCATGTCCTAATGCCCCTGTGTTCATTTCGACACCTGGAACCTTATTATTTGGATGCCCTATTAATCTAGAATTATATTTGGAGAACGTTTTCAACTCCTCCTTAGGAAAGAACCCTTTATCTGCTAATACTGCCCAATAGGATTCAACTGCGTGACCTTTACTTTGAATATAACGATCGCGCTCTTCCCAATTCGGGTTGTTCGGGTCTATTTTCATCACCCCATAATATAAAGCTACTAAAATATCAGTATTCGATAATGACGATCCCGTGTGACCAGTGCCTGCTTCATAAATCATTTCAAGCAAAGATTTTCTTATTTCAACTGCTTTACGGTTTAAACGGTTTAACTCTGTCATATAAGTCCCTCCATAGAATTAATAATTAATGTCACTACCACGTAACCATGCACGAATTTCTTCTTCTGCAGGATCCACAGGATCTGGAGTTAACCCAGGAATATATTGACATGCCTCATATATCACAGGAATGACATTGGCATGAATTCCAGTAGAATGATGAATATATGGTCCTTTAACCAATTTCTCTTCCCATAACGGCCAATCATTTACTTCAACCCATACATAAGATCCCCTAGAATACGGACCTTCAATTCCCTTAGCTTTTCCTAGAAAAATAGAGTACTCTCCATGATCCCCATCGAAGCGAGCAATGGTCATTTCTCCACCTTTCACTTCCCCTTCATGTGTACCTGGAGAGTGATCTTCAAACAAGAAATGCTTTTCTAGTCTTGGTTTTTCTTCTACACTCAACGAAACAGGAAAATTCCCACAGTGGAATAATAACTCTCCATTCGGATTTTCCGGATGTCGAATGGTAATATCTGCGAAGAACGTCGGTACAGTATTTAAGGTCGCTGCTTGCACCATAATCGATGTTATCGCACCATGGATATCCGTTTCGCAGGTTACTGGGATTTGTTCATCAGTTAAGATCGCATTGGCCAGACACGGCATAATTCCAATAATATCTTGTAATGTTGACCAGCACTGGATCGCAATAGCCGAACAGCCCGTTTCTTTCGCATATTGCTTCATCGCCACTTTTAGTGCTGCAATACGATAAACATGCTCTTCATCAACAGAGCTCCAGTCTAGTGTTTCTTTAATATGATTCACCGCTTTCTCAAATTCTGCACTTCTCTCATTCTCAACTTCCAACGTTTTCTGTTTTATTTGGTCTAGAGTTATCGGATAAATTTGAATTCCAAACTTCTCTAACAACTCCCCTTCGTTACAAATAACAGACCAAAAATCAGATGGCCTAGTTGAAATTTGGAGAATTCTCAGTTGCTTAAATTGCTTTACAACATTTGCTGCTCCAATAAAGTTTTTAAATCCTCTTTGGAAAACTTCAGAATCTACTGCACTGTTCGTGATGTAAGTAAACGGTACATTAAACCTACGAAGTACCTTTCCAGTAGCAAATATTCCACACTGTGTGTCCCTTAGTCGCATTCCATTTTCAAGAGGAGCTTCATCTCTCGGCCCCCAAATCAATACAGGTTTATCAATCGCTTTTGCTATCTTAGCAACTAGATCTTCTGTACCAAAATTACAATGCGGAAAAAAAACAGCGTCTACCCCTCCCTCTCTAAACCGATTTACTATCGCCACCTCATCAGAACGGTCATATAGGAGCCCTTCCTCATTAATTCCTTCTAAATCAACAATTTCTATATTTAACCCAAAGCTTTTTATTTTCTCTATGATTAACTCTTTATGCTTATACGCGTCCTCTTTACTAAATACAAATCTCCTCGTTGGTGCAAAGCCTAATTTTAACCTATCCATTTCACTCCCCCTACTAACCTATACTAAACAAACTTATAAACCAAAACTAAACAAACAGAAATTAATTTTCTTTTTTTCAAAAGTAAGTACCTCTTAAGAAGACTTTAACACCTTAAATAAAAAAAAGTCAACATTTTTATATAAAAAAACATCAAAAAATAAAAATGTAAGTGCTTTCTTTTAGTTTTTGTTTATCTTATTTTACTAAACTAAATTATTTAATTCATACAAAATTCTAAATAAACTCTTTGTGAATCTTAATTTTCAATTAGATTGACACAACTAAACTTAATAACTAAACTAATATTACATAGATCCTTTTTTAAAATAAACATTTATGAAGGCGGTTGGTATAAATGAAAATAGATGATATTGCGAAGATTGCCTCTGTTTCCAAATCTGCAGTTTCATTGGCATTAAATGGAAAGTCTGGGGTTAGTCAAGAAACAAGAGAAAGAATTTTAAGAATTGCAGAGGAGAACGGGTATACTCTAAAGCCATTTTCAAAGGGACAGAACAATAACAAGTCAAAGATTTTCCGTTTTGTTGCATGCACTCATACTGGAATTATTACAGAACAATATCATTCCCAGTCCTTTTTTATGGAATTAATTAACAATATAGATCAGTCAATGAAATCGAAAGGATATTCGTTAATCATTTCCTCCATTAATGTTGATTCACTGGAACAGGAAATCGTAAATCTGGAGAAGCAGCAACGTTCTTCTGGTATTATACTTCTTGGAACTAACTTAACGGAAGAACAAATCAAGACAGTTGCAGATACACAACCTAATCTAATTGTTCTAGATACTTGCTACGAAACTTTAGATATTAACTTTATCCTTATGAATAATGTCTTTGGGGCATACCAGGCAGGAGAATACCTAATAAAATTAGGACATAAAGAAATTGGCTACGTTGAATCTAGTTACAGTATGTACAATTTCGATATGAGGAAAAAAGGCTTTCAAAAAGCGATACTAGAAAATAACCTAACTATCAAACCTGAACATACATTCCAAATGTCACCTACCGATATCTCTGTACACGAAGAGTTTAAAGAATCTATTTTAGAATTAAAAGGTAACTTACCTACTGCAATATTTTGTGAGTCTGACTATATGGCTATTAGTGTTATAAAATCACTTATCGAATTAAACATAAACGTTCCAGCTGATCTATCTGTAATTGGTTTCGATAATATCGTTGAGTCTCAAATTGTAAGTCCTGAATTGACTACAATTCATGTAAAAAAAGACAAAATCGCAGCACTTGCTGTCGAAAAGCTTATTAGAGAAATCGATAATAAAGAAGATGATAAAATGAAGATTTTTATCGATACGGAGCTCATTGAAAGAAAATCATGTATTAAAAAAGAGAAAGCGTAAAAGCTCGTTTAGATACAGATGTAGTTTTTTAAAATAATGTAATTATTAATTAAGTGGTTGCATTTGTTTAATACCAAGACTAAGTGAAAAAGGCGTAACAAGTAGTAATATTCAATCGTTACGCCTTTTTTATAAAAGAACGGATAACCTATCCAAGGTAACGTCTTTCATACATTAAGTTAGTTTTATCCCTATAGTTCAATTCATGATTTAGAATTTGCGGATTTTAAATTAGGGTACCAAAGTAAACGTAAGCGAGTGAAAAGCATTTCACAAAGAACGTTTATGACGGAGTTCCTTTAACTTAAGAAAAAACGAAGCAACAGTTAGATGCATTAGTGAAAAGAACTTGAAAGGTTAAAAGACCTTACATTAAAGGATCACAGCACCCACTTTCAGTATTTTGTTTCATTTTTAAACAATGCTGATCTGATTGTTAACTAATAGTAGCCGGTGGTCACACTGAATACGCAACAAAAGAAGTTGAACTTGTTGTCACAGATGGTGTCGTGACGATTCAAGAGTCGACAGCGGTCCGACCGGAGCGATACGAGGTTCATGATCTGGCGGACGACATTCGTGGCGAGTACTACAAGCTAGTGATCTTCAAGAGTTACAAAAGTTCACTGTCTGATCTGCTTAGCTTCTTCGATCAAGTATTTTCCGGCACGGTCATCATCGATACGCTGTTTTCTGCTGGCAACAACTCAAACCGCTTTCTCAAGGCGGTTGTGACTGACGGCAAGATGGACCCTTTGTCTGTCGAGGTTGTCTCTTGTCGACGCCATCACCCTGTACGTGCGTTTAGCAACAATTGCATCATGCAAGATCCAGACGGATTAGAAGCGAGTGTCCTTGTTCGTACGCAGAAACAGCTATTGCTAAAAGGTGTGTCAATTTGAGGTTGCGTTCGCAGACATCCCGAGTTGCTGCGCAACCGATAAAAGACGTGAAAAGGTTTCACATAGTACGAAACCAAAAGGGGTGGATCTCATGATTGATACGTACGAATGCCATATATGTGGTAAAATGAACGAATATAACACCATGGACAAACAAGAGCATGAAGAACATGAAGAATGCAAATCATGCTTTGACAAAAGTCTAGAACATTAATGTACGACAAGAGGCTGGGACAAAACCCAGTAAATAAAAAATAGAGAGGCGCTCATCCCAATGTTTGGGTTCGAGTGCCTCTCTTTATTTTTATACTCACTAAACTTTGCCGTTTATTTTTCTACAATCAACTATTTTTTAATACACAAAGGACACCTTCTGATAAAATTAAAGTAACCACACAATAACTTACCGGGGGTGTCCTTATGTTTAAATATTATAACATGAATCAAGTTATTTTGCCTTTAGATTTAGAAGTAAAGCTTCAGGAAAATGATATTGCCTACACTGTAAATGATCTTGTGGAACAGATTCCTGATGAAGCCTTTGCCAGTTTTTTGCGTGAAACGGGCAACCCAGCTTACCATCCAAGAATGATGATGAAAGTGATTTTATGTGCTTACACACAATCTGTTTTCTCAGGAAGAAAAATTGAGGCATTACTCAAAGATAGTATTCGTATGATGTGGCTGGCTCAAGGATATAAACCGAGTTATCGTACTATCAATCGTTTCCGTGTTCATGAAGAAGTAAAGGAATTATTACGGCAGTGCTTCGTCCAGTTTCGCTGTCAACTTGTAAAAGATAAATTGATAGAGGAAGAAGCTATCTTTATTGACGGGACGAAGATCGAAGCGAACGCCAATAAATTTACGTTTGTTTGGCGCAAAGCGACGGAAAAATACAGTGCAGCTTTGGTGGAGAAGTCCAATCAAATGTATGATGAATTGCTAGAAAAGGAAATTATTCCGGTAATAGAACGGGAAGATCAGGAAGAACTATCTCCTAAAGAACTCCACGAGGTTGTGCAAAAGCTTGACGAGAAAGTGGAGGAATTTGATAAAAAAATTAAAGAAAGTGCAGAAGTAGAGGAACGTAAACAACTACGTTTGGAACGCAAAGGACCGAAACAGCACCTCAAACAGTTCAAAGATTTTTTGGCCCGCAAACAAAAATACCAAAACGACATATCCATATTCGGAGAGCGTAACAGTTATTCCAAGACGGACCAGGATGCCACTTTTATGCGAATGAAAGATGATTACATGAAGAACGGCCAGCTAAAAGCAGGATATAATGTGCAAATTGCGACAGAAGGACAATATACGCTTGCATTTGATGTCTTCGCAAATCCAACAGATACACGCACCCTTATTCCTTTTCTGGATAAGATCGAGAAAAGTTTCTTTAAGCTGCCCCAGTACATTGTCGCAGATGCAGGATATGGCAGTGAACAGAATTATGAAGATGTAATTAATCGGGAGTGCACCCCACTTATCACATATAATATGTACCGTAAAGAGAAGAAAAAGAGGTATAAAAATAATGACTTTAACTCCGCGAATTGGGAATATGATGAGGAAACAGATTCTTTTACATGCCCAAACGGAAAAAAATGGACGTTCCGCTACCTATCGAATTCGGAAAGATAAAAGTGGTTTTACACGAGCATTTAAGATCTACGAGTGTGATGATTGTTCAGGCTGTCCACTCCGTTCCCAATGCACCAAGGCTAAAGAAGGCCATAACCGAAAAATACAATACAATGAAATGGGAACAGCAAAAGGAATACATCAGACAAAAGCTTTCGAATGAGAAAACTGGCGAGATCTACGGTAAACGTAAGGTTGATGTGGAACCAGTCTTCGGATTTTTGAAGGCTAATTTGGGTTTCACTCGTATGTCAGTGAGAGGAAAAGAGAAGGTAAAAAATGAATTAGGATTTGCATTCATGGCGGTGAACTTGAGAAAGTACACCGCCATGAGCAGTTAAAGGGACAATAAATGACCAAGAATACAACTAAAAAGGTTCCGAACACCTTATTTTGATGATCGGAACCTTTTTCAGATTACTTTTTAGCTAGATTTGTCCCAGCCTCTTTCTTTTTTGATAACAGATACACATACTATATCGATAATAGATCTCACTGTATGTCGTATGCGAATTGTATGTTAATAGCGTGAAAGAAATGTGTCAAAAGTGTGCGAGATGTATGCATCGTTCTAACACACAGCTAATAAACACCATCAAATCATTCATCGTGTGCGTAGTGTGTGTGAATTATGTGATAAAATTGTGCGAGTTGTGTGTGTTTTGGCACGTAGTTAGTGAACACGATCAATAACCTTTCGTATGCGTTTCGTGTGAGAGAAATGTGTTAAAGTATGAGAAATGTATGCGTGTTCTAACACACGGCTATTAAACACCATCGAATCATTCATCGTGTGCATGATATGTGCGAATTATGTGTCAAAAGTGTGCGAGATATATGCATGTTGTGACACACAGCTATCAAACACCACCAAATCATTTATCGTGTGCGTATTATGTGAGGGTTATGTGTTAAAAGTATGATATTTATGTGTGCGATGTGTGAAAGTTTGAACACACTGTATACACACTTTATTTTTTTTAGACAACAGACCGTCATTCCCTCTGAAAGACCAGAGCATTCTACACACAGCTGACCGTTATTCCTCGGAGTAACGGTCTTTTTTTTGATAACAGACGTCTCTTTCTTGTAAGAATCAATCAGACTGACGTGCAGCCAGACCGTTCAGGGTGGGTCCCGACTGCTGCGTCGGTGGTGTTTCCTGCCTTTTCTCGCTTGCGCTCGTATAACCGCTCCTTACAGCCCACCCTGAACGCCCTTAGAAGGCTTCCTGGAAGGCCTTTCCCTGTCAACGAACCGATGTTGATCAAGCGGGTCCCGCGTCTCTCAGTGGTCTTTCTTGCCTTCTCTCGCTACGCTCGCATAACCGTTCGTTCCTTCCCCCTTGATCGACACCCAACACCCTTCTTACAAACCGCGTGGGTCCCGCCTGTCCTACGGTGCTTTTTCTTGCTTTTTTAGCTCACACATTTGTGTGTACAAATAAACGTTTTTGACATACAAGCGCCTCGGCCAGCCCACGCCGTTTGACGATGTGTGACTCTCTTGCCATTCTTTTTTAGACGATTCGCTCCCCGTTCGGTTCGCGTCTCTATCTTCTTTTTTGACAGCTTCCCCTACCGATCTTTTTGACAACTCCCAGTCTGTTAGACGAGCCACATTCCTGCGCATCTCGCCACCTGTCTACACGTCTCATACGCCTGTTACATGCCTGATGACCGGCGCGTTTTTGGGCGGTATATGCGCCGAAATTGGCTGACGGATTCGTCATACAGCAACTTGGGCTGATTGTACCTGACGGATTTTGCGAATCCTATAACGGTGCGGTTTATCGGAGGGTGAATCCGTCACGGATTCTAGCCCACTCTCGGTATGACGTGGCGTATCTCTTGACGCGCCTATGTTTCGATATCTTTATGCTGATACGGCGTGATATTGGTACGGGTAGGGGAAAGAGCATAAGGGGGACGTATGACACGCTGCGCTTTGTCAGTCAGCATAGCTGACCGTCCCCCTTACTGCGACAGTCGATGCGTTGCATCACCTGTCTTGCCCTACGCTACGCTTCGGGTGCTCATTCGAAAGCTCCTATTCGTCACTTTCTATTTAATGAAAAGCAACCCTCCATTCCATCATGACCATGATTGGTCATGATGCCATTTCGGTTACACAAATAGTTAGATGAACAATGTGCGTATGTCGGCTAGCGCCGAACTGATAGCCGAATATATTCCGCTATCAATGTACGCACACATCTATCCATTTGTACACACACCTGTCTGAAAGACCAGACCGAAATGCTTTCGCATTTTCGGTCAAAAGAGCATAAAGAATATCTATGTAAAAATAATTTTCCGCATGAAGACCGTCAAAATACATAGAACAAAATCGCTAACGTGATTAACCCCGACCCTAGTTTAGATTTATTCACAAGGGTCTTTTCTCGCTTGTCGCATAGTGCCACCACAAAAAAGGCAGACCACTTCAACTTCTTCGCCTTCTTCCAAATCATAATGAAATTCATCAACTACAAAATCAAGTAACTCATCTTCTTTCTTGCATTTGATACATATAAAACTGATAGTGACTTCTTCCTCTACATCTAAAGGATCATTTTCTTCTAACCATTTTAAAAACTCATCCTGTTGTTCAACCTGTTTTTTGTTTGACGACATATTCATTCCTCCTATATTTAACACACTCCATACCTTCCATGTCATGATAGAGAAAGCCATATTCTGCATGCCATATTTCTACCAACTCCATCTCACGGTGGCAATGTGGGCAAATAAATGGATTTTTATCAAAAGCTTCTATCATTCGTTGACGATATGTTTTTTTCTTCTTAGCTTGTTTTGTTAACAAAGAAAGTCGACGAGTCCGCACAAAAGCATAAAGATTCAATATGACATGAGGCCTTCTTATATGCTTTTCTACTATACAAGCCATAACGCCCAACCATTCTAAAATGCTTTGGTGGTATATGTTGAAGTAACCCAAAAATAAATCTATATACTGGCCATTTGGCATCAACACGTTTTCTGCTCTTATGATCTTCATACCAAAAATGCATGCGTGGCCCATCATATGACTCAATTCTGCACTCTGCAACTGCCGGTCTAGCTAAATATCCTCCAATATACTTAGCCGCACCTCTTGACTTGGTACCCATTCATTTTTATTATCTAAAGTTCCTTCTGTAACTAGTGCATGAATATGAGGGTTAAATTTCAAGTCTCGCCCAAATGTATGGATAACAGTAATTACCCCTACTTTTAAATCACGTTTCTTACTTTTTCTCTTAAAATAAAATTGAAATACTTGAGCCACTTGTTTACTTAAGGCAGTTAATCTATTGCGATCTTTGAAGAAGACTTCTCGCAATTCCTAAGGAATTGTAAATACCATATGACGGTGGGGGACATCAAAAATCAGTTGTTTATTTGACCAATCATCTGTGTACTTCTTTCCACATTTATTACAAAAGCGGCTTTTACAAGTGAAACCAACAAAAATAGGCCTAGGTTCACCTTCATACCCTAAGCATTCATATTTAGCAAAGCCTATATCTTTACTACCGCACTTCATTGCTTTTTCTACAGTCTCTTTTACATTTCTGAATTTTCTTTGGGAAACGATCATAGTGCAACTTCCAATAACCATCGAAGTGGACTTTAAGAATTTTTTTACAACACCTGACTTTCTCTTTCTCATATAAATCCTAACTCCCTAATTATTTTAAGGATATTTTATCGCATACTTGTCCACAGGTCGACTATTTTATAGTTTCATAAACAACAAAGAAAGTAGCGGATGAAACATCCACTACTTTCTCGTTTGGCAGTTATGGTGGCCAAAACCTGCTTTTAAAGTTCACGTTTTTTGTAGTGAGACACCCACTTTTAGAGCTCGCGCTTTTGGTAGCGAAACACCTAACCGGTAACTACGCGTTACCTTATCTTTAGTGTATTATATGTTGCTTTATTTATTCGGTCAAGGGGAAAAAACAATTTGTAAATAATGGGCGTTCTTCAACGATGTATGACCCATTGCTTATCTATTCCCGCTTTTCAATCAAATTAAACGTATTTAATCATATAGAAATTCCCGGAAAGCAATCCTGCGACTCCGTCACGCATTCGAACATTAAAGATAAAAAAGCAAAAAGAGATAGAAAAAGTAGTCACACTTATGATGATACCCATCGTCTAAAAATGGAATTGTCACCCATTTATCACACCGAAAATAAGTTTAACTTTAACGCTTGTTCCTTCGTTCCTTCTTTTTCGCAAAATCTTTTATATACGTAATGCATTTTGGAAAGATATTATTTTTTTCTTATTATTTATTATAAGAAGAAGGAACAAAGGAACATTGAACTGTGACCCCTTGATCCATAAACATTTTTCTGTTCCTTTTAGCCGTGAAAACCAGGAACAAACCAGGAACATCTCGCATGAAAAAGGAACAAATGAAGAAAAAATACGTGCATACATGCAAAATCGACCGTATATTCGTGTGAATAAAAAAGCGCTTTCATCTCCGAAAATACGTGCATGCATGCAAGATTCATTCAAAAAAGGAACCAATTGACCTCTTAAAAGGAACAGAATAGGAACAGAAAAATTGAAAAATCCTAGTATATCATCTGGTCAATTCTGACTTTATCAAAATGCAATTTTTATTTTCATTTCCTTCCTCACTTAAGAATATGACATTTACTAAAACTTAATCGCTTCTTAAGAAAAGATTAACACCTATACTATTTCTAGAAAATACTCATTTTCATTTTTCAATTGCATTTTTAAGATCAAACACAATTTCATCTAGAATAGCCATCATCACAACCTATTTCTTAGCAAAATAAATTGTTCATAACACTCATATATAATCGAAATCTTATGACCATTTCTGAACATGTATAACAAAATACGAATATTATTACATAGGATGATTACATAATACGTAACAACTAATTATTATCTTATTTTGATTTGGACAAATTGCTTTTTTCATTTAATTCCACTAATTGAATTGTTCACCCATCTATGGAAAAGATTGGGAAATGTGATTTTTATCTAAACAATAATGTCCATCATCTTTCATTTTAATCCACATCTAGAATTAATAGATATGCACGAACATCTCTATAGGCTCGATCCAGAGAAATAGTCTCGTTAACCGTGAAATGCATCCTTTTGAAATAAGAACCTTTTTACACCTTCACTAAACCCTTCGAATTAAATGAGGTTTACACCATCCCATGTCATTCTGTAGTGAGTAAATATATCATATCACCCTTTGTTTTGTATTCGTCATACACACTCAACATGTCTTCAAAAAATTTCTCCACCGTAACGCTTTAAGATAACTATCATTTGCAATACTCCTTTCATAACTAGCCCCTCTGCTTCTTAATGTATATTATTACCTATTAATTACTATGTATTGACACCTCCAAACCGGCGAATGTCAAAATTAGTTTTATAAACCGTCAACAAAACCATCACAACTATAATGATTTCGTCTTATGTTTACGTAACATGTAACATAAAGCATATTGTTATACATGTATATTCTTACTTGTTCCTATTACTCCCTACGGAATATATAAATCATAGCTTTTAACAACCGTAGTCTTGATTACCAGTATGACTATGCAAACGATCAACCGAAACGATTATTGACAAGAAGGGTACAAAAAATGGCACGTCTTCGGAAACTCTCATGGATAAGCATTTGCGGAACAGCTCCATCCTAGACCATTTGCTAGTCAGGAAGCGTGAAAAAGTCATTCAATATAATTTTCATTGCTTTTACAACGAAATAAGCAATTCAAGGAATTAATGCAGTCACACACTGATCATTAACTTTTCATGATTTCTTTCTCTACGATGATCATAGCGCTGATGGCTGTTGTTGTTGCTATTTTGAACACAAAAAAATAGCCCCCCTGTTCACAGCGGGTGAGGGCTATTTTTTCTTCTTTAGATATTAGATAGCACCAATCCCCTATCAAGAGAATGGGTATCTAGCGACCACAGGTGCAACTGTGGTCGTTTTTAGTATATGTTTAATTACTACTATCATAACACAGTTTCTAAAAAAATACATACACCGAAGATATTTAAAGACGTGAAGACAACGAGCGAAATTCATCGATATGTTTGGCATGGTGATCAAGCAATGCTCGCAAATTTTTCGCCTGAGCTCCCTTAACGGTTACTCGCTCCATCTCTTCTGTTCCTAGATGAAACGCATGCCGATGAATAAACGTTGGCGCACCATCAAACGTAATACGTGTGAGAGGTTTATCAGCAAATATCTTCCACCACGCGAACAAACAACACGTCGTATTTCACAAAAAAGTATAACTAAATTAACTGCGTGTACATTTGTCACGTAACAATAGGACCACACATTCATAAAAGATTATTATGTGTGATGTAATACTATAATGTAATCTTGTTATTCTTCTGGTTTGTAAAAAAAAGCGTGTATGCTTATAACCTGCTGGCATAGCTGTATCTCAATATTTGATTTTACCGCTCCTGCCATGTTATTAACATTATTTGCACCACTTGATATCAGCATGCTACCAATAAAAAAGGGAACAATTTCAAGTAAAAAGACCAAACCTTCTTAATCTCAAAAGAAAAATTAGATTTGACCTCCCACAATCGCACCTATGGTAGATTCACCAGTCCTAATGAACAGTATCGTTGTACTATGCAGCAAAAGGTCACTTATAAATGATAGCTCTTGTTCAACGAAAGCTCCCTTTAATTTAAGTGAAAACATTCACAATTTATAAGAGGATTGATTCGTAACATTTCAAATCCTAACCACTTTTTTCCCCTCTTATAACGGTTTAATTTTAAATCTATTTACATTTATAGGTTACCTGAATTAACATCGACAATCAGGGCAAAATTAATTTCTTTTTCGAGTTGACTATTAATGTTGTTCATTTCGTTTTCAAATGCGGTTTCAAATTCTCTTTCAAATTTATTCAATGATACCACTCTTCTTTTCTAAATTATAACAAAATAAGCCGATAGTCATCGGGGGGGGGGTTACGTGAAATAAGCCTAAAGACAGATGTTTTCACTAAAAAAATATTACATTAGTGACAAAACTAGTATAAACTAGAATTACGATGATGACTAAATTTTAGGAGGAAACATAGTCAGAGTAATCAAGACTGTTGGCCCTGTACCCAATAGTTAAACAAAAACCATCCCTTTAAACCCAATTTTTCTCCTGTTATTTCGCCTGCCAGCGATTAAATTTCCTTATTTAAGATTTTCCTTTTTATATTTACTCATGAATTTAATTACATCCTCACGATCAACAAGTACCTTACCTGCTAATTCGATTACTGGCAATCCCATTTTTTCTAACTTTTGAAAATGGCCAAATGAAATACCAATAAACTCACAACATTGCTTTTTGTTCATGAATCTTCCTTCTCCAGTATCTCTCTTAGCAGCTTCAAAAGCTTCTTTACTAAGTTCATAAAATAATTCATAGTATTTACCTTTAAACTCGTCTGAGACCTGTAATGGTATAAGACCCTCCATAATCTTCTCCCTACCCCCTTTCATCAAGTGAGTAAATACTTTACTTACTTAAGTATAAATCAACTTCATAATAAGATCAATATTTTTAGTTAGAAAAAACTTTACTTAGTAAATTTGATATGTAATAATACTGTTACATAAACTAAAAAGGGGAATTACCAATGGATGCTAAAGAATTCGGGGCCAAACTCAAAGAGATTCGGAAAGAGAAAAAATTAACTTTACTCGACTTAAAAGCACGAACTGGTTACTCTGATTCTTATTTATCACAAATCGAGAACGGCCATAAAGATATGCCTAAACCTGCATTAATAAGAACTCTCGCTGTTGGATTAGACATTTCACATATTTATTTATTGCGATTAGCCGGCTACTCTGATTCTTATATAGATGTTGAGAATGGTTCTTTAAGATATGAAGGTAACGACCCTCTAAAAAATGACAACCGCCAAAATAAAAAGAGAACCATTGATGTGGAGCTTCCATGTACCGAGAAAATCAACATGGAAACCGAAGAGCAAACGATTAGAGAATTAACAGATGACGAATTAAGAAGAAGATTATTTGACTTTCATGATCTTCTCAGTATGGAGATTGACTTGTATTATAAGAATGAATTTTTAACTGATGAAAAACGAAACAAAGTTAGAAAGATACTTGAATTAATCTTTGAATAACTCCCTTTTCCTGTATATAGCCTGCCAGCGTATTGGAAAGGAAACCATTATGGCAAACATTAAAAAATACACAAAGAAGGACGGTACCACCGCTTATATGTTTAATGCGTATCTCGGCAAGGACCCTCTTACTGGTAAGAAAAAGCGGACCACACGTCGAGGATTCAAAACAAAAAAGGAAGCAAAGGTTGCTCTATCTAAACTATTAGTGGAAGTCGACGAACTCGGTCTCCGCCAAAATGAACAGATGACCTTCCAGGAAGTTTTTGAGGAATGGTTTAAACAGCATCGTAGAGAAGTAAAACCAACTACGGTTTATGCGCTGGAGAGTAAATTCCGTAGGATTCTCCCATTCTTCGGTCCTTACAAAATGAAAAGCATAACACGTTCTCATTGTCAAAAAGCTATCAACGTTTGGGCCCAAGAACTTAAAACCTTCAAGGATTATAAGGTACAAGCAAACCAGGTCTTCCGATATGCCATGAAAATGGACATTATTAAGCGTAATCCGATGGATTATGTTACGCTACCGAAACTTAAACATGAGATGGAATATCATGCAGAACTGGAAGAGAAAAAGTATTACTACACGCGAGAAGAGCTTAGGAACTTCCTGGAGACGATTCAAGAGGACGACATGTCTTATACCATGTTTCGTCTACTTGCCTTCACAGGAGCACGTAAGGGGGAACTATACGCCCTGCATTGGTCGGACGTGGACTTCCATCATAAGACGATCAGCTTGAAAAAGACGTTGATTCACACTAGTGGCAAAAAGCAACTTCAGACATCAAAAACAAAGTCCTCTCGACGTGTGGTTAGCGTAGACGATGAAACCTAGCGATCTTAAAGAAATGGCGTGATAAGCAAATACAGCGCTATCTGACGTTAGAACTTGCCTCTTCATTTCAATCTGATGATCAGCAACCCATCTTTACAGTCTATAATCAGTTAAAAAATGAAATAGATTATTGTCGACTGGCTTACTTGAATGAAAAGTTGGATCGGATCTATCAAAAGAACCCAAAGCTACCACAAATAAATGTTCACGCTTTTAGGCATACTCATGCCAGTTTGCTGTTTGCAGCTGGTGCTTCCATCAAAGATGTACAAGTACGACTAGGTCATAAGGATATTCAAACGACGATGGATATCTACACTCATGTGACCGAAGAAGCAAAGGAAAAAACAGCAGAGATGTTTCAGAAGTACATGACATTTTAGCTCGGGGTATTCAAGGGGTATTCAATTCCACATCGGGCATGAAAAAGCCCTCCCTGCTCCATACGAGCAAAGAGGGCTGACGTTGATATAACAAGGATATTAACGTTTTGAGAACTGAGGTGCACGACGTGCTGCTTTAAGACCGTATTTTTTACGCTCTTTCATACGTGCATCACGAGTTAAGAATCCAGCTGATTTAAGAGCCGGACGGTTATCAGGGTCTACTTGAAGTAGCGCACGTGCAACTCCGTGACGGATTGCACCAGCTTGACCTGTGTAACCTCCACCGTCAACATTAACAAGAACGTCATATTGACCTTCTACGTCAATTTCTACAAGTGGTTGCTTAACAATAAGCTTAAGTGTTTCAAGACCAAAGTATTCATCTAGTTCACGACCGTTAATCACGATACGTCCATCGCCTGGCAGTAAGCGTACACGAGCAACTGAATTCTTACGACGACCTGTACCATAATATTGTACTTGTGCCAAAATAATACCCTCCTATCGATTAACCACGAAGTTCATATGCTTCTGGTTTTTGAGCTTGATGTTTGTGTTCGCTACCTGCATATACGTGTAGCTTCATTCCTTGAGCGCGTCCAAGTGTATTCTTTGGAAGCATGCCTTTGATTGCTAGCTCTAGCATACGCACAGGCTTGTTCGCTCGCATATCTCCAGCTGTTGTCTTCTTCAAGCCACCTGGGTGAAGAGAATGACGGTAATAAATCTTGTCATTTAATTTATTTCCTGTTAGTTCAATCTTCTCTGCATTTATCACGATCACGTGATCACCTGTATCAACGTGTGGTGTGAATGTTGGCTTGTGCTTACCGCGAAGAATGGATGCTACTTCAGAAGCAAGACGACCAAGTGTTTGACCTTCTGCGTCGACGACATACCATTTACGCTCAACTTCGTTTGGCTTTGCCATATATGTTGTACGCATAATTTACCCTCCTAATAAACAATCACTTTCAATTTCCTGTACAAACTAAAAAAAGCTTTACATATCCATGTCAATAGTATCGTTCCGGAACCCGGGGCTAGTGGGTTTTTGGAATTACCATCTACCATCATATAATATTCAATATCCAATGTCAATACAATGTTACACTAGGATTCGTTGTTTTTATCATATATGAAAGACGGGATTCGGATATTCGACTTTCCAAAGGTATAAACCTTGTGCTGGCGCGGTTTTGCTTGCTTTCATTCGATCTCGCGCTGCTAATATTTGAGCGACATCATCACATTCCAATTTACCATAGCCAACCTCTAACAGCGTTCCGACCATAATTCTCACCATATTATACAAGAAGCCATTGCCTTTGAAGCTGAAAATAATCTCGTCCCGGTCCTTCCAAAGCTCGATTGCCGTTACTTCGCGCACTTTATCTGTGACATCTGTATTGGCTGCACAAAAGGAAGAAAAATCATGCTTTCCCACTAAATATTGAGCCGCACACTTCATCCTCTCCATACTTATATCGCGCTCGATCGTATGTGTGTAATGACGACGGAATACATCACCTTGTTTCTTAAGCAGCAAACGATAGCGATATTCCTTTCCCTCTGTATCGAACCGCGCATGAAATTGCGGATCAACTGACCTTACCTCATGAATGTGAATATCATTAGGCAAACAAGCATTGAAGGCGTTTGGCCAACGCTCCAGAGGAATATGTAAGGACGTATCAAAATGAATCACTTGTCCAATCGCATGCACACCTGCATCTGTTCGTCCAGAGGATATAACCTTTATTTCCTGTCCTTTATGTAGCTTCGTCAGAGCACGTTCAAGCTCAAGCTGCACTGTTCGCTTTCGAGGCTGGACTTGATAACCGGAGAAGTTCGTACCATCATATGAAACAAGACATGCTACACGCTGCATCCTTTCACACCCTTTATACATATCGTAAATAGACAATAACGCCTGAAATGATCATCACAACGACTAACGCTACCGTATCTCGTACACACCATTGTAACGCACGGTATTTCGTTCGTCCTTCTCCACCACGGTATGCTCGTGATTCCATCGCTGTCGCTAAATCCTCAGCACACTTAAAGGAATGCACGAACAAAGGAACTAGTAAGCTTACAAGAGCTGTCATTCTTTTTTTCCAAGGGCCATAACGATAGCTAACCCCTCGGGCGAATTGCGCCTTCAGTAGCCTCTCTGTTTCTTGGAGCAGTGTCGGGACAAATCGAATCGCAATCGTAATCATGAGAGCTAGCTCATGAGATGGAAGCCTCACCCTTTCAAACGGGCGTAACAAGTACTCTAATCCATCCGTTAACACAATCGGCTTTGTCGTTAATGTGAGCAAAGACGTCACTAATATGAGCGAGAGCAGCCTTATCGCAATCATTGCACCTTGGGTAAGTCCTTCCTCAGTAATCGCAAAGATTCCATCACCCACGATCACAGCACCATCGCGATACGTATACAACTGAATAAGAAATAAAATGATCACTAATAATAGAATCGGCTTCATTGCACGCCAAATATAAGAAATAGTAACTCTTGAAAGTAGAATGAGAACAAATAGACAGAAGCAGATGATCCCTAAGGAAAGCCAATTTCTCGCTAGGAAGATCACGACAACTAGCACCATGACAGCAAGTAATTTCGCTCTTGCGTCAAGCCGGTGGACAATCGATTGTCCCGGGAAATATTGACCAATCAAAATATGCTGAAACATCATTTCTCCCTCCCCGAAAGAAGAAATGTCGCCATATGCTCTGCTAGCTCACCTTCATCAAATACCGTTGGCCATTCTCCCAAGTTTAATCGTCTCTTAAACAGATTCCCGAGCTTCATAACAGGTGGAGTATGTAATCCGACCGAAGAAAGCACCTCGCCTTGTGAAAAGACTTCTGAAGGTGTCCCTTGCATTGTTATTTCACCTTTGTTCATAACGATTACGTGATCCGCATATCGAGCGACTTCATCCATCTGGTGGGTTACAAGTACAATCGTCGCCTCATGCTCCTTTTGATACGTTGTAAATAGCGTCATCATTTCCTCTCTCCCAATCGGATCAAGGCTTGCTGTTGGCTCATCTAGCACGATCACCTTTGGTTCACTTGCCAACACTCCCGCAATCGCCACTCGGCGCATTTGTCCCCCACTTAATTCAAAAGGAGACCTTTGTAGAACATCCTTAGATAAGCCGACTAATTCAATCATCGTATGCGCCTTTCGCTTAGCATCACTTTCCGAAACATCAAAGTTAAGCGGTCCAAAGCAAATATCCTTCTCTACTGTTTCCTCAAACAGTTGATGCTCTGGATATTGAAAGATGTAGCCAACATCCTGACGTAACGCTCTCATATCTCCTCGCGATTTTCGCGTAATGTGATGTGATCCAATTTGGACCGTTCCCTCTGTGGGCGTTAGAAGCCCATTGATATGCTGAGTGAACGTTGATTTCCCAGATCCTGTTGCTCCGATAATAGCCGTAAATGAGCCTGATGGGATTGTGACCTCGATATTCTTTAATGCATACTTCTCAAACGGTGTTTTGCGCATATATATGTGACTTACGTTGTTGAAGACAATATCCATAACTGCTCCATCAACTCCTCTTCCTTCAAGAAAAGACGCTGAATCGGAATGCCTCTTTCCCTTAATTGATGCTGTAATGCGACAAGAGGTGGAACCGTTAAGCCCGCTTCACGAATTTGAACCGCCTTTTCAAAAAAAGACATCGGAGCCTCATCGACCGTCACTTGACCTCCTTGAATCAACACAACTCGATCACTCTCTAACGCTTCTTCCATGTAATGCGTAATCGTCACAATCGCAGAGCCTTGTTGTTGAAGGCTTTTAATCGTAGTAAGCACATCTTCTCGTCCCGTAGGATCGAGCATAGATGTAGCTTCATCAAATACAATTAATTCTGGCTCCATCGCTGCAACTCCTGCTATCACGACTCGTTGCTTTTGTCCACCTGATAAGCGATGAGGCTCTTCCTTAAGCAAATGTCGAGTTCCCGTTAAGGAGGCATATTTTTCAATACGTACCTTCATCTCAGCAGGTGCTATCCCCATATTTTCAAGGCCAAATGCGATATCATCCTCCACAGTTGTCGCAACAAACTGGTTATCGGGGTTTTGAAAGACCATTCCAACCCTTTGTCGGATTGGAAACAAAGCTTGCTCATCTTTCGTATTATATCCGTCAACAATCACTTCGCCTTCAGTAGGAAGAAGAAGTCCGTTTAGTAGTTTAGCAAACGTTGACTTCCCCGAGCCATTACGACCAACAATCGTCAGCCATTCACCCTTTTCCACTGTTATATTCAACGCTTGTAATGTCCATGGTACGTCTTCATGATAACGAAAAAAGACATCCTTCATTGCAATTAAACTCGACAAAACGACCAACACCTTTTTCCATAGTGTTCAACTATATAAACAACAAAACTAGTGTCTTCAAAAATGGACACTGAAAAAGTTTGTTTTTAACTTTTAAGGTTCACTTTAAAATAAGAGAAAGCATTCAAAACGAGGGAGAAAAGCCAAAATAGAGGCCAAAACGAACCATAAAAAACGAAATAGAGGAATGAGGAACCGCATACAGCAGCTGACCTATGTGCTCCTTCTCCGTCCATCCCTGTGCAGTCCATCGGCAAGTCTTTTCTTCATTCCATCGTGATGGGCCGTTACAAAGGAGTTGAGCGTTTATGAAAATGAGGTTCTTTCATAAAGCATGCAATAAGCATGGCCGTCGACTGCTGCAATCCACCTATTTCCTCCATGATGAAACATCTAACAATGTGATACTTTCATATCTATCAAAAAAAGGGCCCAGTGTCAGAGCGTAATAGCCCGGATCTGATTTGCCCTTTAAAATCACGTTACTTATTCACCTTTTTCAACAAGCTCGATAATAACCATCGGTGCACCATCTCCACGACGAGGACCGACTTTCAAAATACGAGTGTATCCACCTTGACGGTCTTCAAAGCGTGGTGCGATGTCTGAGAAAAGCTTTTGTACAGCATCTTGACCAGACTCTTCATTTGCCACTTCTTTACGAATGAAAGCAGCTGCTTGACGACGAGCGTGAAGATCTCCACGCTTACCAAGAGTGATCATTTTCTCCACGATTGAACGAAGCTCTTTTGCTTTTGCTTCTGTTGTTTCAATACGCTCATTAATAATAAGATCAGTAGCAAGGTCACGGAACAACGCCTTACGACCAGCACTATCACGACCTAATTTTGCATATGCCATGTAAATTCCCCTCCTTTGTCACTATTGCAATTCACTATGTGACTTAGCTTATTCTTCATTGCGAAGGGCTAAACCAAGTTCTCCTAATTTCTCTTGAACTTCTTCTAAAGATTTACGACCAAGGTTACGCACTTTCATCATATCTTCTTCCGATTTATGAGTAAGCTCTTGCACCGTATTGATGCCAGCACGCTTTAAACAGTTGTAAGAACGAACAGATAGGTCAAGCTCTTCAATCGTCATTTCAAGAACTTTCTCTTTTTGATCTTCCTCTTTTTCAACCATAATCTCAGCGTTTTGCGCTTGATCAGTTAATCCAACAAAGATATTCAAATGCTCAGTCAAGATTTTTGCCCCGATTGAAACAGCTTCTTCAGGGCGAATGCTTCCGTCAGTCCAGACATCAAGAGTTAGTTTGTCATAGTTGGTCACTTGACCGACGCGCGTATTCTCAACTTGATAATTCACACGAGAAACAGGTGTGTAAATGGCATCAATAGGAAGAACCCCGATAGGTTGATCGTCTCTCTTATTCCCTTCTGCTAACACATATCCACGGCCACGCTGAGCAGTCAAACGCATATGCAAATGAGCTCCTTTTGCTAACGTTGCAATGTGTAAGTCTGGATTTAAGATTTCAACATCACTATCATGAGTAATGTCTGCTGCTGTTACGACCCCTTCACCTTGAACATCAATTTCTAAAGTCTTCTCCTCTTCAGAATAGATCTTCAGGGCAAGGTTCTTTACATTCAAGATGATCGTCGTTACATCCTCTACAACCCCTTCAATGGTTGAGAATTCATGTAAGACCGAGTCAATTTGAACCGTTGAAACAGCGGCGCCAGGTAAAGAAGAAAGTAGAATACGACGTAAGGAGTTACCTAGTGTTGTCCCGTAACCTCTTTCGAGTGGCTCAACTACAAATTTTCCATACTTTGCGTCTTCACTTATTTCAACCGCTTCAATATTTGGCTTTTCGATTTCAATCATTAACAAACCCTCCTTCAAAACGTCGAACTCCGGTAGACTTGCAGGGATTGCCTGACCGGTGATTCAGTCGGCAATTCCTTTGCATGATACTAATCTTCTAACGGACGATTATCGCTCTATCCATTATAGACAAATTAGAAGATTCTATACAATATGTGTCAGGTTACACTCTACGACGTTTTGGTGGACGGCAACCGTTGTGCGGAACCGGAGTAACATCTTTGATCATGTTTACTTCAAGTCCAACAGCTTGTAAAGAACGGATTGCTGCCTCACGACCAGCACCAGGACCTTTAACAGTAACCTCAATTACTTTCATGCCATGTTCCATCGCTGTTTTTGCAGCAGCTTCAGCAGCCATTTGCGCAGCGAACGGAGTTGATTTACGAGAACCTTTAAAACCTAGCGCGCCAGCACTTGCCCAAGAAATAGCATTACCGTGTGGATCTGTAATTGTCACAATTGTATTGTTAAAAGTAGAACGAATGTGAGCAATACCAGTTTCAATATTTTTACGTTGACGACGCTTTGGACGAGTATTCGTTTTCTTAGCCATTTACTATGTTACCTCCTTTCCTACTTCTTCTTATTTGCTACCGTACGACGAGGACCTTTACGTGTACGAGCATTGTTCTTAGAATTTTGGCCACGTACTGGTAACCCACGACGATGGCGGATACCACGATATGAACCAATTTCAATTAGACGCTTAATATTTAGAGAAACTTCACGACGAAGATCCCCTTCTACTGTTTGACCTTCTACTGCTTCACGAATACGTCCTAACTCTTCTTCCGTTAAGTCACGTACACGAGTATCCTCAGAAACACCTGCTTGAGCAAGAACTTCAGAAGCTGTTGTTTTACCAATTCCAAATACATACGTAAGTGAAATCACAACGCGCTTATCACGAGGAATATCAACACCTGCAACACGTGCCATGTATGCGCACCTCCTTGTAAATTAACCTTGTTTTTGTTTGTGTTTAGGGTTTTCACAAATAACCATAACCGTACCCTTACGACGGATAACCTTACACTTCTCACAAATAGGCTTGACTGATGGTCTTACCTTCATTTTTTTTACCTCCTATTTAGTACGGAGTCGTCTGATTATAGAATCAGCGTAACAATTTATTTATATCGATATGTGATTCGTCCACGTGTTAAATCATAAGGTGATAACTCCACTGTCACCTTATCACCTGGTAAAATACGAATAAAGTGCATTCTGATTTTACCAGAAACATGGGCAAGAATCTTATGACCATTTTCTAATTCAACACGAAACATTGCATTTGGAAGAGGTTCAATAACCGTTCCTTCTACCTCGATAACATCTTCTTTTGCCATGGATTTACTCTCCTTCCTTCAGTAAATCAGAGTGTTGCTCAAGAAAGTTTGTAATTGCATACCGTAACTTTCCATTAGTAACACGTCCTGTCTCTACAAAGCTATTGCGTACTTCATCAGCAATATAATCAACGAGCTCAAGGTGATTGAGGTTTTTCCTTTTGACACGGTCAACCTTACGAGTATCACCGTTTGCGATACCAACAAAGCGATCATCAATCAATTCAACAATGATGCCAAACTGTCCTTGGTCACGACCTTTCTTGATAAGTACGATTCGACCAAGCTCTGGACTTGGACCAGAGTCATTCATAAATACCATCACCTACATTTAAGCTTTTGTTAAAATCTCATACCCTGATTCTGTGATTGCAATTGTATGCTCAAAGTGCGCACAATTCTTTCCATCAACTGTAACAACTGTCCACTGATCAGAAAGTGTGCGTACGTACCTGGTTCCAGCATTAATCATCGGCTCAATCGCTAACACCATACCCGGCTTTAGGCGTGGACCTTTCCCAGGGGGACCATAATGAGGTATTTGTGGGTCCTCATGTAAGTCTTGCCCAACGCCGTGCCCGACATACTCACGTACAATTGAATAACCTAATGGCTCTGCATAAGATTGAATCGCATGAGAGATATCAGACAATCGCGCGCCAAATTTTGCTTGATCGAGACCTTGATACAAGGACGTTTCCGTCACTTCTAATAGTTCTTGATCATTTTCTGCAATGTCGCCAACGGCATAGGTCCAAGCTGAATCTCCATGATAGCCATTTAGCTTTGCACCAATGTCAATACTAATGATGTCCCCTTCTTTAAGCACTCGCTTACCAGGAATACCGTGCACCAATTCCTCATTTACCGAAGCGCAGATGCTACCAGTAAATCCATTATAACCTTTGAATGAGGGTGTTGCACCATGTGAACGAATCAGCTTTTCTGCAATCCCATCCAATTCCTTAGTAGATATACCGGGTTGAATATGCTGCTTTAACTCTTGATGTGTCAGAGCAACAATCTTACCAGCTTCCCGCATGATTTCTAATTCTCGTTCCGTTTTACAAATGATCATGCATGAATCCCTTTCAGCAATGAGTCAATATTTGCAAAGACTTCATTGATATCTTGGTCGCCATTGACGTTCTTGAGATATCCTTTTTCTGAATAGAAATCATAAAGCGGCTTAGCTTGTTGTTGGTTAACTTCTAGTCTTTTCTTAACAGTTTCGGGTTTATCGTCATCACGCTGAATTAATTCACTACCATCGACATCACATTTGCCTTCAACCTTTGGTGGGTTAAATAAGACATGATATGTTCTTCCTGTCGTTGGAGAAACGCGACGACCTGTTAGACGCTCAAGCAAAAGCTCAACAGGAACTTCAACATTTAGCACGAAGTCAAGCTTACGACCCATAGAATTGAGCATTTCTTCTAATGCTTCAGCTTGTGCTACTGTTCGAGGAAAGCCGTCTAGCAAGAAGCCCTTTTGACAATCTGACTCAGATAAGCGTTCACGCACTATTCCAATCGTTACTTCATCTGGAACAAGCTCTCCCTTATCCATGTAAGATTTCGCTTCTAAACCAAGCTCGGTTTTGTTTTTAATTGCAGCTCTGAACATATCTCCCGTTGAAATATGAGGGATCTCATACTTCTCGACAATACGCTCAGCCTGAGTTCCTTTACCAGCGCCCGGTAAACCCATCAAAATAAGATTCATTCGTTCATTCACCCCATCTTCGGTCTTAACAACAGGCGAACAGGAAGAACACCTTCCCCTGTTCCCCCTATTACTTAATAAAGCCTTTATAAGAACGTTTTATCAACTGACTTTCAATTTGCTTCATCGTATCTAATGCTACACCAACTACAATTAATAATCCAGTACCGCCAATTTGTACAGCGGCTGGTAAGTCCATTAAGTTTGTGAAGAACACAGGAATAATGGAAACTGTAGCTAAGAATAGCGCGCCAACAAACGTCAAACGATATAAAATGCGTGTTAAGTAAAATTGCGTTGTTTTACCTGGACGGATTCCTGGAATATAGCCACCTTGCTTCTTCAGGTTGTCAGCCATTTTTTCAGGGTTGACCTGAATGAACGTGTAAAAATACGTAAACCCAATAATCAACGCAGCATAGATGACCATGCCGATAGGATTCGTATAGTCGAAAACTCTCGTTACCCAATTTGCAATCTCATTTCCTGAACCAAAGAATCCAGCAATCGTTGGTGGGAAAATAAAGAGAGAGAGTGCAAAGATAACTGGAATAACCCCTGCTGCATTAACCTTTAACGGTAAATGAGTAGACTGACCGCCTACTGGACTACGACCAACTAAACGCTTTGCATATTGTACAGGCACCTTTCTTAATGCTTGCTGAACAAAAATGACTCCAACGACAATTGCTAACACGGCAAGTGCAAGTAGAAGCACTGTAACAATACTTAAAAATAGCTGTTCTCCAGCAGTCTCAATTTGTGTCGCATATAATTGATTGACTCCACCTGGAATACCAGCAGCGATACCTGCAAAGATAATGATAGAAATACCATTACCAACGCCTTTAGCTGTGATTTGTTCACCTAACCACATTAAGAAGGCCGTACCCGCTGTTAGTACGAGTGCAATAAAGATATATGTTGGCACAGATGGATTAGGAATTAATCCTGGGAAAATCGAATTAAATCCGATTGACATTCCGAGCGCCTGGATAAAGCCTAATACGATTGTTCCATAGCGGGTAAACTGAGCTAATTTACGTCTACCAGTTTCCCCTTCTTTCGCCCATTCTGCGAATTTAGGGACGACATCCATTTGCAACAATTGAACGACAATCGATGCTGTAATGTATGGCATAATCCCCATCGCAAAAATAGAAAAGTTCCCTAATGCTCCACCACCAAACGTGTTTAAAAACCCAAATGCATTTGCTTGATCGTCATAGAAATTTAATACGTCCTTGTTCGTGCCTGGAACAGGAATAAAACTTCCGATCCGAAAAACAATGAGCATGAGTAGGGTGAAAATTACTTTATTTCGTAAATCACCCACCCGAAAAATGTTGGAGATCGTCCGGAACATTAAATCACCTCAGTTTTTCCGCCAGCTGCTTCAATCGCTTCTAATGCTGAAGAAGAAAACTTGTGAGCTTTCACAGTTAGGCTTTTTTCAAGATTTCCATTTCCTAAAATCTTAATACCATGCTTAACGTTCTTTACTACACCTGTTTCAATTAGCAACTCAGGAGTTACATCAGTTCCTGCATCGAAACGATTCAGCGTTTCTACATTCACAATCGTCCATTCCTTACGAGTAGGATTCGTAAATCCGCGCTTAGGTAGACGACGGTAAATTGGATTTTGACCACCTTCAAAACCTGGTCTTACTCCACCGCCTGAACGAGCATTTTGACCTTTGTGCCCTTTTCCTGCTGTTTTCCCATTACCAGAACCGATCCCGCGTCCGACACGGTTACGTACTTTACGAGATCCCTCTGCAGGCTTCAACTCATGAAGTTTCATGTTGACACCTCCTCAAATTTAAGTAATCCTATTATGCTTCGATTTCATTTACAGTTACAAGGTGAGCAACTTTGTTCACCATACCGCGAATCGCAGCATTATCTTCTTGAACAACCGTTTGGTGCATTTTACGTAAACCAAGTGTATTAACCGTTACACGTTGGTCTTCTGGACGTCCGATAAGACTACGAGTGAGGGTAATTTCTAATTTCTTAGCCAATTCCTATCCCTCCCTTAACCTAACAGTTCTTCTACTGATTTTCCGCGAAGTTTCGCAACTTCTTCAGCACGTTTTAGGTTCTTTAAGCCTTCGATTGTAGCACGAACCATATTGATTGGATTGTTTGAACCTAGTGATTTAGATAGAATGTCACCAACACCAGCAAGCTCTAGTACCGCACGTACCGGTCCTCCAGCAATAACTCCAGTACCTTCTGATGCATTCTTAAGTAGAACGCGACCTGCACCGAAGTGTCCAACAATCTCATGAGGGATTGTCGTACCCACAACTGGTACTTCGATAAGGTTCTTCTTTGCATCTTCGACAGCTTTGCGAATTGCTTCTGGAACCTCTTGTGCTTTACCCATTCCGAATCCTACGTGTCCATTCTTATCGCCGACAACAACAAGTGCAGCAAAGCGGAAACGACGTCCACCTTTAACAACTTTCGCTACACGATTGACAGCTACTACTTTTTCTTCAAGTTCTAACGTGTTAGGGTCAATACGACGCATTCGTTTTTCCCTCCTTTTTTAGAATTTCAAACCGTTTTCGCGCGCTGCATCTGCAAGCGTCGCTACTCGACCATGATATAAATATCCGCCACGATCAAATACTACTGATTCATGACCTTTTTCAACTGCACGTTTTGCAACTAGTTCGCCTACGGCCTTCGCTGCTTCCGTCTTTGTTAACTCACTCGCATTTACTTCGTTATCTAAAGTAGATGCTGACGCAAGTGTAACCCCATTTACATCGTCAATTAATTGCGCGTAAATGTGCTTCGAAGAACGGAATACATTTAGACGAGGACGTTCAGGTGTTCCAGTGATTGAACGACGTACATGTAAGTGTCGTTTTTTACGTGCCGCATTTTTATTAGGCTTCGTAATCATTGAACGTCAATCCTTTCCGTATGTTAGTGATTATTTACCTGTTTTACCTTCTTTACGACGAATATATTCGCCTTCATAACGAATTCCTTTACCTTTATAAGGTTCAGGTAAACGAACAGAACGGATGTTAGATGCAATCGCACCTACGCGTTCCTTATCAATCCCCTTTACAATCACTTTCGTGTTTGAAGGAACTTCAATTTCAATTCCTTGTTCAGGAGTAATTTCAACCGGATGTGAGTAACCAACGTTTAGTACAAGCTTCTGACCTGATTTACTAGCACGGTAACCGACACCGACAAGTTCAAGAGAACGCTCGAAACCTTTTGTTACTCCCTCAACCATATTTTGAATTAAGCTACGAGTTGTACCATGAAGAGCACGATGTACTTTATTATCCGAAGGACGTTCTACTGTCACTTCGTTTTCAGCAATATTGATCTTCATTTCTTCGTGTAGCTTTCGCTTAAGTTCGCCTTTAGGACCTTTAACTGTCATAAGATGACTATCAAGTGTTACAGTAACACCACTTGGGACCTCAACTGGCTTTTTACCAATACGAGACATTCGTCTACACCTCCGTTCTTATCATATCTATTACCAAACGTACGCTAAAACTTCCCCACCGACTTGTTGTTGACGTGCATCCTTATCCGTCATTACACCATTAGATGTAGAAACAATAGCGATTCCTAGTCCACCTAATACACGAGGAAGCTCGCCAGCTTTCGCATATACGCGAAGTCCAGGCTTACTAATACGCTTTAGACCAGTAATAACACGCTCATTAGTTACACCATATTTCAAGAAAATACGGATGACACCTTGTTTGTTATCTTCAATGTACTCATAATCACGAATAAACCCTTCGCGCTTAAGAATATCAGCAATTTCCTTCTTTACCTTTGAAGCAGGTAGTTCTAGCTTCTCGTGACGTACCGTATTAGCATTACGGATACGAGTAAGCATATCTGCAATTGGATCTGTCATGACCATTATTCTTTACCTCCTTCCCGTTCTAGGGATTACCAACTAGCTTTTTTCACACCAGGGATTTGACCCTTATGCGCAAGTTCTCTAAAGCAAATTCTGCAAAGTTTAAACTTGCGTAATACTGAATGAGGACGACCGCAACGTTCACAACGAGTATACTCTTGTACTTTATACTTTTGTGTGCGCTTTTGCTTTGCAATCATAGATTTCTTCGCCAACGTTTTCCCTCCTCTTCGAAAAGTCTTCGATTATTTTTGAAATGGCATTCCCATTTGTGTTAATAATTCACGAGCTTCTTCATCCGTTTCAGCAGTTGTTACTAAAACAACATCCATTCCGCGAACTTTATCCACTTTATCATAGTCAACTTCAGGGAAAATTAATTGTTCTTTCACACCTAATGTGTAATTCCCACGGCCGTCAAATGCTTTCTTTGATACACCACGGAAGTCACGTACACGAGGTAATGCAACAGTAATTAACTTATCAAGGAATTGATACATACGCTCTCCGCGTAATGTCACCTTAGCACCGATCGGCATACCTTCACGTAATTTAAATCCAGCAATAGACTTTTTCGCCTTCGTAATTAATGGCTTTTGACCTGTGATTTCTGTTAATTCTTCAACAGCTTTATCAAGTGCCTTTGCGTTTGATACAGCATCACCAACACCCATGTTGACAACGATTTTCTCAAGCTTAGGTACACCCATTACTGAAGAATGGTTGAACTTCTCAACAAGAGAAGGAACAATTTCAGTTGAATATTTCTCCTTTAAACGACTCATACTATTGACCTCCTTTCACACTCTGACTATTTATCTAAAACTTCGCCAGACTTTTTCGCAACTCTTACCTTTTTACCATTCTCTTCTCTGAAACCTACTCGGGTAGGTTCGCCAGATTTAGGATCAATTGGCATTACGTTAGAAGAGTGAATTGGCGCTTCTTGGTTCAAGATCCCACCTTGTGGATTATCTTGAGAAGGCTTCGCATGCTTCTTGATCATGTTAACTCCTTCTACAAGAACGCGACTCTTCTTAGGAAATGCCTCTAGAATTACACCTTGTTTTCCTTTGTCTTTTCCTGAGATGACTTTAACCGTATCACCTTTTTTGACATGCATTGACATTATTGCACCTCCTTGAGCGGGCCTAACTTATATCTTAATTAAAGAACTTCTGGAGCAAGAGAAACAATTTTCATGAATTGATTTTCACGAAGTTCACGTGCAACAGGTCCAAAAATACGAGTACCTCTTGGGCTCTTATCGTCACGGATAATAACCGCTGCATTCTCATCAAATTTAATGTAAGAACCATCTTTACGACGAGCACCACTCTTCGTACGTACAACAACCGCTTTAACGACTTCACCTTTCTTGACAACGCCGCCTGGTGTTGCTTGTTTTACCGAACAAACAATAACATCACCAATATTAGCTGTTTTACGACCTGAGCCACCTAGTACTTTAATACAAAGCACTTCACGAGCACCAGAGTTATCAGCAACTTTTAAACGACTTTCTTGTTGGATCATAAGATCTTACCTCCCTTCAACTAAAGGATCTTATTAGATAATTACCGCTACTTCAACGATCTCTACTAAGCGGAAACGTTTATCTTTAGAAAGCGGACGAGTTTCCATGATTTTAACGATATCGCCAACTTTTGCACTATTTTCTTCATCGTGCGCTTTGAACTTCTTAGAATACTTTACGCGTTTACCGTAAAGACGATCTTTCTTATATGTTTCAACAAGAACCGAAATGGTCTTATCCATCTTGTCTGAAACAACGCGCCCTGTATAAACCTTACGTTGGTTGCGTTCCATTTAAGCAAACCTCCTTTTTAGCCGTTGTTAATTCCAAGCTCACGTTCACGTAGTACAGTCTTCGCACGAGCGATTGCTTTGCGAACTTCACGAATACGGGTTGGATTATCCAATTGACCAGTCGCTAGTTGAAAGCGAAGGTTAAACAACTCTTCTTTTAATGATTGTGTCTTTTGCTCAATTTCAGCAGTGGTTAAGTTACGAATCTCATTAGCTTTCATTTGCGTCACCACCCACTTCTTCGCGTTTTACAAACTTACATTTCACTGGTAACTTATGTGCGGCCAGACGTAATGCTTCACGTGCAACTTCCTCAGGAACACCAGCAATTTCAAACATAATCTTACCTGGTTTAACAACAGCTACCCAACCTTCAGGAGCCCCTTTACCAGAACCCATTCGAACTTCTAATGGCTTAGCAGTATATGGCTTTGAAGGAAAAATCTTAATCCAAACTTTACCGCCACGTTTCATGTAACGTGTCATTGCAATACGAGCAGCTTCAATTTGACGATTCGTGATCCATGAAGCATCAAGTGCTTGTAGACCATATTCGCCAAAATGCACTTCAGTCCCGCCCTTAGCACGACCTCTCATCTTACCACGGTGCTCACGGCGATATTTTACGCGTTTAGGCATTAACATGATTAGTTGCCTCCTTCCACTTTGTTCGTTCCTTTTGTAGGAAGGACTTCACCACGATAAATCCAGATTTTAACACCTAACTTACCGTATGTTGTATCAGCTTCTGCTGTACCATAATCGATATCAGCACGAAGTGTGTGAAGTGGAACCGTTCCTTCACTATAATGTTCAGCACGAGCGATATCCGCACCACCAAGACGACCAGACACTTGAGTCTTAATCCCCTTTGCACCGGAGCGCATTGTACGTTGAATCGCTTGCTTCATCGCACGTCGGAATGAAATACGATTTTCTAATTGACGAGCAATGTTCTCTGCAACAAGCTTCGCATCTAAATCTGCTTGCTTAATTTCAAAAATGTTAATATGAACTCTTTTACCTGTTAGTGTATTTAGGGCTTTACGTAGCGCCTCTACTTCTGAACCACCTTTACCGATCACCATACCTGGCTTAGCAGTAGAAACGGTAATATTTACACGGTTTGCAGCACGCTCAATTTCAACCTTAGAAACTGAAGCATCCTTCAAACGCTTTTCGATATACTCACGAATTTTAATATCCTCGTGTAGTAGATCAGCAAAATCTTTATCAGCATACCATTTTGACTCCCAGTCATGGATAACACCGACTCGAAGTCCGGTAGGATTTATTTTTTGACCCACGTTTTATCCCTCCTTCTTTTCTGTTACCACTAATGTGATATGACTAGTACGCTTGTTGATGCGACTTGCGCGCCCCATTGCGCGAGGACGGAAACGTTTCAACGTTACGCCTTCATCAACAAAAACTTCACTAATTACAAGATTATTTGGCTCCATTTCATAGTTGTGCTCTGCATTCGCAATCGCTGAGTTCAAAAGCTTCTCTACTACAGGAGATGCTGCTTTTGGCGTGTGGCGAAGAATGGCAATAGCTTCACCGACTTGCTTTCCACGAATAAGATCCACGACTAGACGCACCTTACGAGGAGCAATACGGACTTGTTTTGCTATAGCTTTAGCTTGCATAGGATTGACCTCCCCTCTTACATTTAACGTCTTGTTTTCTTATCATCTGCTGCATGACCTTTATACGTACGAGTAGGTGCAAACTCACCAAGCTTGTGTCCTACCATGTCTTCAGAAATGTAAACAGGTACATGCTTACGGCCATCATATACTGCGATTGTATGACCGATAAATTCAGGGAAAATAGTTGAACGACGAGACCATGTCTTAACAACCTTCTTGTCATTTGCTTCATTTAATCCTTCAACTTTCTTCATTAAATGATCATCGACAAAAGGTCCCTTTTTCAAACTGCGACCCATGAGAATTCCTCCCTTCGTGACCGTCCCACGGTTCTTATTAAGAACCGTAGCCCAATCCCGTTATTTTTTACGACGACGTACAATATACTTATCAGTATCTTTGTTCTTCTTACGAGTCTTGTAGCCAAGAGTCGGCTTACCCCATGGAGACATAGGAGACTTACGACCGATCGGCGCACGACCTTCACCACCACCATGTGGGTGATCGTTAGGGTTCATAACAGATCCACGAACAGTTGGGCGCTTGCCTAACCAACGCGAACGACCTGCTTTACCGATGTTAACAAGTTCGTGCTCAAGATTTCCTACTTGACCGATTGTCGCACGGCAAGTTGCTAGAATATAACGAGTTTCACCAGACTTCAAACGAACAAGTACATAATCGCCTTCTTTACCTAAAAGCTGTGCTTCTGCACCGGCTGAACGTACTAATTGACCGCCTTTACCTGGCTTCAATTCGATATTATGAATAACTGTACCAACAGGGATGTTCTTAAGTGGTAATGCATTCCCAACTTTGATATCAGCTTCCGGACCAGATTCAATTGTTACTCCAACCTTAAGACCTTTCGGAGCTAAAATATAACGCTTTTCACCATCAACATAATGAATAAGTGCGATATTCGCTGAACGGTTCGGATCATACTCGATTGTAGCAACGCGCCCTGGAATTCCATCTTTATTACGCTTAAAGTCAATCACACGGTATTGGCGCTTATGTCCGCCACCTTGATGACGTACAGTTAATTTACCTTGGTTATTGCGTCCGCCTTTTTTGTGTAAAGGGGCTAACAATGACTTTTCTGGTTTGTCTGTAGTGATTTCTGCATAATCTAATACAGACATACCACGACGACCGGCACTGGTTGGTTTATACTTCTTTACCGCCATCTTTAATTCCCTCCTTCACTAGTAGTTCTTAAACACCTTCAAAGAATTCTAATTCTTTGCTATCTGCTGACAATGTAACAATCGCTTTTTTACGACGAGCAGTAAAACCTGTATAACGACCAAAACGTTTAGATTTACCTTTGTAATTTTGCGTATTTACATTATCAACCTTCACATCAAAGATCTCTTCGATTGCATCTTTAATTTGAGTTTTGTTTGCTCGAACGTCCACTTCAAACGTGTATTTCTTATCACTCATTAAATCTGTTGAACGTTCTGTAATTACAGGGCGCTTAATGATATCACGAGCATTTGACATTACGCAAGCACCTCCTCTACCTTTTCAACGGCACCTTTCGTTATGACAAGCTTATCATGCTTTAATAGATCAAGAACGTTAATTCCGTCTGCTGAAACAAACGTAACACCTGGGATATTACGAGCAGATAGTGCAACTTGATCATTGTAGTCAGCTGTTACGACTAACACTTTACGATCAGCTGAAATGTTAGCAAGCACTGACTTCATTTCCTTTGTCTTCGGAGCATCAAACGCAAGCTCTTCAAGAACAATAATCTCTTCTGCTTTCACCTTACTAGAAAGAGCAGATTTAATCGCTAAGCGACGAACTTTCTTTGGAAGGTTGTAGCTGTAGCTACGAGGAGTCGGCCCAAATACAACTCCACCACCAACCCATTGTGGAGAACGGATTGACCCTTGACGAGCGCGTCCAGTTCCCTTTTGACGCCATGGCTTACGACCACCACCACGTACTTCAGAACGTCCTTTTGTTTTGTGTGTACCTTGACGTAGAGATGCTTGCTGCATTACTACTGCGTCATGAAGTACACTGTTATTTGGTTCAATACCAAATACCGAATCATTTAATTCAACATCTCCAACTTGAGATCCACTTTGATTAAATAAAGCTACTTTTGGCATGATGTGTCCTCCTTTCTGTCAATCTTATTTTGCTTTAATCGCACTTTGAACTTCTACGTAACTTTTCTTAGCTCCAGGAACATTCCCTTTAACTAGTAGCAAGTTGCGCTCTGTGTCCACTTTTACGATTTCTAGATTTTGTACTGTAATTTGCTCTCCACCCATACGTCCAGGAAGAAGCTTCCCTTTAAATACACGGTTCGGATCAACTGGACCCATTGAACCAGGACGACGATGATAACGAGAACCATGGGACATCGGTCCACGAGATTGATTGTGACGCTTAATCGCACCTTGGAATCCTTTACCTTTAGAAGTGCCTGTCACATCAACTGTGTCACCTTCTGCAAATGTATCTACCTTAACTTCTTGACCAACTTCATAATCGTCAAGATTAACGTTACGGATTTCCTTGATGAAGCGCTTAGGAGCCGTGTTTGCTTTAGCAGCATGGCCTTCAGCTGGCTTGTTGACATTTGCTTTCTTTTGATCAGCAAAACCGACTTGAATAGCTTCATATCCATCAGAGTCAACTGTCTTCTTTTGAAGAACAACGTTTGGCTCTGCTTCAATAACTGTAACCGGGATTACTTCACCATTTTCAGCAAATACTTGTGTCATACCAATTTTTCTACCTAAGATTCCTTTGGACATCCGTTACACCTCCTATTATTGTTCAGTTTATTTTGCCATTTTCATATCATTAAATGAGAAACGACCTTCTCATCAAAATGTTTATAGCTTAATTTCAATGTCCACACCAGATGGTAAATCCAGACGCATTAGCGCATCTACCGTTTGCGGTGTAGGATTCACAATGTCAATCAAACGCTTATGTGTGCGCATTTCAAATTGCTCACGAGAATCTTTATACTTGTGTACAGCACGTAAAACCGTGTAAACAGATTTCTCAGTTGGTAGTGGGATCGGACCCGATACACTAGCACCAGAACGTTTTGCTGTTTCTACAATCTTCACTGCTGATTGATCAAGGACTCTGTGATCATATGCTTTCAAACGAATGCGAATCTTTTGTTTTGCCATAATAGCCCCTCCTTTATCGTCCATTTTATAAACAGACATACTCTGCGAAAATTTCCTACACCCTGCCATGGCAAAGGAGCCGGGTGTGTCAGCAACCTTTCGCTTCATCGCTGTCAGTGACCAACGTTCAACATTATACACAAAAATAATAACCAGTGCAAGTGAAGAACCTACGCTGATCACACCTTATCTATTATAATAGTCTAACATGCAAAAAGCAATGTTTTATTCAAGAAATCTCAATTTTCTTCGTTTCCATATGTTTCATGTTACAATACATTATCGTATCACAAATAATGTACGTCAGCGGAGGCAGTAAGTAATGCAGCAATCAACGAGACTTTTGTGGACTTTGTCTATTGCGCAATTTCTTATTATGCAAGTATGGTTTAATTTTTCTTCTATTATACCTGTCTTAGAAAGCGAATGGATGCTAACAGCAACTCAGTCTGGCATCATTATTGCTTTCTTTCATATCGGATATGTTCTAGCTATTATTAGTTACAGTTTCTTTCTATCAGCCTATAACCCAAAGTACATCATCATAATTGGCGCTCTTATTGCGGGTCTATCCGGGGTATGGTTCCCTCTTCTAGCTAACGGTTTTTGGACAGCTGTCATTTTACGAACAGTAACAGGGGTTGGCGTTGCAGGTATTTACGTTCCCGGAATGAAGCTAGTATCTCAATTATTCCCACCCTCGACTCGTGGGAAGGCAATGGGGATCTATGTTGGGTCACTTGTCATCGGCTCAGGATTTTCATTATTCATTTCAGGATTTCTTATTTCTTCTATTGGCTGGAAAGGTGTCATACTGTTAACCTCTGTGTTTAGTTTAATTGCAGGCTTCGTTGTTTTCATGACAAAGATACCACAGCTTCCTTCTAAACCTTTAGTCATTTCTAAACAATTACTACAGGACGTTTCCGAAAAAGGAATGTTCTCATTAACGGAGGGTATGCTGCTCATTGTTGGGAGCTATATGCGATGTGGTCATGGATAGGTCCATTTCTAGTCTATTATTTTACCGTTCATGGTGTTCATGCAACAAATGCGATTACCGCCGGAAATATGTTAGCATCCTTCATCATCATGCTAGGTGGAATCGCCTCTTATCTAGGAGGAAAGGCTTCTGATCGATTTGGAAGAGGGACCACATCAACTTGGTTTCTTATGACAAGCATTAGTTGTTCGGTCGTCATCGGTTGGCTAACATCTTTACCGATTGCATTCATGGTTATTCTTTTAATCGTATATGGCTTCAGTATTATAGCAGACTCACCCATTTACAGCACTGCGATTAGTGAAGTCACTGATCCAGAATTAACAGGGCTAGCTCTTGGGATTCAATCAATTGTTGGGTTTTCGACTACTATATTTGCTCCATTATTGTTTGGATTCATCCTAGACTATTATTCATGGGGAGCTGCCTTCACGACTATTGGACTTCTTACCTTGATCGCACCTATCTGCATGATTGCTTTCAAAAGAATAGAAAAGACTCCTGTCACATGACAGGAGTCTTCTTTAAATAGAAATTAATTACTTTTGAATTGAAGCAACAACGCCGGCACCAACTGTACGTCCACCCTCACGGATAGAGAACTTAGTACCTTCTTCAATTGCGATTGGAGCGATAAGCTCAACCGTCATTTCGATGTTGTCACCAGGCATTACCATCTCAACGCCTTCTGGAAGTTGAACAATTCCAGTTACGTCAGTTGTACGGAAGTAGAACTGAGGACGGTAGTTTGAAAAGAATGGAGTATGACGTCCACCCTCTTCTTTTGAAAGAACATAAACTTCAGCTTTGAAGTTTGTATGTGGTGTAATAGAACCTGGCTTTGCAAGTACTTGACCACGTTGTACTTCTTCACGGCTTACACCACGAAGTAGCGCACCAATGTTATCACCAGCTTCTGCATAGTCAAGAAGCTTACGGAACATTTCTACTCCAGTACAAGTTGTCTTTTGAGCATCTTCAGTGATACCGATGATTTCAATTTCATCACCAACATTTAATTGTCCACGCTCAACACGACCAGTAGCAACTGTACCACGACCAGTGATTGAGAATACATCCTCAACTGGCATCATGAATGGTTTCTCGTTGTCACGCTCTGGAGTTGGGATGTAGCTATCAACAGCTTCCATAAGCTCGATGATTTTCGCTTCCCATGCAGCATCTCCTTCTAGTGCTTTAAGAGCAGAACCTTGGATAACAGGAACATCATCACCAGGGAAATCGTACTCAGAAAGAAGGTCACGTACTTCCATTTCTACTAACTCAAGTAATTCTTCGTCATCAACCATGTCACACTTGTTTAAGAATACAACAAGGTATGGAACACCTACTTGACGAGATAATAGGATGTGCTCACGAGTTTGAGGCATTGGACCGTCAGCAGCAGATACTACTAAGATACCTCCATCCATTTGTGCAGCACCAGTGATCATGTTCTTAACGTAGTCTGCGTGTCCTGGGCAGTCAACGTGTGCATAGTGACGAGTTTCAGTTTCGTACTCAACGTGAGCCGTTGAGATTGTGATTCCACGCTCACGCTCTTCCGGTGCACCGTCAATTGCGTCATACGCCATTGCAGTACCTTTACCAGATTGCTTAGCTAATACTGTTGTAATTGCAGCAGTTAAAGTTGTTTTACCGTGGTCAACGTGTCCAATTGTACCAATGTTGGCATGTGTTTTGGAACGGTCGAATTTTTCTTTAGCCATGATTCATTTCCTCCCTTAATTAAGAAAAGTATAAGTATTTTATGGGTAAGAAAGGTGCGTACCCATTGTAGAATATCACCTTTCTTAGCTTACAACAAACATAATGTCGAAACAATTCCTAAACGAAAAATTATTCGCCAGTTTGCTTCTTAATAATTTCTTCAGCGACACTCTTAGGTACTTCTTCATAATGATCAAAGAACATTGAGTACGTTCCGCGACCTTGAGTACGTGAACGAAGTGAAGTTGCATAACCAAACATTTCTGCTAAAGGAACAAACGCCTTAACGATTTGTGCGTTTCCGCGTGCTTCCATTCCTTCAACGCGTCCACGACGTGCTGTAACGTCACCCATTACATCACCCATGTACTCTTCTGGAATAACAACTTCTACTTTCATAAGTGGCTCTAGTAGTACAGGACTACATTTTGATTTAGCATTCTTAAGTGCCATTGAAGCGGCAATCTTAAATGCCATCTCACTTGAGTCAACATCATGATATGAACCATCATAAAGTTTCGCTTTGAGGTCAATAACTGGATACCCAGCGATCATACCATTTTGCAAAGACTCTTTAATACCCGCTTCAACAGAACTGATGTATTCACGAGGAACCGATCCACCGACAACCGCATTTTCGAATTCGAAGCCTGCTCCCTCTTCATTTGGAGAAAACTCTACCCAAACGTGACCGAATTGTCCACGACCACCAGATTGACGGACGAACTTTCCTTCTACTTGAGCAGATTGTCTAATTGTCTCACGATACGATACTTGTGGAGCACCAACGTTAGCTTCTACTTTAAACTCACGCTTCATACGGTCAACGATAATGTCAAGGTGAAGCTCACCCATACCAGAGATAATCGTTTGACCTGTTTCTTCGTTCGTTTCAGTATGGAACGTCGGATCCTCTTCAGCAAGCTTAGCTAATGCAATACCCATCTTATCTTGGTCAGCCTTTGATTTCGGCTCAACAGATAGTGAGATAACAGGCTCAGGGAATTCCATAGATTCAAGAATAACAAGATTCTTCTCATCACATAGAGTATCCCCAGTAGATGTGTCTTTCAAACCTACTGCTGCTGCAATATCACCAGAGTACACAGTAGAGATCTCTTCACGAGAGTTCGCATGCATTTGTAGGATACGACCTACACGTTCACGCTTATCCTTAGTAGAGTTCTTTACATATGAACCTGAATCTAATGTTCCTGAATATACTCGGAAGAATGTTAACTTACCAACGTATGGATCTGTCATAACCTTAAATGCTAAAGCAGAGAAAGGTTGGTCATCACCAGGTTCGCGAGTTACTTCTTCTTCTGTTTCAGGTACTGTACCATTAATTGCTGGTACATCTAGAGGTGATGGAAGATAATCAAGAACAGCATCTAACATTAACTGAACACCTTTGTTCTTAAATGCAGATCCACAAAGTACTGGGTAAAATTCTACATTACACGTACCCTTACGAATCGCTGCTTTTAATTCATCTTTTGTTAGTTCTTCACCTTCTAAATACTTCATCATGAGCTCTTCATCTAGTTCAGCTACTGCTTCGACTAGTTGCTCATGTAATTCTTGCGCTTTGTCCTTATACTCATCAGGAATTTCTTTCGCTTCCGTGCGAGTACCTAGGTCATCTTCATAGAAGTACGCAACCATATCAATTAAATCGATAATACCATTAAACTCATCTTCAGCTCCAATTGGTAATTGGATTGGGTGAGCATTTGCTTGAAGTCGGTCACGAAGCGTCCCTACTGAATAAAGGAAATCAGCACCTGTTTTGTCCATTTTGTTAATGAACACGACACGTGGTACTCCGTATGTTGTCGCTTGACGCCATACCGTTTCTGTTTGTGGCTCAACACCCGATTGAGCATCAAGTACCGCTACAGCACCATCTAATACACGTAATGAACGTTCTACTTCAACTGTAAAATCGACGTGCCCTGGAGTATCAATGATATTAATACGATGGTCTTTCCATTGTGCTGTTGTCGCAGCAGAAGTGATCGTGATACCACGCTCTTGCTCCTGTGCCATCCAGTCCATTTGAGAAGCACCTTCGTGAGTTTCACCAATTTTGTGGATACGTCCAGTATAGAAAAGAATACGCTCTGTAGTTGTTGTTTTACCAGCATCAATATGAGCCATGATCCCGATATTTCGCGTATCTTTCAAGGAGAACTCTCTTGCCATAATGTCTTTCTCCTTCCTAATTCAAAGTTTATTAATAGTTTGATCTTACCAACGATAGTGAGCGAATGCTTTGTTCGCTTCTGCCATCTTATGAGTATCTTCACGCTTCTTAACAGAAGCACCTGTGTTGTTCGCAGCATCAAGGATTTCATTAGCAAGACGTTCTTCCATCGTCTTTTCTCCACGTAAACGTGAATAATTGACTAACCAACGAAGACCTAATGTTGTACGACGTTCAGGCTTAACCTCAATTGGTACTTGATAGTTTGCACCACCAACACGACGAGCCTTAACTTCAAGAACTGGCATAATGTTTTTAAGTGCTTGATCAAATACTTCCATTGGATCATTACCACTACGTTCCTTCACAAGTTCAAATGCATTGTAAAGAATCGTTTGTGCTTTACCACGCTTACCATCTTCCATAATACGGTTAATAAGACGTGTAACAAGCTTAGATTTGTAAATCGGATCAGGTAATACATCACGACGAGCGACTGGTCCTTTACGAGGCATAATTCCCCCTCCTTTCCATTCTTATTTATTATTTCTTAGGACGCTTCGTACCATACTTAGAGCGACCTTGCATACGATCTTGAACACCAGCAGTATCTAACGCACCACGGACAATATGGTAACGAACCCCTGGTAAGTCTTTTACACGTCCTCCACGGATAAGAACAACGCTGTGCTCTTGAAGGTTGTGACCAATACCTGGGATATATGCTGTTACTTCGATTTGGTTCGTTAAACGTACACGAGCATATTTACGAAGAGCTGAGTTTGGCTTCTTCGGTGTCATTGTACCAACACGCGTACACACCCCACGCTTTTGTGGTGATGAAAGGTTTGTTTGAGACTTTTTGAAACTATTATAACCTTTGTTAAGTGCTGGCGAGTCAGACTTCTTAGACTTTGCTACACGACCTTTACGAATTAACTGATTAATTGTAGGCATCTTTTTTCCTCCTCTCTCATACTGAATTAAGACCACTGATCCTGGTGGATCATCTTTAGACAAAAGGAAAGTTTTTGCCATCCGGATGGCCCCGTCTGGCAAAAACATATTTATTTCCTTAGAGCTACTGTGGCTGCACCGACTTCGATGTCAGCAGCCTTTCCAAGTCGCTTCATCGAGTCGACATATACTAATGGAACCTGCTTCTCCTTAGCTAATGCCTCAACCTTATAGATCACACGGTACTCCGCATCTTTTGCTATTAATACTTCAGAAACAATTCCATCATCAAGCGCCTTAAGGGTTTGTTTTGTCCCTATAATTAGGTTACTAGCCTGTAAAACTTTTTCATAAGACATGAATGATCCTCCAAAGCAACAGGTTTATCAGGCACACTTTGATATATTAACACTTTGATGCATCAAGTGTCAACGTTTCTTTTAGAGGTTGTTCAAAAAGAGCGTTTTTCCCCTTTTTGAATGACCTCTAAGCAATGAATGTAGTCGCTACATCTTTTAAAGTCTTGTGGTGAGTGCTTTTCTCACCACAAGACGAGTAAAGAACGGAGCCCTCGCCATCATTTTTGGTGCTTTTTAAACAACAAGGTCTTTAACAACATTTATTCGTGCGTTAGAGCTTCTTCAGCCACGGATTCCTCCGCCACTTCTGGCTGTTCTTCATCGTACTTAGAGCGAATCGCTAAATTGCGATAACGATTCATTCCTGTCCCAGCTGGGACAAGCTTTCCGATAATAACATTTTCCTTCAGACCTAACAACTCATCACGCTTGCCTTTAATCGCTGCATCGGTTAAGACACGAGTTGTTTCTTGGAAGGAAGCAGCAGATAAGAATGAGTCTGTTTCAAGAGATGCTTTTGTAATACCAAGCAAGACTGGCTTCCCAGTAGCAGGGCGCTTACGATCAAGGAGCACTTTTTTGTTTTCATCGTTAAATTGCTGAATCTCAATTAACGAACCTGGTAGGACAGCCGTTTCACCTGCGTCAACGACACGTACTTTACGTAGCATTTGACGAACCATCACTTCTACGTGCTTGTCACCAATTTCTACCCCTTGCATTCGATAAACCTTTTGCACTTCTCTTAAGAGATACTCTTGAACGCCATTCATACCTTTTACTTTCAGAAGCTCTTTCGGATCAATTGAACCTTCTGTAATAGGCTCACCCGCTTGAACGAAGTCACCAACTGTAACTTTCAACCTAGAACCGTACGGGATCGCATAATTCTTCGTTTCCATTTCACTCTTAATAACGACTTCGCGCTTATCGCCTTCTTTGAAGTCAATAATTTCTCCATCGATTTCAGTAATAACCGCCTGCCCTTTAGGGTTACGCGCTTCAAACAATTCTTGGATACGAGGAAGACCTTGTGTAATATCGTCTCCTGCAACCCCACCAGTATGGAATGTACGCATTGTAAGCTGTGTACCTGGTTCCCCGATTGATTGAGCAGCGATAATTCCGACTGCCTCACCTACTTCGACATCACTGCCGGTCGCTAAGTTACGCCCATAACACTTCTTACAAACACCGTGACGTGTATCACAAGTAAACACAGAGCGAATCGTTACTTCTTCTACATCAGCTTCAATGATTTGTTTCGCAATGTCCTCATGAATAAGTTCATTTCTTGATACTAATACTTCACCTGTTTCTGGGTGCTTAACCGTCTTAAAGGCAACCCGACCAACTAAACGGTCATATAAGTCTTCGATGACTTCATTACCTTCTTTAATAGCTTTCACTTCTAAGCCACGATCTGTACCACAGTCATCAGAACGAACGATGACATCTTGAGCAACATCAACGAGTCGACGTGTTAAGTAACCTGAATCGGCAGTCTTAAGCGCAGTATCTGCCAGACCTTTACGCGCCCCATGTGTAGAGATAAAGTATTCCAATACCGTTAAACCTTCACGGAAGCTTGATTTAATCGGTAATTCAATAATTCGTCCAGATGGATTCGCCATTAATCCACGCATACCTGCAAGCTGTGTGAAGTTTGAGGCATTACCACGTGCACCTGAATCACTCATCATAAAGATTGGGTTACTACGATCCAACGTGCCCATTAGCTTACTTTGAATAATATCCTTCGCTTCACTCCAGATTGAAATGACACGATCATAGCGTTCCTCTTCGGTAATTAAACCACGACGGAATTGCTTTTGTACTTTATCAACTTTCTTTTCAGCATCAGCTAAAATTTCTTTCTTCTCAGCTAATACAACAATATCAGCGACACCTACTGTAATACCTGCGCGCGTAGAATATTTAAACCCAAGCTCCTTCATACGATCAAGCATTTTAGACGTTTCAGCAATCGCAAACTTCTTAAATACTTCAGCAATAACAAGACCTAGGAAGCCTTTCTTAAACGGTTCAACTAATTCATTTTCAGCAAAGTGCTTTTTCACATCTGTCGAGCTTGGTACAATATATTTATCAGGTATTGCTACTTCTAAATTCATCAACGTTGACTCATTCACATACGGGAACGAATCAGGTAAGATCTCATTAAAGATCAGCTTTCCAACCGTTGTTAAGAGCAACTTATCATATTGATCATCTCTAAATGTCGTTTTCCCTAGTGATTGAACAGGGATAGCAACACGACTGTGTAAATGTACAAAGCCATTCTGATAAGCAATCAACGCTTCATTCGTATCCTTAAAGACAGACCCCTCACCAATGGCATCTTTACGCTCCATCGTTAAATAGTAGTTCCCTAAAACCATATCCTGTGACGGCGTAACAACTGGCTTCCCATCTTTCGGATTCAAAATATTCTGAGCAGCCAACATTAAAATACGAGCTTCAGCTTGCGCTTCTGCTGATAACGGTACGTGCACAGCCATCTGATCCCCGTCAAAGTCAGCGTTATACGCTGTACATACTAGAGGGTGTAATCTAATTGCACGCCCTTCTACTAATGTTGGTTCAAACGCTTGAATACCAAGACGGTGTAATGTAGGTGCACGATTCAAAAGAACCGGATGTTCACGAATGACTTCTTCAAGCACATCCCAAACTTCTGGATGGACGCGCTCCACTTTACGTTTAGCACTCTTAATGTTATGAGCTAAACCTTTGCTGACTAATTCCTTCATAACAAACGGCTTAAAGAGCTCAAGTGCCATTTCCTTCGGTAGACCACATTGGTACATCTTTAAGTTCGGTCCTACAACGATTACCGAACGACCTGAATAGTCAACGCGTTTCCCTAATAAGTTTTGACGGAAACGACCTTGCTTCCCTTTCAACATATGGGAAAGAGACTTCAACGGACGATTCCCAGGTCCAGTAACCGGACGACCACGACGACCGTTATCAATTAACGCATCAACTGCTTCTTGGAGCATTCGCTTTTCATTTTGAACAATAATATTAGGTGCTCCTAGATCCAATAGACGCTTTAATCGATTATTTCGATTAATAACACGACGATACAAATCATTTAAATCAGATGTAGCAAATCGACCACCGTCTAATTGAACCATTGGTCGTAACTCTGGTGGAATGACAGGTAACACATCAAGAATCATCCATGATGGTTCGTTTCCTGAATTACGGAATGCTTCTAATACTTCTAAGCGTTTAATCGCTCGTGTACGACGTTGGCCTTGTGCTGTGACAAGCTCCTCTTTCAATAACGAAACTTCTTTTTCAAGATCGATATCCGCAAGTAGCTTACGAATCGCTTCCGCGCCCATTTGAGCTTGAAATGAACGACCATATTTATCACGGTACGCGCGATATTCCTTTTCTGATAGCAGCTGCTTCTTCTCGAGAGCTGTATCACCTGGATCTGTGACAACATACGAAGCAAAATAAATGACTTCTTCTAAAGAACGAGGAGACATATCTAATACTAACCCCATACGACTTGGTATTCCTTTGAAATACCAAATATGCGATACAGGTGCAGCTAGTTCAATATGACCCATACGCTCACGACGAACCTTTGCTCGTGTTACTTCCACACCACAGCGGTCACAGACAACACCTTTGTAGCGTACACGCTTATACTTTCCGCAGTGGCATTCCCAATCTTTTGTCGGACCAAAAATACGCTCACAGAAAAGCCCGTCTTTCTCTGGCTTTAAAGTACGGTAGTTAATGGTTTCTGGCTTTTTAACTTCTCCTCTTGACCAAGAACGAATCTTCTTTGGTGAAGCAAGACCAATTTTCATATATTCGAAGTTGTTTACATCTATCAAGGGGCTAACCTCCCTTTTGGTTTCCGGATCAATTCAATTGCCAATCATTCAACTATAATGAGAATGAGACAGTTCTGGGAACTAGTTACCTAACTAGCCCCCAAAATGTCCATTAAACGCTCGATTCACTTGATTCAAAATTCAGGTTAAGCTTCTCGCTTGCATGATCGTCTTCATCATCAAGCTCTCTCATTTCAATTTCCTCTTCATTGCTCGAGAGCATTTTCACATCCATACCTAACGATTGAAGCTCTTTAATTAATACTTTAAATGACTCTGGTACACCTGGCTCAGGAACATTTTCGCCTTTAACTATCGCTTCATACGTTTTTACACGTCCAACAACATCATCTGATTTCACCGTTAAGATTTCTTGGAGAGTGTATGCAGCGCCATATGCTTCTAACGCCCAAACCTCCATCTCACCAAAACGCTGTCCACCGAACTGTGCTTTACCACCTAGTGGCTGCTGTGTAACGAGTGAGTACGGTCCTGTAGAACGAGCATGCAACTTATCATCAACCATGTGTGCCAATTTAATCATATACATAATACCAACAGACACTCGGTTATCAAACGGATCACCAGTACGTCCATCATAAAGGATCGTTTTACCGTCACGAGCAAGACCCGCTTCTTCTAACGTATTCCACACATCATCCTCACTCGCACCATCAAATACTGGTGAAGCAACATGAATACCGAGTTTCCTTGCAGCCATACCTAAGTGAAGCTCAAGTACTTGCCCAATATTCATACGTGATGGTACCCCTAATGGGTTTAACATGATGTCAATCGGTGTTCCATCTGGTAAATAAGGCATATCTTCTTCAGGAAGAATTCGTGATATAACCCCTTTGTTACCGTGACGTCCAGCCATTTTGTCCCCTTCATGAATCTTACGTTTCTGTACGATATAAACACGTACAAGCTGATTCACACCCGGAGGTAATTCATCGCCATCTTCACGATTAAATATTTTCACATCGAGGACAATTCCATCGCCACCATGAGGTGCTCGAAGCGAAGTATCACGTACTTCACGCGCCTTTTCACCGAAGATTGCATGTAATAAGCGCTCTTCAGCTGTCAATTCCGTTACACCTTTTGGCGTTACTTTACCGACAAGAATGTCTCCATCCTTCACCTCAGCACCGACACGAATAATTCCACGCTCATCAAGATTTCTTAACGCATCTTCACCAACATTCGGAATATCACGAGTGATTTCCTCAGGACCTAATTTTGTATCTCGTGCTTCTGACTCATATTCTTCAATGTGGACAGATGTATAAACGTCATCTTTCACAAGACGCTCACTCAGAATAATGGCATCCTCATAGTTGTACCCTTCCCAAGTCATAAATCCAACTAGTACATTACGTCCTAGTGCCATTTCACCTTGCTCCATCGAAGGACCGTCAGCTAAGATTTCACGCTTCTCAACGACATTACCTTCCGCAACAATCGGGCGTTGATTGTAACTAGTACCTTGATTCGAACGGACAAATTTTTGTAATCGATATTTGTCTAAATCACCTTTGACTTCTTGACCATCCACAACCTCTAATTGACGTACCAAAATTTCCTTAGCTGTCACTCGCTCAACAATACCCTTCGTCTTCGAAACGATTGCTGCACCGGAATCTTTCGCTGAAACGTGTTCCATACCAGTTCCAACAAACGGCGCTTCAGGAACGAGCAACGGTACCGCTTGACGTTGCATGTTCGCTCCCATTAATGCTCGGTTAGAGTCATCGTTTTCTAAGAACGGTATACATGACGTCGCCGCTGAAACAACTTGTTTTGGTGATACATCCATATAATCAATACGTTCACGCGGAACAACTGTATTTTCACCACGGAAACGAGCAATAATATTATCATTCACAAATGACCCATCTTCTTTTAAGATGGCGTTTGCCTGTGCAACAACGTAGTTATCTTCTTCATCAGCCGTTAAGTAGTCGATCTGATCGGTCACTTTACCCGTCTCAGGGTCTACACGACGGTAAGGAGTTTCCATAAACCCAAACTCATTCACCTTAGCGTAAGAAGATAATGAGTTAATAAGACCAATATTAGGGCCCTCTGGCGTTTCAATCGGACACATACGGCCATAGTGGGAGTAGTGAACGTCACGCACTTCAAAACCAGCACGTTCACGAGTCAGTCCACCTGGTCCTAGCGCTGAAAGACGACGCTTATGAGTTAACTCTGCCAATGGATTCGTTTGATCCATAAACTGAGACAACTGTGAGCTACCAAAGAACTCCTTAATAGAAGCAATGACCGGACGAATATTAATAAGCGCTTGTGGTGTGATCATGTTAGGATCTTGAATGGACATCCTTTCACGAACAACACGCTCCATACGTGATAAACCAATACGGAATTGGTTTTGTAAAAGCTCTCCAACTGAACGCAGCCTGCGGTTTCCTAAATGATCAATGTCATCTGTATCACCGACACTGTGTAATAAATTAAAGAAATAGTTGATAGAAGCGATAATATCTGAAGGTGTAATATGCTTCACTTCACGCTCTACTAATCCATTACCAATAACACGAATGGTATTCTCTCCATCTTGATCATCTGGTGCATAAATTAAGATTGATTGAATATCAATCTCAGCATCCTCAACAACTCCACCCGAAGCGCGAACTCGACGGAAGCCTACGTTATTTTCAAGATAAGGAAGTACGCGATCTAACGTACGTCGATCTAATAACGTGCCTTCTTCAGCAATCACTTCACCTGTTTCAGGGTCAATCAGTGTTTCTGCTAGGCGCTGGTTAAATAAGCGGTTCTTTATATGAAGCTTTTTGTTGATTTTATAGCGACCAACATTAGCTAAATCATATCTTTTAGGGTCAAAGAAACGCGAATCAAGTAAGCTCTTCGCATTCTCAACAGTTGGCGGTTCACCTGGACGAAGGCGCTCATAAATTTCTAAAAGTGCCTTTTCTGTCCCGTCTGTATTATCCTTTTCCAACGAATTACGAAGATACTCATCTTCCCCTAATAAATCAATGATCTCTTGATCAGATCCAAAACCTAACGCACGCAATAGAACTGTAACAGGTACCTTTCGCGTACGATCAATTCGAACGTAAACGATATCTTTCGCATCTGTTTCAAGCTCTAACCATGCCCCACGATTCGGAATAACAGTTGCCGTAAAACCTTTTTTACCGTTTTTGTCCGTTTTTTGACTGTAGTAAACACTTGGCGAACGAACAAGCTGTGAAACAATGACACGTTCTGCTCCATTTATAACAAACGTACCCGTCTCAGTCATTAATGGAAAATCTCCCATAAAGACTTCCTGTTCCTTGACCTCTCCAGTCTCCTTATTAATCAATCGAACCTTCACTCGTAATGGTGCTGCATAAGTGACATCACGTTCTTTTGATTCATCGACTGGATACTTCGGCTCTCCAAGACTATAGTCAATAAATTCTAGGACTAAATTTCCTGTGAAGTCTTGAATAGGAGAAATATCTTGGAACATTTCCCTTAATCCCTCATCAAGAAACCACTGATAGGATGCTGTTTGAATCTCAATTAAATTCGGCAGCTCCAACACTTCATTAATTCTTGCATAACTTCTTCGCTGGCGGTGGCGTCCATACTGAACTAGTTGACCTGTCAACTGATTCACCCCTCAAATCTGGCGTTATAGTATCTAAAAACAATCATATCTCTTCATCTTCAATTACATAATATAATGAAGGGAAATGAATGATTTTTAAGATTCACACAAAAATGCGCACACACGATTATGTACGTTTCCCTACGATTACTCCAGTATAACCACATTTATCCAAGTCTATTCATCAAAAAAGTCTTGACTTTCTTGAACGATTTGATCTAAAAATAGGTAGTTATACGCATTAAATAACAATATCACAAAAGACAAGTCAGGTCAAACTTTTTTTGCTAATAAAACAAAGTAACCTTTTTTCTTTACGGTAACTTCCACTGAATTAAATAATTGTTTTAAACGTTCAATTGCAGAAGGAGCTCCTTGCTTTTTTTGAATAACAACCCATAACTCACCTTGTTCGATAAGAGATGTTGATGCCTGTTCAAAAATGGTATGAACCACCTTTTTCCCTGCGCGTATCGGCGGGTTTGTCACAATAGCAGCGAAAGTGCCCTTAACCTGCGCAAGACAATCACTTTTGTAAACCTCAACATTTTCACATTGATTGCGTTTGGCATTATGCTTAGCTAGAGCAAGCGCTCTTTCATTCATATCAACCATATGAACCACCCTTGAGGAGTCCATGGACGCAACTGAAATTCCAATCGGTCCATACCCACAACCTACATCAACAATACCACCTGGAACTGACGGCAGCTCAAATGTTTCAATTAATAACCGACTTCCAAAATCGATCCCTTCTTTCGAAAAGACACCTCGATCAGACGCAAATAGAAAGTTTTCACCATTTAAATTGACCGACCATTCCTTCGCATCACTATCGACAGTCGGCTTCTCACTATAATAATGCTCTGACAATGTTCGCATATCCTCCTTCGTTTTAGAAAAGGTGCTGGGACAAAAGCCTCTTCCCTACTGCTCAGAATTTCAGCTAAAAACGTTTGTTGGTCTTAGCATCCCTTTCTTGAATATTGAAGCTGATTATATTGAAAAAGACTCGCAAATGCGAGTCTTTTTCATATCAGCATTAAACTTACTTAACTTCTACTGAAGCACCAGCTTCTTCAAGCTTAGCTTTCGCTTCTTCCGCTTCTTCTTTCGCAACGCCTTCTTTAATTGGAGCTGGAGCACCATCAACAAGTGCCTTCGCTTCTTTAAGACCAAGACCAGTAAGCTCACGAACAACTTTGATAACATTGATCTTAGAACCACCAGCTGCTTCAAGAACAACGTCAAACTCAGTTTGCTCAGCTGCGCCAGCGTCTCCGCCAGCTGCTGCTACAGCTACAGGAGCTGCTGCTGTTACACCAAATTCTTCTTCAATTGCTTTAACTAGGTCGTTAAGTTCTAATACTGACATTTCTTTAATCGCTTCAATGATTTGTTCTTTACTCATGATTTAAATCCTCCTATTTATTGGTTTTATTTCGAATCGAGCTATACGATTAATAATCGCATTTCATTACGCACTATTAAGCGCCTTGTTCTTCCTTTTGCTCGGCAACGGCCTTTGTAGCCAATGCGAAGCTGCGAACTGGAGCTTGTAGTACATTTGCAAGCATAGAAAGAAGGCCTTCTCTTGATGGAAGTTCAGCAAGAGCCTTCACTTCAGCTACTGATACAACCTGACCTTCAAGAACACCCGCTTTAATTTCTAAAGCTTCATGTTCTTTAGCAAAGTTGTTTAACACTTTCGCCGGAGCAATAACATCGTCTTCACTAAAAGCAATCGCAGTCGGACCAACTAATTGCTCATCAAGCTCTGTAAGTCCAGCTTCAGCTGTCGCACGACGAGCCAATGAATTCTTATATACTTTAAATTCTACTCCAGCTTCACGCAGTTGTTTACGTAGCTCAGTCACTTCTGCAACATTAAGACCACGGTAATCAACAACAACCGTCGCTTTACTATCACGAAGCTTAGTCGCAATCGTTGAAACAACCTGTTTCTTCTGTTCTAATACACTCATCCTTACACCTCCTATTATGCTGTCCTATACCGTTCAAGCATAAAAAGTGCCCTCATGTAGACATGAGGGCACACAAACACAGTTTTATTATCTGCATCTATTGCTTACCTCGGTAGGTAATTAAGTGCTAAGCACTCCTACTGTCTACGGTATGACTTTTAAATTTTAACGCATCTGTTATGACACCTTAATTAGTATACAGACACGACTGAATGAAGTCAATCTTTATTTTGAAAACGCTGTTGCGTTCACACGCACGCCTGGTCCCATTGTTGAAGCGACCGCAACATTTTTCATGTAAGTCCCTTTAGACGCTGACGGCTTTGCTTTTACTAACGTTTCAATGATTGTCGTGAAGTTTTCAACAAGCTTCTCAGATTCAAATGAAACTTTACCAATCGGAACATGTATGTTTCCGGCTTTATCAACACGGTATTCAACCTTACCCGCTTTGATCTCATTAACAGCCTTAGAAACATCAAATGTTACCGTACCAGTCTTAGGGTTCGGCATTAAACCTTTCGGCCCCAACACACGGCCTAGCTTACCAACTTGCGCCATCATATCTGGAGTCGCTACGATTACATCAAAGTCAAACCAACCTTGGTTGATCTTATTGATTAAATCCTCTTCTCCTACGAAATCTGCACCAGCTGCTTCTGCCTCTTTCGCCTTTTCACCTTTAGCAAATACTAATACGCGTTGCGTTTTTCCTGTTCCGTTTGGAAGGACAACAGCTCCACGAATTTGTTGATCTGCTTTCTTCGGATCTACACCAAGTCGAACAGCCACTTCAACTGTTTCATCGAACTTAGCCGTAGACGTCTTTTTCACTAATTCAATTGCTTCTTCTACTTGGTACGCTGTATCACGATCTACAAGCTTAAGAGCATCTGTATACTTCTTACTTCCCTTAGCCATGTTTATTTCCTCCTCGAATGTGGTTTTAGCGGTAGTTACCTCCCACTATGAAAGGTTGCGAACCAACTGGTTGCAACCTCACGCTAGCGAATCTCATCAAACTAATTAATCTTCAATCACAATTCCCATGCTACGTGCTGTACCTTCAACCATACGCATTGCAGACTCAACGTTTGCAGCGTTTAAATCAGGCATCTTTGTCTCAGCGATTTCGCGTACTTTATCACGCTTTAATGTAGCAACCTTTGTTTTGTTCGGCTCACCAGAACCTGAATCAATCCCAGCAGCTTTTTTAAGTAGAACCGCTGCCGGCGGAGTTTTTGTGATGAATGTAAACGAACGATCTTCAAACACTGTGATCTCAACAGGAATAATAAGACCCGCTTGATCTGAAGTACGCGCGTTAAATTCTTTACAGAAACCCATGATATTTACACCTGCTTGACCTAATGCAGGACCAACTGGTGGCGCTGGATTAGCTTTCCCAGCAGGAATTTGTAACTTTACCATTTTAATAACCTTTTTAGCCACGTGACACACCTCCTTAGTCCGTGATGTGGTTATCGGGTACGTATTCTCATACCCTCCCACTCAAAAAACGGATGCATTCATGCACCCGGTGGCTCATGTAATAAACCAATGTCAACCATGAAGATTCTATCACTTCCAGAGAAAGATATCAAGTTATTTCTTAAATCTTTTCAACTTGGTTGAATTCGAGCTCAACAGGCGTTTCGCGCCCAAACATATTTACATGAACTTTCAATTTCTGCTTTTCGTCCTGAATCTCTTCAATGACCCCAATAAAGTTGGCAAAAGGACCTTCTTTAACTTTGACGGATTCCTTTAACTCGAAATCAACTTCTACTTTAGGTTGCTCGACACCCATTTGTTTCAAGATCACTTCAGCTTCCTCAGGCAGAAGCGCTGTTGGCTTAGAACCTGCACCCGAAGACCCAACAAATCCAGTCACTCCAGGTGTATTACGAACAACATACCATGAGTCATCAGTCATAATCATTTCTACAATAACGTAACCAGGAAAGACCTTTTTGGTAACCGTCTTACTCTTTCCATTTTTCGTTTCCGTCTCTTCTTCGACAGGAACAAGCACGCGGAAAATCTTATCTGCCATTTCCATCGACTCGACACGTTTTTCTAAATTTGTCTTCACCTTATTTTCATAACCAGAGTACGTATGTACTACATACCAATTTTTCTCCACAATTAATCGGACAATTATGCCCTTCCCTCCTCTCTATTTTAGCAGTTTCACCAAAATCAACCAACATTAACCGAGTAGGAGGCGAACTAGTTCAGAAATTCCTAAATCTACTACAAAGAAATAAATAGAAATAAAGATAACTGTACCAATAACAACCCACGTGTACCGTGTTAACTCCTTACGTGTCGGCCAAGATACGCGCTTCATCTCTGCTACAACACCTCTAAAAAAGTTGCCAATCCCTTTCTTTTCTCCGTCAGCCATGACAGACACCTCCAGCACAATTCAATATAGACAAACGAGCCAAAATCTATTCGGACAAATCAAGCAATAACTTGTCCATCAAACAGGCAGGTTCATTTCCGCTCATAAAAAAGAACCGCTCCATTACTTCGTCTCACGATGAAGGGTGTGCTCTTGACAAGTCTTACAGAACTTCCTCGCCTCAATGCGGTTTGGTTTGGTTTGCGTATTCTTTTGTGTTGTGTAATTTCTCGAATGACAATTCTCGCAAGCTAGTACAACCTTTGTTCGCACTTTGCACCATCACCTTCTAACATACATACTATTTCATTCTAGTATAAACCACCTACAATGTCAATTTACATATTTGAAAGCGCTTAATTAAAATGGTTGATTTTCCAAAGCCCTGCTCAATGCCGTCATACCACCTACTTCCTCCTTGATGAAGCGTCTAACAATTTTATACTTTCTTATCATTCAAAAAAAAGAAGTGGTAAGATCATTGCGACCTTTTTTACCACTTCTGTCCTATTCATTCAGCGGCCATATAGATTACATGCCTCTAATCCACTCACCAGCCATATCAATCCAATTTGCGACTTCATCCTGAACAGTCGCTTGATTATTGTAAGCCTTTGTTTCTTCAGTACCAAGTGATAGTCCGTGTATTCCTCGTGGATAAATATGCATCTCTAACGGGACTTGATACTCTAACAAGGCTTGTGCAAACAAGAAACTATTTTGAACAGGCACTGCTTCATCCGTATATGTGTGCCATAAAAAAGTTGGCGGAGTATGTGCCGTAACATGATTTTCTAATGAAACTTGAGATAAAAGTTCTTTATAGTTATCTCCTAATAATGCACGAAATGACCCTTTATGCGCATATTCTGTAGACGAAATAACAGGATAACTTAACAACAAGCCATTAGGTTTCAGTTCATCACTCGATACACCTAATGATTCAGCGAGAAAAGACTCCCTCCAAAATACACCCAAGCTTGCTGCTAAATGTCCGCCAGCAGAAAAACCAGCGACAATAATTTTACTCGTGTCCACATTCCATTCTGTTGCGTTCTCCCTAATAAGGGCAACTGCTTTGGCTAGTTCAATTAATGATGTTGGAAACGGAGCGGGTTTAACACTATATCTAAGGACACACGCATGAAACCCCATTGCATTAAACTTAATGGCCACTGGTTCAGCCTCTCGGTCTGAAGTACGTTCATAACCTCCACCAGGACAAACGATAACGATTGGCCGCTTTCTTTCTGGATCAATCTCAGGTGATTGGTTGAGAAAATATGTATATAAGGGGACTTCCGTATGCTTCGTTTGAATCGTGATCGTTTTATGGATCAAAAGGAACCGCTCCTTTTTCTATTCTTGAATTATGAAAAGAGGATACTTACGAACGATGCGACTGAAAATTTGTGCTTTTTAAGTGGCCTCTTCATTTATACTATTTCAGTACCTTTCATTCGAACAGTATCCTCTTAATAAAATCTTATGCAAGTGATACTCCTCTCAATTCAACATATCGTTCTAGCTTACGCTTTACACGTTGAAGGGCATTATCAATCGATTTCACATGCCTATTTAAATCAACGGAAATCTCCTGATATGTGCGTCCATCTAAATAGAGCATAAGCACTTGTCTTTCTAAATCGCTTAACAGCTCGCCCATCTTAAGTTCAATATCTTGAAATTCTTCTTGGTTTATTAATAGCTCTTCCGGATCTGTTACTTTCGTTCCACATATAACATCCAGTAATGTCCGTTCAGATTCCTCATCATATAGAGGCTTGTCCAACGATACGTATGAGTTTAGCGGAATGTGCTTCTGACGAGTAGCCGTCTTAATAGCTGTAATAATTTGCCTAGTAATACACAACTCTGCAAACGCTTTAAAAGAAGACAACTTATCGCCGTTAAAATCCCTTACAGCCTTATAGAGGCCAATCATCCCTTCTTGAACAATGTCCTCATGATCTGCACCAATGAGAAAATACGATCTAGCCTTTGCGCGAACAAAATTTTTATACTTATCAATTAAATATTCTAATGCTACACTATCACCATTTCGAACATATAAAACTAAAGCATCATCATCAATCTTGTCATAAATAGGCGTTACGTCTGTTCTTTGAAGGCTCATATCCACTTACAACCCCTCCGACCTCAGCTCTGATTGAAATTTTATAAACATTATATAGTACATATTTCCAGTCGGTCAACCTTTGTTTAGCGCTCTCGACGCCATTTTTCAAAAATTTCTAAAATTTCATCTTTTAATTGCAAGTTTGTCGAACGCTGTTGTTTTAGAGTATTTTGTACTTCTTTGTCAATCCCTTTCTCTGTTGACTCAATTTCAATAAGTAATTCACGGGCTGATTTTCGCAAGGCCCCACTACCAAATATTAATGACTGCTCTGTAAAATCAGATGTCGCCACATGGATCCTCGTATCGATCCGCTTAAGCTGATGAACGAGCTTTTCAATGCGCTCATCAGCCGTCTCATTTTTCCTTGTGTATATCACATCAACTCGAAAGTTATGATACGTCTTTCCAATTCCCTCAACCATATGAGCATCAAAAACAACGTAAACCTTAAACCCTGTAAATGCTTGATACTCAGCCATCATTTCTACAAGGCAATCACGTGCTAATTCAAAGTCTTTCTCTTTCATATCACTCAACTTCGGCCATGCACCAATCATGTTGTAGCCATCCACTAATAAAATGTCTTTCATGTCCTCACGTTCTTCCTAGCTCGTGGCGATTTCGATATACTTCGTACATGAGTAAGCTTGCTGCTACAGATGCATTAAGTGAAGTGACGCGACCAGCCATTGGGATTTGCACAAGGAAATCACACTTTTCCTTCACTAATCGACTTATCCCTTTGCCTTCACTTCCAATGACTAATCCAATTGGCATATCATACGACGCTTGTCGGTAATCCTCTTGCCCTTTTGCATCTGTTCCAACAAACCACAAGCCCAGTTTTTTCAACTCTTCCATTGTCCGAGCGATATTAGTCACACGCACAACCGGAATATATTCAATCGCACCAGCAGATGCCTTTGCAACGGTTTGCGTTAAACCTACCGCCCGCCTTTTAGGAATAATCACTCCATGCGCTCCGACAGCATCTGCTGTCCTTAATATTGAGCCAAGGTTATGCGGATCCTCTATTTCATCTAATATGAGGAAGAAGGGTTCCTCACCTTGTTTGTTTGCACGGTTAAACAAATCATCAATCTCGGCGTATTCATAGGCAGCCACAGACGCAACGACACCTTGATGCTGATCAACTTGAACAAGCTGATCCAGCTTTCTCTTCGGTGCACTTTGAATTAAAACACCCTTTTCCTTTGCTAATTGGATAACCTTTGTCATTTGTCCCTTTTGTGATCCTTCTGCAATCCAAATTTTATTAATGGCATGTCCAGACTTTAACGCTTCAATAACAGGGTTTTTTCCATAAATGAATTCCTGACTCATCACCTAGCCTCCTTTCCTTTCATTTTCAATAAAGTAAATGGCTTTTATCATCAGCTTATCTAACCGTTCATTATTCCCCTGGAAATACAAAAATCCGAGTACCGCTTCGAACCCTGTCGAATAGCGATACGTGTTTAAATCAGTATTCTTTGGTATTGTTCCAGACTTTGCATTGCGGCCCCTCTTAAAAACGGCCATTTCCTGCTCTGTTAGAAATTCCTCATCGATAAGATAGCGGACAGCGTTCGCCTGCGCCTTAGCTGATACATATTTCGTCGCCTCTACGTGTAATTGATGTGGTCGAACCTTCCCCTTAGCGATGAGGAAATAGCGAACATACATATCAAGGACGCTATCCCCCATATATGCTAGGGCCAAGGCATTTACTTGTGTCAAATCAATGGTAGGATCAATAATTTTCATAAATCGATTAGCCTCTCTTCCAACGAACCCCTTGAGGTGTATCCTCAAGAATAATCCCTTGTTCCTTTAATTGATCACGTATTTCATCTGCTAATGAGAAATCCTTTTCCTTTCTCGCTCTGTTACGCTTTTCAATAAGCTCCTCAATTTCAGAATCCAATAATTCACTCTGATCTTGTAAAGAGAGTCCTAGTACATCAGCAAACTCCTTCAATTGCTCAAAAAAGCGTGAAAGAATTTCCTTTGACGTCTGTTCCTCACGTAAATAACGATTGGCTTCTTTAGCTAAATCAAACATAATTGAAATGGCGTTAGCACTATTAAAATCATCATCCATCTCTACAATAAAACGTTGTTTCAACTGATCAATTTTTTCAATCCAGTCTCCTCGATCTCCTAAGTCAGCTGATTTTTCAAGACGATGACCAATCGCCGAAACAGCCGTTTTCAATCGTTCGAGACCATTCTTCGCTCCTTCAAGAAGCTCATCGCTAAAATTAATTGGACTACGATAGTGTGCCGTTAACATAAAGAAACGGACAACTTCTGCCGAATGCTGTTGAATAATATCTTTTGCCAATACGAAGTTTCCTAACGATTTCGACATTTTCTCATTATCAATATTTATAAATCCATTATGGAGCCAATATTTTGCCATTGGCTTTTCCGTCAAAGCCTCAGTTTGAGCAATCTCATTTTCATGGTGAGGAAATGTTAAATCTTGCCCCCCTGCATGTATATCAATCGTATCACCTAAATATTTTTTGACCATTGCTGAGCACTCAATATGCCAGCCAGGACGTCCGTTCCCCCACGGACTTTCCCAGGAAATCTCACCTTGCTTCGCCGCTTTCCATAAAACAAAGTCTAACGAGTCCTCTTTACGAGAGTCAACTTCAATTCTTGCACCCGAACGTAATTCTTCAAGAGGCTGAGCTGACAGCTTCCCATAATCCTTAAATTTCCGTGTGCGAAAATACACATCTCCATCAGCTTCATATGCATAACCTTTTTCAACAAGCCCTTCAATAAAGGTTATAATTTCAGGCATCGTATCTGTCACTCTCGGATGGACATCAGCTTCTCTCACACCAAGTGCGCACGTATCATCATGGTAGGCATCAATAAAACGATTAGCAACAGCGAAGACATCCTCTCCCATTTCCTTAGCAGCACGGATGATTTTATCATCAACATCTGTGAAATTGGAAATAAATTCAACTTCATATCCTCGATACTCTAAATAGCGTCGTACCATATCGTATACAATCGCTGGTCTGGCATTTCCAATATGAATGTAGTTATAAACCGTCGGCCCACATACATACATTTTCACCTTACCTTCTTCTAACGGAACAAATCGCTCCTTTTTCTTCGTTAAGCTATTATAAAGATGTATCGACATCCTTCAATTCCCTCCTTCTTTACGAATGATCTTGCTCCTTCAAAGCAGCCTTCAATTCTTTTATTTCTTCTTCTAATTCCTTTAACTTATCAGCGATCGGGTCTGGAAGTTGATGATGATTTAAACCATGTTCAACCTTGATTCCATCCTGAACAACAATCTTCCCTGGTATACCAACAACTGTGGACTTAGGGGGGACCTCCTTTAATACAACAGAGCCTGCACCTATGCGAGAATGCTGACCAATCGTAAACGAACCGAGTACCTTTGCCCCTGAAGCAATTAAGACATGATCTTCTATTGTCGGGTGACGCTTGCCCTTTTCCTTTCCAGTTCCACCGAGAGTCACCCCTTGGTAAATCGTAACATGATCGCCAATTTCACACGTTTCCCCTATCACTACACCCATACCATGATCAATAAACACACGTTGGCCAATAACAGCACCAGGGTGAATTTCAATGCCTGTAAAAAAGCGACTAACTTGTGAGATAAACCGTGCTAAAAAGAAGATACGTCGTTTCCAGAGCCAATGAGCGAGCCGATGAGACCAAATCGCATGTACGCCGGAATAAGTGAATATGACTTCCATTCTACTTCTAGCTGCAGGATCCTGATCAAAAACGACATCAACATCATTAAGCAATGTTCGAATCATCCTCCTCAACTTCATCTCCCCCTTTCCGTTCCTTCATTTTCTATTTCTATCTACAAAAAGATAAGCGCCTCTGTGCTCGTCATAGCACAGAGGCGCTTTATTTACGCGGTTCCACTCTGTTTAACAGATCAAAATCTGTTATCTCTATGCGAATAACGCCGCAACACGCTCTTTCCTACACAGATTATTCGTTCAGAAAGAGGCTCAAGGGTGCATGTTCAAAAAAAGTCTACCTAAACTACTTTCAGCTCATGTAGTTCTCTCTGTGAGGCTTTCTTCATCCTACTTTTCCCTCTCATCGCTTTTCATTATGATAATGCTCCATCTTATGCACGTAATTGCTCTAAGCGTGCCAAAATAACATCTTTTCCAATAAGTGCTATCGATTCTGGAAGATCCCTGCCGTGCGTTAAGCCTGTCGTTGCTACACGAATTGGCATAAACAGCTTCTTCCCTTTTTGTCCTGTTGCTTTCTGCGTTGCTTTAATCGCGCTCTTCACATCTTGCGCCGTAAACTCCTCTAGCTTACTTAGCTCTTTTGCAAATTGAGCGAGCACCTCAGGAACTTGTTCTTCGTCTAATACGACTTGTGCGTCTTCATTATACTCAATTTCCTTCTTAAAGAAAAGTTCCGTCAACTCAACAATTTCTGATCCATATTGAAGCTGTTCTTGGTACAGGGCAATAAGGTCTCTAGCCCAATGACGTTGTTCCTCACTTAAATCAGCCGGAAGTCTACCTGCTTTAATTAAATGAGGTAATGATAAAGCAACAACCTCATCAAGATCAGCTTCCTTTAAATATTGATTATTCATCCATGCTAATTTGTCTGTATCGAATATCGCTGGAGCCTTTGATACTCGCTCTAATGAAAAGATTTCTTCTAGCTCCGCCAATGTAAAGATTTCTTCTTCTCCACCAGGAGACCAGCCAAGTAGTGCCAAGAAATTGACTAATGCTTCTTGTTTATAACCTAAATCCTTATATTGTTCTACGAATTGAATAATGGATTCATCCCGCTTGCTCATCTTCTGGCGGTCAGCATTTAAGATTAAAGAGGCATGAGCAAAACGTGGCACCTCCCATCCAAATGCTCCATATAATAATACTTGTAAAGGTGTATTAGAAAGGTGTTCCTCCCCACGGATCACATGAGAAATTTTCATTAAATGATCATCAACTGTAACGGCAAAATTATACATCGGAATACCATCTTTTCGTGCGATGACAAAGTCCCCGATTCCATCAGATTCAAACGATACCTCCCCGCGTATCGCATCATCAATTTTGATGATTTGTCCTTCAGGCACACGGAAGCGAATGACTGGCTTTAATCCTTTTGCCTCATAGTCCTTACGCTGCTCCTCTGTTAAATCACGATCACGCCCACTATACTTTGGTGTTTCTCCACGTGAGCGTTGCTCCTCACGTTCCGCCTCAAGCTCCTCTTCCGTCATAAAACAGTAATACGCCTTCCCTTCCTTTAATAGCCGCTCAAGATATTCTTGATAAATATGAGTACGCTCCATACAGCTATAAGGACCATATTCTCCACCGACATCAATGCTTTCATCCCATTGAATTCCTAACCACTTTAAGCTTTCTAAAAGCTTTTCTTTTGCATCCTCTACATTTCGTGCTTGGTCGGTATCTTCAATTCGTAAAATAAATTGCCCACCTTGGCTTTTAGCAAATAAATAGTTAAAAAGGGCGGAACGTGCACCACCAATATGTAAATGTCCAGTTGGACTCGGAGCAAACCTTACTCTTACTTCGCTTCCCATCCTCATTATACCTCCTGTATTCGAGCCTCTGCTCGCCTTCATTGTTCTATTTTAGCACCAATTACACTGCAATGGTCAAGTTTTCGTTACGTAGCTAATAAGATCACAGCCTGTGCAGCAATCCCTTCCCCTCGTCCTGTGAACCCTAGCTTTTCTGTTGTTGTTGCCTTTACGTTCACTTGACTAACATCTGCTTCTAACAGCTCAGCAATCCGGCCACGAATCTGTTCAATATAAGGGGACATTTTCGGTTTTTGAGCAATAATCGTACAATCAATATTTCCTAATTGATAGCCCCGTTGCTTCACAAGCTCCCACACATCGGTTAACAGTTTCGCAGAATCAGCATCTTTATACGCGATATCTGTATCTGGAAAATGACGTCCAATATCACCTTCACCTATTGCTCCAAGAGCAGCATCTGTAATCGTATGAAGTAATACATCTGCATCTGAATGCCCAAGTAACCCTTGCTTATATGGAATTTCAATTCCTCCCAAAATAAGTGGCCTACCCTCCACTAACTGATGAACATCAAAGCCTTGTCCTATTCTCATAAATGTCTCTCCCTTTCTTGTAAAATCGCCTCAGCAAAAAGCAAATCTTCGGGTGTTGTAAGCTTAATATTATGGTAATCACTTTCAACAATCACAACCTCGTGGCCTAACCATTCAATTAAGCTACAATCATCAGTCCCAAAGAAACCCTCTTCTTCTGCCTTCTCATGTGCTTTCTGTAGCAATACAACCTCAAACGCTTGAGGTGTTTGTACCGCCCATAGCTCACTGCGATTTAATGTCTCAACCACTCGATGGTGCTGAACCCTTTTCACTGTATCTTTAACAGCGACAGCAGTTGTTGCTGCTCCACTTTGCTTTGCTTGAGCAACAAGCTTCTGTAAAACATCATTTCGAACAAACGGCCTCGCTCCGTCATGCACTAACACAATCCCTTTATGACGCAATTGATCTATTCCGTTCTTAACACTGTGCTGGCGTTCTTTACCTCCTGCAACGATTTTACATGGCTTATTCATTTCAACTACTCCAACGAGTTTCTTCATAGCTTCTATTTCATGTTCATTCACAACAAGAACTACCTCATCACATTGGTCATCATGAACAAACAAGCGAAGAGTATGAATCACAAGTGGTTCACCTCTTAACTCCAGCAGCATTTTATTTTTTCCTGCTTTCATTCTTTTTCCTTGCCCTGCCGCTACAATGACTACGCTATATTTCATCTCACTCGCCCCTAACACATCCCAAATCGTTCTTATTTTAGCACGTTCCTCCTCGCAATCATAGAAGAGGACACCGAAAAAGTTAAATTGTCCTTTTTCAGTGTCCTCAATGATATTCAAGTACATTAATCTGATTTGTAGTCTCAACGCTTGATATTTGTTTATATCCTGTTCAAAAAAGCAATAAAAAATGTGACAATGGCTCCGTTTGCTACGCGTCTCGTCTAGTGGCGGGAAAACCACTCACCACAGGATTTTAAAAGATGTAGCGACTGCACTCATTGCTTCGAGGTCATTCAAAAAGGGGAAAACCACCAAACGTTTAAAGTGCTTTCTCAAGTAATTTAGGCTTCGCAAATATCATACGACCTGCACTTGTTTGCAACACACTTGTCACAACGACTTCAATGTCCTTACCGATATAATCACGGCCACCTTCAACAACGATCATCGTTCCATCATCTAAATAAGCGACACCTTGATGCTGCTCCTTACCATCTTTAATGACTTGAATCGTCAACTCTTCACCAGGTAACACGACTGGCTTAACTGCATTTGCTAAGTCATTAATATTTAAGACGGACACACCTTGAAGCTCGCATACTTTGTTTAAATTAAAATCATTTGTTACGACCATACCAGATAGTAATTTAGCGAGCTTCACTAGCTTACTATCGACTTCAGCAATATCCTCAAAGTCGCCTTCATATATTTCAACTGCAATAGGTAGCTCCTTTTGAATCTTATTTAGAATATCCAACCCTCTTCGGCCTCTATTGCGTTTTAAAACATCTGAAGAATCGGCAATATGCTGAAGTTCTTCAAGCACAAAACCAGGAATCACTAATGTGCCTTCTAGAAACCCTGTCTTACAAATATCAGCAATACGTCCATCTATAATCACACTTGTATCTAATATTTTCAGGTGCTTCCCTTCTGCGCTAGCTTCTTCCTCTTTTTTCTTACCTAAATTCCTTGTAATGGTAAATAAATTAATAAGTTCATCACGCTTTTTGAAGCCAATCTGAAAACCAAAATAACCAAGGAAAATCGTCACAAAAATCGGTAATACGGTACTGAAAACAGGTAAATTAATAGCATTTAAGGGAATTGTAATCAAGTAAGCGACAATTAATCCGATAATTAATCCCATCGATCCAAATAAGACATCTGTTATTGGCGCTTTGACGATCGCTTCTTCCATTAGCTTCATAAAATCAACGATATAATCCGCCAACCAAAACGTTAAGACATAAAATAATACTGCTCCAATGACAGCCCCTGCATATGGGTGCAATAACCAACTAGGCATTTCGCCAACATTTAAAATATGGATAAGATCTGGAATAAATAAAAATCCAATAGTTCCACCAGCAATCAAAAAGAAAAGCTGCACCATCCTTTTTAACATCCATATTCACCTCCTCCTACTAGTATAGACAAGATTTCCGTTTTAAAACCTATCAAACTGGATTTCACATAAATTATGAGAATTATTCCGCATTCGTATCATTATGTTTAAATATGTCGATCAATAAATAACTGCTCTTGAATTCGGTTTAATCCTTCCTTTATCATTTTCGCTCTCGGTTCTCCAATTCCTTCCACTTCATCTAATTCTTCCATGCTCGCGAACATAATATTTGATAAATTGCCATATTTATCAATTAAATTTTCAATAATAGGAGCAGGCAACCGCGGAATCCGGTTTAAAATACGATATCCACGTGGTGACAAAGAATATTCATGAATATTGACACTTTTCGGATAGCCTAGCACTTTTACAATCGCATGTTCATCTAACAATTCTTCTGAATCTAGCTTCGATAATTCCTTCGAAACCTCCTCCACATCATCTACTTGCTCCTTCACATAATCCTTTAATAAAAGGAGCGTTTCCTTCTCGGTATTTCCTACTAGCTCATTTAATTGCATAGAGACAAGTCTACCTTCACTACCTAATTCATTTACATACTTAATAATCTCTCGCTTTATACGTAATACCATTTGTATACGATAAATAACTTGTGTCACCTCATGTAATGTCACAAGCTGTTCAAATTCAAGCGCCCCTAGATTAGTAACGCCTTGATCGAGAACAACCTTATACTTCTCTAACGTCTGAATCGCTTGGTTAGCCTTTGTTAAAATGACTCCAATATCTCGTAATGAATAACGATAATCGCCTTGGTAGAGTGTAATGACATTTCGCCTTTGAGAAATTGATATAACTAAATGACCCGTTTGCTTCGCTACTCGCTGAGCGGTACGATGACGAATCCCCGTTTCATTTGATGAAATCGTATTGTTAGGTACTAATTGTGTGTTTGCATACAAAATTTTCTTCGCATCTTCACTAATAATGATCGCACCATCCATTTTCGCTAGCTCATATAAATAAGCTGGTGAAAAATCCGAGTTAATAAAAAATCCTCCATCGACAATCGGAACCATTCCATTATTATAGCCTACAACAATCAGTCCACCTGTCTTGGCACGTAACACATTATCAATTCCAGAACGCAATGGAGTACCAGGTGCAACAAATTTCAATAAATTCTGAACAAATGCTTCTGTTTTCTGTGCTTCTGCCATAGCTATCCTCCTAGTCCGACTTCCAACGCCTCTTCTAGAGTTGGAACGCCTACAATCTGTATGCTGCTTGGATAAGTCCAGCCTCCTAAATTCTTTTCAGGAATAATGGCCCGTTTAAAGCCTAGTTTCGCAGCTTCGTTCACACGTTGCTCAATTCTTGAAACCCGTCTGATCTCACCGGTTAAACCTACCTCTCCGATGGCAACATCCATCGGACTTGTTACTTGATTACGGAAGCTCGAAGCAATGCTTAATGCAATAGCTAAATCAATTGCCGGTTCATCTAACCTTATACCCCCTGCAACGTTTAAGTAAGCATCTTGATTTTGAAGTAGGAGCCCAACGCGCTTTTCAAGCACAGCCATAAGCAAGGATACACGGTTATGGTCAACTCCTGTTGCCATTCGCCGTGGATTTCCGAAGCTTGTAGGCGAAATAAGTGCTTGCAATTCCACTAAGACGGGCCTTGTTCCTTCCATTGAAGCCACTACAATCGACCCAGCAGCTCCATCCGATCTTTCTTCTAAAAAGATCTCAGAAGGGTTTAACACTTCTTCTAACCCACTTTCCTTCATTTCAAAAATCCCCATCTCATTTGTCGAGCCAAAACGGTTTTTCACCGCGCGTAATATGCGATATGTATGGTGACGCTCACCTTCAAAATACAATACCGAATCAACCATATGCTCTAATAACTTTGGACCAGCAATCGAGCCTTGTTTTGTTACGTGACCAACAATAAAGATCGCAATCCCCTTTGTTTTCGCAATGCGCATACATGCTGCCGTACATTCTCTCACTTGTGCCACACTACCAGGTGCAGATGTTACCTCTTCTTGATAAACCGTTTGAATCGAGTCAATGATCACAAGTGCCGGCTTAACTTCATCGATAGCACGCTCAATAAACGATATATCCGTTTCAGCTAATACATAAAGATCAGAAGAAGTCACACCTAATCGATCAGAACGCAACTTCGTTTGTTTAACAGATTCCTCACCAGAAATATATAGAACTCGTTGCTTGGCATCCGCAAGCTTCGAGCTTAACTGTAAAAGTAACGTTGATTTTCCAATACCAGGATCTCCACCAACTAAAACAAGTGATCCAGGCACGACGCCACCCCCGAGTACTCGATCAAGCTCCAGCATCGTTGTACTAATACGAGCTTCTGTCTCACTTTTTACGGAAATAATCAATTGCGGCTTTGAGCCTGCCGTACTCGTTGACGTAACAAAGCTTCGACTGGTGCTTTTCGCACTCGGTTCAAACTCTTCGACCATTGTATTCCAGCCTTGACAGCCAGGACATTTCCCCATCCATTTCGCCGATTCATACCCACATTCTTGGCAAACAAATTTTGTTTTCTTTTTCGCCATGCCGTTCTCTCCTTTACGGTCACTTCCTCTTTATTGTAGCAAAGTTTTCAGAGAAAAACGACGGATCTCCCTCATGCTCAAATAGTCACTCTATAGTCTATGTAAAAGATAAAAACATTACCAATTTTTATTCAAGAAAACCTTTATAACTTTTTATATGTAAAGAAAAACGAAACGCCCCAGCTCTTTAAATGGAAGCTAGGGCATTTCGTTTTTTTATAAAACATAATACTTTGGCTTTAGTTTTAAAAGATCTTCCTCACTATCAGGGCAAATACGTTTGAATAAAGCAGAGAGTTCCTTTATGACCTCTTTCTTTAAACAATAACTGTCTCCTTCACCTTTTTCTAAAAGATCTAGCTCGATCAGAATATTCAAGGACTTCTTATAACTTTCTAATCTAGCTTTATTAAGAGAGCCTTTTCTATTAGCTTCTTCTAAAAGAAACATTACACCTTGTTTAACTGAAACGGACTTCGCACTCACTATTTCCACACTCCTTCACAATCATCATGACTTCTTCAATCTTCATACCGATTAACGATCTCGTTTCTATAGCTCTAGTTGAAATGAACTATAATTATATTCTATACTGGAGTTAACAATCGTTAAAGCTGATTATTTTGTTTGGATCAATCGATATTTACGATTTGAAAGGAGGGAAATATGGAAATCAAGCAATTGATTACGTTTATAGATGCTTCAGAAAGTTTAAACTTTACAAAAACTGCTAAGAAACTAAACTTTGCCCAATCGAGTGTGACAGCACAAATTAAAACATTGGAAAAAGAACTAGGAAGCCCGCTATTCGAACGTTTAGGAAAACGAATTATATTAACAGAAGCAGGAGAGCTCTTTAAAGACTATGCAGAAAACATCGTGACACTCTCACATCAAGCAAAAATCGTTGTAGAAAACCATAGTAAAGTTTCTGGTACTCTCATCATCGGCGCTCAAGAAAGCCAGTGTACCTATCGTCTTCCCCCGATCTTAAAAACATTTAAAAAGTCCTTTCCCCAAGTAAGGATGGTCTTTAAACCGGTTCATTCTAATGAGGCTGGTAGAGAAGACCTCATCCATGGAAAATTAGATATTGCATTTATCATGGATTCCCTTATTGAAAACGAAAATTTTACAATTATGCCCTTGATCAAAGAAGATTTAGTGCTTGTCGCGTCACCTGAGCATCAGATCGCTCAAAAGGAATATGTTACACCTAAAGACCTCGCAAAAGAAACATTGCTTCTTACTGAAACCGGTTGCTCATACCGCAGTGCGCTAGAGGATTTCTTTTCTCTTTCAAAGCTTGATCCATTGGACAAAATCGAATTTGTTAGTATTGAAGCATTAAAGCAGTGCGTTGTCGCCGGATTAGGAGTAGCCCTCATACCTAGAATGACGATCGAAAAAGAGCTTGATCAAGGAACCGTTTCAGAGATCATATGGATAGGACAAGTGAGAGATATCTATACTCAGCTTGCATGGCATAACGATAAAACACTTACCGCTCCATTGTCTGCATTCATTGATATGACCAAAAAGCATTATGGGGTGATATAAATCGTAAGTACACCACTTTTTAAAAGGGCACCAAAAAAGTTGAAAATCCAACTTTTTCAGTGCCCTTCTTTTTTATTACACGTGCACGTCTTCTATTGTTTGAACAAACAGCTCATCATCTTTTACATCAATAATTGCTTTTTGTCCTTTTACAATCGTTCCTTTAAGAAGTTCTTCAGATAAACGATCCTCGACTTGCTTTTGTAGTGCGCGACGTAACGGGCGCGCTCCATATTCTGGATCATAGCCTAAGTCTGTAATCTTATCCTTTGCAGCTTCTGTTAATTCAAATTCAATTCCTTGCTCTTTCAAGCGTTTTTTCAACTGATCAGCCATTAAAGTGATAATTTCACGAATATGCTTCTTCTCTAATGAGTGGAATACGATTAACTCATCAATACGGTTTAAAAACTCTGGACGGAAGCTACGTTTTAGCTCATCCATCACTTTGCTCTTCATATCCGAATACTCTTGATTGTCACCGTCAACAGCAAAACCTAAGAATTTATTTTTTCGTAAGGTGCTTGCTCCAACGTTGGACGTCATGATAATAACGGTATTACGGAAATCCACTGAACGCCCTTTTGAGTCCGTTAAACGTCCATCCTCTAATACTTGTAACAAAATATTAAAAACCTCTGGATGAGCCTTTTCAATTTCGTCGAGTAAGATAACTGAGTACGGCTTTCTACGAACCTTTTCTGTTAACTGACCGCCATCGTCATGACCAACATACCCTGGCGGTGATCCGACTAACCGACTTGTCGCATGCTTCTCCATATATTCAGACATATCTACTCGAATAACGGAATCCTCATCACCGAATAACGTTTCCGCAACAGCTCGAGCTAGCTCTGTTTTACCTACACCTGTTGGTCCTAAGAAAATGAACGAACCAATTGGGCGTTTTGGATCCTTTAATCCAGCTCTTGCTCGTCGAATCGCTTTTGAAATCGAATCAACTGCTTCTTCCTGACCAACGATACGTTCATGCAGGATTTCTTCCATCTTAAGTAGGCGATCTGCTTCCTCTTCTGCTAGCTTTGATACTGGGATTCCCGTCCAGCTTGCAACAACTTGGGCAATGTCATCCACTGTCACTTCCGTTGCTTCCTGACCTTGCTTCTTTTTCCACTCATTCTTCATTTCATCTAATTCTTCACGTAAACGTTGCTCTGAATCACGCAATGACGCTGCTTTTTCAAACTCTTGGCTTTGAACAGCTGCATCCTTTTCTTTACGTGTTTCCTCTAAACGTTGTTCAAGCTCCTTTAAATTTGGTGGAGCTGTATACGAACGAAGTCGCACCTTAGAACCTGCTTCATCAATTAAATCGATCGCCTTATCTGGTAAGAATCGATCTGAAATATATCGATCTGATAACTTAACCGCTTCTTCAATAGCATCATCTGTTATAGTTACACGGTGGTGGGCCTCATACCGATCTCGTAACCCTTTTAAAATTTGAATAGACTCATCAAGTGTAGGTTCATTCACTTGAATAGGCTGAAAACGACGCTCCAGCGCTGCATCCTTTTCAATGTACTTACGATATTCATCTAATGTTGTTGCCCCGATACACTGTAGTTCTCCACGAGCAAGGGACGGCTTTAAAATGTTTGAAGCGTCGATCGCCCCTTCTGCTCCACCTGCCCCAATAAGAGTATGAAGCTCATCAATAAATAAAATGACATTTTGTGCTTGACGAATTTCATCCATCACTTTTTTCAGACGATCTTCAAATTCCCCACGGTATTTCGTCCCTGCTACAACCGTACCCATATCTAATGTCATAACGCGCTTCCCACGTAACGTTTCAGGAACTTCATTATTAATAATCGCTTGTGCTAACCCTTCCGCTATTGCCGTCTTACCTACACCTGGCTCCCCGATTAAGACAGGGTTATTCTTTGTTCGACGACTTAACACCTGAATCACACGCTCAATTTCTTTGCTACGTCCAATCACTGGATCTAATGACTCTTCCTTCGCAACTGCTGTTAAATCGCGAGCTAAACTATCGAGTGTTGGTGTGTTAGCATGAGTGGATCCACTACCTTGTGAAGAAGAATTATTAACTTCATTACTACCTAATAATTGAAGAACTTGCTGACGGGCTTTATTTAAACTTACACCTAAATTATTTAAAACCCGAGCCGCGACGCCCTCCCCTTCACGAATAAGTCCTAATAAGATATGCTCGGTTCCGACATAGGAGTGGCCTAATTTACGAGCCTCATCCATTGATAATTCAATTACTTTCTTCGCTCTTGGTGTATAATGAATCGTCTTAGATCCTTCTTGTCCTTTTCCAATTAACGATTCAACTTCTTTTTGGATTTTCTCCGATCCAAGTCCTAATGCTTGTAATGCTTTAGCAGCAATTCCTTCACCTTCGCGAATTAATCCTAATAAAATGTGTTCTGTTCCAATATTATTATGCCCTAATCGAACAGCTTCTTCTTGTGCTAACGCTAATACTTTCTGTGCTCTTTCTGTAAATCGTCCAAACATCATGATTCATTCACCTCCGAAAATAGTTAACCCATTTGTTCTTCTAATTTTAGACGTTCACGAATTAAACTAGCTCTTCGTTCGTCGCGTTGTTCCGGTGTTAACACCTCTTGTGCATATTGCTGTAAAAAACCAGGCTGTGTTAAAATCATTAACTCATTTAAAATATTACCTGATAAACCTTTTAACAAACCTAAATCAATTCCCAATCGGACGTTCGACAATCGTTGAGTAGCTTCCTTCGATTCAATCATACGGCTATGAGCTAAAATGCCAAAGGAACGATATACACGATCCTCTAATTGTAATTTAGACTGTTCAATCAACAATTGTCTAGCAACTCGCTCTTGTTGAATAAGTTGGGCAACAACCCCCTGTAAATCCTCGACAATGTCCTGCTCTGATTTACCTAATGTTAATTGATTAGAGACTTGAAAGAGGTTACCTAAAGCTTCGCTACCTTCACCATAAATCCCTCTAACAACGAGTCCTAATTGATTAATTGCAGGTAAAATTCGATTTAATTGCTGTGTCATCGCTAATGCAGGTAAGTGCATCATGACTGATGCTCGTAATCCTGTCCCAACATTTGTTGGGCAGCTTGTTAAATAACCTCTTTTTTCATCAAAAGCATACGTTACACGCTTTTCTACCCAATCATCTATATTACTTGCCTTCTTTAATCCTTCTTCTAATTGAAACCCTGCTAGCAGACATTGAATACGCAAATGATCTTCTTCATTAACCATTATACTGACAGACTGATCACGATCTAATAAAACTGCTCCGTGCTTAGCATGATCAGCAAGGTGGGGGCTAATTAAATGCTTTTCCACTAGCACTCGCTTTTCATTGGCCTTCATATCATCTACATGAAACACTTCAAGTGGGCCAATTTCGTCATAAGGACTTACTGTTAATGCTTCTCCTACATGTTTGATTACGGCGTACGACTCTTCCATCGTTGCTAATATTGGGAAATTATATTCTTCTATATTTCGAGCGAGACGAATACGACTGCTTAAGACTATATCTGAATCCGGCCCGTCCTTTTTCATCCATGGACTTAATGCCTCTGATATAAATTGTTCAAGCGACATCGATCATCCCCCCTTTTGCTCATTTTTTTCTTTTTCTAATGCACGTATTTGATCACGTATTTCTGCCGCTTTTTCAAAAGCCTCATCATCAATATATCCCCTTAGCTTTTGCTTAAGTCCATCAATTTTCCTTTGTATTTGAATGCCTCCTCCTATCCGCTTAGGGAGCTTTCCTGCATGTGTATGATTTCCACTGTGAACCCGTTTTAAGATTGGGTCTAGTTTAGAAGAGAAGCTCTTATAACAATGGGCACAGCCAAATCGGCCGACTTTTGTAAACTGAACATAAGTCATCCCGCACTTTGAACAGTTTAGATCCTCATGCGTTTTCTTTTGACCTTTATCACTTTGGACTGGTTGTTCAAAATGTAGCAACCCGGAAAGAAGCTGATGTATGGAAAAACTATTAGAGCCAGGCGAATACTCTCCTTTTTCCTTTGCGCATTTTTCGCAAATATGAAATTCTGTTTTTTCTCCATTAATAATCTTCGCAAAATGTAATGTTGCCTCACGTTGATTACATTCTTGACATAACACAAGACAGCCTCCTCTCCATTAATGTAATTCTTTATATTTCAAACAATTAATCATTGATTTAAGCATATTTGCTCGTACTTCATCTCGGTGTGATATAGTCGAATGGTAATTAGACCTATCAACAACACTTAGCATTAAAAGACTTTCGCGCTTCGTAATGATCTGCTCCTCATACAACCTTATGATAATATTTTCAGCTGTATGTTGATCAATACGTCTTCCGATTAATTGAATCATATGTTCAAATAAGCCAAGTTGATTATGTGGACTAACTTTGACAATTCGTATATATCCTCCTCCGCCTCTTTTACTTTCCACTTGATAGCCTTTTTCTAATGTAAATCGTGTTTGAATGACATAATTAATTTGCGAGGGGACACATTGAAACTTTTTGGCAATCTCACTCCTTTTTATTTCCAGTGGAGTTCCTCCACTTTTTTGAATGGTTGCTTTGAGATACTCTTCGATAATATCTGATATATTTCGCATATGTTATCCCCCCTTTCTATAAATTAATTATTATTTGACTTTGACTATCTTTGACTTTAACCATATTATAATTACTTTATTTTTGAATTGCAACCCTAATGCTTTTAGTATACCCATTTTTTGTAGAACTATTCCTACTTACTAGGTTCTGAAAATAATAGATTTGCAACACGTTCCTTAACCTAATCATTCAAACAGAGCTCCTCTGTGGCTTATTCTTCATCTTTTGTGCACATAAAAAAGCACAACCCTATCGGATTGTACTTGTTCGCCCGGCAACGTCCTGGCTCTTGCTTTCTCTTCTACCGGGATGATCATCTTGGAGACTCCGCTTCGATGTTCTCTCTTGTTGCTTGACGAAGAGTAACCATTCGTCTCACAGGGGGACCTGTTGCTTTTCTTGATGCTTCTTCACGGCGATCCATCGGTTCTTTCACAGATGATGCTGTTCCTTCCGGAACAGTGCTCGTCTGCACCTTGAGCACTCCCTTTTGTGCACATAAAAAAAGCACAACCCTATCGGATTGTACTTGTTCGCCCGGCAACGTCCTACTCTCACAGGGGGAAGCCCCCAACTACCATCGGCGCAGAAGAGCTTAACGACCGTGTTCGGCATGGGAACG